>NZ_VEVQ02000006.1 GCF_006491595.2 Flavobacterium jejuense
AGCTGTATTTGATGTAAAACCATTAGCAGCTGTCCATCCGGAATTTGAAGTTGAAACTTGTATTCTAAAAGCACCTGCGTTAACAGGAGAAGTATAGGTAAAGTTGATAGGTAATAATAAGTTAGTTGCTCCATTTGCAGGTGAAACCGGAACAGGTGTGTTTGCAGGAGTTGTGGTATTGTTTGAACGATACCTATTATCAACACGTGGTTGTCCAATATCTTTAAAACTACCAATTGTAGATGCATTTCCTCCAGCAGCTCTCCATTCGAAATGAATATGGTCTCCAGTAGATCCTCCAGTTGTTCCTTCTCTTGCAATAACCTGACCTTGAGTAACGGATTGTCCTTGACTTACCAGTATAGATGAATTATGAGCATAATACGTTCTTGTACCATCACTATGAGTAATTATTACTAATCTTCCATAACCAGAAGATAGACTGCCGCTTATTCCAGCAAAAGAAATAGTTCCACTTGCAGCAGCTCTTACATTATCATTACTGTTTTGTGAAGTCGCAAAATCTATAGCAGCATATCCATGTTGACCTCCAGGTCTAAAGATATTACAAACACCAACATTATTATTTAATCCGCTTGGTGCAGGTGTTCCATGTCTTGAAACACATAATTCTTTATTAAAATCCCAAGGTAAATAATAATCGATTGATGAAGCTCTAGCTTGGTTGTGGTTTGCGGATTTGTTATTTAAATCGTCTTCCCATCCATTTAAAATAAATGATTCTCCTTTATCTTGAATAAGAATAACTTCTTTTTGGGTTGTTAGGTTATAAGCAAATAGAATGTCTGTATTTCCATGTAAAATATTGAATTCAGTATCTAAAGTGCCTACACCATAAAATACGTTTCTATCATGTGATAAGATAGGTGTTCTCATTAATTTAAATGGAAGGTTAACAGGTTTTAGAGTGCCATTTTCGATATTTAACAACCAAATGCCTTCGTGCTCTTCAGCGCTGTCTAGGTAAAGTCCTTCAACGTATATCTCACTTGGATTGTTACTCCAAGCAATTGGTTTATAAGCTAGTTTTTTTCGGTCTTCATTTTTAATGTTTACCAAAGATTTGCTAGTTAAGGAAGAAATATTTAGTTTGTTAATTATGAAACTTCCGCCAATTTCTTCTCGTTCCATATAAATCCAAATTTTTGAATCAAACGGACTTTGTAATCCTTGAAAGAAGTCGTATCCTTTTTTTTCTTTTAATTCTGGTGAAATTTGATCAACATGATAGGCTAATTGGTCAACATAAATAACTTTTTGATTGTTGTAGTCTAAATTGAATTTACGCTCTGTTTTTTTCTTTATTTTTTTTTCTTTAGTGTCATAACTCATTATGCCTTTTTGACTTGAAATCATAAGCTCTTGTGCTTTTAGATTTGTCAAAAACAACATCAAAATGGATGAAATAAATAATTTTTTTGTGTTCATAATAATTTGTTTTTTGTTTGTGTTTGAAAGGAATTAAAAAATAATTTGGTTTCTTAAAACTTTGTTAAAGATATTGACGTGTTGATAGGGATAAAAGAAAACACCGAAACAATTTGTAAATTCAAAAAAGAAAATTTACAAATTGTTTCGGTGTTTTTTAAATACGTTAAAGTGTTTAATGTATTTTAAATACAGCTATTTATTCTTTGGTTTTTATAGCTTTTCATATAAAAGTATCATCTACTTTAAAAATAAATTGGTGAAAAAAAAGGAAGAGAATATAAAAATAGCACTTCGGATTAATTAAGGTTTTTTAGAAATTCAGTTGGAGGAATACCTGTTTTTTTAATGAAGGATTTTCTAAAGGAAGTGGTGCTTTTATAACCTACGCTATCCGCTATTTTTTGTAAGCTTAATTTTCTATAGGTTTCATTTGTAATCATTTCGTTCAATGCGTAATTTATTTTCAAATCGGTGATGTAGTCATTAAATGATTTTCCAAATCTTTTGTTTACAACAAAAGATAAATAGGTAGTATTTGTTTTTATTTTTTTTGCAACATATTCCTGAGTAAAGTCATGATTAAGGAACTTATTCTTACTTTCTAGTTTTTCTAATAAATCTACTATTTCGTTTTCCTTTTCATCATCAATACTTATTTTTTTAGTCTCTTTATTTGTATTTTCTTTTTCTATTTTTTGATTTAATTTCTTTTTGTTTTCAATATTGATTTTGTATTCTTGAATAAGATTAGCGGATTTTATTTTATTTTTTTCCTTTTCTTTTCTTTTCTTTATTAATAAAAACAATAGAATTAGAATAGTACAAATACTGGACAAATAAATTACTTTTTCAATCAGTGAGTTCGTTCTATATTTTTCGTTTAATTGTAAAATTTCCTTCTTTAAGTTTTTATTTTTTAAATTATTATTTACATCTAAAGTCTCTTCTAATAGCTTAGATTCAAAGGTTTCAAATTGATCTACGTTTTGTAAATATATTTTGGAGTGTTTTAAAAAGTTGGTATCATCCTTCAAATATTTATAGATTTTTGTTTGATAATAATTAGAAGATAAATATTCATTAGTTATTTTCTTGTTTTTATTTGCATTCCATATAGAATCAACTTTCTTGAAATAAAGCAATGATTTTTTATACTGACCAATTTCAAAATTTAGATAGCCTAAATTATACGTTAGTAGTAAGTTTTGTGTTGTTATAGCATTTTTTTTAGAGATTGCTAACGCTTCCAAATAAGCTTTACTTGCTTTGTCATAATTTTTCTTTAGAAACTGAATATTTCCTAAATTTGATAATGTTTTAACTCTTAAAACACTATTGTTTGCTATCTTTTCTAATGCTTTTTCAGAATAAATAACAGCTGAGTCAATTAACTTTGCTTCTTTTTCTACTAACTCATATTTAGATTGATAGCAATTACTGATACTTACAAAGGTATTCGCTAGTAAAAATTCATATTCTTTTTTTGGGAATAAATCTGGATTTTTGATTAGAAAATTTGCTGATTCTTGATGAATGGAAATAGCAGCATTATAGTTGCCAATATCTATATTAATTGAAGCAATATTAGAATTGAACTTTAATACTTGAACTAAATCTCCAATTTCTTCTGCTATTTTTTTACCCTGTTGAAATTTATCTAATGCTATTTTTAAGTTATATCTATCTGAGTTGGATAGACCTTCACAATTTAATAAATAAGCTTTTAATTGTAGTTTTTCTTTAGATTGTGAGACTTTGTTTAGATATAAATAAGATTTTTGTAGTGCCTCTTTGGATTTAATACTATCATTTTCTAATTGATATAAATAGCCTTTTGTTCCATTTGCAAATGCTTTATGGATAGGGTTTTTTGATTGCTCAATTTTGTTTACATAATAGAAACAACTATCCATATTTACATAAATACTCGTTTTTGCTAAAACTTGTAGTTCTTCATATGCTTCTTTAGATAAATATGTTTCACTTTGTGAAAATCCATAATTGAATACAAATAGTATAGCTAGAAGGTGATAAAATTTCATATAGATATTATTTTGTCATTATGGTTTTTATAAATTATTTAAATCTTTTATAAATTCAATAGGTGTTTTTCCAATTTTGTTTTTAAATGATTTTCTAAATGAGATAGCACTTTTAAAACCAGCACTTTCAGCAATAGCTTGTGTAGTATATTTTCTATAGGTAGCATTGCTTTTCATTTCCTTTACTACATAATCAATTTTTAGATCGTTTGTATATTCTCCAAATGTCTTTTGAAAATGTTTGTTAACAATAAAGGATAAATAGGTAGTATTTGTTTTTATTATTTTTGCTGCTAATCGTTGCGTAAAATCCTTACTTAAGAATAATTGTTCCTTTTCTAATTGTTTGAGTTTTTTTAGTAACGTTTCTTCTTTTTTAGTATCAATTTTTAAAAGTGTTTTAGTCTTTTCTTTTTTGTTTACGCTAAGTTGTTCCAGTTTTTGAATTTCTTGAATAGTTGTCTTGTTTTCGGAAACTATAGCTTTTATTTCTTGGTTTTGTTGGACACTTTCTTTTCTGTTTTTGATGACAAAGAAAACCAATACTAAAAGTAATACTACTAGAGCAATATAAGATACTATTTGTATTCTTTTTTCAAAAACAGTTTCTTTTTTTAAATTTTCAACCTCATTTTTCAACGTTTCATCATCTGATAAAAACTTGTTTTCTTTATTTTTAGTGAGGTAGTTTTTCAAATAAATTTCAGAATGTAAAATGACTTTATTTCTATCTCCTAGTTTGTAATATAGTTTAGTTAAATAATAATTTGCTTCTAGATATTCATTAAAATACTCATTTTTAGGGCGATTTATTTTATATATAGAATCTGCTTTATTGAAAAAGAGGAGTGCTTCTTTAAGTTTTTCTTCAGTATAGAACAGTTTGCCAATTTTATTTGAAATTAAAATGGAAGTTACCAAAAAATTAGATTCTTTTGCAATGACGTTTGCGCTTAAATATATTTTTTTTGCCTTTTCTAAATCATTTTTTAATACATAGATATCACCTAATGTTAATAGGGTATTTAGTTTTAAATAGCTTTTTTCTTCAGCATGATGTATCGCTTTTTTACAAAAAACTATCGCAGAATCTAATACCTTTTTGTCTTCATTCGTTTCTTTGAATTTTCTGACATAACTATTGCAAATTGTCAAATAGGTGTTGCTAATCATTGGTAAATATTCATTTTGAGGAAATAAATATTCGTTGTTTTTGATAAAATCTAAAGAAGATTTTAAGGTTTTTATTTCAGAGTTTAGATTTCCCATTTCTCCAATAACTAATGCAATGTTAGAATTGAATTTGATTATTTGAGGGACATCATTAATTTTTTTAGCAAGTTTTTTTCCTTGATTGTATTTTTCTAATGCCTTTTTAATTTGAAATCTTTCCCAATAACATAAGCCTTCAAAGTTCAATAAATAGGCTTTTAATCTAGTTTTTTCTTCAGAGTTTGAAACCTTATTTAAATATTGGTATGAAATTAAAGTGCTTTTTTTAGATTTTATACTGTCATTTGTTAATTGGTATAAATAACCTCTCATTGCGTTAGCAAAGGCTTTATGTGTGTAATTAGAAGACTTTTCTATTTTGTTTAAATAGAAAAAGGAGCTATCAATATTTGTGTATTGATAGCTCCTAGCTTTATCTTGAAGAATTAAATAATCGTCTTTTGTAAGATTATGTTTTTCCTCTTGGGAGTAGGTTAATAGCGTAAAAAAAACAAATAAATAGAATATAACTATTCTCATATAATTTTGATTACGAATGTTAAAAAAAAGAATGTTTTATTGTACTGCTGTTAATTCAGCAATTTTTACAATAACTTCAGTGGCTTTCACCATACTTTCTACTGGCACATATTCATATTTTCCATGAAAATTGTGTCCGCCTGCGAAAATATTAGGGCAAGGCAATCCTTTATACGATAATTGCGAACCATCTGTTCCACCTCTAATTGGTTTTATAATAGGTGTAATGCCTAGTTCTTTCATAGCTTGTTCTGCAATTTCTACTATGTGGAAAACAGGCTCTACTTTTTCACGCATGTTATAATATTGATCATTGACTTCTGCGATGCAAATGTCTTCACCAAATTGTTTTGCATATTGATTGTTCATTTTTAAAGCAATGGTATGAATTAATTCTTTTCTTGCTTCAAAAAGATCTTTGTCATGGTCACGAATGATGAGTTGTAGAACCGTTTCTTCAATACTTCCATTTAAATGATGTACGTGAAAAAATCCTTCATAATCAGTAGTTCTTTCTGGAACTTCATTTTCAGGTAAAGCCGAAATAAATTCATTTGCAAGAAGCATAGAATTAATCATTTTTCCTTTAGCATAACCTGGATGAACGCTTTTTCCTTTGAAAGTAATTTTGGCTCCAGCCGCATTAAAATTTTCATATTCTAATTCGCCTATTTGACTACCATCCATTGTATAGGCATATGCACAACCAAACTTTTCTACATCAAATTTATGTGCTCCACGACCGATTTCTTCATCAGGTGTAAAACCAACTCTAATTTTTCCATGTTTAATTTCTGGATGTTGTATTAAATACTCCATAGCACTTACAATTTCAGTAATTCCAGCTTTATCATCTGCACCTAAAAGCGTTGTTCCATCAGTTGTAATGATAGTTTGTCCTTTATATTGTAGTAAATCTTCAAAATAACTTGGAGATAAAACAATATTTTGGTCCGCATTTAATACAATGTCTTTTCCATCATAATTTTCTATGATTTGTGGTTTTACATTGGCACCTGTAAAATCTGGAGTTGTATCAAAATGAGAAACAAATCCAATAGTTGGAACATCATGTGCTACATTACTTGGTAAAGTTGCCATTATGTAGGCGTTTTCATCAATAGTAACTTCTTGCATCCCTATTGCTTTTAATTCATCTACTAATTTATTGGCTAAATCCCATTGCTTTTCAGTACTTGGAGTAGTGTTAGAATTTGGATCTGATTCTGTATCGATAGTTACATAGCTTATAAAACGATCTATAATGTGTTGCATTTTTCTTAATTTTTTGTAAATATACTTCTTTACTATTTTTTATTCAATAAGTCCTGCTCTTTTTAACAAAGCATCTGGTTTTGGTTCTTGTCCTCTAAATTTTTTGTACAAAGTCATTGGATGCTCTGTTCCTCCTTTTGATAATACATTTTCTTTAAATTTTGTAGCTACTTCTTTGTCGAAAATTCCTTTTTCTTGGAAATATGCAAAAGCATCAGCATCTAAAACTTCTGCCCATTTATAACTGTAATAACCTGAAGAATAACCCCCTTGAAAAATATGAGAAAATGAAGTACTCATGCAATTTTCAGATACATCTGGATATAATTTTGTGTTTTCAAATGCATGTTCTTCAAATGATTTTATATCTTTAATAGATTGTACTTTTCCATGATAAGCCATATCTAATAGTCCAAAACTTATTTGCCTCATTGTAGCTATACCTTCTAAGAAACTTGCACTTTCTTTTATCTTTTCAACATATTCTTGTGGAATGATTTCTCCTGTTTCATAATGTTTAGCAAATAAAGCTAAGGCTTCTGGTTCGTAACACCAGTTTTCCATAACTTGACTTGGTAATTCCACAAAATCCCAATAAACAGATGTTCCTGATAAACTAGGGTAAGTAGTGTTTGCTAACATACCGTGTAAACCATGACCAAATTCATGAAAAAGTGTTGTTACTTCATTAAAAGTAAGTAGAGAAGGTTTTGTTGGAGTAGGAGGTGTGAAGTTACAAACGTTTGAAATGTGTGGTCTTTCATTTATTCCATCTTTTATCCATTGTGACTTATAAGAAGTCATCCAAGCTCCATTTCGTTTTCCTTTTCTAGGAAAAAAATCGGTATAAAAAAGAGCAACTAAATTTCCTTCAAAATCAAGAACTTCAAAAGTTTGCACATCTTCATGGTATTTATCTATATCAAAAACTTCTTTAAAGGTAATTCCATATAATTTTTCAGCAATGGTAAATGCTCCTTTTAATACATTTTCTAATTTAAAATAAGGTTTTAATTTTTCATCATCTAAATTGAATAATTTTTGTTTCAATTTTTCTGAATAATAGGCTCCGTCCCATTTTTCTAATTGGTCAATACCATCTAATTCTTTAGCGAAAAAAGTTAATTCTGAAAATTCTTTTTCAGCTGCGGGTTTAGCTTTAGCTAACAAATCATTTAAAAAGGAAACCACTTTATCAGGGTTTTGAGCCATTCGTTCTTCTAAAACAAAATGAGCATGTGTTGGATATCCAAGAAGATTAGCTCTTTCGTGACGTAAACGCACAATTTTTTTTACGTTATTTTGGTTGTCAAATTGATTATTTTGGAAAGCTTTTTTTCCTGCTGCTATACTTATTTCTCTTCTTAAAGCACGGTTTTCAACATAAGTAACAAAAGGTAAATAGCTTGGATAATCTAGTGTAAAAACCCAACCGTCTATTTTCTTTGATTTTGCTAATGTAGCAGCAGCTTCTTTAGCTCCTTCTGGTAAGCCTTTTAAGTCATCTTCATTTGTAATGTGAAGTTGGTAATTATTGGTTTCAGCTAACACATTTTCGCCAAAGGTTAGTTTTAATTTGGCTAACTGAGTGTCAATTTCTCTTACTTTCTTTTTTTGTTCTTCATTTAATAAAGCACCATTTCTTACAAAACTTTTGTATTTCTTGTCTAATAAGGTTTGTTCTTCAATTGATAAGTTTAGAGTGTCTTTAATGTCATAGACTTTTTTTACTTTCTTAAATAAGTCTTCATTTAAAGTTATATCATTACTAAATTCTGTTAATAATGGAGAAATTTCTTGTGCTATTTTTTGTATTTCATCTGAAGTTTCAGCTGAATTTAAATTAAAAAAAAGACTTGACACACGATCTAACTGGTTTCCAGAAAAATCCAAAGCTTCAATAGTATTTTTAAAAGTAGGATTCTCGGTATTAATTATAATTTGATTAATTTCTTCTTTAGAAGATTTAATTAATTGAATAAAAGCATCTTTAAAATCTTTATTTTGAATTTTTGAGAATGGAGCTGTTGCGTATTTTGTATTGAATTTTTCTGTTAGAATAGTCATTTTTTTATTTTTATAAAATTTTTAAAATACTGATTATTAGTGTTTTGTAATTAATCCCCGCGTTTGAATTAGTTTTTCATCGGTAAAACGTATGTTTATTGCGATAAAGTGTATATATTTGTGTTGGAAAGTTATCAGAATAGATACTCTTTTTGCCACCAAAACTGAATTTTTTTTATAGTTGTCACTTAATTGTGAAATAGATTTTTGTCCCGATGTTATTGTTTGCATCGGGATTTTTTTTTCAAAAATAACGATTTCTACTATAGAATTAAAAAATAGCGTAAACTTTAGACTTCTAATTTATCCCTTTTTTATAGTTACATGTTAAAAAAAACACCGTCAAATTGTGAGATTTTTACCTCAAGAACAAGGAGTTAATCTTTTTTTTCAAAAATAATTAATATTTGCCGATAAAATGTTTGCTTTATTCGATTAAGTGATTATATTTGTATCAGCAAAAATGTTGAAATAAAACCTTTTTGTCCCTGAAACTGAATTTTTTTTATAGTTGTCACTTAATTGTGAATAGATTTTTATCCCGATGTTATTGTTTGCATCGGGATTTTTTTTATTTCAAATTTTCTGAGGCTTTTAAAACGGCTTGTTTTAAGCTTTCTTTATAAGAGATAATTGTTTCTAAAACTTTTTTGTCGCTACTACCAATAATCTGTGCGGCTAAAATTCCAGCGTTTTTTGCACCATTTAAAGCAACAGTTGCAACAGGAACACCACCAGGCATTTGTAAAATGGATAAAACAGAATCCCAACCGTCAATTGAATTACTAGATTTTACAGGAACACCTATTACAGGTAGAGGAGACATGGAAGCGACCATTCCTGGTAAATGAGCGGCACCACCAGCACCAGCAATAATTACAGAAATTCCACGATTATGCGCATTTTTACTAAAATCAAATAATTTTTCTGGTGTTCTATGTGCAGAAACAATATCCACTTCGGTTTCAATATTGAATTCTTTTAGAATGTCTATGGCTCCTTGCATAACTGGCATGTCTGATATGCTCCCCATTACTATGGCTACTTTACTCATTTTGTATTTAGTTTAACGTTGTTTAAAATTGTTTAAGAGTTTAAAGTTGTTTTTGAGTTGGAAATATAAAAATACTACTATCCAAAAGATTAAATAATCAAATAATAAATACTTCCATTCTAAAAATGTTCTATACTTCATTTCTTCATTTGGTGAGAAAATGTAAAAAACCTTAGGTATTCCAATATTAATTTGTGGTAATTCTTTAATTTGAGAATAAAATAATATTTCCAATAAAATAATTATGAATGAAATTGTACATAAAACTACAAGCGCATAAAAACTTATTTTAAAAAAATGTTTTACAGTTTTCATCCTGATTTAAAGATTTGGAATCATTTCCCAGATGTTAATATTGAATTCTGCTTGAATGGCTCTTAAATAAGCTATTTGTTTTAAGTCATCTTGAATTAATATTTCAAAAAAATCAGTTTCTGAAAGACCATATTTTGATATTTCATCTCTTTTTCTTCTAATATACTTCTTTCTTTCATCTGCAAGAATAATATCATCTAATTTCAGGAGGTTTATTAAATTACAAGCTTCAATGTCATTTGAATCGGCTACTCTATAATCTCCATTGTCATATAGAATTCTACCATTGAAGTTTTCATTAGTTGGGTATAAAATAGGTTGAAAATTATCCCATTTTGAAGATTTTTCTTTATTCCATTGATGTTTGACTAAGAACCAATTTGAATAATTATCATTCTCTGTCCCTTTTAAATTAGGATTAAAATGTTCAATATCTTTTGCATCAGCTCGTCCAATATATTCTTCTGTGTAAGCACAAAATCCTTTTTGTTCATTGAATAGAATTTTTGAAATAGTTTGATTATTATTAGAGTTGCCTTCTGTGTATTTTAGATTTTGAGCGACAATTTCTGAATTTTCATCTTTGATTATCCTTCTCATGTTTAAAAATTATAAGTATCACCAAGTTTAACGGTTTCTAATAAAAGTTCTTTTTTCTTCGTTGGGTCTTTTTCATTTGCTAAATCTTCTTTTAGTTTTAGATACTTTTTATAAGCTTCTTCTCCAAATTTATTATAATAATTAATATCAAAATCATTTTTCAGCATATCATTTGGATCATCACCTATAGGAGAGCTTCCTCTTCTTACAGCTACTTTTCCTTCGTTATCAAAATATAAAATAAAACGTTCATCTGGTTCAAAAGAAGCAGCCACGAATGGAGAATGTGTGGCAACTATAAATTGTGCTTCTGGAGCTAAATTTTGATAATAGTCCATCAAATCCATTTGCATATCTGGATATAAGGAACGCTCGGGTTCGTCAATTAAGATAATCGAATCTTTGGAGTCAAGTTTGAATAAAGGTAAAAAAGAAAGTAATAATCCTTTTGTTCCGGTACTAGTGTTTTGGATAGGAATTATTTCTTCATTTCTTTTATTTGCAATAGGAATAACATATTCTGTATTTACTAAATCTACTTCTAAATTTAATCTTTCTAATATTGGATTAAATTTCTTAGCAAATTTTTCTATTTTATTTGGATTTTCTTTTTGCCATTTTTTAAATTCTATACTTAGTTTATCTGGATTTGAAAGTAATCCTTCATGTAGAAGTTCTGCCATCTTTTGAGTGAATTTTTTACGATATATTAAAATCTCATTCAATATTAATAACCACAAATCAGCACTTACATTTTCGTCAAATATAATTGAATTAGATTTTGAATAAATATGTTTTAATCCACGTAAATTTTCTATTCCAGGATATTTCTCAAATAAATCAACAGGGTTTTTAGTAAATATTTCAATGTTTCTATCAGAAATTAGATTAGATTTAAGATAAAATAAAAACTTCTTTTCTTCATCTTTTAGAAAACTATCAAAATTTCCAGTTTCAATGTAAGAATAATTATATGTGTCAATATCGTTTTTACATGTAAGCTTATCTTTACTAATGAAAATTTGTTTTTTTTCTGAAACAAAATTTACATTTCCTTTTATTATATTAAAATCAGAATTGGAAAAGTAGAGATTATTTTCTAAATCTGAAGTAATTATTAAATTATTTAGATTTGAATGATATTGCTCTATCAACTCCAACAACCCAGTTTTTCCAGTAGCACTTTGACCAATAAAACATATTTTATCAAGGGCTTTTCCACGTTTTTCAACTATATGAAAGTCCTCTGGATACGTAAAATCAAATGCTAGGTTTTCTAAATGTCTAAATTGCTCTATATGTAACTTTGAAATTTTCATGTACTGAATTTTTACAAATTTAAGTAAAAAAGTATAACTCCAATTAAAGATGCTGAAACAAGTTCAGCATGACAAAAAACAACTCAAACTGACCACTCTCTACTAAACACTAACCACTCTAATACTGTTCTTTACTTCTTCAGCAATTCTTCGAGCTTCATTCATGTTTTCATTTACAATAGTAACATGGCCCATTTTTCTGAAAGGTCTAGTTTCTCTTTTTCCGTAAATATGAGGAGTTACACCATCAATTGCCATTATTTTTTTTATGTTTTCATAAACAACTTGTCCTTCAAAACCTTCTTCACCAACTAAATTTACCATGATTCCTGCTACTTTGCTGTCAGTATTTCCTAGTGGAAGGTTTAAAATTGCTCGCAAATGATTTTCAAATTGTGAAGTATAACTGGCTTCAATACTGTAATGACCAGAATTATGAGGTCTTGGAGCAACTTCGTTTACCAAAATGATATCGTTTCCTTCCGAGTCTTCGGAATGAAACATTTCAACTGCTAATAAGCCTACGTGGTTAAATGTTTCTGATACTTTTAAGGCAACTTCTTGGGCCTTTTGAGTCACTTTTTCATCAATACGAGCTGGACAAATTACATATTCTACTTGATTGGCTTCTGGATGAAATTCCATTTCAACTACTGGATAGGTTTTTATTTCTCCAGAAAAGCTTCTTGCTACAATAACAGCCAATTCGTTTTTAAACGGAACCAAATCTTCTGCAATACATTCTACATCTGGTAATTTTACTAAATCTAAAGCAGAACGACATATTTTTACACCATTTCCGTCGTAACCAAATTGGGCACTTTTCCATACAAAAGGGAACTCTAATTCATCTTTGGCTAGACTGTTTCTTAAATCATCAAGTCCTACAAATCGTAAATGTTTTGATGTTGGTATATCATTTTGGACATACAAATCTTTTTGTTTGCCTTTGTTTTGAATTAAACGAAGTGTTTTTGGAGAGGGAAATATTGGTAATCCTTCTTCTTCTAATTTATCCAATGCGTCCAGATTCACATTTTCAATTTCAATAGTTAACAAATCGACTAGTTTTCCAAATTGGTAAACAATATCAAAATCCATTAAACTACCTTTGTAAAAGTTATTACAACCAAAACGAGAAGGTGCTTCATCATTTGGGTCTAATACAAAGGTTTGAATGTCAAATTTTCGAGTATCTGCTAGAAGCATTTTGCCCAGTTGGCCACCTCCTAATATACCTAGTTTAAAATCAGATGAGAAATAATTCATTGCGATATATGAACCCAATTCATTGGATTGCTTTTTTAGTTGTTTGTAGTTAGTGATGCAAAGATACTTAGACAAATACTAATTAACAATTGCTTATTTATTTAATTTCTTTAAAATTTCTCTAGCAACAGCTTTGTAAGCAGCCGAATGCGAACTGTAATCCTGTTCTAAAATAACTTTTAACTCTTCTTTAATCCAAGGTTGTTTTTTACTAAAATTATGTAATGCTCTTATTGCATAAGCTTTAGTGGCAACTTTTTCATTTTGGATTAGCCAATCTAAACAAGTTTCTATAAGTTGTTGTTCTTGTTTTTTAGATAAATTGATTGATTTAGATTTAGAAATAAAAAAGCAAATTTTAGAAATGGGTCTTACAGCAGAATCATTTTTGTAGACAGAAACAGTATTAGTAAAAACATCTAGATATGGAATTATAAATTCTAAGTTTTTTTCAAGAACAAGTTCTAATGCCCAACAAGCTTTAAAATGATTTTTATTAGTAAGGTTAAAAGCAAAAGCAAATAATTCTTTTAAATTATCAGAATTTGACATTGCTAATTCACAAATATTGTCTCTAGATTTTCTATGAGCAGTGCTGTTTTCTATTTGTGTATAAAAAGAAGATTCCATTGGATAAAAATAGTAAAAAAAATAAAAAAAGTCTTGATACTTACTGCTTAATACTTATTACTTTCTTAAATTTGTTGCTTATTTTTAAAATCAAACCTTGTGATTCAATTACACGATAAACATTTTGAACCCTTTATTTCAGCAGATGAAATAGATTTTGCGATTCAAAACATGGCCAAGCAAATGGATGCCGATTTTTTTGATGAAGTTCCAGTTTTTATTGGAGTTTTGAATGGTTCGTTCAAAGTTATTTCCGACTTAATGAAGTATTATAGAGGAATGTGCGAAGTAAGTTTTGTTAAACTGGCATCTTACGAAGGTACACAATCTACAAATCAAGTAAAACAATTAATTGGTCTAAATGAAGATTTAGAAGGGAAAACGGTGGTAATTGTCGAAGATATAGTTGATACTGGAAATACGGTAGAAGAATTAAAAGCTATTTTTAAAGAAAAGAAGGTAAAACATTTAAAAATAGCTACTTTGTTTTTTAAACCAGAAGCCTATAAAAAAGAGATTAAATTAGATTACGTGGGAATTCGTATTCCTAATAAATTCATCGTAGGTTTTGGGTTAGACTATGATGGTTTAGGAAGAAATTTACCAGACGTTCATCAATTAGCAATAGAAAACACAAACACACAAATGATTAATATAGTTTTATTCGGAAAGCCAGGAGCTGGAAAAGGAACTCAAGCCGATTTTTTAAAAGAAAAATACAATTTAGTACATCTTTCAACAGGAGATATTTTTAGATTTAATATTAAAAATGAAACAGAATTAGGAACACTTGCTAAATCTTATATGGATAAAGGGGATCTAGTTCCAGATGAAATTACTATTAAAATGTTGGAAGATGAAGTTAATAAAAATCCACAAGCTAAAGGATTTTTATTTGATGGTTTTCCTAGAACAATTGCACAAGCAGAGGCTTTAGATGCTTTTCTAAAATCGAAAAACCAAGAAATTACTGCTACTGTTGCTTTAGAAGCTGATGATGAAATTTTAGTGCAACGTTTGTTGGAAAGAGGAAAAACATCAGGAAGACCAGACGATCAAGATGAAGAAAAAATCAGAAACCGTTATGACGAGTATAACCAAAAAACAGCTCCATTGACGGATTATTATAAAGCACAAGGTAAATTTAAACCAGTGGATGGAATAGGGCAAATTGCAGAAGTTACTGAACGATTGTCAAAAGTAATTGATGGTTTGTTGTAGTAGCTGATCCAGCTGTTCACTACAAGGTATAACAAAATAAAAAAGTGTGCCTAACATAAAAAAAGGAGCTTCTTAATAGTCGCTCTTTTTTTATGGGCATCACTATTTTTCTTTTGTCATACGCTTTTCATTACCATCTGGGCTATAATTAAAAGAATCGCTAAATTCAATTATAAATTATACCTTTGCAAAAATTAAATCATAAGTTAAAAGTTTTAGGAAAATAGATTTTTAAAATCAACTTTCTGACTTCTAACTTCTAACTTCTAACTTTGTTATGACTGAAGGGAATTTTGTAGATTACGTAAAAATATATTTAGCTTCTGGAAAAGGAGGTAAAGGTTCTACACATTTACATAGAGAAAAATTTATTGAAAAAGGAGGGCCAGATGGAGGAGATGGAGGTCGTGGAGGACACGTTATATTAAGAGGAAATAAAGGTCTTTGGACCTTGTATCATCTAAAATTTTTAAGACATGTAAAAGCAGGTCATGGAGGTGATGGAGGAAGTTCTAGAAGCACAGGTGCAGATGGAGAGGATAAAATTATAGAAGTACCATTAGGTACTGTTGTAAAAGATAAGGAAACCGGAGATGTACTTTTTGAAATAACTGAAGATGGAGAAACTAAAGTAATCGCAAAAGGAGGAAAAGGAGGATTAGGAAACTGGCATTTTAGAAGTTCTACTAATCAAACACCACGCTATTCTCAACCAGGAATGCCTAGTGAAGAATTGGATATTATTTTAGAATTAAAAGTATTGGCAGATGTAGGTCTAGTAGGTTTTCCTAATGCAGGAAAATCAACACTTTTATCGGTTTTAACTTCTGCAAAACCTAAAATTGCCGATTATGCGTTCACCACTTTAAAGCCTAATTTAGGAATCGTAGCTTACAGAGATTTTCAATCGTTTGTAATTGCAGATATTCCAGGAATTATTGAAGGAGCTGCTGAAGGTAAAGGTTTAGGTCATTATTTTCTTCGACATATAGAACGCAATTCTACTTTGTTATTTCTTGTTCCAGCTGATGCAGAAGATATTAAAAAGGAATATGAAATATTATTAGATGAGTTAAGACGTTACAATCCTGAAATGTTAGACAAAGATAGACTAATTGTTGTATCTAAATCAGACATGTTAGATGAGGAATTACAAACCGAAATGAAAGCGCAACTAGATAAAGAGTTTAAAGGAATAGACTATATGTTTATTTCTTCTGTTGCGCAACAAGGTTTGCAAGAACTTAAAGATAAGTTGTGGAAAATGTTGAATACAGATGCAGAAGTTAAAAGTTAAATATAAAAAAGGAACGCATTTGCGTTCCTTTTTTATGGTAAATAAAATAATTATATTTTACCTACAATATCTTTTTTGTATTTATTCAAAACAGCTTTAGTCATTCCTAAATTTGCTTTATTTGCATCGACAGCTAAGTAGATAAAATAATCACCATCTTCAGAAATATCAATAATATGTATTTGTGAAGTTAGGTTAATCATAATATTTTCAATCTTTTGAGTTAAATTTAAAGCTTTGATAGCGCTTAACTTTGCTTTCACTACTTCTAAGTTATAAGCTGAAGCTAATTCAGGATCAAAAGAGGGGTCAACAGACAAAGAGTAATAAGAAATACCTGATTTTACTTCTGTTACACTAACAGCAATAAAACCAGAAACGTTAGTTTGTAAATCCTCTCCGAACTTGTTTAAAAAATCTGACATAATCAATTATTTGTATTAAATTATTTTTCTAAGTTATCAATGACTTTAAGTAAAAGTCCTAGTTTTGCAATATCATTACTTATTGAAATTAAATATTGGTCTTGTTTCAATTTACTTCCAATTAATAAAAGAGATTCTCCTTTTAGGATAATTTGATTCAATTTTGTTTCATTTAGCTCATCAACTAGCCCTTCACACATTTCTAAAATAGTACTTGACATTGCACTTATTGTTTGTGGTTTGTCAATATTTATAGAGTCAATAAGATTTCCGTTTTTGTCAAAGATTAAAGCTGATTCTATTGCTGTTTCTTCAATTAATTTTTGTAACATATTATATTTCATAGAATTATTACGGCAAAGATAGATTGTTTTTTTTAAAAATGTTAAAAGAATTATAGTTTTTCTGTAATTTATGCTAAAGTTTATGTAGTTTTGTATTAAATTTATTTGTGAATGGAAAATCAAAAAGATATTGAAATTTTAAAGTCATCTTTAGCTTTAAAATTAGAGTTGTTTAATAAAATTAGATATGGATATGATACTGTAAAAGAAGAATTCAACTTTAAAGATGTTAATAAAGCCTCTGAAGATTATCCTGTGATTAATGATGAAAAAGAGGTAGTAGATGACTTAGAAAAAGAATTGGTTTTAGTTGATGAAAATGTAGAAGAATTAAAAGTGGAAAGTAGAAATTCATCAGAACGAAAATCAGCAATGAATATATCTAATTTAGGAACTAGCTACTTTGGTAGAAGAAGAAGATAAAAAAAAGAACGACTTATTAAGTCGTTCTTTTTTATTAAGACACTTAGTCAATATTAGGGATTCTTAAAACTTGTCCTGGATAAATTTTATCAGGATGGTCTAGCATAGGCTGATTGGCTTCAAATATAATATTGAATTTATTAGCATCTCCATAATATTTTTTAGCAATTTTAGATAACCATTCTCCTTTTTCCACCGTATGAAATTGTGCTTCTGGTTTTGGTTCAGGAGCAATAACAATCATTTGATTATCAACTGTATCAACACCTTCAACATTACCAATTGCTAATACAATTCTTTCTGCATCTTCTTGTTCGTCCACATCACCTTCCACTACTACATCGTCACCTTTAAGACTAATTTTAATGGTTTTGTATTTTAAACCCAATGCTTTCACATGTTCTAACAGAGCGCTCGCTTTTAAAACTGCTTTTTCTTCCACTGGAGCTTCTTCTTCTTTTTTGCCAAATAGTTTAGCACCTGCATTTTTTACAAATGAAAATAATCCCATAATTCTAGTAGTTTATATGTTAATACTCAAATATAAGAAAATTTAGACTAATTTTTGATTTCTAAAATTATTATTTTGTAACCTTTATAGTACTATTCTTAGAATTTGCTGAAAATTCAGGAGCGTACATACTTTGTAAAGTAGAAATACCATCGTTGAAGCTTCCTGAGTTATTGGCGCGAACATCATATTCTAAAATATAGGTACCTTTATTTATTTTATCAAAGAAAAAATGAGTAGCAATATCTTTTGTACTTTTGTAATAATATAAATTATCCTTTCTTTCATGTTTTGAAATAACATCAAGTGGTTCAAAACAAGAAGCTCTTAGATCTTTTAAATGAGCAAACTCGATGTCTTCGATTGCTTTTAAAATTAAACGAATAGTTATAATATCACCTATTTTTAAGTTTTCTTTTTGAATTTCTTTTAAAATAGTTCCATTTCCAGTTTTTTCTTTTTTATATAACTCTTTTTTAATGTTTAAAATGGAGTTTGTACTTTCTTTTATGTTTTCCAAATTCTCAAAATATTGCCAATAAACTCCTCCATAACTAGGAACATCTGATTTATTTTCAATACTAATAGTTGCCATTTCTTGTGAAATTTCATCAGTTTTCCAATTGATTTTGATGTAACCTGTTTCTACTTCTTTTTCGTTGGTAGCCAATTTATCACTCAATATTTTTTCATTCCCAATTTTAAATTTGGTTTTATCTTTTACTGAAGTCCAATCGTTTCCGTGTAATAAAATTGCATAAATAGCTTCAGTAGTTGCTTTTGTAGTTGACCAATTTTTATTTTGTTTGTTTTTTAGCAACCAAACCTTCATTAAATCAACTGATTTTGTGTCTTGGATAACTTCGTTAAATGCTTCAATCAATACAGCTTGTGTTTCTATCGGAGATTGGTACCAATACCAACTTTTAGTATTTTCAATCCAATACATGCCTAAATCTTCATTCAAAGAAGCTGTTTCTTTTAAATGGGTTATCATTTTTTTTGCCATTTCAACTTCACCAAAACGATTGAGAATTAAAGCTAATTGTCCTTTTTGGTACAAAGAATAGTTTAGCCAATTTTTTTTGACTTCTTTTAATTGCATTTGAAGAAGTGAATCTAATTTTGTAGCAATTGGGTATTCTTTTACAAAGAAACTTCTCATGTATAAATAGTGGATGTTATTGTAAGAATAGTTTCTGAATATTGTTTTGTTATCTTCATATTGCGAAATGAATTTTTGGTCTAAAAATGGAATACCTTTGGTAACTATTTTTTTATATTTAGCTTTATCATTTGGAAATAAAACATTTAAATGACCAATTCCTGCTAAAATATGTTGGGTAATAAATGGATTTTCATTGCCACCATCAAACCAAGGAAATCCTCCAGAAGGTAATAATTTGGCTTCTAGTTTTTCTAAAGTTTGCTCTTCTTTGTTTTTTAACGTTGCCAAATCAAATAAATAAGCCAGTTGCTTGTTCTTTTCAGTTTTGTCTTCAGAATCGAAAAACCAGGGTGTTTCTGCTAAAAGAATAGATTTTAATTCTTCATTGATTATAAGTTTACTTTTTGGACTTTTTTTGTTTCTATAGGATTCAAATAAACTCGCAATTTTTGGATTTTTGGTAACAATTTCACTAGCAATTGTATTTGCATAATAACGTGCAAAAGTTTGTTCTGCACATTCATGTTCAAATTCCATTAAATAAGGTAAAGACTGAATTGCAAACCAAATAGGGTTTGTAGTGTATTCTAACGTGAAATTATGATTTTGTAAAGTAGTTGAAGTGTTGTTTTTTAGATTTTCGAATACATATTCTTTCTTACTGTTTTCCCTTACCCAAAGCGGAATGCTTTCAGTTACCAAAATTTTATTACTTAAGACAGGTAAAATATTTTCTTCACCATCTGAAAAAGTACCCGATTTTGCTACAATTTTATATTGTAATCCTTGTAAGTTTTCAGGAATGGTAATCGTCCATGAAACAGAAATACTTTCTTTTGGTTTACAAATAAAATCTTTTCTATTGTTTAAATTTAAAGAGATACTATCAATTGCTTTTCCGTTGGTAGCATCAAATAAAAGAAGCATGGCAAGACCAGCTTTGGTTTCATTAGTCATATTTACCACTTTTGTAGTAATAGTAAGTGTATCTTTTTCTCTTACAAAACGAGGTAAATTTGGCATGACCATAATGTTTTTTTGCGAAATAATCTCGTTTTGAAAATAACCCGTTTCAAAGTTTTTATTATGACCTAACAAACGCAATTTCCATCTTGTTAAAGATTCAGGAGAAGTGAAAGAAAGGATTATTTTACCTTCTTTATCTGTTTGTAATTGCGGAAAAAAGAAAGCAGTTTCGTTAAAGTTAGTTCTTGTTTTTACTTGGGTGATTTCTTTTAAAGCTTGTTTTGTAGTGATAATGATTACTCCATTTGAGGCTCTAGAACCATATAAAGCAACAGCGGAAGCGTCTTTTAAGACGGAAACACTTTCAATATTTTCAACTTTTAATTTTGCAAAATATGAAGAGTCTACAGGAATGCCATCTACAATATACAATGGGTTAATTTCTTTATTAACAGAACTTGTGCCTCGTATTCTAACAGAACTTGCATTTCCAACTTGTCCGGATCCAGAGGAAACATATACGCCATCAACGGCTCCATTTAATATGCTAAACAAAAGAGTATCATCTGCAACTGTATCTTTTATTTTAGAAACATTACCGGTCAGATTCCTTTTTGTTTCCATACCATAACCAACAACAACAACTTCTTGTAAAGCATTTGTATCTTCTTGTAATGTAATATAGATAGTGTTGTTTTTACCTTTTACTGTGTAATAAGTGTCAATCGTTCCTATATAAGAAATTGTCAAAATTTCATTTGCCTCTGCTTGAATACTAAAATTGCCATCAAAATCACTAGTAGTTCCTCTTTTTGTTCCTTGAACAGTTATATTGGCACCAGCTAAAGGACCAAACTTATCTAAAATTGTTCCTGTTATTATTTTTGCGTCTTTCGGAATTTCTGTTAATGATTCAATCGTTTCCAGGTATTTTTCTTGCGCATATTTGCTGTAGGACCCATTAAAGTTGAATCCAAACCAATTGAGTTGTGGGTTTTTTATGTAATACTGATAATATTTTATGCTTTGGTCAAATTTATTAAAATAAACGTATTTGGATTTATCTTCATAAAAACGTGGATAATCTGGACTGGAATAATTCTCGTTAAAATTCAATTTTGTATCCCATTCTTTTTGAGTAAATTGGTCTAGCGAACTATCATACATACTAGCTAAAACTTCTGTTTCTAATTTTTGATTGAGTATTTTAAAAGACCAATTTTCTTTACTTCCTGGTTCTATTTTGTTGCGAAGACTAATAATTTCAAATTCTAATTTTTTGGCTATTTCTTCTTTTGAAACGCTATAAGTTTTATTAAAAGTTTCATTGTCGTAACGAGTTGAAAAATGAAAGAATAAGTTCTCTTTTGATGAAGCTTGTTTTTTAATTTTAAGCTTTCCAATTCCATTTGTAAGTTGTACAACAAATTCTTTATCCAGTTCTTTACCAATGTAAAACCTTGAAAAAATATTTAAATCTGGAATAACTGATTGAAATTCGAATTCAAAATAATCACTTTTTGCCTCTGTAACATCTTTGAAAGTAAATAAAACTGATTCGTTAAAAATTTCTTTTCTTGATTTTAGCTCAAATGAATGTGTACCTTCAATTTGATTGTTTTTACTGTCGAATGCTTTGGCAATTAATTTATAATTTCCCTTTTTTAATTTTTTTAAAGAATCTAACAGAACTGTTTTTTTGTTTTTTGTGTCGAAAGAAATTGTTTTTATGAGTATTTCATTTATTTTAGTGTCGTTTACATCAAAAGGCTCATTTGGAAATAACTTTCTAAAATCTTTTTCAACTATGCTTTGAATTTCTGGAATTGAAAATAATCTTGGTTTTAGAAATTGTTTTTTCTCTATATAATAAATTTCTATTTTACCTTTTGCATCAATAGGATAATCATTTAATGTAGTAGCTGTGATAGTAAGATGGTTTTCTTCTTCTTTATATAAGGTTGGGTTTGTAGAAATACTTAATTTTAGAGTTCGATTTTCAACTTTTACATATTTAGAAGCGGTTCTAGTTTCTCCATTTAAATCGATAACTTCTGCTTCAATAGTGTAATTAATTTCTCTAATATCTTTATTTTCAACTAAACTATCATTTGCGGTTATACTAATAGTGAAATTTCCTTTTGAATCCGTTTCAATGGTATTTGTTATGTCTTCTCTTTCTAGGTTTTCGATGTATTTATTGGTATAAATCCTTTTAGAAATTGTATAATTTACTGTAGCATTGGTAAGATTACTTCCAGCTAAAGTTTTGGTATTTCCAACTATTTTTAAAGTGTCACTTAAAGTGTAATTTTCCTTTATACTTTCAAAAGAGACTTCAAATGTTGGACGTTTATATTCTTCTACTTGGAAATTGAATTCATTGTCATAATCAAAATCTACATTATCCCAAAATTGATGTTCGTCTTCTTTTTCATCATAATATTTTTTATCATTGTCATAGTTATCGGGTTCATCAATTGTAACTGAAAATTGACCTGTTAAAATATTTTTTGGAAGATCAAATTCTCCAGCGAAAGAGCCAAAATCGTTGGTTTGTACTTCATATTCTTTCAAGGTGTTTGAATTGGCATCTTCAATCAGTACTGAGACAGTTAAATGGGGAACAATACTTTTTTCTCCATTTATATTTTGAATGATAATTCCTTTGTAATAGACTTTTTGACCTGGTCGATATATAGCTCTGTCAAAATAGACTTTGGCTTTAGCTTCAAAATCTTCGTATTTAAAATCTTCTTTATCTTTTTTATAAAACCAACCTTTGTTGTAATTGCTAACTAATGTATCTTTTTTATGAATAAAGTAAATATCAGAATTAGGATTTTTAGAGGTTTTTTTTACATATTTCTTTTTCTTAAAGTCTACTTTTCCTAGAGCATCAGTTAGTTTAGTTTCTTCGTTATTTCTAACGATTATGTTTTGAAGTGGTTTTCCTGTTTTTCTATCCGAAACATAGAAATAATCGTATTTGTCATCACTGTCTTTTATATAAGCAATATTTGAAACCGTTATAGTTTGGTATTCATAATTGTCTTTAACTAGTTTTTGACTGTTAGGTTGGAAGACTAATATATAATCACCTAATGGAATTTGTTCCAAAAGTATTTCGGTAGTATATGTAAAGTAATCTTTTTTATTTGAAAGTATTCGTGTGTAAGTTTTTACAGCTTTATTTTTATCAACAAAATCTCGAAAAATTGAATCTGGTTTTTTTGTATTCTTGAATGCATTAAAGTTTTTCGGAATTTTAAAATAATGAATGGTTAATGTGTCTATGTTTTTATATGTAATATGAGCTCTAGTATTTTCATTTTCGTAAAGTGTATTTTTTATTTGAATATTTAATACTTTTCTTAATATGTTGTTTTTTAAGATTTCGGCTTCAGCCAAAGCATTATTATTTACTCTAGAATTTAAAACGGAATCACAAATTACTAATACTTCATTATAGTAATTTTTTTCTGAATTTTTATTGGTAATAGAATTAAAATATTTGGCTTTATCAACTTTTAATTGTTGTTGTAGATGTTTGTTTTTTGTAGTTTCTTCGAGCGATTTTAATTCTTTTATGTAAAGTGTATTGTTTTTGAAAATAGAATGTATATAATTAAGTCTGTTTGAATAGGCTTTGTCTAATTTGTCTGTATCTTTTTTACTATAATAAGCTTCGTATTGTTGAAGTAAAGTAATAGTTTTTTTGAAGTTTATATTATAAATGATGTCAGTTGAAGTACTTATGAATGTTGAAGGATTAGCGTATAGCTTTTCAATAAAAGTATTGTTTTTATTTGTTCTACTTATTTCCCAGTTGTTTTTATTGTTTTTTCTGTAAGTAAATAATTCGTTCCATAAATAGTCATATAAAGTATAATTTTTGGCATTAATGTCTGGAGAAATAGTAAAAATGTCTTTAAATTGTATTATATTTTGTTGTTGTAAAATGATTCTGTTTTGTAGAGTGTTTTCATAGGCTTTTTCAATTTCGCTTTCAAATTTCGTTGAAGTCCAAAGAAGAAAATTAGTTTCGTTTTCATTTTCTATTTTGGTTCTGTTTCTAATTTTAGTGTAACTATTTTGCTTATAATAATTCTCCAATATTGAGGCGTAGATACAATTTAAGATAGCCTTTGTGGTTTCATCAGCTTCTCTAATTTCATTATTTAGATTTACTATTATTTTAGATTGGGCGTCTTCTTCAAGTGCTTGTGTGAATTTTGAAGTATAGAAAAATGTTTTTATAATTTGAATTTTATCTTTTTTACGTTTTGCTTTTTTATAGATATTTTCCACAACTTCAAATGCAGAACGAGTTTTTCCATCGAGTTCGTGTTGGTAAACTTCTTGCCATTCTTTATCATAATTTGATTGAGAAAATAATGAAGCACAAATTAGGGAGAATAAGAGGATGGTATAATTTTTCATGGAATATGTTTTCTAGTATAGAGTATAAAAAGAGTGAAAAGGTTGGATTGTTTTGTAAAAAAAATCTTCAACTAAGATAAATGTTTTTTTACTTAAGGATAAATCATTGTATTTTCTTAATTTTGAATAAAAATTTGCTGCTATGTACAAATTCATTTTGTTTTTTTTACCATTTTTTGTTTTCTCACAGAATAATTTTGACAAAGGAGAGAAATTGTATAATCAAAAAAAATATGATGAAGCTAAAGTTTATTTTGAAGCTCATTTGAAAATAAATCCTAATGATTATAAAGCAATAGAATACATTGGTGATATTGCAGGTTACTATGAGAAATGGGATGAAGTGATTGAGAAATATAAAATCTTAAAAGATAAATTTCCACAGAATGCAAATTACCATTATAAATATGGTGGTGCTATGGGAATGAAAGCGAAAGAATGTAATAAATTTAAAGCATTAGGAATGATTGATGAAATTGAAGAATCGTTCAAAACTGCTGCTAAGTTAGATTCTAAACATACAGATACCCGCTGGGCTTTGGTGATTTTATATTTAGAATTACCAGCAATAATAGGAGGTAGTGAGAAAAAGTCTCAAAGATATGCTGATGAACTAATGAGTATTTCTAAAATCGATGGTTTACTAGCAAAAGGTCATATAGATGAATATTTTGAACGTTACAATTCAGCTGAAAAATATTTTATGAAAGGCGTAGCTTTAACACATTCAAAAATGGCTTATCAACGTTTGATTAGTTTATATAGAAAAATGAAACTTCCGCAAAAAGCAGAAGTTCTTGTAGATGAATCTGAAAAATACAATAAATAATTTATGTTAGAAGTTTCAAGGTTTTCCTTAGAATTTCCAACTTCAAATTTCAAATTTTAAATGAATACACATTTTATAGCTATTGGTGGTGCTGCTATGCATAATTTGGCACTAGCCCTTCATAATAAAGGATATAAAGTAACAGGTAGTGATGATGCCATTTTTGAGCCTTCAAAATCTAGATTAGATAAGAAAGGATTGTTACCAAAAGAGTTAGGTTGGTTTCCTGAAAAAATCACTTCTGATTTAGATGCGATTATTCTTGGTATGCATGCGAAAGGAGATAATCCTGAATTGTTAAAAGCGAAGGAATTGGGATTGAAGATTTATTCCTATCCAGAATTTCTTTATGAACAATCTAAAAATAAAACGAGAGTTGTAATTGGTGGTTCTCATGGTAAAACTACTATTACTTCTATGATACTTCATGTAATGCATTTTCATGCTATCGAAGTAGATTATATGGTAGGAGCACAGTTAGAGGGTTTTGATACGATGGTTCACCTTACTGAAGAAAATGATTTTATTGTATTAGAAGGAGATGAATATTTGTCTTCACCGATAGACTTACGTCCAAAATTCCATTTGTACCAACCTAATATAGCTTTACTGTCAGGAATTGCATGGGATCATATTAATGTGTTTCCAACATTTGATAATTACATAGACCAATTTAGGATTTTTACTAATCAAATTACTAAAGGTGGTATTTTAGTTTATAATGAAGAAGATAAAACTGTTAAGCAAGTAGCAGAAGAAACGGAAAACCCAATCCGTAAAATTGCCTATTATACACCTAATCATGTTGTAGAAAACGGAGTAACTTTATTAGATACACCAGAAGGACCAATGCCAATTGAAGTTTTTGGATCTCATAATCTAAATAATTTAGCTGGAGCTAAATGGGTTTGTCAATGTATGGGTGTGGATGAAGCTGAATTTTACGAAGCGATTGGGAGTTTTAAAGGAGCAAGCAAGCGATTAGAAAAAATTGCAGAAAGCAGCAATAAAGTTGCCTATAAAGATTTTGCACATTCACCAAGTAAAGTATCTGCCACAACTAAAGCAGTTAAAAATCAATATCCAGATAGAAAATTAGTAGCTTGTTTAGAATTACATACATACAGTAGTTTAAATGCAGAATTCTTAAAAGAATATGAAGGAGCTTTAGATAGTGCAGATGTAGCAGTAGTTTTTTATTCTCCTGATGCTATAAAAATTAAACAACTAGAAGAGGTTACTTATAATCAAATTGCTCAATCTTTTAAAAGGAATGATTTGATTATTTATACAAATCCTAAAGAATTTAAAGAGTTTATTTTTACTCAAAACTTTACTGATAGCACTTTGTTACTAATGAGTTCAGGTAATTATGGAGGTTTGAATTTTGATGAGGTAAAGGGCTTGATTAGTTAATGTGACAAATTGTTTAATTAACAAATTAATACATTATTTTCCATACCTAAAATGTCCCACAATACTATAGTTAAACAAACAATCTTGTAAAACTTGTCCACCACCAACATTATGAACAATCATAGGTCGTTTTCCATCTTTTGATTTTAAATGTGTGATAATTCCTATATGTGGTAATTTGTTGCCAATCATCCAAGTTACTAAATGACCTGTTTTGTAATCATTTGGATTTTGGCTAACAATCAATTTTTCTCCCTTCCTTTCAAAAAAAACTTCCAAATTAGGTACTCTTCGATGATCAATATTTTTATCGGTAGATTTTAATCCCCAAGTTTTGGGATATTTAGAAAAATTAGACTTCATGTCTTCATGAACTTCTTTTTGTAAATCAATGTTCAATTTGCGATAAGTACGAATCACAACATCAGTACAAACACCAGTTTTTTTCGGAACGTCTCCATTTGGATATTTTATACCAACATAAGTTGGTGTATAAATAACTTCGGGATCAATAATTGAGATGGCAGCATTTGAAAGTTTTTCCGCGAAAGTTTTGGCTTGAATTAGTTCAGGAGTACTATTTTTCTTTTTTTCTTTAACTGAAACTATAGGTTTTAATGTTTCTTTTTTTTCTTGGCAACCTGATAAATTAATAAATAAAGCCAAAAGTAGAATAAATTTCATTTTCTGTTTTTAAAATAACGCTAAAGTAATCAGTAAATTGTAAATTAAATATTTTGAAAGTAATAAAAAATGAATTTAATTTGTTTCTTATAAATGCCAAAATAAATATTATATGTACACGCCAATTAATCAATGGGCAGAAGACGATCGTCCTCGTGAAAAATTTCTTCTTAAAGGGAAATCCACTTTATCAGATTCAGAACTTTTAGCCATACTCATAGGTTCAGGTTCTAGAAATGAAAGTGCTGTTCAGCTTTGTCAGCGCATTTTAGCTTCAGCCAATAACAACCTCAATTTATTAGGTAAGCTATCCGTTCAACAATTAATTCAATTTAAAGGCATAGGTGAGGCTAAAGCTATCTCAATAGTAGCAGCTTTAGAACTTGGTAGAAGAAGAAGGGCAGAAGAAACAATTGAGCTATCAAAAGTCTCATCAAGTAAAGCTGTTTTTGAAATTATGCAACCTTTAATAGGTGAATTGGCTCATGAGGAATTCTGGGTGTTATATTTGAATAATGCTAATAAAGTGATTTATAAAACTCAAATAAGTAAAGGAGGAATAACTGGAACAATTGTTGATTCTAGAGTGGTTTTTAAATTAGCCTTTGAACATAATGCTACAGCTGTTATTCTATCTCATAATCATCCGTCGGGTAAATTAACAGCTAGTCAAGCAGATATTCAATTAACGAAAAATTTACAACAAGCTGGAAAAACTTTAGAAATACATGTATTAGATCATATTATTATCACTGAAAAAGGGTATTTTAGTTTTGCAGATGAAGGAATGATGTAGGGTAGAGATGAACTTTTAATAAATAAGTGGTAGTTATGATAAAATTATGTAAGGTAAGTTTGAATGTCAAAATGCTGTTTTTAATTTTTTTCTTATTCTTTCTTAAATCTTTTGGACAAATTAATGAATTAAAAGAGATAGGTTTTGATAAAGTTGAATTAAAAACAAAATCAGATACAATTGTTTTTATAAGGTCAATTAATAGAGATAATACAACAAAACCTACAATAATCTTTCTACAGGGTTCGTTGCCTTTGCCAATTGTCTTTAAAGATAAAGAAGAATTTTTTACTTTATTTCCTTTCAAAACAGCAGAATATTTAGATAAATATAATTTAATATTAATCGCTAGAAAAGGCATACCATTATTAGGTGAATTTCAAAGAGACGCAAATGGTTATAAAGATGCAAATGGATACGTTCCTTTAGAGTATATTAAATATGATAACCTTACTTATAGAGTGCTACAAACAAGAGAAGTACTGAATTTCTTATATAAACAAAAATGGGTTGATAAAAAAGCTATTTATGTTGTAGGTCATTCTGAAGGATATCGTGTTGCGGCTAAATTATCGGAAAATAATAAAAAAATCACTAAGCTTGTTTGTATGTCTGCTGATCCATTTAATAGATCCACAGAAGAAATATTAAAATACAGATTAGATAGTTACACTCAAAGTAATGATTCGATTTCTCAAAACGCCATCAATGATATTACTAAAAATTTTCTTAGTATTGGAAAAATTGAAGAATATAAAAAAGATGCTGATTTGTATAATTGGTCAAGTTATAATTCTGAGTTAACTTTTAATAGCTTCAAAAAATTTAATAATCCAATATTGGTGATTTATGGAACTAATGACTTAACTGCTTTTCATAATGATTTGCTTCTGTTTTTATTAAAAGATAAAAGAGATTTTTTTGTAAAAGCCTATCCTGATTATGACCATAATTTCTTTAAAAAAGAGTTTGATGAAGACGGAAATCTAGTAGAAGATAGTTATAATTGGGATACCGTTTTTAGAGATACTGTAAACTGGTTAGAAACAGGTAAACTGGATTAAATGATATAAATAATTTGTTTTTAAGAGACAATTGTCGTAAATTTACAGACAAATGACGCCATTATGACAAAGTTAGTTGCTAATTCAGATCTAAAAATAGATAAAGCTGTTAGAATGTATGTCTCTAAGGTAGGGAAAGAGTCAGATTTAACAGTGGTTGATAAAAATATTACTTATAAAAAATTCTTGTCAAACCGGATGTTGATTGTGCATTCCATTAGAAGAGGGTTGCCATACGAGATATATGATTTAATAAAAGAACGTACTCCTTTTAATGAGGAAGACTGGGCGCAATTTTTAGGTGTTTCTTTACGAACATTACAACGTAATAAATCCAAAAAAGATTTTGTTTTCGATCCTATTCCTACAGAAAAAATCTTAGAATTAGCAGAAGTGACATCGTTAGGGAAAGAAGTGTTTGATTCAAAAGAACAATTTTATCTTTGGTTAAATACTCCAAATTTTGCTTTGGGAAACCTGCAGCCCTTTGAACTGTTAAAAGATTCTTATGGAAAAGAAATGGTTATGAATGAATTGAATAAAATTCAATACGGAATATTTGTGTAATGGAAGTATTTCGGTTAGCTAATAAAAAATATCCGATTGAACTTTCTGGTGTTGGTGCATCTATAACTGGTGCAAGATGGAATTCTAAAGGTATTGAAGTGGTTTATACTGCGCAAAGTAGGGCTTTAGCCATGGCTGAGGTTGTAGTGCATGTTACTTTAGCAACTTTACCTAGTGGTTATGTTATGTTAACTATTTTTATACCAGATGATGTGGTTGTAGAAATGCTAGATGTAAAAAAAATACCATTAGGTTGGAATAGTTTTCCAGAGTTAGTTGATACGCAAAAAATTGGAGATGAGTTTCTTAGAAGTAAGAAAAGTGCTGTGTTAAAAGTGCCTTCTGCTGTGGTTCAAGGAGATTATAATTATCTATTAAATCCTTTTCATGACGATTTTAAGAAAATTAAAATTATACAACAAGAAGATTTCCCTTTCGATAAGAGAATTTTTAAATAAACATTAAGATTTTTTTCTTTTCAATTTGTTATATTGCAGCTCATTAAAAATTAAGCATATCAAAAATGATAAGCACAAAAAACATTACGTTTTCTTATAATAAAGAACAATCTTTTATTTTACCCGATTTGCATTGCGATGCAGGAAGTACTATTCTTATAACAGGTGATTCTGGGAAAGGGAAAACGACATATTTGCATATATTAGCTGGTTTACTTCACCCTACAACAGGTGCAATAACAATTGATGATACAGATATTGTTACCTTGTCAGAAAGTAAAAATGATAAATTTAGAGGTCAAAATATTGGAATTGTATTTCAAAAATCACATTTTGTTAGTGCCTTAACAGTTTTGGAAAATTTAGAAATGGCAAGTTGGTTAGCAAGTGGTAAGAAAAATTCAAATAGAGCTAAAAAACTTTTGGAACAATTAAGTATAACTAATCAAAGTGATAAGTTGCCTAATCAATTAAGTATTGGACAGCAACAACGTGTCTCAATCGCTCGTGCTTTAATGAATGAGCCAAAAGTATTATTAGCAGATGAGCCTACTTCTAGTTTGGATGATAAAAATGCTGAAAAAGTAATTGAGTTACTAACTTCTTTATCTAAAGAAAATAAAGCCGCTTTAATTATAGTCACTCACGACAGTAGAATAAAAGAAAAATTTAGTAACCGAATAACTTTAGTGTAAAATGATAGCAAAACTAGCTTGGAGAAATATTTGGTTTAAACCTTTAAATACTATTTTAAGTATTATCTTGTTAACGTCAAGTGTTGCTATAATTACGGTTTTAGTATTATTGGAAAAACAATTTGAAGAAAAGTTTAATAGTAATATTGATGGAGTAGACTTGGTTCTTGGAGCGCAAGGAAGTCCATTGCAATTAATACTATCTTCTGTTTACCAAGTAGATGCTCCTACAGGAAATATTAGTTACGATTCAGCAAAAGTTTGGATGCAACATCCTTTTGTTAAAAAAGCTATTCCTTTGGCTTTTGGAGATAATTATAGAGGCTATAAAATTTTGGGAACTACAACAGATTATTTGGAAAAATATGAAGCTAAAATTTCAAAAGGAAAAGTATTTGAAAAGAATTTTGAGGTAGTAATTGGTGGAGAAATAGCCAAAAAACTAAATTTAAAAATAGGTGACGAGTTTTTTGGTTCTCATGGTGACGCAGCAGAAGGAGAAGTTCATGATCATTTTTCTTATAAAGTAGTTGGAATTGCAGAAATGACTGGAAGAGTAGTTGATAATCTTATTTTATGTACAATACCAAGTGTTTGGGAGATGCATGGTAGTCATGAAGAAGAAGAATTGCATAATCCAATACATGGAGAAGAAGGTCATAGACATGAAGAAGGTGATGAACATTTGCAACACGAACATGATCATGACGAACATTCACATCATGATGATAAAGAAATGACACTTGATGAAAAAGGAATGGAAATAACGGCTGTTTTATTGCAGTTTAGAAATAAGATGGGCATTGTAACTTGGCCAAGAATTATAGCTCAAAACACTAAAATGCAAGTAGCTTCTCCAGCAATTGAAGTTAATCGTTTGGTTTCTATGTTTGGAATAGGGATTGATGCATTGCGATATTTAGCTTATGGTATCATGTTGATTTCTGGAATTTCAATTTTTATTGCTTTGTTCAATACATTGAAAGAACGTAAAAATGAATTTGCATTATTGAGAGTAAATGGAGCTAAAAGACACCAACTTTTGATTTTAGTTATGATAGAAAGTCTATTGCTCTGTGTGGTAGGTTTTATTTTTGGTACGATTTTGGGAAGAATAGCATTAATGCTCATTTCGTCATCAGCAGAAAAAGATTTTAAGTTTAGTTTCAATCCGTATGAATTTATTTGGAAAAAAGAAGGAGTGTTATTTTTATTAACGCTCTTTGTAGGTTTTTTTGCAGCCTTACTCCCAGCGATAAAAGCATACCAATTAAATATTTCAAAAACATTAGCCAATGCGTAATTATATTAAATTTTCAATAGCACTATTAGTTCTAGTTTCTCTATTTAGTTTTAATAAAAAAGAACAAAATAGTACATTTAAAAAGGATAAAGAAATCATTTTAACAGATACTCTGACATGGAGTTTGTTAGGTAAAATAGAATATTTAAAAAAGCCAGATAAAGTTTATGGTGAAATAATGTTTCCTGTTATTAATCCAAAATTAAAGTCTTTACAAAGTAAAGAAGTGACTATAAGTGGTTTTATTATTCCTATTGATAATAAAAATTATGCAGTAAGTAAAAATGTATTTGCAGCTTGTTTTTTTTGTGGAAAATCAGGGCCAGAAACCTTAATGGGAATTAAATTTAAAGGAGATTTACCTAAATTAAAAACAGATCAATTTGTTACATTAAAAGGGAAATTTAGGTATAATGATAATGATGTGGAAGATTGGATTTATCATATAGAAAATGCAGTTATTACAGCAGGAAATTAATTTGAAGCCCATTTTTTGGGCTTTTTTTAAATATTGTTCTGCTTTCAGAACCTTAGATATATTTTTAAAACTATAGGAATTTTATAAATGATTTTTAAAAACAAAAAGCACCTTTTTTTCGATTTAGATCACACGCTTTGGGATTTTGATAAGAATTCAGAAGTAGCATTTGGTATTATTTTCAAACAATATGATTTTAACTTTTCTATTGCCGATTTTTTAGAACATTATATTCCTAAAAACCAATATTATTGGTCGCTTTATCAAGTAAATGAAATTTCGCAGGAAGAGCTACGTTTTAGGCGTTTAAATGATGTTTTTGAGATTTTAGATGTTTCTGTTTCAAGAGAATTGGTTGATCAAATTTCAGACGATTATATTGAACATTTGCCTAATAGCAATCATTTGTTTGAAGGAACTATAGAAATTTTGGAATATTTGCAACCAAAATATAATTTACATATTGTTACAAACGGTTTTAATCAAGTACAAGATAAAAAAATGAAAAATGCGAACATTTTTCATTACTTTAGTACAATAACTAATTCAGAATTAGCAGGAGTAAAAAAACCACATCCAAGCATATTTGAATTTGCACTATCTTTGGCGAAAGCTAAGAAAGAAGATAGTATAATGATAGGAGATAGCCTTGAAGCAGATATTGAGGGAGCGTTAGGTTTTGGAATTGATGCTATTTTTTTTAATGAGAAGAAAATCAAAATTGAAAAAGAAATAAATCAAATTAATCAACTAATAGAACTTAAAAACTTTTTATAATATGAGAAAAATAGTACTTATTTTAATAATTGTATTTTCTTTATTTTCACAAGCACAGGAGAAATATAAATATGTTGTTGTTCCTGGGCAATTTTCTTTTTTTAAAGAGCCGAATAAATATAATTTAAATAGTTTAACCAAATCTTTTTTCGAGACAGAAGGTTTTGTTGTTTTTTATGATACTGAAAATTTACCAAATGAGTTGTTGAAAAATAGATGTTTGGCTTTGTACGTTAATGTGTTAGAGAATAACTCAATGTTCATGACAAAGATAACTGTTAATGTGAAAGATTGTAAGAATGAAGTTTTAGTAATTAGTGAAGAAGGATCAAGTAGAGAGAAAGATTATGATAAGGCTTATAATCAAACTTTAAGAACTGCATTAACTTCTCTTAAAGGGAAATTAAATTTTAAAACTTCTGAAAATCTTACAGGATTAGTTGATCAACAGATTGTCCCAGAAAAAAAAGGAGCGTTAGAAGATTTAATACCTGTTAGTAAAGAGATAGGTAATAAAAGTGCATTATATGCTCTGCCTACTGAGACGGGTTTTAAACTTGTAAATGCTATTCCAAATGTCATTTTCGAATTGCAAAAAACATCTATTGATAATTTGTTTCTTGGAGAGAGAGGGATGATGGATAATGGTATATTTTATAAAAAAGATGAGTCTTGGTTTTATGAATATTATAAAAAAGACAAACTAATTATAGAAAAAGTAGATGTTAAGTTTTAATAAAAATTAGAATAACTAATAAGATGATAGTGAATTATTTAGGTAGTCTACTGTTTTTGTGTTGTAACTTCTAACTTTAATACCCATATTTATCTTTCCATCTATTTTTTAAGAAAGTTCTTAATTCTCTTTCTCGAGCATTATCTCCAGGATCAAAAAGCTTAGTTTTACTTAGCTCTTTTGGTAAAAATTCTTGTTCTGCAAAATTATTGGGAAAATCATGTGAATATTTATAGTCTTCACCATAACCTAATTCTTTCATTAGTTTAGTTGGAGCATTTCGTAAGTGAATTGGAACCGATAAATCACCAGTTTGTTTTACCAATTGTTGAGCTTTGTTAATTGCCATATAACTAGCATTACTTTTTGCAGACGATGCCAAATAGATTGCACATTGACTTAAAAGGATTCTGCTTTCTGGATAACCAATAGTTGTAACGGCTTGAAAAGTATTATTCGCCATTATTAAAGCGGTAGGATTAGCATTTCCAATATCCTCACTAGCTAAAATGAGCATGCGTCTCGCAATAAATTTCACATCTTCTCCACCTTCAATCATTCGGGCCAACCAATAAACAGCACCATTTGGATCACTACCACGAATTGATTTTATAAAAGCTGAAACAATATCGTAATGTTGCTCGCCTGTTTTATCGTAAAGAACTGTGCTTTTTTGGACTAAATGTGTAACTCTATCATTTGTTATTTCAATAAAATCGTCATCAGATGCATTTACTATAAGTTCAAAAATATTCAATAATTTTCGGCCATCACCTCCAGAAAGTCTTAACAGTGCTTCACTTTCTTTTAAATCAATATTTTTTGTTTTTAAAATTTCATCTGTAGTAATTGCTCTTTTTAAAAGCGCTTCTAAGTCATCTCTGGTAAACGCATTCAAAACATAAACTTGACATCTAGACAATAATGCAGGGATTACTTCAAAACTTGGATTTTCGGTTGTAGCACCAATTAATGTAACCCAACCTTTCTCAACAGCTGCTAGTAAAGAATCTTGTTGTGATTTGCTAAAACGATGAATTTCATCAATAAATAAAATTGGATTTTTTGCTGTAAATAAACCTCCACTTTGTTTTGCTTTTTCAATTACTTCTCTAATATCTTTAACACCTGAATGTATGGCGCTTAATTGATAAAAAGGGCGTTTGCTTTCTTGAGCCATAATTTGCGCAAGAGTTGTTTTACCTGTTCCAGGTGGTCCCCACAGAATTAGACTTGGAATAATTCCTTTGCTAATTTGATGTGTTAACGAACCTTGTTCTCCTACTAAATGTAATTGACTAATATATTCTGATAAATGTTGCGGACGAATACGTTCTGCTAATGGTGCTTCCATGATGTAAAAGTACATTTTTTTTTATTTTGAACTAAAGTAAAAAGGTTTGAAAATTTACGTTTCAAACCTTTTTACTTTCAAATTAGATGATTTTATTCGCTACTTTTTTCTGATTGATTGGATAGTAGTAAATCGCGGGTGTTTTTTTGAACAGTTATGGCTGAAAATAGACTTAATAAAAATGCCATACCATAAAATCCTTTTTCACTTAACTGCAAATTAGCATTCCAAAGACCAATTATTAATAGTAGAATTGAGATTAATGTTGTAAACCAGCTAATTCCATAATACATATCTGTAACTGGTATTCCTTCAAGTCTATCTCTTACTGATTTTTGTACAGAGATTACAGAAAAGAGTCCAAATAATAAGATGGAAAAATAATACCCTTTTTCATTAAGCTCCATTTCTGCATTCCAAAGACCAATACAATAAGAGACCATGCCAGTTAAAAGAGCAATCCATGATGCTCCAATGAACGCACTTGTAGGTTTATTTGAAGTGATTGTTTCAAAGTGATTGTTTTTTACTTTGTGACTCATGTTTTCAGAGTTACTAAAATTACTTGCTTCCATGTTTTTTTGATTTAAATTTCTAAAGCAAAGTAAACGACTTGGAGTATTGGAAACAATGAACTTGGGTTAATAAATTGAGTTTAATTAAATTTTTGCTCGTATTCTACTTAATGCTTGTGGAGTAATTCCTATATAGGAGGCAAGATATTTTTGTGGAATTTCTTGAATTAATTGTTGCTGTTCTTTTACTAAATTTAAATAACGATCTGTAGATGAGTCTTTCATAAAGCTCAATTCTCTTTTGGATTTATATAGAAAAAAATCTTCTGCGAATACTCTTCCTATAGACTCACCAGCATTTGTGTATTTGTAAATTTCATGTAAATCTTCACGAGTAATATAAATTACTTTTGATTTAGTTAAACTTTGAATGCAAGCGACACTAGGTGTTTGAGTTAAAAAAGAAGAATAACTACTTAAAAATTTACTTGGAAATCCAAAATCAATGGTTACGTCTTTTTCAGGAAGTTCTATGAATAATCTAAAGATTCCTTCTAAAATGAAGTAAATCTTGTTTTCAACTGTATTTGTAGAGATAAGTAAGTCTTTTTTTTTGTGTTCTTTTACATGTAGTTTAGACAAGATGAACTGCCAATCACTATCAGAAATATTGACTTTTTCACTTAATGTTTTTCTTAATCTTTCCACTCGCTAAATATAATTCTTTTTTGTTTATGGTACAAAAATGTATAATTAAGGAAATGTTTTTATTATGACAAAATTAGTTAATTCTATGACAAAAAAGCATGTTTGTTTTTTTGGTCTTATCTTTGACATTTATATGGAATGAAAAAAGCTACTTTAGATAATCCTTTTTACTTCAGCTATTCAGTTGTTCTTTTACCTATGCTTTTTATACTGTTTTTATGGATGGTTTTTTGGGTAGAAGTACACTTTAAAATAAGTTTTTCACATTATGGTATTTATCCAAGAGAGACTTTCGGTTTAAAAGGAATTTTTTTTAGTGCTTTTTTGCATGGAAGTTTACAACATTTAATTAATAATTCTTTAGCTCTTTTTGTATTATTAGGAATACTTCGTTTTTTTTATAGAGAACAAGCAGGTAGGGTTGTTATATTTGGAATTTTGTTTTCAGGTTTGGGAACTTGGTTGTTAGGAAGGCCAAGTTATCATATAGGTGCTAGCGGTTTAATATACGTATTAGTGAGTTTTATTTTTTTTAAAGGAATTTTTACAAAATACTATAGACTAATGGCTGTTTCTTTTTTGATAATTCTTTTATATGGAGGAATGGTTTGGTATATGTTTCCAGATGTAGAAAAGGGGATTTCATGGGAAGGCCACTTGAGTGGTTTTCTAACAGGTTTGGCTATGGCTTTAGTTATGAAAACATCACAATTTGCAAAGCCAGCTGTTTACGAATGGGAAAAACCAGATTTTAATCCTGAAAACGATGTTTTTATAAAGAATTTTGATGAAAAAGGGAATTTTAATCCACCTCCAAAGCCAGAAGAAATAATAAAAGAATATTTTTCCTCTTCATTGAAAGTAATCTATGATTTTATTGGAATTAAAAAAGAATGAATTGTTCTTAATATATTAAGTAAAAAATTACTTTTTTAAATTTTAAAGTCTTTGTCTTACTACTTCATATAGAAAAGCACCGCATGCTACAGAAACATTTAATGATTCAATAGTTCCAAACATTGGTAGTTTTGCTTTTTGATCTACAATTTTTAAAACAGAAGGATTAACACCACGATCTTCACTACCCATTATAATTGCGATCGGTTCAGTAAAGTTAATGTCATAAATAGTGTTTTCTGTTTTTTCTGTTGCGGCAATGGTTTGTATTCCACTAGCTTGTAAATAGTAAATAGCATCTTTAATATGTTCTACTTTACAAATCGGAACATTGAAAACAGCACCAGCACTAGTTTTAACAGTGTCGCCATTTACAGGTGCAGAACCTTGTTTTTGAACTATGATTCCATTTACACCTGTACATTCTGCAGTTCTAATGATTGCTCCAAAATTACGAGCATCAGATAGTTGATCGAGTATTAGAAAAAGAGGATTCTTTCCAGATTCTACTACATTTGTAATCATAGTTTCCAAATCATGAAAAGAAACTGGTGAAATTGTAGCAACGGCTCCTTGATGATTTTTTGAAGTCAATCGATTTAATTTTTCAACAGGTACATATGAAAAATTAATATTGTTTTTTTTCATAGCTTTCATCAATTCCTGCATTAGCTCTCCTTGATTTTCTTTTTGAATAAAAACTTTATCAATTTCTTTTCCTGCTTGGATGGCCTCAATTATAGCTCTAATTCCAAATATTTGATTCTCTTTTTCCATGATGCAAATGTATAAAAAAACCACCTTTAATGAGGTGGTTTTAATTTAATTATAATTTGCTTATTTTTTCAATTCTCTTTTCTCATTTAAAGAAATTCTGTAATTTGATTCTCTACCTGTAGCTATTGTTGAATTACTACTGTTTGTTATTAAATATGTAGTTCCAGATTTAACAATAGTAAAAGTTGTAATTGCATTTGGATTGCCATCATCCAATCCACCATCATTTAAAGGAAATAATGAGGATAAATCTACAGTCTCATTAAAAACACCTGGTTTAGCAAAGTTTATAGTTGCAGGAATATTAATGTTATCAGGGTTAGTAACACCATTAGTAGTCCAAAGACTTGCATCAAGAGTGTATGTTCCATCAGTATCTGAACCTGAAATAGTTAACGATTCAGGACAATTAGAATAACTAAAGTTGGTAAAAACACCGTTTAAATATAGTTCCAAATCTAAATCTAAATCACCACAAGCATCATTAACATAGTCACCATCCCAAGAGAAAGTTGTTATTAATTCAGTACCTACATAGTTTTCGATATTCAAAGTAATAACTTCATCTAGAACAGCTTCAATTAGTGAAGTTGCTGATAATCTAAACTTAAATGTTTTAGTGTTTTCTGGAAATATATCTCTAATTGTTTCAATATCAATTTGAAAATCCTTTGTATATGCTGGATAAGTAACTATATAACCAGTTCCTCCTTGATAGCCATAGTTAAAATATCCTCCTTCAAACCAAGTTCCATAAGGGACATTAAAATCTTCAAAATCTAATCTTATATAACCATTTCCAGAATTTGGGTCACCATCAGGTTCAGTTACGGGTATTGGATTGTCATTTTCATCTAATGGTTCAATTCTAATATCTAGTTTATTCTGTACAGCATAATCTAAGCTTAAATTAAAAGTTGCTGTTTCTCCTTCTATAACAGTAATAGTCTTTTCTGTAATACTAATTCCTGGTTTTCCTCTTCTAGTTAAACTGTCATCTTCTTGACAAGAGGCAAGAAAAGATAGTACTATAACAGATACTAGGATAGCTTTTATATTTTTAGATAAATATTTCATTTTTTTTAATATTTCAATTAGACTTAATTAGGTGTAAATGTAGATGGTCCTAAATCGAACCAAATATCATTAGGATCTGCAACATTACCATTATAAATTCTTAAGTAGTTAAATGTAATTACTCCAGTAATAGGGTCAATGGTACCATCTCCTTCAGCAAGAGTGTCTCCTTGCCAACTTCCCCATTGAACAACTCCACAAACTTCAGAGAACTCAATAAAAGCAGGAGATCCACCAGATCCACCAAGAGCTATGTATGGCATTGCATCCATATTATAAACATTAGGTGCAATTTCAGTTATATTTACTATAGGAGCTGTACTTGATATGTTTTGAGGGCAAGTATATACACCAGCATAATCAGAAGGACATACACCTTGAATTGTGAGGGTAACTTTTTTGAATTGTTCAGCAACAGAGCCGTTACTACTAGTTAATAAATTGATAACTACAGTTCGAGGGTCATTGACATCTAAATTATTGGTATCAAAACTAAAATCGATAGTGCCAAAATCTCTATCAGCCGGTATATTCACTGAATTACCACTAGTTATATTATAATGTGTTCCTAAAACAGCAGTACTTGAAGGATCAACTTCATATGTAACAGTAATGGAAGGTGTTTGAGTAAATTCTTGACCACTAAGTAGGTCTACAGGAAGACTGTAAGATTCTACGCTTCCAGTACCATCGATTAAAACATTAGCCGTTTTATTTGTTTGTTGAAACCCTACGGTATAGAGTGTTGTCGCGTTTGTACTTTCTAATAAAGGTATTTCATCGTCAACTAAGCAAGAAATTGATAATGCTGAAGCTACTAGAGTAATTAATAAAATTTTTATATTTTTCATATTTTTTAATTTTAGTTTACATCCCAAAAGATTTTTTCAGTAAACGCAGTTTGTGTCGTTTGATTATAAGGAGTGACATTTGATGAGTTGCCAACATATTCTGAACTTGGATATAATAATCTATATGGTCTTTGAGTTCTTGAAGTTGATACGGGTAAAGGCATATTACTTGGGAATCCAGTTCGATTAAATTCAATCCATGTTTCAATTCCATTTGTACCTCCTAATGCAATCCACTTTTGAGTAATAATAGTTTCTATTTCATTTCCAGTACTTGCATTCCAATCTAGTAGATTTATACCAGAATTAATTATATTATTTGCATTCCCAGAATTAAGCATGTCAAATGAAGCTTGAACTGCAGCATCATAATATGATTTTGCATTTCCTATTGTTAAATAACCTCTATGATTAGCTTCTGCTTGTAAGAAAAGTGCTTCTGATGCAGTCATAATATACCCATCTTGAGTTGCGGAATTTAATAAACCTGGTCCAAGTCTTGATGGTAAATTATCGTTTCCGCCTTGAATGTTACCAGTTATTACTGATTGTGAACCTCGTAAAGTATACAATTCATCTAATCTAGGATCAATCACTCCTGTTGTTGTTCCATTTAAGAAATCTACTAAAAAAGTAGTTGGTCCTGTAGCAGTATTACTAGTTGTTTGTTGACTTGTTGTGCCAAAGTTACCAGGTGTGTAACCAAATGTTGCAGCGAAAGGATTCATTCTATTAGCTTCATCAGAATAGCCAGGATTAATAGTTATATTTTCACCTGATGTTAATAACATCCCCGTTGTATTTATATCTGCTATTTCATTTGTTATAAAAGTATCTAGTGAAGAATCAGTTTGGGCTTTATCCATCATTCTAACTAACAAACGAAGCTTTACAGTGTTTCCAAATTTTTTCCACATATCCATATCTCCACCTAACATTGGATCACTTGCGCCCATGGAGACAACCGTAGCAACATTTGTGTTGTCAATTAGTAAAATAGCTTTGTTTATGTCAGAAATTAAAGAAAAGTAAACAGTTTCTGCATCATCATATGATGGGAATAATTTATTACCTCTCCCATGTGCTTCACTGTAAGGAATATCACCATATAAATCAACTAAGTATTGAAAGTAATAAGCTCTTAATATTAAAGAAGAAGCTTTATGATAGTCATAATTTTTTTCATCTTCAAATTCGATTATATGAGTAAAGTTACTAGTTCTTTCATAAAGATTTTCCCAAATATTGCCATAAAATTCTGGGGTCACTAAGTATTGAAATTCGTTTGAATATGGAGTTTGAATTTGTTGAGCATTACCAGACCATGTGGAAACCATTGTGTTCCCTAAAATATTCATTGTAGTTAATAATGTAGCACTCGTTGTTGTTTGAGCACCTGGCATCACAATTTCTGGCACTAATTTTTGCCCACTAGGTCCATTTGGACTTTCATTTATATCTAAATAATTATCACATGATACTAAGACAAAAGTTGCTAGTAATGTAAAGCTTATATTTTTTAAATTAATTTTTTTCATTTTACTTTGCTTTTAGAATATTAAATTAATACTCATGGTATAGAATTTTGTAGGTGGTGTTTGTCCATAACCTCCTATTGCTCCAGCTAACTCTGGGTCATTGTATCCTCTGTTCTCTTTTGGTAATATAACTAATAAGTTTCTACCACTTATGCCAAATGTACAAGCATTAATGAAACCGTCTTTTAGAAATTTAGAAGGTAGAGAGTAGCTTAATGAAACTTCTCTTACTTTAAATGCAGTTGCGTCTACTATAAAATTTTCGTCAACTGTTGTATAGTTAGATTGGATATAGTCTTGATATTTTGCATATGGTGAAGGACCTGAGAAGCTTGGACCAGTTAATACAGTAGTATTTGTTACTCCTGACCCTTCAATAGTTGAGTTTGGAAATATAAAGTAACCGCGTCCATTTTCAGCAGTAACATATGATCTACCTTGTGTAGTTAAATCTTGATATATTCCTGAATAAAATTGATGTCCTGTCCTATAATCAGCAGTAGCCTTTAGAGTAAAACCTTTGTATCTTATTTGTGTGCCAAAATTCAGTATATAATCAGGAGTAGTTTTGCCTAGAACTTTAATACCTGATCCTAATTTTGGTGCGCCATTACTATCTAAGACTACTCTCCCTAATTCGTCTCTCTCGTAATATGTTCCTTGAATTACAGGAAATTGATTACCTACAATTGCATAAGTAGCAGGAGTCCCATTTGATGTTGCCACGCTCGTAGATTCATTTGTTACTTTATCAACATTTGTTTCAAATGTAAAGTAACCAATATTAGCTGACCATTCAAAATTTTCATTTTTAATTGGAGTGAATCCTAAATCTAGTTCTAAAGCGGATGATGTTGTTTGACCTACATTAATTGTTGCTGCAGATACTCCTGTTGATGATGATACAGATGTAGTTAAGATTTGGTTTGAGTTTTTTGTTTCAGAATAAGATGCGTCAAAAGTCAATCTTGGTGTACCTCTAATGTTTAGCAATTCTAAATTAATATTTCCTTCTAACGAAGTTACGAATTCAGGCTCAATTTCTTTATCAGTAGTTCTATTAGGTAAAATAAATGAATTTAAACCAGAAGAAGTATATGGGAAGGCAGCTGGTTGAATACCAGTATCAATAATTGAGTGAGGAGCTAAACCTGTTACATTTCCAACTTTAACATATGAAGCAGAAACTTTTGCTTTATGTAAAATTTTACCTTTTAATTCAGGAAATGCTTTTGTAGGTATAAAAGAAACACCAGCTGAAGGATAGAAAAAACCTAAATCTTTTACTTTTTTTCCTTCTAAATTTAAAGCTGAATTATAGTCTTTTCTAGCGGTTAAGTTTAAGAACAAGTAATCTTTATAGCCTAGATCTAAGTTTGCAAATACACCTAGGTTTCTACTAGTGAATTTGTCTTCATCAATTGCAATACTGCTAGAAATGTTGCTAAGGTCATAAAAACCAGGTATCGTTAAATCTCTACCAAAAGAATCATGGAAATAAGTATTATTTTCCCATGTACTAGCACCAACTATTGCATTTAAATTTATGTCTTCTGTTAAGTCATAAATAAAATTGGCCAATAAATCATTAGTGTAAATTCTTGAATTTCCTGTTTGAACCTGTAATGTGGATGAAATATCCCTTGAGTCGCCTGTGATAGTATAAGTTGCGTTAAAATCATTTAAATAGTCAACAAATCTATAAGTACGATCATTAATAGATGTTCTATAAGTCAAATTAATATTTTTATTGAATTTGTATTGACCCTCTAGATTTATTTCAAACCTTTTACCTCTAGTTGCAGCTCGAGAATTATTCATAATCCAATATGGACTATCTCCAAATGCTGTCCAGTGATCTTGATTACTTCCAGAATTAAATTGTGTGACATCAACATCACTTGGCACTTGTGTTAGTTGTTGATAAAGATTCCTATCATTGGTGTTGTTAGCATCACTATCATATGATGAAACAACGTTGGATTTGTCAATACTATACCTAGCTATACCACTTAATTTTAATTTTCCAAAAGTTTTACCAGTATTAAGACTAACTACGTCTCTAGTGAATTCATCATTTGGTATAATGCCTTCAGTATTACGTTTGTTGTAGCCAAGAGTAAAATAACCTTCATTGTCGCCTCCAGAAATAATTAATGAGTTTTGTAAAGTTGTTCCAGTTTGAAAAAAGTCTTTGACATTATCTTTTCTAAAATCATAAGTATTATATCTAAAGTCGTTAAATGTAGGATAAGGTAAACCAACAGGTTGAATAGATCCATCATATTCTGGCCCCCAAGATCCTTGATCAAAGGCATCTATTTCTCCCCAATAACCTTTACCATATCGATCTTGTTTTTGTGGTAAAAAAGCTATTTCTTCGAAAGTTACAGAAGAGGTAATGTCTACTGTTACTTTTCCTTTTTGTTTATTTCCTTTTTTTGTAGTAACAATTATAGCTCCATTTCCACCTACGGATCCGTAAAGTGCTGATCCAGAAGCTCCTTTAAGTACATTGATAGATTCAATTAAATTTGGGTCTAAATTTGATAAAGCGTTAGCATTTGTGATAACGTTGTCAATAACAATTAATGCCTGATTGGACCCTGTTATTGATTTATTACCTCTTAAAACAATTTCAGTAGCAGGATTAACACCTGTTGAAATTGTATTGATTTGTAAACCTGTTACTTTTCCCGTTAAAGATTGAATTGCATTAGGGTTTTTTGCTTGATTAATTTCATCTGATTTTATTACTTGGCTTGAAGTTGTAAGTTCGTCAGGTTTTCTTTGAATACCAAGTGCACCAGTTACTACAACTTCTGATAATTCTTCAGCTTTAAGTGTTACATTGTAAGTGTTAGCTTCACCTATAACGATACTAGTATCTTTTGTGCCTACATAAGAGAAAACTAAAACATCTCCTACGTTAGCTTTAATAGAATATCCACCATCAAAATTTGTAGTGACACCTCTATTAGTACCTTTTATAATTACATTAGCTCCAGATAAAGGTCCTATGATATCAGTAACTACACCAGTTATAGTTTTTTCTTGGGCGAATGATAATTGAAATAATAACGCAACAATTAGTGTTAAAATCCATTTAAATTTACATCTCATATTTCTTAATTTGAATTAGTTTTTCAAAAATGGTAATAAAAATAGATTTTTCCTAATAAAAAACAATATTTTATGACTTTTGATTAGTTTATGTTTATTTATTTATGATAAATAAGGTGATATTTATAAAATAGTTCTTATATTTATGAGGATAATTCCTTTTGTTTTTTTTATAATAATTATTTAATGTATCTATTTTTGAATTTATTATAATTTTTCAAAAGAAGCTTTTTAATTAAGCTAATAAAGATAGGGAATGTCAGATTTGTTTAATCTCTTTAACTTAGAATAGATTTAATTAAAAAAGGTTTCTTTTAATATTAATTGTATATTATACTTAAATATATAATTCTATTTAATTTTTTTCTTAAAAAAATGCCCCAAATAGTGTATAACTTTTTGGGGCATTTCCAGTTTGAGATGGTTATATTATAACTTTCAAAAATTAATTAGTTGACATCCCAAAAAAGTTTAGTTGTCAATAAATCACCACCTATTGCGGCAGAAGCTGCATTATAGTTTGTTGGATTTAAAGTTTGTTCTCTAATAGGGAAAGCCATTCTAACAGGAACTAACCCATTTGCAGCAGCAGCAGCATTAGCAGGTGCTGTAAGTGTTGGATAATCAAGTCTTCTGTATGAAGTCCATGCTTCAAAGCCTCTATTGTAAAGTCCAATCCATGCTTGTTCTCCAATTTTTTGTTGCCAAGTTCCAGTTGCAGTTGCATAATCAACTGATGGTTGAGCTAAATACGTTGCTATATCTGCAGAATCAACACCCCAATCTTCCATAGAGGCAGTTATGGCGTTTGTATAGTGCACAGATGCTGTACCTGCAGATGCAATTCCACTTTCTGCAGCTTCGGCTAATAAAAATTCAATCTCAGCATAGTCTAATAACGTACCACTAAAGTCTGGTTCTTGAATAACATCTCCTATATGGGTTTTTGATGAAAAACTATTTGAGTTTCCTACAATACCACCATTTACATTGTTATCTGTGTAAATTGGTCTTCTAGGGTCATTCAGGGCTATTAATTTATCCACAAAAGGTTTAGTAACGACAAAATCATGTCTTCCTGAATTAATTAAATCAACATATAATTGATTTGTGTTAGGTAGATTAGCTTGATAAGGTAATTTACAGTTTTCAGAATTAGAACTTATAACACCATCAATGATTGCTGAATCAATTGTTTGTGTAGCTAAAGTATTGTCTAAATTCGAGGCCAATAAGTTGATGCCTATTTTAAGTTTTATACTATTGGCAAATTTTTTCCATAACTCTAATTTTGCTGCAGAATCACCATCTGCTTGTGGGAATAATACATCTGCATCACCAAATGATTCGTAATTTGAATCAATATTTGCTATAGCATCATTTATTTTTGTAATTAAGCTACGGTAGACCTCTACACCGCTATCATATTTTGGTAAATAATTAGCATCACCTTTTAAAGCTTCTGTGTATGGGATATTTCCATAAGTATCAACTAATACTTGATAGATATATGACATTAGTATATCTATTTGGGCTAATTTATTTTTTTTAATTGCAGTTTTTTCTGTAAAAGATAAATCTCCATTTGCTATAATTTCTGACTCTGTATAAATTTTAGCCTTATTTAAGTCAGCTAAAGCTCCTGCATATAAAGCATTCCAGTGATTGTCTGAAATTTTTCTAGTTACAAAATCATAGTTAGATTCATCAGTATAGGTTGTTTCTGTCCAATATTGAGTTATCAATCTAAATACATTTCGATTTACATTTGTATTGGTCATTTGATCTGTTAAGCTTCTTTCTGCCGTTGTAAAAAGGGAGCTAGCAGGAACTATTGACGGGTTTTTTTCATCTATGTTAAGGGATGATAAATCATCTGAGCATGAAAATAAAACCAATGAAATTCCTATTATATAAAATATTTTTTTCATAGTTGATTAGAATTTAAAAGTTATGTTTAGGCCTATATCTCTTGTTGTAGGTAATGAACCTACTGAGTAACCTCTTGATAAATTACCAGATGATAAGCCACTTTCTGGATCCGCATACGGTAGGTTTTTGTGAATAATCCATAGATTAGTACCTACTAAACTACATTTCAAATCTTTAATGAATGTGTTTTCAAAATATTTTTTTGGAAAACTATATGAAATTGAAGCTTCACGTAATTTTACAAATGATGCATCATAAATGAATGATTTATTAGGTTCTCTTCTGTATCCATAATTATTCCCATAGAACTCAGGAGAAATTGTAGCAACTGTGTTTGGGCTTCCGTCAGGTGCAACACCTTGATGAATAACTCCAGTAGTTCTTATGTCTCCTTCAGCTGTTTCTGCATACAATCCTGTAGCTAAACCATATGCCATGTCTAAAGAGAAAATATCTCCACCTTTTTGCATATCAATCAAAAATCCAAGAGAAATGTTTTTATAGGTGATTTTGTTTCTTAATCCACCTATCCAATCTGGAGTTATATTTCCAATTGTATTATCAGATGTAGTTGTCGCTAAATACCTTCCTGTACTTTGGTCAATAACTGGTTGTCCATTAACATAAATATAATCTGTACCTTTTATGGTCCCATATGGTTCACCAGGAGTTGCATTTATTGTAATACCTTGCTGGAAAGAACCTAATTGTAGGTTTTCTAAGCCACCAGGTAAAGAAATAACTTCACTTTTGTTTTTTGACCAGTTTACAATTATATCCCATTGAAAATCTTCAGTCTTTATAGGTGTTCCGGTTAACTGTAATTCAATACCTTTGTTTTGAATTTCTCCACCATTTACAACTGCATTAGTAACGCTAGAAGCAGATGAAACTGCACCAGAAACAATTTGATCAATCGAGTTTGTTACATAATAACTTGCATCAATTCCAAAACGTCTATTAAACATACTCGCTTCAATACCTATTTCGAAAGATTTTGTTCTTTCGGGTTTTAAGTTAGGGTTTTTGTTAACATTTGGTAGAGTGAATGACGGTTGTCCATGAAAGTTTGTGTTTCTTTGGAATGTGTTGATTAAGCTTAATGGAGGTGCATCATTTCCTACTTCAGCATAATTAGCTCTTATCTTTCCAAAGTTAAGCCATTCTTGGTTTGCTAAATTTGAGAATACTAAAGATCCAGATACAGCAGGGTAATAGTATGAATTGTCACCTTTAGGTAGTGTTGATGAAGCATCTCTTCTGATTGAGGCATCAACGAAGTAGGTGTCTTTAAATCCTATAGATCCTTGTGCATAAAGGCCATTTACTCCCCATGTATATTTTGTTTGTACAGGGAAAGGTAATTCAAATCGTGAATTAGAAAGAGCATAAAGTTCTGGTACAACAAGACCACCAATTGTAGAAGCTAAAACATTGTCTACATATTGTCTTCTTACATTTGATCCTATAACTCCAGTTAAACTTATTTCTGAATCAAATTTTTTGTTAAAATTTAACATCATGTCATAATTTAACTCTTTGAAACTTCTATCGTATCTTTGGTACCCTGAACCTTCGTCTACTGGGGATAAACCAAACGTCGAGGCTATAGAGCCAATAGCTCTTCTTTCTTCTTGTAATTCTTTGTATGTGTCCATGGAGATTCTACCCATAGCTGATAACCAACTATTAATCTCATAATTCAATGAAGCATATCCTAATAATCTGTTTCTGCTATCAGAAGAGTAGTTTTTGTATCTTGTAAAGTATGGATTGTCCCAAAAGATTGGTTTTAGACCACTTGGGTCTGATACATCTGACCAATTCCAAGTTATGTTTTGACCACCAGAATTGTTATAAACTTGTTCTAGTTCTTTAACGTCAACATTAGTTTGCCACCATTGTCTGAAATTTGTCATGACGTTGTCATTGTAACCTGTAGAGTTTCTACCAGTAGTGTTTTGTAATGTGACAGCAGCATATGAATTGAAAGTTAGCTTGTCTGTGATTTTTTGACTGAATTTAGTACTTAATTGATTTTTTTTCAACTTACTATTAGGTAAAATCCCAGTTTGGTCAAAATTTGTTAATGAAAACAATAAATTTGATTTATCTGTCGAATTTTGAATACTTATACTGTTATTTGTAGTTACAGATTTATTAAAAAAAGATACTGGACCATTTTTTGCACTTTGCCATGGAGTAGCTTGGTTGAAATTATCAGAGTATGGAGTGAAAGCATTCCATTGATAAACTAACTGATTGTCAAATGCAGCTCCATATGAAGCATCTTCATAAGTTGGCACGACTAAATCATCTGTGGAGTCTCCATTTACATCAAAATAATCAAAATACCCAGTTGGATCTCCGTAATATGGGCCATACCCAGCTCCATATTTATCCTGGTATGTTGGGAATGTTGATTTGTCAACAGTTCCTACATTTAGACTTGAAGAAACTGTTACTCCAAATCCTTTTCCTGATTTCCCTTTTTTTGTAGTAACCATTACTACTCCATTTGCAGCTCTAGAACCATATAAAGCAGTCGCGGCAGCTCCTTTCAATATATTAATGGATTCAATGTCTTCTTGATTAATGTCAGAAGCAGTATTTCCGTAGTCATATCCGCTACCAGCTTGTTGTTGACCAGTTGTGTTTGAATTAGAATTGTCTACTGGAACACCATCTATAACCCAAAGCGCTTGATTGTTTCCTGTTAGGGATTTGTTTCCACGAATAACAACATTTGTAGAACCTCCCATGTTGTTGTTTCTCCTGATTTCTACACCTGCGGCTTTTCCAGATAATAGATTGGTTACGTTTCCTGTTGCTGATCCTCCATTTAAATCATCACCATTTATTTGTTGAGTTGCATATCCAAGAGATTTTTTTTCTCTTTTAATGCCTTGTGCGGTTACAACTACTCCTTCTAGAGTAGTTACATCTTCTTGCATTGTAACTTTTAAAGTTGTTGAATTAACAATAACTTCTTGAGTCTTCATGCTGACATAACTGAAAACAAGTATTGAGCCTTGTTTTACTTCAATTTTAAAATTACCATCAAAATCGGTTTGTGTGCCGTTACTTGTGCTTTTCTCTTGAATAGCTACACTTGGTAACGGAAGTCCGTTTTGATCTACAACTGTTCCAGAAACAGTTTTTACTTGAGCAAAAGTCATTTGCCCTAACATTACCACTAACACCGTTAGTAGTAGGTTAAATTTAGATCTCATATTTGTTTGTTTGAATTAGTTGACCAAAATTCACAAAAAAAAGTTTGTTATCCTAATATTATTTAATATTTTTTTAACATTTAACACTGAAAGTCTTAAAACTTTGTTTTAAAACTAATTTGTATAATTGAGTTTGATAATTTAATGTTTTGTTTTTCAGTTGATCCATTTGAGTAGACAAAGTGTAAAAGGCCATTGTTGGTTAATAATTCAAACCCTATTCCTAAACCTAGTAATTTGTTTTTTGACTCTGTAGTTTTGTCTTCATAATATGCATAATCTAATATAGAGTGTATGGAAAGGTTTGGTGTAATAATATATCGATATTCTGTTATTAATGATGTAAGTAAATTTGTTTGTAGTGAGTTTTCTCTGAAACCTCTTATTGAGTTTATGCCGCCAAATCTATATAATTCGTTTGTTAGGTAATTTTTACTATTAAGATAAAAAGTTTGATTTTTTAATAAGATGTTGTTTTTGTTGTTTAAAGTAATCAAATGACTTAATTCTAGTTTACTGAAAAACTGGTTGTTTTTTTTTAGGTTGCTGTTTCTTGTTCCGGCTCCAATAGTGATTTGTAAATTTGTTTTGTCTGGAAATAGGTAGTTTGTGTTGTTGTTTTTTTTATACTCGTGAGTAATTGTGTAAAATTGATTTTTGAAATTTGTTAGGTTCTGGTTATTTGTGTTTTGGATATCAACTGAGGTTGTGTTTTGAAAGCCTATGTAAGTTTTTTGGTTAAAAGAAAAATAATAACCTAGATTTAAACTTATTTGTGTGTTTTGAAAAGTGCTGTCTTGTTTGAAAATATTTAATTCAGATTTTATACCTAACGGTGTTTTGAAGATATAGGGTTGTTCTGTGTTTAAATTGAATAGGGTTTGTTGATTTCCGTCATTCTTCCAGAAGATTTTGAATTTTTCCCCAGAGTTAAAGATGTTGATTAATAATAAGTCAAGGTATCCATTAAAAACTAGTTTTTGATTTTTATCATTTGAAAAGCCAATGTATCCATCAAATTTATTGGGTTTAGACTTGTTTATGTATGCAAAAATATTTGTTTTATTTTCTGTGAATAATATTTCTGGATATTTTAATTGTGTTATAAATGTTAGACTGTTTAGGTCATTATAGATTTTTGAAACAAAATTTTGATTAAAAACTCTATTTTTAATTTTCTGTTCAAGTTGATGTTTTATGTTTTTTGGAAATTTATCGTAGCCTAGTAATATAAGGGCATCTGTTTTTCTTTGAGAATTTAATTGTATGTCTAAGTTAGAGTAGAGTGTATTTTTCTTTTTCTCTTGATTTGTTAATTTTAATTTTGCTAACGAGTAGCCTTTTTTTTCCAGTGTCTGTAATTTGTTTAATATCCATTTTTCAGTTTCTTCAAAAGGAATTGTTAGGGTGTCTGTGTTTATGGCTAATATTGTTTTCTTTTCTGCGGTGAGATTATTAGTGATTATTCTGGTCTTTGTTGTTTTATTTCCTATGTTATAGGTGTAGTTAAAAGAGCTGTCGTTTGTCTTTTTTTGGTCTTTTAGAATTGATTCTAAAAAGCCAGCTTTATTTAAAATGGAGTCAAATTTTTTAATCTGATTTATTATAGAAGCAACATTCTTATGTTTTTTGATATAAGTAATACTGTCAATTGTTTCTTTGTCTTTTGCTGAAATTCCATCTATAATAAGATTGAATTGTTGGCCTTGTGAGAAAAGACAACTTATTAGACATAATATAATGTAGTTTTTTTTCATTGTTGTAAAGTAACGTAAAATTGTAAAATAAATTTTAAGTTAGAACGATTCATTAGTTGTTTTTTTGTGATCTATATTCCAGCTTCCTGCTATACTGAGATGTAGTTCTTATTAGGGGTATAATGTGTTTTGTTGTTTTTTTTGAGTTTGGAGTGGTGTTAATAAAATTCTAATCAACTTGAAAATAAATAAATTAGATTTGTTTTGTAAAAAATAATAATTACATTTGCACCCCCTAAATAGTGTTAGGGAGTTAATTTATAAGTAATTATTATAAACAATTATGCCAACAATTCAACAATTAGTAAGAACTGGAAGAGCCAAAATAACTAAGAAGAGTAAATCGGCTGCTTTAGATTCTTGTCCTCAAAGAAGAGGGGTTTGTACGCGTGTTTATACTACAACGCCAAAAAAACCAAACTCGGCAATGCGTAAAGTTGCACGTGTTCGTTTAACAAATGGTAATGAAGTAAATGCTTACATCCCTGGAGAAGGACATAATCTACAAGAGCACTCGATAGTATTAGTTAGAGGTGGGAGAGTAAAAGATTTACCAGGTGTACGTTACCACATCGTTCGTGGTGCATTAGATACAGCAGGTGTTGCAGGAAGAACACAACGTAGATCTAAGTATGGTGCAAAACGTCCAAAACCAGGACAAGCAGCTGCAGCTGGAAAGAAAAAGTAATTTAAAATCTTTTTAAAGTAAAGACATGAGAAAAAGACAGGCCAAAAAAAGACCTCTTTTACCAGATCCAAAATTTAACGATCAGTTAGTAACACGTTTTGTAAACAACTTAATGTGGGATGGTAAAAAATCAACAGCTTTTAAAGTTTTTTATGATGCATTAGACATTGTAGAAACGAAAAAGCAAGATGCAGAAAAGACTGCTTTAGAAATTTGGAAAGATGCATTGACTAATGTGATGCCTCACGTAGAAGTTCGTTCGCGTAGAGTAGGTGGAGCTACTTTTCAAATTCCAATGCAAATTCGTCCAGATAGAAAAATTTCTTATTCAATGAAATGGATGATTCTTTATGCAAGAAGAAGAAATGAAAAATCAATGGCTAACAAGTTGGCTTCTGAAATTTTAGCTGCTGCTAAAGAAGAAGGTGCTGCTGTTAAGAAAAGAATGGATACTCATAAAATGGCAGAAGCAAACAAAGCTTTCTCTCACTTTAGATTTTAATTCATAAAATATTAGAAATGGCTAGAGATTTAAAATATACAAGAAATATAGGAATTGCAGCTCATATTGATGCTGGTAAAACAACAACTACTGAGCGTGTATTGTTCTACACTGGAAAATCACACAAAATTGGAGAAGTGCATGATGGTGCTGCAACAATGGACTGGATGGCGCAAGAACAGGAAAGAGGTATTACTATTACTTCTGCTGCTACAACTTGTGAATGGAATTTTCCAACTCAACAAGGAAAAATTTTACCGGAATCTATACCTTATCATTTTAATATTATCGATACACCAGGTCACGTTGATTTTACAGTAGAGGTGAATCGTTCATTGCGTGTACTTGATGGGTTGGTTTTCTTGTTTAGTGCTGTTGATGGTGTTGAGCCACAATCAGAAACTAACTGGAGACTTGCTGATCAATATAGAGTGCCACGTATGGGATTTGTTAATAAAATGGATCGTCAAGGGTCTAATTTTTTAGCAGTATGTCAACAAGTGAAAGATATGTTGAAATCAAATGCAGTAGCTATTACTTTGCCAATTGGAGAAGAGAATGATTTCAGAGGAGTGGTGGATTTGGTTAAAAATCAAGCTATAGTATGGCATGATGAAACACAAGGTGCTACTTTTGATATTATTGATATTCCTGCTGATATGGTTGATGATGTAAAAGAATATCGTTCAATTCTTATTGAAGAAATCGCTACTTATGACGAGAATCTTTTAGATAAGTATATGGAAGATGAGAATTCTATTACCGAAGATGAAATAAATGCAGCTTTACGTGCAGCTACTATTGATATGGCTATTATTCCTATGATTGCAGGTTCTGCATTCAAAAATAAGGGAGTACAGTTTATGTTAGATGCGGTTTGTAAGTATTTGCCTTCACCTATGGATAAAGAAGGTATTGAGGGAATTCATCCTGATGATATTGATTTATTAGAAGAAGATCAAAAGAAAATATTACGTCGTCCTGATCCAAAAGAGCCATTTGCTGCTCTTGCATTTAAAATTGCTACTGATCCTTATGTGGGTCGTTTAGCTTTCTTTCGTGCTTATTCAGGGCGTTTAGATGCTGGATCTTATATTTTGAACACTCGTTCAGGAAATAAGGAGCGTATCTCTCGTATTTATCAAATGCATGCTAATAAACAAAATCCAATTGAATATATTGAAGCAGGAGATATTGGTGCTGCTGTAGGATTTAAAGATATCAAGACAGGAGATACTATGTGTGATGAAAAACATCCTATTATTCTTGAGTCAATGAAATTCCCTGATCCTGTAATTGGTATAGCTATTGAGCCTAAAACAAAGGCTGATGTTGATAAGATGGGTATGGCTTTGGCTAAATTAGCTGAAGAAGATCCTACATTTACAGTTAGAACTGATGAGGCTTCTGGTCAAACAATCATATCTGGAATGGGTGAGCTTCACTTAGATATACTTGTGGATCGTATGAAGCGTGAGTTTAAAGTAGAGGTGAATCAAGGTGAGCCTCAAGTAGAGTATAAAGAAGCGTTTACTAAAACAGCAACTCATAGAGAGGTTTATAAAAAACAATCTGGAGGTCGTGGTAAATTTGGAGATATTGTATTTACTTTAGAGCCAGCTGATGATGTAGATGGTAAGCCAGCTTTTGGATTGCAATTTGTTAATGCTGTAAAAGGAGGAAATGTACCTAAGGAATATATTCCTGCTGTTGAAAAAGGTTTCCGTGAAGCTATGAAAACTGGTCCTTTAGCTGGATATGCAGTAGATAGTTTGAAAGTTACCCTTACTGATGGGTCTTTTCATCCTGTGGATTCTGATGCTCTTTCTTTTGAATTAGCAGCAAAATTAGGATACAAAGAAGTAGCAAAGGCTGCTGGAGCTGTTATTCTTGAGCCAATCATGAAAATCGAAGTTATTACTCCTGAGGAAAATATGGGTGATATTGTAGGTGATTTAAATCGTCGTAGAGGTCAAGTTAATGATATGGGTGATAGAAGTGGTGCTAAAACCATTAAAGCAGATGTTCCATTATCTGAGATGTTTGGTTATGTCACAACATTGAGAACATTATCTTCTGGTAGAGCTACCTCTACAATGGAGTTTTCTCATTATGCTGAAACACCATCTAATATTTCGGAAGAGGTAATCAAAAAAGCAAAAGGTAACGCTTAATTTTTAAGAAAATGAGTCAAAAAATCAGAATAAAATTAAAATCATACGATCACAATTTAGTTGATAAATCAGCTGAAAAAATCGTAAAGACTGTAAAAAGTACAGGTGCTGTAGTTACTGGACCTATTCCATTGCCTACAAATAAAAAAATCTTTACTGTTTTACGTTCACCTCACGTGAATAAAAAGTCAAGAGAGCAGTTTGAGCTAAGTTCATATAAGAGATTATTGGATATTTATAGTTCGTCTTCTAAAACAATTGATGCTTTAATGAAGTTAGAATTACCTAGTGGAGTTGAAGTTGAAATAAAAGTTTAGGTAATCACTGCTAAAGCAGTATAAATATAAAACCGTTAGTGTGAAAGCGCTACGGTTTTTTTAATGAAGTGAAAATAGCCTTTTTTTAAATAAAAAATGAGGTAACTAATTATTTTTGCGAGAATTAAAAAATAATTATATATTTGCACCCTCAAAATGAGGATTGTGTACATGTATATATGTATAGTATTAAAAATAGTTTAATTAATTAATTAGTTTTATATGTCTGGGTTAATCGGAAGAAAAATTGGCATGACTAGTATCTTTGACGAGAACGGGAAAAATATTCCTTGTACTGTTATTGAAGCAGGTCCATGTGTTATTACCCAAGTCAGAACCAAAGAGGTTGACGGGTATAGTGCTCTTCAGCTTGGTTTCGATGACAAAACTGAAAAGCATACAGTAAAAGCAGAAGAAGGACACTTCAAGAAGGCTGGAGCAGTTGCTAAGAAGAAAGTTATTGAATTCAAGTATTTTGAAGAAGAACACAAATTAGGTGAAGTTCTTACAGTGGATTTATTTGCTGAAGGAGAATTTGTAGATGTTCAAGGTGTTTCTAAAGGTAAAGGTTTTCAAGGGGTTGTTAAGCGTCACGGTTTCGGTGGTGTGGGTCAAGCAACTCATGGTCAGCACAACCGATTAAGAGCTCCTGGTTCTGTTGGTGCGTCTTCATATCCATCAAGAGTATTCAAAGGTATGAGAATGGCCGGAAGAATGGGTGGAGAGAATGTAACTATTCAAAACCTTAAAGTTTTAAAAGTTGTTGCTGATAAAAATCTTTTAGTTGTTAAAGGATGTGTTCCAGGACATAAAAACTCTTATGTAATCATTCAGAAATAATGGAAGTAAAAGTATTAGATTTCAACGGAAAAGATACTGGGAGAAAAGTTCAACTTTCTGATTCAGTATTCGCAATAGAGCCAAATAATCACGCTGTATATCTTGATGTTAAACAATATTTAGCAAATCAAAGACAAGGTACCCACAAAGCTAAGGAAAGAGCTGAAGTTGCAGGAAGTACACGTAAGATTAAAAAACAAAAAGGAACAGGTACTGCCCGTGCAGGTAGTGCGAAAAACCCTTTGTTTAAAGGTGGAGGTACAGTTTTTGGACCTAGACCTAGAAGTTATTCTTTTAAATTAAATAAAAATTTAAAGAGATTGGCTAGAAAATCTGCTCTTTCTTTAAAAGTAAAAGAGTCAAGTTTGATAGTTTTAGAAGACTTTACATTTGAAACACCAAACACTAAAAATTTCATTAATGTATTGAATGCTTTAGGTTTAGATAATAAAAAATCTTTATTTGTATTGGGTGATTCAAATAAAAATGTATATTTGTCGTCACGAAATTTAAAGGCGTCTTCAGTGGTAACTTCTTCAGAATTAAGTACTTATGGAATATTAAACGCTAATAGTTTAGTGGTTTTGGAAGGTGCTTTAAGCGGAATAGAAGATAATTTAAGTAAATAAATAAGGTTATGAGTATCATTATTAAGCCTATTATAACTGAAAAAATAACTAAAGATGGTGAGATTTTTAACCGTTTTGGTTTTGTAGTTGATAAAAAAGCAAATAAAATTCAAATCAAAAATGCTGTTGAAGCTGTTTATGGTGTGAGTGTTGTTAGTGTAAATACAATGAATTACAGAGCTGATAGATCGGTTAAGTACACTAAAAGTGGTTTAATCAGTGGGAAAACAAATGCATATAAGAAAGCAATTGTTCAAGTTCAAGAAGGAGAGACAATTGATTTTTATAATAATATCTAATAGAAAATGTCAGTTAGAAAATTAAAACCTATTACCCCAGGTCAGCGTTTTAGAGTTGTAAATAGCTTTGACACTATTACAACTGATAAGCCGGAGCGTTCTTTGATTGCACCGAAAAAAAACTCTGGAGGTAGAAATAGTCAAGGAAAAATGACCATGCGTTATATTGGTGGTGGTCATAAACAAAAGTATCGTATTGTAGATTTTAAAAGAACTAAAGTGGGTGTTCCTGCTACAGTTAAGACTATCGAATATGATCCAAATCGTTCAGCTTTTATCTCTTTATTAGCTTATGCTGATGGTGAAAAAACGTATATCATTGCTCAAAATGGTTTGCAAGTTGGACAAACCGTAGTTTCTGGTGAAGATGCGTCTCCAGAAATTGGAAATACATTGCCTTTAAGTAAAATTCCTTTAGGTACAGTTATTTCTTGTATCGAATTAAGACCTGGTCAAGGGGCTGTTATTGCTCGTTCTGCAGGTACTTTTGCTCAATTAATGGCAAGAGATGGTAAGTATGCAACTATTAAAATGCCTTCTGGTGAAACAAGATTGATTTTGTTAACTTGTTCGGCTACTATTGGGGCGGTATCAAACTCTGATCACCAATTAGTTGTTTCTGGTAAAGCTGGTAGATCAAGATGGTTAGGAAGAAGACCTAGAACAAGACCTGTTGCAATGAATCCTGTTGATCACCCAATGGGTGGTGGAGAAGGACGTTCTTCTGGAGGTCATCCACGTTCAAGAAAAGGTTTACCTGCTAAGGGTTATAGAACTCGTTCTAAGGTTAACCCAAGTAATAAGTATATTGTAGAACGTAGAAAGAAATAATTAGATAAACATGGCACGTTCATTAAAAAAAGGACCTTATGTTCACTATAAATTAGAGAAAAAAGTTCAAGAAAATATAGAGAAAGATAATAAAGCTGTTATTAAGACTTGGTCAAGAGCTTCTATGATTACTCCAGATTTTGTTGGTCAAACTATTGCAGTGCATAATGGTCGTCAATTTGTACCAGTTTACGTAACAGAAAACATGGTAGGACATAAATTAGGGGAATTTTCACCAACAAGATCATTTAGAGGTCACGCTGGTGCAAAAAATAAAGGTAAAAAATAATAAGAAGCTATGGGAGTTCGTAAAAGAGAAAGAGCAGAGCAAATTAAAGAAGCAAAAACGCAAATTGCTTTTGCTAAACTAAATAATTGCCCTACTTCACCTAGAAAAATGCGCTTAGTGGCAGATTTAGTTAGAGGTAAGAAAGTAGAGTTAGCTCTTAATATATTAAGGTTTAATAGTAAAGAAGCTTCTAGAAAATTAGAAAAATTGTTGCTTTCTGCGATAAATAATTATCAACAGAAAAATGCAGATTCTAGTGTTGAAGAAGCAGGCTTATTTGTAAAAGAGATTAGAGTAGATGGAGGTATGATGTTGAAAAGACTTCGTCCAGCTCCTCAAGGTCGTGCTCATAGAATTAGAAAACGTTCTAATCACGTTACAATCGTATTAGGATCAAATAATAACACACAAAGTAATTAATAAACAGTATGGGACAAAAGACAAATCCAATTGGAAATAGACTTGGTATCATCAGAGGATGGGACTCAAACTGGTATGGAGGAAATGATTATGGTGATAAAATCGCAGAAGATTTTAAAATCAGAAAGTACATCCATGCGCGTTTATCAAAAGCTAGTGTATCAAAAGTAATTATCGAAAGAACTTTAAAGCTTGTAACCGTTACTATCACTACTGCTAGACCTGGTATTATTATCGGTAAAGGTGGTCAAGAGGTAGACAAGTTGAAAGAGGAACTTAAGAAAATTACCGACAAAGAAATTCAAATCAATATATTTGAAATCAAAAGACCAGAGATTGATGCTTACTTAGTTGCAAATAGTATAGCACGTCAAATTGAAAGCAGAATTTCATACAGAAGAGCTATTAAAATGGCTATTGCGGCTGCAATGAGAATGAATGCTGAAGGTATTAAGGTTTTGATTTCTGGTCGTTTAAATGGTGCAGAAATGGCACGATCTGAAGGCTTTAAAGATGGTAGAATTCCTTTGTCAACTTTCAGAGCTGATATTGATTATGCATTAGCTGAAGCTCATACTACTTATGGTAGAATGGGGATTAAAGTATGGATAATGAAAGGTGAGGTTTATGGTAAAAGAGATCTTTCTCCGTTAGTTGGTATGGACAAACAAAAGTCTAAATCATCAGGATCTCAAAAAAGAGATGGTAAGCCAAACAGAAGCAAAAGAAAGTAATTTTTTAAACTTAAGAAAAAATGTTACAGCCTAAAAGAACAAAATACCGAAAGGTACAGAAAGGTAGAATGAAAGGTGTTTCTCAAAGAGGACACGAGCTTTCTAATGGTATGTTTGGAATAAAATCTTTAGAATCAACCTTTATAACTTCTCGTCAAATTGAAGCAGCTCGTATTGCTGCAACTCGTTTTATGAAAAGAGAGGGGCAGTTATGGATTAAGATATTTCCAGACAAGCCTATAACAAAGAAGCCTCTTGAAGTACGTATGGGTAAAGGTAAAGGTGCAGTTGAGTATTGGGCTGCAGTCGTGAAACCTGGAAGAATCATGTTTGAAGTTGGTGGAGTTCCTCTATCAGTAGCGAAAGAAGCTTTGCGTCTTGCTGCACAAAAACTTCCAGTAAAAACTAAGTTTGTCGTTGCTAGAGATTTCGAAGCATAATCAAAAAATATTATGAAACAATCAGAAATAAATAATCTATCTGCAGCTGAGTTACAACAAAAACTTAGTGAGTTAAAGAGAACGTATGCTGAATTAAAAACAGCTCATACTATTTCTCCAATAGAGAATCCTCTTCAAATAAGAACTATTAGAAGAGCTGTTGCTAGAGTTGCAACAGAAATAACTAAAAGAGAGTTACAATAATTGTATTCTGCTGAAAGATGGAAAAAAGAAATTTAAGAAAAGAGAGAGTTGGTGTAGTTACTAGCAACAAAATGGAGAAATCTATTGTTGTTTCTGAAACAAGAAGAGTAAAGCACCCTTTATACGGTAAGTTCGTGTTAAAAACAAAAAAATATGTTGCACACGACGAAACAAATGACTGTAACATTGGTGATACTGTAAAGATCATGGAAACAAGACCTTTAAGTAAATCTAAATGTTGGAGATTAGTTGAAATCATTGAAAGAGCTAAGTAACCATGGTACAACAAGAATCAAGATTAAAAGTAGCAGATAACACGGGAGCTAAAGAAGTTTTAACTATTCGTGTTTTAGGAGGAACGAAACGTCGTTATGCCTCTGTTGGAGATAAGATTGTAGTTTCAATTAAAGATGCAACACCTAACGGAAACGTTAAGAAGGGTGCTGTATCAACTGCAGTTGTTGTACGTACTAAAAAAGAAGTGAGAAGAGCTGATGGATCTTATATTCGTTTTGACGATAACGCATGCGTATTGTTAAACGCTGCAGGTGAAATGAGAGGTACTCGTGTTTTTGGTCCAGTTGCAAGAGAACTTCGTGAAAAACAATTCATGAAAATTGTATCATTAGCACCAGAGGTGCTTTAATTCTAAAAATGATGACAAAGCTAAAAATTAAATCAGGAGACGTAGTAAAAGTAATTGCTGGTGATCATAAAGGTTCAGAAGGTACTGTTTTGCGAGTTATCCGTGAAAAAAACAAAGCGATAGTTGAAGGTGTGAACATGGTTTCAAAACATACAAAACCAAGTGCAAAAAGCCCTCAAGGAGGTATCGTTAAGAAAGAAGCTCCAATACATATTTCTAACTTATCTTTAATTGATCCAAAATCGAAATCAATTACTAAAGTAGGTTACAAAGTTGAAGGAGATAAGAAAGTAAGGATTTCAAAAAAATCTAATCAAGTATTATAGTAATGGCTTATATACCTAGATTAAAAGAAGAATATAAGAGTAGAGTAATCTCTGCTCTTACTGAAGAGTTCGGTTACAAAAATGTGATGCAAGTTCCAAAATTGGAAAAAATCATTGTAAGCCGTGGAGTTGGTGCAGCAGTATCTGATAAAAAATTAGTTGATTATGCTGTCGAAGAAATAACAAAAATTACTGGGCAAAAAGCAGTTGCTACCATTTCTAAGAAAGACGTTGCGTCTTTTAAATTGAGAAAAGGTATGCCAATTGGTGCTAAAGTAACTTTACGTGGAGAAAGAATGTATGAATTCTTAGATAGACTGATTACATCTTCTTTACCTCGTGTAAGAGATTTTGGTGGTATTAAATCAACTGGTTTTGACGGAAGAGGTAATTATAACTTAGGGGTTTTGGAACAAATTATTTTCCCTGAAATTGATATTGATAAAGTAAATAAAATTTCTGGTTTTGATATTACTTTTGTTACTTCTGCTGATACAGACAAAGAAGCAAAATCATTATTGTCAGAATTAGGTTTACCTTTTAAAAAGAATTAAGACATGGCTAAAGAATCAATGAAAGCCCGTGAGGCGAAAAGAGAAGCATTAGTGGCTAAATATGCTGATAAAAGAAAAGCTTTGAAGGAAGCTGGAGATTACGAAGCATTGCAAAAATTGCCTAAAAATGCTTCTCCGGTTCGTTTACATAATCGTTGTAAGTTAACTGGAAGACCAAGAGGATATATGCGTCAGTTTGGACTTTCTCGTGTAACTTTCCGTGAAATGGCTAATCAAGGTTTAATTCCAGGTGTTAAAAAAGCATCTTGGTAATTACGCAAATTTTTTATATTTTTGCAAACCAAAAAATAATTTTAATTGATTAAAGGTTCATTTGGTGAGTACCCTTTGAAAACCGTAATCGCAAATTTATACATATGTATACAGATCCAATTGCAGATTTTCTTACGAGAGTTAGAAACGCTGTTAGAGCGAATCATAAAATTGTTGAGATTCCTGCTTCTAACTTGAAAAAAGAAATCACAAAAATTTTATTTGATCAAGGATATATTTTAAGTTACAAATTTGATGACAGTTCTGTACAAGGAACAATCAAAATTGCTCTTAAGTATGATAAAGAGACTAAAGAGTCTGTTATTAAAGATATCCAAAGAATTAGTAAACCAGGTTTGCGTAAATATGCTGGCTCTACTAAATTACCTAGAATTTTAAACGGTTTAGGTGTTGCTATTGTGTCAACTTCTAAGGGTGTTATGACTGGTAAACAAGCTAAACAGCTTAATGTTGGTGGGGAAGTAATTTGTTACGTATATTAATAATAAAGACGAAAGAATGTCAAGAATAGGTAAAAATCCAGTTGCAATACCTGCAGGAGTAACCGTAGAGGTGAAAGATGCAGTTATTACAGTAAAAGGAAAATTAGGCGAGCTTTCTCAGGAATTTTCTGATGTTACAGTGAAAGTTGAAGACAACCAAGTTGTCGTTGAGCGTTCATCAGATCATAAGAATGAAAGAGCGAAACATGGACTTTATCGTTCTCTTATAAACAATATGATTATAGGGGTTTCAGAAGGTTTTACAAAACAATTAGAACTAGTTGGAGTTGGATACAGAGCTTCTAATCAAGGTCAAAAACTTGATTTAGCTGTTGGTTTTTCTCATAACATTGTTTTAGAAGTTGTACCAGAAGTTACAGTAGAAACTATTTCTGAAAAAGGTAAAAATCCAATAGTAAAATTATCATCATTTGACAAACAATTATTAGGTCAAGTATCTGCTAAAATCAGAGCTTTCCGTAAGCCAGAACCTTATAAAGGAAAAGGAATTAAGTTTGTAGGTGAAGTATTAAGAAGAAAAGCAGGTAAATCAGCTTAAAAATTAAGACTATGTCATTAACAAAAACTGAAAGAAGACAAAGAATAAAATTCAGAATAAGAAAGGTTGTTAGCGGTACTACTGCTCAACCTAGATTAGCTGTTTTTAGATCTAATAAAGAAATCTATGCACAAGTCATAGATGACGTTAACGGTGTTACAATGGTTGCTGCATCTTCTCGTGATAAAGAAGTAACTAAAGGTACAAATATTGAAACTGCTAATGCAGTTGGAAAATTAGTGGCTGAAAGAGCTCTTAAAGCAGGTATAACTAATATCACTTTTGATAGAGGTGGGTATTTATATCATGGTCGTGTAAAATCATTAGCTGAAGGAGCGAGAGAAGCTGGACTTAAATTCTAAGAAAGTATGTATCAAAAATATAAAAATGTAGAGCTAGTAAAGCCAAGTGGTCTTGAGTTAAAAGATCGTTTGGTAAGTGTGAACCGTGTAACGAAAGTTACTAAAGGAGGTAGAGCATTCGGATTTTCTGCTATTGTTGTAGTAGGAGACGAGAATGGTGTAGTTGGTCATGGGTTAGGAAAGTCTAAAGATGTTTCTGAAGCAATTGCAAAAGCAGTTGAAGATGCTAAGAAAAATCTTGTAAGAATTCCTTTGAATAGTGCTACTGTTCCTCATGAGCAAAAAGGTAAGTTTGGTGGAGCAAGAGTGTTTTTAATGCCTGCTTCTCATGGTACTGGAGTTATTGCTGGTGGTGCTGTGCGTGCGGTATTAGAATCGGTTGGAGTGCATGATGTATTATCAAAATCTCAGGGTTCATCAAATCCTCATAACGTTGTTAAAGCTACTTTTGATGCTTTATTACAAATGAGAAGTGCTTTAACTGTTGCTAAGCAAAGAGGAGTTTCTCTAGATAAAGTATTTAAAAGTTAAAATTCAAGGAAGATGACAAAAATTTTAGTAAAGCAAGTTAGAAGTAAAATCAATTGTCCTGAAACTCAAAAGAGAACATTGGAATCTTTAGGGTTAAGAAAATTGGGACAAGTTGTTGAGCATGACGCAAGTCCTGCTGTCCTTGGAATGGTAAATAAAGTTAAACACTTAGTTTCTGTTGAAGAAGCTAAATAATAATATTCGTTATGAATTTAAGTAACTTACAACCAGCTGAAGGTTCAGTTCACAACCAAAATAAAAGATTAGGTAGAGGAGAAGGTTCTGGTAAAGGTGGTACTGCTGCTAGAGGACACAAAGGAGCTAAATCTCGTTCTGGTTATTCAAAGAAAATTGGTTTTGAAGGTGGTCAAATGCCACTTCAAAGACGTGTACCTAAGTTTGGTTTTAAAAATATTAATAGAGTAGAATATCAAGGAATTAACCTTGATACTATTCAAGCTCTAGTTGATAATGGTGTTATTACTGATGTTTTAGATTTATCAGTAATCATCGATAGTCGTTTGGCTACAAAAAATAGCTTAGTAAAGATTTTAGGAAGAGGTGAGCTAAAGGCTAAACTTAAAGTAAGTGCTCACAAATTTACTGCTACTGCAAAGGCTGCTATAGAAGCTGCTGGTGGAGAAGCTGTAACTTTATAATCCTTTTAGTAAAATGAAGAAATTTATAGATTCATTAGTTAATGCTTGGAAAATAGAAGAGTTAAAAAATAGAATTTTATTGACTCTTGGATTGTTATTAGTGTACCGTTTTGGTGCTCAAGTGACTCTTCCTGGTATTGACGCTACTAAATTAGGAAATCTTACTAATCAAACAGAGCAAGGTATTGGATGGTTAATCAATGTATTTACAGGAGGCGCGTTTTCACAAGCCTCTGTATTTGCATTAGGTATCATGCCTTATATTTCAGCGTCTATTGTGGTTCAGTTAATGGGTATTGCTATACCTTATTTACAAAAACTACAAAAAGATGGTGAAAGTGGAAGAAAGAAAATCAATCAAATCACTAGATGGTTGACAATCTTAATAACATTAGTACAAGGACCAGGCTACATATATAATTTATATTCAACCTTACCTCCAGATGCTTTTTTATTAGGGTTTTCGTCGTTTTCATTTTTGTTTTCTTCTGTATTAATTTTAGTTACGGGTACAATTTTTGCCATGTGGTTGGGAGAGAAAATTACAGATAAAGGTATTGGAAACGGAATATCGCTATTAATTATGGTTGGTATTATTGCAAGAATGCCACAAGCATTTATACAAGAAATTAGTTCTCGAACAGTTCAGGCTAATGGAGGTATCATGATGATAGTACTAGAGGTTGTTCTTTGGTTTGTTATTATTATAGCTTGTATATTACTAGTAATGGCTGTAAGAAAAATCCCTGTTCAATATGCTAGAAGAACAGTTTCTGGAGATTTTGAACAAGATATGATGGGGTCTAGACAGTTTATTCCACTTAAGCTTAATGCATCTGGTGTAATGCCAATTATTTTTGCTCAAGCGATAATGTTTATTCCTGCTGCGGTTTCTGGTTTATCTAAATCTGATGCAGCACAATCGTTAGCTGGAATGTTTAATAATCCTTTTGGATTAGTATATAATATAGTATTTGCTTTGTTAATTATAATTTTTACGTATTTTTACACCGCAATTACTGTCCCAACTAATAAAATGGCTGATGATTTAAAAAGAAGTGGAGGTTTTATACCGGGTATTAGACCAGGTGTTGAAACTGGAGACTATCTTGATAAAATTATGTCTTTAATTACTTTTCCAGGATCTTTATTCTTAGCTCTAATAGCTGTATTTCCAGCTATTGCAGTTAGTTTATTGAAAGTGCAAGGTGCTTGGGGTTATTTTTATGGAGGTACTTCTTTATTAATTATGGTAGGAGTTGCAATTGATACTATTCAACAAATAAATTCTTATTTATTGAATAAACACTATGATGGATTGATGAAAACAGGTAAAAATAGAAAAGCAGTAGCTTAAATTATTTTTTATGGCAAAACAATCAGCAATAGAACAAGACGGAACAATAGTAGAGGCATTATCTAATGCTATGTTTCGTGTAGAATTAGAAAATGGACATGTTGTAATTGCTCATATTTCTGGTAAGATGCGTATGCATTACATTAAATTGTTACCAGGAGATAAGGTAAAACTTGAAATGAGTCCTTACGATTTAACAAAAGCAAGAATTACATATAGATACTAAAGCTAGTAAAATGAAAGTAAGAGCATCAGTAAAAAAGAGAAGTGCCGAGTGCATTATAGTACGTAGAAAAGGAAGATTATACGTGATTAACAAAAAGAATCCTAGATTTAAACAAAGACAAGGATAATTATGGCAAGAATTGCAGGGGTAGATATACCTAAACAGAAAAGAGGAGTTATTGCTTTAACATACATATTTGGTATTGGCAGTAGCAGAGCTAAAGATATTTTAGCCAAAGCTCAAGTTAGTGAAGATAAAAAAGTTCAAGAATGGAATGATGATGAAATCAGTGCTATTCGTGATGCTGTATCTTATTTCAAAATTGAAGGTGAATTACGTTCAGAAATTCAATTAAACATTAAGCGTTTAATGGATATTGGATGTCAAAGAGGTATTCGTCATAGAGCTGGACTTCCATTAAGAGGTCAAAGAACTAAAAATAACTCTAGAACTAGAAAAGGTAAAAGAAAAACTGTTGCTAACAAGAAAAAAGCAACTAAATAATAAGTAAGTAATATGGCTAAGGCAACAACAAAAAAACGTAAAGTTATCGTTGAATCTACAGGAGAAGCGCATATTAATGCTACTTTTAATAATATCATTATTTCTTTAACTAATAAGAAAGGTGAAGTTATTTCTTGGTCTTCAGCTGGTAAAATGGGCTTTAGAGGTTCTAAAAAGAATACTCCATACGCAGCTCAAATGGCAGCAGAAGATTGTGCTAAAGTAGCACTTGAAGCTGGTCTTAAGAAAGTGAAAGTTTATGTTAAAGGTCCTGGAAACGGTAGAGAATCTGCTATACGCTCAATACACAATGGTGGAATTGAAGTATCTGAAATTATCGACGTTACTCCAATGCCTCACAATGGATGTAGACCTCCAAAGAGAAGAAGAGTATAATATTTATAAGTGTATAACCAAGATAGAATAACGATTATCGAAGGATTATTTGACCTGAATTCATAATCACTATCTTAATTAATTTTAAAAATGGCAAGATATACTGGTCCAAAAACTAAAATTGCTCGTAAATTTGGCGAAGCAATATTCGGAGAAGATAAAGCCTTCGAAAAAAGAAATTACCCTCCAGGGCAACATGGTTTAGCAAAGAAAAGAGGTAAAAAATCTGAATACGCTGTTCAATTAATGGAAAAACAAAAAGCTAAATATACTTATGGTATTTTAGAGCGTCAATTCAGAAATTTATTCGAAAAAGCTTCTGCTGCTTCTGGTGTAACAGGTGAAATCTTATTACAATTATGTGAAGCTCGTTTAGATAATGTTGTTTATAGAATGGGTATCGCTCCTTCTCGTAGAGCAGCTCGTCAAATTGTATCACACAGACACGTTACTGTTAATGGTGAATTGGTAAACGTACCATCTTACCATTTAAAAGCTGGAGACAAAGTAGCAGTACGTGAAAAGTCTAAATCTCTTGAAGCTATTGAAAGATCTTTATCTAATTCTTCTCAAGTTTATGAGTGGATTACTTGGAATAATGATACAAAAGAAGGTACTTTTGTTTCTGTTCCTCAAAGACTTCAGATTCCAGAAAATATTAAAGAGCAACTAATCGTTGAGTTGTATAACAAATAAAAACTGACTTTAGTCGAAATATGGCATTATTTAATTTTCAAAAGCCCGATAAAGTTATCATGATCGATTCAACCGATTTTGAAGGTAAATTTGAATTTAGACCTTTAGAACCTGGTTATGGATTGACTGTTGGTAATGCATTAAGAAGAGTTTTACTTTCTTCTCTAGAAGGATACGCTATTACATCTGTAAGAATTGAAGGTGTTGAACATGAGTTTTCAACTATTTCAGGTGTAGTGGAAGATGTTACAGAAATTATCTTAAACTTAAAACAAGTACGTTTTAAACGTCAAATTGAAGATGTAGATAATGAATCTGTTTCTATTTCTATCTCTGGGAAAGAACAAATAACTGCAGGTGATTTCCAAAAATTCATTTCAGGTTTTCAAGTTTTAAACCCTGATTTTGTAATTTGTAATCTTGATAGTAAAACCACTATCAATATGGAGCTATCTATTGAAAAAGGTAGAGGTTATGTTCCTGCTGAAGAAAACAAAAAAGCAAACGCACCAATTGGAACTATTTTTACAGATTCTATTTATACACCTGTAAAAAATGTAAAATATAGTATTGAGAATTTTCGTGTTGAGCAAAAAACTGATTATGAAAAATTAGTTTTTGAAATCATTACAGATGGTTCTATCAATCCAAAAGATGCATTAACTGAAGCAGCAAAAACGTTGATTCACCACTTTATGTTGTTTTCAGATGAGAGAATTACACTTGAGGCTGATGAAATCGCTCAAACAGAATCTTATGATGAAGAATCTTTACATATGAGACAGTTATTAAAAACTAAACTTGTAGATATGGATTTATCTGTTAGAGCTTTAAATTGTTTAAAAGCGGCTGAAGTAGATACACTTGGAGACTTAGTTTCTTTCAACAAAAATGATTTGATGAAATTCCGTAATTTTGGTAAAAAATCTTTGACAGAACTTGATGAATTAGTTGCTGCTAAAGGTCTTAATTTCGGTATGGATTTAGGTAAATATAAATTAGATAAAGAATAAATTACTTCATATTTTGCTCTCCATAGCGGATTGTAGCAAGATGAAGGTTAAATAGTAAGGTCATGAGACACGGAAAAAAATTCAATCACTTAAGCAGACAAAAAGGTCATAGAGCTGCTATGTTGGCTAATATGGCATGTTCTTTAATTGAACATAAGCGTATTAATACAACTGTTGCAAAAGCAAAAGCTTTAAAACAATTTGTTGAGCCTTTAGTTACAAAATCTAAGGAAGATACTACTCATAATAGACGTATTGTATTTTCTTATTTGAGAAATAAATATGCAGTAACTGAATTGTTCAGAGAAGTTTCAGCTAAAGTTGGAGATCGTCCAGGAGGGTATACTCGTATCATTAAAATGGGTAATCGTTTAGGAGATAATGCTGATATGGCAATGATCGAACTTGTAGATTTTAATGAATTATACAACGGAGGTAAGAAAGAAGAGAAAAAAGCTACAACTCGTCGTAGTAGAGCTAAAAAAACTGAGGTACCTGCTACTGAAGCACCTGCCACAGATTCTTCTGAAAACACTGAAGCTACTGAATAATCATGGAGAAATGATTAATAATATTAAAAAGGATAAACTTTCAATAGTTTATCCTTTTTTTATATCTTTTTTGAAACCATTTTTTTACACTAAATTTGCAAAAACAACACAACAAATGAAATATAATAATAGACCACAAGCTATCTTGCTACTTAAAGATGGTACAATTTTTTATGGTAAATCTATAGGTATAGAGGGAACAACTTTTGGAGAGGTTGCTTTTAATACTGGTACAACTGGTTATCAGGAAATCTTTACTGATCCTTCTTATTTTGGACAAATAATGGTTACCACAAATGCACATATTGGTAATTATGGGGTTAATAATGAAGATGTAGAATCTAATAGTGTTAAAATTTCTGGTTTGGTATGTAAAAACTTTAGTTTTAACTACTCTAGAGATAATGCCTCAGAAAGTCTTTTCGAATATTTGGAAAAGCAAAAGCTAATAGTTATTTCAGATGTTGATACAAGAGCTCTTGTTAGTTATATAAGAGATAATGGAGCAATGAATGCAATAATTTCTACAGATGGTACGTCAGTAGAAGTTTTAAAAGAGAAGCTTAAAAATGCACCTGAAATGAATGGTTTGGAGTTAGCTTCAAAAGTTTCAACAAAAGAGCCTTATTTTTTTGGTAATGATACAGCTATATATAAAATAGCAGCTTTAGATTTAGGAATTAAAACTAATATTTTGAGGAATTTAGCGAATAGAAATTGTTATATAAAAGTTTTTCCTTTTAATGCTAGTTTTGAGGAACTAAAATCATTTAATCCTGATGGTTATTTTCTTTCAAATGGACCTGGTGATCCTGAACCTTTACTCAATGCACAGCAAGTTGCAAAAGATATTCTGTTAGAAGATAGACCATTGTTTGGAATATGTCTTGGGCATCAGGTAATAGCTTTAGCAAATGGAATTTCTACTTATAAAATGTTTAATGGTCATAGGGGAATTAATCATCCAGTTAAAAATTTAGTTACTGGAAAAGGTGAGATTACTTCGCAAAATCATGGTTTTGCAGTAGTTAAAGAAGAATTAGAAAATCACCCAGAATTTGAGTTGACTCACGAACATTTAAATGATGGTACTGTTGCAGGCATGAAAATGAAAAATAAAAATTGTTTTTCTGTGCAATATCATCCTGAAGCAAGCCCTGGACCACACGATTCAACTTATTTGTTCGACCAATTTATAGAAAACATGAAGAAGCAAAAAATACAAGAAGCATAATATTTATGAAAAAGAAAATATTATTCTTTTTATTGTTCTGTTGTATTGGTTTTTCACAAGAGAACACTATAAAAGGAATTATTAAAGATGCTGAAACTAATGAAGTAATTCCTTTTGTAAATATTATTTTCAAAGACAGTAAAGACGATTTTTCATCAGGTTCAATGTCTAACGAAAATGGTGAGTTTTCAATAGATAAAACAAAAATAGTTGAGTTTAGTCATTTAAATTATGAGAGCCAAAACGTTGAATTAAAGGAATCATTGAATGAAATTTACTTGATGCCTAAGGTTTATATTTTGGATGAAATAATCATGTCTAATATTTCTGGAAAAGACCATCTAAAATCGTTGATTAAAGATGCAAAAATTAGAGCTGTTAAGAATACAAAATTAAGTACTTACGGTAGAGAAATTGTCAAAATAAATAATCAATACACTAAGTTTGCAGATGCAAAAATTGATTATTTTATAAAAAAAGGCAATGGGAAGTCAGTTTTACAGATAAAACAAAGTAGAGCCTTTAAAGCAGATTTAATAGATTCAACGAGTTCAGTCTTAAATTCTATGGATTCAGCCTATGATGTAAGAGATTATGTTAAAAATGCTTATAACTTTGATGGTATTGAAAGATTGGTTAAAAGTAATGACTATACTTTTGATAGGTATTTGAGAAGGGATGAATCAGGTTTTGAATATGAATATATAAAAGTAATTCCTAATCCAGATAGTGATAAGCTTTTGTATGAGGGATATGTTATTGTAGATAGTAAAACCAATAAAATAATTGAATTTAAAGTTGAGCTTGCTAAGTCTCACAAGAAGAATTCTAAACTTAAAAATATAATAATTGCTAAATTTAAAATTATTGATCATTCCGTTTGGTGTAAACTTAAATATACTAACGATCAGTATGAGTTAGTTTACTATAAAAATAGTTTTGATATTTATATTCAAATGGGTAAGAAAGTACATGATAATGTTAGTTCAACTTGTGATTTATTTGTTTATGATTACAAAAATGATGTAGATATACCTAAAGAAGGCTATAAAGGAAAAACTATTTTTGAGGCAGGAACAAACTTTACGGAGAATTTCTGGAACATGAATAATATATATCCTTTGAAAGAGAGTGAGCAGCAGTTTATAAATTCAGTTAAGAATTAATAAATGCAAAGTCTTTCGCTTCTTTAAAATTTCAAAAAAATAGATGAAGTACTAAAACGTTATCGTTTATAAGTTTTTTGGCGTTTAAAATATAGAATGTTTAAATTTGTTATAATAATTTAAAAAAAACATTAAAAATGAGCATAATTATTAAGGTTCACGCAAGACAAATATTAGATTCTCGGGGAAATCCAACAGTTGAAGTAGATGTAATTACAGAAAATGGAATTTTAGGAAGAGCAGCTGTACCAAGTGGAGCCTCTACAGGAGAACATGAAGCAGTTGAATTACGTGATGGTGGTAAAGCTTTTATGGGTAAAGGTGTTTTAAAGGCAGTTGAAAATGTAAATACTACAATTGCTGCAGAAATCGTAGGGATGTCTGTTTTTGAACAAAATGCTATCGATAAAACAATGATAGAACTTGATGGAACAGCTAATAAATCAAAATTAGGTGCTAATGCAATACTTGGTGTTTCTTTAGCTGTAGCCAAAGCAGCTGCAAATGAGTTAGGATTACCTTTATACAGATATATTGGTGGTGTTTCAGCGAATACTCTGCCAGTTCCAATGATGAATATTATAAATGGAGGTTCGCATTCAGATGCTCCGATTGCGTTTCAAGAATTTATGATTATGCCAGTAAAAGCAACTTCTTTTACTCATGCAATGCAAATGGGAACAGAAATTTTTCATAACCTAAAAAAGGTGTTACACGATAGAAACCTTTCTACCGCAGTAGGTGATGAAGGAGGTTTTGCACCAAATTTAGCTGGTGGAACTGAAGATGCTTTGGATTCTATTAAATTGGCTGTAGAAAATGCAGGCTATACTTTTGGAGGTGATGTAATGGTTGCTTTAGATTGTGCTTCAGCTGAGTTTTATGTAGATGGAAAATACGATTATTCAAAATTTGAAGGAGCTACTGGAAAAGTAAGAACTTCCGCTGAACAAGTAGATTATTTAGCTGAATTAGCAGCTAAATACCCTATCGTTTCAATTGAAGATGGTATGGATGAAAATGATTGGGATGGTTGGAAATTACTAACCGAAAAAATTGGTGATAAGGTACAATTAGTTGGTGATGATTTATTTGTTACCAATGTGGAAAGATTATCAAGAGGTATTTCTCAGGGTATTGCCAATTCAATTTTAATCAAAGTAAACCAAATAGGAACACTTTCTGAAACAATTGCTGCAGTTAATATGGCTCATAATGCGGGTTATACTTCAGTAATGTCTCATCGTTCTGGAGAAACCGAAGACAATACGATTGCTGATCTAGCAGTTGCTTTAAATTGCGGGCAAATAAAAACAGGTTCAGCTTCTCGTTCAGATAGAATGGCAAAGTATAATCAATTATTACGTATTGAAGAAGAATTAGCTGATGTAGCTTATTTTCCTGGTGAAAGAGCTTTTAAACAAAAATAGAATTTAAAAACATCTTTAATAAACCCTGTTAGATTTTAAAATCTAATAGGGTTTTCTTATATAGTTAAATTCTCATTCAAAGTAATCAAATTCTCATTTGTAGTTATTTCCTAAAATCTAAATGTTAAATTTGTTTATCAAGAAGTATAGAATGAAGAAAAAAATAATCTTATATCTTTTTTTATTGGTTTCAGTTTTTGTTCAGGCCCAAGACAATACCATAGATAGCTTGAAGAATAATTTAAAAAATGCCAAAAATGATATTGATAAAGCAAAGACTTTAAATGCTATTGCAAACCATTTTAAATACTCAGATCCAAATGAGATGGCTCTATATGCTAATGATGCATTGAAGTTAGCTCAAAAAATTAAATATAGAGAAGAAGAAGGTAATGCGTTACTAAACATAGGTACTTCTAATATTATATTGGGTAATTATAAAAAAGCATTTGAATATTTTACACAGGCAAAAGAAATTTATGAAGATGAAATTCAATCTGTAAATCAAAAAGGAATAGAATTAGGTTTAGCAAAGGCTTATGGTAGTTTGGGGATTGTTTTTTCTGAGCAAAGTAATTATGCAAAAGCATTACAGTACTATTTAAAGTCAGTAAAAATTTATGAAAACTTAAAAGACGAAGTTTATTGTGGGAAATTATACAATAATATAGGAGTTGTTTATAAATCACAACATTCTGATTTTAAAGCGTTGGAGTATTTTATAAAAGCTAATAAAATACAAACAAAATTCAAAGATCCAAATGCTGGAATTACATTAACTAATATAGCTAATATTTATTTAAATCAGAAAAATTTTGATAAAGCATCAGAGTACTATAATCTAGCTAAGCAAAGTTTAGATAAAAACCAAAATTTAAGAGCTTTAGGTGAATGGTACAACAACATGGGATTGTTTCATAGTGTCAATAATCAATCAGATAAAGCAATTGAAAATTGGGAAAATTCAATTGTAACATTTCAAAGTATAAATGATAAGTTTGGTTTGATAGATACTTATATTTTTTTAGGACAATTTTTTTTAAAAAAGAATGATTTAGATAAAGCACTATTAAATGCAAATAGAGCATTGGATTTAGCAAATGAAATCAATGTACTAGAACAGCAAGCTATTTCTGAAAAATTATTGAGTGATATTTATCAAAAGAGAAATAGTTCGGTTTTAGCATTAAGTCATTATAAAAAATATAGTATAATTAAAGATAGTTTGACGAATGAAGAAAATATAAGAAAATCTGTTGAAGCTTCTATGAACTATGAGTTTGAGAAAAGAGAATTGTTTCAAAAAGAAGAAAATGAGAAAAGAGAATTGTTGCTAAAAGAAGAGGCAAAACAATTTAAAATGAAGTTGGTATATGTAGGATTGATTGTTTTATTACTATTTGGAATTGGTTTTCTAATTTACAACAGAATGCAATTAAAGAAAACACTAACATTACAAAAAGAATTGGCTGAATATGAACAAAAAGCGCTTCATTTACAAATGAATCCTCATTTTGTTTTTAATTGTTTAGGGTCAATTTCTAGCTTTATTGTTCAAAACGGAACAGATTCAGCCATAAAATATTTATCAAAGTTTTCAAAATTAATGCGATTAACCCTCGAATATTCAAAAGAATCATTGATTCCTATTGATAAAGAAATTGAAAGTCTGCAAAATTATCTAGAACTAGAACAGCTTCGTTTTAATCATAAATTTAATTTCAAAATAAATAAAAGTTTTGATATTGAAGATGATGTAGCGTTACCACCTTTATTGATTCAGCCTTTTATAGAAAATGCAATCATACATGGAGTTATTCCCAAAAAAGAAATAGGAATTATAGAGATTGATTTTTCTGTTGAAAATGAATCTTTAATTTGTACTATTCTAGATAATGGAGTAGGAATAAATAAGTCTAAACAAAATAAAGTAAATTTAGTTTTAGCTCATAAATCAATGGCTTTGGATATTATAAAGAAACGTTTAGAAATGATAACCTCTTCAACTGGTAAAAAAGCAACTATGTTAGTAGAAGAGGTTAGTAATAATGATAATGTTAAAGGAACAAAAGTAATTTTGAATTTACCTTTACAATATGTTAAATAGCAAAATAATAAAATTAAATTTAAAAGATTTTATTAAAGACTGAATTATGATTACAGCGATACTTATAGATGACGATAAGAATTTAAGAGACGGAATGAAAGGTTTGTTAGACCGTTTTGCACCAAATATAAAAATTATAGGTGAAGCAGATAGCTTGCAAACAGGAATCGATGCAATAGATAAGTTAAATCCACAGGTGGTTTTTTTAGATATTCAATTAAATGATGGAACTGGTTTTGATATTTTGGAGCAATTAGCGTTAAAAAATGGAACTATTAAATCAAATATTGTTTTCATAACTGCTCATGAGCAATATGCAATTAAAGCTTTTAGATTTAGTGCTTTGGATTTTTTGTTAAAACCTGTTGACCCAGATGAATTACAAAAAGTTATCAAAAAAATTGAAACTGTTTTAGAAAAGACAAATGATTATGCACATATTGATTTGCTTTTAGAAAATATTCGTAAAAAAGTAGATAATTTTAAAAGAATTGCTCTTTCTACTTCTGATGGAATACATCTTTTTGAAATAAACGACATTATTAGATGTGAAAGTGAAGATAATTATACTAAGTTTTATATTAAAAATAATAAAACTGTTTTAATATCAAAAACGTTAAAAGAATATGAAGAGTTGTTAACAGAACATGGATTTGAAAGAATTCATCAATCTCATTTAATTAACTTGGCATATTTGAAGTCATATATTAAAAAAGATGGAGGCTACGTAGTTATGGCAGATAATAGTAATCTTCCTATTTCACAAAGAAAAAAAGAGCGTTTGCAAGAAATTTTAAAAACCATTTAGCGAATTCTAATTTAAAACAATCATTTACTCAATTGCTAAAACAGAAATAAAACAATACAACTAAATTTATATAAAATATATAAGTCATGAAAAAAATTATACTCTTATTACTTTTTATAACTGGAACTTTATATGCACAACCACCTATTACAACTCCTTCAAGTTATGTGATTTGTGAATATGATACTTCTGGATTTGGACTATTTGATCTTACTTCTAAAACTACAGAAATATTAGGTTCACTTGATCCTAGTCTTTATACTGTTACTTATTATGAATATTCCACAGATGCGCAAAACGGAGTGAATCCAATAACAAATCCTACTCAATATATTGCTACTAATGTATATAAAACAGTAAGTGTGAGGGTCTTCGAAAATGCAAATACTTCAAATTTTGCCATAACTTATTTACAGTTAATAACTCATTATGCTCCAACCATTTTTCAGTCATCCAATATGACTGTTTTTGAGTACCCTATAGATTATATAGCTGATTTTGACTTAAGCCAACAAATTCCATTATTAGTTGGAAATCAAACTACATTGAATGTAACTTTTCATTTGTCTGAAATCGAAGCAAATACGAATACAAATCCAATAACCAACACAACTTCTTACACTAATACAACCAATCATCAAGTAATTTATGCCAGATTAGAAAGTCCTGATACAGGTTGTTTTGATGTTGCAAATTTTGAATTAATTGTTAGCCTTGAAGGAATAGTAAATATTACTGATGCAAATTTAAAAGCAAAATTATTAGAAGCAGATGCAACTAATTCAATTGCTTCTAATGTAAATCCAAACAGTAGTGCTACATGGAATATCTATACGAAGATTGATACTAATAATGACGGAGAAATTCAATTTTCAGAAGCAGCAGCAATTATCCATCTAAATGTTTCAGGTGGTTCTATTACTAATACTGAAATACAAGATTTACAAGGTTTGGAATATTTTTATAATTTAAGCTATTTTAATTGTAACTATAATCAATTAACAGCAATAGACTTAAGTGTTTATCCTAATTTGAAGTACTTCCATAGTACAAATGGTCTTATTACAAGTTTAGACTTAACAAATTGTGATAAATTAGAAGTTTTAAATGTTGGATACAATCTGTTAACTACTTTAGATTTAAGTCAATGTCCTAATTTAACAGATTTAGTTGTTAGAAATAATTCATTTGTTAGTTTGGATTTAAGTACTAATGAAAAAATAACTTCTATTGATGCTTTTTATAATAATTTGACCAGTTTTACACTACAGAATAAAATTTTTATGAGAACCTTGAGAATCGGTTTTAATCAATTGGCAGATTTACAGCTAGTTAACTTGCCAATATTATATAGAATCCAAGCACAAAACAATGATTTAACGGAAGTTGATTTTTCAACAGTTGCCTTTCAAATAGAACCTAATAATTTACCTTCTACAAATATATTGGATGTCTCAGTTAATAATAATGTCAATTTGAATTTTATTAACCTTAAAAATGGATTTACTAATTCAAGTGTTGATTTAATGTCGGATAATCTAGACGATACTCAACAATATATATGTGTAGATGATAATGATACATTTACTTATTTTAGTACAACACTTAATCCCATTATGAATACGTATTGTTCTTTCGATCCAAATGGAGATTTTAATACGGTTAATGGTGTAGTACAGTTTGATATGGATAATAATGGTTGTGATGTAAGTGATCCTGTTGTTCCATATCTAGGATTTGAGGTAAGTTATGATGCAGTTTCAACAAATTCATATGTGTATTCAAATACTATAGGAAATTATAGTTTGTTTGCTAGTCAAATAGGAACATATACATTAGCTCCAAATTTTGAAAACTCATCAATTTATACTATTACGCCTTTGCCTGGAGTATTTACAATTCCTGTAATAGATAATAGTGTAACAACTCAAAATTTTTGTATTTCAGCAAATGGAATATTTCCAGATTTAGAAGTGGTTATTGCTCCAATTATTCCTGCAAGACCTGGTTTTGATGCAGTTTATCAAATAGTATATAAGAATAAAGGAAATCAAATGCTTTCTGGTGAGGTAACATTTGCCTTTGATGATACTTTGCTAGATTTTGTCTCTTCATCTGTTACTCCAGATGCAATAGCTACTGGTTTATTAACATTTAATTATGCAAATTTGCAACCTTTTGAGAATAGGAGTCTTTACGTAACTTTAAATGTAAATAGCCCAACTGAAATACCAGCTGTTAATTTAGGAGATGTATTAGATTTTACTGCAACGATTAATCCAATTGTTGGTGATGGTATGGCTGGAGATAATATTTTTGTTTTTAATCAAGATGTTATTGGTTCTTTTGATCCAAATGATATCACTTGTATAGAAGGAGATGTGGTTTCACCTGCATCCATTGGGGATTATTTACACTATGTAGTTAATTTTGAAAATACAGGAACGGATCAAGCAGAAAATATTGTTATTCGAGTAGAAGTAAATCCAGCAGATTATGATATTAATACCATGCAACTTCTTAACGCTTCACATAATGTAGGAATTAGAGTAAACAATAATATCATAGAGTTTATTTTTCAAGCCATTTATTTAGATACAGGCGGACATGGAAATATATTGTTAAAAATGAAAACCAAAGATAATTTGATTCCAAGTGATATAGTCACTAATAAAGCAGATATTTATTTTGATTATAATGCACCTGTAACCACTAATCTTGCAAATACAACTTTTGAAACGTTGAGTAATTCAATTGTCACAATAGATAGTTCAGTAAGTGTTTATCCAAACCCATCAAAAGGATTGTTTACTATAAATACAAATAGTACAATTGAATCTATTGAGATATATGATGTACAAGGTAGAATAGTTCAAACAAAAAAGAGTAATGAAAAAAGTACTTTTGTTGATATTTCTAGTTTTTCAAATGGGATTTACTTTATGAAAATTAAAAGTGAAAAAGGAGAAAATATAGAGAAAATTATAAAGAAATAATATTTGATTTATAATTTGTTAAGTGAGCATCTATTAAGTTTAAGAACTAATAGGTGCTTTTTTAAATTAAGAATGTTTTTACTGTAAAATAAATTATGTTTTTTTAAAAAATTGTACTCCTAATAATTTTTGATCAATGGAATTAGTGCTGATTTTAATTGTTTTGGTGTTTTGTATCTTAAAAGGGTTTTGTTATTCAATAAACTTATTAAGTGAAGATTTGTCTATTGAATTATAACGATATATTATTGTTAATTACTTTAAAATTTCATTGGAATTCGTTAAATTCGCAGAATACTTTACAAATTTTCAAAAAACACATAATATATATGTCGAAAACTGCAATATTAGAAATTGATGGCAAAAAGTATGAGTTTCCTATTATAGTAGGAACAGAAAATGAGGTTGCTATCGATATAGAGAAGTTGCGTGGTGCAACTGGTGCTATTACTTTAGATCCAGGTTATAAAAATTCTGGTTCTTGCAAAAGTGAAATTACTTTTTTAGATGGTGAAGAAGGAATTTTACGTTACAGAGGTTATTCAATAGAAGATTTAGCGGATAAAGCTGATTTTCTTGAAGTGGCTTACCTTTTAATTTTTGGTGAATTACCAAATAAAGCTCAATTAGATAAATTTGAGACTGATATTAGAAAACACACTTTAGTAAATGAAGAGATGAAAACGATTTTGGAAGGGTTTCCAAAAACTGCTCATCCAATGGGTGTTTTGTCTTCTCTTACTAGTGCATTGACAGCTTTTAACCCAAAATCGGTTAATGTTGAAAATGAAAAAGAATTGTATGAAGCCATTTGTAAAACAATGGGTAAATTCCTTGTAATCGCAACTTGGACATACAGAAGAAGAATGGGCTTCCCTTTAAATTATTACGATAATACAAAAGGATATGTGGAGAATTTTATGCGTTTGATGTTTGAAATTCCAACGGAACCATACAAAATGGACAAAAGAATTGTGGATGCTTTAGATAAATTATTTATTCTACATGCAGATCACGAACAAAATTGTTCTACTTCAACAGTAAGAATTGTTGGTTCTTCTCACGCTGGTTTATTTGCTTCAATCTCTGCGGGTGTTTCTGCTTTATGGGGACCTTTACACGGAGGTGCAAATCAAGCTGTATTGGAAATGTTAGAAGAGATTCATAACAATGGAGGTGATGTAGCTAAGTTTGTTTTAAAAGCAAAAGACAAAGAAGATCCTTTCCGCTTAATGGGCTTCGGTCATAGAGTATATAAAAACTTTGATCCTAGAGCAACAATCATTAAGAAAGCAGCTGATGATGTGTTAGAAGCTTTAGGTGTTGATGATCCTTTATTAGATATCGCAAAACAATTGGAAAAAGTAGCTTTAGAAGATGAGTATTTCAAATCTAGAAATTTATATCCAAATGTAGATTTCTATTCTGGTATTATTTATCGTGCGATGGGAATACCTGTAGAAATGTTTACAGTGTTATTCGCTATTGGACGTTTGCCAGGTTGGATTGCACAATGGAAAGAAATGCGTTTGAATAAAGAACCTATCGGTCGTCCTAGACAAGTGTACACTGGTAGTACTTTAAGACCTTTTAAAGAGGTGAACCAAAGATAAAAACTAAAAATCCGAGCAACGCTCGGATTTTTTATTGTTATAAAATCAAAATCTATACTGGATTTTGATTTTCCTCACTTGAAGTTGCATCAGAAGAAGTATTCTTTTTATCTTTTTTTAATTCTTCTATTTTTTCTTCAACCTTCTCTATAATATCTTCAAAAGCTTCTCTTGCTTGTTGCGATTTTTCATCTGCCCACTCACTGGCTTCATCTAATTTTTCTTTAGCGGATTTAATAAAATCTTCTGTTTTTTCTGAAAGATGTAATTCATCAATTTTTTTAGAAGCGGATTCTGCTAAATCTTCTAAGGATACTTTAGCTTCTGCAGCAAATTCAGCAGCTTTATCAATTGTTTCGTCTGCAGTTACTTTGGCTTTGCCAAATAACGAATTTAAAAAATTTGAAAGTCCCATAATGTTTTAGTTTTTATCAAATGTATAAATTATCTGCTAATAAATTTTTTATATTTTTAGAATTATACAATTGCATTCCTTTTTCTATCTTTGCCCACATAAGCAATGCAAAACTATATGTTACAATTAAATGTAAAGAATGAATCTTCAAGATTAAGGGCTGTTGTTTTAGGAACAGCAATAAGTAATGGACCAAATCCAAAAATCGAAGAAGCCTACGATCCAAAATCTCTCGAACATCTTTTAGCGGGTACTTATCCTGTTGAAGACGATATGGTCAAAGAAATGGAAGCTTTTAACAAGGTATTTCAAAAATATGATGTACAAGTTTTTCGTCCAGAAATTATTCCAGATTATAATCAGATTTTTTCAAGAGATATTGGTTTTGTTATTGATGATATTTTTATAAAGGCCAATATCCTTCCAGATAGAGAAAGAGAATTAGATGCCATTCAATATGTTTTAGATCAAATAGATCCTAATAAAATTGTACGTCCACCGGAAGAAGTACATATTGAAGGTGGAGATGTGATGCTTTGGAATGATTACATTTTCATTGGAACATATAAAGGTTCTGATTACAAAGATTACATTACTGCACGAACCAATATGCATGGTGTAAATTATATCAAAGAATTATTTCCTCACAAAATTGTAAAAGAATTTGATTTGGTAAAATCTAAAATAGAACCAAGAGATAACGCTTTGCATTTAGATTGTTGCTTCCAACCATTAGGAACAAACTTAGGAATTATTTATAAAAGTGGTTTTAGAGAAGAAGCAGACTATATGTATCTTGTGAATCTTTTTGGTAAAGAAAATTTATTTCATATTGAAAGGGAAGAAATGTACCATATGAATTCCAATATTTTTTCAATAGCACCAGATGTAGTAGTTTCTGAACAAAATTTCACAAGATTAAATGCTTGGATGAGAAACAAAGGAATTACTGTTGAAGAAATACCATACGCAGAAATTTCAAAACAAGAAGGACTTTTAAGATGTTCGACACTGCCTTTGATTAGAGAGTAAGCTTGTTCTATGTTGTAGGTTATAAGTTGTAAGTTAATTGTTTTGCGTAGTAGGTTTTAAGTTTGAGGTTTATGAAGAGTTACAAAGATTTAGATGTATATAATTTAGGATTAGAACTTTTTTATTTGTCTCATTCATGCTCGTTAAAGTTACCGAAATATGAAATGTATGAATTAGGTAGTCAATTAAGAAGGTCTGCTGATTCAGTACCAACAAATATTGTAGAAGGTTATGGGAGAAAACGATACAAAGCCGATTTTATAAAATTCTTAACTTACTCATGGTCGAGTTGTTTAGAAACGGTATTTCACATTGAAAAGATAAATAGACTATATCCAGATGTAATGCCAAATGACTTAGAATTAATCAACAGGTATAATGAATTAAGCTCAAAAATTTATAATTTTATTAAATACGTAGAAGAAAATTGGAAAACATAATCTCAACACACAGCATTTAACTTACAACCCACAACATATAACCTACAACAAATAATAACAAAAAAGAATGAACCAAACCACAAATACAATAGTAATGATTCGTCCGGTAGCTTTCCGAATGAACGAACAAACAGCCGTTAACAATTATTATCAAAAAGTAATTGATGATTTATTGCCTGCAACGGTTAATGCAAAAGCGCAAGCTGAGTTTGATGCTTACGTTGAAAAACTAAGAGCAGTAGGAATTAATGTAATTGTCATTGATGATACCCTAAAACCAGATACACCAGATAGTATTTTTCCAAACAATTGGGTATCTTTTCATGAGAATGGAGACGTGGCTTTGTATCCCATGTTTGCAGAAAACAGAAGAAAAGAAAGAAGAGATGATATTTTAGATACTATTGAAGAAAATGGTTTCGTGATTAACGAAATCATGGATTATACTTCAGCAGAAGAAGATGGTTTTTATTTAGAAGGTACAGGAAGTATCGTTTTAGATAGAGAAAACGAAATCGCTTATTGCGCTTTGTCTCCAAGAGCAGATGAAGAATTGTTTATCGAATTTTGCGAGGATTTCGAATACACTCCAGTTATTTTTGAAGCATTTCAAACCGTTAATGGGCAACGTAAAGCAATCTATCATACGAATGTTATTATGTGCGTAGCTGAAACCTTTGCTGTTATTTGTGCCGATTGTATCGATGATAAAGCAGAACGAAAGTCCGTATTGTATAAATTGAAAGAATCTGGAAAAGAAATTATTTTAATTACGGAAGAACAAGTAAATAACTTTGCTGGAAATATGCTTCAAGTAAGAGGTGCTAATGATGAGCGTTTTATTATTATGAGTAATGCTGCTTACGAAGCCTTAACACAATCACAAATTGATAAAATTCAAAAGCATTGTAAAATTGTACATGCTAGTTTGGATATTATTGAAGCTTGTGGTGGTGGAAGTGCACGCTGTATGATGGCAGAAGTTTTTTTACCAAAAACATAATATAGATGTTATCAAGAAAAACAAAATATGGAATAAAGGCATTAATTTATATTGCTAAGCAAGATAATTTAATGCCAGTTCTTATCTCTGAGATTTCAGAAAAAGAGAACATATCAAAGAAATTTTTAGAAGCTATATTGTTAGATCTTAAAAAAATAGGTTTAGTAGGTTCTAAAAAAGGAAAAGGTGGTGGTTATTATTTATTAAAGAACCCAAAAGAGATTTCTGTAGCCACAATTATTCGTTTTTTAGATGGACCCATTGCTTTATTACCTTGTGTAAGTCTTAATTTTTATGAAAAATGTGTCGATTGTCCTAGCGAAGAAACCTGCGGTTTGAATAAGCTAATGATTCAGGTGAGAGACAATGCTTTAAGCGTGTTAGAGAAGAAAACTTTACACGATTTAGCTAGCTTTTAAAAAAAAAATAAAAATTTTTTTCAAAATTAGTCTAGTAATTCGATAGACTAATAGTATATTTGACAAATGAAATAAAAATGAGGGTATGATATTGGATTTAATTAGACAAAAAAAATCTTACGAATTAGGAAAAGAAGTAAAAGTGTCTGCTTATAAGGCGATTACATGGCGAATTGTGGGTACAATTGATACTATGGTGGTTTCTTATTTTATGACAGGCAGTTTTAAAATGGCTTTTTCTATAGGTGGTTTTGAAGTGTTTACGAAGATGGTATTGTATTTCTTTCATGAAAGAGCTTGGGCAAAATGGACAAAATAAAAGACAAACTAGCAGGATTTAATCAACAATTAGAAGGATTAAGTTTAGAGGAAAGCATCGCATTCGTAAAGGAAAACTTTGAAGGTAAGAAAGTATTTTCAACTTCTTTTGGAATAGAGGATCAAGTTTTAACACACTATTTATATCCTGAAGCCAATGATTTTTACTTTTTCACTTTAGATACAGGAAGATTGTTTTCTGAAACCTATGAAGTGTTTCAAAAGACGCAAACCAAATACAAAGGATTGCAAATTAAAACGTATTTGCCTGAAGAAAAAGAAATACAAAATTACATTGACTCGGATGGGATAAATGGTTTTTATGACAGTGTAGAAAGTAGAAAACGATGTTGCTTTGTACGAAAGGTAGTGCCTTTAAAAAGAGCTTTAGAAGGGGTTTCTGTTTGGGTAACCGGTTTAAGAGCCGAACAATCGCAAAATAGAGAGACTATGGCTTTTTTAGAATGGGACGAGGATAACCAATTAGTCAAGTTTAATCCATTGATGCAGTATTCGCTTTCGGAGTTAGAAGCTGTAGTTAATGAGAACAACATTCCTATTAATAGTTTGTATAAAAAAGGGTATTTGAGTATTGGTTGTGCTCCTTGTACAAGGGCTTTAGCTGAAGGAGAAGACTTCAGAGCTGGAAGATGGTGGTGGGAAAATGGAAAAAAAGAGTGTGGTTTACACATTCACATGGAAAAGAATAATTAATTTAAAGTTACTTATAATGCCAAATTATTTAGAAGAATTAGAAAACGAAAGTATATATATCTTAAGAGAAGTAGCGGCACAGTTTCAAAAACCCGTGTTGTTGTTTTCTGGTGGAAAGGATTCCATTACTGTAGCACGATTGGCTCAAAAAGCCTTTTATCCTGCTAAGATTCCTTTTACGTTTATGCATATTGACACCGGACATAATTTTCCAGAAACGATTGCTTTTCGTGATAAATTAATAGCAGAATTAGGAGTGGAATTAATCGTTCGTTATGTACAGGATAGTATTAATTCTAATAAGGCGCAAGAAGAAACGGGTAAATATGCTAGTAGAAACTCGCTGCAAACCGTAACGCTTTTAGATGCCATTGAAGAATTTGGTTTTGATGCGTGTATTGGTGGTGCCAGAAGAGATGAAGAAAAATCAAGAGCTAAAGAACGCATTTTTTCGGTACGAGATGATTTTGGACAATGGGATGCTAAAAAACAACGTCCGGAAATGTTTACCATTTTGAATGGGAAAATTAACTTTGGTGAAAACGTAAGGGCTTTTCCTATTAGTAACTGGACGGAAGAAGATGTGTGGAGTTATATCAAACAAGAAGAATTAGAATTGCCTTCTATTTATTTCGCTCACGAAAGAAAGTTGGTAAAAAGAGACGGTGCGGTTTTGGCTCATTCCGAGTATTTGAACTTGGTAGAAACCGATGAGATTGTTACGGATATTGTTCGTTTTCGTACTGTAGGAGATATGACTTGTACAGCCGCTTTACTTTCAAACGCAGCTACAATTGAAGATGTCATGTATGAAAACAAAGCGTCTAAATCGTCAGAAAGAGGAGCACGAATTGACGATAAACGTTCCGAAGCGGCTTTGGAACAAAGAAAAAAGGGAGGATACTTCTAAATTGCAAGATTAAAAGATTTAAAAAATTGAAAGATTAGTTTTAGGGTAGTTATAATTCTTAAATCCTTCAATCCTTAAATCTTTCAATCCTTAAATGAATAAAAAAATGGAATTACTTAAAATAAATACAGCAGGAAGTGTGGATGACGGAAAAAGTACCTTAATAGGTCGTTTTCTATATGATAACAACGCGCTGACTATCGAACAAGAGGAATTAGTTCGTAAAAAAACCAAAGAAAAAGGATTAGGAGATTTAGATTTTTCTGTGATTACCGATGGGTTAATTGCAGAACGCGAACAAGGGATTACCATTGATGTGGCACATATCTATTTTTCGTCTGATACAAGAAAGTTTATCATTGCTGATAGTCCAGGACATGTGGAATATACTCGTAACATGGTGACGGGTGCTTCCAATTCGGATTTGTCGATTATCTTAATTGATGCTCGTAAAGGCTTATTGGAACAAACCCATCGTCATTATTTTATCAGTCGTATGTTACGCTTGCAACAAGTGGTGTTTTGTATTAACAAAATGGATTTGGTTGACTATAGTGAAGATGTATTTTTAAACATTGCAGCGGATATTGATAAGATGATCAAGCAATTGGATCTTTTGGAACAAGATATTGCCATTATTCCTATTAGTTCTTTAAAAGGTGATAATGTAGTGCATGTTTCTTCCAATATGCCTTGGTACAACGGACAAACCTTGTCTACTGTTTTACATGGTTTTGCCAAGAAAATAGAAGACACGAAGCCTTTTAGAATGGATGTGCAACAAGTGTATCATGTACAGAATGAAGCTTTTGTCGATTATAGAGCGTATGCCGGTCGTGTGCAATCGGGTAGTGTGAAAGTGGGTGAGGTGTTGACAATTTTGCCTTCTGGTAAAGCTGCTGAGGTAGTAGAAATAAGAAAATTTACCGATACTTTAGCAGAAGCCCATTCTGGTGATTCGATACAACTGCGTTTGCAAGATGATATTGACATTAGTCGTGGGATGTTGTTTGTAAAAGAAACGAAAGCGTCACTTTTTGACAAAGAAGTGCGAGCAAAAATCGTTTGGTTGGATGAAAAACAAGCGAATTTGGCCACCAAATACCACATACAATCAGGTTCACGCACTGCTATTTGTAAGATTCAAGAAATACAGCATTTGATACGACCAGAAAACCCATTGGAGAACATCCCTTCTCAGGAATTGGCTTTAAATGATATTGCTTTGGTACAATTAAAATTGGCAAACCCTATTTATTTAGATGCTTTTGCTACTAATAAATCCAATGGTGCTTTTATATTGATTGACAGTCAGAGTAACAACACCGTAGCGGTTGGTTTTGTGGAATAACTACAAGAAAAATACCTTTATAATGGAAGTCCCTAAGACGTGAGTAGCGTTTTAGGGATTTTTTTATGGCAAAAAGACTACTAATTGCTACATACAAGTACCAAAGTAAGTCATTCAAGTATAAAAAACACAATTCAAGTAGTTAGCTAAGCTATTCAAGTATGAAAAATGCAATTCAAGTAGTAAGCTACGCCATTCAAGTATGAAAAATACAATTCAAGTATTAGCTACGCCATTCAAGTATGAAAAACACAATTCAAGTAGTAAGCTAAGCCGTTCAAGTATGAAAAACGCAATCCAAGTAGTAAGCTACACCATTCAAGTATGAAAAATGCCATTCAAGTAGTAAGCTACGTCATTCAAGTATGAAAAATGCCATTCAAGTACTTATTTAAACTACTCAAGTAGGTTAGTGAACGATTTTATGTGGTTGTTATCGAAAACAACTGCTTTTTTATTTTACGAGCGTTTTATTTTTTTAAATTGGAGTACGTTTCTTACTAAAATACCCTCATGTACGTATTTATACGTACAAAAAACAGTGAAATATACGTATAAATACGTATTGTGGGTGTGGATGGGATGGGTTAGATTTGTGAGGAAGAAATTAAATTAATGTAGGCTTTATCATACCTATCTATCCAAAATAGGTTGGCTTTGTATGATTTTGTCATATATATAAATAAGTTAGGCAACATTTGACAAAATTAGGATAAAATAAAAACACTAAAGATGGAGGAATTTAATTATTGGTTATGGCTATCAATCTTATGTATGACATTGGGAGCATTTTTTTCCTTTAAAGCGTCCGAATTTTCGGGTAGAAAAGTTGAACAGAAATTAGATAGAAACATCAAAGTTTCTGAATTGAATAACGACAAGCTGGGTGTTCTAACTGGCCAAGGTAGTTTTCCCTTGGCAAGAGTTTGGAATTATTCTAAAGATATGGAAAAGACCAATTTGAATATTCAATTACTTGGCGCGAATCCATTATTAAATATTGAGGTTTGGGGAGAAATGATTGAAAATTACTCGGAATCTAAATATCCAATTGATGTTAGGCCTTTTACTTTAAATGCCATTAATCCGAAACCTAACCTTAAAATTGACAGATTAATAAATGGAAGCAACAAAACAAATATTATTACAATACCAACAATCAAAAATGAACACTGTATAATGTTGTTTTATCAAGGAGATAACACTTCTTGGGGACAATATATTTTCAGAACAAAAGTGGGCGAAAAATTTGAGACTTTAAACATCATAGTTGATAATGAAAGAAAGGTCTTATTTAAAGATAAATCATCTGGTTTTCCAACTACAAAGGATGGATATGTATTCTTAAATAGCTACGCAAAATTCAAATACGAAAATTTAGAAAATTCCAGAATTGATTTTCATCCGAACAATTTGAAAAAACAATAAAAAAAAACGTTGCCTAACACCGTATATAATTTATTGCTAGTTCTAGCCTACTTACGAAAATCCTCGCGGATTTTCTATTCGGTTTTTATTTGCTAAATTACGTGCTAACCGACGCAACAAACCATATACAATCACGTTAGAGCCAATTTAAAACAACAATGAGTAATCACATATTTGCAATAGGAATCGATAATTATAAAAGCTGTACTAAATTGAATAATGCAGTTAGAGACATTGAAAACATTGTTGATATTTTGACGGATAAATATGATTTTGACAAATCAAACGTAACTAAACTATTAAACGAGGAAGCTACACTTGAGAACATTATAAATGAACTTGAAAATTACTTAACTTCACAAGACGAAAGCCAAAATCTAATAATACTGTTTTCAGGACACGGTGAGTTTGATGATTTGTTACAAATGGGATATTTAATCCCTCAAGAAGCATTACCGTATTCTAAATCAACTTATTTTGCTTATTCTACGCTATTTAGCTATATAAAAGCACTAAAATCGCACCATATATTGTTAATATCTGATTCTTGTTTTTCAGGAAGTATTTTTACACCTTACAGAAAAATGGAAACTTCAAAAGAAAAACTAGATAAAATACCATCTAAATGGGCAATCACTTCTGGAAGACTTGAGCCTGTATCTGACGGGGAACCTGGAAAAAACAGTCCTTTTGCTGAAGCATTGATAAATATACTTGATAAAAATACAAGTTCACTAAGTATATCTGAATTATCGAATAAAATAGTATCTGACGTTGCCGAAAATGTTGAACAAATCCCTCGTGGTGAACCTTTACAATCTTATGGACATAAAGGTGGTGAATTTATTTTTACTCGTAGAACAGGAACTAAAAAGAATAAAGCTAAAAAAGAAAAAGATAATTCAGAAAGTTTAGAATTAATAAAACTTATAGAATCCAATTATGAATTAGAAGATAAGATAGAAGAAGCAGAGAATGAAAATAAAACAGGTACAATAAGAAGACTCAATAAAGAAAAAGAAAGCCTAAACAATCTATTAAACAAAGAACTAGTTAAAGAATTAGAAGTTCAAAGAGTAAATGTTGCTCAAAAAACAAAAATTGGAGACAGTCCTCTACCACAAGAATATATAGAAAAGTATGAAGAAACTATAGAAGTTAGAAAATTAAAAAATGAGATTATTAAAAAGCAACGATATGAAGAAGCGGCCAAATTAAGAGATGACGAAAAAAGGCTTGAAAAAGAACTGAGTACAATTTTGAATCATAATCAAATACTGGAAAAACTTGAATTAAATCCAGAATCTCTGTATAACGATTACTTTATTTCTCAATTAATAATGAATATCCAATCCAATATCAAGTTTGATAAAAGAGATAGAATTGAAAAGATTTTTGGTAGACTCTTATTTTTTGATTTATCATATAAAAAAGGAAAAATATCACCTTTTGTTTACGAAGATAGTAGAACAAAAATAGTTGAGATATTAAAAAATGAATTAGAAAAAACTGGCTCTAACAATGGCTATAAGTAATTGCTTGTTCTCGCGTACTTATGAAAATCCTCGCGGATTTTCAGTTTGGTGTGTACTTGCAAAGTTAAGTGCTAAACCACGTAACTACTCATAGCCGAGACGTTATGGGCAATGCGGAAAAACCATCGAGCAAGCCAAATAATTAAGAACTTATGAAAATTGCAATTTTAGGTTGGGGTTCGTTAATATGGAATCCTGAAATATTAAATTTTGACAGAGAACTAGGTTGGATAGGAACAGGACCTATTTTGCCGATTGAATTTTCGAGAATATCAAGAAATGGTAGATTGACTTTAGTAATCTGTAAAGATGGAAGTGACGTTCAAACTTTATATTCTTTTTCAGCTGAAAAAAACATAGATAGCGCATTAAAAAACTTAAAAAAAAGAGAAGGTACTACGCTCAAGAATATTGGTTATTATATTAAAAGTAGTGAGCAGTTTTTTCCATCAGATTTTGAGTTTAAGCAGAATGTTTTAGATTGGATTAGCGAAAATGATATTGATGCAGTTATTTGGACTAATCTAAATGAAAATTGGAAAGACAAAACGCAAAATAGACTTGAATATTTAGAATCGTTAGATAAGGAAAGAAAAGAACTTGCACGCGAATACATTAAAAATACGCCTGAACAAATCAACACTACTTTACGGAAGCAAATAGAAGTTAAACTTAATTGGAAATAAATTTATGAAATCACAAATCAAACCAAAAAAACCTTTAATAACGGAGCCAAAAAAACCAATCATAACTGAACCAAAGAAACCACTTTTGCCAACAGAAAAACCAAGTAAGCCACTAATCAAAGGATAGATAAGCACTGTACATAACAATGTATATAAAAAATAGCGCAAGTCATTGCTATCACAAAGGTTTGGGCATTTTTAGGAAGTCGCCAAATTTTAAATTTGACGATTTCCCAAAAATAAAACAAATAGTAAAATTTAAAAATTCGGCTTGTGTATAATCCGAAAAGTAAACGCTTATTTTCAGTGCTACTTTTCATATACGAGACGTTAGCTACAAGGTAAACCAACCAATGAACAGAAAAAGAAATGAAAGATTATAGAAGACTAATTGAAAATATACAAGCAAGAACAAATCCAGAAAATATTGCAATCAACAAAGCCTTTTCTGACGAATTATCTTCTATTTCTTATAGCAACATATTGAAGTATGTTCGTTACGCAATGAAAGGTGTAGAACCTGAATACACTCAAAAAAGTAGATTAGCAGGCGAAAGAGTTCAAAACCATCTAAAAGAAAATCTAACAGAAGTAGTTTATAAGTATCAAGGTTCAGTAATGACTAACACTCACATAAAAGGAACCAGTGATATTGACTTATTAGTAATCACAGACACTTTTTACACTTTTGACCGTAAATCTATAAATACTGTAATTACAACAGAAAGCTTGAAATCTCAACTTAACTCAATTCAATTATCAAAACTTCAGAATGAACTGAAAGGTGGTGGATATTCTAATGCACTAAGCGACTTGAGAAAAAACAGAATTGACTCTGAAAACACCTTAATTCCAATTTATGATATATGTGATATAACACACCCTAAAGCAATTAAAATAACAAATAAAAGTCTAAATAGAGATGTAGATATTGTTATTGCTAATTGGTATGATGGCGTAACGTCAGTTTTAAGAGATAAAGATTCTGACTATCGTGGAATTCAAGTTTATAATAAAGAAACAAATTCAAAAGGTAATGCTGATTACCCTTTTTTAAGCATAAAACGAATTAACGAAAGAAGTTCTGAAACAAATGGAAGACTAAAAAAAATGATTCGTTTTTTAAAAAACCTAAAGGCTGATTCAGATTTAGAAATTAAACTTTCGAGTTTCGACTTCAACGCAATTTGTTATGATATTGAAACTTATAAATACATCAACAAAAATTTCTACGAGTTAGTACCAATTCTGTATTTACAATTAAAAAGTTTAGCAGACAATTATGAGCATTCCAATAATTTAAATTCTGTGGATGGGAACGAATACATTTTCAGAAATGATAGTACAAAACTAAACAGCTTAAAAAATTTAATGACTGAAATTGATTCGATACTAATTGACCTAAAAAAAGCAGTTGTAATATGAGAAAAAAAAGAATTTTTATCGGTTCATCTTCAGAGGAATTGAGGTTAGCTGAAAGTGCAAAAAAGATTTTAGAACCTGAATTTGAAGTTACGATTTGGAATGATACAGTTTGGGATACTGCTGTATTTAAAATAAATAACAACTTCTTACACGATTTATTAAAAGCAACTTTGCAATTTGATTTTGGTATTTTATTAGGCACAACTGATGACAAAGTAGTAGTTCGAGAACAAGAAATGCTACAATCTCGTGATAATGTTCTTTTTGAATTAGGTTTATTTATGGGAAGACTTGGTTTGTCAAAGTGTGCGTTTGTGGTTGAGAAAGAATTAAAAATTTTATCTGATATAAAAGGTATATCTCTTGCTAGATTTTCTAAAAAAGAAGATGGAAGTTTTGTAGATGCTATTTCAACAGTTGCACACTTATTCAGAAATCAAAGAGATTCTTCTGTGAACTTTTTCCCTTCTTCTACTCTTGCATCTGTATATTTCGAAAATCTCATATCACCAACTTGTAGGTATCTTATAGAACAAGGTGGTTTTGAGGATGAAGGAACTAAGTACCAAAACTGTTTAATCAAAATTATTATTCCCAAGAAATTAAATACAGATTTAAATTTACAGTTTGAAAAAATAAAAAATGGAAGACCAACCAAAAGTGTCTCATTTCATTATGCAGGTCGCCCACGTTTTATAAATCTCGAGACTGAAATTAAAGACGACAAACTTATTTTTATAGATTTTCCAACAATTTTAGCAGGAGTGAACTATGCAATCCAAAACCTATTACCAAATGATTTTAACGCAATGAGCGAAGATTATGAATCTATTTTGAGTAGAGAACTTGAAAGGTTTATAGTTACATTGAAAGACTTAGCATTGAGAAGTGGTTTTGATGAAATGCTAATATTCGAAAAAACAGAATAACCCGATAGCGCGGATTTGTAATCCGTGCCCACAAACGAAGTCAAAAATAAAAGCACTCCAATGAGTGTTTTTTTAATTGTTTATAATGGACTACAAAGTCATCAGGAAATGAGAAGTTTTATTTATAGATGCAAGGATTTTTTTGTTTCTCTAGTAAATGATTTATTATTTTAATAATTAAATTTGTTTTGATTTATATAATGAGCACGGATTGCAAATCCGCGCTATTGGATTTTATTACAGATCAAATGGATGAAAATTAATTATATATTATGATGAAAATTATAAAAAATATTTTTTATTTTATACAATTAATTGATTCTTACAATGGAGTTTATTATGGTTGGGAAGTTTTTTTTGAAGACAAAAGAATAGCTGAATTGCATTTTACAAATACTCGTTGTGGGAGAGAATATTTGTATGAAGTAGTTATTGTAAATTGCGATTTTAATGTTTCAGAGATTAAAGATATATTTGAATCTAAGGGTGTGTTTAAAAATTTGTATTTTAGCTCTATAGACTTAAAGCCTGAAATTGATTTTTTTTGTAATTATTACCTTGAATTTAATAAATTAGGAGCTCAATATTTGAAAATTTATGAGAATAACGATCACCGATACAATAAATTCTATAAGTTGGTTGTAGAAATTGTTTATTTCTATAGAGTGTTTTTTCCAAATAAAAGAAGAAAGCAGGTAGTTGTTGACGAAAATTGTTCTAGAATGAAACGCCACTAGCGCGAGCATCTTGCTCGTGCCCACAAACAAAGTCAAAACTGTCTCTTTCTAAAATAAGTTTACTTATTACCACTAATCCTACTGGAGTTTCCCTACTCATTTTGTAAATCTATTATTTTTATGTAATCTTTACAAGTAGAAATGGGCAGGAGGAAGATGCTTGCGATAGCGATGCGGAAATCAAACTAGATATAAATGAAAGAATTTAATTTAGAACTTTTTGCAGATTACTACCAGTTTTACATTCAAGATGAAAAATCAGAAAGTAATCTAGTTGATTCATGGACTGATTTTGCAGTAGATAATATGATTGCAATAAATGATGGAATTGTAGGAATCGGAACAGTAAGAAATATGGATGTTGCAGTTACTTTGCGAATTTTAGAATCAGAAAATACAGATAATGATTTTAAAAAATATGACAAAGTGAATGAATGTGATTTAGTAGTAAGTTCAGGCATTATTGTAATCGCTGGTTGTACAGATTATTTTCCTGATGCATTAAGAATACCTCTTGAAAACGGTATTTATCGTGTCAGAATTTGTTATGGTAACCTTGATTCATTAAATGAAAACGGATTAGAAGGAGATGATTTTTATATGGTTTCTATGTGGAAATGTCAAACGCGAAAAGAATTACAAATAGTAAAAAAAGAAATTTAATAGTATTTACTCAATAAGTGCATATTTGTAATCTTAAAATAGATGTACAACTCATTTTGTAAATCTATTATTTTATGTAATCTTTACAAATAGAAATGGGCAGGAGGAAGATGCTTGCGATTGCGATGGGGCAATCATAACTCTAAAAGAAAAGTAAACTTTGAAGACATTTATAAATATAATAAAAGCAGTACTTTTTATCTGTATAAGTTTTATTGGAATTTTAATAATTCTTCTTAATTCAACTTTTGGGAATTATTCTGATAGTGCTTATGATCTGCTTTTAAATCCTTTTTTGTTTATAATTTACTTCATTTTTTCTTTAATTTTTATTAATTGGACAAAAGAACAATTTAAAAAGAAGTACTTTCCCTTTTTATTACTTCCTTTGATTTTTACCATTGTATCCTATTTATGGCAACAAAATTTTCATAAAAATATTTATTTACATGCAATTATGGAAGAATCAAAAGGTTCTTTACTAACGCTATTTGATAATAATACTTTTGAAATAAAAGTGCAATACCAACACGGAGCGGATTACAAAAAAGGGAATTATGAGAGAAAAGGCAATGAAATATTTTTAAAAGAAGATGCTATTGTTGAATTAACAGATAGTCTTTTTACACAGAACTATTATATTGTAAATAACGAAAAGTTAATAGTGTCGAATAACAATAAATTTAAGCCGTTAACCATATTGAAAATAAAAGAAACCCGATAGTTCGCATTTACAATGACTGTTTGGCTAAAGCCTTGGGTGTAATAAGTCTCGTTAGCGGTGAGGAATTTTAGAAAAAATGAAATTGAAGAATATGAAATATTGGAGCAGAATAGTAGTAATAGTATTTGTTTTTTTATCATGTAATACTTCTTTTTCACAAGTCAAGCAAAAGAACTCTGAGAAAGAAATTGAAAAACTAAATTGCACAAAAAACTCAAACATAAGATTAGAAGAAAGACTTGTTAACTTTCCATACAATTTAACTGCTCAAATTAAAATTGTTTCCTATAAAAATAAAGAGGAAGGAGGAGTTGGTGATGATTTTCAAAAATATCTAGACTTACTTGTGACAAAAAAAGACACAATAATTGAAAATAAATTTGATGAAATGAAAGTACTCAATTTGGAACAAATTGAGAAACTTACAGATATAATCTTTAATTATGGATATGAAAGTGAGCCAACTATTGAAGTTGCCGAAGCTTGTTATATGCCAAGAAATGCTATTTTGTTTTACGATAATGACAATAAAATAATTGGATTTATTGAAATATGTTTCCAATGTTCTAACTATAGAACAAATGATAATAAAATGAATCTGGGAGAAACATGCACACAAAAGTTTGAATTATTAAAAGCATTTTTTAAAGAGTGCGGCATACAATATGGAACAATCGAAATGTAAAAATAGTTACCAAAACCCGATAGCGCGGATTTGTAATCCATGCCCACAAACAAAGTTAAAAATCAACCTCTCCAATGAGTGTTTTTTTAATTGTTTATAATGAACAACAAAGGCATCAGGAAATGAGAAGTTTTATTTATAGATGCAACGATTTTTTTGTTTCTCTAGTAAATGATTTATTATTTTAAGAATTAAATTTGTTTTGCATTATATAATGAGCACGGATTGCAAATCCGCGCTATTGGATTAGATTTGTGAGGAAGAAATAAAATTAATGTAGGCTTTATTATACCTATCTACCCAAAACAGGTTGGCTTTGTATGATTTTGTCATACATATAAATAAGTTGTACACCATTTGAGAAAACTTAATTACATATTGCCAATTGTGTTTTTTGCCTTGACAGATATTGCATTTAGTCAAGTTAGCGGAACGATATTAATGGATTCTTTATCCTTACCTGGAGCTGAAATTAAATTTAAACAATCTGACAAAGTTGTTTCAGCAGACTTTGATGGAAATTTCTCTTTACCTATTGAATCTAAAACTGGAAATGACAATTTAATAATATCATATGCTGAGTTATCGATAGAAATTAAAAATGTTGAATTGAGTAACGGAAAATTGAATATTGGAGAATTTGAAATGCCATATTTTAAAGATATTTCAATAACGGAATTTGAGCAACTTTCGGAATTAGAAAAGAAAAACTGTCAACCAACATACTGTTGGGGGCAACTATTAGGATATTTACGCACTGATAAACTTGAGAATAAATATCTGACTTTAAATTGTGAAGAAAAAATCACGGAATTTGAATATAATCCAACCACTAAAACCATTGTAGTTGATTGGAATATAATAAAGAACTGTAAATAAAATAAAAACGGTGTACAACACCGTATAAAAAAAATTGCTAGTTTTAGCTAAACCAAAGTTAGTTGCTTGTTTGCTAGCTTCTGATTTTCCTTCGGAAAATCCTCGCACACAAACACGCAACTTTCCTTATACATAAACGTTATGGGGCATAATAAGGAATGACAGACAGAGACTTTAAAATAGAATTTGAAACTTTAGTAAAGGAAGTAGTCGCACCTATTTTCCAAGGACTTGACTTTAAGAAAAACGGAAATAATTTTTACAGAGAAATAAACGGTATCGGACAAGCTTTCAATGTTCAGCAAAGCCAGTGGAACTCTAAAGACGACAAGACTTTTGTTTTTAATCTTGGCCTTATTGACAAAGAAACATATTCTGAAATCTACAAAAAAGAACTTCCAAAGTTTCCGAAAGAATACGACTGTGAAATCAGGTTACGACTTGGACACTTAATGAACAAAGGCGACAAATGGTATGACTTGAACCAACGAACTGACTTTTCTAAACTCAAAGAACAAATTTATAAAGACCTTAAAACTTTTGCAGTTCCTTTTTATGAAAAGTATTCAGACCCTAAGAAGTGGCTTGAATTTTTTGAATGGAAGTTTGAACCGCTTACAAGTCCCATAGGAAAGTTTTTAATTTTAGAACGATATGGACAACGTGACAAAGCGGAAATATTTTGGAATAAACTATATAATAAAGCATTGACACCAAAGCCAAACGTAAGCGAGATTCATACCAAGAATGGCGAAATAATTAGAACAGAATCTGAGCCGACTGTAAATAAAGAATGGCTTGGTAGACTTGAGGACTTTGCAAAAAGGAAAAACGTAGAGCTGAAAATTACGCTCCATAACAGCACCTTGCCAAAAGCGGGGCAGTCGTGGTTAAAGAAACTTTTCGGATCCGAATAAAAATTAGTGGTAGCTTGACAGGTTGGTGCTCCGAAAGCCCCGCCTTCGGCAAGCTGCTCACCGTCAAACTGTCTAAAAACTTAATTCAAGTCGCTGAGAATTGCATATTTGAGTTTTTTTATAGACGTGGGTACAAATAGAAAAAATATAAACGGAGGTTATTAGACAAACTGCCGTTAGTGGCAAGTGTGAAAATCGCAATTTGAAATAAAAGAGATTATTAAATATGTTTACAATAGAACAAATACACCAAGCATTTGGAAAAGTTAAAAGTGGAGCGGACTTTCCACAATTTATCCAAGATTTGAAAGTAGTTGGAGTAACTCAATATGACAACTTTGTATCAGACGGAAGAACAAAATATTATGGAATAAATGACTTTTCTCTTGACGGAGAATCAAAATATCCGAAAATGGATGTAAATAACAAAAGTTCGTCAGATAAACTGAAACAAGCAATTACAATCCATCAACAAGGACAAACGGACTATCCAACGTTTTGTCAACAAGCGGCAGACGCAGGAGTTGAAAAATGGACTACTCATATGATTGAAATGACAGTTACTTATCTCGACAAAGAGAGAAATAAATTGGCAGTAGAACCAATTCCCGATAGCGAAGATTTGTAATCCGTGCCCGCAAACAATCTCAAAAGAATAAAAAGACTTAGGAAAGTATATTCCTTTTGTAAATCTCACATTTTTAGGCAATATTTATACAAAATTACTTACCAAGAAATAAATTGAACAATTCAAGTAAAAAGTTATTAACACCTGAGGAAGTTGAAACGAATCAAATTTTCTTTGAAAAATGTGCTTTAGAACATCGGGAACTTGCAACAAAATTAATCCTAGAATTAGTTGATTTTTTGAAGATTGATATTACAAATGAATTACCTTATTTAGCATTTGTCAAATATTGGCAAAAAAACGGACAAAGTGGAAAAATGCGTGCTTGGAAGTTCTTTTTCCATGGTTTTCATTGTTGCTTTGAAAATGTTGAAACAGATCAATATATAGAAGTTCCAATTGTATTTGGATTAGAGTTTGGGGATTTAGATCCCTATTTCTTCACACAGTATATAAAATCAAGTTCTGCATATTCACCACTTCCAGTAGAAATAAATAACTTCTACGAAGACGGTGTAACAATAATTGAGAAAATGCTTTCACTTGGAAAGTATGAGAAAATTAATTCAAACTGGCCAAATCATTATGGAATTGTAGTAAAAAATAGGCCTGACAAAGTTGAAGTGATTCTATTTACAGATCCATTAGAAAAACTAGAAAAAAAACTAGAAGTTGAAAAAAAAGCAAAGTTTAATCTTTGGAAGTTTTTGAAACTAAAATAAAAAAAAACCGATAGAGCGGATTTGTAATCCGTGCCCACAAACGTAGTCAAAAATCAACCACTTTAATGAATTTTTTTTAATGAAACATAAGAAGATTAAAAACGGAGAAACTTATTTATAAATGCAACGATTTTTTTAATTCTCTTATTACAGATTTACGATTTTAAGAATTAAATTTGTTTTGCATTATATAATGAGCACGGATTGCAAATTCTCGCTATTTGATTAGTAGCAATGCCTGCTTTAGTTTATTTTTTAATCGGCAGTAATTATCTGAAAATAATTACTATTTTAGTGAACTAATAGCTAAAGGCACTGCTCTATCCACCACCTACCGTTGCCAGTAATTTGAGAAACCTATGAGAAACCGAATAATAATTTCAATTTTATTTTTGAGTTTAAGTTGCAAAAGTCAATCTGAAACTGAAAATAATAATTTGGTTTTCCCTGAAAACATAGTTCTATCCGGCACTTTCTCTGAGCAAATTAAAGAACAGAAAAACGAGTTTTATAGAATATTTAGAAAAGATACAACGAGAATTAAAAGTTATTCTACCGAATTTATTTTAGACAAAATTGATAACAGCAAAGAGTATCAATATATTTTTGAATCTGAATATTGGCTTGCTTTTAATTACAAAAAAATGATTCCCGAATTAATAAAGCGGATAACAAATAATAGAGAAATCGGATTAATAAACACAGCGGATTTAATTATTTGGGAACGAATTGAAAGTGGAGATTTGAAATTTTATGGTCACGGTGGAGTTGCTTTTGATGATTTATTTAAGATTTCTGGAAGAGCAAATCATTTATTGAAAAACATCACTGGAGAAGATTTCGGAAATGTAATGATGAATACATCTCAAAAAGAACTGACTGAATTACAAAATAAGTGGATTGAATGGTTAAGTAAAATATAAAAACACCCGATAGCGCGGATTTGTAATCCGTGCTCACAAACAAAGTCAAAAATAAAAGCACTCCAATGAGTGTTTTTTAATTGTTTATAATGAACAACAAAGGCATCAGGAAATGAGAAGTTTTATTTATAGATACAAGGATTTTTTTGTTTCTCTAGTAAATGATTTATTATTTTAATAATTAAATTTGTTTTGATTTATATAATGAGCACGGATTGCAAATCCGCGCTATCGGATTTGTATGATTTTGTCATATATAAATAAGTTGCCAGTAATATTGAAAAACCGTATTCGAATGAAAATTATCAACTGTAAAACAATATTTCTGATTTTAATTTCAACTTTCGCTAATTCCCAAAATATCGAAAAAAAAATGAATAAAAATGTCCCAAATAGTGTTGATATAATTGATAATCATTTAGACCAATTTTTTGATAAAGATGCCGACATCAAAGTGTTTGACGAAATAGAATCTGAAACAATTCATCGAGATATTTACTTCATAAAAGCTACAGACGACAGACCATATCATATATTATTGAGTTGTGGAATGAGTGCTTTACCGATGACAATTCCAGAAGATATTGAATCATCAGAATATGTTGAGATTATGATTTTACTTCCAAAAGAGTGGAACTTGGAATATGAATCTTTCAGCGATGAAAAAAATTATTGGCCAATTAGAATTATGAAAGAAATAATGATGTCGCCTCACGAGAATAATACTTGGTTTGGATATGGACACACTTTCGGACACGAAGAAGGCGAGGAATTTGCAGAAGGAATTGGATTTAATTCAATTATGTTGGCCTATTCAATGGAATTGTCCGACGATTTTACTCAAATAGAATTAGAAAATGAAAAAAAGGTTGACATTTACACGCTAATTCCACTATACAAAGAAGAACTAGAATTTAAGAAAGAGAATGGGGCGAGTGCCTTACTTGAACGCTTCGATAAATTTGGAATAGAGGAAATTGTAAAAATCGGAAGAAAGAATGTGTGTAAATAAAAAAAATACTACTGGCAACAGCGGGTAATTCTTACTAAAAAACCCGCTACGCAAGCATCTTGCTCGTGCCCACAAACAAAATCAAAACTGTCTCTTTCTAAAATAAGTTTACTTATTTATTCATAATCCTATTGGAGTTTTTATGCTTCTTTTGTAAATCAATTATTTTTATGTAATCTTTACAAGTAGAAATGGGTAGGAGGAAGATGCTTGCGATAGCGGTGACTTGTAAACTTATTTATATAAAAATTAAAAATCATGAAATACCTGTTTTTTGTCATAATTGTAAGCTTTTTATTTCAGTCATCGAATAGAATAAACGACATGGTTTCAAATAAACTTCCAACCTATGAAGAAGCTATGAAGTTTAAGTTTGGTAGTAAAACAGAATACGAAGTTTATGAGAAAAAAGGGAAAGGTTATTATAGAAGTTTTAATCATAAAATGACTAAAGGACCTAAAATAAAATTAAAGATTGCTATTAATACTGACAATTATAGAGACTTTCCAGGAAGACAACAAAATGTTAAATTAGAAAATGGATATCTAGCAGGTTTTGATGGAGGAGAATTTGGAGGGTCACTTTATTGGTTTGGTAATAATGGAATTGATAATTACAAAATTTGTAATGGAAGAATAAAAGACATTATTTTAAATGAGGATACCATTTTTGTAATGGAAGGTTTGTCTCATTTAGGTTCAAATAATGGAAAAATATTAGAGTTGGAATTAAATAATGGGAAATGGGTTTCAAAAGAATTTTTGAATTTAAAACAAGTTCCTTATGCTGCAAAATTAAATTCAAAAAATGAACTAATAGTGTTGACTTCAAAACAATTATTAAAAATAGGACTCGATAAAAAAATGACAGAGTTAATTTCTGATGGTTTTTGGTCTAGTCTTTATCCAAATTCGAGTATCATACTAAATGATGTTGTTTTTTTTGGAATGAGAAATGGACTATTAAAAATGGATTTAAACACTGATAAAGCGGAATGGTTAACTGAATAAAATTTCATCCCCGCTACGCAAGCATCTTGCTCGTGCTCACAAACAAAGTCAAAACTGTCTCTTCCTAAAATAAGTTTACCTATTACTACTTAATCCTAATATAGATTTACAACTCATTCTTATTTGCATATCCTTTTGTAATAAAAAATTATGATTATTTTGTGATTTTAGGTGCGAATATTTTTTCTTTTTGGCTTGATTGTTGTTTTTCCTGAACTATAACGTTAAATATTTAAACAAATGAGTAAAGGAATCAACTTAAGAATGGAAGAGTACGTGCCAGCAGGTACTTTTTTAAAAGCAAGTTTTGTACGCGATAGAGTAGAACTTGCTACGCGTTTTAGTGAATTTTCAACTGAGTATTTGAATGCTTTTGAACTACAGTTGACTAAAGTTTCTGATTTAGAACAAACCTTAGTTTTAACAGAAGAGCAAAAAGGTATTACAGCCAGTTTGTATCGTGCCTCGGATGCTTTGAACAAAGAGTTGAATTTCTTGTCTTTTTATTTTGAACGTGCGACTTTAGATCCAACAATTATTTCGGCAGTAAAAAGAGATTTAAATGTAAAAAATATTGAAGGAGCCATCTTAAAAATGAAAGGCATAATTCAATATGTGATAAGTAAAAAAGCCTTGTTAGAAGAAAAAGGAATGAGTGCTACTTTTCCAGATGAGCTGAACGCAGTACAAGCAGATTTGAAATTGAAAAATGAATTACAAAATGAGGTGATGAATGATAAAAAGCAATTGCATAAGGATAACAAAGAGGAGTATGATGCGCTTTATACTTTTATAAGTGTAATTGCCAAAGCGGGTAAAATCATGTATAATGGTTTGAGTAAAAAAGATGAGTACACTGTTACCAAAATAACTTCTAGAATGCGAAGAAGTAAAGGGAATAGAACAAAAGATAAGGAATAGAATTAAAGAAGAGGGCTTTTAAAGCCCTTTTTAAATGATGGTGTTTTTTTATTGTTTTGTAAAGTATTATTGGAAAGGTTGCTCTAAAAAATAAATTTCTACTGTACTATTTAAATTAAAGATTCTTTCTATTTTAGTGTAAAGTCACCTATCTGAAGCTTCGGACTCGTTTTTTGTGGTTACGGTATTAAAAATAAAGTTGTTTTAGTTATTTTTAGTATACTTGTTTTTGAATTAGATTGCTTTCTAAAGGTTATAATTAATTGGAAAACAGGTGATTTTACATTTTAAAAAATACAAATCAATGAATAAGTTATTCTTATTATTAGTGTTTTTAATGATTTCTTTAAGTGGATTTTGCGATACGCTTGACTATTGGCATGTATATGTCAATCATAAACTTATTGCAAAATTTAATGAAGGTTCACAGGACTTGATAATTAAGATTAAAAAATCGAAAATTAAAAGTACTGATAGCATCATTGTGAGATATGGAACGGACCATCCTTGCTCAGATTGTTATTATGCATTGGTTGTTTCTGCCGACTTTAAACGTAAAGAACCAGGAGCAATAACAAAAGGAAATTTTGGCAAATTAACTATTGCATTAAAAGAATTAATAGACATTCAAAAGACTGATGGGACTACTAGATTTTACTTTAACTATTGTGAAAGGAGAAAGGCTGTTTGTAATAAAAATGGAAGGTTATTGTTTATACTTTCAATAATATGAAATGTGATTATCAATGTGTAACTCTTATATGTCTCGTCCTAATAAGTTTACCTATTTATCCTTAATCCTACTATAGCTTTACAACTCATTTTGTAAAGCTATAGTTTTATATTTACAAATAGAAACGGTATCTCGTCCTAAAATAAGTTTACATAAACTAATAACTACTTTCCCATTTATCTTTGTAAATCAAACATTAATTGAGATTTTGTGGTTAGGTGTTATTTTTTTGATTAGTAAATAAGATATTGCTAGAGCTATTCCAGTGAGGGAAACTAAAATAAACTTTTTCAGAATTATTTTTTAACCAAATCCTGCATAACATAGTGTTTTATAGCTTTTTGTTTTAGTGGATTTACGCTCCATTCTTCCCATTTATTTGTATAAGGATTGTACCCGCATTTTAAAGGTTTAGAATATTGATTTTCAGGTTCTTCAATGTAAGCGCGACAATCTGTGCAAATGTGTCTAAACTCACAATCTTTACAAACTTCAATTTGGTCTTTCGTAATGTTCCAATACTTTTTAAATTCTTTATGATTTAAAGCTACCTCTAATGTTGTGTCTTTTATATTACCAAAGCTTTGAGACATAGATGGGCAATTTTTAATATTACCGTTTTTATCTATAGAAAGTTTACGATTTAAACAAGTATTGTGATTTTGTGATTCTGTAAAAGATTCAATTAAAACATTAAAATAATTATGATGTACAATGCCACAATGAGACTCGTCATTTATTTCTTGTTTTACAGCTACAATTATTCCGAAACCAAAATTTTCTTCTTGAACTATTTGATTTTTAGAATAAGAATGTAGGGTAACACTTTTTATTTTTTTATTTTCAGAAACCCATTCTTTTAATCTCTCTAATGGAATAGTTTTGTTGTATTTGACAATTATTTCAATAGATTTAATAAAAGATTCATTAACAATTTTAATTATATCATTTAGGTAATTTAGTTCAATTCCGTCATAAAAACGAAATTGAATATGTCTACAATTTGTTGGTATAAGATATTCATCTATAATTTTTTGAAAATTATGATTTGAATTTTTATCATAATCTATGATTGCATTAGAAATAGTTGATGGATAATCAAAATCCATAGATAGGCTAGGAAATAATTTTGATTCTTTTAAATTACATTCAAAAATAAATTCATTTTCAATAAGTAAATCCATATATTCGTTAAGGATATGAATACTATCTTCAGTAATTTGTTTTTTTATTTTTTCTAAATCTATTAAGTTTTTGTCATCAAAGAAATCTATTAAACTTAAAGGAATTAATTGAAATTTGTTGCGTTGTAAATCACAAATTGTAGCTCTACTGGCTCCTTTTACTATAATACAATTAGCAAAAAGTTTAAAATACGTTTTATTCATTTAGCTTTGAAAAATCTATTATCTTAGAAATTGGTTTGTAAAAATATGTCGACTTATATGATTTAGTATTGAAATGACCATAATTTAAATCTTTTTCAATTTTCTCATGATTTAAGTTTTTTTCATAAATTTCCATTTCCCATAGTTGAGCAATAAAAGGAAATTTATCCGAGTCTTTTTTTAAAATTTCACTGATCTTTTTTTTTAATATCTCATTATTCTCCATTTGTAAGTGTTTCTGCTATTAATCTTTCAATATTATGATTACAATTTCTACTTAACCATTGAAATTGTCCTATAGGATTAACTTCTAAAAAAACATATTCATCATTTACAGAATATATTAAATCAAAAGACCCACAATTCAAACCTAACAACTTCATTAATTTTATTAATTTTTTTTCAATACTTTTTGGCAACAAAAAAGGAACTATTCTATTAGGTCTTTCTCGGTCATAGTTTCTGTAATCAATTTTAGTTTTTTCATTTTGTTGACTGAAAATTGCCATTGATTTAAAAGTTTCATTTAAATAGAAACTTCTAATTTCAAATTTTTTTTCTGTATATTTTTGAAATAAGGAAGCTTGGAATCTATCAGAAGTATACTTTTTTAAAATATTTGAAGTAATAAGTTTACTTGAAGTAAAAAAATGTAAATCTTTACCATTAACAATATGTTTTGAAAAAGGATTCTCAATAGGTTTTGTAATAACTATTTTATGAACGGTTACGAATTTTTTTAAATCAGCAAGACTTGTCGTTATTAATGTTTCAGGGAATTTCAAATTAATTAATTTGCAAAGCTCTAATTGATGTAATTTACCAATATTATTATCACTAAATTTATTAATTTGTGGTTTGTTTAATTTTAAATTTAAGAAATCAACAATAGGTTTAGAGTTGTTTTCATCAATGCTTTCTGATATAAAAGAATTGGTGTTTGGTATATTCAAAAACACCTCTTCTGTACCAAAAACTATCAGTAGAATTGAAACACTTATCATTTAATTTCAAGTTAAATTTTGTATTTGATAATTCAATTTTAACTTCATTAATTTCATAGAAATCAAATATCTGCTCAATTAAAATTTTAGGCTTTAAATATTTAATCCATTGAATTACTTCATCGGTACTTCTATCATTACTTTCAGATTGTATTACAATTTTTTTATCATCTACAGCCCCAAAATCCCCAGAAAAATTTAAACCCATACTCTTTTTCAAATGTTTTTTTTAAATCATCTATTTCTAAACTATTCATAAATAGTTCTTTTCTCTTTTTATTAATTTTATCACTAATAGTAGAATACTTATCATAGTTAACATAAAGATTATTTTTAAATGGAATAGTTGGTTTTTCGCAAGAATATGAACGATATAAATTATCATATATAAGTGCTACATCTCTTGGGTGAATATTCCCATTTTTAATCTCGCTTAACCAAATATTATCTAAATTGTTATAACTACAAAAATTATGAATTAATAATAAATAAATCATTTTTTGTGATAGTAGTTCATCTCCACAAACAAAATATTTTTTTAAAAAATCATAATCTTCTATTCTTTTATAAAAATCTTTTAATTTAGATTTTGAATCTTTATAAACTGTTGAATCAGCAATGCCTAATAATTTATCACCAGGAAAACCTCTTTTTCTTATCGTTTTTTCAATTTTAGAAAAAGCAATTTTTCTCTTTCTTTCATACTCTTTTCTTTCATACAAACTTTTATCAATTTGATCCTGAACTCCATACTCATAAATAATATTTAAATAATCTAGATCAATCGTTTTTAAATAGATTTTTCTTTTATTTAGATATTCTTCATTTAAAAAACTGTCGTCAGAGATTTTTTTTATTTCTTTATCAAAGAGTTTAATTAATTTAAGATGCTCTATTTTTAATCCATGTTCAAATCCTTTAATCAAATATTTTTTGTAATCTTTTTTTGTAAAATAAGCTATTTGAGCAGCGTTAACAGCGTCTTTAACAAAAATAAAATCAAACTCATTAAAACATTTGTCATAATAAAATAAAGAAGAATCTTTATTTTTACTTACTAAAAAACAATATTCAGCTTTATTAATTAATTTGTGATATTCAAAATAATTATTATTCTTTTGAGAATAAGAAAACAAAAAATTACTTATTATTATTATTATTATTATTTTCTGCATAAATCATTATATAGTTTTGTAGATAAATTGATAAAATCCTTTATTTTTAAAGGATTTTATCAATAAAGACCAAAAAAATTGATTAAGATGGATTTACAGTTAATTTTCTTGGTGTTTGAGAAGTATGTTTATAATCAACTTCACCTAAGTGACCTTCAACAGTAAAATGCGGTGTATGAGGATTATTATCTCCTCCAGTTTCCATATCTAGAACATCGGAGCCTTCATATCTAGCATTTCTATATGAAGTATCTTGTGGAACACCTCCTACAATTTTCATAGCATCTTGAATTTCATTTTGTTTAAAAGATTCAAACTTGTTTTTTTTTTAACTTTCTAGTTTCATAATTTGTAAATTAAATTGTTACTAATGTATTATTTGAACGAACTCTACGTGCACTTAAAATTACAAACAAATAATTTTTTTCTTTATTGTGTAAATAGCTTAATTATTTTTATGTAAAACAAAGCTAAATGGTTAAAAAAAAATTAAAAAAATAAGATTTACAAAGAACGCTAATGAAAGTGGTTGTCCCGTAAAGTACGGCATTTCGGACTTTGCTCAGTGATGGTTTTAATTGAAGCATTTAATAAGTTTACATAATCTAATTTGTAAATCAAACATTAATTGAGATTTTGTGGTTAGGTGTTATTTTTTTTGATTAGTAAATAAGATATTGCTAGAGTTATTCCAGCGAGGAACAAATAAAAGGCTAAATCATATTCTTTCTTAAAGTAAAAAAAGATACTGAATCCTAAAAAAAATATTGAATACGGAGCAACTTTTTTTATTCTGTTTGTAATTATTTTTTTCATATGTGATTTATTTATTCTCGCTAACGGGAGTTTCTTGCCATAAATCTCCAAAATCTTAAATTTAGTAATTTTACAAGTTTCTCGTCCTAATAAGTTTACCTATTTATACTTAATGCTACTATAGGTTTATAAGTCATTTTGTAAAGCTATAGTTTTTTGTACTATTACAAATAGAAACGGTCACTAGTAAGAGGTTCGCAATAGCTTTGCAACTATTATTCGATTTTCTCTATCCTAAAGTATAACCCCCAAAATAAAGGAGAGAATCACCCTATCAATAAAGGTTATATAACTGCGACTCAAAAACTAAGTTTCCCTTAATTTTACTTCATAGTAAACAGGGAAACCGAAAACTGAATAGAGTAGGTATATTTTATAATGTAAACACTATGGCAGATAGAAAACCTAGAAAATGGCACGGACGTAGATTCTTTGGAAGAGGATACAACGAAAAAGGAAAATGTAGATTTTTTGTAGCATGGATTGGTTTTGGAAATCCAAATTGCAATTAATTTGATACAACAATGTTTCAATTAATTATTTGTTCTCAACTAATTTAGTAAGAAAACCAGTTCTTAGAAACGTGTAACTAAAAGCAGTTGTTCTGCAAAGTCAGAAGGGTATGATGACTTTTAAAAATAGTGATTACTAGAGGTGTTAACATTTTTGATAGTAAAAGTTCCTATTGTGTTAAATGTCATAAAGTTAATGATAATATTGATTTAATTTTATTATTTTTAGTACTGTAAAATCCCTGTACAGGAGCAGTCTGAATCTCAACAGACTTTACTATTTTGAGAATAATAATAAAAAAATAAATATCATGTTAAAAAAAATTTCTGAGTTATCGGGAGTAAAAATCCTAGATAAAAATAAACAAATAAATATAGTAGGGGGTGATCCCATTTTTCAAGTTCAACATTGCGCTTATAATAATTATAGTGCACTTATTGAAGGGTGTGCAGTGCAACCGCCTGATAATTCTACTCAGCAGCCCACTTGTATTTATATTTGTGAGAACGGACGTTGGGTAAAGCATCCTTATTAATATAAATGAAGTAAGACTTATGAATACAAAATGGTAATGATAAGTCTTTTTATAGTTAAAAAGTATTTTAATTTGCTAATTAATTTAGTTGTATGTTACTCTAATAGTAGTATGTCTTCTAAAGTTTGAAAAAGGAATACATTTAACTTTATAAAATAGATGTTCAAAATATCTGTTTTTTAATTATAATTAAAAAGCAATAATCAAAACTATTTTGGTTATTGCTTTTTTTGTTTCTAAATTTATAATTCAATATTATTAAAATAGGGTACATTTAATATTTATTAGGACTCAAAAAAGGATTACACAAAGTAGGTCTTGAAAGGGAAATTGTTTAGATAATACCATTATTGAAAACTTCTTTGGAGTATTAAAATCTAAACTATTTTATCTAAAAAACAAATCTATAGAACATTTATTATAAGAGTAGTTTGTTTACGTTTCCTTTGTAGGTTTGTCCAATTGGTATTTTATGATTTTGAATACTAATTCGATTGCCTTCAATATGATTGATTTCATTTTTGGCAACGATAAACGATTTATGTGTTCTAATAAATTGTGATTCTGGAAGAAGTTTTTCAAAAGAAGAGATTTTTTCATGACTAATAATAATCTCATTTTTTAAATAGACTTTGGTATAATGACCGTAAGCTTCAATAAATAAAAGATCTTTAAAATGAACTTGAGAATGTTTTTTATCTCCTTTAAGAAAAAAACTCGAAGCTACTAATTCTGTTTCAGATTTTGTTAGTACCAATGAATTACCTTTTTCTTTTATAGGAAGAATTGTTTTGTTAATAGCTTTTACAAAGCGTTCAAAATTAAAAGGTTTTAATAAATAATCAGAAATGTTAAGTTCATAACCTTCTAAAGCAAACTCTTGGTATGCAGTAGTTACAATTATTTTTGGTGGATTTGAGATTGTCTTTAAAAAATCAAAACCAGATAATTTAGGCATGTTTATATCTAAAAACAATAAATTAATCTCATTTTCATTTAAAAACTGCATAGCTTCAAAGGCATTGTAACAGTTTCCTTTTTTTTCTAAATAAGGTAAATGAGCACAATATTTTTCAATAATGCGATGTGCAATTGGTTCATCATCAACAATTAAATAATGTATCATATAGTATCTAGTTTAAGAGCTAATTTAAATACAGAATCGTGACTTTCAATAGTAAGTTGATGCTTTTTTGGATATACTAATTGTAATCGTTGTTTTAAATTATCTAATCCAATTCCTGATTTTTTTTCTGTATTTGGTTTTTCAAAATTATTTTCTATCTCAAAAAAAACGTTTCTATTATCGGTATAAATTTTAATATGAATATATGCATTTTCTGTTAATTTTTCAACTCCATGTTTAAATGCATTTTCAACTGCAATAATATATAATAGTGGTGCAATTTGATAATTTAAGACATTAGAATGCGTAAATTGAATATTTACTTTTTTTTGATATCTAATTTTATGCAATTCAATATAATTATTTAAATATTCAATTTCATCTTTTAATGGAACTAAATCTTTTTTTCCCATATGAATGGTATAACGCATCATGTCTGATAATTTTAAAACAACATTTGGAGCATCGTCAGATTTCTCTACTGTTAATCCATATAAATTATTTAAAGTATTGAAAAAGAAGTGTGGGTTTATTTGGCTTTTTAAAAGAGCTAATTCTGCTTTTGTTTTTTGAGACTCTAATGTTTTTAACCATTTCCATTGCTGAAAAAGCCAACCAAAAAGAAGGATAAGAAATGGAGTTGTCAAAATAATCTTGATTTCTTTTTCTTGTTGTAAATAGAGATTTATATTACCAATATAAATCCTTATGTAGATGAAATATCCTAAACTAAAGGTGTAAAACACAAGAATAAATAGAACATGTTTTTTAAAAAATTTTGGAGCAATACTTGAAAAAAAAAGCAAACCAATGCTAATGATTCCAATGATAGTAATTGGGTTGTCAATTACCTTAGAATTGGCATCATTAATTATTACAAGAATAAAAAGGATTATAAGGACTAAATGTCTGATTGTTTTTGTTTTATACTTCTTTAAAAAAGAAAAGAAATGTATGGGCAATGAGAATAGTAACCAATAAAACATAAAACTTAATGTATTAGACAAGTATTCTGAATTATCAATATGTATTAAATCAAAATAGGTTAATACTAGAACTACTATTCTAAAGAGTAGTAATCCATATATAAAAGCTTTATATTTTTTTAAGAATGTAATCATAGTACAAAGCTACTACTATTAGTGTTATTCTTAGAATGATTTGCGTCAACTTACTAATAAATGACACAAACGTATGGCTTTTAGACATAACTTCAATTGATGATTAAAATAGATATCTGTGTGAGTAAAAGGAACTTGATTAAGAAATTATATTTTAAGGATTAATCCTTTAGCATAGGTTTGTATCCAATTAAAAAATCAACCGAAATGAAAAAACAAATTATGACGTTAGTATTAGTATTTTTTTTATTAGCAAGCTTAACTGCTCAAAATGAAAAAATTACTAAAGATGAAAAAGGAGAAATTGTAGCAATGATTTCTAAAAATTTATTAGAAAATTATATTGATTTAGCTGTTGCTAAAGAAATGACTTTGGCTATAACATTAAATACAAAGTCAAATAAGTATGATGCGATCACAAATCCTGATGTGTTTTCTAAAATAATTACTGAGGATTTACAAAAAATAAGTAATGATTTGCATTTAAAGTTAAATTATGAACCCCATAAAATAGCACAAAACAGTCAAGTTATGTCAGAAGAATTGAAAATCAAAAGAAAAGAATTGATGGAAATGAAAATGGCAGAAATCAACTATGGTTTTACAGAAGTTAAGGTTTTACATGGAAATATTGGCTATTTAAATTTACGTATGTTTGCGGATATTGATTATGCAAAAGAAGCAGCAACAGCAGCAATGAACTTTCTATACAATACCAATGCTATTATTATAGATTTAAGGAAAAATAGTGGAGGTGTGCCAAGTATGATGCAATTATTGTCTAGTTATTTTACAGAAGCAGCACCTATATTGTTAAGTAATTTTTATGAACGCAAAACAAATGAAACAACTCAACTAGTTGCTTTTGAAAGTGTTGATGGAAAAAGAATGAAGAATAAACCTTTATATATTTTAACAAGCAAAAACACTTTTTCGGCAGCAGAAGCTTTTACCTATACATTAAAACATTTAGATAAAGCAGTTGTTGTGGGTGAAGTTACTAAAGGAGGAGCGAATAGAACGAAAACAATAAATTTAAATAGAAACTTCTCAATATCTGTTCCATATATTAAAGCAATACATCCAGTAACCCTATCAAACTGGGAAGGTAAAGGTGTGCAGCCAGACATTGAGACCAATGAAAATGAGGCTTTTGTAGTAGCTTACATAGATGCCATTAATAAAACCGTTACTAGAAAAAGGAACCATGTATTGAATACTATTGGTTATGAATTCTTACAAAAAAAATCGATTGATGAAGCTATTATTGTATTTAAAGAAAATGCTAAATTATTTCCAGAAGAGGTCAATTCTTGGGATAGTCTGGGAGAAGCTTACTTTCATCTGCGTGATAAAGGAAATGCCTTAAAAGCATATCAAAAAGCATTAGAGTTAGATCCTAATTTAGAATCTGCAAAAAAAATGATTCAGAAATTAGAAAACTTCCAATAGAATGAGGAAAAGAACTAGTATATTATTCTTACTTCTATTAGTAATTGTATATTTTTTGTATTCACAATTATTTAAACAATCAAAGTTAGTTGAAGGCAATTATATAAAATTAAAAGAAACATTTAATCTTCATTCTGGGGATGTTTGGGAGGTAAAGTTTGCACCAAATGATACATTAATGATAAGTGGTGGTATAGACCAAAACACTAAAATTTGGAATAGATTTACGGGTGAAATCTTATATAATTTACCTCATGAAATAGGATCACCAGCAGTAGATTTTAATCCAAACGGAAAACTTGTTGCGACAGGAGCTTATGATGGTAAGGTAAGACTTTGGGATTTGAATTCTGGAAAACTTTTGAAAGTTTTGGAAGGGAATAACGATGTGGTTTGGTCTGTGGATTTTAGTCCGAAAGGCGATTTAATTGCAGCAGGAGGTGATGCTGACAAAGTAACTGTTTGGGATGTAAATACAGGGATGATTAAATATGAATTTAAAGAAGCGTCTCATAATATTTGGGAGATTGTTTTTAATCCAGCAGGGGATTGTTTAGCGGCATCAGGCAGTGATAATGCCATAAGAATTTATGATGTGAAAACGGGTAAGTTGACAAAAACAATTCTAGGCCATTCAATGGTTCCATTAGCAATGGATTTTAGTCCAAACGGAAAATTATTAGCAAGTGCAGGAGATGATAAAACCATTAAAATTTGGGATACAAGTAAATGGGAATTATTGCATACATTGGAAGGAGAAAATGAAGCCATTCACTCTGTTGTGTTTATTGGGAATGATAAAGTCTTAGCTGGAGGAACTGACAAAAAAATGGTGGGAGAGTTATTAGAATATCATTTTGATTTCACAGGCTTTACAACACCTATTATAGCAACACTTTGGGATATTAATAATGAAACAATTTTACAGACAATAACTGAACATACAGATGATATTGGTTTAGGTATGGATATAAGTTCAGATGGAAAATTTATTGCAACACCTAGTAAAGATAAGACAGTAAAGATTTGGCAAATTACAAAAGAATAGTTGCAAAAAGCAGGAGAGTAAAAGAGAACAAAAATATTTTACATTACCATAAATAAGTAATTTTTTTTTTTAAACGCTCCGAAATTTTAAGATAAAATCAGTCGGTTTTGGCAATATTTCGAATCATGCCTCCAAATATAAAAAAGTGAAAAGGTACTAGGGAATACCAATACAATCGGCCCCATAAACCTCTGGGTCTAAAAGTAGCAATTTGATGTAAGACATTGTTTTCATCTATTCTGAATTCTAGCCAAGCTTCTCCAGGTAATCGCATTTCGGCAAAGAGTAATAAACGCTTCTTGTCTCTATCTGCTAATAAAACTCTCCAAAAATCGAGCGCATCACCGTTATCGATATGAGTAGGATGAGTTCTTCCTCTGCGTAAACCAACACCGCCAAAAAGTTTATCCATAAAACCTCTAATTTTCCACATCCAATTACCGTAATACCAACCTTTTTCTCCTCCTATAGACCAAATGTTGTCTAAAGTTTTTTTTACGTCAGTTACAGGTATTGTTTTACTATCTGTTAAACATCCAAATTTTGGAATTTGAATGAATTCGTTTAGGTTTTTACGAAAACGACCACTTACCAGACTGTCTTTCCAACTAGAAATGACTAAGTTTTGCTCGATTTTTAAAAAAGCTAGTTGTATTGCTTCTTCATAAGAAATAGGTGTGATGTTTAGTGTTTTTTGTAAATTATTGTCTTTGGCTATGACTTCAATTTTCATACTGTCTACTAGATTCATTGCTAGTTTATAGGAAGTAGAAGTGACAAAATACAACCAATAAGAGGAAAGTTTAGGTGTCATTACAGGAACCGTAAAAATCCAATTTTTAAAACCTCTTGTTTTGGCATACAATTGGAGCATTTGTTTGTAAGTCAATACATTTGGACCAGCAATATCAAAAGATTTGTCGTAGCATTTTTCATGTAGGATTACACCCATTAAGTATTGAATGACATTTCTAATAGCAATGGGTTGTGTTTTGGTTAACACCCATTTTGGAGTAATCATAACTGGTAATTTTTCACTTAGATCTCTTATGATTTCGAATGAAGAACTTCCTGAACCCACAATAATTCCAGCTCTTAATACCGTTATATGATAATTGCCTTTGTATAAAATATCTTCTACATTTTTTCTAGACTGTAAGTGCTTAGATAAATAGATATCATTAACAATACCACTCAAGTAGATGACTTGTTTGGTTTGCATTTTATTCATGTATAAATTGAAATTTTCAGCTGTTTTGGATTCCATTTCATCAAAAGCAGTTGTTGATGAGGTCATGGAATGAATCAAATAATAGGCAACATCTATGTTTTGTGGAATATTTTTAAAAGTAGGTTCGCTCAAAAAATCGACTTCCCAAACGGTAATGAGTTTGGAAGTTTCTGCATCGATTCCTAGACGATTTACATCTCGAACACAGCAAATCACTTCGTGACCTTCTTCTAGTAGTTCGGGTAATAAACGTCTTCCTACATAACCATTGGCACCAGTAAGTAGAATTCTCATGAAAATGAATTTTTCTTAAAGTTACTAAGAAAAAGGATGCAACAGTTGTTAAATCGTTTTGAAAATATTTACAACGGAGCTACTAATGTATTGTATTCCAATGGCAATTACAATGAAGCCAATAATTCTTGATATCGCAACAAGTCCTGAAGCACCAAGTATTCTAGATAAATAATGAGCGCTTCTTAAGATTAAAAAAATAGTTAAAGACACACAAAGGATTGCGAGGCAAGTAGTTATTTTTTGAAAAATAGCAGGTTGTTCTTGGTACATGGCAATTAATAGTGACATAGAACCTGGTCCTGCAAGCATGGGCATAGCAAGTGGTGTTAAGGCAATATCATTTCTGTTTTTTGCGTCGTCTGTTACTCTTTTGTTTACTCCTCTTTTTTTACTTCCATTTCCAGAAAGCAAACTAAAACCAGAATTTAAAATCAAAAGACCACCAGCAATTCTTAGGGCATCAATACTAATGCCGAAAAACTGCAAAACATATTTACCAATAAAATAAGAAATAATTAATATGATAGACACATTAATGGCTGCCCAAAGTGAAATTCTTGACCGCTCTTGTTTGCTGTCATCTTGAGTTAGTCCCACAAAAACAGGTACAGCACCGAGTGGATTTAAAACTGAAAATAAAGCGGCAAATACATAAATAAATAGTTCCATAGTTTTTTTGCAAAGAAACGCTAGTTTTAGAAACAGCGTTTTAAAATAAAGTTATCTCAAAGTTAAAATTAATATTTTATTTTACTAATTTTATATGAAATAATATAATAAAATATGAAGACGTTAGTAATTGGTGCTACAACAAATAAAGAGCGTTATGCTTATAAAGCGATACATAGTTTAGTTGGTAAAAGCCATCAAGTAGTTGCTATAGGAGCAAAAAAAGGAATGGCTTTAGATGTTGTAATTGAAACTGAAAAAATACCCTTCAAAGGAATAGATACAGTAACTTTATATATTAACCCTCAAATTCAAAGAGAATACTACGATTATATCATTTCTTTAGAACCAAGAAGAGTAGTCTTCAATCCAGGGACAGAAAATCCAGAATTGTATACTTTGTTGGATGAAAATAATATTGAATATGAAGTAGCATGTACTTTAGTTTTGCTTGCTACGAATCAATATTAAACCTAAAAAAGTAAGTAGTCCGTTAATTAGTAATAGTTCAAATCCAAATTGATAATAATGAGTGGAAGCGAATTCTACAGCACATTTCCATTTTGTTTGATGCATTTCGCAATTTGAAAAATCAATATTTAGAAAACTATATATTGCAGTTCCTATGCTAATTATGTAGGTAAGAATAGGGGAAAGAATAGCTACAATGGGTACTAATTTGTCTTTTACTTTCATTTTGGTAAACAAACCAAAAGCATATAAACCTAATAATGGGCCATATGTATATCCTGCAAAAGTGAAAAGTTTAGAAATAACACTGGCATCACTAATAAGGTATTTAAAAGAGATAATTACAAAAATTAAAAGTAGAGATATTAATACGTGAATCTTTTTTCTAACTTTTACTTGTTCCTCAGTATTGTATTTTTTTTCAATATTTAAAATATCAATACTAAAAGAAGTGGTTAAGGAAGTTAAAGCGCTATCTGCACTACTGTACGCAGCAGCAATGAGTCCAAGTAAGAAGAAAATAAATATTCCTGAGCCTAAGTGATTTTTGGCTAGAATAGGAAATAAATCATCTTTATGAGCGTCAATTCCGTTTTTTTGTGCGTAAACGGTTAGTAATAATCCTAAACATAAGAATATTAAATTGACTATAGTTAATACAATGGTAAACCAAAACATGTTCTTTTGTGCATCTTTTAAACTTCTGCAGGTAAGGTTTTTTTGCATCATATCTTGATCTAAACCGGTCATTACAATGGCAATAAAAGCTCCTGAAAGAAACTGTTTCCAAAAATAATCTTTGGATAAAACATCGTCAAAAAAGAACGTTTTGGATAAACTACTGTCTGAAATAAAATCAACGATTGTAGAACTTGTTAAACCTAGAGAGTCGCTTACAAAATATATAGTTACACCAAGTGCAATTAGCATGAAAAGGGTTTGTAAAGTATCTGTCCAAACAATGGTTTTTATTCCTGATTTAAAAGTATAAAGCCAAATTAATAAAACAGTAATGGTTACGGTTTGCCAAAATTGAATACCTAATTCATCAAAGAGTATGATTTGTAAAACATTGGCCACTAAATAAAGTCGGAAACTAGCTCCAACAATCCTTGAAAGTAAAAATAAGGAAGCACCAGTTTTGTAGGAATAAGTTCCAAATCTACTCTCTAAATAGGTATAAATAGAAGTTAAGTTTAATTTGTAATACAAAGGAAGTAACACAGTAGCAATTACAAAATAACCCACAATATATCCTAAAACAACTTGCATATAACTGAATTGCGAAGTCTCAATCCACCCTGGTACAGAAATAAAAGTTACACCAGAAAGAGAAGCGCCAATCATTCCAAAAGCCACTAAATACCATGGTGATTGTTTATTGCCTTTAAAAAAAGAATCATTTGTTTTTTCTTCTTTTCGACCTATGAAAAAGGAAAAAAGAATTAATAACAGAAAGTAGCCAAGGATTATGGTTATAATTGTAATAGGTTTCATAGTCTTAAATTGAGAAACAAAGATAATAGAATAAATAAATTATTGTAAAGTGTTAATTTGTATTTTTGCATTTATGGAATTGCCTTCAAAATTATTAGAAAATGCCGTTAACGAAATTGCTCAATTGCCAGGAATAGGTAAAAGAACTGCACTTCGTTTAGCTTTGCATCTTTTAAGACAACCTTTAGAGCAAACAAATTTGCTTACTTCATCTTTGGATAAGATGCGAAATGAAATTAATTACTGTGAAGAATGTTATAATATTTCTGACACTTCTATTTGTCTTATTTGTTCCAATACTAAAAGGGATAAAACAACCGTTTGTGTAGTTGAAGATGTAAGAGATGTTATGGCTATTGAAGGAACTGGATTTTTTAAAGGAGTTTATCATGTGTTAGGTGGTAAAATCAACCCAATTGAAGGAGTTGGTCCTTCACAGTTGAACATAAAGCCTTTAATTGAAAAAGTGAAGAAAGGAAATATAACTGAAATAATTTTTGCGTTAAGTTCTACTATGGAAGGAGATACAACCAATTTTTATATTTTTAAACAATTGAAAGAGTTTAATATTACAACCTCTACAATTGCAAGGGGAATTGGAATCGGAGATGAATTAGAATATACTGACGAAGTTACTTTAGGTAGAAGTTTAATGCATCGAATTCCTTTTGAACAGTCAATTAAACAAGTTTAATATATTTTTAGACCATAATTGTTACAGATTAATTCCTAAAAACTATATTTGTTATTTTAAAATGATAAAATGAAAATTAAAAATAGTATATACATTATCTTAATATCATTAGTGTTTGCCTCTTGTATACCCAATAAAGATTTAGTGTATTTACAACATACCGAAAAGTCAAATAGAGAAAACGAAGTAAACGAGGTTGTATCAAAACCTTACAGAGTTCAAACTAATGATATTTTGACAGTTTCAATAAAAGCTTTAGATCAAAAATTAGTAGATATGTTTAATCCTTCTACTTCTCAAAATCAAAATCAGAATCAAATATCTCAACAAAATTTATATTTTTCAGGATATAGTGTAGATGATCATGGAAATATTAGAATTCCTGTTTTAGGTGATCTAAATGTTTTAGGTTACACTGTTGATGAAATTAGACAAACGATTGAGAAAAAATTATTAGATGAGTATTTTAATTATGAAGCTAGACTATATGTTACCGTTAAATTAGCAGGGCTTCGTTATACTATCAATGGGGAAATTACTAGACCAGGAACAAATGTATTATATCAGGATAAAGCAACCATTATGGAAGCTATCGCTAATTCTGGTGATATAACTTTAACAGGAAATCGTAAAAAAGTTCAAGTTATTCGAAAATATCCACAAGGCTATGAAACCTATACCATTGACTTAACAAAAGACACTGCAATTGAGTCTCCCTATTTCTATTTGCAGCCTAATGATTATATTTATATTAAACCATTGAAACAAAAATCTTGGGGAACTGGTACAACAGGTGTGCAAACAATTACTACTATTATTACTGCTTTGTCGTTAATTACAACAACAATTTTATTAACAAGAAATTTGTAACTAAAAGATGCTAGACACAAAAGATTTTACTTTTTTTGAATCACAATCTAACTTTGATTTTAAAGGATTTTTCTTAAAAGTGATTAGTTATTGGAAATGGTTTGTTTTATCTCTAATAATAGCTTTTTTAATAGCTTATAATGTTAATATAAGAAAAGAAAAAGTATATGGAATGGAATCTGTTATTGTGGTAAAAGATGAGAACAATCCTTTTTTTACTTCTAATACAAGTTTAGTGTTTAACTGGGGAGGAATCTCAGACAAAGTTCAAACTGTAATTACTACTTTAAGATCGAGATCGCATAATGAATTAGTAGTAGATAAATTAGAATACTATATTCAGTATCAAACAAAAGGGAAATATTTTTATAAAGACGCTTACGGTGCTGTTCCATTTTATATTAAAATTGATAAAAATAAAGGACAACTTGCCTTTGTGCCTATTAAGATTAAATTTATCAATCCAACAGAATATGAGTTGAGTGTTGATTTTAAAGAGTTTCCATCTAAAACTTTAATTCATTATGTAGATAACTCTAGAAGTGAACTAAGTATAGATGAATCTACTTTTTCTAAAAAGTTTAAAATAGATGATGAAGTAAATCTTCCATTTTTACACTTTAAATTGCATTTAAATGCAGATGCTAAAGATTATGTGAATAATGAGTTTTACATACAATTTGAAGATTTTAATTCAACTGTTGCAACATATAAAAATATTGATGTTTCTGCTGATAATAAAGCTCAGTCTGTAATTAGTTTACAATTAGTGGGTTCTAACAAAAAAAGGTTAGTGGAATATTTAAATACAACTGTTGATTTATTAAGAAAAAACGAATTGAATAGTAAAAATCTTTTTGCAACTAATACTATTAGTTTTATTGATAGTACGCTTTTAGTTATGGAGAGCCAAATCAAAGAAGCTGAAAATGAATTAAAAGATTTTAGAAAAGGTAAAAATGTATTTGAACTAGAAGGTGGTGGGGAATTGCTAACTCAAAAAATTGCTGAATACGATATTCAAAAAGATGAAACAGAAAGAAAAATAAGATATTTAGATAATTTAAAATCTTATTTAGATAAAAGTATAGATTTTTCAAATTTACCAGCTCCAACAGTAGCAAGTATAGAAGATCCTAATATTGTTACTAATGTTTCAAGGTTAATTGAGTTATCTAAGCAAAGAGCTGAATTGAATTATGCGGTAAAAAGCGGAAGGATGTTTACTGAATTTGATGTGGAGATGGAAGCTATTAAAAAAGTACTTCTAGAGAATATTTCAAGCTCTAAAAGTGCCTTAATGATTGATTTAAATATAGTTAGTAGAAATATTTCTAAAGCAGAATCTGAAGTAAGTGTTTTGCCAGAACAACAGCAAGAGCATCTTAAGATTTTTCGAAAATACAATTTAAAAGATAACATATATAGTACTTTTCTTCAAAAAAGAAGTGAAGCAGAAATTGTAAAAGCAGCTAATATATCTGATATTGATTTTATTGATCCAGCTAAAGATGTTGGAGGAGGTTTAAGAGGTCCAAAAACAAGTATTAATTATATTTTAGCTGTAATTTTAGGTTTGTTGCTACCTTTACTAATCATTTTTGTTTTAGTCTTGATTGATACCAATATAAATGTTATTGATGATATACAAAAAATGACTAAAATTCCTATTATTGGTGTGATTGGTAAAAAAAATACAGAGAATAATCTTTCTGTTTTTGAAAAACCAAAATCGCCATTAGCAGAGTCATTTAGAGCAATTCGTTCTTCTTTACAATTTTTATATAAAAAACAAAATAATGATGGTGCTAAAATTTTAATGTTAACTTCTTCTGTAAGTGGAGAAGGAAAAACATTTTGCTCAATAAATTTAGCAACTGTATTTGCTCTAAGTGAAAAGAAAACGGTTATTGTAGGGTTAGATTTAAGAAAACCTAGGATTTTTGGAGACTTTAATATAGATAATATAGTAGGTGTTGTTAATTATTTAATTGGACAGAAAAAAATAGATGAGGTTATTCAAACAACTCATGTGCCTTATTTAGATGTTATTTCTTCTGGTCCTATACCTCCAAATCCCGCAGAGTTATTAATGGGGGAAAGTATGAAAGAAATGATAGAGGAATTGAAGCAAAAATATGATTATATTATATTAGATACACCTCCTGTTGGTTTGGTTTCGGATGCACTAGAACTTGCCCATTATTGTGATGCTACATTATATGTAACAAGACAAGGATTTACTAAAAAAGGAATGTTATCAGTGGTTAATGAGAAACATAAAAGAGGAGAGTTAAAAAATATTAGTATACTGTTTAACGGCTATCAAAATAAAGCTAAATACGGTTATGGTTATGGATACGGTTATGGATACGGTTATGGTGTTTATGGAGAAGGATATCACGATGATAATCGAGAAGTAAAAGGTTGGAGGAGAGTTTTTAATAAAATCAAGAAGAAAAAGTAAATTAGTTTAAATAGATATAGTTTGATAAATAAAAAAAAAATATTAATTACAGGAGGAGCAGGTTTTATTGGTTCTAATCTTTGCGAATATTTCTTAAAGAAAGAGAACAAGGTAATCTGTTTGGATAATTTTTCCACAGGACATAGACATAATATAGAGCCTTTTTTATCTAATGACAACTTTTTATTAATTGAAGGAGATATAAGAGATATAGAGATTTGTCGAAAAGCTACAAGGAATGTTGATTATGTTTTGCATCAAGCAGCTTTAGGAAGTGTTCCTAGGTCAATAACAGATCCTATAACCTCAAATGAAGTAAATGTCTCTGGATTTTTAAATATGCTGGTTGCTTCTAAAGAAGCAGAAGTAAAACGCTTTATTTTTGCAGCTAGTTCATCGACTTATGGAGATTCTGTGGTTTTACCAAAAGTAGAAGATGAAATAGGAAAGCCATTATCACCTTATGCAATTACAAAATATGTAAATGAACTTTATGCAGATGTATTTAGCAAAACTTATGGATTAGAAACTATTGGATTACGTTATTTTAATGTTTTCGGAAGAAATCAAGATCCAAATGGTGCTTATGCTGCTGTAATTCCTAAATTTGTCAAGCAATTAATTAATTTGGAAAGTCCAGTGATTAATGGTGATGGTAATTATTCTAGAGATTTTACTTACATAGATAATGTTATTCAAATGAATGAATTAGCCATTTTAGCAAATAATGCTGAGGCTCTAAATACAGTTTATAATACAGCTTGTGGCCAAAGAACAACCTTAAATGACTTAGTGTATTATCTGAAGGAATATTTATCTAAGTATAATGAAAATATAGCTAAAGTAGAGGTTAAATATGGCTCTAATAGAGTTGGAGATATTCCACACTCTTTGGCTAGTATCGAAAAAGCTAAAAAGATGTTGGGTTATAGTCCTAAATATCAGTTAGAAGAAGGATTGAAAGAGTCTGTTCAATGGTATTGGGAGAATTTAAAATAAGTTATGATTAAAAATATTTGTTGTATAGGTGCTGGATATGTAGGAGGTCCTACTATGGCTGTAATAGCTAAAAAATGTCCACATATAAAAGTTACTGTGGTTGATTTAAATCAGGATAGGATTGATGCATGGAATAATGAAGATTTAAAGAAATTACCGATATATGAACCGGGTCTAGATGAAGTAGTTCAAGAGGCAAGAGGAAGAAATTTGTTTTTTTCTACAGAAGTTGATAAGGCTATTGAAGAAGCCGAAATGATTTTTATTTCTGTAAATACTCCTACAAAGACATATGGTGTAGGTAAAGGTATGGCAGCAGATTTAAAATATATTGAATTGTGCGCTAGACAGATTGCAAGAGTGGCGAAAGAAGATAAAATTGTAGTAGAGAAATCTACTTTGCCAGTTAGAACAGCTCAAGCGATTAAAAATATTTTAGACCATACTGGAAATGGAGTTAATTTTCAGATTTTATCCAATCCAGAATTTTTAGCTGAAGGAACAGCTATTGAAGATTTGTTTGAACCTGATAGAGTTTTAATTGGAGGAGATACAACTCCTGAAGGAGAAAAAGCAATTCAGCAATTGGTTGATGTTTATGCTAATTGGGTTGCAAAAGATAATATTTTAACGACTAATGTTTGGTCCTCTGAATTATCAAAATTAACAGCTAATGCTTTTTTAGCACAACGTGTTTCTTCTATAAATGCAATGAGTGAATTGTGTGAGAAGACAGGAGCAGATGTTAATGAAGTTGCCAAAGCCATTGGAATGGATAGTAGAATTGGACCGAAATTTTTGAAAGCTTCAGTAGGTTTTGGAGGTTCTTGTTTTCAAAAAGACATTTTAAATTTAGTATATATTGCAAAAACATATGGTTTAAATGAAGTGGCTGATTATTGGGAACAAGTGATTGTTATGAATGATCACCAAAAACGTCGTTTTGCAAAAAATATAATTAGCACACTTTACAATACTGTTTCTGGAAAAAAAATCGCTTTTTTGGGTTGGGCATTTAAAAAAGACACTAATGATACTAGAGAATCTGCTGCGATTTACGTTGCTGATGACTTAATAAGTGAGCAAGCTATTATTTCAATATTTGATCCTAAAGTAGGAAAAGAACAAATATTACTTGACTTAAATTATCTTGAAACAAGATCTGGAGAAGAAAATAATAAGTATGTTCAAATAGAGTCAGATCCATATAAAGTGGCAAAAGATTCGCATGCGATTGCAGTTTTAACTGAATGGGATGAGTTTAAATCTTATGATTGGCAAAAAATCTATGATTCAATGTTAAAACCTGCATTTGTTTTTGATGGAAGAAATTTATTAGATAAGAAAGAATTAGAGAAAATCGGATTTATTTATCAAACAATAGGATCGTAATTATGGAAAACAAAATAGCTATTATAGGACTTGGTTACGTAGGTTTACCTTTGGCTAGATTATTTGCTACAAAATTTTCAGTTATAGGCTTTGATATTAATCAAAATAGAATTAATGAATTAAATAAAGGAATTGATAGTACCTTAGAAGTTGAGAATGAAGTTTTAAATAAGGTTTTATTGCCAAATAATTCTGGTGAAATAGGTCTTTATTGTTCTAATAAGCTTTCAGATATTGAAAGTTGTAATTATTTTATTGTAACTGTTCCTACACCTGTAGATAAGCATAATCGACCAGATTTAACACCTTTGTATAAAGCTAGTGAAACAGTTGGTAAAGTTTTAAAAAAAGGAGATATAGTTATTTATGAATCTACTGTTTATCCCGGTGTTACAGAAGAGGAATGTGTACCTGTATTAGAAAAAATTTCAGGACTAAAATTTAATGAAGATTTCTTTGCAGGATATTCTCCAGAAAGAATTAATCCTGGAGATAAAGAGCATACTGTTGAAAAAATACTCAAAATAACAGCTGGTTCAACTCCAGAAATAGGAGAAAAAGTAGATCAATTATATAAAAGTGTTATTATTGCTGGAACACATTTGGCTCCAACAATTAAAGTGGCAGAAGCAGCCAAAGTAATTGAAAATTCTCAAAGAGATATCAATATTGCCTTTGTAAATGAATTAGCTAAAATTTTTAATTTGTTAGAAATTGACACTCATGCAGTTCTTGAAGCTGCTGGAACAAAATGGAATTTTTTACCATTTAAACCAGGATTAGTTGGCGGACATTGTATTGGTGTTGATCCATATTATTTAGCTCAAAAAGCTCAAGAGAAAGGATATCATCCCGAAATTATATTAGCAGGAAGACGATTGAATGATTCGATGGGAGAATATGTTGCCTCTCAAATTGTAAAATTGATGATTAAGAAAGGGATCAATGTTAATACTGCTAAAGTTTTAATGCTTGGAATTACTTTTAAAGAAAATTGTCCAGATGTAAGAAATACTAAAATTGTAGATGTAATTTCATCTTTAGAAGAATATGGAATTAGTATTACCACCTATGATCCTTGGGCAAATCCTTCGGAAGTAAAACATGAATACAATATAACAAGTATAAATAAATTACCATCTGAGAAATTTGATGCAATCGTTTTAGGAGTTTCTCATGAAGAGTTTTTATCCATTAACTTCAACGAGTTATTGAATAAAAATGGAATTATTTATGATGTAAAAGGAGTTTTAGGAAAAATAGCTTCAAGTAGATTATAAGCTAGTAAAAGTAAATAATGAGTCAATTAAAAAAAGGTGCAATTTTATCATATACTACTATCTTTTTAACAAATGGATTAGGCCTATTGCTGACTCCTTTTATTATTCGAAAACTAGGTAATTCAGAATATGGTCTATACACCCTTGTAGGCTCTTTAATTGCATATGTAAGTGTTTTAGATTTTGGACTTAATAATGCAATAGTAAGATTTGTTGCAAAATATAGGGCTCAAAATAATCGAAATAAAGAAGAAAATTTTTTAGCTACAACTATGATAATTTATTCATTTATATCATTGGTTGTTTTACTTGTAGGGATTGTTTTTTATTTAAATATTGAGACTTTCTTTAAAAAACTAACTAGCGCAGAATTAGAAAAAGCAAAAATATTATTTGCTATTTTAATTTTTAACTTAACAATAACATTACCTGGTGGCTCATTCAGTGCAATTAGTTCTGCATATGAAAGATTTGTTTTTCCACGGGCATTAACATTAGTAAAATACTTAATTAGAGCCTTTTTAATTGTTTCCATACTTATGCTCAATGCAGATTCATTAGGATTAGTAATTTTGGACACAACTCTTAATATTGTTTTTATTTCAATTAATGCTTATTATGTTTTTAAGTATTTGAAAGTTAGAATTAAGTTACACGAATTTAATTGGTATTCCATTCAGGATATTTTTTCGTATTCGATTTGGATTTTTGTTTATGCTATAGCTAGTCAATTTCAATGGCAATCTGGACAAATTGTTTTAGGAGCTATTTCAGGAACAAAGATGATAGCGATATATAGTGTAGGTGTTTTACTGGGGTCTTATTATGCAACCTTTTCATCAGCTATTTCTGGACTTTTTATTCCTAAAGCAGTTAAAATGATTACAAATAACAATTCAGAAAAAGAACTTACGGACACTATGATTATGGTCGGAAGACTTTGTATGTTTGTTCTTTTTTTAATATTTGGAGGTTTTTTTCTTTTTGGAAAGAATTTCATTCAATTATGGGTTGGATCAACATATAATGACTCTTGGATTATTGCTCTTATAATAATGATAGGGTATACAACACCTTTGATTCAGATTTTCGGAAATTCAATTCTTGAAGCCAAAGGAAAATATTCTTTTAAAGCAATATTGAATTTGATTTTTTTGTTTTTTGGTGTTTTGTTAGGCGTTTTTTTAACTAGATTTAATACAGCTGTAGGAATGATATTAGGGATTTGCATTTCTTGGGTTGTCAGTCAAATTATTCTCAATTATTACTATGTGAAGGTTATTAAACTAGATATAAAAAGATTTTTTATCAGTACTTTTGAGAAAATGATTTATATATTTCCCCTAATCATTTGTGTGTTTTATTTTTTAAATTTTATTGAAGTTACAAATTGGTTCATTTTAGGAATTAAAATATTTCTATATGCAATTGTTTATTCAATAGTAATTTATAAATTTTGTTTGAACAAATATGAATTAAGTTTAGTAAAAGGGTTATTAAAAAACCTTAAAAAGTAAAATAAAAATGAATAATTTTGGAAATAAAGTAAAAAATAAAATTTATGCTTTTTTGTTTTGGCAGACTTCTTTTGGAGAATATTTGAACAAAAGGTATGACTTGTCAGTTTTTTTTAAATATTCTTTTACTAACAAAAAAACGAACTCAAAACAGAGTAAGATAGCATCTTTAACTAAAGATTATCACATAGTTGAAAAAGGATTAGCTTTACCTTACACTAGAAATGAATTTGGAAAGCAAAAAATTATCAAATTAATTAAAGATGCAAAATTGTATTTTAATGAATATGGGAAAGATGAAATAATTTTAGATATAAAGAGCTGTCTTTCGGAATATTATGAATTTAATAAAATGAATAATATAGATTTGAATAATGAGTATTTTAAATCTATATCAAGTTTTATTTCAGATGAAAGTAATAAAGGAATTGGTGGAACTAAAATAATAACAAAAAAAGAAATCGAAACTGCAACTAATTTTGATTTTGAAACTTTTGTTAAAACTCGTTCTAGTATTAGAGATTTCGATATTTCTGATTTAGATATTACATTAATTGAAAAAGCAATAGATTTAGCTAGATATACCCCTTCAGTTTGTAATAGGCAATCATGGGGAGCTCATTTGTATACTAATAATAAAAAAGTTTTGGAAGTTTTAGAGTTTCAAAATGGACATGGAGGTTTTAAAGAATCTATCAAAGGAGTTATAGTAATAACGACAAATGTTGCCATGTTTACTAAACTTGAAACCAATCAAATATTTATTGATGGAGGTTTATTTGCAATGAGTATGATGTATGCTTTACATTTTCAAAACATAGGAAGCTGTCCACTAAATACGTGCATGCCCTATATTGATGAAATAAAATTAAAGAAGAAAGTTGGAATAAATGAAAACGAACGAGTTATTATGATGATTGCTATTGGAAACCTTAAAGAAGAGTTTAAAGTTGCAATTTCTAATAGAAGAGATTTGAATCAAATTTTAACATACCATAATTAATTTTTTTATGTCTTTAAAAATAAAAACCATTACTTGTCATGAAGTTTATAATTATGGAGCTATTCTTCAAGAGTATGCGTTGCTAAATTATTTGGAATCAAAAGGGCATGACGTTGAGGCGATTCATTACAAGCCAGAATATTTAAGTGGTCATTTTAAACTTTGGACAGTTACGAGTTCCAAATTTAACAAAAATATAATTCTTAAAATTATTTATTTAGTATTAAAACTCCCTTTTCGATTATATAAACTACAAAAGAAAAAACGTTTTGATTTTTTTTCTGAAAAATATCTAAAAGTTGGCAAGCAACTCTATAAAGATAATAAACAGCTAAAAAGTAATTTGCCAGAAGCAGATGCTTATATTTGCGGAAGTGATCAAATATGGAATTCTTTTTTTCAGAATGGTAAAGATCCAGCTTTTTATTTAGATTTTGTACCAGATTCAAAAAAGAAAATTTCTTACGCTGCTAGTTTTGCTATTGAAACTTTAGCCGATGATTTAAAACCCTTTGTAAAAGAAAAAGTCGAACGGATTAATGCTATTTCTGTAAGAGAAACATCAGGTAAAACAATTTTAGCAGATTTAGGTATTACAAATGTTACTCAGGTATTAGATCCAGTTTTTTTAGTTGATGAAAACTATTGGAAGAAAAAGTTTGTTACAGTTCATGAGGAGGACAAATATATTTTTATTTATGATTTTGATAACAATCCATTGATTGAAAAACTAGCAAAGCAAATTGCAGAGCAAAAGGACTTCAAAATTTATGCAATAAATGAAAATATTAGTTATGCAGATAAAAATTTCTACTTGCAAGGACCTAAGACTTTCTTGTCATTAATGTATAATGCTCAGTTTGTTATAACCAATTCTTTCCACTCTGTAGCATTTTCTTTAATTTTTAATAAGCAATTTATTGTAGTGAATAGAAATGACGCAATCAATACAAGAATGCGTGATTTACTTGAACTATTTAATTTATCACATCTTCTAGTTTCTAATGATTTTGATAGTCGTAAAATCGAAATGATTCATTTTGAAGAGGCAAACGAATTAAGAGAATTAGCCATTAAAAAATCTAAAGAATTTTTAGAAAATGCACTAGTTAAATAGTCTTATGAAAAAACTTTTATACATTACAAATGGTATTAAAGGTGCTGGAGGTCTCGAGAGAGTTTTATCTATTAAAGCAAGTGCTTTAGCTAATAATTTTGGATACGAGGTACATATTTTAGTATTAAATAATGATAACGATTCTTTTTTTTATGACTTTAGTGAAAAAATTATAATTCATGATATTAAAGCAACTGGAAATATAATAAGTTTTTATAAAAGCTATGTGAACGGTGTTAAGAATGTAGTTAAAGATTTAAAACCAGATCTAATCTCTGTTTGTGATGATGGTTTAAAAGGGTTTTTTGTCCCAATGATTTTATCAAAAAGGCAACCTATTATTTATGAAAGACATGCTTCTATAAGGCATAATACTTCAATGGGTTTTCAAGGGAAGATTATAAAGAGGATGATGCGAATTTTGGCTAAAAAATTTTCAAAATTTATAGTGCTTACTAATTCTAATAAAGATGAATGGCCTATTTCAAACTGTGAAGTTATTCCAAATTCATTGAGCTTTTATCCTAAAGAATCTAGTTCGTTAAATAATAAAAAAGTTATTGTTGTAGGAACGCATTCTTATAATAAGGGCTATGATTTATTATTAAACGCTTGGAAGGTTGTCGTTGGAAAACACCCTACTTGGAGTTTAGATATATATGGGAAAATAGATGCTCAAAAAACTTTTGTAAATTTATCAAAGCAATTAAATATTAGTGATTCAGTTTGTTTTTATCCACCTAGACCAACCATTGAAAGAGCTTATCTCGATGCTTCTATGTTATTGTTGACTTCAAGAACCGAGGGATTTGGAATGGTATTAATAGAAGCAATGGCTTGCGGTTTGCCTTGTATTTCTTTTGATTGTCCTAGTGGACCTCGAGATATTATTAATTCAAATGAAGATGGTTTTTTAGTTGCTCCTCAAAACGAAACTGAATTGATAGAAAAAATATTTTTTTTAATAGAAAATGAGGCGACAAGAAAAAAAATGGGTGAAAAGGCAAAAGAGAATGTAAAACGATATTTACCAGAAAATATAATGAAGCAATGGGACCAACTTTTTAAAAGTGTGCTAAAATGAAAATAGTATTTACAATGGATCAAATTTATTTGCATGGAGGTATTGAAAAAGTCATGGCAACTAAAGCAAATTATTTTGCAGATGTTTTAGGCTATGAGGTTTTTATAGTCACTACAGAACAAAAAAACAATGAACCTTGTTATCACTTTTCATTAAAAATAAAGTTCATTGATTTAAATGTAAATTATTTAAGAACAAAAAGTTATTTTAGTTTTAAAAACTTAAAAAAAGTACCTTCTCATTTTTTTAAATGGTATAAAACTTTAAAAAAAATAAATCCAGATTTTATAATTGTTTGTAATATTGCTTTTGACTTTTATTGGGCTCCTTTTTTTGTAAAGAGAATAAAAAAAATTAAGGAGTTCCATGCTTCTAGATTTTTCATGGAGCAAAATAGAAGTAGAGTTACTGGATTAAAGAAGTTTGGTTATAAGGTTAATGATTTTATTGAGTCTAGGTATGATAAAATAGTTTTATTAAATGAAGATGAAAGGAAATTTTACAGAAGTAATAATCTAGAAGTAATTCCAAATCCAATAAACATAAGAGATGAAAAACAAATTGCATTATCTTCAAAAAAAGCAATAGCAGCAGGAAGAATTGCTCCTGTAAAAGGGTTTGAAAGTGTAATCGCTATTTGGAAAATTGTGATAGAAAAGTATCCAAAATGGCAATTAGATATTTTTGGACAAGGAGAAGAAAAGTATATTAATGAATTAAATAACTTAATTCAATCAAATGACTTAGTAAATCATGTTTTTATTCATGATGCCGTAAGTGATTTACAAGAAAGAATGTTAGAGTATTCTTTTTATGTAATGACTTCATTAACGGAATGTTTTCCAATGATACTATTAGAATCTTTATCCATTGGTTTGCCAATAGTTTCTTATGATTGTCCAACAGGTCCGAAGAATATAATTAAAAATAAAGAAGATGGTTTTCTTGTTGAAAATAACAATAAAGATGAATTTGCTATAAGTATATTTGCATTAATTGAAAACCCAATTTTAAAATCAGAAATGGGTAAGAATGCGAAAAAGAATGTTAAACGATTTTCTAATGAAAATGTAATGAAAATCTGGAAAGATTTGCTAATAAATTTAAAGCCGAAAAAGTAAATCTAAGATGATTTTTATGAAGTAAATTATTTTGAATAAAACCATAATGTTTAATCCTTTTTAAAAAATTAAATTTGTTGAAATAACTAATTCATAGCACTTGATTGATTTTATCCCAATAGAATTCTATACACCTCTTTTTTATTACTTTAATTTTATTTTAGTAATGCTTCTGTATTTGAAAAATTTTTCTAAAAGGCAGCTACAAGTTTCCTCAAAAATGGGCGTTTTTATAGTCTTTATTATTCTTGTCTATATAGGGCTAAGACCTCTAGATAAGGGGTATATGGGAGATACAGGAGCTTATTTACGTGTTTTTAATAAGTTGGCAGACGGTTCTCTATCTTCTTTTTATGATAAAGAATATGGATTTATGTTGCTTATAAAGTACAGTGCACTTTATCTTAATGCAGAATTCTTTTTTTTAATTTGTGCTTCTATTTATGTTTATTTACACTATTTAGTTTCTAAAAAAATATTTAAAGACTATTGGTATTTTGGCTTCATATTTTTAGTAAGTTCTTTTTCTTTTTGGGCATATGGTACAAATGGAATACGTAACGGACTTGGAGCCGCCATAGTTTTATACGCTTTTACATTCGAAAATAAAAAAACTTGGGCTATAGCTATTGCCTTAATAGGAACATTGTTTCATAAATCAATGCTACTACCTGTTATGGCTTATATATTGACTTTTTTTTACAATAATAGGATAAGTTATTTAAGATTGTGGTTGCTATGTATACCGTTATCCTTAATTGCTGGAGGCTCTTTTGAACTTATATTTGCTTCATTAGGATTTGGTGATGAAAGGATTAGCTATTTAACTGATGGGAATGTAAATGGAGATCAGTTTGCTTACACAGGCTTTAGATGGGATTTTTTACTCTACAGTGCATCTGCAGTATATACTGGATGGTATTTTATTGTTAAAAAGAATTTTGAAGATAAATTATATCATCGGTTATTTAATGTGTATTTATTTTCGAATGCTTTCTGGATACTGATTATTCGTGCTAATTTTAGTAATAGATTTGCTTATTTATCTTGGTTTATGATGGGTGTAATTATTATTTATCCATTTTTAAAACAGCAAATGATCCCTAATCAAACTAAAAAAACGGCTTTGGTTTTATTTTTTTATTTTATGTTTACCTTTATTTTAAATGTTATCCTAGCCTAATTTTATGAATTTTAAAAAAAAATTAACAGTATTTACTCCAACTTATAATAGAGCTTATTGTTTGCATCAGGTCTATGATAGTTTAGTAAGACAAACTTCTAACGATTTTATTTGGTTAATAATTGATGATGGTTCATCAGATAACACTAAAGAACTAGTTTCATCTTGGAAAAAAGAAAAGAAAGTTGAAATAAATTATATTTTTCAAAATAATTTAGGCATGCATGGTGGTTATAACACTGCCTATAAAAATATAAATACAGAACTTAATGTTTGTATAGATTCAGATGATTATTTGACTGATGATTGTGTGGAAAAAATTATTTCATTTTGGAATAAAAATGGAAATGAAAAATATGCAGGAATCGTAGGTTTGGATGCTACTAAAGATGGTAAAGTTTTAGGTAAAGAAATGCCTTCAAACCTTAAAAGTGCAACTTTAGAAGATTTGTATTATAAATATAAAATAAAGGGTGATAAAAAATTAGTTTACAGAACAGAAATTGTAAAAGCTTTTCCAAAATATCCTATTTTTGAGAATGAAAGTTTTGTGCCACTTGGCACTTTGTATCTTCAAATTGATAAAAAACACGAATTACTTTGCCTCAACGAATTACTTTGTGTCGTAGAATACTTAGAAGATGGCTCTTCTAGGAATATTTTTAGACAATACATTCGTAACCCAAAAGGATTTCGTTTTGCTAGAAAAATAGAAATGCAATTTTCTAACTATTTTAAGATAAGATTTAAAGCTGCAATTCATTATGTTTCAGGTTGCATTCAACTTAAAGAATATAATTTTTTTAAGAATAACTCTTTCTTTATACTTACATTTTTCGCAATTCCTTTTGGAATTTTGTTAAACTTCTATATTCAATATCGTAATAAAAACTAACTTAAGAATCTAAAAAAATGTGTGGAATTACTGGATTTATTGCAACAAGAACTTTAGATCATAAAAAGATATTAGAAAATATGATTTTTAAGATGAATCATAGAGGTCCGGATAGTAACGGAACTTGGTTTAATGAAAATCTAAATATAGGATTAGGGCATGCAAGGCTTTCTATAGTAGATTTGTCTGAGACAGGTCATCAACCTATGCTATCAAATTCTGGAAGGTATCATTTGGTTTTTAATGGAGAGATTTACAATCATTTGGATATCAGAAAACAATTAGATAAATATTTAAAAATAAATTGGAGAGGAACATCTGATACAGAAACTATTTTAACTGCAATAGAAAATTGGGGTATTGAAAAAACAATAGAAAATTGCATAGGCATGTTTGCGATTGCTCTTTTTGATGCAAAAAACGAGACACTAACTCTTATTAGAGATAGAATGGGAGAAAAACCATTGTATTACGGATGGGTAAACGATAATTTTGTTTTTGCATCTGAATTGAATCCAATAAAAACTTTTCCATTATTCAATAATCCAATAAATAGAAATGCTTTGGTGTTATACATGAAACATGCTTCTATTCCTGAACCCTATTCTATTTATGAAAATATTTATAAGTTAGAATCAGGTTGTTTTCTTACAATGGATATAAAAGATAAAACAATAACAAAAAAACAATATTGGTCCACCCAAAATAAAGCCAATCAAAATAATAATCCTATTTTTAAAGACACTCCTGAAAATGCCGTTAAGCAACTTGAACAGTTATTGATAAATGCAGTAGGAATTCAAATGAATGCAGATGTGCCATTAGGTGCTTTTTTATCAGGGGGTGTTGATTCTAGTACAATTGTTGCTTTAATGCATTTACAATCAGATAGTAAGGTTAATACGTTTTCAATTGGTTTTGACCAAAAAGAATATAACGAAGCCGAACATGCAAAAAAAGTAGCTAATCATATTGGGACAGATCACCATGAAGCTTATATTTCTGCAAAGGAAGTCCTAGATATTGTTCCCGAAATTCCTAAAATATATACTGAACCATTTTCAGAATCATCTCAAATTCCTACTTATCTAGTTTCTAAAATTGCAAAGCAAAAGGTTACTGTAAGTTTATCTGGAGATGCTGGTGATGAACTATTTTGTGGTTATAGTCGTTATCAATTAGCCAACAAATCTTGGAATAAAATTTCTAGAATCCCACACTTTGTTAGAGTTGGTGTAGGAAATAGTATTCAAATGATGCCTTATGGCTTTTTACAAACTATTTTGCTTCCATTAAAGGGCAAAAAAAATGATAAAGGAATACAAATTAATGTAGTAGATAAGTTGTTAAAAGCATCTGAATTATTGAAGTTTAAAGACAGAAAAGAATTTTATCATAAAGGATTTATGACTCATAATTTACAGGCAACAAATTGGGTTTTACATTCAGAAAAAACGAAAACTCTTTTTGAATCAAATTCTTTAGTTATTGATAATTATTTTGCAGAAATGATGGCAACAGATTTAATAACCTATTTGCCTAATAATAACTTAGCAAAAGTAGATAGAGCAGCTATGGCAAATTCGCTTGAAACTAGAGTGCCACTATTAGATCATAGAGTAGTTGATTTTGCTTTGTCTTTGCCTATGGAGTATAAATTAAGGAACGGAGTTGATAAATGGGTTTTGCGAGAAGTACTTTATAAGTATGTGCCAAAATCTTTGATTGAACGACCAAAAATGGGTTTTGGAGTACCTTTGGCTTCATGGCTTAGAGGACCATTAAAAGAGTGGTGTGAAAATTTAATTAATCCAAAAAGACTTAATGAAGAAGGTTTTTTTAATACTACAATTGTTAGAGAAAAATGGCAAGAACATTTATCTGGTAAAAGAAATTGGGAAAATCAATTATGGGACGTTATCGTTTTTCAATCTTGGTTAGATCAGCAAAAAAATAATTAAAATGAAAATACTTCGTGTAATAAATTCACTTAATATAGGTGGTGCAGAACGTTCTATAGCAGGAAATGTTCCACTTCATGTTATGAATGGTTTTGAAATGGATGTGTTATTGTTAGATGGTAATCAAACTTTTTTTGTTGAAGAATTAAAAAAAAATGGAATTAAAGTGACTTGGTTTGGAGTAAATAATTTTATATATAATCCATTTTTTGTTTTTAAAATTTCCAAAATAATAAACAACTATGATGTAGTTCACGCACATTTATTTCCTTCATTATATTGGGTTGCATTAGCAAAAATTGTTACTAGATCAAAAGTTAAATTAATTTATACAGAGCATAGTACTTACAATAAAAGAAGAGATTACTTTTTTTTAAAATGGATTGATCAATTTATTTATAATAAATATGATAAAATAATTGCTATTTCTAAAGAAGCAACTAAAGCACTTTCTAAACATATCATGAGAACTGATATTATTACAATTCCAAATGGAGTTGATCTTTCTAAAGTAAAAGAAGAATCAAAAATTGTATTGAATGATTTGTCTAAAAAATACATTGGAAAAAAGATTATTGTTCAAGTAGCCGGATTTAGAATATCAAAAGATCAAGATACAGTAATTAATTGTTTAGCTTTATTACCAAATAAATATGTTGTTTTATTTGTTGGAGATGGTGAAAGAATTGAAATTTGTAAAGCATTAGTAGAAAAACTAAATGTATCAGATAGAATAGAATTTCTTGGGTTACAAAACAATATAGGTGCAATCTTAAATTTAGCGGATGTAGTTGTAATGTCCAGTCATTGGGAAGGTTTTGGTCGAGCTGCTATTGAAGGTATGGCTTTAGGAAAACCTGTAATAGCAACCAATGTATCAGGTTTGGCAGATGTGGTAAAAGATGCAGGCTTGTTATTTGAAAAAGGAAATGTAAACCAATTAAAAGAACTCATTTTAAAACTTGAATTAACAGATTTTTATGCCTTAATTTCAAAGAAATGTGAGGAAAGAGCAGAAGAATATAATATAAAAAAAATGATAGATTCTTACGAGGATATTTATAAAGCTTTAATATGAAACAAAAACTCATTCGTATAACAACAGTTCCTATTTCACTAGATAAGTTATTATCTGGTCAATTAAATTATATGAATCAGTTTTATGAAGTAATTGGGGTTTCATCAGATAAACCTTATTTAGAGCAAATTAGTAAGAAAGAAAATACGGCAATTTTTCATTTAGAAATGACTAGAAAAATTACACCATTTAAAGATTTTCTTGCCATTTTAAAATTATACCGTTATTTAAAAAAAGAACAACCACAAATAGTTCACTCTCATACACCAAAAGCAGGATTAGTTGCTATGATAGCTTCAAATTTAGCAGGTGTTCCAATTCGTTTACATACAGTCGCAGGTTTGCCATTAATGGAAGCAAAAGGGGTTAAAAGAAAAGTACTTAATGTAGTTGAGAAACTAATTTATGCTTGCGCAACAAAAGTATACCCAAATTCGTATGGATTGTATGATTTTATTTTGAAAGAAAAATTTTGTCATCCTAAAAAATTAAAAGTCATTGGAAATGGTAGTTCAAATGGAATTGATACTTCATTTTTTAACCCAGATATATTTAATATTGAAGAGAAAAAAGCACTAAGAGAAAGACTAAATATATTTTCAGACGATTTTGTATTTGTATTTGTAGGTAGACTAGTTTCTGATAAAGGAATTAATGAATTAATTGAAGCTTTTACAAAATTAAATGCTATTTTCTCTAAAGCTAAATTATTACTCGTTGGTCCATTAGAAAGCGAATTAGATCCTTTAAAAGAAAAGATTCTAAAAGAAATTGAAAAGAATACTAGCATTATTAGTGTAGGATATCAAAACGATGTCCGTCCATTTTTTGCAATGTCCAATGCTTTAGTTTTTCCAAGCTACAGAGAAGGATTTCCTAATGTTGTCATGCAAGCTGGTGCCATGGAACTTCCTAGTATCGTTTCAGATATAAATGGGTGTAATGAAATAATTATTCCTAATCACAATGGAGTTATAATACCTGTCAAAAATACAATTGCTATCTTTGAAGCGATGAAATCTTTGTTAGAAAATACTTCTTTTTACAATGAATTACTACAAAATGCTAGAGAAAGAATCGTGAGTAATTATGAACAAAAAAAAGTTTGGAGTGCTATTTTGGAAGAATATAAAAGTATAGAAAGTAATGTATAAAAGTTTTATTAAAAGAATAATAGATTTTGTCGCTTCCTTAATTGGTTTTCTCCTTTTAAGTCCAATTTTTATTTTTGTGACAACTGGATTGTTTTTTGCTAACCAAGGAAAGCCTTTTTTCTTTCAAATACGTCCAGGAAAAAATGAAAAACTTTTTAAAATCATTAAGTTTAAAACCATGAATGATAAAAAAGATAGCGAAGGACAATTATTATCGGATAAAGAAAGAGTAACAAAAATAGGAACATTTGTCAGGAAAATTTCTTTAGATGAAATTCCACAATTATTAAACGTAATTAAAGGAGATATGAGTTTAATTGGACCAAGACCTTTGCTAACTCAATATTTGCCTTTATATAATGATTTTCAAAAACAAAGACATCAAGTAAAACCTGGAATAACAGGTTGGGCACAAATAAATGGTAGAAATGCAATTAGTTGGAATCAAAAGTTTGAATATGATGTGTGGTATGTGAAGAATTGTAGTTTTGTCTTGGATATAAAAATACTATTTTTAACAATTAAGAAAGTTTTTGTAAGAGAAGGTATTTCACAAGAAGGAGAAGCTACGATGGAAGTTTTTAAGGGTTTAAATAACTATTAATATGGAAAATATAGTAATAATTGGCGTTGGAGGATTTGGCAGAGAAGTTAAAGTTCTAATTGATCAAATTAATCAAGTTGAAAATAAATATATTATTCTAGGGTTTTATGATGATGCTGCAACCATGAAAGAAACGTGTAATGGTTTAAAGTATTTAGGAAAAATTGAAATGTTAAATAATGTTTCAGAAAAAACTTCGGTTGCTATAGGCATTGGAGATCCAAAGATAAAAGAAAAAATTATTTCAAAATTAACTAATGAAAATTTAAATTTTCCTACATTAATTCATCCAACTGCACTTTTAGGGGATGATTATATTGAAATAGGAAAGGGAACAATCATTTGTGCAGGTTCTATACTGACTTGCAATATAAAAATTGGCAGTTTTGTGACTTTAAACTTATATTGTACTGTGGGTCATGACACAGAGATTGGTAATTATTCTTCATTTATGCCTTCTGTGAACATATCAGGAGAAGTTTTAATTGGAGAACGTGTTTATGTAGGTACAGGAGCTAAAATTATAAATCAATTAAGTATAGGTGTTAATACGGTAGTTGGTGCAGGTGCTGTAGTTTCACGTTCTTTGCCAGAAAACTGTACAGCTGTTGGAATTCCTGCTAAACCCATAAAGTATCATTAATGCAGTCTTATTATAAAAGAATCTTCGATTTAATTTTAGCTGTGCTAAGTTTAGTATTGTTATCTTGGATTCTCGTGATTTGCATACTAATAGCTTTCATAGATACAAAATCTTTTGGATGGTTTGTTCAAGAGCGTATTGGTCAATTTGGTAAGCCTTTTAAAATTTTTAAAATAAAAACGATGTGTGATAGTACAAAAAAAATATCTTCTTTTGGACGTTTTTTAAGAAAATCTAAAATAGACGAACTACCACAATTACTTAATATTTTATTAGGACAAATGAGCTTTGTAGGACCTAGACCAGACATTCCAGGTTATTATGACCTATTAGAAGGGGAAAATAGAAAAATTTTAGAATTAAAACCAGGTTTAACGTCTGAAGCCTCAATAAAATATGCTAATGAAGAAGAATTACTAAATCAATATGAAAATCCTTTAGAGTATAACGATGCAGTAATTTTTCCTGATAAAGTAAAAATGAATTTAGAATACTACTACAAACAAAGTATTTTAGTAGATTTGCAGCTAATTGTTAAAACAATTTTTAGAGCATGAATCAAGAAAAAATATGGTTGTCATCTCCTCATATGGGAGGCAATGAACAAAAATATATTGAACAAGCTTTCAAAGAGAATTGGATTGCTCCTTTAGGTCCAAATGTTACTGGTTTTGAAGAGGATTTACAAAACTATTTAGGAGAGAACTCGTATGTTTCAGCATTAAGTTCGGGAACAGCTGCTTTGCATTTGGGTCTAATCCAATTAGGTGTGGTTTCAGGTGATGAGGTCATCTGTCAAACGTTTACCTTTTCAGCTTCAGCTAATCCAATTGTTTATCAAGGTGCTATTCCTATTTTTGTTGATAGCGAAGAAGAAACTTGGAACATATGTCCAATAGCTTTGGAAGAAGCTATTCTTGATAGAATTCAAAAAGGGAAAAAGCCTAAAGCAATTATAGCAGTGCACTTGTATGGAATGCCATTTAAGGTAAATGAAGTTTTAGCAGTTGCTAATAAATATGAAATTCCAGTTTTAGAAGATAGTGCAGAATCTTTAGGAAGTACCTATAAAGGGAAAAAATGTGGTACTTTTGGAAGAATATCAATATTATCATTTAATGGGAATAAAATAATAACTACTTCTGGAGGAGGAGCTTTAGTGACTAATTCTCAAAAAGTAAAAGAAAAAACCATTTTTTTAGCGACGCAAGCCAGAGATAATGCTCCTCATTACCAACATTCACATATAGGTTACAATTACAGAATGAGTAATATTTGTGCAGGTATAGGAAGAGGGCAAATGGAGATTCTTGATAATCACATAGGAAAAAGGAGAGAAATGAATCAATTTTATCAATCAATCTTTTCAACTATTGATTCAGTTTCCGTTTTTAATGAACCCAATAATGAATATTATTCAAATCATTGGTTAAGTGCCATTTTATTGTTAAATTACGAGACTAGAGAAGCTTTAAGATTAGCTTTTGAAAAAGTAAATATTGAGACGAGACCTTTGTGGAAACCAATGCATTTACAACCTGTTTTTAAAGATTGTTTGTATTATGGAAATAATATAGCTGAATCACTATTTGAAAAAGGACTTTGTTTACCTTCTGGATCAAATTTAACAACTAGTGATAAAGAAAGAATAGCCACCGTTATTAGGGATTTTTTTTAGTACTTTTGCAATAATTGTTAATATCAATAAATGATAAAATTAAATGAAAAGTTGTTTTCTATAGGTTATCTACCTAGATGGATTATTTTTTGTATAGATGTATTTATTTTACTTGTTGCTAATTTATTAACACACCTTATTTTAATTAGTTTAACACTAGGTCTTTATCAAACAATTTCAGTTTTATATCAATACATATTAGTCCTCCTTGTTAATATTTTGTTTTTTGGAGTCTTTAAAACCTTTTCTGGTATCATTAGGCATTCAACATTTATAGATGCAGTAAAAATATTTTTTGCAAGTTTTTGTTCTTTTTTTGTGTTAAGTATCATAAATTATGGTTGCTTTTTTATTCTTCAAAAGAAAATATTTCTTTTTCCAGGCCTAATCATAAGTTTTATTCTCTCTTTTACTTTTTTGTTTTTTTTTAGGATTATAGTAAAGTTTGCTTTTGAAATTAATGCAACAGATTCTAAAAAGTTAATTAGAACAGTTGTTTATGGTTCAGATGCAAATGCTATTGCAGTAGCAAATGCTGTTAAAACTGAAATTCCATCAAGGTTTAAAATTGTCGCCTTTTTAGATAAATCTAGGCATAATAAGTCTAAAAGTATTTTGGGACTACCTATTTTGTATAAAAATAAAAAGGCATCTGTTTTATTACGTTCATTAAGTGCTAAGACATTAATATTAGCAGAAAAATCACTTACTAAAGAAGAAAAAATAAAAATAGTAGATGATTGTTTAGAAAACAATATTAAAGTGTATGTAGTACCAATTATAACAGATTGGGAAAACGAAAAGGAGATCTCTAAAAAAATTAAGAATTTTGAGATTCAAGATTTATTAGAAAGAAAGCCTATCATATTAGATAATAAAATAATTTCAAAACAGATTTCAAGTAAAACAGTTTTAATAACTGGAGCAGCTGGCTCAATAGGTAGCGAAATAGTTTGGCAGGTTTTGGAATTCAAACCGAAGAGAATACTTATTTTTGATCAAGCAGAATCACCATTGCATAAATTATCGATTGATATTTTAAAGTTTGAAAAAAATATTGAAATTATTCCATTAATCGGAGATATTAGAAACAAAGTAGCTTTAAATAAAGTATTTGTAAAATATAAGCCTAGTATGGTTTATCATGCAGCGGCATATAAACATGTGCCATTAATGGAAGAAAATCCTTCTGAGGCCATTTTTACCAATGTTTTGGGAACAAAAAATTTGGCAGATTTATCTTTAGAAAACAATGTAAGGAAGTTTGTAATGGTTTCAACAGATAAAGCAGTTAATCCAAGTAATGTTATGGGGGCTAGTAAGCGAATTGCTGAAAAATATGTTCAGTCTCTTTATTTTAAATATAAAAATGACGAAAATAAAATAACTAAATTTATTACCACACGTTTCGGAAATGTTTTAGGATCTAATGGTTCTGTTGTACCGCTTTTTTCTGAACAAATTCAAAAAGGAGGACCTGTAACAATAACTCATCCAAAAATTATTCGGTATTTTATGACTATTCCTGAAGCTTGTCAACTTGTTCTTGAAGCGGGTTCTATGGGTAAAGGAGGTGAGATTTTTATTTTTGACATGGGAAAACCAGTTAAGATAATTGATTTGGCTAAGAAGATGATTAAGTTAGCAGGATATGAGCCTTATAAGGATATTGATATAGAGGTAGTTGGTTTGCGACCAGGAGAAAAATTATATGAAGAGTTGCTAAATGATACTTCAAAAACATTACCAACGTATCATGAAAAAATTATGATTTCACAAGAATTTGAAGAGGATTATGATGAGAATTTGATAAAAATTGCAAACTTAATAAAGATAACAAAATGTTCAAATGATTTGGAAATTGTAATTGAAATGAAAAAAATAATTCCTGAATTTAAAAGTATGAACTCTATTTATGAGCGTTTAGATAATTAATTTTTAATTTAACTGATTTATATTTGTAAAAAATAAAAACTAATGAAAGAATTTAAGAAACTTTTCTTTTTAATAACTATACTTTGCTTTTTTTCATGTGCTTCTAAAAAGAATATTGTTTATATACAAAATTCACAAAATTCTGAAACAATAAATTCATACGAACCTCATTTGCAACCAGATGATGTACTTTTAATAATTGTTTCTTCTGAAAATCCAGAAATAGCAGCTCCTTATAATCTAAAATCAATATCATTAGATGATAATCTTGATGAGTCTAAAGGGAATACAAAAATGCAAACCTATATTATAGACATTAATGGAAATATTGAATTTCCAATTTTAGGGTCCATTCATTTAGCAGGTTTAACCAAAACAGAAGCAGTTTTAAAAATTAAAGACGTATTGAAAGAACATGTAAAAGATGCTGTTGTTAATTTAAGAATATTAAATTTTAAAATCTCAGTACTTGGTGAGGTTTCAAAACCAGGTAGCTATAGTGTTAAAAGTGAAAGAATGACAATACTTGAAGGATTGAGTTTAGCAGGAGACTTAACTATTTATGGTAAAAGAAATAACATTTTATTGATTAGAGAGCAAAATGGAAATAAGATAATGGAACGCATAGATATCACAAAGTCAGATTTTATAAATTCACCTTTTTACTATTTATCTCAAAATGATGTTATTTATGTGGAGCCAAATAAAACAAGAGTAAACTCTTCTATAATTGGCCCTAATTTGACTGTAGGTATTTCTGCTTTATCTTTAATAGTAACCATTATCGTTTTAACAACTAGATAAAATGCAAAACTTACATACAACTGAAAGTCAGAATCAGATTAATTTTAATATTAAGGAAGAAATTGAAAAATACCTAAAGCATTGGAAGTGGTTTCTACTTGGTTTGTTTTTGGCTATATTGAGTGCTTTTTTATATTTAAGATATACTATTGCAAGCTATAAAGCTGTTGCTACAATATTAGTTAAAGACGATAGAAAAGGGAATATGGCTTCTGAGCTTTCAGCATTTTCTGATTTAGGCTTAATGTCTAATATAAAAAGTAACGTAGATAATGAGATCGAAGTAGTAAAATCTAGAACTTTAGTAGAGTCAACTATAAAAGAATTAGAACTAAATATTTCTTATCTTACTCAAGGTAGAGTAAAATGGGAAGAATTGTATAAAAAATCACCAGTTAAAATAATTCTTTCTGAAAGTTCAGCTAAATATCTTTCTCAAAATCATTTTTACCGAGTTGAGAAAGCTACTAATTCTACTTTTACTATCTATGATGAATCGGACCTTAAGTTAGGAGTTTTTAAATATGGTGAATATTTTAAAATAGGCAAAGAAAAGTTTATGATTTTGGTTAATAAGCCAGAATATGTAAAAATAAATTATAACATTGGTATTCAGGTTAACCCAATAGGCCAAATTACTGAGAGTTTTAAAAACAGGTTAAGTGTTGCTACAATAAGTAAAAATACAAGTGTTATTGAATTAAGTATCATTGATCCAGTTAAAGAAAAAGCGGAAGATTTTTTAAATGCATTAGTTGAAAATTATAATAAAGACGCTATTGAAGATAAAAAATATATTTCTGAGAACACTTCAAAATTTATTGAACAGCGATTAAGTATTATATCAGATGAGCTTCAAGATGTAGAGAAAAATAAAGAAGTCTTCAAAAAAACTAATAAAATTACAGATGTTGTTTCCGAAGCGAGTTTGTATTTAGAAAATGCAAGTGATTTTGAAAGAATGCAAGTGGAAAATTCAACTCAACTTAGAGTTGTAGAAACGATGATTAATTATGTTAACTCTTCTGATACTGAAGAATTAATACCTGTAAATATTATTACACAGGATCAAGGAGCTAGTGGTTTAATTTCGGAATATAACCAATTGGTTTTACAAAAAAATAAATTATTAAAAACAGCAGGCTCGAAAAATACATTGGTACAAAATTTAGACAATAAAATAAATGCATTAAAAAGTAGTGTGAGTTCTAGTTTGAATCAAGTAAAGTCATCATTATTAATTAAGAAGAATGATTTAGCAAGACAAAATGCTATTTTGAGTGGTAAAATTTCTCAAATTCCTTCTCAAGAAAGAAGTTCTAGAGATATTGATAGGAAACAAAATATTAAAGAATCTTTATATTTATATCTTTTACAAAAAAGGGAAGAAACTGCTATTTCCTTAGCAGTTACTGCACCAAATGCTAAAGTAATAGATGCTGCAAAAGCGGCTAAAAGTCCTGTTTCTCCAAATCGAAGAATGATTTATTTAGGGGCTTTGTTATTAGGAGTTTTGATTCCTTTTGGAATTTTATATTTGATAGACTTATTTGATACTAAAATAAAATCGAGAGTAGATTTAGAAAGAAATACTACAATTCCATTTTTAGGTGAAATCCCAAAATTAGAGACAGGTCAACTGATAATTGATAGCACAAGTCGTACTAGTACAGCTGAAGCTATTAGAATAGTAAGAACAAACCTAGAATTTTTATTGACAAATGTGCCAGAAGAAGAAGCAAAAGTGATCTTTTTAACATCTACTTATCCTAAAGAAGGGAAGACTTTTATTTCTGTAAATTTGGCATCTACTATTGCTTTGTCAGAAAAGAGAGTTTTATTAGTAGGTCTGGATATACGTAATCCAAGATTAGATGAATATTTAAAGTTAGAATCTAGAGGAGTTACAAATTATTTGTCATCAAAAGAGTCTAATGGTTTACAAAAATATATAACCAAGGTTGAAGGGTTTTCTAATCTAAATGTACTTCCAGCTGGAATTATTCCACCTAATCCAGCAGAGTTATTGATGAGTAAAAAAGTAGGAGATATGTTTGCCGAACTAAAAAAGGAGTTCGACTATATTATTGTTGACACTGCTCCAGTAAGTTTGGTTACAGATACTTTGTTAATTGCTAAATATGCTGATGCCTTTATATATGTAACAAGAGCTAATTTCCTAGATAAGAGAATGCTAGAATTGCCTGAGCGATTATATAATGAGAAGAAACTCCCAAACATGTCTATCCTTATTAATGATACAGAAATTAAAACAGGTTATGGATATGGATACGGCTATGGTTATGGACAAACGGTTGAAAAAAAGCCTTGGTATTCTTTTTTAAACGTTTTTAAAAGATAGTATATACCAAAAGTAAGTTTATAGGAAGAAGTTATTATTTTGAATGGCTATTTCCAATTTGTCTAATGATTTGATTATTGTTTTGTCTTTAAAGGATAAAATATGATTTTTATGATGAATATCTGAGCCTACAAAATCCATCATGTCTTTAGATAAAAGCTTTTCAGCAGCGTTACAAACCTCTTTTCCGTAATATCCTACACTGGACAATAAATTCATTTGAAAAAGACAGCCTACTTTTTTGAGTTTTTCATATTCTTTGGAATTGTTATGAAAAAAAGTATATCGTTCTGGATGTGCTAAAACAGGTTGATAGCCTTTTAACTGCAATTCAAAAAGTATGTCATAAAGCTGAATAGGTGCATTTAAATAGGACATTTCAACTAATACGTAATTTTCTTTTAGTGTTAATAGCTCTTCATTTTGAAAACGTTTTAGGAAATGATCATCCATAAAGTACTCAGAAGCACAATTTAATTTAAGTCTATTGCTTTCAGCAGGTAGTTCTTTCTCTACTTTTACTTTTGTAACTTGAATACTGTCTTTAGAGTTATCCCAAACCGTGTTCATAGTATGTGGAGTAGCAATTGCTTTTTTAAATCCGAAATCTAGCATTTGATTCATTAAGTATTCTGAATCATTTATAGTTTTTGCTCCATCATCGATTCCTGGTAAAATATGAGAATGAATATCTACATAAGTATCAGGTATAAGTTCGTGTAACTTTGGTTTTGATTTAAATAAAGAGAACATAATAGCAATTTTCTTTGCAAATATAGGAATAGTTTGTTTAGAGTCTTCTTGAAATAACTTCAATTGTAAAATTTCATAAAATTTACTTTTAATTAAAATTATTTGTTCCTTGCTTAAAATAGTTTATTTTTGGGCTTATTCCAATGAACTCCCTCTGCTATGAATAACTCTGAGCCTATTAATGAAGAATGGTTGTTTGAAATAAAACCTAAAAATAACTTCTTCTCGCTTAACTTAAAAGAAGTTTGGCGGTATAGAGATTTATTGCTATTGTTTGTGAAACGCGATATCGTTACCGTTTATAAACAAACCATTTTAGGCCCGCTTTGGTATTTGTTGCAACCACTTTTTACAGCTATTATTTTTACTATTATTTTTAATAATGTTGCAGGAATTAAGACAGGAGGTGTCCCTTCTTTATTATTTAATCTTGCAGGTGTAATCATTTGGAATTATTTTGCAACTTGTTTAAATGAAACTTCTGATACTTTTAAAAAGAATGCATCCATTTTTGGGAAAGTGTATTTTCCAAGAGTTATTATGCCCATGTCGATAGTGATTACCAATTTAGTTAAATTAGGTATTCAATTATTGATTTTTATAGGCTTCTATATTTACTATGTTGCAATTGATAAATTTGCATTTCAACTCGACAATAAAATAATTTTATTTCCTTTCTTAATAGTTATTATGGGGTTTCTAGGATTAGGATTAGGAATGATTATTTCTTCATTGGTTACTAAATATCGTGATTTAACTTTTCTAGTAACATTTGGAGTGCAATTATTAATGTATGTGTCTGCTGTTATGTATCCTATGGATTTAATAAAAGAAAAGTTACCCCAATTTGGTTGGTTGATAGAATATAATCCTTTGGCTTATGTAATTGAAACGTCTCGATGCATTTTATTAAATGTTGGGGAATTATCTGTTAAAGGATTACTATATACTTTAGTGTTTACTATAGTCGTTTTTCTTTTTGGATTGGTTATCTTTAATCAAACAGAGAAAAAGTTTATTGATACGGTTTAGAGAAAAGGAGAAATAGGAAATAGACTAATGAAAATATAATTAATCTTGTTTCAATACTAATTAAAAGGAATGAGTAAAAAAAGAATCATATTAAAGGCTGAAAATATATCTAAGCAGTATCGTTTAGGTACTGTTGGTACTGGTACAATTAGCCATGACTTGAATCGTTTTTGGTATAGAATAAGAGGAAAAGAAGATCCTTATTTAAAAGTGGGCGAATCCAATGATAGAAGTACTAAAGGTACAAGTGAGTATGTTTGGGCTTTACAAGATATTAATTTTGAAGTGGAAGCAGGAGAAGTTTTAGGAATTATAGGTAAAAATGGTGCAGGAAAATCTACATTACTTAAAATCTTATCTAAAGTTACTGCACCAACTACTGGAGTTATCAAATCTAGAGGTAGGATTGCTTCTTTACTAGAAGTAGGTACTGGTTTTAACCCTGAATTAACAGGAAGAGAAAATATTTATTTGAATGGTGCCATTCTAGGAATGACTAAAAAAGAAATAACATCTAAATTAGATGAAATAATAGAATTTAGTGGTTGCCAACGTTATATTGATACTCCAACAAAGCGTTATAGTAGCGGAATGACAGTTCGGTTGGCTTTTGCAGTTGCGGCTTTTTTAGAACCTGAAATATTAGTAGTGGATGAGGTTTTAGCGGTCGGTGATGCTGAATTCCAAAAAAAGGCAATTGGTAAAATGCAAGATATTTCACGAGAAGAGGGAAGAACTGTTTTGTTTGTGAGTCATGATATGGATGCCATTTTAAAATTAACTAAGAAAGCTATTGTCTTAGAGAATGGAAGTGTAGTTTTTAAAGGTAATAGTGATGAAGCAGTAAGGAAATATATTACTTCAAAAAATGCCATTAAAACAATACAGTCTTGGGAAACAATTGATAGTGCACCTGGAAATCAATATGCAAAGTTAAAAAACATACAAGTTCTAAACTCTAAGGGTAAAGCAAATTATGATTTTGATGTTTCTGAAGAAATCTCAATAGCTATTGATTATTGGGATTTTAATGCTGAAAATAAAAATACAGCCATCATTCAGATTTTTAATGATTACGACGTCTTGTTGTTTTCATCTAATGAATTTAATGCTCCCGAATGGGAAAGATTTCATGATGGTAAAGAATCTATAATAAATACGGTATGTAAAATTCCATCAAACTTTTTGGCTGAGGGTAAATATACAGTGCTAGTAGCAGTTGGTAATTATAATCCTAATAGAATTCATTTGAAAATTGAAAATGCACTTACTTTTTCTATTAGAGACAATTTTTTGGAGGGTGTTGTTACTGTTAAGAAAAATATTGGAGGCAATTGGCCAGGAATAATTAGGCCACTCTTAAAATGGGAAGTCACAAAAGAAATATGAAAAAACTTAAAAAGATACTAAAACTACTATTAGGAATTAAAAAGGAAGAAAAGAATAAAATTCCCTTTTTTCTTTCAGAAAGAAAAGAATTTGAAAAATATTCAATTGGAGTAGGAACATATGGAGTACCAAAAGTTTTAGATTGGAAAGATAATACTAATCTTATAATTGGGAATTATTGTTCCATTGCTTCTAACGTAACCATTCTTTTAGGTGGGGAACATCAAAGCGAATGGATAACTACTTATCCTTTTAAAACCATTTCTAGTTTTGATATTAGCATTGATTATAAAGAACACAAATCTAAAGGGAATGTAAGTATAGGGAATGATGTTTGGATTGGGACAAACGCGACAATTCTTTCTGGAGTTACAGTTGGTAATGGTGCTATAATAGGAGCTGGAAGTGTTGTAACGAAAGATGTTCCTGATTATGCTATTGTAGGAGGAAATCCTGCTAAAATAATTAGGTTTAGATTTGAAAAGGAAGTCATTGATAAATTACTAGCAATAGCATGGTGGAATTGGGATACCCAAAAAATTAATACTAATTTAGAAATTCTTTGTTCTGGAAATATTGATCAATTGCTTACAATTACTGAAAATGAAATATAAATTAAAAAAAATAAAGGCTATTTATCAATTAGGAAAAGATACAATGAGTAATTCTTTTCATATTGATGCTCTAAATAAAAATATTTTAGAAAAGAAAAAAGGACCTATACGTACAGATGTAATTAATTATTTAGTCAAACAGTTTGATAGAGATATACATTATTTGGAAATAGGTGTAAGGTATCCTGAACACAATTTTAATAAAATAAATGCTACATATAAATATAGTGTTGACCCAGGTGTAGAGAATCAAGAAAATCCTGTGGAATTTAAATTAACGAGTGATGCGTTTTTTAAAAGCATAAGAGAAGGTCAAATTTTAAATAGTACTATTAAATTTGATATTATTTTTATTGATGGACTTCATCTAGCAGATCAAGTAGAAAAAGATATTATAAATTCTTTAGAATTTTTAAATGATGATGGCTTTGTCATATTACATGATTGTAATCCTCCAACGGAGTTTCATGCAAGAGAATCATATAATTATTTTTTATCACCTGCAAAAGGTGCATGGAATGGAACAACTTGGAAAGCCTTTTTTAAGTTCAGATTAGTAAAAGAATATTATTCTTGTTGTATTGATTCCGATTGGGGAATTGGTATAATTTCTAAAAAAATAAATTTAGGAGTATCCTCAAAAATACACAATCCTTATTTTGAATATCAGATTTTTAACGATACTAGAAAAGAATCTTTGAATTTAATGTCTTTTGAGGAGTTTCAAGCAAAAGTAGAGACTAAAAGTAATTAAATAAAAATGATAGCAGTCTCAGTTATTATCCCTAATTACAATCACGAAAAATTTCTTAAAGAAAGGATTGATAGTGTTTTAAGTCAAACTTTTCAGGATTTTGAAATTATAATTTTTGACGATGCCTCTACTGATGCTAGTCTAGCTATTTTAAATAGTTATAAGGATAGTACTAAAATAAGTCATTTTATTATTAATGAAACCAATAGTGGATCACCTTTTAAACAATGGAATAAAGGATTAAAACTAGCTAAAGGAAAATATATTTGGATTGCTGAAACTGATGATTTTGCTGATGATTTGTTTTTAGAAAAAACAGTTGCTGCAATTGAAAAAACAAAGAATGTAGTTTTAACTTATACGGACTCTAAAATAATTGATGAAAAAGGGAACTATTTAGGAGCATTTAGTAGTCGTAAAAATGAAGCTTTTAAAACAGAGAAATGGAGTCATTCCTATTTAAATAATGGTTTAGATGAAACTTTAGATTTTTTGTTATATAAAGTCACTATTAATAATATTAGTGCTGTATTGTTTAAAAAACATTTTTTTCAAAACATTGATTTTCAAAAATTAGAAGGCTTTAAAAATGCAGGTGATTTATTCACTTATATCTCGATGATATTGCAAGGAAATATTTGCTATATTCCATTACCTTTAAATCATTATAGAGAACATACCCATAACATAACTAAGAAAAACATTAAAAACGGACTCATTTATAAAGAAAGATTAATGTGTTTTGACTTTGTTTTGGATTATTTAAATGAAAATGATTTGTCTAAAAGAGAAAAAGAAAGACTAAAAAAGGTGCTCACTTATTTTATGCATAAGAATATATTCAATTTACTAGAATTTAATTATAAAAAGGAATTGAATTCATTTATCTTAAAATGTAAAAAACAGGACTTTATTACTAGTTTTCAATATAATTGGTATATTGTTGCTTCTAAATTATATCATTTTAAAAGTAATACATCTAAAGGTTTATCTAGAAGAATTATAAAAAAAATAGTCTTTAATTAATGACTATTTATCAAATAGACGATATGAAAAATAAAATAAAATCAATATTAAATAAACTTCCCTATATAAAAGGGTTATATCTTGAAAATGTAAAATTAAAAAAGAATTCACGTTATGAATCTGGTCATTATTTCTCGCCAATAATTTCAATTGATGAAATTAAAGAAAGAGAAAATAAAATCTGGAAAGGAGTGAGTACAGACGGAATTAATGGTATTGATTTAAGATTAAATAGTCAAAAAGACTTGGTTTCAAATTTTATTCAATTTTATAATGAGATTCCATTTGATACACATAAAAAGGAAGACAAAAGGTATTATTTTGAAAATGGATTGTATTCTTATACAGATGCCATAACCTTATATTCAATGATTAGGTATTTAAAACCTAAACAAATTATAGAAGTTGGTTCTGGTTTTTCTTCCTCAGTAATGTTAGATACCAATCAGTTATTTTTTAATAATGAAATTAACCTTACATTTATAGAGCCTTATCCTGAAAGATTATACAAATTACTTAAAGAAGAAGATAAAAAAACAACAAAAATAATTGTTGATTTTGTACAAAACATTGATGTTTCAGTTTTTGAACAGTTAAATGAAGGAGATATATTATTTATAGATAGTTCCCATGTTGTTAAAACAGGAAGTGATGTGCATTTCGTTTTATTTGAGATTTTGCCTAAACTTAAAAAAGGAGTTTATGTTCATTTTCATGATATATTTTATCCATTTGAATATCCTAAAAAATGGGTGTATGAAGGTAAAAACTGGAATGAAGATTATTTTTTAAAAGCTTTTTTGATGTATAACAATGAGTTTGAAATAGAATTGTTTTCTCACTATCTACATACACATCATAAAGACGTTTTTACACAAATGCCACTTTGTTATAAAAATGAAGGAGGAAATCTTTGGATAAGAAGAAAATAGAAATTATTTAATAAGCTGTTTGTCGTATGAAAATATTGTATGTATATGAGAAAATGCCGAGTACTTATCAACAGTATCTTTTAAATTTATTACAAATTGTAAAATCATCATTAGCTATAAAGACTTTGGCTTATGAAGAAGATAGTAGCGCAGATTACATAATCAAAACCTATGGATTTAAAGATTATATTCAAAGAATTCTGTTCCAATTAAAAGTGTCAAAATATAAAGCCTTAGATGCTATAGTATTTGATAAATTTGACATTATACATTTACAACATAGCTTCTTGTTTAATAAAATAATACCTTTACTACAGCACCCAAAAACTAGTAAAATAGTTATTACACTAAGAGGAGGAGATACCTACATAAAACCTTGGATAGATAAAAGATGGAAAGACTTTTACAGTAAATATGGTAATTTAGTAGATGCTTATATTACTGTAAGTCAAAATCAAAAAGAGTATTTGCTAAAGTGGGGTATTTCTGAAAATAAGATACATGTTATTCCTGTTTCATTTGGTTTGGAATCAAAGGCAAAACCAAAATATCCAAACCCTAATAAATTACATTTAGTATCAGCATTTAGAATGACATGGGAAAAAAATATTGAAGGTAGTATAAAATTTGCAAAATTATTAAAAGACAGAGGTATTGATTTTCAATATGACATATATGGTAATGGTAATGATTTAGGACAATTATATTATTTAGTAGATAAATATGATTTAACAGATGTTATTTCTATAAAAGGCAAAATAGACAATGATTTGTTAAAAAAAGAACTAGTAAGGTATGATTTCTTTGTGCAATTAAGTGTTTCAGAAGCATTGTCAGTTAGTGTTTTAGAAGCGCAAGCAGTTGGGTTACCATGTATTATTTCTAATGCAGGAGGTTTACCAGAAGCTGTAATAAAAGACAAGACAGCTATAGTTTACGACTATAATGAAATTAATAAAATGATTGATAAATGCCTAGAAGTTTGGAATGATAGAGAGCGCTATTTTTTATATTCTACAAATGCAATTGAATATGTAAATACTAATTTTACGTTAAGGCATGAAGAGGAAAAGTTAACAGAATTATATAAATCTTTACTATAATGTGTGGATTTTTAATTGAATATAGTCCGAGACCATTACTTGAAAAAAAGGATTTTCTTACTTTATTAGAAATTTCAAAAAAAAGAGGGCCAGACTATCAGGGCTATTGGTCAAATAATAGTACGGTTCAATTTGGTTTTAATCGACTCGCAATTGTTGATTTATCAGAAGCAGGTAATCAACCAATGCATAGTTTTAATGGCCGTTTTACAGTAGTTTTTAATGGTGAAATTTACAATCATAAAGAGCTAAGAAATAAATTAGAGTATATAAATTTTAGAGGAAACAGCGATACCGAAACTATTACAGCTTGTTTAGAAGAATGGGGTGTTTTAAAAACCGTAAAGGAACTAGATGGAATGTTTGCGCTATCTATATATGATCATTTAACAAAAGAATTGACTTTAGTTAGGGATTTTGCAGGAATTAAACCCTTGTTTTATGGATATTCCAATGGTAAATTAATTGCAGCTAGCCAATATGATCAAATAATACAGCATAAAGAATTTAAAAACAAATCCATAAACCCTCAAGTTTTAAAACTTTATCTCCAACAACATTTCATGCCTGCTCCATTTGGATTATATGAGGACACTTTTCAAGTTTTGCCAGGAGAAATGATAACTTTTAATTTAGAAGGTAAAAAAACACATCATAGATATTGGGAGATGCCTTCAAAATCAGAGTGTTCTATTACGTCGGAAAAAGAAGCACAATTTCTAGTGGAAGAAACTTTGAATTCTTGTGTACAAGATCAATTGCTAGCGGATGTTTCTTTAGGTGCTTTTTTATCAGGAGGTGTAGATTCTCCTTTAATTTGTTCTTTTGCAAAAAAATACAAGAATGATTTAAGTGTTTTTTCTATTGGGTCAGATAGTAAAATTCATGATGAATCAGAGCGAGCAAGGCAATTTGCAGAAGCATTAGAACTTGAGCAAGAAATTTGGAACTTAACAGCAAAAGAGACATTGCAGTATTGGAATGAAGCTACTTCAGCTTTGCATGAGCCTTTGGCAGATTTTAGTATTTTACCCACTTATTTAGTATCTAAATTAGCAAAAAAAAATGTTACTGTAGCCTTGAGTGGTGATGGAGGAGATGAGTTATTCTTTGGTTATGAACGTTTTTGGAGTATTGGTAAAAATATAAAATATCAAAATTATCCACCCTTAATTCGAAAAGCAGTTTACGGCTTTGATAAGTATACAACAGGGAATAAAAGAATTAACGATGTGGTTTTAAGTTCGAAACAATCTCTTGCTCATGAAAATTTACATTCTAGATTTAGACCCAATTGGCTAAATGCAATTGCTCCAGAATTAATAGATACCAATTTACCTCATGAATGGAGTGTTTATAACTATTCCAATGAATATGATGAAAGAGGATTGCTAGGTAAATTAAGAAAAGCAGAATTTTATGGAATGATGCAAAAAACGCTCCGAAAAGTAGATTTGGCAAGTATGGAAAATAGTTTAGAAGTGAGAGTGCCTTTTCTTCAGAAAAAAATGATTGAAGCAAGTTTGCAAATTGATCCTATGTTAAGTTATGGAAATGGTAAACAAAAACAACTGCTTAAAAGTATTTTAAATAAGAGAGTGCCAGCTGTTCCAGAAGAACAAGTTAAAAAAGGATTTTCAGTTCCTTTATCAAAATGGATAAAAGAAGACTTAAAAGAAGAGTTTTCAAGTAAACTATTAGATACAGATTTTAGTACATTTGGCTTTGATAAAAAACAAATTGAAAAACTATTAAGTACACATATTAATGGAGAACAAGATCTAAAATGGCCTTTATTCACTTTATATGCTTTGGCTAAATGAGAAAAATAAGAGTTCTATATACAATTCCTAATTTTGATACTGCAGGTAGTGGAAAAGCATTACTAAATATAGCATTGCGTTTAAATCAAGCGCTTTTTGAGCCTCATATTTTATGTTTAAATACTAAAGGTGATTTTTTTAAAGTGGTACAACAAAGTGGTATTCCTGTCCATGTTTTTAATTATTTAGCCAAAGAGCGTCCGCTTTCTAATATGGTATTTGAGACTTGGAAAATTTCAAGAAAGCTAAAAGAAATAGATCCAGATATTATTCATAGTTTTAATTATAGTTCTAATTATACAGAAGCTTTAGCTGCAAAGTTTGCTGGAATAGCATGGACTTTTACAAAAAAGAATATGAGTTGGGGCGGAAGTTCAAAAAATAGCTGGAAGTTACGTTCTTTTTTAGCCCAAAAAATAATTGTTCAAAACAAGGATATGATAAAGCAATTTTATCCTAATTCTACTAAAACAGAATTAATTCCTAGAGGAGTTTCAACTGAAAAATTTAAAAGCTCACTGCCTGATTTTAAAATTAAAGAGCAAATGAATACTAATGAAAATCAAAGAGTTTTAATTTGTGTTGCTAATTTTGTTCCCGTAAAAGGTATAGAAATTTTAATTGATGCTTTTGATAAAATAAATATTAATTTTCCAGATTGGGTGTTGTGGTTAGTGGGAGATGATAAAAATGATTATGGTAAATTGTTAAGAGAAAAAGTTAACAACTTAGGCCTATCAGATAAAATTATTTTTTCTGGAAAACAATTGGATGTTAAATCATATCTTAATCATGCTGAATTATTTGTTTTACCTACATTAGCAAAAGGAGAAGGTTCACCCGTAGCTTTATTAGAAGCCATGGCAAATGGCAAAGTAGTTATTGGTTCAAAAGTTTCAGGAATTAGTGATCAATTAGAAAATTATTCTTCACATTTATTTACTCCAAAAGACAGTGTTGAATTGGCTGAAAAATTGAATCATTTTATGAATATGGGAATAGATGATTTGACTAAAATTGGGTTACAGTTTTTTAAATTAGTAAATGAAAATTATTCCATTAAAGTTGAGGTTGAAAGTCATGAAAAATTCTATAAATCATTAGTCTAATTGGGGAAAATATTAAATAACAGAATTCCTTCCTTAGATGGATTGAGAGCAATTTCCATTTTAATGGTTGTTTTTGGTCATGCTTTTAAAGGCTATTTTAAACTAATAGATATTGCTAATTTAGGTGTAAGAATATTTTTTATAATATCTGCTTATTTGATTGTAAGTATTTTGTATAGAGATGTAAATGCAAACAAATTTTCTATTAAGACATTTTATTTTAAAAGAGTAATAAGAACTTTTCCTGCTTTTTATGTTTATCTTATTGTTGTTGTTATTGTGCTCATGTATTTTAAAATGTTTCAATGGGAACAGTTTTGGAGAGCACCCGTTTATTTAGAGAATTATCATCCTCGATCACTTTGGAATAGTAATCAATGGTTTGTAGGTCATACTTGGTCTTTAGCTGTTGAAGAGCAATTTTATATTCTCATCGCTTTAATGTTTATGTTCTACAATAAAAAAGTAATAAATTACAGTCAATTATTAAAAATATTCTTAGCGATTATAATAATAATACCTTTGATTAGAGTGAGTTATTTGTATTTTAAAATAATTCCTGATGTGTTTAGAGGTTCTTTGCATCGTTCATTTGAAACTGTGGCAGATTCATTGGCAATGGGAGGAATTCTTGCATTAATTACCAAAGAAAAGGTAGTTAAAATGAAGGTATTTATTTATCTGAAGGATAAAATATTTATTTTAGTTCTGATGTTGTTGTTTTTTCAAATGTTCAATTCTTCAGTATTAGTAAAAATTTTTGGACTTAGTATACGGTATTTTTATAATTTTATAGGATTAACAATAATAAATTGTCTAATTGTATTATTAATTTTTATATTAATTAATAAAGATAAAACAAGTAAAGTTTTCCTCCTTTTGAACACTCCTATAATGAAAACAATTGGTCTATGGAGTTATTCTATATACCTTTGGCAACAAATGTGGTTATATTCTTGGGATATTCCTTTGTGTTTTAAATTTACAGGGATATTAGTTTCTTCTGTTGTTTCTTATTATTTAATAGAAAAAAAGTTTTTATTTTGGAGGGACACCTATTTAAAAAAGAAGTAAAATGAATTTGAAAACACCAATTATTCCAAATAAGTTACTCTTTCTTGGAGAGAGAAAAAAACTTCACTATGAAGCTATTTGTGTTTTTGCGGCTACTGGTTTTTTTTTAGAAGATGATACTTATTATAAAGAGCAAAAAGTTTTAAAACCAGCTACTTCTTATTCCATTGAAGAAAATAGAATAGTTACCGAAGATGCTTATTTCAAATGGCATTATTCTCCCGTAGAAAGACCACTCGAACAAATAGTCCAAGAATTCGCTACACTTTTTGAAACTATAATCAAAGAACAAGTTCTAGATAAAACAGTCATTTTGCCACTTTCTGGAGGTTTGGATAGTCGAACACAAGCAGCTGCATTATATCATTTAGGCAATAAAGTAAATTCTTATAGCTATGAGTTTCAAAACGGACACAACGAAACACATTATAGTGAAAAAATCGCTAAAGCTTGTAATTTTTCCTTTCAAAAATGGCAAGTTACAGCAGGTTATTTATGGGATGCAATTGAAGATTTAGCTAAAATTAATCAATGTTATTCTGAATTTACTCATCCTAGACAAATGGCTTTTATTGACAAATATGCTACTATGGGCGATGTTTTTAGTTTAGGCCATTGGGGTGATGTTTTGTTTGATGATATGCAAGTGGCTGATGATTTATCCAATGAAGAACAAGTTACAATTCTACTTAAAAAAGTAGTTAAAAAAGGAGGTTTAGAATTAGCAAATAATCTGTGGAAATCATGGAGTTTAGAAGGGGAATTTGAGGATTATTTAAAGAATAGAATAAGAGTTTTACTCGGAGAAATTAATATTACTTCTAACGCTAATGCACAAATAAGGGCTTTTAAAAGTTTATATTGGGCACCGAGATGGACCAGTACTAATTTATCCGTCTTTGAATCTGTTAAACCTATTTCCCTGCCTTATTATGATAATAGAATGTGCGAATTTATTTGTACTATTCCTGAAAAATATTTAGCAGGTAGACAAATTCAAATTGAATATTTAAAATTAAGAATGCCAGCTTTGGCTAAAATAACTTGGCAAGATCATAGACCATTTAATTTGTATCATTATAAATATAATAAATTTCCCTATAATTTTCCATATCGCGTATTTGATAAATTAAAACGTGTTGTTTCAAATAAAAAATTCATTCAAAGGAACTGGGAACTTCAGTTTTTAGGTAAAGAAAATGAGAAAGAACTAGAGAAATGGTTGTTTGAAAATGATTGTTTCAAAGAATTAATTAATGAAGAGTTATTGAAAGGTTTTTATTTAGATTTCAATCAAAAAGAGGCAGTTTATTATTCTCATGCTGTTAGTATGTTGTTAACACTATCCTTATTCACGAAGCAAAATGACTATGAAAAGTAAAACGATAGCTATTTATTCAGGTGAAATACCATCGACTACTTTTATTGAGCGCTTGATAGTTGGTTTGTGTTCAACAGGTAGTACAATTTATCTTTTCGGAAAGCAAAAAAAGAAAATTAGCTATGCAAAAAATGTTCAATTAGTTACTTATTCTAATAGGTTTAGTAAGGTGGTCGTTTTACTTAAATATGCAGTTTTACTTTCCTTTTTTAAGCCAAAAGAAAAGCATAAATTAGATCAGATTATTACTTCGCAAAAAGGAGATAAGCAAATAAAAAAGTTAAAATATTATCCAGTTTTGTATCATAAACCAGATATTTTTCATTTGCAATGGGCAAAGGGAGTTGAAGACTGGCTTTGGGTTAAAGAGTTCGGAATTAAGTTTGTTTTAAGTTTAAGAGGAACTCATATATCTATTAGTCCAATTGGTGATGCGGCCTTAAAACAAAAATATCAAGCTAATTTTCTTAAAGTGGATGGTTTTCATGGTGTTTCTAAAGCCATTATTGATGAAGCAAGCATTTATGAGGCTAATCTAAAAAATGCTACTGTAATTTATAGTGGATTAGATGTAGAAAAGTTGATTTTTAAACCCAAAACAAAGATTAATTCGGAACTTAAAATACTGTCCATTGGACGTTCCCATTGGGTAAAAGGGTATGCTTATGCTTTAGATGCTTTTTCTTATTTAAAACAAGAAGGGGTTGATTTTCATTATACTATTGTTGGATTAGGAAATGATGAAGAGTTGCTTTTTCAAAGAAATCAATTGGATTTAGAAACAGTTGTTACTTTTTGTAAAAGTATCCCTTTTAATCAAATAGTAGATAAAATTCAGAATGCAGATATTTTATTATTGCCTAGTTTAGAAGAGGGAATTGCTAATGTAGTTTTAGAAGCAATGGCCCTTGGAACTTTAGTAATTTCTACAGATTGTGGTGGAATGCAAGAGGTAGTAAAAGATGGAGAAAATGGATATGTTGTTCCTGTAAGAAGTGCTAGAGCAATAGCAGATACTATTTTAGAAGTTAGGAAATTAACTTTAGCTGATTATAATGAAATGACTAAAAAAGCAAGACTAACTGTAGAGAAACAACATTCTAATAAAAAAATGATTAGCGATTTTAATTCGTTTTATGATATCGTTTTAAACAAGGAACTATCATGAAAATAGGTTTAGTGCTTCCTTCTGTTCCGGCATATTCAGAAACTTTTTTTACTAGTAAAATTAAAGGTCTGCAAGCTAATGGCCTTGAGGTAGTGCTGTTTGTAAACCATTTTTCTAGTAAAACTTCATTGCACTGTAATGTCGTTTCATCTCCTAAGTTTTCAAAGAATAAACTGAAAAATAGTTTTATCAGCTTACACTGTTTTTTAAAAGCCCTTTTTTTGGGTTATGCTAGTACTAGAAAACTTTATTTATTAGATAAAAAAGATAATTTGTCTTTTGCTAAAAGAATTAAGAGTATAGTTATAAATAGTCATATTTTAACCCAAAAGCTAGATTGGTTGCACTTTGGATTTGGTACAATGGCTATTAATAGAGAGAATGTGGCTGAAGCTATAGGAGCAAAAATGGGTGTTAGTTTTAGAGGTTTTGATCATTATGTCTATCCCTTAAAGAATGTGGGTTGTTATAAAATATTGTTTTCAAAAAAAGTAAAGTATCATGTTCTTTCTGAGGGAATGAAAAGTGATTTAATGAATCAATTAATTCCTGAAGAAAATATAATTAAAATTACACCTGCTATTGATACCAATCTGTTCTTTAATGAAAATAGTTTTGAGAATATGCCTACTTTTTTAACTGTAGCTCGGTTGCATTGGATCAAAGGCTTGGATTACATACTTGAAGCATTTTCAATTCTGAATAAAAGAGGGTTTGATTTTCAATATAAAATTATTGGTGATGGTGCGGAAAAAGAAAGATTACAATTTTTAGTGCATCAATTGGAATTAAATAATAAGGTTCATTTTTTAGGTAAATTAGAACAGGATGAGGTAAAGCAGGAATTGTTAAAAACATCTTATTATATTCAATATAGTCATCAAGAAGGGTTTTGTAATGCTGTTTTAGAAGCACAAGCTATGGGTAAAGTTTGTATAGTAAGTGATGCTGATGGTTTGATTGAAAATGTTTTAGATAAAAAAACAGGTTTTGTTGTTCCTAAAAGAAATCCAGAAGCTTTAGCCAATAAAATAGAAGCTGTTTTTAATTTAAATAGAGATGTAAAAGAATTTTTAATAGAAAAAGCAGTAGAAAGAATAAAATCTAATTTTACATTTGAAAAGCAAATAAATCAATTTATGGATTTTTATACTAAGTAATACAATTGAATATATATATTGCCCATAAAAATATTCCAATTCAACATAAAAAAAGTCTTTTTATGTTGACAAGACCTTTTTACAAAGAAAGTAACTGGTGCTTAGATTCTGATGAATTTGAAAAGCAAAATTTATTGCCTAAAAATTTTCAATATGAATTAGATATCAATAGTGCAGATATTGTTTTAATTCCTTTTTCTATTCCTTTTTATTTTACTTCCAATAAAAGATATTTATTAGAAGACATTAATAGAGTATGCAAAGAAAGAGGAATTAAAGCCTATGGTTTTATTGGTGGTGATTTTGGAATTGAACTGCCCGACTTTTCAAATATTATTTATTACAGACAAGGAGGTTTTAAGTCTCAATTATCAGAGAAAAACAAAGGGTTTATAGTAGGTTTATCGGATCATTTTCAACGTTTATTTTTAAAAGAAACCATAACACCATCAGAAAAAAAACAGATGCCTACAATTGGATTTTGTGGCCATGCTACATTTTCTTTATCAAAAAGAGCTAAAGAAATTGTAAAATGTTTATTGGAAAACGGAAAGCGTTTTAAGAAAAATCCGTTGAATAAAGTTTATGAACCAATTTTTGCCTCAGCTTATGAAAGGGCTAAGTTACTTACTTATTTTGAAAAGTCAGTTAAGGTGAAAACCAATTTTATTTACAGAGAGAACTATAGAGGAGGAGCCTTTACAGAAAAACAAAGAACAGCAACGACATTAGAGTATTATAACAATATTTTAGAATCTGACTATGTTTTATGTTTGAGAGGAGCTGGAAATTTTTCTGTTCGTTTTTATGAAACATTAATGTTGGGTAAAATTCCTATTTTTGTGAATACTGACTGTTTGTTGCCTTTTGAGGATAAAATTAATTGGAAGAATCATGTCGTTTGGGTAGAATGGAAAGACAGGAAAAATATTGCTCAAAGAGTAGCTGATTTTCATGCTGCTTTATCCACTAATGAATTTGTACATTTGCAAATAAGTAATAGAGAATTATGGAAAGAAACGCTTTCTGTAGAAGGAATATTAGAAATGATTTCAAATGATCTTTAACTATTTAAAATATTTAAAACCAATTTGGTATTTTAACTTAAAGTCCCAAAAAGATTTTTGTTATTTTCCAACGGAAGACCAACTAAAACAGACTGGACTTTATCTTGAAAAAGACAAGGCATATAAAAGTGAAATTGCCCAAGTTCATGATTTAAGTTGGGAAGCTTTTCAATCGGGTTTTATTTCGGATGTAGATAAGAATGGTGTAGCTATTTGGAAAAAAAATAAATTCCCAACAGAAGATGAATTTCGATTTTTAAGAAAGAATTTTCACAAAGCTTGGGTACTATATGTTTTGCTTATTCGATTGTTTTCCTTTCATAATCCCTTTAAAGAAATCATGGGCTTTTTAAAAACTAGTACTGTAAAACGAGTGGATTATTCCAAAAACATTTTAAACAATTCAGCATACGAAGGTTTTGAAAGTTCTTTAGTGGCTTCAGAGCCTTTTATTTCTGTTGTAATTCCCACCTTAAACAGATATAAATATCTAAAAGATGTTTTAAAAGATTTAGAAAAACAGACTTACAAAAATTTTGAAGTACTTGTTGTAGATCAAACCGATAATTATAAACCAGAATTTTATGATAACTGGAATTTAAATTTAAAGTATTGGTTTCAAGAAGAGAAAGCCCTTTGGAAGGCTAGAAATGAAGCGATTCAAGCGGCAAAAGGAGATTATATTTTATTATATGATGATGATTCATTAGTAGAGAAAGATTGGATTTATGAACATTTAAAATGTTTGGATTTCTATAAAGCTGACTTATCTTCTGGAGTGTCTATCAGTACAGTTGGAGCAGAAGTACCTAAGCATTATAGTTATTTTAGATGGAGCGATCAATTAGATACAGGAAATGTATTGTTGAAAAAAGAAATTTTTAATACAATAGGCCTATTTGATTTACAATTTGAAAAACAACGCATGGGTGACGGAGAATATGGTTTAAGATGTTATTTAAAAGGCTATAAAAACATATCGAATTATAAAGCCAAACGGATTCATTTAAAAGTAAGTCAAGGAGGTTTACGACAAATGGGAAGTTGGGATGGATGGCGACCTAAAAAACTTTTTGGACCTCGACCAGTTCCTAGTGTTTTGTACCTTTCAAGAAAGTATTTTGGTGCTAAATTAAGTGTTTTATATGTTTTACATTCGATATTACCTTCTTTAGTTCCTTACCAATTAAAAAAGAGTAAAATTTTAAAACTTATTTCTTTTTTATTGTTACCTTTTTTTATTCCTTTAGTAGGATGGCAGATTATAAAATCTTGGAATTTAGCTAGTGCAATGCTTAACAAAAGTTGTAATGATTGAAATTAAATATTATTCAAAAGAATTTGAAGCGGCTCAAGTAGTGTTTGCTAAAAGATATTGGACAAAAAGAAGGAGGTTCGAACCAGAATATATTTATTGGAAGTTTAGAGGAGTTCCTGATAAAATATTGTCTTCTTTTATTTTAGCTTTTGATGGTGAAAAAGTGGTAGGGCAATTTGGATTAATTCCATGTCAAGTGAATATTGCAGGGAAAATATATGATTCTCAATGGGCTTGTGATCTAATGGTTGATGAAAATTATAGAGGAAAAGGTGTTGCTGAAAAATTATATGAATTTGCACATAAAAATAAGGTTGTTACGTTAGGTAGTGATCCAAGTCCTGCAGCTGAAAAATCTATGATTAAGAAAGGATATCTTTCCTTATTCGGACCTAGAAAGTTTGTGTTTCCTTTTTTAGTAGGAGAAGCTTTTAAATTAAAAGGGATTAATAATCGTTTTTTAAATATAATTCCAAATCCATTTTTGCTTTTATTTTATCTGTTTAAGAAGTCAGATTATAAAGTGATAAATACTATTGAGTATGCTAGGATAAATGATATATCTAGTACTAATGAACTATATTGCGTATACGATACCTCTTTTTATGATTGGCGTTTTAATGAATTTAAAACCTATTATCAAGGTATTGATTGTTACAAGAAAAATGATTTTAATTTTTTTTCTGGATATTTTGTTAATAAAGTTTATTATTTAACAGATTTTAAAGTCACTAATGTAAAAGATTTTTTAAAAATGATTTCTTTTTTATATTCAAAATACAAGGGATTGCATATTCAAAGAATTAAATTTGTATGTATGAATCCTACCATAAATTCTTTGCTCCCTTTTTTAGGTTTTATTCGTTTCAGTACCACAACTAAAATTATACTTTATACTAAAGTAGATGGAATTAAAGAGTTTGTAAAGGATAAAAAGTTTTATTACACCTTGCATGATTCAGATGAAAATATTTAAGAAAGATGAAAAAAATAATTTTAATTTGGGATTTTGATGGGCCAATTGGTCAAATAAATTCAAGCTATCCTTATAATTTTAATTTTGAAAATATAGAGAAAGAAATTCAAAATGTTAAATGGCTTATTGACTATTTAGAGCAAAAAAATATAAAATGTTGTTTTGCTATTACAGGGTTTTCTGCTGAGATAGGAATGTATCCTTTTAATTTTCCAGATTTTATAAATAAAATTGCTGAAAAGGGTCATGAAATTGCTTCTCATAGCTGGAAACACGAATGGATACCACTATTTAAAGAGAATCAAATTAATAAAAGTCTAAAGAGAAGTAAACAAGCACTTGAAAAAGCAATCTCTAATAAGCAGGAAGTTGTAGGTTTTGTTCCTCCCCATAACAGGCCTATGACTTGGATAAGACGAGGTGCTTTTAGTTTAGGAGATATAGGGATTTGGCCTTTTTTCAAGATGGGCGATAATCAAAAATTAATACACCTCTTAAAAAGTAATGGATATAAATGGATAAGGGTTTCTTATAAAAATATTTTCATGAAATTTGGATTAATAAAAAAAAATAGGACTGGGAGAGTTTTTAAGCAAAATGGCTTTTTAATTTTAGAGAATCATTATACTGGTTTTGATGAGTCAGTTATATCACATATTTTGTCAACTAATTATGAAACTTATACAGTAAGTGCTCATCCCTTTATGTTTAGTTTAGAAAACAAAAAAGAGTCAAAAAGTAATTTTTTAAATTTTATAAATCAACTAACAGACTCTAATCAGAATATTTCATTTGTAGTACCTTCAGAGTTGTTATGAAAAAGAGGAAAAATGTAATTATTTCATCTGAATTCCCTCCTTTTCCTGGGGGCATTGGTAATCATGCTTTTTCTTTAGCATTAGAAATGAATAAAAATAATAGAGATGTAAAAGTAATTACTGATATAAGAGGTGATAATGCTAAATATGAATTGGATTTTGATAGTAAATTAACTTTTGAGGTAAAAAGAATATTAAAATATAAACTAAGATTGTTTATTTATTTTACTAGAATTTATTATGCTTTTATTGAGTTGTGTTCGTTAGAAACAAAAACTTTTATTTTGTCGGGTAAATTTTCGCTTTGGATTGGAGGTATAATGAAAATGATTAGCTCAAAGCATAAATATATTGCTATAGTTCATGGTTCAGAAATTAATGCTGGAGGAACTATTGCCAAAAAATATACGTCATGGTGCTTGTCTCGTTTTACCCATGTAATTGCAGTTTCTAACTTTACAAAAGAATTAATTTTAGAGAAAAAGTCAATTGAAGTAAAAGTCATTAATAATGGTTTTTTACCAATAGTAGCTAAAAAAATAGTTAAGAAAAGTTTAATGGAATTAGGTTACTTAAATATTATAACCGTAGGGAATGTTACATTTAGAAAAGGTCAAAATAATGTAATTGCTGCATTACCTCAAATAAAAATGATTTTTCCTAACATTCATTATCACATTGTAGGAATCCCAACAGAAAAAGATAAATTTGAAAAACTAGCAACACAATTAAATGTAAGAGATAATGTTACTTTTTATGGAACGATTAATAATGAAGAATTAAATGAATTGCTTATTCAATCAGATGTTTTTTTTATGCTTAGTAATGTTTTAAACAATGGAGATGTAGAAGGATTTGGAATAGCAGTTCTAGAAGCTAATGCTTGTGGAGTTCCAGCAATTGGATCAATGCATAGTGGAATAGCAGATGCTATAAAAAATAATTATTCAGGTAAATTAGTAAATCCTAAAAGTCAAGTTGAAATAGTAGCATCTTTGAAAGATATTGTAGAAAATTATGGAGATTACTCTTTAAATGCTACAAAATGGTCAAAAGAGTTTACATGGGATATTATTATCAAAAAGTATTTTGAAATTATTGATTAAATGAAAAAGAAGAAATTAGTTGTTATTTCACATACGGAACATTATAAGTCAGTTGAAGGTCTTGTAATAGGATTGGGTTCAACAGTAAGTGAAATTAATTTTTTAGCTGACTATTGGGTAGAAGTAGTTCATGTTGCTTGTTTTTATGAAAGCTTTGCTCCAAAAAATTCTTTGCCTTATACTAAATCAAATATAAATTTTGTTCCTATTCCTCCTTATGGAGGTAAAACTATAAAAAGTAAGTTTTTAATACTTACTAAAATACCTTTAATAATAAAACAAGTACATAAAGCGATACAAGGAGCTACAGAAGTTCAACTACGTTTGCCTACTAGTATGGGATTGTTCTTGTTGCCTTTGTTTGCCTTTGTTTGGTCTAGAAAGTTTGTTTTTTGGGTTAAATATGCAGGTAATTGGAACCAAAAAAAAGGACCTTTAAGCTATAGGCTTCAAAAATGGTTTCTTGTTAAGAATTATACGAAATGTAAAGTGACTATAAATGGATTTTGGCCTGATCAACCATCTCATTGTTATTCTTTTGAAAATCCTTGTTTAACTGATGAGGATATTGAAAAAAGTAAAATATATACGGAAAACAAAAACTATAATAGACCTTTTGTGTTTTGTTTTGTGGGCCGCTTAGATGAATCTAAAGGAATGCATCATATTGTAAATGCATTAAGACAAATTCCCATTCATAAAATTGAAAAAGTGCATTTGGTTGGGGATGGTATTGAAAATATAAAGTATAAAAAAGAACTTGCGTTTTTAAAAGATAAAATATTTTTTCATGGGTTTTTAAGTAAAATAGAGGTTCATGCTATTTTACAAAAAGCAGATTTTTTTTTACTACCATCTGCTTCCGAAGGTTTCCCAAAAGTGATTGCAGAAGCAGCATGTTATGGAGTAATACCTATCGTTTCAGATGTGGGAAGTATATCGCATTATATAGATGAAACAAATGGTTTCTTATGTGATTTGAATCGCGAAAGCTATTCTGAAATAATTAAAAGTGTTTTGGAAATATCACCTGATATGTTAAAAGAAAAAGCTACAAGACTTTTTCCTCTTGCAAAAAAGTTTACTTTTACAAATTATCTTCATAAGTTGAATATTGGAATCTTTGATTCTTTAAAAAAATAGAAGTATTTTATTTTGGAAACAAAAAAAACTAAAGGAACATATTATATCTTATTTTTTCTTCTTCATTTATTTATAGGAGTTTTTTTTTATTCATTCCGATTTTTATCTGTTGGTTATGCTGCTCTGATTATTCTTTTGGGCTGTTTTTTTATAGTTAAAAATAAGAATAATAACAATGAAGCTTTATTTTGGGCAGCCTATATTGTTGGTGCTGAGGTTTTCTTGCGAATGACTAAAGGGAATATAGGAAGTGAATATGGAAAATATGGAGTAATTCTTTTTATGCTTTTAGGAATTTATTATAAAGGAATTTCAAAAAAGGCGGCTCCCTATATGTTTTTTTTAGTTTTCTTGCTCCCTAGCGCTTTTTATGGAATTATACAATTAAGTTTTGATACAAGTATTAGAAAAGCATTGGTTTTCAATTTATTGGGACCAATTTGTTTAGGTATTTCTTGCTTATATTTAATGGATAAAAAAATTACTTTTTCAGACATAGAAAAATTAACCAGATGGATGTTGTATCCTCTCTTAGCAATGGTTGTATATATTTTTTTATATAATCCAACAGTTCGAGAAGTAGTTACTGGTACTGATTCTAATTCGGCAACTTCAGGAGGTTTTGGCCCCAATCAAGTGTCAACGGTTTTAGGATTAGGAATGTTTATTATATTTGTACGATTGTTATTTTTTTCAAAAAAAATTTCACTAATCATTCTGCATATTTTTTTATTATTTATTTTTTCTTATCGCGGAATTATTACATTTTCTAGAGGTGGTGTTTACACGGGTATTGCAATGATACTCATCTTAGTTTTTTTTATATACCTATTTGCTAATATTAAAGCTAAATTTAAAATAGGTGCTATTGCATCTATTATGATAGTATTAGGTATAGGTGTTTTTATTTATAGTATTTCTCAAACAGGAGGTTTAATTTTAAATCGATATAAAGGGGAAGATTCACTTGGTAGAGAGAAAGTATCTAAGTTCTCTGGGAGAGAAGAATTAGCAGTGACTGAATTGCAGTTGTTTTATGATAATCCTATAATGGGAGTTGGAGTAGGTATGAACAAAGAATATAGGAAAGATCTATTAGGTATTGTTGGAGCATCTCATAATGAAATTACAAGAATGTTAGCTGAGCATGGTTTTTTAGGAATTATAAACTTAATGATACTTTTAATTGTCCCATTTGTTAATTATATATCTAATAAGAAATACATTTTTTTATTTTCATTTTTCATTTTTTGGTTTTTAACCATTAATCACGCAGCTATGCGAATTGCTGCTCCTGCCTTTATTTATGCTTTAACGTTGTTAAATTTTTCTTTTGATGAAGAGCCTATTGTACATAGGAAATAAACTTTCTAAACATGGTTTTAATAAAACCACGGTAGAGACTCTAGAAACCTCTTTTGAAGAAGAAGGTTATAAGGTTTATTCAGTTTCTGATAAGAAATCTTTTTTCTTTAGGATTCTTGATATGATTTTTACACTTATCAAATTATCAAGAAAAATTGATTATGTTCTTATTGATACTTATAGTACAAAAGCTTTTTGGTATGCTTTTTTTACAAGCCAATTAGCAAGAATGTTTGCAATTAAATATATACCTATACTTCATGGCGGAAATTTACCCAATCGGTTACAAAAGAATCCTTTTTTAAGTCAACTTGTTTTTAAAAATGCTTATAAAAATGTAGCTCCTTCAAATTACTTAAAAAGTGAGTTTGAAAAAGAGAGTTTTACTAATGTGATTTATATTCCAAATACTATTGAAATTGAAAAATATACACTTAAAGTAAGAAAAGACTTCCAGCCGAAATTACTCTGGGTAAGGGCTTTTGCTAGTATTTATAATCCAGAGATGGCTGTTCAAGTTCTGTTTGAATTGCAAAAAGAATATCCCAACGCTTCTTTAACTATGGTTGGACCTGATAAAGATGGTAGCTTATTTGAAACTCAAAAAAAAGCGGATGATTTAGGAGTGAAAGTTACTTTTACGGGACAACTTTCTAAAGAAACATGGTGGCAATTGGCATCAGAACATGATGTTTTTATTAATACAACTCATTTTGATAATACTCCAATAAGTGTTATGGAAGCTATGGCTCTGGGATTGCCAGTCGTTTCTACCAATGTAGGTGGCTTACCTTATTTACTAACTGATTCCAAAAACGCTTTGTTAGTAAACGATGCTAATGTAGAAGAAATGTGTGTTGCTATTAAGAAAATTATTTTAAATACCTCTGAAACTATTTTAATGACTCAGCATGCCAGAGAATTGGTTGAAAAAATGGATTGGAAAGTAATAAAAAGGCAATGGAATTCTTTATTGCAATAGAAAATTGTTTAATTTGCAACTGAATAATTTCCCAAATTATGACGAGCTCAAAGAAGATACATTTTGAAATATCAGAACGGAAAATTTTACTCAGAGTTTTTGACGTTTTTTCCGTGCTGTTACTTCTTTTTTTTATAGGGAAGTATTTTGATTTTACTTATTTTCAAATTACAACTACTAATTATTACTGGACTATAGTTTTAGCTTTATATATAAATAGTGTAGGAACTATTTTTGAAATGTATAATTTACAAGTTGCTAATAATAGATTCTTAATTTTAAGAAGTACTATTTTAACAGCTTCGGTCACTACACTTTTGTACCTTTTAACACCCTTTTATACACCAGTATTACCTTCAAATAGATTGCAAATTCTATTGTTTTTCTTTGCCGTTTTAGTAGCTTTATTGTTATGGAGGAATTTTTATATCTATTTTTTAGCAGCCAATCGATTTGTTAAGAAAGTAGTATTTGTAGGAAGTAGTAAGAAAATAGAATCTTTAGTTGAAGAATTAACAAAAGTTAATCCGCATTATCAAGTAATAGGTTATATACCAACAGACGAAAAAAAAATTGAAACAAATTTAAAACAAATTATAGTTAAAGATTTAGAATCTGTTTTTTTAAAAGATTATATCTCTGAAATTGTTGTGACTAATGGTAATAGTAAAGCGATATCGGTTGATTTATACGCTCAACTTTTACGACTTCTAGAAAGAGGAGTCGTTATAAGACAATATTCAGATGTGTATGAATACAGCACCAACAGACTTCCTATTCATTATGAAGATAAAGAGCTTTATAAGTTTTTTCCGTTTAGTAGAAGTAATCAAAATGCATTGTATGTTTTTTATATTCGCTTTTTTGATATTTTCTTATCTGTACTAGGATTAGTAGGTTTATTGGTTATTATACCAATAGTTTATTTACTGAATATTTTTTGGAATAAAGGGCCTTTGCTCTATACACAAGAGAGAGTAGGTAAAAATGGCATTCCTTTTCAGATTTATAAATTACGAACTATGGTTGTAAATGCAGAACAACAAGGAGCTGTTTTTGCTAAAGTTAACGATACAAGAGTAACTATTTTCGGTAAATTTTTACGAAAAGTAAGATTAGATGAGGTACCTCAATTCATAAATGTTTTAAAAGGTGAAATGGGGATTATTGGGCCAAGACCAGAACGTCCAATTTTTGTAGATGAAATAGCTAAGAATATACCTCTTTATCAAACCCGACATGTAATTAAACCAGGTTTAACAGGTTGGGCTCAAGTTAATTATCCTTATGGAGCAACTCTTGAAGACAGTTTAATGAAATTACGCTATGATTTGTACTATATTAAACATAGAAGTTTTTTCTTAGATATAAATATTGTCATGAAGACTTTAAGTACTATACTATTTGCAAGAGGGCAATAGTTGGTTGTGAACTATTGGTTTTGAGTTGTATTTTTTTTGTTTTGTAGTATGAGTTTACTTAAGAAAATAAAATGAGCCATAATAAATGGAAGCATAAGATATAAATGAATCTTATTTAGGATATATACTAAGTATCCTAAGAGTATTGCAAGAATGATTTTGCTCCATAGTATTATTTTTTTTGAATCATTCTTAAAGTAATAAAATAGGAAAATTAGATATAGTGGGTTAAATAATAAGGCATTGTAATTCCACATGATTTCTTCATGAAAGGAATAAAAACCTACAAGACACAAAAATATACCTACAAAGCCTATACCGATAAAATAAATTATATTTAACCACTTTTTATTGGCTAAGAGAATTAATGCAAGAACAAGTATAATTGAATAGATACTATTAAAAATTGAAGGTTCAAAAGCGGCTGGTCTCGCTTCGAAAAGGGTTTTGGTTTCAGAAACTAGTTGTTTCTTATTTAGTGGCGTACTTTTTAAAACCTCTAATAATTCAAAAGGTAAGAATAAACGTGTAGCTTTTTGATCTACTTTGGTTCCAAAAATGATATTGATACCCAATTGTTCAAAAAAGTGTTGTTTAGAATAAGGAAATAATATTTCTCTATAGGTAATTTCAACAGGTTCTTCTGTTTTTATAATTGTTTCTCCTAGAATAGTATTGATTTTGTCTACTACCATATTGGTACAATTCCTATCAATAAATTTGTAGGTGTAAAATCGTTTGTTACTATTTAAATCACTGTTTAAGGACTCAAAGAGTTGTTGTTGTTGTGCTCTTGACAGCGAAAGTTTTTGTTGGTAAATAGAACGATTTTCATATTGGTAGCCATATTCAAAGTTTGGATACTTACTAACCGACATGAAGTACTGCAAATCACCTTTTACAAATTTTAAAATGAAATTAGGAGTTTCAAAGTCAAAAGTTCCATAATTGTAAACGATATCTAAATTGTTTTGATTGTCTTTAATTCGTATTGCAGTATGTCCGTATAGAGAATAAGATTCATTACCAGTTCCACAAGTTAGAATGCTCACTTCAGCTTCTTCTGATAATTGAATGTTTTGGCTGTAACCAATAAAAGAGAGTACTATAAAAAAAAAGGGAAGTAGTTTTTGCATCATTTTTTTAATCTATTTCTTTTATTCTCTTGCTTATCTAAAAATCTCAAAATCTACTTTTAAAGAAAAAATATTAGAATATAAAGCAGCACTTTGATCACCCAAATCCGTTAAAGCATAATCTACTTGAATACCTTTGTATTTAAAACCTAAACCAATGTTAGGTTGGAAACTAAGTTTATTTGAATTGTCAATTTGAGTAATTTTCTGAAAATTACCCACACCAGCTCTAAGGAAAACCAAGTCTATGTAGCCAAATTCAAAACCAACCGCAGGATCAATACTTACTATGTCACTTGAAACAATATCATTTGTTCTTGTAAACTGCATATTTAAATTAGCAGCAGCAGTTAAGCTATAATCATATCTAAATATATATTTTTTGGCTACACCTAGTTGTGCTTTAGGAAGTGTAGCTTCACTAGTTTCTGGGAGTTCTTGATTTTCACCAGGTACTGCATCTTTAATTTTTTCATATTCTTCCTGATTAATTGACCAAGTATTATAAGTGGTTGTAATGTCTCTCAACATTAATCCTATTAACCATTCACTCTCACTTTCATATTGGATACCTATATCAAAACCAAAACCCCACGAACTGGCAAAATCTCCAATAATTCTATGTATCACTTTAGCATTCACTCCATAATTAATGCCATCTATTGGTAAACTTCGAGCATACGAGACTGTTAAACCATAATCTGCAGTGGAAAATAAAGAAATTCTATTGTAATCAATATTTCCTTGACTATCGATTAGTTGTGTAGTATTTAAGATGTCATCTACTCCAAAACGAATTAGTGAAATTCCTACAGCACTTCTGTCATCTATTGGCATTGCAAAACCAGCATAGTCATATTGTGCTATATTTGCAAAGTAATTAGCATGCATTAATGCCATCTGTTTGTCTTCCAGTTTTATTAATCCTGCTGGATTCCAATAGCCAGAATTCACATCACCAGTATGAGCTGTAACAGCATTACTCATGCCAAGAGCAGCTGCATCAACCCCAATACTTAAAAACTCATTAGAATATTTTCTAAAAGTTTGACTGCTTGTGGTTAACATATAAAAAAACAAAACAATTAATAAGTTCTTTTTCAAGGCTAATTAAATTTTTTACAAAGATGAGATAAAATTCTTAATTAGTAAACTCTAAATGTATTAACTTATTGTATTACATTTGTTCTAAAATTAGTTGAAACCAAACCATAGGCTCTTTTTAAATCTTATTCCTGCTGTTCGTTACAATCTTTTATTGCTAGATAATAAGTGCTAATCAACTCCATGTATTTCAGGCAATAAAAGGATTTTTAATACCATCAGGATTAGAAAACAATAAAAGGGCATTTTAAGAATTATATTATGAATATTAAAAAAGCAATACCTAATACTTTAACACTTTTGAACTTATTAAGTGGCTTAATCGCTTTAATTTCCATTTTTAATGGGTATTATGATCATGCTTTTTTATTGGTATGTTTAGGTATCTTTTTTGATTTTTGGGATGGGTTTTTAGCTAGAAAATTAAATGTGCAAAGTGATTTAGGGTTGCAGTTAGATTCTTTAGCAGATATGGTTACCAGTGGAGTTGTACCTGGTATGTTGTTGTTTAAGTTATTTGAAACTATTCAACAAAATCAACCTGACTACATGCTTACAGAAGAAACTTATTATATGGGAATAGTACCCTATTTAGGTCTTTTGATACCTTTAGCTTCTTGTTATCGTTTGGCTAATTTTAATATTGATACAAGACAAACTAATTCGTTTATTGGTTTACCTACTCCAGCCAATACTTTATTTATCATGAGTATTCCCATGATACAATATGTAGATAATTATCAGTGGTTAACAGATGCATTAAATAATCCTTATTTGTTATTAGTTATTACACTTTTGAGTTGTTATCTCTTAAATGCAGAAATTCCTTTATTTTCATTGAAGTTTAAGCAGTTCACGTGGAAAGAAGCTAAACTTCAAATCTTATTTTTAATTTTTGCAATCGTTTTAATTCTTTTACTGAGTTTTGTTGCTATTCCTTTAATTATACTTAGTTATATAGCCATTTCTTTAGTCTTAAATACATTTCAAAAAAAATAATATCAAAGTGTCTTCAAAAAAGAATTATGTTACTCAAAAAAAGAGAATCAAAAAGAAAAAAGGAGGATCTTTTGGAAAGATAGTTTTTTATTCTTTTTTTTTCTTGATTCTTGTTACTCTTGGTTTTGGGGTTTATCAATTTAAGGATGGAGTTTTGTATTATCTTGGTTTTAAAACAAATAAAAACGTTGATGAATTATCAAAAGAAGATCGAAAAATTGCTGATATTAGGATATATGAAGTACTGAGTGAACATAAAGATTGTCTTTTTGGGTTAGATGTTTCGGAATATCAAGGTGAAATAGAATGGGATAAATTAGGTAAAATAGAAGACACTTTTGTATTGTCATTTGTTTTTATTCGTGCTACAGCAGGAAAGGATAAAATAGATTCTAAATTTAATTACAACTGGAAAGAAGCTAAAAAAAACGACATCATTAGAGGAGCTTATCATTATTACAGACCTAATGAAAACTCTATTCTTCAAGCTGATAACTTTATAAAAACAGTTCGTTTAACTAAAGGTGATTTTCCTCCTGTTTTGGATATTGAAAAATTACCTAAATCGCAATCCTTAGATAGTTTGAAAGTTGGCCTAAAAAGATGGCTCACTAGAGTTGAACAACACTACAAAATAAAACCTATCATCTATTCTGGTGAAAGTTATTACAACGATTTTTTAAAAAGAGAATTTTCAGATTACCCTTTTTGGATAGCCAATTATAATATTTGGAAAAAAAAGCCAGAAAAAGAATGGTTACTGTGGCAATTTACTGAAAAAGCGAAGGTTGAAGGAGTTATTGGAATGGTTGATTTGAATGTTTTTAATGGTGATTTTGTTAAATTTATAGATACAACTAAACCATAAGTCAAAAAATAGTTTTATATTTGTTTAACGAATTTTAAAAAACGATGAACAATATTAAGACCTCATTTAGTGTAAAAGACCTTGAAAACCTTTCAGGAATTAAGGCTCATACTATAAGAATATGGGAAAAACGCTATTCTATCTTTTCTCCTGATAGGAATGAAAATAATATAAGATCGTATGATTCAGAAGATTTATTGAAGCTACTTAATATCACTTTTCTGAATAATTTTGGATATAAAATCTCAAAAATTTCCTCTTTGTCCGATGAAGATATGAATAGTTTAGTGAAACAGATATATTCGGATAAAAACAGTTCTTCTTTAGCAATATCATCGCTTAAATACGCGATGTTCAATTTCGATACAAAATTATTTCATGAAACTTATGATAAGTTAATAGAAATAAAGTCTTTTGAAGAAATTTTTTATGAAGTTTTTATTCCATTACTAGATGAAATAGGAATGCTTTGGCAAACTTCTACTTTAAAGCCTATTCATGAACACTTTATAAGTTCTTTAATTAAACAAAAATTATATTCTGCTATAGAACAAACTCATCAAAAAAATAATTATTGTAGGAAAAAAGTTTTTGTATTGTATTTACCAATGCATGAAATTCATGAATTAGGATTGGTTTTTGTTAATTACCTTCTTCTTAATAAAGGATACAATACATTATATTTAGGAGAAAGTGTTCCTATGAAAGACTTAGAGGATATGAAAACTTATTTTGATGAAGTTCATTTTATATCATACTTTACTGTTCAGCCTTTAGCAGATGATGTTGATGCCTATTTGAATGAATTTCAAGAAACCCTTTTGGAAAATACTACAAATAAGTTTTATGTTTTAGGAAAACAAATTGAACATGTGGCTAATAAGTATGAAGGGATAACTTTTTACTCAGGTATTCAAAGTTTAGTGCTAAGTCTATAAAAAATAGAGCACAAATTATTTACTATATTTATATAAATATTAATAATGGATAAAAAAATTATTGTCATTGGTTCTGGATTTGCATCCTTGTCAGCCGCTTGTTATTTAGCGAAAGCAGGAAATAAAGTTACAGTTTTTGAAAAGAATGCATCTGTAGGAGGTAGGGCAAGAAGGCTTTCGAAAGAGGGCTTCCATTTTGATATTGGACCAACATGGTATTGGATGCCTGGTGTTTTTGAAAAGTTTTTTGGCGATTTTGGTAAAAAAGTTGCTGATTATTATGATCTGGAAAAATTATCACCAGCATATGATGTTTATTTTGAAGGGAATGAAAAAGTTACTATTTCTGATAACTTAGACGATATAGCAGCTACTTTTGAGAAAATTGAAAAGGGAAGTGAAAAGAAATTACGTTCTTTTATTAAAGAAGCACAAGATAATTATGCCATTGCTGTTGATAAAATGGTTTATAAACCAGGAGATTCTCCATTAGAATTAGTAACAACAGAAACAATTGCTAGAGTAGGACAGTTTTTTTCTACTATAAGCCAAGAAGTTAGGAAAAGATTTAAAAATCCAAAGTTGGTTAAGATTTTAGAGTTTCCAGTTTTGTTTTTGGGAGCAAAACCATCCGATACTCCTTCTTTTTATAGTTTTATGAATTTTGCCGATTTTGGATTGGGAACTTGGCATCCCAAAAAAGGAATGTTTTCAGTTGTAGAAGCTATGAAAGACTTAGCAATAGAACTAGGTGTAGAAATTATAACTAATGCTACAATTTCAAAAATTTTAGTTGAAAATAAAAAAACAGTTGGAGTTACGGTTAATGGTAAAATTGAATATGCAGATATAGTAGTTAGTGGAGCTGATTATCATCACTCTGAACAATTATTAGATGAACAGCATAGAATGTATTCGGAAAAATATTGGGACAAAAAAATATTTGCACCTTCTTCCTTACTGTTTTATGTTGGTTTTGATAAAAAACTAGAAAATGTATCCCATCACACGTTGTTTTTTGACACACCATTTGAGCCTCATGCAAGAGAAATATACGATACAAAAGAATGGCCTAAAGAACCTTTGTATTATGCTAGTTTTCCTTCTAAAACGGATTCATTTTTTGCTCCTGAAGGGAAAGAAGCGGCTACTTTTTTAATACCAATTGCTCCAGGTTTAGAAGATACAGAAATCATTAGAAAAAAATATTTTGATATTCTTATAGAAAGATTGGAAAAATCGACTCAACAATCTCTAAAACAAAACATTATATTTGTGGAATCGTATTGTGTGAATGATTTTGTTAAAGACTATAATTCCTATAAAGGAAATGCTTATGGGCTTGCTAATATTTTAACACAAACGGCATTCTTAAGACCCAAAATAAAAAGTAGAAAAGTTCGAAATTTATTTTTTACAGGACAGTTAACCGTTCCTGGACCAGGTGTTCCTCCTTCTCTCATTTCAGGGAAAATTGTAAGTGAAAAAATTATAAAGGAATTTTCAATATGAAATTGCTACATTTTTTTTAAAAACAAAATCAATAATAAGGAGTTTTCTATTTTAAAACAAACAAAATTTAACCATATGAAAGCATTATTCGACCAAGCATCTATTGAATGCAGTAAAATAATAACAAAGAAGTACAGTACTTCTTTTTCCTTGGCCATTAAAATGTTAGCTCCAGAAATTCAAGATGAAATTTATGCCATTTATGGTTTTGTGCGTTGTGCTGATGAAATAGTTGATACTTTTGATGGTTATGAGCAAGAAGTTTTGTTAGATGAATTTCAAGCTGAATATGAAAAAGCATTAGAACGAAAAATAAGTTTAAATCCAGTTTTAAATGCCTTTCAACGTGTAGTTCATGAATATGGATTACATGATTTGGTAGCTCCCTTTATGAAAAGCATGCGAATGGATTTAACTAAAAAGGAATACAATTCCATTGAAGAATACGAAGCATATATTTATGGTTCTGCTGATGTAGTTGGGCTAATGTGTTTGAAAGTGTTTGTAAAAGGAGATGATACAAAATATAATGAACTAAAGGAAAGTGCCATGAAATTAGGTTCAGCCTTTCAAAAAGTGAATTTTTTAAGAGACTTGCAACACGATTATGAAACATTAGGTCGTGTTTATTTTCCAGGGATTAATTTTTCTTCGTTAACGAATGCCAATAAAGAACAAATAGTTGCAGAAATTAACGCTGATTTTGAAGCCGCTTTTAAAGGAGTTTTAAGATTACCAGCTGAAGCTAAATTTGGAGTCTACACAGCATATCGTTACTATAAAAGTTTAATGAAAAAGATTAATAAAACGCAACCAGAAGAATTTTTAAGCAAACGCATTAGTGTGTCAAATCCTTTAAAATTAGTAATTTTGGGAAAATCTTACGTTCGTTATCAATTAAATATTATCGCATAATGTCTATTCTATTATATATTTTAGTTACTATAGGAACTTTTTTAGTTATGGAAGGAGTTACGTGGTTGACTCATAAATTTGTCATGCATGGATTTTTATGGTATTTACATGAAGATCATCACCAACCTAAATATCAAGGGATTTTTGAAAAAAACGATGCCTTTTTTGTCATTTTTGCTGTGCCAAGTATTGCTCTATTCTATTTTGGAATAAATCCAGAATTAAATTACCTGTTTTTTATAGGTTTAGGAATATTGTTTTATGGAATGGCCTATTTTTTAATTCATGATGTGTTAATTCACCAACGTTTTAAATGGTTTAAAAACACCAAGAACAAATATTTAGTAGGTTTAAGAAAAGCACACAAAATACACCACAAACATTTAGGAAAAGAACATGGAGAATGTTTTGGAATGTTATATGTCCCTTTTAAATATTTCTCAATGTAAATCTTTTGAATTTTATACAGTAGTATGTTGAAAAATCCTTTCGGGGATTTTTTTATATTTGAATGTCCTAAAGAATGAATATTTTTCAATTCAAGGTAAAAGGAGTTAGAAAATAGGCTTCATTATTTTAAATTTATTAAGTAGGAACTTGATAAAATGAATCACTTAAAAATTGAAATGACAAATGAAAAATAGAATTAAAAAATTAATCAAATTTACAAATGACTATGAAAAAAAAGAAAACATCATTCTACGAGATCATTTGTCGATGGAGCGTACAAAACTAGCTAATGAAAGGACATTTTTGTCTTATATCAGAACGTCTCTTTATCTCATACTTGGTGGAATTGCCTTTTTAGGGATGCAAGATTTAGAAGAAATTAAGTGGTTAGGCTATTTTTCTCTAACACTTTCTATGATTGTTCTTTTCATTGGAATTACTCGTTTTTTTCAACTTAAAAGACATCTAAAAGAAATGTATAGACCCATTCCAACTTCGGAAGACACCATTAATGAAGCGTAAATGCTTAACAATGTAATTTCAATTATAGTACAAAAAAGTAGATAAAACTGAAGACTTCATAGAGATCAATACTTCGGATTATTATACCAATGTATATTCAAGCAATATAATTCCAAGACCTTTTTTGTTTACCTGTAATTATAGTTTTTGTAGCATAAAGTGAGCTAATACCAATATGGTATTTAAATTCTAATCCCTAAGATGATTTTTTCGTTTAAGGGATTTTTAATTTTTAAGACATAAAACGTTTTCAGATGGAAAGAATATCTAATGATTTATAATGAATTATTTAATATATTTGAAAATTAATAAATGTGGTATTTGTCAGACATATCTCCCTAAAACAGGTTGGCTTTGTATGATTTTATGAGACATATACACAAGTTGTGTGCTATTTTAGAGCGACAGAAAACTTAAAGAAAGATGAAAAATATATTTATATTAATTTCATCTTCAATGACATTATTTAATGTTCATTGTCAAACTATTAAAGACACGCTTTTTAATGAAGTCTATATAATTAAGACTGAAAACATAATAAAAAATGATAACGCCTTATTTATTGATATCGCTATTGAAACTAAAAAAACACCTGTTGTTTTAATGAGTTCTGACAGAAATGTATCAGCAAAATTATTCTGTGATAGCAGAATATTTTTACCTGAACAAAACAAATTCATTTTAATAACGCCTGATTGGGAATTTATAAAAGAAATTCGTGAAATAGAGAAACGAGAAGGAATACATATAAAAGCAGAAAAACACAAATTCTATTATATTGAGCGAAACATTACTGACTGCAAAATAGATAGTTTAAGTAGAAGTATTCACGATGTTAGAAATCCAATAACATTGAATTACAAAGAAGTGAAAAATGTAATTTCAGAAAAAAGCACAAAAAAAATTAGAGGATTTATTTTGGACAACGCAGAATATACAAAAACTAAAGTTCCTATTGTTGGTGCAGTGATTGAAGTAAAAGCGACAGAAAGGAAAACATATACTGACCAAGATGGTAAATTTGAAATTGAAGCAAAAAAAGGTGATACATTAATTGTTTCAGGATTTGGTATTAAAACAGTCGAAATTTTAATTACCAAAAAGGAATGTTATAAAGTTGATTTAAACAGTAATATGTATGAACCACTTATGGGCGGAAAACACGGACGAAAATATAAACGACAACAAAGAAAAATTGAAAGAAGTATGGAACTAAAAATAAAAAATGGTTTTTACGATTGTCCAATTGAATAAAAAACAGCACACAACAATATATATATAAAATAGGCGGGAGAGTCATCAAAACAAGGTTTTTAGCTCGTATCAAGCTTTATTCTTAACCGATAGTTTAGTGCTTCGAATCGCCTACTTTTCATATACTAGACGTTGTGCATAATTTAACCAAAACGCAAAATGCCATTTCCAATAGACGAAAAATATATAAAAGAAACGGAATCTGAATTGAATGTAGAATTTCCAACTGAATTTAAAAACCGAATGATAAAATCTAATGGTGGGGAATTAGTAACGGACGAATTTGAATTTGAACTTCATCCTTTTTTTGACAAATCTGACCGAAAAAGAATAAGTCGGACTTGTAATCACATTGGACTTGAAACGAAAAACGCGCGCGAATGGAATGGATTTCCTGAAAATGGAATCGCAATCGGTTCTGACGGATTTGGAAATAAATTAATCTTGACTCATAATGGAAATGGAAATCTGACTGACGAACTATATTTCTGGAATCACGAGACAAGAAAAACAGAAAAAATAGCAGAATCGATTAATAAACTTTACACTGATAAAAGCTCATTGTGGGGAAAAATAAAATCAAAATTTAATAAATAAAAACTATGCACAACACAGTATATAAAAAATTGCTAGTTTTATACTAAACCAAAGTTAGTTGCTCTTTTGCTAGCTTCTGATTTTCCTTCGGAAAATCCTCGCATACAAAACCGCAACGTTCCTTACACATAAACGTTAGCTGTAACCTAAACAAACCAAGAACCAATAGGAAAATATATGAAATTATGAAATTAATCTTACCAAAATATTTTACAATTGTTGGCTTGATATTTATTTTATCTTCTTGTAATGGACAGGTCAAGCAAAAGAAAATTGAAGATAGTATAACGACAGGAAAAATAGAAAACCCAAATGGAAATGTTTATTGCGGTTTTTTAGATAAAGACGACAATCTTTGGTTTGGAACTACCAACGATGGTGTTTATAAATTTGACGGTTCAAATTTTGTTCATTTTAAAGAAAAAGACGGGCTTTCTAACAATAAAATATCTTGTATTTATCAAGTTGATAATGGCGATTTATGGTTTGGAACAGCAAACGGAGTTTCCATTTTTAATGGAACAAAGTTTACGTATTTAGAAATTCCAGAATATAAAATCTCAACCGATTGGCTTAAAAAATCATATCCGATGGTCAATCCAAATGAAGTACAATCTATTGTTCAAGATAAAAATGGAATGTATTGGATAGGAACAAACGGAGCTGGAGCATATCGTTACGATGGCAAATCATTCACGAACCACTTATCAGAAATTGGCGATACTATGCCTGATGGACTTTATCACAACGTTATTCAAAGCATTACAGAAGATAATTACGGAAACTTATGGTTCGCCTCAATGTCTCACGGTGGAGCTAACAAATTTGACGGGAAAACTTTCACTCAATATATGCCGAAAGATGGACTAAGTGACGACCAAATAAGGATAATTATTGTTGACAGTAAGGGAGTTATTTGGTTTGGTTTCAATGGTAATAGAGAAAGTGGCTTAACTTCCTTTAACGGAAATTCATTTCAAACCTTTACAGAGAAAGACAGCCTTTGCACCAAAAATGTCAGAGCAATTTATGAAGACATACAGGGTAATTTATGGGTTGGTGGAATGCAAGGATTTTGTGTCTATAACGGAAAAGAATTTACTCGATTTGTTGATAATAAAAATGTTACTTACGAACGGATAATCTTTATAGTCGGAGATAAAGATGACAACATTTGGTTTGGTGGAACAAATGGATTTTGGAAATATGACGGAGAAGTAGTTACTGATATGACAAGGAAGAATAAATAAAAGGCTAACTTAACCTATATAAAAATAATAGCGGTTTTGGTGCTTAAAGTAAAGATAAATAATAAAATTAAGGTCTATTATAAACCGAAAAGTTAGTGTGTAAAATCCGCTACTTTTCATATACAAGACCGTTACCACCAATTATGAAAAACAGATTCTTAATTATAATATTATTAGTTTCAAATTTAGTTTTGGGACAGCAGTATGACGGATTACATATTGAAAAAAGTAAGATTGACAAGAATAATAGCATCTACACTCTAGGGAAAGAATTTGTTTTTAACATTAAGATTACCGAAAACGATTCTATCTTTTTTATAAAAGAAAATAATTCAGACAATTTTAAACTTTCCAATGAAATTGATTCTCTTAAAATCTCTGAAATTCATTTGACTGTAATTAAACCAAGAATGTTTCAAAGAACGAACAAAAATCAAACTGAAGTCTATTATAGTTATGAACCCAACCCTACAACAATATCTTCTACTGGAATTGTCGAAAACGATGAAAACATATGGGTTCATCCACCAAGAAATGGATTTTTTAAATCATTGGAAACTTGCCCTTTTCCATACATCAAACTAAATGAACCTATTGGTTACAAATGGACTGACAGTATGAGTATTGGAAATCATTGGGCGGATGAGAAATGGGGATTGTGGAGCGATAGATTGCTATTGAATTACGAATATAAAATTAGTGGAAAAGAAAAAATTCAAACTAAAATTGGGGAATTAGAATGTATAGTTATTAGCGCTATTGCAACATCTAACATAGGAGAATCTAAACTTAAATCTTACTTTTCTTATGATTATGGGTTTGTAAAATTAGAATACACCTTATTTACAGGAATGGAAATTGAATTAAATATTGCGCAGATAATAAACGGACCTATTTTAAGGGATGGAAAAGAATTTTTTGAAAATAAGTATAAATAACTGGTGGTAACACCATGTATAAGTTATGGCTAGGTCTGTGCTTTTTGGAAAATCCTCGCAGATTTTCTATTACGTTTTCATTTACTAAATTAGATGCTTAAACACGCCACAACTCATACACATTAACGTAGGTAACCATAAAAATGAGACGACTACAGTACATAATTCCAATTCTATTTGCTTCTTGTGGACAGACAAGTAACAATGCTCAAGAACAAACTTTTGAAGCAAGCAAGAAACAAGTGGAATCATCTGAAAAATCTTTTGAAAACGGAACAGTCACATTTAAAGAACATGACGGTATAGCCGTTCTGATTGGAGACAAAATTGATATTTTGAATAATGAACTTCAAGAAGAGACGACTCTAAATGAAAGTTCTATCGTAGAAATTGTCGGTATTTCAGAAAGTCAGTATCAAAAAACAGATGATTATTGTGATGCATTTCGATATGTGAAAATTAAGACTGACTCACAAAATGGAATAATTGACGGACGAAATGTTTACCAATTAACTGAATCTAAACAAGACACTTCATTTAATTACAAGGATAAAAAATTTGACTTTATGACTACGTCTTTCTATGGAATAGGTGTGGCTGACGATGATGGACTGACATTTTGTAGTAAGTACTATGAACCCATTGTATTAAATGAAAGCGGATCTAATCAACCAAAACTCATTGAGATTATAAAAAACGATTTTTCAAAAGAAGCTTCTTGGAGTGACGACTTCAAATATTTCGAGTTAATGGCAAATGATGGTGCTTATGACAAGATTAAAATGATTGAGCAAACTGAAAACGGGGTCGTATTGACGATAAAGAGGGAATTTCAAGAAGGTTGGAATGAGTTTCAAGTTCAATTCACACTTTCGAAACAACTTATAAAGCAGAATATTTGAACTATGGAGAAATAGAATATTAAAAATATGAATGCCAACACAGCCTATAGTTTATGGCGGGTGAACGGCTGCTAGCAAGGTTTTTGCTCCGTAGCTAGCTTTAGTTTTGGTGGCCAGAAAAGTGCTTCGAAATCACCTACTTTTCATATACTAACCGTTACCTGAAAGCATAGGGAACGATTGAACAAACAATAGACAATGGAAATATTAGAAATAGAAATACAGACAGACGACCTTGTAGAAACAGAAACCTTTTATTCTGATGTTTTGGGACTGCAGTTGGTAAGAAAGAGACAAAACTCAATTTCATTTTTAGCTGGGCATTCAACCTTGACTTTTATAAAATCAAATAAATTAAATCCGAAATACCATTTTGCATTTAATATTCCAAACAACAAACTTGACGAAGCAATAATCTGGGCAAGAACAAAACTTAACTTAATAGAAAATGCCGACAATGAAATAGTAGCAAACTTTGAAAGTTGGAATGCAAGAGCAATTTATTTTTACGACAATAACAAAAATATTTTGGAATTCATTGCTCGTTTTGACATTGATAACTCAACAGATAAACCCTTTAATATTTCATCCATTCAATCTATAAGTGAAATTGGAATAGTAACGGATGCACCAATTAAACTTGCAGACAAATTAGTTGAGGATTATAATCTAAACTACTTTTCAAAAGGTGCTAAAAGTGAAAGTTTTGCTAGTATTGGTGACGACAATGGACTGTTTATTATTGTAAAAACAAACAGAAACTGGTTTCCGACAGAACAGAAATCTGAAAAACATTTTACAAGAATAAGAATAGCAACTAACGGTTTAACGAAAATAATCACTATGACCGAAGAGAATACCAGCAGGTAACAGCAGTGACTGTTGCACAATCAATAAAAGAATGTAATTCATAGTTTTTAATTATTTTAAAAAACCAAAGTGATTAATATTCAGTTATTTATGTATTTATTGAAATCATAAATTGGTATTTAAATAAAACTATTAGTTATGCAACAAGCACAGCTGATTGGCAATATTGTGAATTTTGTGGTAAATTGCACGTTTACGTTTCGGAAAATTAATAAATATTTGATAATACAAACTAAAGGCAAAACGTTGACTGTAATGTGAAACTAAATTCTCGAAAAGAAAGAAAATGAACCAATCTGAACTCATAATTTTAAATTTTACAGAAATAAGGAGAAGAAGTATAAAACTTTGGAATGGACTACCTGAGAAATATTATAATTGGAAACCTGATGGAAAAGCAATGAGTGCGTCAGAAATGATAAGACACGTTTTGGAGGCTGATTATGGTTGGAATATTATTATTAATCAAGGAAATATGACAAATTATAAAACACCTTGGGAAAACCGACCATTTATAAATCTAAAAGATGAACTTGAATTTGCTGAGCCTTTTAGAAAAACATTTTTAGAAAGTATTCGACAATTTTCGGATAAGGAATTAAACGAAACCGAAATTGTTCACCCAGGAAATGGTGATAAGAAAATCCTTGCAAAATATTTGTTACGGATTGGATATCACGAATCTGTTCACGCAGGACAATTCCTGTCGTATTTAAGAGCCATGAATATTGATAGACCAAAAATATGGGATTGAAAAAAAACACTACAGCCAACATTGTAGCTGTTGTACAACCTCTCTTTAAGACTAGATTTTTAAAATGATTTATAAAAATAAGATAGCTTAAAAAAAGCTATTTTTAACTCATATAATTGCGTTTTTAAAAAAACATGTAATTTTCCTTGTTGTATAGTTAAAACTTGAGCTATTACTTTTTACAATGGACTCCATGTCTCAGCCACGTATAAAGTCCGAAGCTTCGGACTCCTGACCTTGAAGATTAATTATTTTGGGACTTTGTTTAGTGTTTATAAAGATTAAAGTTCTATTTTAGCCCCGAGTGTAGCAAGTTACCTTGTAACGCGGAAAGCGGGTGGAATTTTCTACTGAAAAGTTGTTGTGGTGCTCCTAATTATTTAAATACAGGCAAACTTCTTAAGTCAAAAAAAAAAAAGAGAACTCAACTAGTTCTCTTTTCTTATTCCTTATTTTTGTTCTTCTTTTAAAAGTTCGCCTTTTCCATGGATGATAGTGGTTTTTGGAGCTTCAAAATCGATTTTTTTCTTTCTCAATTCGAAGTTTTGCCCTAGATAGACACGTCTTACCACTTCGTCTTCTGCTAATTCTTCAGGTTTTCCCGCTTTTAGAATACCTCCTTCAAACATCAAATAGGTTTTATCAGTAATCGCTAAGGTTTCTTGTACGTTGTGATCGGTAATTAAAATACCAATGTTTTTGTTTTTTAATTGGGCTACAATTCTTTGAATGTCTTCTACTGCAACTGGGTCAACACCAGCGAAAGGTTCGTCTAATAAAATAAACTTTGGATCCGTTGCTAAAGCTCTTGCAATTTCGGTACGTCTTCTTTCTCCTCCAGAAAGTAAATCTCCTCTGTTGGTGCGAATGTGTTCCAAAGCAAATTCGGCAATTAGTTCCTCCATTTTAGCTTCTTGTTCGGCTTTAGTAAGAGAGGTTAGTTGCAATACACTTAAAATATTATCTTCAATACTTAGTTTTCTAAAAACAGAAGCTTCTTGAGCTAGGTAGCCAATTCCGTTTTGTGCTCGTTTGTACATTGGAAAATTAGTAATATCCATATCGTCTAGATAAATATTACCACTATTGGGTTTTACCAATCCTACAATCATGTAAAAAGAAGTTGTTTTTCCAGCACCATTTGGACCTAGTAAACCCACAATTTCTCCTTGGTTCACTTCAACAGAAATGCCTTTTACAACACTTCTTTTTTTATAGGTCTTTACTAAATTTTCTGCTCTTAATTTCATTTTGATAATGTGTCAATTAGACAATTAGCCAATTTGTCGATTAGTGAATTTGTTAATTATACAAAACTTTAAATTCACCAATAGGTTTGTAAAAATATAAAATTTAAATGGAGTTCAAATTTTATTGTTATTTGATTAACAGTTTTTGTAATGTATAAATGTAATAATTGTCAATTTTTAATCGGTATATTACCACATTGTCACATTGGTACATTGCTATATTAATTGTTTTCTAAAGCCTCCCAAAACTCATAAGCTCTTCTTAAATGAGGAATTACTATAGTTCCACCAACTAAAGTGGCAATTCCCATGGCTTCCATCATTTCTTCTTTGGTGATGCCTTCTTTGTGAGAAGTTTCTAAATGGTATTTGATGCAATCGTCACAACGTAAAACCGCTGAGGCTACTAAGCCTAAAAGTTCCTTGGTTTTAACATCTAAAGCACCTGGCATATAAGCATTGGTGTCAACATTGAAAATTCTTTTGATTACTTTGTTGTTATCAGCCAATAATTTCTCATTCATTTTGGCACGATATGCGTTGAATTCTTCTACTAAATTAGACATAAATATTATTTTGTTAAATCGGTTGTGGTAATTTGTTTTTTCATAACAGCAGCACTTATAAAAATACTAATTTCATATAACAACATAATTGGAATAGTAACAATAACCTGACTCAATACATCTGGAGGTGTTATAATTGCTGATAAAATTAAGATGATTACTAAGGTGTATTTTCTATATTTTCTCAAAAATTCTGGGGTTACCAATCCTATTTTGGTTAGAAAATAAATAATAATTGGTAGTTCAAATAATAAGCCACTTGCTATAGTTGAAGTTTTTATTAAACTAATATAAGAGGAAATATCTATTGAATTATTAATTTCTGAACTTACAATATAACTAGCAAAAAATTGAACAGATAAAGGAGCTATTAGGTAATAGCCAAATAAGACACCTGTAAAAAATAAAAGCGATGAAATGATGATAAAAGCAGAAGCATATTTCTTTTCATTATCATACAAAGCTGGACTAATGAATTTCCAAATTTCCCATAATAGAAAAGGAAATGATACTATAAAACCAACAGTAATAGAAGTCCACATATGAATAGAAAACTGTCCGCCCATTTCTCTGTTTTGAATGGGTAAATTAATTTCTGATACACATAGACTTTTGTCTAAACCAAATTGTTGTGAAAGTTCACAAAAAAAGTGATAGGTAACAAAATTTGGATTTTTAGGTCCAAAAAGAATTTGGTCAAAAATAAAGTCACTAAAGAAAAAAGCAATTGCAGAACAAGCTAATATAGCAATTGTACCTCTTATTAACAACCATCTTAACTCTTCAAGATGATCTAAAAACGACATTTCTCCTAAATTTTTCTTAGCCATTATACAATTCCTTCTTTTAAAATATCATGTAAATGTAATATTCCTTTGTATGTTCCTTCATCTGAAACTACTAATTGTGTAATAGCATTGTTTTCTAAAATGCTCAGTGCATCTGAAACCAAGATGGAAGAATTGATGTTTTTTGGGTTTTTAGTCATAATATCTTTTGCTTGTAAATGTGTAAAAGTATCATTTGTATTTAACATTCTTCTAATATCGCCATCAGTAATTATTCCTATGATGCTTTCATTATCGATAACAGCTGTTACACCTAATCTTTTTTCAGATATTTCCATGATAACTTTTTTAATGCTAGCATCTGGAGCTACTTGTGGTGTGTGTGTGGTGTCTAACATGTCTTTTACACGAAGTAATAATTTTTTGCCTAAAGCACCACCTGGATGGTAAAGGGCGAAATCTTCACTTTTAAAATTGCGTAATTCCATTAGAGCTACAGCTAATGCATCTCCTAATACTAATTGAGCTGTTGTACTATTTGTTGGCGCTAAATTATTTGGACAAGCTTCGCTTTCTACATAAGCATGTAAAATATAATGTGATTCTTTTCCTAAAAACGAATTTATATCTGCTGTCATTCCAATTAAAGTATTTCCAAAACGCTTTAATAAAGGGACTAAAACTTTTATTTCAGGACTATTACCACTTTTAGAAATGCAAATAATAACATCTTCAGGTAAAACCATACCTAAATCTCCATGAACTGCTTCAGCTGCATGAAGAAAAACAGAAGGTGTTCCTGTTGAATTTAAAGTAGCTACAATTTTTTGAGCAATAATAGCGCTTTTTCCTATACCTGTAATAACTAATCTTCCTTTAGAATTTAAAATTGCTTCTGTCGCTTTTGCAAAGTCTTCAGTAATATGTTCAATTAAATTAGCAATGCTCTTACTTTCAGTTAAAATAGTGTTTTTTACTGAATTTAAAATGGTTGTTGTTGTGTCCAAAGTATTAAATAGATTAATGTTTTGTTTTTTTAAAGAAAATTGTATCTTTATGTTTGCAAATTTAGGTAAAATCATATTAATAGAGAATGAAACCAAACGAAATTGATTTACACAAAGAATTAAAAAAATATTTCGGGTTTAACCAATTCAAAGGACTTCAAGAACAAGTTGTTAATAGTATTATTTACGGAAATAATACTTTTGTAATTATGCCTACGGGTGGAGGAAAATCACTATGCTATCAACTTCCTGCGCTAGTTTTAGAGGGTACAGCTATTGTTGTATCTCCACTTATAGCCTTAATGAAGAATCAAGTTGATGCCATTCGTGGTATAAGTTCAGAATCGGGAATTGCCCATGTATTAAACTCTTCATTAACAAAAACGGAAATAAATACTGTAAAAAGTGATATTACTTCTGGTTTGACAAAATTGTTATATGTAGCTCCAGAATCATTAACCAAAGATGAATACATTCAATTTTTAAAGGGCGTTAAGTTGTCCTTTGTAGCCATAGATGAGGCGCATTGTATTTCAGAATGGGGTCATGACTTTAGGCCTGAATATAGAAATTTAAGATCAATTATAAAGCAATTAGGTGATATTCCTATTATTGGTTTAACCGCTACAGCAACTCCAAAAGTACAAGAGGATATTCTGAAAAATTTAGATATGCCTAAAGCTAATGCTTTTAAAGCTTCTTTTAATAGACCCAATCTATATTATGAAGTGCGTCCAAAAACGAAAAACATTGAAGGTGATATTATTCGATTTATAAAACAGAATAAAGGGAAATCGGGTGTTATTTATTGTTTGAGCAGAAAAAAAGTAGAAGAAATTGCACAATTACTACAAGTTAATGGAGTTAGTGCAGTTCCTTATCATGCTGGTTTAGATGCTAAAACAAGAGCCAAACATCAAGACATGTTTTTAATGGAAGATGTAGATGTTGTGGTGGCAACTATTGCATTTGGTATGGGAATTGACAAACCTGATGTTCGATTTGTTATTCATCATGATATTCCAAAATCATTGGAGAGTTATTATCAAGAAACAGGTAGGGCAGGTAGAGATGGAGGAGAAGGTCATTGTTTGGCTTACTATTCTTATAAAGATATTGAGAAACTTGAAAAATTTATGGCAGGAAAGCCATTGGCTGAACAAGAAATTGGTTATGCTTTATTACAAGAAGTAGTTGCTTATGCTGAAACTTCTATGTCTAGAAGAAAATATTTGTTGCATTATTTTGGAGAAGAATTTGATTCTGAAATAGGTGAAGGAGCCGATATGGATGATAATGTAAGAAATCCAAAGAATAAAGTAGAAGCCCAAGAACAAGTTGAATTACTTTTAAAGGTTATAAAAGATACTAAAGAACAATTCAAATCTAAGGAAATAATTTTTGCCTTAACAGGTAAACTTAATGCGGTGATTAAAGCACATAAAATTGATGTTCAACCTCTGTTTGGAAAAGGAAATCAGTTTGATGATAGATATTGGATGGCTTTAATAAGACAAGTTCTAGTAGCAGGAATGATTCAAAAAGATATTGAAACCTATGGTGTTGTAAAATTAACCCAAAAAGGAGAAGATTTTATTAGAAAACCACATAGTTTTATGATGTCTGAAGATCATGAATATAGTGAAGCAGAAGATGAAAATATTGTTGCAGCTGCAAAATCATCTGGAACAGCAGATGAAGCATTAATGAGTATGCTTAAAGATTTACGTAAGAAAGTAGCTAAAAAATTAAGTGTTCCTCCTTTCGTCGTTTTTCAAGATCCTTCCCTAGAAGATATGGCTTTAAAATATCCTATTTCAGTTGAAGAATTAGGTAATATTCATGGAGTTGGTGAAGGTAAGGCTAAAAAATATGGTAAAGATTTTGTTGATTTAATCGCAAGATATGTTGATGATAATGATATTATTCGTCCAGATGATTTGGTAGTAAAGTCTACAGGAGCAAATTCTGGATTAAAATTGTATATTATTCAAAATGTGGATAGAAAGTTAGCATTAGATGATATTGCAAAAGCTAAAGGTCTAGATATGGATGGTTTGTTAAAGGAAATGGAACAAATTGTTTACTCTGGGACAAAATTAAATATAAAGTACTGGGTAGATGATATTCTTGATGAAGACCAGCAAGAAGAAATTCATGATTATTTTATGGAATCTGAATCGGATAATATAAAAGATGCTTTAAAGGAATTTGATGGAGATTATGATACAGAAGAATTAAGATTAATGCGTATTAAATTTATAAGTGAAGTAGCAAATTAAAAGAAATTAATAAAATATTAAAGCCTCAATATTACAATATTGAGGCTTTTTTTACTTTGAATAATTTTTAAAGATATAAATCCAAATCAATCGTGATAATTTGATATTAAATATAGAAAGAACTAAAATTGTAGCTCCTATAATAGGAAACATTCTTAAGTCAAAACTTTTATCAAAAAAAGGAGCTGCAATAAAATAAGTGATTAGAGCTTCCGCACAACCTACAGCATAATTCACAAACATGGCTCCAAAAAAGAAACCTGGTTCTTTTTCAAATTTGAAATTGCAATTAGGACACTTTTCATTCATTTTAGGAAAACCAAATCCGAAATTAAGTAATCCATTTTTAAAGACTTTTCCTTTTGAACAGTTAGGACATTTGTTACTAAAAAGATTAAGGATGGTGTTTTTCATTCTATTAAATTTCAGCAAAATTAAACTATTATTCATTTTGGAAAGTTTTGTATATTCGCTAATGAGTGCACAAAAAAGACATTTTGTATATGAAGCCATATCCTGTTTATGAAATAGAGAATTTTGAAGAGAATATATTTTATAATAATTTGTATGTCAATTCTTTCAAAGAGCATTTAAAAAAGCATCATTTTATTGAAAAGTTACACCGACATAACTTTTATCTTTTGGTACTTTTTACAAATGGTACAGGGATGCATACAATAGATTTTGATACTTTTGAAATTACTAAAGGAAGTATGTTTTTAATGCAACCAGGACAAATTCATTCTTGGCAACTTTCTTCCGATATTGAAGGTTTTATAGTATTTTGCTCAAAAGAGATTTTTAACCTTCATTTTGAAAGTAAAAAAATAGAACAATATCCTTTTTTCCAATCCTTTGAAAATAATCCTGAAATTTTTTTATCTGAAAAAGATATGGAAATGGTAACTCCTTATTTTATGATGATGATAGAAGAGAGTAGTGCTAAAAGAAACTATAAAAAAGATAAATTATTGAGTCTTTTAGATATTATTTTGATTGATATTTCAAGGATTTATTCTTCTGAAAAAAATCAAGAAAAACCTGTTTATAATTATAAATTAAAGCAATTTGATTTACTTCTAGAAAACTATTATAAAATAGAGAAAGCACCTTCTTTTTATGCAGATAAAATGGCTATTACGTTGAAGCATTTAAACAGAATAACTAAAACTATTTTGAATAAAACGGTTACCGAGTTAATTACGCAAAGGGTAATTCTTGAAAGTAAGCGTTTGTTAGTAGAACGTAATTTGAGTTTGACTGAAATAGCAGATGAATTGGGTTTCTCTAGTGCTAATTATTTTGTGAAATTATTTAAAAAACAAGAAGGAATAACTTCAAAAGAATTTCTAAAACAAATTTTTTCTCAAGAAACATAAATTTCACCTCGATGTGGTTTTAAGGCATCTCTTACAGTAATCATGTCTTTTTCTTCTACAACCATAAAGGCAATGGCATACATGTCATTTATAACAGTATAACCTGTTATGTTTAAAAGTAGTTTTTCTATTTGAATGTATTCTTTTAAATGTATTTCATGATGTTCTGCTGTTTTGGCTGCAGCCTGACCTCTAAAATCCCAAATTAATTTTATGTTACGCATTTTTTTCTTATTCAATTATACAAAGGTACAAAGTCAATTTTTAATATAATGTTTTCAATAATGTATTTTTTAATATGCTATAATTTTAGATAATTGAAAACAAATTTGAGTTTGTAAATTGTTCCCATTTGTATACTTAAAATGTGTAATACTTTAAGTAATGTATAAATATTTTACGGTTTTTAAAACAGCATTTTTTACAGTGTTTTGTTTTACAGCGTTTTATAAATAAGGCATGTGAATTGCCTATTACCATTCATAATGATTTGCTCTGTTTTAGGTTTGTTAAGCATATCAATCTTAAAGTGCAAAGAGTTTACACTTGACTAAAAGTCAAATTAAAAATGGAAAACAATGAAAAACGCAAATTTAAACCCTATAGAATCTAATTTTTTTTATAGAAAAAAGAGTAATGAAACTAAGTTGAATAGTTTTATTTTCTCCGTTCATAATAAAACACTACATAATTTTATTTCTGAAAAAATTTTATACTTTAGAGATTCCACAAGGAAACTGATTTTAAGAAGTCCTCTTTTTAATACTAACACTAATTTATTAAATGAAGGTGTGTTATTAACTACATTTTTAATGCTGATCAGTGCGGCTTTTTTATTTTATGAATTGCAACCAAGTTTCGAACAATATAATTTAGAAAAACTGAATTCTGTATGGGGTGTGTCATTTTTGATTCTTTCAGTGTCACTTTTTGCTTATAAAACTAGTTTCTTTTTGTTTAAAGTATATTTATATCTTAAATATAAGTCTATACGCTCTGTTTCAGATGAGAAATTGCCAACATGTACAATAATTGTTCCTGCTTATAATGAGGGACAATTAGTATGGGAAACTTTAAATAGTATAGCTGAAAGCGATTATCCAAAAAATAAATTACAAATAGTAGCTATAGATGATGGGAGTAAAGATGATACTTGGTTTTGGATAAATAAAGCGAAATTAGATTTGGGAGAACGTTTAACCATTTTTCAACAACCTATTAATAAAGGAAAACGGCATGCCCTTTATCATGGGTTTAATTTAGGAATAGGTTCAATTTTTGTAACAATTGATAGTGATTCAATTGTTAAGAAAGATACTTTAAGAAATTTAGTTACTCCTTTTGTTACTAATGAAAATTGTGGTGCTGTTGCCGGTAATGTAAGGGTTTTAAATAATAAAAAAGCAATGCTACCAAAAATGCTTAATGTAAGTTTTGTAATGAGTTTTGAATTTGTTCGTTCTGCGGAGAGTGTTTTGGGTTCTGTGCTTTGTACACCAGGAGCTTTAGCAGCTTATCGTAGAGATGCTGTTTTGGCTTGTTTACCAGAATGGATTAATCAAACATTCATGAATAAACCTTCAGATATTGGAGAAGATAGGGCTATGACAAATATGATATTAAAGCAAGGTCGTGAAGTGTTATTTCAAAGAAATGCACATGTACTTACTAATGTTCCTGAATCTTACAAAAGTTTGTATAAGATGTTTATTCGTTGGGGAAGAAGTAATGTACGTGAGAATATTATGATGGCTAAGTATGTTTTTACAAATTTTAGAAAAGATTCGAAAGTTGGTGCTAGGTTGTTGTTTTTTAACCAATTTTTAAATATAGTCATGACATATCCTATGTTGTTTTTTATGGTATTCTTTGTAATTACACATCCTTTGTTGTTTTTAAGTTCCACATTATTAAGTATTTTAATAATTTCCAGTTTTCCAGTTTTGTTTTATGCAAAAAGGTATAGCTTTTCAGAATCAGTTTGGGCTTATACTTATAGTATTTTGTATACATTTGGCTTATTCTGGATAACACCTTATGCTATTGTAACTGCAGGTAAAAGTGGTTGGTTAACTAGAGAAATAGCATAGTAGGAAAATTATAATATAAGAATTATTGAAGAGGTATTTTATTATTTATAAGGACTTTCTTTTTTATTTCTTTCTATTTCAGTAGGTAAAGTGTCGAAATTCAGGTTTCTAATTCTTATTTTTGTTATTTCAACTTTTAATTATTAATAATTGAAATAATTTAATATCCTTATAAATGAAAACAAAAGTAATACTATTGTTTCTAATTGTTCAAGTATCTTTTTCACAAGAATTAACGTTGGAACAAGCCAATCATTTAGCTACTTTGCCTATAAAATGTCTCCAACAAGAATATCCTAATAAATTAAATCAATTGTTAAAAGATGATACAGAATTATTGTCTCCAAAAGAATTGCATCCTGCTTTTTATGGTTGTTTCGACTGGCATTCTTCTGTTCATGGTCATTGGAGTCTAGTTTATTTATTGAATAATTTTACTGATTTGGAAAACAAAGAAGAAATTATAGGTAAACTTCATGTCAATTTGTCAAGAGAAAATATCGAAAAAGAAATTGCTTATTTAAGCAAACCTCATGAAAAATCTTATGAGAGAACTTATGGGTGGAATTGGTTGTTAAAGCTACAATTAGAACTAGAAAAAAGTAAAGAATCGTTTGTAAAACCGTTAGCAGCTAATCTAAAGCCTTTGACTAATTTGTTAATTCAACGTTATACAGAATTTTTACCCAAATTATTATATCCCATCCGAGTGGGAACACATTCCAATACAGCTTTTGGTTTAACCAATGCTTGGGATTATGCAGTTTATTCTAATAATATAGAATTTCAATCTGTTATTAAAGAAAACGCTTTACGTATGTATCATAAGGATGAAAGTTGTCCTTTTACTTGGGAACCGAGTGGGACCGATTTTTTATCTCCTTGTATGGAAGAAATAGGATTAATGCAACGTGTCTTGTCTGAAAAAGAGTTCTTAACTTGGTTAGAAAAATTTGCACCCAATCTATTTAAAAAGAATTTTGAGTGGGAAACCTCAAAAGTTTCTGATAGAACAGACGGTCATTTAGTACATTTGGACGGATTGAATTTTAGCAGAGCTTGGAATTTATATGCTTTGAGTAATCAGTATCCAAAGAAATTTTCTCATTTAAAGAAAATAGCGGATACTCATTTGCAATTTTCACTACCTGCTGTAGTGGATGGGAATTATGAAGGAGAACATTGGTTGGCTTCTTTTGCTTTGAGAGCTTTTGAAGTGAGAAACTAAATTCATTTGTTTACTTTTGCAGAAAATATATATTTAGAATGCCTCGCGAATTTCAATTTCAAGTTTCACCAGAAGTAGCAGCTAACGAAATTTTGTTAGCTAATCATGTTGCTAAATTAGCTCAAATATCTCCAAAAGAGATTCAAAAAGTAGTGGTGGTGAAACGCTCTATTGATGCTAGACAAAAAAACATTAAAGTTAATATAAAGGCTACTGTTTTTTTAGTTGACGAACATTACGTTGGAACTAAAATTGAATTACCAGATTATCCAAATGTAACTAATAATCAAGAAGTTTTAGTTGTTGGTGCAGGTCCTGCAGGTTTATTTGCAGCTTTACAATTAATTGAATTAGGTTTAAAACCAGTAGTTTTAGAACGTGGAAAAGATGTAAGAGGTCGTCGTCGCGATTTAAAAGCTATCAATGTGGATCATATTGTAAATGAAGACTCTAATTATTGTTTTGGAGAAGGTGGAGCAGGAACCTATTCTGATGGAAAATTATACACTCGTTCTAAAAAAAGAGGTGATGTAGATCGAATTTTACAACTTTTAGTGGGTTTCGGCGCTTCAGATGAAATTTTAATAGAGGCTCATCCTCATATTGGAACCAATAAATTACCACAAATTATACAAGATATTCGTGAAAAAATTATTGCTTGTGGAGGTCAAGTCTTATTTGGAGCTAAAGTAACTGATATTTTAGTAAAGAATAGCGAAATTGGAGGTGTAACTTTACAAGATGGAACTGTAATTAATGCGAAAAAACTAATTTTAGCTACAGGACATTCGGCAAGAGATATTTTTGAATTATTAGATAGAAAAGAAATTCTTATTGAAGCGAAACCCTTTGCTTTAGGTGTTCGTGCTGAACATCCTCAAGAACTAATTGATAAAATTCAATATTCTTGTGATTTTAGAGGAGAATTTTTGCCACCAGCACCTTATTCAATAGTAAAACAAGTATCAGGAAGAGGAATGTATTCTTTTTGTATGTGTCCAGGAGGTGTTATTGCTCCTTGCGCTACGAGTCCGGGAGAAGTGGTTACTAATGGTTGGTCTCCATCAAAAAGAGATCAAGCTACAGCTAATTCTGGAATTGTCGTGGAACTAAAATTGGAAGATTTTCAACCTTTTGCCAAATTTGGAGCTTTAGCTGGAATGGAGTTTCAAAAAGCAATTGAACAAAAAGCATGGCAATTAGCAGGTTCAACCCAAAAAGTGCCAGCTCAAAAAATGGTCGATTTTACCCAAAAGAGAGTCTCTTCAGAAGTACCTAAAACATCTTATGTTCCAGGAACCACTTCAGTAGAATTAGGAGAAGTTTTTCCTGCTTTTTTAACGAATACGATGCGAGAAGGTTTTACTCAATTTGGTAAATCAATGAGAGGGTATTTTACCAATGAAGCCATTTTGCACGCACCTGAAAGTAGAACGTCATCACCGGTTAGAATTCCTCGCGATCCAATGACTTTAGAACATCTTCAAATAAAAGGACTGTATCCTTGTGGAGAAGGTGCTGGTTATGCTGGGGGAATCATATCTGCAGCAATCGATGGTGAAAAATGTGCTTTAAAAATTAAAGAAAGTATTAATTAGAAATAATTATTAGGTGTAAACAAAAAAATCATAGTAATTACTATGATTTTTTTGTTTGTTTATAAAAAGTATAAATATATTTTATTAAGCATAAAATAAGATGCTAGCAGCAATTACCCATATTCCTACAACTATGCCTGCTAAACCTAATTTTCCTTGAATTGGAGCAAGTTTTGCTAATAATTTTTCTCCTTTTTGTTTGGCTTCTTCGTTTTTAGATAAAACAAGTTTATTTATCATTCCATATCCAAGGATGAATCCTAGAACAGCTTCAACTGCAGACGAAGCCAACCAAGTAATCCACCAAATTGGGAAAGTAGTTAATAAGCCTATGTTTAAAATCGCTTGAATTATTCCCCATATTCCCCAAAAACAAAAAGCTAAACCTATCCAACCTTGATAAGGTGTTATTTTGTCTAAAAGCTCTTTGGCATCTGGTTTTCTTGAAAGTAAAAGAGATGGTGCCGCCAATAATCCTAAAATAATTAATGTAATTCCGTAAATCATTTTTTTAATTTTTAATTGTTACTATTATGTTTGTTTATCATTAAATTCTTTTTGATGTTTCCATCAATAAAAATTCTAGTGCAAATAACAGTATAATACCAAAGTGAGAAATCACTATAAATCATGATTTTTTAAATTATTTAGGAAAATAATTTTGCTTTATAGTTACTATGTAATAAAAATGCCATTAAAACAATTTGTTTTAATGGCATTTTTATATAAGTATATGAGTTTAAGTTATATCTTCTTAACTCTTACTGCATTCATTCCTTTCATTCCTTTTTCCAGTTCATAAGTAACTTTGTTACCTTCTTTTACTTCATCTATCAAACCTTTAACGTGGAAGAAAAATTTATTGTCAGAATCTAATTCTTTTATAAAACCAAAACCTTTTGAAGTATCGTAAAAATCTACAATACCTTTTCTCTCTGTATCAACTTCTTCTGTGTCTTCTCTTTTTGGAATCCCAATTTCGATAGTTTCAACATCAACTATGATTTTCTTAGAAGGATCAGGAGGAGTACTTGTCAAATGTCCATTTTCATCTACATAAACATAAAGGTCTTCTCCAGATAATTTCGGGTTTGCTTTTCTAGCTTCTTTTTTTTCTTGTTTTTCTTTTCTTTTTTTAGCGCGAAGTTTTTCTTGCTCTTTTTTGTTAAATGTTTCTTGAGGTCTAGCCATTAACTAATTATAATTTTAAGTGATTACTATAGAAATTTAAAAAAGCAAATTATTATGTGTCTGTAGTACTACTTAAAAGTATTTAAAGCGTAAATAATATAAGAATTTTATAAATTTCTAAAGTACAAAGATACAATAATAATTTGAGCTTGTGTTAATTATTTAAAAAATTGATAATCAATAATTTGTTTGATCTAATATGTGAGACGATAGTTTGTAATATATTTTATCTATACAATTGTTAATGTTCTCACAAACTTGAAAAGGCAACTATAACCCAAACTTTTTTTGTATTTTTGAGACATTAATAAATAGTATGAGAGAAGAAAAAGTAATTTTAGTAGATACAAATGATGAAGCTATTGGTTTAATGGAGAAAATGGCTGCTCATGAGCAAGCCTTATTACACAGAGCCTTTTCAGTTTTTATTTTAAATGATAAAAATGAGGTTATGTTACAACAAAGGGCTACTCATAAATACCATTCTCCTTTATTATGGACAAACACTTGTTGTAGTCATCAAAGACCAGGAGAATCCAATATTTTAGCAGGCAAAAGACGCTTGATGGAGGAGATGGGTTTTGTGACAGATTTAAAAGAACTTTTTCATTTTATTTATAAAGCACCTTTTGATAATGGTTTAACGGAGCATGAACTAGATCATGTAATGATAGGTAGGTTTAACGATGAACCAACTATTAACAAAGATGAGGTTGAAGATTGGAAATGGATGAAAATAGAAGATATTAAAGATGATATGATTGCAAGCCCTGATCTTTACACTGTTTGGTTTAAAATTATATTTGATGAATTCTATCACTATTTAGAAAGCCATAAAATATAAATCCAATATCAAAGATATAAATTTTAAAATCAAATGAAAGTAACGGTTTCTAGAAAAGCTCATTTTAATGCAGCTCATAGATTGTACAGGGAAGATTGGTCAAATGAAATGAATAACAAGGTTTTTGGTAAATGTAATAATCCTAATTACCATGGGCATAATTATGAATTAATAGTTAGTGTTACAGGAGCTATAAATCAAGAAACTGGTTTTGTTATTGATGTGAAAATCTTGTCAGACTTGATTAAAGAACATATTGAGGATGCTTTCGATCATAAAAATTTAAATTTAGATGTTCCTGATTTTGCTAATTTGAATCCAACAGCGGAAAATATTGCAGTGATTATTTGGAATAAATTACGACCTTTTATCGATCCAAATATGGAAATGGAAGTGATTTTATATGAAACACCTCGTAATTTTGTAACTTATAAAGGAAATTAAAATGGGATTAAAAGTAGGAGACAAGGTTCCAGATTTTACAGCTAAAGATCAACATGGAGTTTTTTTTAAATGGAGTGAATATTTGGGAAAACCAACAGTAATTTATTTTTACCCAAAAGATGATACACCAGGTTGTACTGCACAAGCTTGTAGTTTTAGAGATGAATATCAAGACTTTAAAGATTTAGGTGCAGAAGTAATAGGAGTCAGTGGTGACTCTGAAAAATCACATGTAAAATTTGCTCAAAAATATAACCTTCCTTTTATCTTATTGTCAGATAAGGATAAGTCTTTGCGAAAGCTTTTTGATGTGCCAACTAACTTGCTAGGTCTTATTCCTGGAAGGGTTACTTATGTTATAGATAGTAAAGGTGTTGTTCAATTAGTTTTTAATAGTATGTCTGCTAAAAATCATATTAGTGTTGCTAAAGCAAAAATTAAAGAACTTTAAGTTTCTCTTAATAAGTGATTAAAAAAAATAGCCTTTATTAGATTTTATTATAATTGTTAATTTATGATTGGAACAGTAGAGAGAAAGATTTCTCATGGAGTTATTAAAGATGAAAAGTGTAAAGTATGTAATGAAAATGCAGATCTATTAGTTGATGTCTACATAAAAATATTAGCAATAAGGATTTTTGTCTTTCCATTGGAAAAAAGAACTTCTGTTAGTTGCGCAAAATGTAAGAAAGCGAATCTTAAATCTTATGAATTATCTAGTACAGCTAAAAATAAACTTTTTAAAATTGACGAAGAAACTAAAACACCAGTAAAGTTTTATTCAGGATACATTGTTATAACAATTTTACTTTTTCTTTGGATGTTTTCTAAACTTAAGTAAAGACTGTAATAATTAAATTATAGATTATTCTTTATTTTGAATCGTTTTCAATTCATCTATATTATTTTATCAAACTAACATACAAAAAGAGCGATACAACGAAATAAGCTGGATGGCTTTTATAATTTCCGCATATTTGTATTGTAAATAGATTAAAAATGAAATTATATCCACTATTATTCGACCCTATACTCAAAGAACGTATTTGGGGAGGAACTAAATTAAAAACCTATTTAAATAAAACCATTTCTTCTGAAATTACAGGTGAAAGTTGGGAAATTTCTACAGTGCCAAATGATGTTAGTGTAGTAAATAATGGTACATTAAAAGGTAAAAATATTAATGAAATTATTGCTCTTGCACCAAATGAATTTTTAGGGACTTCTGTTGTGGAACGTTTTGGGAAGCAATTTCCTTTACTTTTCAAGTTTATAGATGCCAAAGAGGATTTGTCTATTCAATTGCATCCTAATGATGAATTAGCTAAGAAAAGACACAATTCTTTTGGTAAAACAGAAATGTGGTATGTTATGCAAGCCGATGAGAATTCTCGTTTAGTTGTAGGTTTTAAAAAAGACTCTAATAAAGAAGAATATCTAAATCATTTAGAAAATAAATCAATAGTATCTCTTTTGAATGAAATGCCTGTAAAAAAAGGAGATGTTTTTTTCTTAGAAACAGGTACCATTCATGCCATTGGAGCAGGAGTTGTTATAGCAGAAATCCAGCAAACGAGTGATATCACTTATCGAATTTATGATTGGGATAGAGTGGATGCAAATGGAAAAGGTAGAGAATTACATACGGAATTAGCACTTGACGCTATTAACTATTCTAAAACCAATTCAAAAATTGAATATCCTACTTTGGAAAATAAATCGAATGAAGTTGTAGATTGTCCTTATTTTAAAACAAATGTAATTCCTTTACAAGGAAATTATTCATGGACCAAGAGACAAGAAGCTTTTACGGTTTTAATGTGTACGGAAGGTCAATTTGAGTTTGTTTATGAAGGACAAAATTTCATAATAAAAACTGGAAATACTATTTTATTACCCGCTAGTATAGACGGAATTGAAATAAAAGGAAGCGCAACTCTATTAGAAATTTCTATTTAATTCATAATCATTAGAATATATTGTTTAATTTTGCATCAAATTTTAAATAAATAAAAAATGGCAAGCGTTAAAAACTTGAAAAAAGAAATCAACTATGTTTTAGGAGATTTAGTAAATATTGTTTATGTGTGGGAAATGACTAATGGTGGAAAACCAACAGAAACTACGGATGCAATTATTGATGAAATCTATGATAATTATGATGCTTTAGTTACAAAAATGAATCAAAAAGACGTTGAAAACAAAAAAGTTCATTTTAAACAAATTCGTAAAGAATACGAAGCTACTGCAAATCAAATAGTTGAAAAAATCAACAAATTAAATTAAAAAAAATAGTAAAAAAAAGCGGAAATTCTTTTGCAAATAGAAAAATCAAAATTATATTTGCACCGCAATAAAGGTAACACATTGTATGAAATAAGACAAAAAGTTATCTTTTAGAGTTGCCGGTGTAGCTCAGCTGGCTAGAGCAGCTGATTTGTAATCAGCAGGTCGTGGGTTCGAGTCCCTCCATCGGCTCAAAAAAGGAAAGTGAAAGCTTTCCTTTTTTTATTCCTATAAGTCATAAGTTATATTTTCTTTTTTAGGAGCACATAAATAGTTCTTCGGTAGAAAATCACACCCACTATCCACTATATCTTTCCTTTTTTTTTAAGAAAAAAGAAAAGGATGCCGTTCCTATTGGGGCTATAATTGACATTTTTAATTTCAATCTAATTTGATGAGATTGGTAAATAATCATCAAGAGAGTTAATTTATCGTATCTGATACCAATTGATACCATCACTTTGAACTTCAATACTACTTCCAGCATTAATTGTATTTATGGAACTACCTGCTAGATTTATATAATTTACTGTCACAGATTTTGAAGCAACAGAATTATTGATGATTGTATAAATTCTGCCTGATATTCCAGATGCAGCAGGAAGCGTAACGGTAAATGCAGAGCCAAGTGGAATGATCACAGTTTTATGATTTTGGTTTAATGTTAGGTCAGCGGAAATAACGGTAATGCTATTGGCTATACTTCCATTTACATGAAAGGTAGAGGTAGGTGTAATTGCTATGCCAAAATCACCAGAGTTGATAAACCTAGCAAAGGTAGTAAAAGCAGTTGCATTTGTATATTTACCAAAGGCGAGATGTGGAGGAGATCCTGTAAAATTCGATGTAAGCAGACGCAACGCATCAGTTGTACCCGTCTGGGCAGCTGAAACTTTCTCCATACCATACGCATCACCATTAGAAGTATTATATATTGTAGCTATTCCCATACGTGTATCTTTGGCAAATCCTAACCCAACTGGTGCCTGAAAGTCAGTCCTTCCTCCCGAAAAAGTAAGATTATTGGCTCCCATAGTTACCGTACGATTACCTGTTAGGTTACCATTACTGTTGTAAATATCGGTTGCGGTTACTGATGATCCTAATGTTGTTTTCCATGCTCCATTAGTATAAACAAAAGCTACAGTTTGACCTTTGAGAATAGTTGTGCCTGAAAATGTTGTGTCAAAACCACCTGTGGTATTATTGGAAATGGTTAATATATGACCATTGATAGTCGGAACATAAGCCGTTATGGCAACAGTGCCAGTTGCAGTACCCGTAATATTGGCAAGAGAGGTCTCTATATTAATATTGGCTGTATTAGAAGACACAGTAAAGCTTACTTCTCTATATGTAACGGCTCCATTGACATCTAACATAGTTCTAGGATCGGTGGTATTTATTCCAATTTGAGTAAAGGATAAATAGGGTATTAAAATCAGTAATAGAAATGTAGTTTTCATTTTAATTATCTTTGTCCATTATTGTATTTGATACCAATTAGTACCATCACTCTGTACTTCTATACTGCTTGCTGCATTGATTGTGTTTACTGTACTTCCTGTTAAATCAATATAATTTACTGTTAGAGATTTTGAACCAGCTGTATTATTGACAATTGTATAAACCCTGCCTGATATTCCTGTAGCAGCAGGCAAGGTAACAGTAAATGCAGATGCAAGTGGAATGATTACCGTTTTATGGGTTTGGTTTAATGTTAGGTCAGCTGAAATAACGGTGATGCTATTAGCTATACTGCCATTTACATGAAAAGTAGAGGTTGGTGCAGTAATACCAATGCCAAAATCACCTGTATTAGTAAACCTTGCATATTCGGTATAAGCGGTTGCATTCGTATATTTACCAAAAGCTAGATGTGCTGATGCTGCATTTGATGTAAACAAGCGCAATGCTGGTGATGTACCACTTTGGGAACTTGAAACCTGCTCCATGCCATACACATCACCTGCACCTTCATTATAAATTGCCGCAATCCCCTTTCGTTGATCTTTGGCATATCCGAACCAATTTTGAAATTCAGTTCTTCCTGTACCTGTGAAAGTAAGAGTGTTAGATCCTAAGGTTACTGTCCGATTGCTTGTCAGAGTTCCATCACTGTTGTACAAATTGGATGTTGATATTGTCGAAGACCCCATCGTAGTTTTCCATGCACCATTGGTGTAAACAAAAGTTATAGCTTGGGCGTTGGGAATGATTGTTCCCGAAAATGTAGCTCCAAAACCGCCTGTGGTGTTATTAGAAATGATTAACATGTGACCATTAATAGTAGGTGTATATGCTGTTACTGTAACTGTAGCCGTAGCCGTACCAGTAATATTGGCGAGTGAAGTTTCTATATTAATATTAGCCGCATTAGAAGCCACGGTGAAGTTTACTTCTCTATGTGTGATTGCTCCATTGATGTCTAGTGTAGTTCTAGGGTCAGTGGTGTTTATTCCAGTTTGTGAAAAGGATAAATAAGAAATAAAAAACAGAAATATAAATTTATTTTTCATTTTAGTCATCTTTAGATTATTAAATATTTCTTTATGTTGAAAGTCATTTCATTATAAACGATAATAACTTTATAAACATGATGTTTAAAATTAAAATAGTAATAAAATTTATTTTTAACTCTTTCTTTTTAAGAATAGAATCAAATTTAAGAAAAAATCTCTTATTTTTTTGGAAATAAACTATAAATTCACCTTTATTCTTATAGAAGTACAGTTTAGTATTATTGCCTAAATGAAACCTATCTTTAGTTGTTGCTTTTTCATCAAATAAAAAATAGCTTGTTATTTCAATTTTTAATATTTACTAATATTACTTGGGAAGTAACACTTAAAATCACTCTGTTTTTTAGTTTAATTTACAGGTCTGTTATTAGAAAATAGGCTAGATTGCTTACAAATAGTTTGTCTTTTTCATCATAATCTTGTTTTAATGTTTTTTTGGAATTTATTTATATTAGTTATAATCATTTTTGACGTTCTACTTTTTTTATGATACTAATGAGTTCCATATCTATTTCGTTTCTTCTTTTTTCAAAAACTCTTTTTCGTTGAATAGTTTCTTATTAAATGATATACGTAACAAATTGGAAACTTTTTTTCAGACAAAAGATATTGTTTGATAAAAGAGTGATTAAGAGGAATATTATTTTCATTTCATAAATAGTAACTAAGACTATTAAAAAGCTAATTCATTCATTTTGTTGGGTAATTAAATTGTAATTTATTCTTCAATCCAGTCTCTAAAAGCTTTTGTATTACTTTGACTCGTTACAAGATGTTTTTCATATCCAGAAAGTTTTACTGCTAAACTGTTTTTGGAATATTTTTCAATTTTAACGATGTGATTTTTATTCACCAAATCACTTCTGTTAATTCTAAAGAATTTTGAACTATCAAGTACTTCTTCAATTTCTTTTAAGGTGGTTTGTGTAAGTAAATGTTTTTTAGAGTGCTTGTCTATAGCAAATACAACTCCTTCTTCAGTAGTGAAAAATAAAATAGCTTCTGTTTCTAAGAAGTACATTTCTTTGCTGGTATTTATGGTAAATCGTTTTTTTGTAGTCTTTACTTCGGAAGGTTGATTTATAATTTGATTCAATTTGGTTACTAAATCATTTTCTGAACCATTTGACTTGCGTAATACTATAAATTTGTTCCAAGCTTTTTTAAATCGTTCAAATGAAAACGGTTTTAGTAAATATTCAATGCCATTACTTTCGAAAGCATCCATTAGAAATTGATTGTATGCCGTAGTAAAAATAATAGGACAAGTGACTTTTACTTTAGTGTAAATTTCAAAAGCATTACCGTCTTGTAGTTCGATATCTGATAGAATTAAATCTACTATAGGTTTAGATCCTAAAAATGAAATAGCTTCTTCAATAGTTCCTATTTCGCATACAATAGTAATGGACTCGTTAAGCTGTTCTAAGAATCGTTTTAATTTTTTTCTTGCTGGAATCTCATCTTCAATTATAAGTACTTTTATCATTTTTTTTGAAAAGAAATTAAGGGTAAAGTGACTATAAATAGCGCTTCCTGTTGTTTGATATCTATTTTCTGATTGGATAATAAATAATATTGTTCTTTTAGATTCTGTAAGCCTTTACCTGAAATGAGTTTTAAATTTTGTTTTTTAATAAGCGTATTAGAAACTACTATGTTGTCTTCAATTTTTATTTTTATTGTAACCGGATTGTTTTCAGTTCCTAAATTATGTTTAATCGCGTTTTCGATTAGTAATTGTAAGGTGAGTGGAGCAATCCAAACAGGAATGTCGTTTTTTTGTTCGATTTCTAATTGAAAAGCGTTTCCGTATTTGTGTTCCATTAAAGAGAAATAATTTTTAGCAAAAGAAAGTTCCTCTTTAAGTGTAACCAATTTTTTATCGCTTACTTCTAATACATACCGGTACATTTCTGCGAATTCATTTAAAAAATCTGAGGCTACATTTTTGTCTTCTTCTATAAGTTGATCTAAAACATTGAGATTATTAAATAGAAAATGAGGATTGAGTTGTGCTTTAAGTTGGTTTATCTTATTTTCTGAGAGCGCATTATTGTATATAGTAATCTGATTTTGATAGTTCTTGTTTTTTTGAAAATAGTAATACGCTAAAAAGAAACTGCCATAAATTAAAGCATCCATAAAATTACCAACTAACGAATGAGTCAATGTTTCTGAATTGAAATTTCGTTCCAAATTGCCAAAGAGAATGGAAATGCTTAAGCCGAAAGCTTTTAGGATTACAATATATAAAACTAAAGAAGTGCTAACTATTTTGAAGGCCTCTTTTATATCAAAAGTAGGTGCTTTTTGCCATTTTTTCATTAAAAATAGGAGAATGGAAAAGAACAAGCAACTACTAATGAATGTTGAAACTGCTGCTTCTGGTGTGAATAAATACCAACTGATTTTTCGTCTTATTAGAAAACGAATCTGTATGGATTGCGCATATCCAAACAAAAAAATGAATAACAAGAAATATTTGTGTGTTCTAACTTGTTTAAGAATAAGCGACATTGTATTGTTTTTCTAGGATTACAAAAATAGCGCTATAAGTGAAATAGCGCTATTAAAAAATAAAATTCTTTTATTTGATATTTGGGAAAGAAGCGATAACTTCACCTTTATCGTCGTAGAAATCTAATTTTGCAGTATTGTTTTTGTCAACATAAAACATGGCTTTTGGCATGCCTTTGTCGTCAAATAAGAAGAGTCCGTTATTTTGACTTCTTGTTTTTCCAAGCATAACACGTGGTGCACCACCTATAAGACCTTGTTCTTCATATTCTTTATATTTTTGTTGCATTAATTTAGGGTCTTCTTTGCGAAGGGCAGCTAGTTCTTTGGATATTTCTGCATTTCGTTCTTGAGTTTCCTTTGAAGGTCTGTCATTGAAAACCAGACTAGAACTTACATGTCTTTTGTCTCCTTCTTGGTAATCTTGGGTTAGCAGTTGCATGACTTGATCTCCATTGTATTGATCGTAAGTTAATGACAAGCCAGAACTATGTCCGTTTTCTTTCTTTTCACCATCGTAGATAAATCCACCACATTCAATGCCATCTTCGTTGAAGAACAGCATGCCAGAACGTTTTTTTCTAGTTTCATTTGTGTTACGACCGTTAATTTTAGTAGTTCCATTTGGGAATTTATCTACATTGGTAATGATCATTTTTACCGTTCCATCATTTTCTATGATATTGATACGTTCCACATCGATTTCGCTGAATCTTTGGTTGTCATTTTTTTTGAAAGCACTGTTAACTAATACTACGGTTCCTATTGCTGTTGCGATGGCAAATGTTCTTAAAAATACTAATTCTCTTTTCATTGTTTTATAATTTTGGTTATACATTTATTTTGATACCCCAAAACTACTGAGAGAAAGAGCCGCAACCAATGTGAAAACAATGAGCTAAGGAAAAAAAAGAATGAATGCAGGAAATTATCGAAGGAATGATTTTGGAGAAGGATTAGGTTATTGAATCTAGTAATAAGTAGATGTGAAAGAATCCCTTATTTTGAGGAAATAGGATAGTGTTTTTTATTAATCTTAAAAATATGTTTTCAATATATCAACTTACAAGTCTTCGGGATTTTATTTTAAAGTATTGATATCAGTTTGTTGAAATTTTTTGAAGGGTCTTCATAATTTTTAAATTATAACAAAACCCTATTATCTCAAAATAATAGGGTTTTGAAAAGGTATTTAGTTACCAAAAAGTTTTTAACTGATTGCTAAAGCCCTTATTCTGATTTTCTTATTTGTATTCAATTACAAATTCATCGGTTGTATTACGAACTTTTTTCATGTTAGCTAACCAATCTCCTTCTGTATCTCTGTAGCCTAGATATAATAAGGTTACACTTTTTAAGCCTTTTTTAGCAAGGTCTAATGTTGCATCTACCAATGTATTATCAAAACCTTCTGCTGGTGTAGCATCTACTTTTAGTTCAGCCGCTTGTGCAATAGCCATTGCAAATCCGATGTACGATTGACGTGCTGTGTGTATGAAGTTTTCTTCTGCAGTCTGATTTAAATAAATTCCTTTAATTTTATCAGTATAACTATCAAATCTACCGCGAGGCAAATCTCTTTCATCTGTTGTACGATTGTAGATTGCATCAATTCTTTCCGTGGTATATTTGTCCCAAGCAGCAAATACTAAAACGTGTGAGCAATCTAACATTACTTCAGGATTAAGTACTTTTGAGCTTAATTTTTCTTTAATCTCTTGATTACTTACTACCAAAACTCTAAATTGTTGTAAACCAGAAGAGGTTGGAGCTAATCGAGCAGCTTCAACAATCTTATCTACATCTTCTTGATTTACTTTTTTTGTAGGATCGTATTTTTTTGTAGCATAACGCCATTTCAAGTCTTCTAATAAAGCCATATTTTATTTTAATTATTGGTAACGGTTAATTTTACTTCTATATTTCCACGAGTCGCATTAGAATAAGGACAAACTTGATGTGCTTTTTCTACTAGCTCTTTAGCTTGATCTAAACTTACTTCAGTAATATTGACTGCTAATTCAGCTGCTAAACCAAATCCACCATTTTCAATTTGTCCTATACTTATTTTTGTATTTACACTAGTTCCTCCCGTTTTGATTTTTTCTTGTTTGATAACCAAATTTAAAGCACTGTCAAAACAAGCTGAATATCCTGCAGCAAATAGCATTTCGGGATTGGTAAAATTATCATTTGTTCCTCCTAATGCTTTTGGCATTCTTACTTGTAAATCTAATATTCCATTATTGCTTTTTACGTGACCGTTTCTACCTCCTGTTGCAGTTGCTTCTGCTGTATACATTATTTTCATTATTTAAAATTGTAAAAAATTATTTATTTTTATTTAAGATTGTGTTGACTATTTTTTTTAATTGTATTAGATCCTCTTTTTCAACACCTAGCGCTTTCATTAATTGTTCAGGAATACAATTTGCTTTTTCTTTTAGGGACTTACCTAAATTGGTTAAAGAGATTAGTACGATGCGTTCATCTACTGTACTTCTTGTTCTATTTACTATTCCTTTTATTTCTAATCTTTTTAATAATGGTGTAAGTGTTCCATTATCTAATTGTAGTTTTTTCCCTAATTGATTAACTGTTTGTTCTTCTTCTTCCCATAAAATTAATAAAACCAAGTATTGAGGGTAAGTAATGTCTAATTTATCCAATAATGGTCTGTATAAATTTGTGATTTCTCTGGAAAGAGCATAAACAGGGAAACAAATTTGTGTTTCTAATTTTAAAAGATCGTTCATCTTTATTTGATATTTTGATGATACAAATATAAATATATTGCACAATATAATTTTGCAAAACACAGTTAAAATTAAGTTAAACGAAAGTTTTGAAAAGTTGTTTTTAATTTTATCATTTTCAACTTAGAATTAATTTCTTTTTTTAGAAGTTAAGAAGAGTACAGGTAAAGATTGCAACAAAAAGAATGTCAAACTAATTTAAAAAAAAAATTGTATTGTTAATTCAGATTGTCTTAATCTAAAAATCCTATTAATATTGATTAATAGGATTTTAGACATTGTGAAGTAAAATGAAAAAAATTATTCAGTAGGTTCCCACAACTCAATTTTATTGCCTTCAATATCTAGAATGTGAACGAATTTTCCGTAATCGTAGCTTGTAATTTCATCTAAAATTGTAACACCTTCTTTTTTGAGTTCAGTTACCAATGCTTCAATATTGGCTACTCGGTAATTTATCATAAAATCTTTAGTCGAAGGTTCAAAGTATTTAGTCGATGCTTCAAACGGACTCCATTGTGTAGATCCTTTTTTAGTAGGATCGGATGCATCCGTCCATTCAAAAGTAGCTCCATAAGGTGTAGTGTTTAAACCCAAATGATTCTTATACCATTCACTTACTTTTTTTGGCTCTTTACATTTAAAAAAGATACCACCAATTCCAGTTACTTTTTCCATTATTTTTATTATTTAGTTTGCTATAGTTTTTCTTTTTAAAATGAAGGCACTAATCAATGTAACGAGTAATCCAACAGGTAAAATTTCTGTATAGGTTATCATTGCATTAATAAAAGGATTTTGATACATTTTTGAAAATTCTGCCATTTCTTTAGTTTTATTTTCAATTTCAACTGAGCTTGCACCACTTTCTTCTAAAGTTGAAATTATATGGTTTGAATATTTTTCTAGAAAGTCTGGAACGAAATAAAAGTAATTAATCAACCAAGAAACAACATATAGTGTGGATGCAATTAAAACGATTATACTTCCAATTTTAAAAGCTTTACCAAAACTAATAACACCATTGTTGTATTTATCTCTGTAGTTTCGAATGCCCACAAAAACCAAAGAAAAAGCGATAAGCATAGAGGCATATCCAACAAACATGCCGTTTTCAAAATCAATACTATTGCTTGTAGTAAATAGCATGACAATTGAAACAATTAGGCCAGCTATGAATCCGTAGATGATAGTCTTTTTTTTCATTTTTATTCAGTTTATTAGGTACAAAAGTGACAATTGTTATCCTTTTTTCACTCATACTTTCGGCCATTTTTAAATTTTTGACACAATTTTATACTAAAGTAGGATTTTTTAAGGAATCAATTGGAGGCGTTTTGCTTTTTCAATGGCTTGTGTGCGTCTTTTTACCTCTAATTTTTCAAAGATATTTTGATTGTGTGTTTTTACAGTACTTAAAGAAACGAAAATAGTATTCGCAATTTCTTGGTTGCTTTTCCCTAAAGCTATTAAATGTAATATTTCTAATTCTCGTGGACTTATTTCAAGTTGGGAAATCATAGATTCATTTGGAATAAAAGGATCCTTTTTTTGAAGGTATACTTCTTTTTCTACGATGATTGTTTTTGTTTTTGGTTTGGACAGTTTTAGAGCAAGCCAAATTCCCAAAATAGTAAAAATAAGAGCAATTGAACCGATATAAATTTCAAGGGAATGATCAAATATAATATAGCGAAGTTCTAACCATTTAAGAAGGAATAATAGTATAGCGAGACAAATACCATACATTATTGTAGTTTTATGTAACAGTAGCCAGTTTTTAATTCTTGTCATAAAATAAATAATATTTAATTTAAAATAATATTTTATAATATCATGAGCTATATTTAATTTTATTTTTCAAACTCTATATCTAAAACATCTCTTAATCGATTTAGACTTCTTTTAGATAAAAAGCGGAAAGCTAATTCAATAAAAAAATAACGAATCATTAGTAGTTGAAGAGTTGCTAATAAAAGTATTATGAAAAAATTCTCCTTTTTTATGATAAATTGTATAATGAATCCAATTACTGGAAAAACAAAAAAGATACTTAATAATATTCGAAAAACGATATGGATTTTAATGTTTACTTCTCCTTTATGTTCTGTAATTTGACCATCTAGAACACAAAAAGCACCTTTTCCAATTTCAGAAGAGATAATTTTAAATTTATTTCCATTTACTTTACCTCGAAATGATTTTTCAGTATAGCTTGAGGTTAGATTTTCTGAGAATTCAGTTCTTCTCATTAGCCTATTAAGAGTTGTTTCTTTGCTATCAATTAAATTGAATTTTATATGTTTTGTAGGGAATAATTTCATTTTTACAATAATCAACTTAAATTAATTCTTTAGAATAAATAGCATCGTTTTAGAATCCTTTTTTTAATTCTAAAAATAATTTTACTACTTGTTTTCTTATATGAATATGTATTAAAACTGTTTATTTATACTAGAGCTTGTTCTAGATCAGCAATTAAATCGTTAATATGCTCTATACCTATAGATAAACGAATTAAATTTTCTGGACTTATTGGATTGGTTCCTTCCACACTTCGTCTGTGTTCCACTAAACTTTCCACACCACCTAAACTAGTGGCGTGTTTAAAAATTTGAAGTTTAGAAGTGAATTGTAAAGCGGTTTCTTGATTGCCTTTTACTAAAATAGAAATAATACTTCCGAAACCATTTTTCATCTGTTTTTTAGCTGTTTCATGATTTTCATGAGTTACTAATCCTGGGTAAAAAACGTTTTCTATTTTTGGATGTGTAGTTAAATAAGTAGCTATTTTTCTAGCATTATCACATTGTGCTTTGAATCGAAGTGGGAAAGTAGCTAAACTTCTATTTAAAAGCCAACAATCAAATGGTGCTGGAACGGCACCAGCCATTTTTTGATACGTTCTAATGCTTTGGCTCGTTTCGTCTTCTTTATTGGTTAAAACCACACCTCCTAAAATATCAGAGTGACCACTAAAAAATTTTGTAGAAGAATACATAACGTAATCAACGCCCATTTCTAGTGTTTTTTGTAAAATAGGCGTGGCAAAAGTGTTATCACAAACTGTTAGAATTGCATTCTTTTTTGCTAATGAAACGACAGCTTCAATGTCGGTTATTTTTAACTGAGGGTTTGATGGTGTTTCTATCCAAATTAATTTTGTATTGGAGGTAATGGCTTTCTCAACATTAGAAATAACAGTCATGTCTACCATTTCTGATGTTACATTCCAACGTTTGAAAAAAGTATCCAATAATTGTCTTGTACCGTGATAACAATCATCAGGAATGATAATATGAGAATTAGGCGTTAATAACGTATCAAATAAAGCATTTATGGCTGCCATTCCTGAAGCAAAAGCAATGGCAGATTTAGCTCCTTCAATAGCAGCCATTTTTTTTTCGACAGCAATTCTATTTGGATTTTCTGCGCGAGTGTAGATATATTCTCCAGTGACACCGTCTTCATTTCGTTCAAACGTAGTGGACAGGTGAATGGGTTGGATGATATCCGTATTTTTTCCTTTTTTTTCACCTGCATGAACCGCTAAAGTTTGAATGTGTTGCTTCATGATTTCTTATAGTTTTTAAACCCTTTATTTATCATTGGAATTAAATTCAGCTTTTTTTCTATCATAAATGTGCTTTCTCAATAATCTACCATATTTAGAAGCTTCTACATGTCTGCTCATATGTTTGGCTATGGTGTCTAAATATATCAAATTAATATCTGAAATTTCGGTTAATGCGACGTAAGGGGCTACTTCATATTCTCCATGAGTAGTAGCAAAATTTGCAGCATAACGGTATTTTCTTTTTAATAATCTATTATAAGCTTCTTCAATACTATCTGCTGTTTGTTGATTGAAGTTACTCGTGTTTTTAATTCTTTTCTCAATTAAACTTAAATTTTCATCATTAAATTTCGATTTAAAACTATTGTATTCGGCTAATAAATCTTGATTTTTCGAACCTGTAATTTTTGCTGCAGCATAAAACTCTTTTAAATTAGTTTCAATATTCATTTCTCCTGGTTCAGCAAAAAAACTTAGATTATTATCCATTGAATTAGTTTGTCCTCTGTCTAAAAATAAATATAGAACTTCTGGTTTTTTAAGAGGAAATGTAGTTTCGAAATGTGAATCTCCTTTTATTATAATACTGTCTAAAACTATTAAGGTAGTATCTTCAATTTTTTTTATGTATAATTTTCCTTGACTTAATCCTTTTACATTTCCGGTTAAGTGTAAAATTCCTTCAGGAGTTTCTGTTTCGTTACAAGCAATTAGTGTAAATAATCCAACTCCAAAAAGTAATAGCTTCTTCATTTTTTTTAATTATATTAATTTGTTTTTATTAATTTGGGGCAACTTTTTCCATTAAGAATGTACAGATAATAGCACCATAAGTTCCTGCTATGTAACCAAAAATAGCCAGTAAAACTCCTACACTCGCTAGTGAGGGATGAAATGCAGAAGCTACTACAGGAGCAGAAGCTGCTCCACCTACATTAGCTTGGCTACCAACAGCAATAAAAAAATAGGGTGCTTTTATTAGTTTTGCTACAGCAAAGATGATAATAAAATGAATTATCATCCAAATAATTCCTACTAGAATTAAACCTGGGTTTTCAAATATTGAATTTAGGTTCATTTTCATTCCAATAGAGGCAACAAGAATGTAAATAAATACACTTCCTATTTTACTTGCTCCAGCTCCTTCATATGTTTTTAGTTTCGTGTAAGATAAAGCAATTCCTAAGAAGGTTGCAATAGAAATCATCCAGAAAAAGGTTCCTCCAAAGGTAGAGGCAAAACTTTTAGGATCATTAACGGATTCAAAAGTTGTTTTGCAAAAGTTAGAAAGCACTTGTGAACCCCAATGGGATAATCCAACAGCAGTAAATGCAATAGCTAAAATAACCATATAGTCAGTTAATGAAGGATTTCGTTTAACACTTTCCTGATAATTAGATACTTTATCTTGTAACTCTTGAATGGAAGAATTATCTGCTTTTAGCCATTTGTTGATGGTTTCTTTTTTGCCAATACCAAATAATAGAAATGCCATTCCTATGTTAGCTACCACAATATCCACCAAAACCATTGCTCCATATTTAGCTTGATTGAATTTGAATATTTCAAGCATAGCAGCTTGGTTAGCTCCTCCACCAATCCAACTTCCTGCTATAGTAGACAAACCTCTCCAAACGGCATCAAAATCATTTCCACCAACTGTTTCAGGGGAGAAGATAGATACTATTAAAATAGCAATTGGTCCACCAATAACAATTCCAAAAGTTCCTGCTAAAAAGACAAATATGGCTTTAAAACCTAAATTAAGTAAGGCTTTCATGTCGATACTTAATGTCATTAAAACCAATGCAGCTGGTAATAAATAACGACTAGCTATAAAATAAACTTGTGAACTTTTTTCGATTTTTTCACCAGATGTAGTAACTTCTGTCCATTCTGGAGCTATAATATTGAATGAGCTTAGTATTGCAGGAAGTAAATAGCACATTAAAAGAGCGGGAACTATTTTATAAAAATTTTTCCAAAAACCATCTTCTTTTGAAGAGGTAAAAAAGACAGTCCCTATGGTAAACATTAATAAGCCAAAAACAATAGTATCATCTGTAAAAAAAGGAGGATTGTGCATTTTATTTAATTTGTACGCAAAATAATAAAAAAAATCCTCAAAATAAGAACTACTTTGAGGATTACTGTTTTATTATAAGAAAGGATTAGCCTTTTAACCAAGCTTCTCTAACTGCTTTCTTGCTATTATCTGTAGATTGATAGCCTTCGCGCTTTTCTTTTGGCATTTTTACAGTTCCTTTTATCTCTTGCTCTTTACCATCTCTTTTAATTTTCATGGTAATGGCATCACCATCTTTCCAACCCATACTTCCTATAACTAAATCATAAATGTTATCTAAATTATAATTGGTACCATTTACTGCTAGAATTTTATCACCACCTTTTAAATCTAAAGTAGTCATGAATTCGTTTAATTCTATACTAGGAATAATCATGATTTCTTTTGTAGATTGATCGATTGTTATGTAAGGAATTTGACCACCTTTTAAAAAAGGATTTCCTTCTACTTCAATTTCTGCTGGAGTAACTCCCATTTTAGCGAAATATTCGTCATAAGGAATTGGAGTTTCACCAGCAACATATTTGTTTAAGAATTCTCCAACTGCTGGATAAGTAAATTTGGTAATTGTTGCAAATAATTCTTCATCCTTAAATGCTTTTTTTGTACCAAATTCTTTTGATAAATCCTGCATTAAGTTTAGAATTCCCTTTTGACCATTACTGTTTTCTCTAATTAAAATGTCAACACACATTGCAATTAAAGCTCCTTTTTGGTACACATTAATATATTGATCTTTGTAAGGTTCTTTTAAAACGTTTTTACTCATTTTAGTAAAACTCATTTTATCATTTAGACGCTTAGATTGTTGAATTTTGTCAGACATTCTTTCATAGAATTCTGTTTCATCAATTAAACCTTGATTTACTTGGAATAAATTTGCAAAATATTCAGTTACTCCTTCATACATCCATAAATGCTCCGACATTTGTGGGTTATTAAAATCAAAGTATTGAATTTCGTTTGAATGTACTGTTAATGGTGTTACAATATGAAAAAATTCATGAGAAACAATATCTTTTAATTGCTCTTTTAATTGCTCTAATTCCATTCTTTCTGGCATTACCACAGTAGTAGAAGTAGGGTGTTCTAATGCACCAAAGCCTTTGGCATCTTTTTCGTCTAAATTAGATAGATAAAGTAAAATAGCATATTTTTTTGTAGCGTTGAAAGCTCCTAAGAATTTCTTTTGGGCTTTCATCATAGCCTCCATGTTTGGAGTAATGTCTTTTGCAGTATATTTTCCTGTAGGTGAATAAACACTAATGATAATTTCCATATCATCTACCATGAAAGTAGTGATGTCTGGTTTAGAATACATTAAAGGCATTTCTACTAAAGTAGCATATTTTGAACTCTGAAAAATGTCAGTACTATTTGATTTATCTAAGTCTACCATAGCAGAAACTCCTAATAAGTTTTCAGGATGCGTAATAGTTAAGATATAAGGAGTTTCAGTTTTTCCTTCGAAATAGCCTACAAAACCATGTGTGTTTAACATAAAATTTTCACCAGCTTTAATATTTGTTCCAGCAGGAGAAAAGATATCATCACTTTTTCCAAATCCACCACCACCTTCTGTATCGAAAGAGTCGTTTACTAAGTAAGTTACTTTTGCTAATTTCTTTGCTTCTTCAATTTTATAGGAATTAACATCTACTTTAGTAACTCTTAAACCATTACCAGAGGCATCAAGTGCTTTAAAATCTTCAATGAATCTACCATAATCATCTTCAGAATAAGTTCCAGGAACTGTTTTTGGTATGAAAAAAGTAGTAGTTTCAGTTGTAAAAGTTGGTGCGTCAATAGTCACCATAACTTTGTCATCTTTAACGTTTACTAAATCAATTGCTACATTAACTTCGTCTTTTTTTGTAGTAGATGGAGTTGTTTTACAGCTCCAAACAAAACTTGCGACAGCAAGTGTTAAAATTATTTTTTTCATTTAAATCTTTATTGATATAATGATTTGACGTTTTTTAGATGATTTTGTTACATCTTATTATAAAAAAAACTCTTCTAAGGAGAAGAGCTTCGGTTTTAATCAAATTTATTTTTAAAGTAATATTTACTATCTAAATCATCATCTTGAAGTGGATCAAATTTTAAAGGTTTGGGTTTGGGTTTACTAGCCATGGCTTTTTTCTTCCAAATTTCGAAATTGTCATCAGATAGTTTCGATTTCATTACATCTATAATCTCATGTTCAGGTAAACCAAACTTTTCCTTCAATACTTCAAAAGGTTTTTTTTCCTCTTGAGCCATAACCACAACTTTTGTTATTGTTTCGTTGTCTAATTCTGAAATCTTTCTTTTTTTCATTAGATGAAAAATTAATCTATAAATTTATTGTTAGTATTATATAGTTCAATATTACTAAAAAAAACGATAAAAAACGTAAATTATTGCATTTTTAAAAATTTCTTAATATTGAAGCTGCTTTATTTCATTTTTTTTAATAATATTTAGATAATCGTTCTAAACGTTAAATTTATTCTGCTCTTTTTGGGAGAAGTTGATTTTGGGAGTTGGTGTTTATAATGAATTTGGCTACCTTCTTTCATTACTAATAGGCTTCCGTTATTGAGAATTATATTTTGTTTGGCTTCTTTTTTTTCAATATGTTTCAATTGAAATAACCGATTTTGACCTAAACTTAATGATGCTATAACAGGGTTTCTTCCTAATTCTTTTTCGTTATCTGAGTGCCAACCATTACTGTCATTTTCGTTTCGATATAAATTCAATAGTACTGTAGTGAAGTTTAATTGGGTTATATCTTCAATTTCATTTTTTATAAACATTAAAGTTGAATTCCAAGGATGAGGATGCATTATAATATTGGAATAGGAGTAGGGTTTTCCTTCATTTCCATACAAAGCTGTTAATCTTGGTTGTAAATGTGTTTTGCCATATACTGTAATGTCGTCTTGTTTCCAAGGAGTATCAGTCAGTAGTTTTTTTAATAGGAGATTGGCCTTCTCTTCTGATAAAAAGTTAGGATAATACTCAAATAAGGCATCAGGCAAATCTAAAATTATTTTTTCATTTGGAAATAAGTCTAACATACTTTAAAAATAGTTAAATTATGTATTCTCTAAAAATAAAAAGTCTTTTTTATGTATATAGATAGGCCCAATAAATTAAGAATAATTGCAATGGTAATCGAAGTAATCTAAGCCATTTAGGCAAGCCTAACGCAACACTATCGTTTTTATACATATAATAGTTAGCTGGAAAAATAGCAATTAGTAATAGAATAATTCCCCATGCTGCAAAAGAACTTGTGTACACAATGCATATTGTTATTCCTAAAACTATTTCTGCTAAACCACTTAATTGATTTAACAATTTTGGATTTTTAAAAATAGGAGGAATAATTTTAAGATACAATCTAGGTTGTCTAAAATGATTCAGACCAGCTAAAACATAGACTATTCCCATCACATATTGATGCCAAGGTAAATTCATAGGAAATGTATTTCATTAGAAAGTAACAAAAATAATAGAAATGAACTATTTTTTCTTTAAATTGATGTTCATAATAACAATCGCTCCGATGATTAAAATAATTCCTATCCATTGAGAAAAAACGACTTTTTCATGCAATAAAAAATAGGCCATTGAAACAGATACTGGTAATTCTAATGAAGAAACAATACTACCTAATCCAAGGCCTGTTTTTGGAAAACCACTATTCATTAAAATAGGAGGAATTATGGTGCCAAAAAGAGCTAATAAAATTCCATATTTTCCAAAAATAGTTAAATTGAAGGTATCGGTTTGAGTGTAAATTCCGAAAAATATAACTATTATGGCACCTCCTAAAAGCATATACAAACTTCTTTGTGCTGATGACAATCCTAATCCTACTTTGTTTGCTGTATACATAGTAGTGGTAAAAGAAGTTGCTGCTAGCATTCCCCACATAAAACCTGTCCAGTTAAAACCGACTTTACTAAATAATAAATTAGTGGCTAAAATAGTGCCTAATAAAACAACTAAAACAGCTATCACCTTTTGTTTAGAAGGCGCTTTTTTGTCCAAAATCCATTCAATAATAACTCCCATCCAAACGGTTTGCATTAGTAAAACTATAGCAATAGATACATCAATATATTTTACACATAAATAATAAAATATACTAGTAGCTCCTAATGAAGTTCCAGCTAACATTAAATTAATTATATTTTTAGAAGTTGCCTTAACAATTGGAGTTTTAGTAGCCGTTTTTTGATATAGATTAATCAAAAGCATCCCTAGTATTCCATACACAAATTGTGCAGTAATAACTTCCGCTGTAGTAAATTTTTCAGTATCTTGATAAGCTAGTTTTACTATTGTAGCTAGCATTCCATAACTTGTTGCGCCTAAGCCAACTAAAAACACACCTTTTATTAATTCATTCTTCGACATATACTCCATTTTTAAGGGGCGCAAATATAAGCAAAGAATTACTATCTGTGTGTTTTTTTAGAATAATCCTTTTAGAGATTGATTTTTGATGCCAATTTTTGTAGGATTAAAGTCTAATTGTTTTTCTAAAATAGTAGCATAAACACTTCTAAAGTCAATTTCATATTTTAAATCACCTTTATCTAAATCCATTAAATTTGGATTGTTGCCAATTATATTCCCTTTATTATTTCCACCAATTATAAACATAGGAGCAGCCGTTCCATGATCGGTTCCTTTTCCATTATCTTTTACTCTTCGGCCAAATTCTGAAAAAACAACAATCGTTACATAAGGTAATAATTGTGCTTGTTTTAAATCGGAATATAAAGTATATATGGCATCATTCAACTCTGATAATTTGTTGTTATGTATGCCTAATTGGTTGTCATGTGTGTCAAAGCTTCCTAAAGAAGTGTAATATACTTTTGAATTTAAATTGCCTTTAATTAGTTTACCAATCCATTCTAAATTTCTACCTAATCCTGTTTTTGGATAGTTAATTTCTGTTGTAACTTTAGCCAAAGCTTTTTGTATTTCATTAGAACCTTCCATGACTGAATTTGCAATTTTTCTAACAAAGTCCAATTGTGGATTGTCTGATAATTGCATGTTATCATCTGAGGTATTTCTTTTTTTAAAACGATTTGGATCTTTAACAGTAATGCTATTGGGTTCTAATCCTTTTAAAGCTAAATTATCGATAACATCTAAATTAATTCCTCCAGTAGGATGATGTTCTAAGTAATGTGCATCTAAATATTTTCCTAACCAACCTTCATTATTATATTCGTTTGCTCCTGAGGCTGTTTGCCAAATTTCTTGACTCCTAAAATGAGAGCGATTGGGTTCAGGATAACCTACATTTTGTACTACAGTCAAATGTCCAGCTTCTTGTATAGTAGCAAATCCTTTTAAAGCAGGATGAAAACCCATTCCTTTGGTTTTACCAACAATTTCTTCTTTAGAAATGCTAATATTTGGACGTAAGTCATAATACAATGGATTGTCAAATGGAATAAAAGTATTTAAACCATCATTTCCACCATTTAATTGAATGAAAATTACACTTTTTTCATGTAAAGAAAATGAGTTTTGCGAGGAAAAAGCATGAAGAAAACTAGGTATAATTAATGATCCACCTGTATAAGTTCCTGTTAGTTTGAAAAATTTTCTGCGATTCATAATTTTAAAATTAGATAATTTGAAACTCTGGTAACTTTGTAATATAGGTGAACAAACGTAAAACAGCTGCAGCTGCACTTTCACTCTTTGGATTAAAATCATATTTGAGTATGCTTTCCATGTCTTTTTGAGTAGTTTCATTAAGGGTAAACAGTAATCGATCTGTTAGTTCTTTTATAATGGTTTTATTGGTACCATTGGAATCGAAATCAATTTTTCCTTTTTGAACTTTTCTTTGCTTCATATCCTCTTCATCCATTTCTTTCATTCTTCTAGCGATTAAATTTTGGCCGTTAACAAAAAAATCAGTTGCATTGTTGCGTTGTAAATAAATTTGAGAAGTCATCCAATTGTTGCCTCCTAACCAGCCTTTTACATTAGGTTGGTTGAATAATTCCATGCCTTGTTGTTTTAAAAATTGAATAACAACCATAGAATTTGTCTCCTTAATTTGAAGTTCGTCAATGAGTTGTAATGCATAGACTAAAGGGTCTTTAATTTTGCTGCCAGCTGTGTTTTTTTCAAATTCTTCAGTAAAAATTTTAGTTAATAATGGTTGAATTTCATAATCTACTGATTTAAAGTAATTTCCATAATAGGTTATTAATTCATTAGTAGGATTGTCATAAATGAACCATTTCAAGAGTTTCTCAGTTAAAAAATAGGTTGTATTTTTTTGCTTAAAAATGATATCAATTATTCCTTCTACTTTAAATTGTCCAGTTTCTCCTAAATATGTAATGGTGTCATTGTCTTCTATTGATTTTCTATAAGTGGCTTTTTCATTTCCTAAATTTAAACCCGCTAGAGCTTTAGCTCCATTTTTTACATCTTCTTCAGTATAATGACCAATTCCAAGTGTAAAAAGTTCTAGTAATTCTCTACTAAGATTCTCATTTAATTTTCCTTTTCGATTATCTACATTATCAAGATAGCGAACCATAGCGTTGGATTGAATGATTTTCTTTGTGAGTTCTCTGAAATTGCCAAAAGCATTTTCTCTCAAAATCATATTGTGTTGATAAACCCAATAATTAACTTTTACTTTTTGAATCGTTGAAACGAAGTGATTGTGCCAAAAACAAGTCATTTTTTCACGAAGTGGTAATTCTTCATTTTGCATTTTTTCTAACCACCATTTTCTTAATTCATTAGCCTCATTAACTTGTTTTTTTATAAGTTTTTTTTGTTGGAGTGAATCTGCTTTTTTTATTTCTTGACGAATAGCTTTTAATTCTGCTAGTGTTTTTGGACTATCCTTTAGAAAAGCAGGTGTTGTTGTGGTTACTTTTGATTGGAAAGATTGTTCTAGAAAACCAGTAATCCCTAGTTTTTCAATAACATTACTTTGTTTATTTGAAAATCCTAATCGTAAAGACCAAAGTGTATTTGCATTCATAATTACCAACTTTTATAAATTTTAGATAAAAATTAACACAAAAGGTTTAAAATAAAATTTAATATTACAAGATGCTATATTAATATGTACTATGAAAAAAATTCTATTTATAAGTTTTATTGGTTTATTATGTTGTAATAATAATAAAATTTCTGAAAACAAATCAGTTTCTGTTATTAAAGAGGAGAGTTTTAAAGATTATTCTACTTTTCATAATGAAGCTAAAGCTTATATTAAACAAAATAATTTTAATAAGGATTTCTATTACCTGATTGATTTGAATGAGCATTCTGGTAAGAATCGATTTTTTATATATGATTTTAAAACGAATTCAATTATTGATAAAAATTTAGTAACACATGGTAGTTGTGATCAATTTGAAGAAAATCCTGAAAAATGGCAAAAAGTAAAGTTTGACGTAAGAAGTGATAGTCATTGTTCAATGAAAGGAAAGTACAAAATAGGTAAAAGAGATTATAGTTCGTGGGGAATAAATGTTAAATATTGGATACATGGTTTGGAAGAGACTAATAGTACAGCTGTTAAAAGAGTAGTGGTTTTGCATTCATGGGATGCTGTTAAAAATGAAGAGATTTATCCCAAGTATAGTCCATTAAGTTGGGGCTGTCCTGCGGTTTCTAATGAATTTATGAAAAAGATTGATAATCAGTTAAAACAAGTTGAAAAACCTGTTTTATTATGGATAATGTAAAAAATGTTTTTTTATATTATTTTTTTCATACATTTATTGACCTAATGTTGCTTAAATGTTAAATCGATTGAAAGTAAATAAAAGTGAAAAAGGTATACTTTTATTACTTGATGAAGCTAATCAAATTAGAATCAATAATCTGCCAAAGAGTATTACTCTAGCTCATACTGCGTTAGATTTAAGTTCTCAAATAGGTAGCAAACCTTTATTGGCTAAAAGTTATAGCCAGTTGGGGTTATATTACATGGTTATTGGTGAAATGGATAAATCTGAAACTTATTCTAAGGAAGCTTTAGCTATTTTTACAATACTAAAAGATGAAAAAGGAATAGCTGATGCTAAATATAGTTTAGCTGGAGTTTACTATAAAACGAATTTGTATCATTTGGGGCTGATATCTTTTATAGATGCCTTAAAAATATATCAAAAAGAAGGTGATTATTACAATCAATCTAGAACAGAAAAGTCATTAGGTACTATATATGGCTATATTGGAGATCAAAGTAATGCTTTAAAATCATATAATTGCGCTATTAAAAATGCAAGGAAAATAAATGATTTTAATTTAGAGTCTAATGTTTACAATAACTTATCGGGCATTCTCGCAAAAAATGGCAAGCTGAAATTTGCTATGGCTTTCATCAATCGATCAATTGAACAGAAAGAATTTACTAATGATATAAGAGGGATGGCTTATGCCTTGTATGGTAAAGGAAAAGTTTACTTTTGTTTGAAAGAATATGAAAAAGCAGAAGATTTTTATTTTAAAGCTTTAAAAATTCATGATGAAATGGGAGAGAATACAGGTCGTGCTATGACTTATACAAAGTTGGGCGAACTGTATTACGCTAAAAACAATTTAGATTTAGCTTTAAAGACGGCATTTATTGGTCTTGAAATAGCGACATCTCTTAAATTAGCAATGTCAACAATTAAACTAAAAAAGTTAATCTATATCATTTATAAGGCTAAGAATGAACCTGCATTAGCCTTAGATTATTTTGAACGATATCAGAAGGAAAAGGAGAGTGTAATAAATTCTCAAACTTTAAAAGTAATTGAAAACTATGAATTGATTTCTAAAATGGAAGTTTTAAAAAATGAGACAAAACTTCATAAAGAGAAACAATTATTACTTGAAAAGAAAAATCAAGATGAAGCCAAAGCAATAAAAATGAGACAAGACTTCTTATCTATAATGAGCCATGAAATTAGAACACCTTTAAATGCAATAACTTCAATTGTCGAATTACTAAATGATGAAATAAGTAATGAAGGTAGAGAGTTACTAAGTAGTCTGAAATTTGCTTCATCAAACCTTATTAATATTGTTAATGATGTATTAGATTTTACAAAGCTTGATTCAAATAAATCAAAATTAGAAATTACTCAAGTACAATTAGCTAGGTTGGTAAAAAATATTGTTAGTGTATATGATAAACAAGCTATGGAGAAAGGTTTGGTTTTAAAGTTAAGTTGTTCAATTCCAGATAAAAATTCATATAACTTAGATGAAACTAAATTAACTCAAGTTTTGAATAACTTAATTAGTAACGCTATCAAATTTACTGAAAAGGGTAATGTAGAATTAAAAATTAATGAGGTTAAATCTACTTCAAAAAAGGATACTATTTTATTTGAAGTAATTGATTCTGGTGAAGGTATTTTAAAAGAAAACTTAGATGAAATTTTTGAAAGTTTTTCACAAGTAAAGCCTATTTTGACACGTAAACAAGGTGGAACTGGTTTAGGTCTTGCCATTGTTAAAAAAATAATAGAACTATATAATAGTAAAATTAAAGTTAGAAGCGTAGTTGGTAAGGGAACGACTTTCTATTTTAAATTAAAAGTTCCTAAAAAGCAATTGGTCGAAAATGATTTAATCGAAAAAAAAATAGTTGTAAAAAATATTAATTTAAAAGGTAAGAAAGTACTAATAGTAGAAGATACTGTTATAAATGCAGTGTTACTTAGTAAATTACTCTCAAAATGGGAAATAGAATCGGAACATGTTGAAAATGGAATGCTTGCTTTAGAAAAGGTTAAAGAAAACTTTTATGATTTTATTTTAATGGATATTCATATGCCAAATATGAATGGATTAGAGGTAACTAAAATTATAAAAACTACTACTAATTTAAATACAAAAACACCAGTTATAGCATTAACTGCAGATACCATGGTGACTTCAAAAAACTATGAAACTAATCATTTTAGTGGTTTTTTATGGAAACCTTTTGAAATTGATAGACTGAAAGAAGTTTTGGAGAGAGTTTTTTAAATTATTTATCGTTTAAATCACTTAAATGCAATCGCAAAGCTTTTACAGAAATACTAATTTCCCAAAAAGAAAGACCTAAGGAAATAAGTAGACACAATAAAGATAATCCAAAAAGGTAAATTCCTGTTAGTTGATGTCCTATAAATAAAAGTAACATAGCAAAGACTGATAAAAATAAGCACATTACTCCAAATAATTGCATGTATCTTATAAGTGTTAATCTTAAATTTAAATTCTTAATTTCAAGTAATATAAGTTTGTTTTCTTCTTCATCGTAAGTCTTTTTTAAACTCCTAATAATTTGTGCGATGGTTAAAAAGCGATTCGTATATGCCAAAAGAATTAAAGAAGTTGCAGAAAATAAAAGAGCAGGAGTTTCAATAGATAAATTCATAAGAAAATAATTTCAAGGACAACCAAAGGTCGATAAAAATTTGGCAAACAAAAAAAAATAGCTAATTAAATTATAAATAACTAGCGATTTTTATGAAATCATTATTTTCTTCATTAATTGATTTTTCAAATTCTTCAAGATTATTAGCTTTTTTAAAAAGTGTCAATGCACCTTCTAAGCTAAAATTATCTTCAGTAAATTCAGGATCATTTTCTTGTAAAGAAACAGTACTAATTCCTAAAATAAAAGAATTAATGTTGTGATTTTTTTTATAACGTAAAGTCTTAATGTCTATTTATTAGATTAAACCTTTTTTAATATGTATAACCTTTTTAAAGAGACCAATCACTCTTTTTAATTTCGTAAATAGGATTTCCTTCAATACCTAAATTTGATGTTGAATAATCAATTACAGTTCCTCCTAGTTTTGACATAGCTTTTTGAGAGCGAAAGTTATTTTTGGCGACATGAAAATGAACCTTATTTACATACTGAAAGGCATAATCTAACATTAATTTTTTTATTGAACGATTGTAGTTTGTTCCCCAATAAGATCTTGCTATAAACGTAAAACCTATTACAATCGTACTTTTTGTACTGTCTAAATCATAAAAACGAGAAGAACCAATTGTTTTGTCAGTACACTTATCAATAATAAGAAAAGCACCTTTAGTATCCATTGCTTTTTCAAAAAAAGATTCGAAAACGTCTCTTTTATATCTGTCATTATTAGGATGTTGTTCCCAAATTAATGGATCAGATGCTACTATGAATAAGTTTTCAAAATCATCTTTTTCCAATGGTTTTAACCTGACTAACTTATTTGCAAGATTGGGCTGTAAATTCATTATAATTTTAAATTAGTTTTATAAATTCTACTAAAACCATTTTTATATTGATTAATTTCTTTTTCAAATTCGTCAGTGGTTTTAAAAGGTTTATTAGTAACCAAATTCCTCCTACTTGTGAAATATAATATGCCAGTATTAGTATCATAAAAAGGACAATAATCCATTGCTGTAGAGTTTATTTGATTTCCTAAATTTTTGGCTATTTCCCAATTTCCATCTTTGCTTTTATAACTAATGTAAAGGTCACCGCTTCCTAAACCATCTTTTCTGTTGTAAGCTGTGAACATTAAAAAGCTTTCATCTGGAGCAATAAATGCATTAAACTCATAGCCATTACTGTTAATAGCTGTTCCTAAATTTTCTGGCTTAGTATATTTATCGTTTTTCCAATGACTTACAAAAATATCATCTTTACCAAAAGAATTTTCGTTCTCTGAAGTATAATAAATATTGCCATTTAGAGCAACCGAAGGATAAAACTCATCTTTATCGGTGTTTATCGGCATACCTAAATTAATGGGTTTAGACCAATTTTCAGTTATAGTTTTTCGTTCTACATACCAAATGTCATAATCTTTACTTTTTGTAACCGTATCACTCAATGGTCTGTTGGATGCAAAATATAATCGGAGATCATCATGACTTAAAAAAGGTTCAATGTCTCTATGATTACTTGAAAAAATAGCTAATTGTGGTTTGGTCCATTTGTTTTTTACTTTTTTTGTGTATAAAATTCTTGAGACTTCTTCGTTGGAACTCTGAAGTGTAAAATATACTTCATCTTGATTTTTTGAGATGGCTAAGTCTCTACAATTTGAATATTGTGCTAAAAAATCAAAGGCAGGTTCTATATTCTCTTTTTGCGCAACAAGTATTGAAAAATTACAGAAAATAATGAAAATTAAACTTTTATTCATAACTGTTTATTTTGGTTCTTTATATGGGAATTCTAGTAAAAAAGCTTGATACAAACTGTTGTGTAAAATAGTTGCATGATTTTCTTTTGAAAAAAAATGAAAATTTGTTTTTATCGTATTTGGATATTTTTTTAATTCTGAAGCTAAAGTCTTAGCATCTTTTATCATTACTTTGTGTTCTTCACCTACTGCAACATAGACATAAATAGGCTTTTTTATTTTTGATAAATAGTTAGAGGCATTGTGTAGTAAAGATTCATCATCCCACCATAAACTTGGACTAATGATAAAGTAATGTGTAAAGAGTTCTGGTTTTTTAAATAAAATCTCAGCAGCTAATAAACCTCCTAAAGATTGTCCTAGTATGTATTTTTTATCTGAGACTTTATAATTCTTTGTTATAAATGGTTGAAGTTCTTCAGCAATGAAATTAATAAATTTTTCTGAACCACCAGTTGTAGGAAAGTCTTTTTTTAAGTCTGGAATTTCAGTTGGATATGTAAAGTCGTGTTTTCTGTCTTTATTTGCAATTCCTACAATTATAGTTTTTGGCATACCTAATTGAAGATTGAAAAATTGTACTAAACCCGTTACGTGTAAAAAATCTTCATTGCTTGAGCCATCTAATAAATATATTACAGGATAAGGAATAGAATCGTTTTTTTTATAACCTTCTGGTAAATAAATGTTTAAAATGCGATCTTGAGAAAGAATTTTTGATGTGATTGTAACTGTTTCTCCTATTGAAAACTCTTTTTTTGTTTCCTGACTAAAAATAGTAGACGGAATTACGAAAATTGCTAATAAGATGAATGCTATGCTTTTTTCCATTATGTTTTAATTGTTTTTCAAATATAAACATTTATCGTTTTTATTTGTAACTATTACTGTTGTTATTAGTCTAATTAATTAAAGCTAAATTCATAATGAGAAATAAAACTGTTTTGGTAGTCTTCTTTTTTAATATAGTATTATCTAATGTTTTTGGACAAGAAAAGGATTCAAAAGCAAAAGAAAAAGAGGTTGAATTGAAAGAGGTAGTGCTAACCAAACAAAAAAAAGCTATTGAACAAAAACCAGATAGAACTATTTTTGATTTTGAATCACAAGCGCATTTGAATTCGGGTTCTGTAATGGAGGGCTTAAAGAAGTTACCTGGTTTGATTATCTCTGATGTAGCAGGAATGATGTATCAAGGAAAGCAATTAGAAGTTTTTTTAGATGGTAGACCCTTAAACATTTCATCAAATGACTTAAATTCTTTTTTAGAAGGTATGCCAGCAAATAGTATTGAGAAAGTGGAAATAATAACACAACCTGGTGCTGAATTTCCTGCTACGTCTGGTGGAGCAATAATTAATATCATAACTAGTAGGAGAGCAAAAAGTTATTTAAGTGCGACATATTCTTCAGGTTTTAACTTCACAAATTATGATAAATTTAGAACGCGATTCAATAATAGCTTGCTACTAAGTGCAAAAAACAGGTATTTTGGATGGCAATTAAATGTAGGTCAAAATTATAGAGAAAGTGCACTTTGGTCTACAATATCTACTAAATCAAATGGAAACACAACCATTTTATCTGATACTGATGCTGATAGAACAGGACGTTCAACTTTTGCAAAGTCAGCCTTAACTTTTGATTTTAAAAAAGATCGGTTGTTGTTAAATTATGATGTAAATTATAACAATAACGATTCTTATGTTTTAGGAAATGGATTAGGCTTTCAAACTAATGATTTTAGTAAAAATAAAACCTTCAGACAAGATGTAGTTGCTACTTATCAAAAGCGATTTGATGATTATGATAAAAAGCTAGATTTTAGATTTAATTATAACAGAAGTGACAATGATTTTAATCTCGATTCAAGACTACAGAATACAAATGTTTTAGATAATACATCTGTTTATGATTATGTGAATTTTAAAATCGATTATTCGCAAGAATTAAAACTTTTAGATGAAGGGAAAATGAGTGTTGGAACTTTATTTGATAATCTTGCTTTTGAAACAAAAAGTTTTGGGTTAACCAATTTAGATTATTCTAGAAGAACAGCAGCAACTTATTTAGAATTCCAATCTTCTTATAAAAAAATTGATTTTATTTTAGGAGGAAGAGCAGAAGATTATGTAATTAAAGGAAATACTGATACAACTGAATTAATTCCTTTTAAGCAATTCCGATTTTTTCCGAATGCCACCGTACAATATAATTTTGCGCCTCAAATTTTTTTCAATGTAAATTATAATAAGAAAATTAGTTTACCAAGTACTTCTTCATTGAATCCCAATAATACAAATTATCAAAATCCTAATATCAATTATTCTGGTAATCCTCAATTGCAACCAACAATTTTTGACAATTTTGAAGTGAAAGTAAGTGCTTTTGATTACGCTTACATAGGATATAACGTAAGTGTTGCTAAGAATCAGGTGATAAATAGAGTCTTGGAAAATAATAATATAGTTTCAAATACTACTATTAATGTACCCGAACTTAAAATTCATAATTTAAGTATAGGTTTACCTATCCCTTATATGCTATTTACAAAAGGATTGAATGAAACATTAAAATTTGATTTTAATCCAGATAAAATTAATTTTTTATATGTGTATACTGGGTATCAAATTCATCAAATACCAGATTTAAATACAAAAGGGTTTTGGATGTTTAATTTGATGTCTCAAATTTTGTTATCAAAAGAAATTAAATTTGTAACGAATTATAGTTACAATACTAAAGGAGGAAATTACTATTATTTTATTGCGAAAGAGCCATTTAATCATAGTTTAGATGTTACTTTTTCTAAAAAGTTTTTAAAAGATAAATTATCAGTATCTATCAATTTTGATGATGTTTTAAATACAAATCAACAAGGTTTTGGTTCATCAGGAACCAATTTGTTATTACAAAGTAAAAATGATACGAGAAGAATTGGCTTTACTATTAATTATAAAATTCCTACCAAAAATAAATTAGCAAAAGAAGATCCAAATCTTTTAAATAAGGAGAGAAAAGAAAACAATCAATTAATAACGAATTAGATAAAAAACAAAACCGTCTAAAAAAATAATTTTAGACGGTTCTATCATGCTTGATCTGTTTGTTTGTTGATACAAATCTAATAAGACTTTTCGAATTTGCTTTACAAGAAAAATATAGAATTTGTTAAATGTTTAGTTTTTAAAAATAGTTTACCTTGATTTGATGTTTTTCTCACATAGTTCTATTATTTGACGAATTCTATCTTGTCTTGTTGCTTCTCTTTTGGCTTGATTTAACCAATATAAGTAACCCTTTCGATAAGATTTACTAAAGTTAGTATAGTTTGTAAAAGCAATAGTATTGTTGTTAAAAGCAATTTGTAAGTCATTTGGGATTTCTAAATTTTCAACAGCATCTAAACTTTCCCAAGAACCATTTTGTTTGGCTGTTTCAATTTTTTTTAGACCACTTTCATGCATTAAACCCACTTCAATTAGGTCTTTTATATAGGTCTTATTAAGTTTACTCCAAACACTTTTATCTTTTCTAGGAGTAAACAATTGTTGTCTTCTTTCTTCATCTACTTTTTTAACAGTAGAGTCTATCCAGCCATAGCAAATAGCTACTTTAACAGCCTCTTCCCACCTCATGCTTTCAGTTTCACTAGCTACTTTAAAAAAAATTAAATAAACACCCTTAGCGGAATCATGATTATCATGTAGCCATTTTCTCCAATCGGAATCGTTTTTAAAGTATAAAATAGGTTTTTCGTTCATGTGTTTTTAGTATCTTTATATGAATAATAATAAGTTTTTTGTGATGTTATTAAAAGTCAAAAATAAGGAAGAATTTTTAAATACTATTTCACATGGGTTTGGTATAGTGTTGGGGATTTTTGGATTAGTGTTTTTGTTATTAAAGAATAGAGAAGTAAATCATTTTAGTACCTTAAGTATTTGGATTTACGGATTTTGTTTGATTGCGTTATATACTGCTTCGACAGTTTATCATGCATTAGAACATGAAGTAAAGAAGAAAAAAGCTCAAATTTTTGATCACATAGGTATTTTTCTTCTCATTGCAGGAACTTATACACCAGTATGTTTAATTACATTGGAACAAACTACTGGTTGGAGGTTGTTTTTTGTGATTTGGAGTATTGCAGGAATTGGGTTAGTAATGAAATTATTCTTGACAGGAAAAGTGGAAAAATTATCCTTAATAATGTATTTAGTTATGGGTTGGTTAGTAGTAGCAGAATTGAATCAATTAATGAATTTGCTTTCTACAGAAGCATTAACATATTTAGCTATTGGAGGCGTTTTTTATACATTAGGAACTATTTTTTATGCTTCTAAGAGAATTCCTTACGGACATTTTATTTGGCATTTATTTGTTCTTGGAGGAAGTATCTCGCATTATTTTATGATTTATAGTATTGTTTAATGTCTTTCAAATTTTCATAGGTTGCATTAATAAATTCAACAGAAATTAATTCACTTAATGTGAAAATTATTTCAAAAATTTCTTTTTCAAGAATTTCTACTTTTTCACCCTTATTAATTAGTCTAGTGATACTTTTTTTTCTCACATTGATTGAACTTCCTTGTTCTAAAAGTTGATTTAATTCTTGTAATTCGTTGTTATTTACATATACAGATGTTACGAAAAAATTTAATTCTGTATCTTTAGATGATATGTCTTTATGATGTTCTAAATTATTTCTTAATGTAGTATAACCCATTAATATTTCTTTAGTATTTTCATCAATATTAAATTTTTTAAGTTTATCGGAAAATCCAAAGTATCTATTAGTTGAAACTTTATTTATCATTTCATCTAATTGTTTTTGTAAAAATGAATTGAATTCTTTTTTAGACTTTATTTCATAATCATTTTTATATTCTCTATTAAATAAATCTGTTGTAGCTATTAATTTATCTATGAAATTCTGAAAACTTCTTATAGTTGAAATAAAGGTTTTATTAATTTCGTTTTTTATTATTACTTGTCTTTCATGTATCAGTAGAGGCATTTTAATTAAGTTTCCTAATTTAACTTCTCTGTTTAAAATCGAGTCATTATTAATATTCTCTAATAAAATTTGTAAAGATAAAATATGAGAATGTAATTCTCTTCTTAGTTCATCTCTATAAACTGAAACGTTTATATCAACTTTAAAATTATACATTTGTTTTACGTTATTAAAAATTCAAACATACAAAAAAACCTGCAAATTTTAACTTGCAGGTTTGTCTTAATTCATGTGCCTTGATATTATTTCAAAGTCTCAAAACTACGTTTTACAAAAGAAGTTAATTCTTCTCCTTTTAATAAACCTTGAGATAATTTAGCTAAATCTAGAGCTTGTTTTACTAAGCTAGCTTTTGCGTCTTCATTTTCAGTACTTAGAATTGAAGTGGCTAATTCAGAATTGGTATTTACCACTAAATTGTACATTTCAGGTAAATTACCCATTCCAAACATGCCTCCACCACCAGACTGACTCATTTCTTTCATTCTTCTCATGAATTCTGGTTGTGTAATCATAAATGGAGCCGATTTACTATCCATTGCTTCTAATTGAACTGAATAGGTTTCTTTTGGAACAATAGTTTCTAAAACTGTTTTTAAACTTTCTTTTTCGTCTTCAGATAATTTAGAAATTTGATTTTCTTCTTTTTGAATTAATTTTTCAATTACATCTCCATCTACACGAGCAAAAGTTAAGTTCTCATTGTCAGCCTCTAATTTTTGAATTAAATGCGATACAATTGGACTGTCTAAAAGTAATACTTCGTATCCTTTTTCTTTAGCACTTTCTATATAACTGTGTTGTGTTTCTTTGTTGGAAGCATAAAGAATAACTAGTTTTCCGTCTTTATCGGTTTGTGTGTCTTTTAGTTTTTCTTTTAATTCTGCTAAAGTAAAATAGGTATTGTCAATTGTTGGATACAATACAAAATCACCTGCTTTTTCATAGAATTTTGGTTCTGAAAGCATTCCATATTCTAAAACAATTTTAATGTCATTCCATTTTGCTTCAAAATCTTCACGATTTTCGTTAAATAAAGATTTTAATTTATCAGAAACTTTACGTGTAATATAATTTGAAATTTTCTTAACATTTCCGTCTGCTTGTAAATAAGAACGAGAAACATTTAATGGAATATCTGGTGAATCAATAACTCCTTTCAACATGGTTAAAAACTCAGGAACAATTCCATCTACATTATCTGTTACAAAAACTTGATTTTGATATAATTGAATTTTATCCTTCTGAATTTGTAAATCAGCAGCTAGTTTTGGGAAATATAAAATACCTGTTAGGTTAAAAGGGTAATCAACATTTAAATGGATATGAAATAATGGATCGTCAAATTGCATTGGGTACAATTCACGATAAAAACTCTTGTAATCCTCGTCTTTTAAATCAGTAGGTTGTTTAGTCCAAGCTGGATTAGGATTGTTAATAATGTTTTCTACTTCTTTGTATTCTGTTTTATAATCTTCTGGAGCATCTTCTGGTTTTGGTAACGCTTCTTGCTTAGTTCCAAATTTAATTGGAATAGGCATAAATTTGTTGTATTTCGTTAATAAACCTTTAATCTTGCTTTCTTCTAAAAATTCTAGTGAATCTTCTGCTATATGAAGAATGATTTCAGTTCCTCTTTCGGTTTTATCATGAGGTACTAATGTAAATTCTGGGCTACCATCACAGGTCCAATGAGCTGCTGGCTCATCTTTAAATGATTTAGTTATAAGCTCTACTTTTGAAGCTACCATAAAAGCAGAATAAAACCCTAAACCAAAATGACCTATAACACCTGAATCTTTGGCAGAGTCTTTATATTTTTCTAAAAACTCTTCTGCACCTGAAAATGCAATTTGATTGATGTACTTTTCAACTTCTTCCATAGTCATACCTAAACCTTGGTCTATGATATGTAATTTTTTGCCTTCTTTGTCAATTTTTACCTCGATTTTTGGATTGCCATATTCTACAGCAGCTTCACCTATACTGGTTAAATGTTTTAATTTTAAAGTTGCATCTGTAGCATTTGAGATAAGTTCACGTAAGAAAATTTCGTGATCACTGTACAAAAACTTTTTGATTAAAGGAAAGATGTTTTCTACTGATACATTAATTTTTCCACTAGACATATTTATGATTTTTTAATTATACATTTTGATTTAATTCCTATTCAAAAGGAATACCAATTTAAGTAAACTGACAAATTGGCTGAATGGAAATTCTGCAATTGAAAAATGAGATTATATAAAAAAAAGATAAAGAAATAGATTTACATTTGTAAAAGAAATTAAAAAAATACAAATATGAAAAAAGTTTTAATAATTATGAGTTTAGTTGTAATGCTAGTCTCTTGTAAGTCGAATTCACCTGTTGGAACGAAACTAGATATGAAGACAGAGGTTGCTTTAAAAGGGAATTGGAGTATATCGTCAGTTACTTATCCAGGTTCAGAATATATTAAGGTTACGTCTTTTAATATTGAAGATTCTCAATGTTTTGTAGGAAGTGAATGGAGTTTTATTTCAAATAATAATAAAGGAGAAATGAGATTAACAAAGGCAGCATGTAGTGGTTATAATTCACCTATAACTTGGTATATAAATAAAGATGGGAAATTAGTAATGAAATTTTTAGAAGGAGTAAAAGCTAAAAAAATGGATATTGGATATGTTTTAACAGTTACTAATGTTACTGAAAATTCATTTCAATTAATCGATAACATTAATGTAGGAGGTAAAAATACTAATGTAGTATATCAATTTATAAGAAATAATTAAAAATTAATAATATGAAAAAATCAATATTAATACTGACAGCTATTTCAATAAGTTTGTTAGTTAGTTTAAATAGTTGTAATGCAGTTAAGAATACAAATAAAACCCAAAGAGGAGCTACTATTGGTGCAGTTGGTGGAGCAATAATTGGTGGTGTATTAGGAAATAACATTGGAAAAGGTGGTAATGGAGCCCTTGGAGCTGTAATAGGTGGTGTAGTTGGTGGTGTTGCGGGAGGTGTTATTGGAAATAAAATGGACAAGCAAGCAAGAGAAATAGAAACAGCTTTACCAGGAGCAGAAGTAAAGAGAGTTGGAGAAGGAATACAATTAGTTTTAGGAGAAAGTTCTGTGAATTTTGATTTTAATAAAGCTACATTAACAGCTTTAGCAAAACAAAACTTAGATAAATTAGTGCCTGTTTTTAAAGATTATGCAGATACAGATATTACTATTTTTGGATATACTGATAGTAAAGGTGCTGATGAGTATAATTTAAATTTGTCACAGCAACGTGCTACAAGTGTGAAAAATTATATGACACAGAAAGGAATTTCTTCTTCTAGATTTGTAATTAAAGGCATGGGAGAAGCTGATCCAATTGCAGATAATGAAACTGATGCAGGAAGAAGCAAAAATAGACGTGTTGAATTTGCTATTGTTGCTAATGAAAAAATGATTGAAGATGCTAAAAATGAATCTCAAAAATAAAATATTGTTTCAATGCTAATAAAAAAGACTGTTTTAATACAGTCTTTTTTGTTTTATATTAATAATATTCGTCAAATTTATAAATGATTCCTCCAGTAACATTATACATAATTCCAGTAATAGAATTTGGATACCCTTGATAAGTAAATTGACCATCAAAGCCATAATGTTGTGATAAATTAATAATAACAGAAGTGTCAATTGCAAAATATAAACCCTGTGATATCTTAATTTTCGGAGTTAAACCAATAATAGCATTTGCAGTATTGTCTGCATTAGTATATTCGGTAGATTTAATAAAAGAATAACCACCTCCAGCATGTGCTGATAAATTAAACGAACTGTATAAACTTGTAGGATCAATTAAGTCAGAAATGTTAGCTGTTGCTTGTAAAGAAATTCGTGTAACGTTTACTCCTGTCTCTTTGTTAAAAAAATCCCCATTTGATCTAAATTGGTCAGAGCCAAAATCTAATTTAGCACCAAAAGACTCATTAAAATCATATAGAATTCCACCACCAAAGTGAGAGAAATTTGTAATACTTGGATTCATTACTCCGTTTAAGCCATAGTTTACTTCTATACCAAATTGTGCTTTTGAGGAATTGGAAAATAAAAAGAAAGCTAAAATTAGGCTAAATGTGAAAAAATTTCGTGTCATTTTGAATTTTAATAGGTTGTTATTTTGGGAGTCGCAAGATAGAAATTAATTTTTATCTAATGAAGCCCTTTTTATTAACAATTTAGTGTTTTTAAATGTTAACAGGATTAAAGTCATTTTATTTGTAAGTTTGTTGAAATTTTAATTGAAAAATGTTAAAAGTATCGAATATATCTTTTTCTTACACAAGTGATCCATTGCTTAAAAAAATGAGTTTTTCCTTAGCGAAAGGTAGCTTTTTGGCGCTTATTGGAGAAAGTGGTTGTGGGAAAAGTACACTATTGAAATTAATATATGGTTTACATGATTTAGAATTGGGTTCAATTTTTTGGAATGATGATTCTGTTTTAGGTCCAAAATTTAATTTAGTACCTGGAATGCCATATATGAAATATTTGGCTCAAGATTTCGATTTGATGCCTTATGTGACTGTTGCAGAAAATGTGGGTAAATTTTTATCGAATTTTTATCCAGAAGAAAAAGAAAGAAGAGTGAATGAATTACTTGAAGTAGTAGAAATGACAGGGTTTGCGAATACAAAGGCTCAACTATTAAGCGGTGGTCAAATGCAGCGAGTAGCTTTAGCAAAAGTCTTAGCTTTAGAACCAGAATTGTTATTGTTAGATGAGCCCTTTAGTCATATTGATAATTTTCTGAAAAATAGTCTTAGGCGTAAAATTTTTAAATATTTAAAGAAAAAAGAAATTACTTGCATTATAGCAACACACGATACTAATGATGTGCTTTCGTTTTGTGATGAAGTGTTAGTAATGAAAGAAGGAGAAATAATTGATATAGGGCAGACAGAAGAAATTTATAGGTATCCTAGTTCATTTTATTCAGCATCTTTATTTGGAGAAGTAAATGAAATAAAATGGGAAGAAAATGAACTATTTGTTTACCCACATCAATTGGAAATGTCCCTAAATTCAACTTTTGAAGTGGAAGTAAAAGAATCTTATTTTAAAGGAGATAAATACCTTATTGAATCTGTCTTTAATAATCAAATTGTGTTTTTTGAGAGTAAATATAATATAGAACGAAACACTAAAATAGGTTTGAAAATAAAAATAGACTTGTAAAAACTACAAGTCTATTTTTTAGTTTAACCAATAATTTAAAAAAATTAATTTTTTAAATACTTTTCTAAGAATTGGTCTTGTTCCCATAGCAAATGAAAAATATTTTCTTCAGCTACATAGCCATGACTTTCTTTAGGTAAAAGTACCATTCTAACAGGAGCACCTAATCCTTTTAAAGCTTGAAAATAGCGTTCTGTTTGTAAGGTAAATGTTCCTGGATTATTATCTGCTTCTCCATGTACTAAGAGTAAAGGTGTTTTCATTTTGGAAGCATTCATAAAAGGAGACATAGTGTTGTAAACTTCTGGTACATCCCAATAATTGCGTTGCTCACTTTGGAAGCCAAAAGGAGTTAAAGTTCTATTATAAGCACCGCTTCGAGCAATTCCGCAGGCAAATAAATCAGAATGTGTTAATAAATTAGCAGTCATAAATGCACCATAAGAATGACCACCAACGGCTACTTTTTTTCTGTTAATATAGCCTAAATTATCTACTGCATCAATTGCTGCTTTGGCATTAGCTACTAATTGTGGTATAAAAGTGTCATTTGGTTCTATTGTACCTTCTCCAATAATAGGAAATGATGCATCATCTAAAACGGCATATCCTCTGGTTACCCAATAAACAAACGAACCATAATAAGGAAATGTAAAATCATTTGGATTTTGCGTATTTTGACCAGCACTGTTTTTATCTTTAAATTCCTCTGGATAAGCCCATATTAATAGAGGTAACTTTTTATCTTTTTTAGTTCGATCATAATTTGCTGGTAAATACAAAGTGCCTGAAAGTGTTACACCATCGTTTCTTTTATAACTTATCACTTCTTTGTAGACATTGTTTAGACTTTCAAATGGGTTTTTGAAAGCCGTAACGGCAGTTAATTTTTTATTTTTTAAATTTCTAAAATAGTAATTAGGATATTCATTTTTAGATTGAATCATTACTAATAATTCCCCTTTTTTAATATCTTCAATCGATAATAAATCTTCTTTTTTATCAGTAAGTTTTGAAGTGTATAGTCTTTTTGTTTTTAAAGTATTGTTGTCAAATTCATCAATGAAAGGGAATTGGCCTTCTTTGGTATAACCATCACCAAGTAAATACATTTTATTATTTTCAATGGCTAAAATATAATTGCCCATTTCATTTTTCTTAGTTTCAAAATTACCTGGATCGTTGTATTTGTCTTGGTAGTTTCTATCCCAAATTAACCTTGGATTAGCACCTTGAACTGAAGGGTCAATTAAATAGGTTTTACTATTTCTAGTGTCATACCAATAATCAGTTACAACAGCTGTGCTTTTATTTCCCCATTGAATACCACCAAATCTTTGTTTGACTTTTAGTAATGATTTTGGATTATCTGAAAAAGGAGCATCCCATAAAAATAATTCATCTCTAAAAGGCACTTCATTTGCTTGGTCACCTTCGTCAAGTGCTTCAACAAAGTAAAGTGTTGCTGGTAAATCATTTCTCCAATTCATGTTTCTTTTACCTGTGCGGGTAGACATAAATCCTTTTGGAGCTATTTCATTCAAAGAAACTTCATTTACCGTTTTAATTTCTTTTCCATTGATATCATAAACAACTGTTATTTGAGGAAAACGACTATAAGGCACAAGATAGGAAAAAGGTTTTTCTATTGAAGTAATCATTACGTAATTCCCATCAGGTGAGAAACTAACGTCAGAAAACATTCCAGGTGTTTTAGTGAAATGTGTTTTATTTCCTTTTAAATCGATTTTATATACTACAGAAGTAGTTAATGTTTTAAAATTAGCTTCGTCTGTTTTATTTTTTAATAAATCTTGATAAGTTCTGTTTTGAGAAACTTTCCCTTCACTTTCAGAAACTGTTGGTCCTTTTGGTAGCTCTTTTTTTACGTTAATTAAATCGGGTTTATCTTGTAAAAGAGTCTTTATTAATAAGGCATTACTATCTTTAAACCAGCTAATAGGGTTTCCCATATTAGCATTTAAAAGAGAATTACTTATTTTTGTTGCTTTGGCAGTGGCTACATCAATATACCATAAAGTTACACCTACATCTGTGGTGTTAGTAAAAGAAATTAATTTTTCATTTGGTGACCACGATATATTGGCAATTTTAGGATTCTCTGGCAAACCCGTAACTTGCTTTTTTGTTTTGTCTTTTATTTTACCAATTTTTAAATTATTTACATAAGTTACTGTACTTGAAATGTTTGTTGTTGGGTTAATACGCAATCCACCCAGACGCATTTCATCTTGATTTAAATCATCAAGATGTTTGTAAGTATTTCTATAACTTAAAAGCATGTACTCCTTTTTGGTATCCATTGATACACTTGGTGCTCTTTCGTAATTGGCTAATGCTAAGATTTCTTGTGGTGGTTTTTGATACGTCAAGTTTTCCTGAGAGAACACAGTAACACTCAAGAAAAAAAAGGATAAACAGGTAAAAAATGATTTCATTTGGAATGGTATAATTAGTTTCTTTCCCAAAAATATTGAATTTAAAATCTTAAAATATGTAAATTTTGTTAAAATGTAATTTTAAAATGTCTAATTTTGAGATTAATGAAAAAATGGGCTTTGTAATTCATTTAAAATGATAATTTACTAAATTTGCCTAGCTTAAAATATAAATAGTGTAAAAAATGTATCATTCAAAAATAACAGGTTTAGGGTATTATGTTCCTGATAACGTTGTTACAAACAACGATTTATCAAAAAAAATGGATACCAATCATGAATGGATTCAAGAACGAACTGGAATTCAAGAGAGAAGGCATGTTATAAGAGGGGAAGATACCACGACTTCAATGGGTGTAAAAGCTGCAAAAATAGCTATTGAAAGAGCTAAAATAGATAAAGATGATATTGATTTTATAATTTTTGCTACGTTAAGTCCTGATTATTATTTTCCTGGACCTGGTGTTTTAGTGCAACGCGATTTGGGATTGAAAACGGTTGGTGCATTAGATGTAAGAAACCAATGTTCTGGATTTATTTATGCCATTTCAGTTGCCGACCAATATATTAAAACAGGAATGTATAAAAACATTTTGGTAATTGGTTCTGAATTACATTCCACTGGTTTAGATATGACTACTCGTGGTCGAGGTGTTTCTGTAATTTTTGGTGATGGAGCAGGAGCAGCTATCTTAAGTAGAGAAGAAGATTTGTCTAAAGGAATTTTGTCAACGCATTTACATTCTGAAGGACAACATGCAGAGGAATTATCTTTAATTGCTCCAGGAATGGGAAAACGTTGGGTATTAGATATTCTAGCAGACAATGATCCAAATGATGAAAGTTATTATCCATATATGAACGGTCAGTTTGTATTTAAAAACGCAGTTGTTCGTTTTAGCGAAGTCATTAATGAAGGTTTACAAGCTAATAATTTACAAGTTTCAGATATTAATATGTTGATTCCGCATCAAGCGAATTTGAGAATTTCTCAGTTTATCCAACAAAAATTCAAACTAACGGATGACCAAGTGTATAACAACATTCAGAAGTATGGAAATACAACTGCAGCTTCTATTCCAATTGCTTTAACAGAAGCTTGGGAACAAGGGAAAATTAAAGAAGGGGATTTAGTGGTTTTAGCTGCTTTTGGAAGTGGATTTACATGGGGAAGTGCAATCATTCGTTGGTAAATAAAAATGATAAATAATTTTAAGAATAAAACTGTTTTGTCTAGATTGACGAAACAGTTTGTTTTTGTGATGAGTTTCTTTACTTACTTTCTAACTATCAGTTGTAAAAATGAGAATGTAAAAGAAGCAGTTAAAGAGACTGAAACCAAAAACAAGTCAAATATAGAAGTTGAATATAAAGAAGTTGAACCAAAAATAGAAGAAGAATTTTCAAATTTCATTGAAAAATTCAGCAAAGATTCCATTTTTCAAATAAGCAGGATTCATTTTCCATTAACCATTCAGCTTTTAGATGATGATTTTGAATTAGTTGATTTCTCAATAGTTAAGGGTGATTATTTGATGTTGACTTTCATGTATCCTTCTGATTTTGTTGAGTTTAAACAAAAGACTGTTGTTGATGAAAACGATGCTTTTATAGAAGTTAGAGGTACTGGTAATGGAATAATGATTGATTATTTCTTTGAAAAAATAAATGGAAAATGGCAATTGAAAACTTGGGTAGATAAATCAACATAAAAAATGCGATTCAATTTTGAATCGCATTTTTTTGATCACAATAAACCACCACTTTTTTGAGTTTCATTGTTGTCTCTTGATTTTCTTTGTAAGGCTTTGTTTTTTCCACCTCCAAAACGGTAATTAAAACCTAAATAAACGGTTTGACTTTCCCAATGAAATTCACCAACTTGTCTATAAGGTAAGTCTCCGTCAAAACTAAATTTCATCGCTTTAAAAATGTCACTAAAACGCGCACTAACAGTTCCTTTTCCTTTTAAAACTGTATAACTAGCTCCTAAATCGGTTCTCCACATTGGTTTTCTTACGAATTGTAAGTTGATGTCTTTTCCTCTGTACATTCCAAAAAGTTGAAAACGTAAATCTTTAGTAGCTTTGAACGTATTATTAATTCTACTATTAAATATGGTTGTATTTGCCTCTACATAATCGGTTGCCACAACACCTCTTATTTTTCTAAAATAAGCATCAATTCCAAAATTGGCACTCCACCATTTAGTGAAATTTAAATTTCCAGAGATTTCCATACCAAAAGCATCATTGTCCTTGAAATTGTCATATGACAAGATGTTTTTATTGGGATCAGTTGGACTTTCATAAATATATCTGCTAATTTCATCGTAGATTTTTCTATAAAATATCCCTGAAGTAATAGAACCAATTTTTGTACGTCTTGTGTAATTCAACTCAAAAGAGTTAGTAAACTGAGGGTCTAAATCAGGATTTCCTTTTGAATCAATCGTTGGTGTAGACCATTCTCTAATAGGGTTTATTTGTTGAATACTAGCTCTATCTACTCGTCTTGCTACGCTAAAGTTAAAAGAGTTTTTGTCGTTTGGATTGTAACTCACAAAACCAGAAGGATAAACCGTTATAAAACTATCTGAAAATTGAGCTTGATTGTTACCAACTTGTCTAAAATCAGCTTCTGCTTCAAATTTTTCTACTCTAGCTCCAGCTTGTGCACTCCATTTTTTCCATTGTTTGCCGTATGTTGCGTAAGCAGAATAAATTCTTCTTTCATAATTGAAACTTGAATTATATGAGTTATCAATGTTTAATAAATTATCAGTACTTTCAATTCTTGTTTGTAAACCGGTTTCTAGTTTAGTCGATTCACTTAATGGATTCACATAGTCTAGGTTGATAATTATATTGTCATTATTGTTGGCTACAGTATTTAAGGTATAGCTAGGAATTAATGGAAAGTCAAAAGTGGTTCTTTCTGGACTATCATTAGTATTATAATTTACTTCTAATTCAATATTTTCTCCTTCTTTTTTGAAATTATGTTTGTAATCAAAGTTATAAGCCTGAGAATTGCTTTCTGTTTTCGAATTGAAAAGCTGTAAAATATCTGCTGTTGTCATATTTTCATAATCAACAAAAGTTCTTCCTATTCCATCACCATCAAATAAATTTTGAGTTGTGTAAAATGAAAGCGTATTGTTGTCATTGATGAAATAATCCATTCCCACTTTAAAAAGATGAGAAGTGTTTTTATTGTTGAATTTAAAATCCTGACGGTTTTTATTATTGGTTTCGAAACTGTTTATGAAACCATCATTTGCATTTTTTCCATGATTGAACCCATAATTGCCATAAAAATTAACTTTTCCAGTTTTATAATTCAAATCGAAAGAGGAGTTTGCTTTTGGTGTAATACCAAATGTTACTCCAGAATTGATAGAGCCATTAAAACCATCATTTGCATTTTTATGTAATACAATGTTAATAATACCACTCATCCCTTCAGGATTATATTTTGCTGAAGGATTTGTAATTAATTCGATTTGTTTGATAGAAGCCGATGGAATCTGTTTTAACAATTGTTCAGGGGAAATATTGGTTGGTTTTCCATCAATTAAAATTCGTACATTAGAATTACCTCTTAAAGTAATTTGATTTGTCTGAGGATCAACTGAAACTGAAGGAATATTATTCATTATTTCTCCAGCAGAAGCTCCAGCACTAATTAAATCTTTCCCAACATTAATGACTTTCCTGTCGATTTTTTGTTCCATAATAGAGCGTTCTTTTACGACTTCTACTCCAGCTAATTGAGCAACATCTTCTTCAATAGCAAGTGTTCCCATGTCTATTCTAGTATTAGTGGTTAAATCTACTTCTTTTAAAAGTGTTTTGTAACCAATAAACTGGATTTCTACACTATACTTTTGTGGAACTAATTTGCTAATTTCAAAATTTCCGGTCTCATTGGTAATGCCACCTGTTACAATAGCATCATTGTTTTTAACAACAATAGTTACGTAAGGTAAAGGTTCATTCGTTTTTTTGTCAATTACTTTTCCAGAAATATTCCCAGAACTTTGAGCAAATAGGTTGATACAACTACTCAAGGTAAGTAAAATAAATAATTTTAATTTCATTTTAATAACTGTTTAACGTGATTTGATTGATGATATATAATAGACTGTATATTTTTTAATTTGTTACACCATCAAGTTTTATTTGGCTTTTTTTTAACAATTTTGGTAAAATTATACTGACTAATTACCAATTACTAACCACTAATCACTAAATTTGCACCTTTATAAAATCAAAGAAAAATGACCTTACAAGAAACCCTTACGAAACACATTTTAGAAGCCGTTCAATCTGTATTTGATTTAACCATTGAAAAAGTTGAATTTCAAGCGACTAGGAAAGATTTTGAAGGAGATATTACTATGGTTGTTTTTCCATTGGTGAAACTGTTAAAAGGTAACCCAGTCGAAATTGGAACAAAAATTGGAAACTATTTAGTTGAAAATGTAGCTGAGGTTGAGAAGTTCAATGTAGTAGCTGGATTTTTAAACATAGTAATTTCTGATGTTTTTTATGTGAATTTCTTTAATTCTATCAAGAATAATGAAACTTTTGGTTTTGTAACTCCGACAGAAGGTGAAAAGTCAGTTATGGTGGAATATTCTTCACCAAATACCAATAAACCTTTGCATTTAGGTCACATACGTAATAATCTATTAGGATATTCTGTGGCTGAAATAATTAAAGCTTCTGGAAAAAAAGTATATAAAACGCAAATCATCAACGATAGGGGCATCCATATTTGTAAGTCGATGTTGGCTTGGCAGAAATTTGGAAATGGAGAAACACCCGAAACCTCTGGTTTGAAAGGAGATAAGTTGGTTGGTAATTTTTATGTCGAATTTGACAAACAGTATAAAAAAGAAATAAACGAATTAATAGCTCAAGGAAAGACAGAAGAAGAAGCTAAAAAAGCAGCTCCTTCAATCATTGAAGCCCAAGAAATGCTTCGTAAATGGGAAGCAGGTGATGAAGAAGTGGTAGCACTTTGGAAAACTATGAACCAATGGGTTTATGATGGTTTTGAACAAACGTATAAAAATCTTGGTGTTGATTTTAATATACCAAATTACTACGAAAGCAATACCTATTTATTAGGAAAAGAAGTAGTGCAAATAGGTTTAGAAAAAGGGGTTTTCGAAAAAGACCCAGACGGTTCAGTATGGATTGATTTAACCGAAGATGGTTTAGATAGAAAAATTGTTTTGCGTTCCGATGGAACAGCAGTTTACATGACACAAGATATTGGAACAGCTATTCAACGTGTAAAAGATTATCCAGATGTAGGTGGAATGGTTTATACGGTTGGTAATGAACAAGATTATCATTTTAAAGTATTGTTCTTAATCTTGAAAAAACTAGGCTTTGATTGGGCTGAAAACTTATTTCATTTAAGTTACGGAATGGTAGAATTGCCTTCTGGAAAAATGAAATCGCGTGAAGGAACCGTTGTAGATGCTGATGATTTAATGGAAGAAATGACCGTGACGGCTAAAAATATTTCTGAAGAATTAGGTAAATTAGATGGCTATTCTGAAGAAGAAAAAGTCGCTTTATATGAAATAATCGGGCTAGGCGCTTTGAAATATTACATGTTAAAGGTTGACCCTAAAAAACAAATGATGTTCAATCCTGAAGAATCTGTTGATTTTAATGGAAATACAGGACCATTTATTCAATATACTTATGCTCGTATTCAATCGATTTTAAGAAAAGCCGATTTTGATTATCAAAATACTGTAGTTTCTAGTAGTGTTGAGATACATGAAAAAGAAAAAGAATTGATTAAGCAAGTACAATTATTTCCAGAGGTGATTCAAAATGCAGCAGAGAATCATAGTCCAGCATTAATAGCGAACTATATCTATGATTTAGTGAAAGAATTTAATTCTTTTTATCAAAATGTACCTATTTTACCAGAGCAGGATTTAGAGAAAAAAGCTTTTAGAATACAATTATCAAAATCAGTGGGTAACACTATTAAAAATGCGTTTCAATTATTAGGAATCCAAGTTCCAAATAGAATGTAGATTATAACACTTTATTTATATACAAATAAGAGGTCATTTTAGGCCTCTTTTTTTAATAATATATTTCATATATTTGTAAGAAAAGTTGAAAATTTAGAAAAAGAATACTTATTAATGACTTACTTAGTGTTTGATGTGTAGGGTTATTGCAATAGCAAATCAAAAAGGAGGTGTAGGAAAATCATCTACTTCTATAAATTTAGCAGCTTCACTAGCTGTTTTAGAGAGAAGAGTACTCCTTATTGATGCAGATCCACAAGCAAATACTTCAAGTTCATTTCCAGTAGTTGATAATGAGAATTGTACATTTACAATTGATTTGTATAATTATGCTAAAGATTCAATTAATCCATTTAGGACATTAACACCTAATTTAAGTTTAATTCCAACAAATATTAATTTAGCAAATCTTGAAATTCAAGAAAAAAATTATTTTGGTACACATCATGAATTAAAGCATTCTTTAGAAGATCTAAAAAAGGAATATGATTATATTATAATAGATTGTGGTCCATCGTTAAACTTTATTACTACAAGTTTTTTATGTATTTCAGATTCACTTTTAATACCTGTACAATGTGAATTTTATGCACTCAATGGATTGTTTAAATTATTTAATGTGTTTAAAACAATTAAACAAGAATATAATCAAAATTTAGATATTGAGGGGATTTTAATAACGATGTATGATAAACGTTTGGCTTTTTCTAATGTCATTGTTGATCAAATAAAGAATCATTTTAAAACATTAGTATTCAATACTATTATTGTGAGAAATGTAAAAGTTAGTGAAGCGCAAAGTCACAGAAAAACGTTGATTGATTATGATGCGAGTAGTAAAGGAGCATTAAATTATTTATCTTTAGCTACAGAAATTATAGAGAACAATAAAAATGATGAAATGAATAATGATAGTTTAGGTAGAAACTTAAATCAAATTTTAGAAGAGGCAAAAAATGAAAATGATTTAAGTACTATTTTCGAAAGATTGCCAATTAATAAAGAGAATAAAGACTCCAATTATATTTCTAAGAATTATGAAAAGTTAATTGGTTTAAGTAAAAAAGATATAAAAAGTATTTTCTCGGAATCATTCAATGATTTTTACAGTGATGTTTGGGTTTTTAGAATTAATGAAAAAATCAGTTACTTTAAGAAAAATTATCTTTATATTCACTTTACTAATCAAAAAGTAGAAAAATATGAATTAACTGTTTTTAAACGAAGAGAATAAGTAGTTTTTTTATAAACAATAGTCTATTTCTTTCTTGTTTTTCAAATTGTTGATTATATTTTTTTACTGAAATAAGTAACAAAAGTTACATGCATTCTTAGCATTCTTGCGTATTTTTGTACAAATACAACTACAATGGAAGAAATGTTATTCTACGATAGAATGCAATTTGCATTTACTATCACGTTTCATTACTTATTTCCACAACTTACTATGGGACTTTCCCTAATTATTGTTTATTTCAAGTGGAAATTTATAAAAACACAATCCGAACACTATAATGATGCTGCTAAATTTTGGATGCGTATTTTTGCACTCAATTTTGCTATGGGTGTTGTTACAGGAATTCCTATGGAATTTCAGTTTGGAACCAATTGGGCCAAATTCTCTGAACTAACAGGAGGTATCATTGGACAAACCTTAGCGATGGAAGGTATGTTTTCCTTTTTTTTAGAATCGTCCTTTTTAGGGCTTTTTTTATTTGGGGAAAAACTCCTAGGACAAAAACTCCATTTTCTTACAGGATTTTTAGTTTTCTTAGGTTCTTGGGCAAGTGGTTTCCTTATTATAGCTACGCATTCTTGGATGCAAAATCCTGTAGGTTATGAAGTTTTAGCAAATGGGAAATTTGTTTTAAATAATTTTGGAGCTCTATTTACCAATCCTTGGTTGTGGCCTTCTTATTTACACAATCAAGCGGCCTCATTGGTGACAGCTTCTTTTGTGGTAGCAGGGATAGGAGCTTTTTATATTCTAAATAAAAAGAACGTTGAATCTGGAAAACTATTCCTGAAAACTGGAGTGATTTTTGGATTGATTGCAAGTTTAATAGTGGCTATGCCAACTGGAGATATGTTAGCTAAAAATGTTGTCAAACATCAACCCGTAACTTTCGCAGCGATGGAAGGTATTTTTCACACCGAAAAAGGAGGTTCTGAAATCATTTTAATTGGTCAGCCTGATGTGAAAAATAAAAAACTTGACAATAAAATTGCAGTACCTAATATTTTAAGTTTTCTAACTTATGGCAATTGGGAACAAGAAGTAAAAGGACTAGAAGAATATTCAGAAGACGTGCATCCCACTAATATTTCAGGTTTGTATTATGGCTATCATATTATGGTTGGTTTAGGAACTATTTTCATTGGATTAATGGCTTTTGCACTTTTTCAATTAATTCGAAAAAAACTCTATACTACAAAATGGGTTTTATGGACACTAGTATTCATGATGCCATTTCCATATATAGCAAACACCACGGGCTGGTATACAGCAGAATTGGGAAGACAACCTTGGTTGGTGTATAATTTGCTAAGAACAGCAGAAGGAGCTTCACCTACTGTTTCTTCAGGTAACACTTTATTTACCTTATTAGGATTTATAGGATTGTATCTTCTGTTAGGAATGTTATTCTTACTATTAGTTGGAAAAATTGTTCGTAAAGGACCAAAACCTCAAACTCATTAAACTATGGAATTTTTTTGGTATATCGTTTTAATCATCATGTTAGCGACCTATGTGGTTTTAGATGGTTATGATTTTGGAGCAGGTATTGTACATTTCTTTTTCGCAAAAACAGAAAAAGATAAAAAAAATATTACCAATGCTATTGGCCCTTTTTGGGATGCCAATGAAGTATGGTTGATTGCTACAGGAGGTGTTTTGTTTTTTGCTTTTCCCACACTTTATGCTTCTTCGTTTAGTGGTTTCTATTTGCCATTAATCATGATTTTATGGTTGCTTATTTTTAGAGCCGTTGGGTTAGAGTTAAGAGGACAAGTACATCATCCTATGTGGGAAGCCATTTGGGATAAAGCTTTTGGAATAGCAAGTTTACTTTTAGCGTTGTTTTTTGGAGTAGCTTTAGGTAATGTTGTTAGAGGCGTAAATCTGGGTATGGTAGAAAATGGAATTTCCACAGAAGAAGCACATTATTTCTTTTTACCACTTTGGAACCCTACTTTTAGTCCACAAGCAAATCATTTAGGAATCATCGATTGGTTTACTTTATTGCTAGGAATTATTAGTGTAGTAGCTTTGACCATTCACGGTGCAAATTGGATTATCTTCAAAACGAATTCTGATATTAATGTAAAATTAAAAGAAGTAATTTTTAAGTTGAATTTTGCACTCTTAGGTTTAGTTATTATATCTATTTTTATTTGGCACATCATTGAACCAAAGCCTTTTCATAATTTTTTTAAATATCCCTTTCTTTGGTTATTACCAATACTAATGCTTATAGGACTTTTAGGTCTATTCAAAGTAAAAACATTAAAAAAAGACGGATTAGGTTTTCTGTTTTCGACGCTTTTTTTAGTTGGTGGTTTAGCTTCAACAGTAGCTTCCATTTTTCCAAATTTATTACCTTCAACAAACAAAATAAATCCTTCTTTAACATTGTATAATGTAGCAGCAGACCACTATGGACTTTCAGTGGGTGTTTATTGGTTTATCATAGCTATTTTACTAGTAATTGCATATTTTGTAATCCAATACAAAGTGTTTAAGGGTAAAATGGATGATGTAGGTTATGGAGAGCATTAATAATTAAATTTTAAAAGTGTCTTTTTAGGCACTTTTTTTATGTAACAAATGTAACTGTAGTATTCTGGAAATTTAACCAAATTTGTATAGTAACCTCAAGTCATATACAAATGAAAAATAAAATAAAATTTAGATTTTTAGCAATCTTGTTAGTAACCTTAACAAATATTTTTTGTCAAAATAACTCTGATACCAAAATCCTATCACAAGAAGAAATCAATACTATGAGATTCATGTTAGAAGAAGAAAAAGTAGCTTTTGATGTGTATACTTTTTTAGGTGAAAAATGGAATTTACAAGTATTTGCTAATATCAAGCGAAGTGAAGCCAAACACATGGGAGCCATGAAAGGACTACTAGAACGAAATACTATTTCATATCAAATTAGTAGTGAGTCAGGAGTTTTTTTTAATGAAGAACTAAAAATAATGTATAACAATTTAATCGCTAAAGGGTCGCTTTCAGTAATCGATGCCTTGGAAGTAGGTAAAGCAATTGAAGAAAAAGACATAGAAGATTTACAAGTTGCCATTAGTCATTCCAATGATAGTTATACTAAACAAGTTTATACTAATTTGTTAAATGCTTCTTATAATCATTTAAATGCTTTTAATCGCAATCTATCGAGATAGTACTAGAATTAAACCAATAACTAACTACTAAAATAATTTAAAATGTCAAAAATAGTCATATTGGGAGCAGGTATTTCAGGTCATACTGCAGCTGCTCATTTAAGAAGAAAGCTTGGAAAAGAACATGAAGTGCTTGTTGTTTCTCCTAATCGTAATTATCAATGGGTGCCTTCCAATATTTGGGTAGGTATTGGTAGGATGAAATCGAAAGAATTGATTTTTCCATTAGAACCTTTATATAAAAGAAAAGGAATTGGATACAAACAAGCGAGAGTAGTTTCCTTTCATCCAGAAGGTAATAAAGAAGTAGAAAAACCTTTTGTAACGGTGGAATATGTTTTTGGTGAAACCAAAGGAACTCAGGAAAACATTACTTATGACTATTTAATAAACGCAACCGGACCTAAATTAGCTTTCGATTTAACAGAAGGTTTAAATCCGGGCACTAATAAAGCTTATTCTGTTTGTACTTATGATCATGCTGAACACGCTTGGGAAGGATTACATGCAATCATAAAACAATTAAAAACAACAGATGGGAAATTAAAAATTCTTATTGGAACAGGGCATTCCAAAGCAACTTGTCAAGGTGCTGCTTTTGAATATATTCTAAATGTTGAAAAGGAATTGGTAAAACATGGAGTAAGAGATAAAGCTGAAATTACATGGATTTCTAACGAATATAAATTAGGTGATTTCGGTATGGATGGTATGCTTTTAAGCTATGGTAATATGATTATGAAGTCGAATGAAATGGTTGAAATGATCTTTGAAGATCGAGGTATCAAATGGATTTTAGAAGCAGGTGTCTATAAAGTTGAAGATGGAGTAGCTTATTATGAAAATTTAGAAGGAGAATATAAAACAGAAACGTTTGATTTTGCGATGTTAATTCCAGCTTTTTCGGGTCATGGTTTTAAAGCTTTTGATAAAAATGAAGTTGATGTTACTGATAAATTATTCAAAGGATTTATGATAGTAGATGCTGATTACACACCAAAACCTTACGAGGAATGGACCGTTCAAGATTGGCCAGAAACGTATCAAAACCCTACTTATAAGAATATTTTTGCTCCAGGAATTGCTTTTGCACCACCACACTCGATTTCTAAACCAAGAAAAAGTAAAAATGGTACCGAAATTTTTCCAGCACCTCCAAGAACAGGGATGCCTTCTGGAATTACAGCAAAATTGGTAGCAGATAATATTATTGATAGTATCAAATTTGGTAAAGAATCATTACATCATAAAGGTTCTATGGGAAATATGGGAGCCGCTTGTATTGCTTCTGCTGGATATGGAATGACCCAAGGAAGTGGTGTAAGTATTACCACTTATCCAATTGTTCCAGATTATAAAAAATATAAAAATACAGGAGGAAGAGATTTGAAAAAGACTTTTGGAGAAATTGGTTTAGCAGGACATTGGGTAAAACTTGCTTTGCATTATGCATTTATATACAAAGCTAAAATGAAACCTTTTTGGTGGTTAATTCCCGAATAGTTTTTGAAAGAAGAAAGAGAAAAGATAGGGAGAATAATAGTAAGGAAATACAATTTATTCTTCTTCAACATAAAACTTAAATAATATGACACAAAGAATATCAAAATCACAGCGTTCTAATATGCAAAATCTATTTATTCAATTTTTTAAATTCATCTACTTAAATATTAGAATTTTAAAAATTGTTGCAGGTGGTCATGGAGGAACTAGAAAATAATTATTGTTTTAACGAATGATAATGGTTAGTAATTTTTATTGGTTAGAAAAGAGTCACTTTTAAGTGACTCTTTTTGTCTTTTTAAGAAGCAAAAACAGCATTTATACGTATAAATACGTATAAAAAAACACCAAAAATACGTATAAATACGTATTGCACTATATAAAAAAACGTAGTATCTTTACAGTAACAAAAATCATAACTCTAAATCCATAAGGGATTAAATGTGATTTTTTATTTGCCACCTTATTAAATTTAGTTTTTTTCTTTTAGAGAATAGTAATCGTCCTTCTGATTTGCTATGAAATCTTAACCAAAATTTTAACTTAATAAATATTTATCCCATGAAAAGACTAATATTTGTACTCGTTTTAATTTTGTTAAATTTTATGACGTTTAATTTTTTAAAAAATCATTTTAAATCAAATTTTACTTTTGATGAAATGATAATGATATTACTTGTTTCTTTTATTGCAATTTCTATTATGTGTTTCATTGTTTCTTTTTGTAAGTATATTTTGAAACTTTACGTAGAAAAGTCAGAAGCTCCTTTTAGGACGATGTATGTAAACCTTTATTTAGATGTATCCATAACAATTTATGCTTTATTAATGTTGGTTACTTTACTAGCTTTTATTTAAAACATTTTACTAATAAAAAATAGTATTGCTACATTACTATTGACATACTGTTGTCGCAACATAGTTTTAAATTTGTGAAAACAAATAAAAAGGAACGCTAATTATGGTTTACGTTTTCAAAACATCAATTCAATACAAAAAACAGATTAAGGATATTTCTAAAAATCTTAATGAAATAAATGAAATTAAAAAATGGAATTTTGATTTAGAAGATTGTGATAATATTTTGCGAATAGTAGCCGAGACTGATATTACTAGTTCGGTCTATGAAATATTTGATGCTTTAAATTACAGTTGTATTGAATTAGAATAAACTATTGTATGGAAGAGTTAGTTACAGCAATAGGTGTGTCGCTATGCATTGAAATACTTGGATAGACAGGATACCAAGAACCTCCTATGTTATTTCTAATAGTCGAGTTATCAATTCTAATGTTACCTGTATGGTTATTACTCACAAAAAAGATAGAAGAACCATAGGAATTGACTTCATTTTGTTCCAATAAAGAACCAAGAATCGTTAACGTCATTTCATTACCATCATTGTAAATTGCACCACCACTTCCACCACCAGGAGTTCCAGATTGTGCAGGATTACCACCATTACCTATAGCTTTATTGTGTGAAAATAAGCTATTGATGATTGTCCAAGAAGTTCCAATACTACTTATAGCTCCTCCATTTGAGCCAATATTTCCATAAATTGCTCCACCACCAAAGGTTGTATTCACCACATAAATAGGCAAACTATTATATTGACTAAAAGCTCTAATAGCTCCTCCACCTATATCTGGACCTGTGCCGATACAGCGGTTATTGAAAAAACGACAATTCACCACTTTCAATCGGCCACCTCTTGCCCAAATGGCTCCACCACCTCCAGAAGCACCACTATTCATATTATTTCCATCTGCAAAAGTGATATTCTGAACCGTTACTCTTGGATGATCTTGGTTTTGGCAATGAGAAGTTGTCCAAACTAAGTCTTGGTCACAAGTGTTCATATATAAAATGCGAGTTGTTCCACCACCACTCAAAGTCACTAAACCACCACCATCAATTACAACGTCTGGATTAGCATTATTAAAAACTTTAGCTGGTCGATCCATAACAATAGTCACAGGATTTGGACCACAATTAAAAGTAATTTTACCTCCTTGTGCAACTGCATTTACAACAGCGTCACAAGTACAACTTTCAGGAGTTCCATCACCAACTACCACATCAGGATTAGATATGTTTTCTGGACCTGCTCCAGCAGGAATGGAAGCATTGCCGTTTGGATTTCCAGCTGCTGGCCCATCTTGAGGGTTTTCTAAAGGATTGTGCACTTCAATTCCTTGTTCCTCTGAAGGAGAATCTTTGGAACAACTTATAAAGAATAAGAATAGTAAAGTGTAAATTGATATTTTACTGTAGGTTAAGAGGTTAGTTTTCATAAAGTTTGTTTGAAAAAATATAACGAAAAATTATTAAAATAATTGTTTGAATGTCAGCTTTTTATGTAATAGGGTGTGTGTTAATTAATATGATAGGTGAAACAGAGTTATATAAAAGTTATTTTTGACTAAAAATTGTAATAAATGAAAACAATCTTTATTCTATTTTCTTTTGCTATTCTTTCCTGTAATACAAATAAAAAAATAGAATCAGAAACTACTAATTGTGAAATTATAATTGTTCCAAAAGAACAAGGGCACGAATTGGTTTCAATATATAAAGACATAGATACTTCCTGTTTTTTTAAGAATCAGTTTGTCGAATTTGACAAAATAAACAATGGTATTTTATATTATCAAAGAACAGATGGTCATGAATTTGGTAACTTTTTAACCATAGATTTCGATGCTAATTTTTCTGCTGTAAGAAAGTATGAGAATTTTAGTAAACCCATAGAGTTTGTTGAAGAAGATAAAAAAGTTCTGGATGCTATTTGGAGTAATTTAATCACAGAAAATTATTATCAACCTTGTAAGTTTGCTCAGAACCATTTTACTATGTACTTGTTGATTATTAAAAAAAACAATAAAATAGTAGTAAATTATTTTTCCCCATTTGAAAGTCTTTTTTATGTAAAACCTATCAACGAAAATTTCAAAAACACCCAAATTATTTTTGAAATAGTATATAGAAATTCGTTTCAATAGCAATTTTAATATTGTGTTCCTATTTACTTTTTACTACGAAAACGTTTGATAAAATGTTGATTTTTAACAAATCAACAAGAATTCATTATATAATGTAGTTTGGAGTTAAAATATTTGTTTGTTAACCAAAATAGTTAGACTTTTATAAAAGACTTGAATGAAAATAGACGGTCAAATTATAAAATAAACTATAAGATATGAAAATGATTCCAGGAAACATAATAATTAAAGAACCTTTACATCAAAAAGAATACTTACTAAACGGTGAATTGAAAATTTGGAAAGGAGAAACGGCTAATGTTTTTTCAAGTATTTCCAGTACAGAAATCTATGCACCAACTTTATTGGGTTCTGTGCCTAATATGAACGAAGCGGCAGCTTTGGAAGCTTTAAACTCTTCAGTAAAAGCCTATAATAATGGACAAGGTGATTGGCCAACTATGAAAGTACAAGATCGTATCAAATGTATGGAGAAATTTGTTGTGCAGATGAAAGCAACAAGAAACGAAGTAGTCAATTTATTAATGTGGGAAATTGGAAAAACTTTACCAGACAGTCAAAAAGAGTTCGATAGAACTGTAGAATATATTGAAGATACCATTCAAGGGTATAAAGATTTAAATCAAAAAGGCAATCGTTTTAATACGGTTCAAGGAATTAATGCCATGATTAAAAGAAGTCCGTTAGGAGTGGTGTTGTGTTTAGGACCTTATAATTATCCGTTAAATGAAACATTTTCATTGTTAATTCCTGCAATAATAATGGGAAATACAGTTTTATTCAAACCGGCTAAATTCGGAGTGTTGTTGTTGGCTCCTTTGTTGAAAGCGTTCCAAAGTTCGTTCCCAAAAGGAGTCATCAATATTCTATACGGTAGAGGTAGAGAAGTAGCTGCACCAATTATGCAATCTGGATTAGTAACTGTTTTGTCATTAATTGGAAACAGTAAATCGGCAATTGCTTTACAAGATTTGCATCCCAATAAAAATAAATTACGTTTGATATTAGGCTTGGAAGCCAAAAATCCAGCAATCATATTACCAGATGCTAATTTAGATTTGGCTGTTTCCGAATGTATTTCAGGTTCGCTTTCGTTCAACGGGCAAAGATGTACTGCATTGAAAATCATCTACGTTCATGAATCGATAGCTGCAGAATTCAATAAAAGATTTAGTGAAAAAGTAGATGCCTTGAAATTTGGAAATCCTTGGGAAGAAAATGTTTTTTTGACACCTTTACCAGAACCAGATAAACCTAATTATATTCAAGAATTAATTGATGATGCCAAAGTCAATGGAGCTTCCATCATTAACAAAAGAGGAGGAGAGCGTATGGATAATTATATTTTTCCAGCCGTTTTATTCCCAATAAATAAAAAAATGCGAGTGTATCACGAAGAGCAATTTGGTCCAGTTGTACCTATTTTGACTTTTAAAGACATTCAAGAACCTTTAGACGATATGGCAGCTTCTGATTATGGACAACAAGTAAGTCTTTTTGGAAAAGACATTACAACCGTTGCTCCATTGATAGATGTTTTAGTAAATTTAGTGTGTAGAGTAAACTTAAATAGTTCATGCCAAAGAGGACCAGATGTTTTCCCATTCACAGGAAGAAAAGATTCCGCTGTGGGAACACTAAGTATTCATGATGCTTTACGTTCGTTCTCAATAAGAACTTTTGTAGCTTCTAAAGATAACGACTACAACAATGCCATCTTACAAGAGTTATTAGACAGTAAAAAAAGTAATTTTATCAATACAGATTATATTTTGTAAGTATTTATCTTGCTTTTAAATTTAAATAAAACAAACTAGTTTAGAAATAAGCTAGTTTTGTTCTTTTAAGAAACTTATAAGCTAGATCAAAAATGCTCTCTTATTAGTTTTACAGGAAGTATATATTGTTAGTTTTGAAATAAGAGATTAAATTTGAGTAATAACAATAATTATTTTTTTAAATTAGTAAATGGAAATATTAATTGTATCTGAGCTTAGTCTTTATAATTATAGATATATTCTTGTCTTATTTTTAAAACATACTATTTTATAAAAAAGTATGTATATTTCAAAAGCAAAGCAAGCTTAAAAAAATAACAATCCTAATGAAAATTATCGTTACACTTTTTTGTACTTTTTTTTATATTTATAGTAGTTTTTCACAAAGTAATTACCCTGAACCTGAAAAAACAGCTACACGTTTGTTTTATATTCAACATAGCAATAATCACAATACCTATGTGTACGATGCTAATATAAAAGGAGGAATAATAGATTCGTCCCAACCTATTAAAGAGTATCAAATCGTTTATACAGAAAATGGTATAAAAAAGCCATTAACTAACACTCAAAAGAAACTAGCTTACGGAATGATTCTACAAGAAGCGCAACACAACCTTTTTAAATTTCGGCTTGCCGCTTCAGGTGAAATAGATTTTTACCTTAAGTATACAGCAAGTACTGGAGCAAAAATCTATGTTACAGTGAATAAACACAAAATGTATTTAGATAAAATGTTTGTAAAACTTAAAGAAGGCTTCTTGGGAATTAAAACTAATGCTGAATATGTGCTTTTTTATGGTAAAGATTTTTATACAGGTAAATCTATAATAGAGAAAGTTATCATGGATTAATTTTCTTGTAACATAAATCATAGATAGAATATTTTAAATAGCAACAGTTTAATTAGACTTAGTATTTAAAGAAATGCAACATTTCGATACTCTTAAATTTTTCTAAACGGCACACATCACTTTGAATGTCTTTATATAATGCGAACAGCATTTTTTTAAAAAATGTATCGAGAAGCTATTTAACACCTATTGCCACTTTACAAGTAAAAGTATAGCTTTGTGTTAAGTAATTAAAAACTAAATGGGATTAGATATCACACACTATAAAGCAACTTTAGAAAAAGCACAAGAACATCACTTATTCTATATTGGAGAAGATATTTATAGTGAAACAGGAGCAGAGATTAGAGAGAAATTTGATTCCTTTAATGTTGATTTTGATCACTTCAGTAAATACATACAAGAAATAGAAGTTCCAACAAAAGTAGAAAGTATCATAATCATTAAAGGAAGTGAAAATGAAAAAAAAGTGAAAGCACATTTTAAGTCAAATGATAGTAATTTTTTGATTCGTGAAAACGAAGAACAACTTGAAAGGGAATTAAAAGATTTTGAAAAAAAGAAAGGATATCAAAATTTGAAAAAGTGCTTTGACGATAGTCATAATGATTGGATTATTGTTAAATACTATACTACAGAAAAAAAAGAAGGATTTTATTTCAAAAGTGTAGGAGAGCAACGAATGAGTATGAATGATAAATTTTGGAATAAATTCTGCAATGAAAATACCAGTAATTTTGCACTTGAGGAAGACTTTAAGTTTGCGTTATCATGTGTAGATCATTATAGAGATTCAGACACTAAAGAAATAGTCAACCTACGAAAAGATGAATTTAAAAAAACATTTATAGATAATTTTGAACTTGGAGCTAGCTTTATGTCAGTTTCTTATTAAAAGAGAATTAATCAGGATAGAATTGTTGTTTTGTCAGTAATAGTTTAGATTTGTGAGAACGGATTAAAATGATAAATTATTTGATAAGTGGTTGAATTTAAATTGAATAAAATGAAAATACTAATAATCATAGGAATTGTTGCTTTTATATTTTTAGCTATTTGGATTGCCAAAAGAAATGGTGTTACAGCACAATATAAAAAAGACCTAAAGGAAATTTTAACCAAAAGAGATACTCCAATTGATTTTGGTTATAAAACAGTTTGGATAGCAGTTAAAACAAATGACAAAAAAAGGATAATAGAAATTTTAGATCTTAAAAACACCCAAGATGCCAATTGGAAAAGTGGTATTGAGACAGCGTATAATGATGGAATTTTCATCACTCCACAAATTGGAGAATGGACTTTAGTAGTAGGCATGCAATTAATGAGAAATGGAGGTAGTTTGAACGATTTAAACGAATTGGAAACAAAGTTAAACCAATTGAGCTCAGAATTTGGTGAAGCACAATCTTTTGGAACACACAGAGTAGTAGAGTATCATCATTGGATGAAATCGGTGAAGGGAAAAACAGTAAGAATTTATTCCTACTTAGGAGAAAAAGGGGAGAATATAAAAATATTTGGGGAACCAACAACTGCTGAAACAGGATTGAATTTATTCAATTCATTATCTAAAGAAGCAGCATCAGATAGTTATTGGGAACGAGAAGATTTAGATTATCCAGACGAAGAACTCGTTATGAAAATAGCCGAAGAATGGAGTGTAAATCCAACAAAACTTTCGCAATGGAATGATGTTAAAGACGAATTAGGAATTATTGGAAATTAGGAAAAATTTATTGTTTAAGTTTTTCTATAAAAACAATGAAACATTCTTGCTATCTTTATGAAAAGGAGTAAAAATAACTGTAATTAAATTAAGAAATAAAAATGATTGAATTTAAGTGCAATATTTTTGATTCCATATTCTCCAAAGGACTTAGAAACTTCATGCTAGTGTGGGTTCTTTATTTATCAAGTAGCTTTATAAATTATTCTGAATTCATTCCTTCACAAATAGGTGTTTTTGAGATTGTAATTATTTATCTTCTATTATTTGTAATCCAAATACTTCTAACCAATACTGATTTGATACTAGATGAAGAAGAAATAGTAATTCAATCGAGTCTTTTTAAAGGATTACGAAAAAGAAAATTCAAAATAGAACATATTTCGGAAATTATTTTTAAAGAGGAATGGACAGAATCTTCTAACAAAAGGAGTCGTTTTAAAACGGTATTAAGGTTTATATTAAATAATTTTATATTGATGTGGTTCATTCCATGGGAATATAAATGGATTCAGATTAAAACGAAAAACAATGAAAAGTTCAGGTACTATTTCTTTGGGACAAATTATGACTGTTACGATAATGATAAAGAAATTCTTTTTGAAGATTTGTTTTTAGAATTAAATAATTAGTCTTTACGGTAGGAACACTAAGTATTCATGATGCCTTACGTTCGTTCTCGATAAGGAACCTTTGTAGCTTCAAAAGACTACGATTACAACAATGCCATTCTACAAGAATTATTAGACAGTAAAAAAAGTAATTTCACTAATACCGATTATATTTTATAATAGCTTTAAAGTTTTATATAAAAAAAGAAGTTGTCCATTTTAGACAGCTTCTTTTTTTAACAAATCGATTAACTTAATAATTATGTCACGTTTTAATTCACTGTACATAAAATAAATCTTACAAAGTTTTATTTTTTTCTTCAGGTTTGTGAAATTCAGATTGGTACTTCTCTAAAAATTGCTTTTGTTTTTTTATCATTTCTTGAGCTACTTTGTCAATATCCATGTAGTCTTTGCCAAAGTCACTTTCAAAAAAATCATCAGTAAAGAAATGTTTACTAAAAAGAGAATCTTTAGAAAAAAGAGAATCAAATCCTTGATTTTTAAAATCTGAAAAATTTGTAAAGAATCGTGACTTAAAAGATTCTAGCAAACTATCTTTTTCTAAAGAAGAAAGATTATCTAAATTGCCAGCTGAAGACCAAGAATAAATACTGTCATATTTGATTAAGTTTCCTTCATCATCAAATTCTTTTTCTACTGTCCAGTTCCCCTTTGGTTGCCCAACTATCGCTTTTTCAGTTTCTTTTATTTTTTCTCCATTTTTTTCTTTGGATTGCCCATTACAACTTGTACTTAATAATGCAACCACTAAAATTAATACATACTTTTTCATGATTTAAATTTTTAATTAAACATTATTTTGAGTTTGAAAATTTTATTACTTTCTATACTATTCGCACAAATAAAATACCAAAACGAAGAAGCTAAAATCTTTAACATTATTTTAAAATGAAAAGAGTATTATACTGCCAGATTTTCACTTTTAGTTGTCATTTTTTCAGTATTTTTAATTGTAAGTTGTTTATTATGAGATGTTTTTTTTTAATAATACTTATTGCTTTTACAAAAAGAAATAAAACCGTACACCGTCACTTCGAGTGTTTTTTTATAAAGATGCTTCTCCGCTTGTAGAGAATATCGATAACATTCTTTTAAAAAACTTTTCTCTCTTACGTATTCCCGTAAAAAAGCGATTTACTTTCTTTTTATTTTTACCCAAATTAAAATGATTACAAACACACTTCTTACCCTAAAAACAACTTACGTACATATAAATACGTACAAAAAACACGAAAAATACGTATTTATACGTATTGTGTGATTGAATTGAATAGATTAGATTTGTATGTATAAAAAATGTAATTTATCATACATATCTACCTATTTTTGGATGGCTTTGTATGATTTTGTTATACATATAAACAAGTTAGCTACAACTTAAAACAACATACAATGACAGTAAAATATCCAGAAATACTTTCAGAAATAGATTTTTATAATATTGACGGTCGTACAGAAAGTGCTTCATTTTTAATGTGGTATCTAGAAAAATACTACCGACTTGACCGACAACTTGCCATTGATTCTGTTTGTGATAACAGTGGTGACAAAGGTGTGGATGGAATTTATATTAATGAGGGAATGAGCACAATAGATGTATTTCAAACCAAAATAGCTCAAAGTGAAAAAAAATCAATAGGTGATAGTACCTTAAAGGAGTTTTTAGGAACGCTTGACCAATTTAGTTCAAAGGAAAAGTTAGAAAATTTGGTGAAAACGGCAGGTAAAGCGCAAATTTCATCTTTGATACAAAGATTGGATTTAGTTGAAAAACTTGATGCCTATAAAATAAGGGGAGTTTTCGTAACAAATGTTGATTTATCAGCTGATGGAGAGGCTCTTCTCAATCAAATAGATTTTATTGAGTTCTATGGTAAAACAGTATTGGAGAGCCAATATATCAGTGACAAAAAAGAAATAAATGTTCAAGCAGAAGCTGAATTTGATATATCTGAAAATGAAACGACAACTTATTTTGCTGATGCAGATACGATAACTTACATAGCACCAATAAAGGCTATTGAACTTGTCCAACTTGAGGGAATAAGTGACCAATCCATATTTGATTACAATGTTAGAGGCGCATTAGGGAATACAAAAATTAATAAAGGAATAGTAAGAAGTATTAAAGACAAGGGATTACATAAACAATTTCCATTATTCCATAATGGAATTACTATTGTTGCTGAAGAGGTGGAAAAGGTTGAAGATGTACTAAAGATAAAAAGGTTTTATGTTGTAAACGGATGCCAAAGTTTAACCTCACTTCACAAAAATCAAGCTTACCTAACTGAGGATTTAAAAATTTTAACCAAAGTCATTAAGGTGCCTATAAATTCACCTCTTTCTTCTCAGATTACCGAGTATTCTAATAGTCAGAATGGAGTTAAACCAAGAGACTTCAAATCTTACAACCAAATTCAAATTAGACTTCAAAATGAAATTAGCGAAAAGTTTGGTACTGAATATTTTTATGAAATTAAAAGAGGCGAAATTGCACCGAATGGTTTAAAAGTAATTTCGAATGAAACAATGGGAGTGTTTCTTATGTCATTTGATATCGGTGAGCCCTGGAATACCCACAGAGTTTATCAAGTATTTGAGGATGCCTACAATAAACTTTTTGCCCGACCTGAAGTAAATGGTTCAAGACTAATTTTAATTCAAATAATTAACGAAGCACTTGTTGACAAAATTGAAGACTTAGAAAATAAGCTTATTGCAAGATATGCACTAACCAAATATGCATTAATGTATATTACTCGTGGAATCCTTGAAAATGATGTTGTAGGTCAAAAACTAATTCAAAACCCTGAAACTTATGTTTCAACAAAAGAATTGAGGTCTGCTCTGAAGGAGGCATTGTTGGTAATAATAGATGATATTATTATTGATTTAAATGCGGAAGTAGGAGATTTGGCAGAAGATTTTGATTATAAGTCTAACCTTAGAAATGATGAATGGGTAAAAAGGCTTTCAAGAAATATAGTCTCAAATTATTTGAAACAAATCAAGCGCAAGAGAATCCCTTCGTTTAGTGAAGAATTAGAAAAAGCTGTAGCTAACATTGTATAAAAGCAATAGCGGGTGAAGTGGTAAAATCAAGGTCTGTGCATTTAATAAACTTTAGTGATGGCGGACAGGTAATCGCCTTAAAATCCGCTACTGCTCTTATACTTGAACATTATGCACAATATTCTGATAAACTATGGCAACAGATTTGGTAAAAAGACAGCATTTTGTTCCTCGAACATACTTAAAACATTTTGGAGAACAAAAAGGAGATGAATTTTATATAGAAGTCTTACCCGCAAACGAAGCAGAAGTAAGTAAAATCTTTAATTCAAATATTAAAAATGTTGCATTAGAAAAACATCTTTACACTTTACCAGGTGAAACTAATGAACAAAAAATGGCTATAGAGAATTTTTATTCACAAGAACTTGAAGGCCATTATGATACAATTTATAACATTCTAACTGACCCAAATAAAATTGAAATAACAGCTGAAGAAAGAAGATTAATTATTTCTACTGTTATAACAATGTACTACCGAACTACAAAATGGGTTAACCTTAGTCGTGATTTAATGGGTAGAGTTTTTGAAAGAATGTTTCAACTTTGTGAACAAACAGGAACAGATTATTTTACATACGAAGGAGAAAAAATATCTATTGCGGGAAAAACTCTTAAAGAATTCACATCAGAATTTAACAAAGAACGACAACCTGGAATGATTATAATTCAGTTAGAAACAGCTTTAAATTTAATTGCTCTAAGATTAGAAAATGATTCAATTTGTGTTCATAAAATTGAAGAAGATAGATTAGAATTTATAACAAGTGATAATCCAGTAATTGCAAAAAATAATAACCCTGAAAGGTTTGCTCCTTTCGACTCAACAAACATTCTTGAATTACCTATAAACTCAAAACATAAATTAGTTTTGATGCCAGAATGCCCAGAAGAACTTCGAAATAGAATATTCAGAAGAACTTCAGTTGCTCCATTTTCAGAAATAGAAAAACTAACAACTAATTTCTCTCAAATGCAAAATTCAGAAAAATTTATTTTTGGATCTAAAAATGGTATTGAATCTTATTTATTAACTAAACAAGAATCCGAAAGACCAATTGAAGAAGGTGAAAATACAGCAGATATTTTTAGAAAATTAAAAGAATTAGGCCTATAAATACTGTGCATAACATCCGTTTGTAGCAATTGCTAGGCTCGGTGTGTGTTCGGAATTTTCTCCGAAAATTCCACGAGGAGTTTTGTACTTGTAATCTTTTGTTATAAATTTACGCAACTGCCACAAGCGGCAACACGTTGTGCTTAATTAGAATGAATCGAACCAAAAATATAGACGATACCTGTGAATTAATTAAAGAGTCACTAAATGACACTTTGAACAAAAAGGGTTATGAACTTATAAAACAAGAATATCATGAAGAGTCTTTTGGTTCTCGATTTTTTGTTTGGGTAAACAGAATTGAAAAGCATTGTTTTAGATTGATTTGGGACGGAAAAGATTCTTGGTTTGTACTTGAAGAATCACCATATGTCTATGACTCTGAAAAGGTTGCTTGGGCTGACGTAATAATCGTTCCATTCGATTCGAATGTTAAAAAATCGGAATATAAAATAGAATTGACTAAAAGTATTATAGAAGAAATTGAATGATTAAAATTGAAGGTTCATATATTCAGTATGCAGCGGGATACGACAAGGACGATATCACAAATTCAGACGTTGACAAAGCTTTAAATGACCTGACAAATATGGACGATGAACACGGTGGATTTTGGGTAGGTGTATATGGAGCTGATACTGATGAATTTGTTCTCGAGTTTCATAAAAGCTTGACAATGTTTGGAAACTTTGGAGAAGAAGAAAACTATAAAATCAACCTTGACAAATTAGAGTCAGCAAAAGACTATTTCAACCTGCTTTTGAATGGAGAGATTGACGAATTAAGAGAAAAATTAAAAATTGTTTTATATTTGAAAAGCCACTAAAGGAAGGCGCTTCTTTTAGCTGGCTTAACGTTGTGCGTCAGTTTTGTGGAATGCTGAAAAAAAATACTATTAATGAAATTAATTACAAATATATTTTTACTTTTTTTATTAATATCTTGTTCAAGTGAACAATTTACATTTGAACAATATGAAAATTATCCTGTAAAAGTTGCTAGAAAAACTGTTACTTATCCAAATAATACTTTTGAGTTTCTTCTGCCAATTAAATGGGAATGGAAAGTTGAAAATTATGATGAAGTTGATGAAATTAGTATTGGAATAGATGCGTTTTCAAAACCCAACGAAAAAAATTTTATTGATGCTATTTCAATACAAAAAGGAAAAGGGTTTTCTAATTCCAAAACTTTAGAAACCGAATATAAAATAATATTGGAAAAGCTAAGACAGAATTCAGGTTATAAACTAATTGAATCGGGCAAAACATTATTTAATGAAAATGATTCTTACTTTGTACATTATAGATCAAATTCTGGAAATTCTGGTGAAATCGAAATAATTTCCTTAATAACTAAAAGTAAAAATGATAATAGTTTTTACTATTTAAATGCATCTGCTTCAAGAACAAATGATTTAAAAAAGAACATGTCTATAATGGTTCAGTGTTTGAAAACCTTTAAAGAAAAGTAAAAACCGAACGCACAACCACCGTTTGTAGCAATTGCTAGGTTAGTGCTTTTTTGGAGTTTTCTTCGAAAATTCTATGAGTAGTTTTGTACTTGTAAAGTTTTGTTATAGATTTACGCAACTGTCACAAGCAGCCTAACGTTGTAGCCAATTAAACACAAACCGTACTGATTAAATGAAAATATTAGAAACAGAGAGATTAGAAATAAGGCGTTTACAAAGCGTAGATAAGGAACTCTTTGCTGAATTGTTCACTGACCCTAAAGTTTTAGAACTTATACCTCAAAAAGCATTTACGGAAAATCAAATTAAGGATAGATTTAATAAAAGTCTTAATTTGGAATTAAGTGATTTAAATGACCAAAAATGTGCTTTCGGAATATTTGAAAGAGGGAAAACTGAATTAATTGGACTTGCTCTTTTTTTAATAAATGAAGAGGACGAAAAAGAATTGGGATATCGCTTTAGAGAAAAATATTGGGGAAAAGGATACGGAACTGAAACAACAAAAGGAATGTTGGAATATTATTTCAAACAAATGAAAGTTGGAAAAGTAACCGCAGATGTCAATATTGCTAATGTTGGGTCAGTAAAAATCTTAGATAAATTTATGAAACCTGTGCGTGAATTTTTTAATGAAAGAGACAATTGTACAGATAGAAGATACGAATTGACAAAAAATAACTGGCTACAACACCGGTAGCTGTTGTACAACCTCTCCAAAAAGCTAAATTTTCTAAATAAATAAAAATATTGACCTCATTTAAAGTGATTTAAACGAGGTTTGTTTTTTGACTAAAGGACAATTTTACAAAAATTGATAGGCTTAAAAAAGCTATTTTTAACTCATAAAATTGTGTTTTTAGAAAAGTGTGTACTTTCCCTTGTTTTACCGATAAAACTTGAACAACTACTTTTGGCTTTTTAACCACAAACTTCATGTATTTCTTTAAATTATAGGTCATCGTTGCCATTAAAACATGTTTATTTGCTTGTTTAATTCCCCCTCGCTCTTCAAAATCTCCTGACTTCGAAGTGATTTTTACACTTTCTTAATTTGTTTACTGCTAACTTGATTCAGAGAACTAGTAATCAATTGCAAAGTGCTATGTATCAAATGCATAAACTAGTAATCCAGTTTTGCTTACTGCTAATCTAATTTGGTTTAATACTAATCGAGTTAAGTTTACTATGTATTAAATGCGGTTTAATGTGTATCGAGTTCTGTTTATTATGTATTAAGTGCTGCTTAATGTGTATTAAGTTATGTTTATGATGTTTTAAGTTCGGTTTAATGTGTATTGAGTTCTGTTTATTATGTATTAAGTGCGGCTTAATGTGAATCGAATTACGTTTATTATGTATTAAGTGCAGTTTAATGTGTATTAAGTTCTGTTTAAACGAAATCAAGAGACTGGACATAATTTTGTGTAAACTCACAAAATGTTTTAATGTTTAATTTTACACCTATTCCCAAAGATAACCAAAAATTGATTCATAATCAATCCCCATCCTAGTATAGGTCTTTTCCATCCTTCGTTAGAATTTTTTATAGCCAAATAGACTGATTTTTTTACGCTTTTTTCATCAGGGAATTGCACTTTAGTTTTGGTGTATTTTCTAATGTTTCTATTCAAATTTTCTATCGTATTGGTTGTATATATTATTTTTCTTAATTCTGGTGGATATTCTAAAAAGGGCATTATATTTTCCCAATTGTTTTCCCAACCATCTATAGCATACTTGTATTTTTGACCCCATTTGCTTTTAAGCGAGTTTAAAGCCTCAACAGCATTTTCTTGATTGATGCTAGTATAGATTTGTTTCATGTCATCACAGAACGTTTTACGGTCTTTACAAACTACAAATTTTAGACTATTTCGTATTTGATGTACAATACATAGTTGCGTTATCGTTTCAGGAAAAACACCTTTTATTGCTTTTGTAAATCCCTTTAAATTATCAGTACAAGCAATAATGATATCTTCAACACCTCTACATTTTAAGTCCGATAATACACTCATCCAAAAAGAAGCAGATTCAGTTTTGTTAAGCCACATGCCTAGAACTTCTTTTATTCCATCAGTTCTTAACCCAATAACTATGTGCATTGCGTTGTTGATGTATTTACCCTCAGTTCTAACTTTGAGATGTACAGCATCCATCCATACTACTAAATATTGAGGCTCTAGAATTCGTTTTGTCCAATCTTCTACATCGATTAAAATTTTATCAGAAATCGTAGAAATTGTACTTTCACTAACTGATATTCCATAAACCGATTTTACTTGTTCTACAATATCGCTACGGGTCATTCCTCGACTATACATACCTAAAATTGCATGTTCAATTTTTTGACTCATCGTCTCTCCTTTTGGGATAATTTGAGGGTCAAATTTGCCATTTTTATCTCTAGGAATATTTAAAACCATATCACCAAAAGTCTCTGATTTTATAGTTTTGGAGAAAGATCCATTACGGCTATTACCTGAATTATTCCCTTCTATTTTATGCTTTTCATACCCTAAATGAGCATCTAGTTCACCTTGTAGAAGTTGCTCAATTCCTTGCTTATATAAACTCTCAAAATAGGAATGAAAATCTTCTTTTGTAGTAAACTCTTTTGCGAAATCTTTTGGTAATTTGCCATCTTTAATTTCCATATCTTTTTTTTAGATTGTTAAATATACTCTTTCTTAAATCTTTTTCAGGTTCAAGTCTTAATTGATATCAATTAAGACTTGAACCTGAAACATTAAATGAGTTTACACAATCTAATGACTACTCCCTCTAATGAATCATTTATTCTGTAACCAAAGTTACACCGCTATGTAACATTGGTTACCAAAACCTCATTTTTGCCATTGTACTTTTGTTCTTGTAAATAAGAATAAAAAAACAATGAAGAAAATAAAAGGATTTTACTTACTTGCCATCGTACTACTCGCAACAGTAGCGCATAGCCAAGAAACGCTTCCCATATCCAAAGCGGAAGTCGTACAAAAAGCCACAGAAAAGAACCTGCAAATCAAAGTAGCAGAAGCTTCCTATCAATCTGCAAAAGCCGATTACCGTCAGTCCAATGCGATTTTTATGCCTAATGTAAATGTGTCTTATACAGGAATCGTTACCACAAATCCTTTAATGGCTTTTGGTTCCAAATTAAATCAGGAAATCTTAACACAAGCCGATTTTAATCCTGCCTTGTTAAACAACCCCGATAGAATACAAAATTTTGCCACAGTAATTGAAGTGAAACAGCCGCTGCTAAATATCGATGGTTTGTTAGGAAGGCAAGCGGCCAAAGCGAAAATGGATGCGTTCCAATTGCAAACGGAAAGAACCAAAGAATATTTGGTACTAGAAACTTCAAAAGCGTATATGCAATTGCAATTGGCTTACAAAGCGGTTACTGTTTTAGAAAAAGCAAACGAAACGGCACAAAGTAATTTGAAGATGGTAAACAACTACTTCAAAAATGGTATGCTACAAAAAACCGATTTACTAAACGTCCAAGTACGAGTAAACGAAATTGCAAACCAATTGCAATATGCCAAAAGTAATGTGCAAAATGCTTCCGATTATTTGGCTTTTCTGTTAAATGAAGAGACCAATGGAAAAACCTATCAACCTACAGAGGAATTGGCAAACGAAATTACTTTGGAAGCAATAAACACTAGCTTAAACTCTTCTAGAAAAGACATTCAAGCTATGGAAAAATCATCAGAAGCCTATAAAAAGATGTTCCAATCCTCTAAATATGGTTTTCTACCACGATTAAATGCTTTTGGAAATTACCAATTATACGATAGTAAATTTCTAAGTACAAATGCGAAAGGCTATTTAATAGGAGCGCAATTATCATGGGATATTTTCGATGGCTACAAAAACATTGGAAAAACCCAAAAAGCAAAAGCGGATTTCAACAAAGCCACCATTGAAACCGAACAATACAAAAAGCAAAGTCAGTTAGAAGTGAACAAAACCAACCGACAATTACAAGACGCGGAAAATAAAGTGAATTTATCTAAACTAGCTTTCGAACAAAGTCAGGAAGCCTTCAGAATTCGTCAAAACAGATTCGAACAAGGCCTAGAAAAAACTAGCGATTTACTAACTTCAGAAACCCAAGTAGCCCAAAAAGAATTAGAACACCTACAAGCCGTTTTTGAATACAATTTTACGAAAGAATATTTACAGTTTTTGGTTAAATAGAGTGATTAGTTAATAGTAAGAAAAAAACACAAAGAAGACAACAGAAAACCGATAACTGACAACCCACAACATACAACTCACAACATACAACAATATAAAATGAAAAAAATAACAACCCTAATTATAGCCATAACACTTACCCTAACCTCATGCGGTAGTGATAAAAAAGAAGCCGTAGACAACACACCAGCTATTCCAGTAAAGGTATCTGGAAAAAGTATAAACGACACCAATCCGTATGTATCAGCCAGTGGAAAAATAGAATCCGAAAACAGTGCTAATTTAAGTACCAGAATGATGGGTTATGTAACCAAAGTCAATGTGAAAGTAGGACAAAATGTAAAAGCAGGTCAGCAATTAGTTAGTATCAATAACACCGACTTACAAGCGAAAAAAGCACAAGTGGATGCTTCTATTACACAAGCAACAGCCGCTTTCAATAACGCAAAGAAAGATTATGAACGTTTTACCAACTTGTTTGCCCAACAAAGTGCTTCTCAAAAAGAATTAGATGATATGACTTCACGTTACGAAATGGCAAAAGCAGGTTTAGAAGCAGCCAAACAAATGCGTAACGAAGTAGTAGCACAGTTTAAGTATTCAAATATAACAGCACCATTCAGTGGAACGGTAACCAATACTTTCATAAAAGAAGGAGACATGGCCAATCCAGGAATGCCTTTAGTAAGCATAGAAGGTTCAGGAAAAATGCAAGTTACAGCTATGGTTTCTGAAAGTGATATTTCAGCGATTACTAATGGAATGCCTGTAACCATCAACATCAAATCCTTAAACAAGGAAGTAACAGGAAAAGTAATAGAAGTAAGCTTATCTGCCAAAAACACAGGCGGACAATACTTAGTGAAAATAAACTTAGACAAAACGGATAAAAGTATCTTATCAGGCATGTTTGTCAACGTACAATTTCCAATAGAAAAAACACAAACTGCAACAAATAGAAGAACGGTTTTAGTACCAGAAAGTGCTTTAGTAAGAAACGGTCAATTAACAGGAGTGTACACAGTTGGAAGTGGAAATGTAGCCATCTTACGTTGGTTACGAATAGGAAAAACCTACGGCAACCAAGTAGAAGTCCTTTCAGGATTAGCAGCAGACGAACAGTTCATCCTTTCAGCAGATGGAAAGTTGTACAACGGAGCTAAAATTAAATTAGTCAATTAGATGATGCGGCAATAAGACAATAAGAAAATGAGACAATTTGATAATTAACAGATCAACTCATTGACTAATTGGCACATTAACAAATTAACACATTAAACTCATGCAAGAAGGTATAGCAGGAAAAATAGCCAATTTTTTCATCAACTCGAAACTAACCATTTTATTAATGGTAGCGTTGATGATTATTGGATCGTATAGTTCGTTCTTAATTCCAAGAGAAGAAGAACCACAAATTAATGTTCCGATGGCCGACGTAATGGTGGGTTATCCAGGAGCAAGCCCTAAAGAAGTGGAAAGTAGAGTCATAAAACCACTAGAAAAAGTAATAGGGAATATCAAAGGAGTAGAGCACATTCACAGTATGGCTATGAACGGTCAAGCGATGATAGTAGTGCAATTTTATGTAGGAGAAAACAGTGAAGATTCCTATGTGAAATTATATGACGAATTGATGAAACATCAAGACATGTTCCCTCAAGGTGTTTATAAACCAGTGGTAAAAACCCGTTCGATCGATGATGTACCTATGTTAGGGTTAACGCTTTGGAGCGAAAAATACAGCGATTTTCAATTGCGTCAAATAGCAGAAGAAGTAACCTCAGAAATTGAAAAAGTAAAAGATGTTGCGATTACCAAAGAAATAGGTGGAAGAACACGTGAGTTGAAAGTCGTTTTAGACAAAGATAAAATGGCTGAAAACAAAGTAGACGCATTAAGTATCCTACAAATGATTCAAGCCAATAATGGAAGCGCACAATCGGGAAGTTTCGTTCAAAACGATACGGAATATTTAGTAACAACAGGCAAGTTTTTAACCACTTCTGAAGATGTAGAAAACTTAGTAATTGGTGTCAACCAAAACAGACCGGTTTATTTAAAACAAGTAGCCAATATTCAAGATGGACCACAAACACCAAAGAATTATGTATCTTTTGGATATGGCAAAGCCAATGAGAAATTTACAAATTACAAATCAGAATATCCAGCAGTAACGATTTCAGTTGCCAAAGTAAAAGGAGCAGATGCCATGCAAATTGCGGATAAAATTCTAACAAAAGTAGAAGGATTAAAAAAGAATTTAATTCCAACCGATGTTCACGTAGAAGTCTCTCGTAATTATGGAGAAACCGCTTCTCATAAAGTTGGGGAATTGTTAATGCACTTAGGTGTTGCCATTTTAGCCGTTACTGTTTTAGTAATGTTGGCTATGGGTTGGAGAGGTGGATTAGTAGTGTTCTTCTCTGTGCCGTTAACCTTCGCACTGACGTTATTCAGTTATTATTTATTGGGATACACCTTAAATAGAATTACGCTTTTTGCATTAGTATTCGTAGTAGGAATTGTAGTCGATGATAGTATTATTATTGCCGAAAACATGCACCGACATTTTAAGATGAAGCGACTCCCTTTCAAACAAGCGGCTATTTATGCGATTAATGAAGTAGGAAATCCAACCATCTTAGCAACCTTTACAGTTATTGCAGCAATTTTACCCATGGCTTTCGTATCTGGAATGATGGGACCTTATATGAGTCCGATGCCAATTGGGGCTTCTATTGCTATGTTATTGTCATTATTCGTTGCTTTAACTGTTACACCATATTTGGGCTACCACTTACTGCAGGAAAAAGATGAACAAGCTCACAAAGAAGAGAAAGGTTTAGAAACGTCATTAATCTATAGAATTTATAAGAAAATAGAGCAACCGTTATTAGATAGTTCGAAAAAACGAAACCTAATGTTTATCGTTACCATCGTTTTATTATTAGGTTCAGTAGCCATGTTCTTTACGAAATCGGTAGCAGTGAAAATGTTGCCTTTTGATAACAAAAACGAGTTCCAAGTAGTAATAGATATGCCAGAAGGAACTACTTTAGAAAGAACAGCAGCAGTAACGAAAGAAATTGCACAATATCTTTCAACAGTTCCAGAAGTAGTCGATTACCAAAACTATGTTGGAGCTTCTGCACCTATCACTTTCAACGGATTGGTTCGTCATTACGACATGAGAGGTGGAAGTAATATGGCAGATATTCAAGTAAATTTATTACACAAAGAAGACAGAAATTTGCAAAGTCATGATATAGCAAAAGTAGTGCGTCCAGAAATACAAAAGATTGCTAAAAAATATGGTGTCAATGTGAAAATTGTTGAGGTGCCACCAGGACCACCCGTTTTATCAACACTAGTTGCTGAGGTATATGGTCCTAATTATGAAGATCAAATTAAAGTAGCGCATCAAGTAAAAACGATTTTAGAAAATACTGCTGATGTTGTAGATGCTGATTGGATGGTGGAAGCTCCTCAAGTAGAATACAAATTAGAAGTAGATAGAGAAAAAGCGATGTTAAATGGCATTGCTCCGCAACAAGTAGTGGGTAATTTAACGTATTTGCTAAGAGAAATGCCAGTATCTAATTTGTATGATGAACGATCTAATGATCCAGTAGGAATCGTATTGTCGCTAGATGATGCTGATAAAACATCATTGCAAGACATTCAAAATTTGAAAATTAAAGGATCACAAGGTAATGTGGTTTCGGTAAGTGATTTGGTAAAAGTAAAAACAGATACTTTACAAAACACCATTTATCGTAAAGATCAAAAAAGAGTAGTGTATGTTTTAGCCGATATGGCAGGAGCATTGGAAAGTCCAGTGTATGCAATTTTAGGAATGAACGAGAAGTTGCAAAAAATGACATTACCAAAAGGCTACACAGTTAACGAATTGTACATCGATCAACCTTCAGATGAAAGTGATTTTACTGTAAAATGGGATGGAGAATGGCAAATTACTTTAGAAGTTTTTCGTGATTTAGGAACCGCTTTCTTAGTAGTGATTATTGTTATTTATATGTTGATTGTGGGTTGGTTCCAAAATTTCAAAACGCCATTAGTAATGATGGTTGCTATTCCACTTTCCTTAATTGGAATTGTATTTGGACACTGGCTTTTGAATGCGTTTTTTACAGCAACCTCTTTCATTGGAATGATAGCTTTAGCAGGAGTGATGGTCAGGAACTCGGTCTTATTAATTGACTTTATAGAAATCCGATTGAATGATGGTATTCCTTTAAAACAAGCCATTATTGAAGCAGGAGCTGTAAGAACAACTCCTATTTTGCTAACGACAGGAGCAGTAGTCATTGGAGCATCGATTATATTATTTGATCCTATTTTTCAAGGATTAGCCATTTCCTTAGTAGCTGGAGCCATAGTTTCTACCATTTTAACCTTACTTGTTGTGCCTTTGATTTATTACATAGTAGAGCGCAAGAAATGGGAGAAAGAAGAAGTGATAAAAGAAAGCAAAGAGGAAACTAATAATTAAGAATTATGAAATTAGTAATAATAACAGCGATTAAAGAGTTTGAAAAGGAAATCAAATTGCAATTAAAACAAGCAGAAGTGACTACTTTTTCTTATCGTGAAGTAATAGGATATCGAGATAATACTGAAGACGCTTTTGAATCCAATTGGTTCTCAAGTGAAATGAATAAATCGGAATCCCTTTTGTTTTATGCTTTTGTAAAAAAAGAAAATGTAGACAAGTTATTTGAATCGGTTAATACATTTAATGGAAAACAGCAAACCCTTTCTCGTATACATATAGCAGTTGTAAATATTGAAAAATCAAATTAAAAAATAATAAAATGATAAATAGAATAGTTAGAGCTATAGCAGGAACATTTATAATAATCAGTGTGTTATTAGCGATGTATGTCAACCAAAACTGGTTGTGGTTTACCCTTTTTGTGGGAGCCAATTTGTTACAATCTTCTTTTACAAAATGGTGCTTAATGGAAGATATACTTCGAAAAGGATTTAAAATAAAAGATTAATTTTAAGCAACAAAAACGCCTTTTAAGTTATTTTAAGGCGTTTTTTGTTGTTTTAATGGAGTAACTTATGTTATTTCAATGATTTTTTAAGTGAATTAGCAAGAATAATTAGTCTCTTTTTTTAATAATACTAACTGCAGTTCCTGTTATAGAAACACTAATCATACTACTTTCTGTTAGTTCAATATCAACTTTTATACCTACTATAGCATTTGCATTTAATTTTTCAGCATTCTCTTTTAGTTGTACGAAAGCTTGTTCTTTAATTTCTGAAATGCTTTCGCTAATTCCTGCATAATATTTTTGCATATTAAAAGTCATTTTCGTTTTTTGCATGTTTACAGCAGTTCCCGAAACAATGCCGTTGTATTCGGCTATTTTAAAACCCTCTATAGTATTGGTTGTTGTTAAAATCATTTAATAAGTATTAATAATTAGTATTTTGTTTTACATTTTTAGGATAGTATAAATATCCTTTTTTAACGGCAAGAATCATTCTTCAGCAAATATAGATAAAGCTTTAAATTGAGCAATTGTTTTTGCAGATGTTTTCTTGATGTAAATAAAAATAAAGATCCAAATCGTTTAATAGAATTAGTATTTAAAATGATATATTAAATGAAGCATTTGGAGTTAATTCAAGAAAGTAAGGTTTATTAACAACAGTGCTTGTCATGAGTTGTAGTTTTGAAAATAAGTATGCAAAAGATTGTTTAAATCTCATCCATTTTTTTTAATTCATATTGAAAATCAGAAATTTTTTCTGTTTGTAATTGGAAGGTTGTGGCTATGATCTGAAGTGCAATTTTTAAATTATTATTAGGTATTTTTCCTGAAAACAATTGGTTTCTAGTTTCTAAATTATGTTTTATAGAGATATTGTATTGACGTTCAATTTCTTCCACTATATTTTGTAATTGTTCTTGTTCGAATGACAATTCATTTTCTATCCAACTTGGCTTGGTTTCAGAAGTTTTTTTTTGAATTATAAGTTCGTCATTTTCAAAAGAGATCTTATCACCTTGCTTTAAAGTAATGGTTTTGTCATTATGATTCACTTTTACTTTACCTTTAAAACAAATAACATCAAAACGATTATTTCTTGCTTTTACATTAAATTGAGTTCCTAAAACCAATACTTTACCTAAAGTAGTATTTACTTCAAATTTTTCCCCTTTAGTAACTTTAAAATAAGCTTCACCATTTAGATATACTATTCTATTTTTTTTCCAATTCTTATCTTTATATTTAATTTCAGAATCAGAATTTAAGGTGATTTCTGATTTATCGGGTAGCATAAATACTGATTTGTCTCCTTTTTTGGTAAACTTTATAATACAATTGTTGTCTTGATAAAACATGAAGATACCTAATGAAATAAGAATTAATGCAACAATTCTAAAAAACCAATTTTGTGCTATTTGTATTACTTTAGAAGAATCATTTTTCCTAAATTTGATTTTATTAAGTAAATTGTCTTCATCAAAATTTATAGTCTTTAATTGAACAGAATGTTCTTTATCACTTTCGTATGTATATTGATCTTGATTCTTTTCAGAATCATTTGTCTCTTCATTATTAATCCATTTGGTAAGTATGTATTTTTGTTTTGTCATGGTTTTATTTTGATTACAAGTAAGTTAGGCTGTTTTGCGCGACTTGAAATCAGTTATCACTTTTCAATAGTTTTTACGTTGCAATATTAATTCTTTAGTAATTTTTTACTATTTTTTTATCTATTTTATATGTTAAAAAAGCATTTAGGTTTCATTAATTGCATTGATTGTCTTTAATTGCTTCTTTTTAAATTGTTTTTGTTCTAATTGATGTTTATGGTTTCATTATTTTGTTCTCAAATTTTTAAGATTCCTTTTTTATTGAAAGGCTATATTTAAAGGAATATTATGTGCCACAATATAACAAAAGTTTCTTTTGTTAACTATATTCTCTTATTCTTCATTACCACATTTATGCAAAAGATAATTGCCTTATGATTTAACATTTGATTTAAAAATAGCAGTGAAATTTTCTCTTTGCAAATGTTTTTTCTTCCTCAATATATATAACAAGTAGAGTAAAGCTTAATGTAACTGTTTTACATATAGTAACAAATTTAAGAAAATAAACTCAATAATTTAATTATTGATAGTATTGGTTCTTTTTATATAAGTAATTGGTAATAAGAATGTAATAAATGAAACTTGGGAAACAAACTCAAATGTAAGCGAAAGAGAATTGGAACTTGACTTAGAAGGAAAGTGGGAAGGAGCGAAGGTAGTAATTACTTATAGTGATCTAAAGATTAAAATTTGGATTTTTATTTGAAAACCCAACTAAAAACAAATAATGATTCATATGTTAAACAAGTTTCTTTTCTCTCTTTGAAACTTTTACACTTTATACTATCTTTGCAACTTATTAAAATCAAATACTATTATGTTTAATAATTTAACTGATAAATTAGATAAAGCGTTTCATATATTAAAAGGGCATGGTAAAATTACCGATGTTAATGTAGCGGATACTTTAAAAGAAGTTAGACGCGCACTTCTTGATGCCGATGTTAACTTTAAGATAGCTAAGGAATTTACAACTAAAGTAAAAGAAAAAGCAATAGGTGAAAATGTATTAACTACACTTCAACCAGGTCAGTTATTAGTTAAAATTGTTAAAGATGAACTAACGGAATTGATGGGTGGTGATGTTGCAGGAATAAACTTGTCTGGAACACCATCCGTGATTTTAATGTCAGGTTTACAAGGTTCTGGTAAGACTACTTTTTCTGGTAAGTTAGCCAATTTCTTAAAATCTAAAAAAGGAAAAAAAACATTATTAGTTGCCTGTGATATTTATCGTCCTGCTGCAATTAATCAATTGCATGTTGTTGGTGATCAAATAGGAGTAGAAGTATATTCAGAACCTGAGAATAAAAATCCAGTTGAAATTGCACAAAATGCAATTAAGCATGCAAAAGCAAATGGTTTTAATGTAGTTATTGTCGATACAGCTGGTCGTTTAGCTGTTGATGAAGAAATGATGACTGAAATTGCTAATGTTCACAAGGCTATTCAACCTCAAGAGACTTTATTTGTTGTAGATGCCATGACAGGTCAAGATGCAGTAAATACAGCAAAAGCTTTTAATGATAGATTAAATTTTGATGGAGTTATTCTAACTAAATTAGATGGTGATACTCGTGGTGGAGCTGCAATTTCAATTAAGTCGGTTGTTAACAAGCCTATTAAGTTTATTGGTACAGGAGAAAAAATGGATGCAATTGATGTATTCTACCCTTCTCGTATGGCTGATAGAATTTTAGGAATGGGTGATGTTGTTTCCTTAGTAGAAAGAGCTCAAGAACAATATGATGAAGAAGAAGCAAGAAAGTTACAAAAGAAAATTGCAAAAAATGAATTTGGTTTTGATGATTTCTTATCTCAAATTCAGCAAATTAAGAAAATGGGTAGCATGAAGGATCTTGTGGGTATGATTCCAGGTGCTGGAAAAGCTTTAAAAGATGTAGAAATAGAAGATGATGCATTTAAACATATTGAAGCAATTATTCAATCTATGACACCTGCAGAGAGAAGTAAACCTTCTTTGATTGATGTAAAGCGTAAAAATAGAATTGCAAAAGGAGCTGGAAGGAAAATTGAAGACGTAAATCAATTAATGAAGCAATTTGAACAGATGAGTAAGATGATGAAAATGATGCAAGGTGGTGGAGGAAAGAATCTTATGAAGATGATGGGAGGAATGAAAGGAATGAGATAATATAAGGACGCGAAATTTCGCGTCTTTTTTTTATGATATTTTAACTACTAACAACAACAAAATGAAATTATTAGACGGTAAAAAAGTTTCTGATGACATTAAGAATGAAATTGCAGCAGAAGTTTTAAAAATGAAAGAAAATGGAGAGAAAGTACCTCACTTAGCGGCTATTATTGTGGGTAATGATGGAGCTAGTTTAACTTATGTAGGAAGCAAAGTGAAATCTTGTGAACGAGTTGGTTTTGAATCTACCTTAATCAAGATGCCAAGTACTACATCAGAAACGGAACTTTTAAAAAAAATTAAAGAATTAAATGAAGATGATAATATAGATGGTTTTATAGTTCAGTTACCGTTACCAAAACAAATTGATACACAAAAGATTATTTTAGCAATTGATCCAAGTAAAGATGTAGATGGTTTTCATCCAGAAAACTTTGGTAAAATGGCTTTAGACATGACTACTTTTATACCTGCTACTCCTTTTGGTATTCTTGAACTTTTAGAAAGATACAATGTTGAAACAAAAGGGAAGCACACAGTTGTGATAGGTAGAAGTCATATTGTGGGAAGACCGATGAGTATTTTAATGGGGAGAAAAGGATTTCCTGGTAATTCAACAGTTACTTTAACACATAGTCATACCAAAAATATTAACCAAATTACAAGTCAAGCAGATATTATAATCACAGCTTTAGGAGTTCCAAATTATTTAAAAGCAGAAATGATTAAAGATGATGCTGTAATAATTGATGTTGGTATAACTCGTGTTCCAGATGAATCTATAGAAAAAGGATATAAAATAACAGGAGATGTTGATTTTGAAAATGTTTCTAAGAAGGCTTCATTCATAACTCCAGTTCCTGGTGGAGTTGGTCCTATGACAATAGCTATGTTGTTGAAAAACACACTATTAGCACGTGAGCAAAAAAAAAATAAATAAGTTGTTACCTTATCTAAATAAAAAAAGTTGCGTAAGCAACTTTTTTTATGATTTCATTTTATGATATTTATTTTAAAAATAAAAAATAGCAAAAGAGACATCTGTAATCGCTAACCAAATGCAGCAGGAAGAAGTTCATCATCTACAGGTGGATTTTCTTATGCAAAAGTAATTACGCTAAACATTCCACACAAAAGGTGAGATAAAACTAACTAATTTAGATTTCATTTTATTCTAGGTAAATTGGGTTAGCAGTATTTGATTTAGAATAAATACATTGCAAACTATATTGAAAAATTATGTAATACGAAAATCTGATGTGAAAAATAATTCTACACTTGGGTACTTTTGTTGTGTCATTTGTATTGAAAATTCACTATCTGCTAGAAATACTAATTGGCCATATTTATCATGACCTAGAAATTTTTGTTTTACTCTTTTAAATTCTGCAAATTCTTCATTTTTAGAGTCCTTGGGTTTAACCCAACAGGCTTTATATGCTGGAAAATTTTCATAGGTACATTTTGCACCATATTCATGTTCTAAACGGTATTGAATGACTTCATATTGAAGGGCACCAACTGTTCCGATTACTTTTCTTCCATTCATTTCTAGAGTAAACAACTGTGCTACACCTTCGTCCATTAATTGGTCTATTCCTTTTTCTAATTGTTTTGATTTTAAAGGATCTGCATTATTAATATATCTAAAATGTTCTGGAGAAAAACTAGGTATTCCTTTAAAATTCATACCTTCACCTTCAGTTAATGTGTCTCCAATTTTAAAATTTCCTGTATCATGAAGACCAACAATGTCACCTGCATAAGAAATATCTACAATTTCTTTTTTTTCAGCAAAAAAGGCATTCGGACTTGAAAATTTCATTTTTTTACCTTGTCTTACATGTAAATAAGGTTTATTTTTTTCAAAAGTTCCTGAAACAATTTTGACGAAAGCAATTCTGTCTCTGTGTTTAGGATCCATATTAGCATGGATTTTAAATACAAATCCACTAAATACATCCTCATCTGGATTTACTAAACGAGTATCAGAATCTTTAGGTCTTGGGGTTGGTGCAATCTCAATAAAGCAATCTAAAAGTTCTCTTACACCAAAATTATTTAAGGCAGAACCAAAAAATACGGGTTGTAAGTCACCCTTTAAATAGGCTTCTCTATCAAAATCAGGATATATTTCGTATACCAATTCTAGTTCTTCTCTTAATCGATTTGCGGCTTTTTCTCCTACAATAGTATCTAATTCTTTACTTTCAATGTCTGAAAAAGCGATAGTTTCTTCAATGTTTTTTCTACTATCACCTTCAAATAAGTTAATGTTTTTTTCCCAAATATTATAAATTCCTTTAAAATCATAACCCATTCCAATCGGAAAACTTAACGGAGTAACTTTTAACCCTAATTTTTGTTCTACTTCGTCAAGTAAATCAAAAGCATCTTTACCTTCTCTGTCTAATTTGTTGATAAAGACAATAATAGGAATCTTTCGCATTCTACAAACTTTAACAAGTTTTTCAGTTTGTTCCTCTACTCCTTTGGCAACATCTATAACCACTATAACACTATCAACAGCCGTTAATGTCCTAAAAGTATCTTCTGCAAAATCTTTATGACCTGGTGTGTCTAAAATATTTATTTTTTTGTCTTTATATATAAAGGCTAAAACAGAAGTGGCTACAGAAATTCCTCTCTGTCTTTCAATCTCCATAAAGTCAGAAGTAGCTCCTTTTTTTATTTTATTACTTTTTACAGCACCAGCTTCCTGAATGGCACCACCAAATAGCAAAAGCTTTTCAGTTAAAGTAGTTTTACCAGCATCAGGATGTGATATGATTCCAAATGTTCGTCTTCTTTTTATTTCGTCTTTAAAACCCATGTGTAATAATTTGGTGCAAAAATAGTATTTAAAAATAATATATGATTAATTTATTATTTTAGCATTTATAAATTTCTTTAAAATGAGTTATAAAATTTTAATAGTTGATGACCATTTGGTCGTAAAAACAGGTGTGTCAATCATTTTAAAAAGCGAAATTGATAATTTGGATATTCAATATACTTCAACTTTTAGTGAAACTTTAGAAAAAGTTAAGTTATTTAAATACAACTTAATTGTCTTAGATATTAATATTCCAGGTGGGAAAAATGTTGAAATGATTGCTGAAATTAAAACTATTGTTCCCGAAGTAAAAATACTTATGTTTTCTGCGCATGAAGAAGAATTTTATGCTTTAAGATATATTCATGCTGGTGCAGATGGTTATTTAAACAAATTGAGTAGTGAAGAAAAAATTGTTGAAGCAGTAAAATCAATTATGAGTTCTGGGAAATTTTTGACAGATGCTTTAATCAATCAACTAAATTATAGTAAGTTGAACAATGAACCAGTAAATCCATTTGATAAGCTTTCGAATAGAGAAAACGAAATAACAAATTTATTGGTAAGAGGAGAAGGGAATTTAGAAATTTCAAATATATTAGGGATACAAATGTCTACAGTTAGTACGTATAAAAACAGGATTTTCGAAAAATTGAAAATAAATAATTTGGTTGAATTAATAGAAAAATTTCATATGTACAATGCTTAATTAATAATCTAAAATTATGACAACCTTAGTTCCTATATTTTCTTTTGAATAAATTTTTAAATCACCTTTTAATAAGCGTAGAAGTTCTAAAACCATATGAAGCCCAAAACCATAATTTTGGATAGCTAATTTATCTGTTTCAAAATTTTTATGTAGATTAATGTAATAATTTCTGATTTCATCTGGCATTCCTGTGCCTGTATCTTCTATACTAATATAGATTTTATTTTTAGTAGTGTTTGCTTCAATTGTTATTGTACCATTAACTGTATTTTTTGTGGCATTATCTAACAAATTGTGAATAATAATATTAAGTATTTTTTTATTTACTATTACTTGAGAAGTAGTAAAGTCTTTATATGTGATTATGACAGCATTAGCTTCAGCAATACTCTTGAATAATTTTATTTTTTCATTTATAATCCAAGTTATATTTTTTTTCTCTTGTTGGTTCATATCTTTATGACCAATAAAAATTTTGGAGTAATCAATTAGATTTTCTACAAATCGGTATAATTGATTTGCCGATTCATGCATGACTTTTGTTTCTTCTTTTATGCTGTTGTCAACTAAAAATAGTGATTTTTCATTTAAATGTTTTGCTGTTATAGTTAGAAATTTTAAAGGACTTTTAATATCGTGACTAATAGTTCCAATTAATTTTTTTTGTTGAATTATTTCTTGTGTTAAATTATTTTTTGTGATTTTTAAAGTATTAACTGTTTTAATTAAAGTATTCGTTCGTTCATCAATGATTTGCTCTAATTCTTGGTTTTTCTTTTCAATATAATTGTATCTAAGTCTTACAGTATATATAAAAAGACCTGCTATTAATAAGAAAATAAATACTTTAAACCAAAGAGTTTCATAGTATAAAAAAGGTACACAAATGGTAATCTTTTTAACTTGATATTTTGATGAAAAATCACCTAATTTTCTAATAAATAAGGTATGATTTCCTGGAGGTAAATTAGTATAACTAATACTTTTTTCATTGAATAGATTTGTCCATTTGTCATTATCGCCAAGTTGTAATTTTGCTTCAAAGTGAATATTATTTTCATTACCATAATATGGGAAATCAATCTTTACTTCTATACGATTATTTACTCTATCAGTAAACAATGTGTCGTTAAAGTGGATTGTTTTATTTTCGGTCTCAACTTCATTGATATAAAAGTCACCAGAGGGTAAAATCTTGTTGACTTTTTCTGGATGAAAAACAACTAATCCATTTAAACTTGGATATATATAGTAGCCGTTTTCGAGTGTTGAGTTGCATGGTTGACAGCCACCATTAAATTCATTAGTTAAAAAACCGTTTTTTGCATCATAATGATGATAATAAATAGGAGAATTGTCTTTAAGATGTTTTAATAAGCTTTTTTTATCAACTTCAATTAATCCTTTATTGGTACTTATCCAAAAATGCCCATCCTTGTCTTCATTTATACAATGAGCCGAATTTAAAAACAAATTGGTGTCATAGGGAAGCTTATAAAATATATCGTTTTTAAGCAAACTGAAACCATTACTATAAGTACAAATCCAAATATTTTTGTCTTTACAAATAAAAATACTCCTCACATCATTTTTACCAGTTGGAATTCTTTTAATTTTATTATTGGTTTCATTATAAGTTATTATTGTTTTTTTTCCAGCCATTAAAATAGAATGATCTTCAGTTTCTGCAAAAAAGTTTACTGGTTCAACAATATGTTTTAAGAAAATAGGAATAGGTTTTTTGTTATAGGCATTGATGGTGGCTACAACAGCTAATTTATTTGAGTCATTTTTAAAACCAATCCAAATTTTATTTTTTGAATCACAAAAAATTGTGGCAACTTCTAAATTAAAATTAATTATAGTATGTGATTTGTAGTTTGTGGCTTTATTAAATCGAATTAGTTTGTTGTCATTTTGAATCCAAATGTTTTTTTGAAGATCTAAAGTAATTCCATATTGGTTACCTAGAGTGTTTAGTTTTAAATCGATTACAAGTTCATCCTTGTTGTAAATTTCTCCTTTTGCTGTTATAAATTCATTTTTAGAAATAGGTATAGTTGAATAATAATTGTTGTTGATGTTTTTTTTATTGGTTAAAACTTTAAATTTATTAAGGGTAATTATGGTTAAACCTTTATTGTCTGTTCCAATAAATAATTTGTTGTTTTTTATGTCATAATAAGCACAACGAGGAATGTAGTTTCTTATGTTGCTTTGCTCGTGTAACGTTTTTAAATAAAGTTTGTTAGTTGTTTTCTTTACTAATAAAATTTTTTTGTTTGTACAAACAAAATATTGTTGAGACAAATAATTATAAATTATTTTTGAATTTGTTGGGATATTGATCTTGTCCAAGTTTAGAAATTTATCCTTATATAAGGAATAGTTTCCTTTAGGATCCATACAAATCAATTCATTTTTAATTAAAAAGTAATCATTAGTTGAACTGTATTTGTGTTTTACTTCGCTTTTTGTATTCCCTTTTTTATCAAAAAAAGATATTTTATTTTTCTCTATTAAATAATAATTTCCTTTAGTGTCATGAATTTTAGAATAAAGTAAATCAAAATTTAGTCTATTTTTATTATTGTGATTTAGATAAAATCTTTTATTGTCATATTCTGATGTTAATTCTTTAGAAATTTTTTGTTTAAGTTTTGTTGCTTTTCTATTTGTTATAAAAATATTGTCTGAATAATCTTCAGTAAAAGAACTTAAAGAATCTTGTTGAATATTTCCACTAAGATATAGAAACCTGTTTGAAACAGTATTAGTATTTGAACTATTATACACCTTGAACTTTTCACCATCAAATCGTACTAATCCATTTTCAGTGGTCATCCAAATAAAACCATATTTATCTGGTGAAATACTCTTTACTGAATTTTGTGGTAGATGCTCAGTATCTGCAGAATACCATTTTTCATAAAAATTCTGTTGAGAATATCCAAATTGAAATAAGAAAAATATGAAGTAAAATCTGTTCAATAGTTTTTTATGTTAATTAATTCCGATGAAATATAGAATATAATCGATTAAGTGTGGTGTAGTATTTATTCTACAGAAGAAAGCCTACTTCAAATGCAAATATCTTAAAAATATCTTAATATTTTTGTTCAAAATTTGTGTATTGTTTAATAAGAATACAATACACTTTTATAAATGCTATTGACTAAATATATAATAATGAGGAAATCATTATTAATTGATTTTTCAAGAGAAAATCAAAAAATAGGTATTTCTACCTGTTTATAATCAAATGGCATGTTTTATTTTTGCAGACTATTTTTAACATTTTTTACTATAAATATGTAATAAGTGTTAATTTTTATTTTTTGTGTTATAATTAAATAAATATATGTGTATGATGAAATTACTACAATTTAACCTTTTTGATTTTAAAAAAGGAGTATCAGGTTATTCGTTAAAAATACCTGTTTTTTTACTTCTTTTTTTTAGTCAGTTTATCTTCTCCCAAAATATTTCAGGAGTGATAAACAATTATACGGCTGTAACAAATATTAATAATCCAGTATGTTTACCTTGTGATGCAAATTGTGTTCATACAATAACAGTAGCTGATGCTTCTGCGTTTGCTGTTGGAGACAAAGCTTTAATTATTCAAATGAAAGGAGCAACAGTTTCAACAGCAAATAATGCTACTGGAGGCTCTGTTACTGCGATAAATGAAGCAGGGAATTATGAGTTTTTTGAAGTGGGTTCAATTGCAGGAAATGTGATTACTCCTAGATATGCTTTAATTAGAAACTATAATACTACAGGTAAGGTACAAGTATTAAGAATTCCAGATTTAAATGATGCAAACATTAATGCAACACTAACTGCAGCACCTTGGAATGATGCAACTGGTACAGGTGGAGTTTTGGCTTTATCAGCAAATACATTAACTTTTAATGCAGATATTGATGTAGAGGGATTAGGTTTTACGGGAGTTGGAATGCCTTTTAATGGTACACCAGATAATTGTTCTGTAAATCCAAGTACCCAAATGGTTTTACCAAATACAAATGTTAGCTCTTACACTAGAGGTGAAGGGATTGCACTTTTTAATGCGTTAACTGATAGAGGGCGCGCTCCTAGAGCAAACGGTGGTGGTTCTGGTGTTTCAGGTGACTCTGGTGGAGGAGGAGGATCAAACTTTGGTGCTGGTGGTGAAGGAGGTAAGAGATGGTGTGATGTAAGTGGCTTAAATGCTGGTGGAGTTGGTGGCTTTTCAATGTCTCCTTATTTAGCTTTAGATAAAGTTTTTTTAGGAGGTGCAGGTGGACCAGGTTTTGTGACTACCAATAACCCTTCTTCTGCTGCTAATGGTGGTGGAATTGTAATAATTTTCGCTAATGATATCATCGGTAATGGTTTCCGTATAAATGCTAATGGTCTTTCTCCAGTTGCTGTAAATCCTGTTGGAGCTCCAGATGGAGGAGGAGGAGGAGGAGCTGGAGGTAGTGTTTTAATTAAATCTCCATCATTTACAACTAATTTGACTATTGATATAAATGGAGGTCAAGGACAAGATTTAAATACTGCTACTCATCATGGCCCAGGTGGTGGTGGTGGTGGTGGTGTGTTTTTATATTCTTTAGCAAGTTTACCTGCCAATGTTACTTTAAATGCTATTGGAGGAATTGGAGGAGTTCATTCAGATGCATTTAGAAATGATTCACAAGATGGTCAGTCAGGTGGAAGTATATCGTTATATGTTCCAATTGAAAATCCTAATTATACTGGTAATGATGATGATGATGGTGTAACCTTAGATTGTGATTTAGATGATGATAATGATGGTATACTTGATACAGATGAATATGCTTCAGGACTACCAGATCCTTTAGGAGATGATGATGGAGATGGAGTTCCAAATTATTTAGATCCAGATTTAACGGGCTTTGTAGATGTTAACAGTGATGGAATTAATGATAATTATGATACTGATTTAGATGGAATTTTAAATCAATTTGATACGGATTCTGATAATGATGGTTGTTCTGACGCAAATGAAGCTTATAATTCTTCAACAGCAGATAGTAATGGAGATGGTACTTATGGAGGAGTTATTGGTTCAGGTGAAGTAGATGCTAATGGTCAGGTAATTGGTGCTGCTTATTCAGTTCCTAATACTAATACTTATATTGCAACAAGTGTTTCAATAACTACTCAACCCACAAATCAATCTACTAATGTTGGTGGTAATGAAACATTTTCAGTAGTTGTTTCAGCTATAAGTACTACAGCATTTGTTAATGGTACACCAGATTATACTTTGCCAGTTCCTGCATCTGATGTGTCAGGAGTAACCGTTTACCAATGGCAAGAAGATTCTGGTTCAGGTTTTGGAAACATTACAGATGGAGGTGTTTATAGTGGAGCTAATACACCGACTTTAACGTTGACAGGAGTAACTGCTGCTATGAATGGATATAGTTATCAGGTGATTATAACTCATCCAAATAATATCTGTACTAGTATAACCTCTTCAGCAGGTATATTAACTTTAATCGATGCAGTAGACGATGCTACTCCAGCAGATTTATCAAGTGTAAATGGATATACAGGAGGAGTTGCCGGAGATATTACTACAAACGATACTTTAAACGGAGTTGCCGTAGTTGACACCGAAATCACAATAAGTGTAATTGCAGATGGAGGTCTAACTGGCGTAAGTATTGCATCAAATGGGACTATTAGTGTTCCAGCAGGTACACCAGCAGGCACTTACAATGTTACTTACCAAATTTGTGAGAACTTAAACTCAACTAAT
>NZ_VEVQ02000007.1 GCF_006491595.2 Flavobacterium jejuense
GGAACCTTTAATTCAAAGCAACTACCATCCACAGATTACTGGTTTACTGTAGAATATCAAGAAAACCAACAAAGTAAAGTATTTAAAGCACATTTTTCATTAAAACGATAATTTTCGATGGATTTTAAAAAAAGTTATTTAATTATTGTGTTGTTTTTAGCACAGCTATCTTATTCCCAAGAAGGAATTGCAGTTTATTCAGATTATTTGTCTGATAATTATTATTTAATTCACCCTTCAATGGCTGGAGCAGCAAATTGTGGAAAAATTCGTTTGACAGGTCGTCAACAATGGTTTGGCCAACAAGATGCTCCTTCACTTCAAACTTTAAGTTTCAATACATCAGTTGATCAAGATGGAAAATCAGGGATAGGAGCAATTATTTTTAATGATAAAAATGGATACCACTCTCAAAGAGGAGCAAAACTAACATATGCACATCATTTAAGATTTTCAAGAGGAACTACAGATTTAAATCAATTGTCTTTTGGTTTAAGTGCTGCATTTATTCAAAGTCAATTAGATGAAACTAGTTTTACAAATCAAGCCTTCGACCCATTTATCTTTGGAGGTGTATATCAAAAAGACGCCTATTTTAATGTAGATATAGGAGCTTCATATCATTTTCTAGATTTTTTTACACATGTTACCGTAAAAAACTTTTTGGCAAACAGGAGAGAAATATATACAGAAGGAATTGAATCAGATAATTTAAGAAAATTCTTATGGAGCGCAGGTGCGGTTTTTGGAGATGAAGATAGATTACTTTGGGAACCTTCTTTTTTGTTTCAATATACACAGGAAACTACAGAGAAAGCAATTGATTTGAACTTGAAAGTGTACAAGGGAATGGATTTCGGTAGAATTTGGGGTGGTCTTTCTTATAGAAGAAGTTTTGATGGAGCAGAATATTTAGATGGAGCAGCAGTAGGAGAACAAAAATTACAGTACATAACTCCAATTTTAGGAGTTAATTACAAACAGTATATGTTTGCTTATACTTATTCTCATATTTTAGGAGATATTAAATTTGATTCAGGGGGATTTCATCAAATAACTTTAGGTATAGATATATTCTGTAAAGCTAAAGAATGGAGTTGTAACTGTCCAGCAGTAAACTAATAAAACAAAGTAAAATACAATTTGTCCCGAATTTTTTTCGGGACATTTTTATATACATAAGTTAATGATAATTAAAGAAATAAGAGGGAAATATCCTCAAATATCAGAAGATTGCTATTTGGCAGATAACGCAACAATTGTAGGTGATGTAAAAATAGGAACTAATTGTAGTGTTTGGTTCAATGCAGTTATAAGAGGAGATGTTAATAGTATTGAAATAGGGAATAAGGTTAATATTCAAGATGGAGCAGTTGTACACTGTACTTATCTTAAACATCCTACTATAATAGGAAATAATGTTTCTATTGGTCACAATGCCATTGTTCATGGATGTGAAATTAGAGATAATGTACTTATAGGAATGGGAGCAATAGTAATGGATAATTGTGTGGTAAATAGCAATTCTATTGTAGCAGCAGGTTCTGTAGTAACTCAAAATACAATTATAGAATCAGGAGCAATATATGCAGGTGTTCCTGCAAAAAAAGTAAAAGATATTAATCAAAGTGATTTTGCAGGAGAAATTGAGCGTATTTCAAATAATTACGTAATGTACTCTAAGTTGGTTCAAAGAATAGTAAAAACCAATCTAAGAGCATTTTTTAAGCCTTATTCCTGCTGTCCGTTATAGTTTCTAAAATAAAATTTTAGAAAGCTACCACTGCCATCAGGGTTAGAAAAGGATTTTACATCATTACTAGTAGCTAAAGTTAAAAATCTTTCTCTATGACAGTTTTTTCATGATTTAAAATTGTTTTTAAAACATGAGGGTTTGTATTAGTGTAGAATTTTTGCCAACTTACACTTCTAGACGTTTTTAGTAAGTTGTATTTTTCTAATATTTTTTTAGTTTGCTTGGCAACAGCTTCACCTGAATCAATAATTTTAATATGATTAGGAATTATATTTTTTATTTGAGGAATTAGATAAGGATAATGACTACATCCTAAAACTAAATAATCAATATTTTGGTCTACCATAGGTCTTAAATAACTTTCTAGAAGTTCACTCATTTCTGCTGAATTTATGTCTCCATTTTCTATGAGCTGAACTAAGCCATGACCAATTTGTTCGATAATTTTTATATTAGAATAAAGTGAAATCTTTTCATGAAATAAGTCACTGTTTAAAGTTCCTTTTGTGGCAAGAATACCTATGGTTTGCGTTTTAGATAAATTAGCGGCTGGCTTAATTGCAGGCTCGATTCCTATAATTGGGATTTCATATTTAGCTCTTAATTCTTTAATAGCATTTGTAGTTGCGGTATTACAAGCAACAACAATTATTTTAGCATTTTTATTTAAAAGAAATTCAGTGTTTTTAATAGATAGCTCAATGATTTCATCTCGTGATTTTAGGCCATAAGGTGCATTCTTGCTATCTGCTAAATAAATAGTATTTTCATTAGGTAATAGCATATGTATTTCTTTCCATATTGAAGTGCCTCCAATACCAGAATCAAAAAGTCCTAAAGGGAATTCGTTACTCATAGAAACAAAAGTAAAAAAAAAACTGTTCAAATTAATTAAAATTTGAACAGTTAAATTTTTGTTTGATTTAGATTTTATTAGAAACCTAATTCTTTTTTTACATCAGTAAGAATGTTAGTTCCATTAGCAACTAATAATCCACTTCCTTCAGTAGCATCTAATACATAATCAAAACCTTTAGCAGTAGCTACTTTTTTAATTGCAGTTTGTGCTTTTTCCATAATTGGTTTTAATAAGTCAAGTTCTTTTTGTTGTAATTGTTTAGAAGCACTTTGTTGAAATTCTTGGATTCTTTGACCCATTCCTTGCATTTCTTTAGAACGTGTTTCGTTTACAGCTTCTCCAGCAGTAGGAGCTTCTTGTTCATACTTTTGTAATTTAGATTGGTACTCTTGAACCATTCCTTTATACTCTTTGTCATAAGTACCTTGGATAGTTTGCAACTGAGCTTGAGCTGCTTTCATTTCTGGCATGTTCGTCATCAATTCTTTAACATCAATATGAGCAATTTTTGATTGCGCAGATACTTGAGCCGAAATAAAAAGTACTAATGCAATAGCTAAAGTTTTTAATTGTTTCATTTTTCTATTTTAAATTTATTTAGGTTATTATTTTTCTCCTTCACTAGTTTCTTTTTCAATTACTGTGCCATTTTTTTCAGCTTCTAATTTTTTTCTTTTTTCAAGAGCTGCTTTTTTGCGGTCTTCAATAATTTTTTCTCTTGCTGCTTTTCTTTCTTCCATTAGTTTTTCCCTAGCAGCTTTTTTTTCATCTAATATTTTTTGTCTTTCAGCTAAAACAGGATTTTTATCTTGTAAATCTTCTTTAGCCTCTTTAGCTTCTTGGGCTTTTTGTTCTTTTTTAGATAATTGTTCTCTTTTTTCAGAACGCATTATTGCTCTAACTACTTGGTCGCTTATATCATGTCTCTTGTCAGCAAATAGTATAGTTAAATCAGAAGATTTATCTAAAATAAAATCATATCTTTTTTGCTCTGCAATGTCTTGAATAGCCGTAAACACCTGATCTTGTATTGGCTTTACAAGAATAGACTTTTGAATAATTAAATCTCCTCTTGATCCAAATCTTTTTTCTTGATAGTCGAAAAGTTCTTTTTCTTGAAAAGAAATTTCTTCTTCTCTCTCTTCAATTAACTCTTTGGTTAGAAGTACTCGCTCAGTTGCTAGAGTTTCTTTTAATTTTTTTATTTCATTTTTTTTAAGTTCAATATCCTGTTTCCATTTAGAAGCTTTTTGTTCTAATTGTATTTTTGCCTCTGCATAATCAGGAGCTTTTTCAAGAATATATTCCATATCAATATATCCAATCCTTACACTAGCAGATTGAGAAAAGCTAATTGAAAAAATGAATAATGACGTTATAAAAAATATTTTTTTCATTTGTTGTTTATTTTTAGTTTTTAATTTTCAGATGTAACTTAAAAAACTGCCCGAAAGATAAGAAATGTTTTTAAAAGTTTTGTTTTCACCTTTTAATTTTAAACTAAACGTAAAAAATACTAAAATTGTTGTCCTATAATGAAATGAGTTTGCCATCCACTTTTGGTTGTTTGTCCTGGTATAGGGTCAAATCCATGTGCAAAATCGATTCCTAGTAATCCAAACGCAGGCATAAATACTCTTAATCCAAAACCTGCAGAACGTTGCATGTTAAAAGGATTGTAATCTTTAAATTCGTTATATGCTGCACCTGCTTCTAAAAAGGTTAAACCATAAATAGTTGCAGCTTGCTTTAATGTAATTGGGTATCTTAATTCTAATGAAAATTTATTATAGATTGTTGCTCCAATTTGTGCACCTTTAGAGTCTAAAGGAGACAATGAGTTATTAGGATAACCTCTTAATTGAATTACTTCTCTACCGTCTAATGAAAAGTTAGCTAAACCGTCTCCACCTAAATAGAAGCGTTCAAAAGGAACTAATCCTCTGTCTTGATCATAAGCGCCCATAAAACCAAATTCTCCTAAAGAACGTAATACTAGCTTGTCATAAATTCTAGTGTACCAATCGGCTTTGAATTTAACTTTATAGTATTCTAACCAATTAAATCTTTTTTGATCATATTTACCTTGGTCCAAATCGGCATTACTAGCATCTACTTTTTCATATAGTCCAGTTGTAGATGATAGTGCTACATAATCTCCATCTTGTACTATCTCTCCATTTGAATTTACACCTGTATTTAAATTGCTTCCAGTTGTATATTTTAATTTATATTCATCAGATTTTTTTAAACCAGCATAATCTACTCCATTAAATAATGAATAAGGAGGTGTAAATTTACCAGTAACACTAAATTCAGAACCGTAAGTAGGGTAAATAGGATTTAAGCCTTTACTATTTCTACTTAATCCTATAGTGTAGGTGATATTCCTTGAAGCACCGTTACCAAAAGTAAATAATCCAGTGTTGTAATTATTTAAATCATAGTATTGGAATGATAAACTTTGCGATAAAACAAAGAAATCATCTGGTACGTTTAGTTGTTTTGCTATACCAACTGATAAAGAGGTAATGTTGAAACTTTGGTTTTTTGTAACATCTCTTGTGCTATAATTGTATAGAAATTGTTTACTATGTGATAATGATGTTGAAAAACTTACAGGTTTTCTTCCTCCAAACCAAGGTTCAGAAAATGACAAACTATAGGTTTGAAAATAAGAACTTCCTTGTAGACGAAGAGACATTTTTTGTCCATCACCCATTGGTAAAGGTTTGTAGGCGTCTTTGTTAAATATGTTTCTTGCAGAAAAATTATTAAAAGAAAGTCCTAATGTACCAATGAATCCACCACCACCATAACCACCTTGTAATTCTATTTGACTAGCTCCTTTTTCTACAACATTGTATTCAATATCTACAGTACCTGCTTGGGCATCAACATTTTTAAAGTCTGGTCTGATTGCTTCAGGGTCAAAGAATCCTAATTGACCTATTTCTCTAACAGATCTAACTAAGTCTTCCTTACTGTATTTTTGTCCAGGTTTTGTTCTCAAAATTCTGTAAACTACATGGTCGTTTGTTTTGTCATTTCCAACCATTGTTATTTTATTGAAATACGCAATTGGTCCTTCAGTAATTCTTATTTCAAAATCAATAGTGTCATTGGCTGTTTTAACTTCAACAGGGTTTATGCTTGAAAATAAATAACCACTATTTTGATATAAGTTGGTTAAATCTTCAGCGTCAGGTTTTGTGTTGTCAGCAATTCTTTTTTGTAAAAGTACGCCATTATAAACGTCTCCTTTTTTTATTCCAAGCAATCTTGCTAATTGCTGGTCAGTGTAAACTGTATTTCCTAGGTATCTTATGTTACCAAAGTAGTATTTTCTACCTTCTTCAAGTTTTACTTTGATATCAATAAGGTTTTTTTCTTTATCATACTTAACAGAATCGGAAATGATTCTTGCGTCTCTAAAACCTTTTTCTTTGTATTTGTCAATTACAGTAACTAAGTCTTCTTTGTATTTGTCTTTTATGTATTTAGAAGCTTTAAATATTCTAATAGGGTTCTTTTTCTTTGTGTTTTTAAAGGTTTTTCTAAGTTTGGCATCAGAAATTTCAGAATTGCCTTCAAAATCAATACTTCTTACTTTAACTTTTTCTCCCTTATCGATATTAACTAGCATTTTAACCTCAGTTTCAGTAGAATCGGGTGTGGTAGATATAAAAACTTTGGTATTGTAAAAACCATCTTTTTTGTACTTATTCTCTATGTAGTTTTTAGTAGTTGTAATTAAATTTTCATTAACAACTTTTCCTTTTTTAAGATCGATTTCTTTAATTAAGTCTTCGGCTTTTCCTTTTTTAATACCCTGAAGTTTTACATCGGCAAGTTTTGGAGATTCTATTAAATTTAATTCTAAAAAAATACTGTCACCTTTTATGTTGTTTACATAAAAATTTACATCACTAAAAAGGCCTAATTTCCAAAGTTTTTTAATGGCTGCACTAATGTCTTCTCCAGGAACTACTATTTTCTGACCTTTTTCTAGTCCGGAAAAAGTAACTACTGTTTGTTCGCTGTATTTGCTTTTGCCAGTTACTTCTACACCTCCTAATATGTACTCTTTTCCGTTTTCTAATTTTGTTTCCTGTGCAACTAATTTAGTACTATTACCTATAATCACTATGGTAAAAAGTAATTGTAAACCTTTTTTTAACATTTTTTTCTTATGAAATTTGTTCACTTGTTTTTCCAAACCTTCTTTCTCTACTTTGATAACTTATTATGGCTTTGTGTAAATCTTCTTCACTAAAGTCTGGCCATAAAACATCTATAAAATAAAACTCAGCATACGCAATTTGCCAAAGTAAGAAATTACTTATTCTATGTTCACCGCTAGTACGAATAACTAAATCAACATCTGGCAAATTGTGCGTGTAAAGATGCTCATTAATAATTGATTCGTCAATAGTGTCAGTAGAAATTATATTATTTTTAACTTTATCAGAAATTTTTTTAACAGCTTGAATAAGCTCTTCTCTTGCGCCATAACTTAGTGCTAAAGTCAATGTCATTCTAGTGTTTTGTGAAGTTTTTTGTATCACTTCATTTAATTCTTTTTGTACTTTTAAAGGGAGATTTGTTAAATTACCAATGGCATTTAAACGAATATTATTCTCTAATAAAGTCTTCATTTCTTTTTTTAAAGAAGAAATTAGTAGCTTCATTAATGTCTCAACCTCTAGTTTTGGTCTATTCCAATTCTCGGTTGAAAAAGCATAAAGTGTTAGGTTTTTTATTCCTAATTTGGCACAGCTTTCAACAGTTTTTTTTACGGATTTAGTTCCGCCTTCATGACCTAAAGTTCTCAATAGACCTTTTTGTTTTGCCCATCTACCATTTCCGTCCATTATAATGGCTAAATGATCAGGTAATTTCGTAGTGTCTATTTTTTCTTTTGTACTCATAATTAATTAGCGCAAAAACATGGGTTTTGTCCAAAAGTATAGGTTAGTGTTATTCCAGTAAAAACATACCAATCATTGCTGTTAAGGTTGCCAAAACGGTAAACATCAAAATTATTATTTTTGGGGTTACTTCCGTCTAAATTGTCAGTAAATGTATATCTAGCACCTATTTCGGCTCCAAGAACAAAATTTCTATGTAGTCTAGTTTTTATTCCAACAGTCATTGGAATACCAAATTGACTATGTCTATAGTCTAATTCTTCTGTTTTATTAGGGATAAAATTTTCGTTGTAGATAAAGTAACTGATACCTGTGAAAACGTAAGGTGTAAATGCTCTTTCAGAATCATGTAGGTTAAATTCAAAAAAATTAAATTCCAGACCTAAAGTAAAATCATGAATGTAGTTTTTAAAGCTTTTGTCTCTTAAATATCTACTTGGCACATCGCTCTTACTGTCAGCGGATTCTATTTTTGCATAGGTATATGATAAACGATAAGAATGTCTTGTACTTCGATTCCATTTGTATATAAAACCAAAAGCTAGGTTGTTAGGTGCGATATAGTCAGTAGGTCCTACATCTCCAATGTAGTTAGAACCTCCTAAAAAAACTCCTAATTCATTAATTTGAGCAGTGATAGCAGTAGTACTCAGCGTTAAGAATATGTAAATAAATAACTTTCTCATTTTTAAAAATAGTTTGCAAATATAACAATATAGATTTCTTTACCGCATTTAAATGGAATTTTTATTCCTATTAAATCAGTTTAATATAAACGCAAAAAAAAAGTAAAAGTTATATTTGGGGTATTAATTTCTTCTATCTTCTCCCCAAAGCAATTTTTTTCGGATTGTTTTCAAAAATCCTTCTTCATCAAATGCTACCATGTTTATTTCGAATGGGGTTTTTTTTATTTTCAGCAAGGTTTCATTTGTGACAGATGTTATTCTGGAGTCTAAAGAAACTAAATATTGTTCCTCTCTCCCTGAGACTTTTAATTCAATTTCGGTGTTATCTGGTATCACTAGGGGTCTTGCGTTTAAATTGTGTGGAGCTATAGGTGTAATAACTAAACTGTTTACGTTGGGGATGAGTACAGGTCCTCCGCAACTCAATGAGTATCCAGTTGATCCAGTTGGTGTTGATATAATCAAGCCGTCAGCCCAATATGATGTTAGATACTCGCCATTTAGATAAGTCTCAATTGTTATCATGGAAGTTGTATCTTTTCTAGAGACAGTAACTTCGTTAAGGGCAAAATTTAAATCTACTAAATCAGGATTTTTTGGGGTACAAGATAAACTTAATAAGCTTCTTTTAGATATTGTATAATCTTTTGATAAAATTTTAGAAAGTAAAGGTTCTATATTTTTAATTTGAACAGTAGCTAAGAAACCTAGTCTTCCTGCATTTATACCAACTATTGGTATGTTTTTATCACGCACATAAGTAACAGCTCTTAAAATAGTTCCGTCTCCACCAATACTGATTAATACATCTACATCGTTATCTAGTTCTTCGTGAGAAGAATAAGTGTTGCAATTTCTTTTTAATACGGTTTTAATGCTTTTGTGGAATTTTTTTTCAACAATAACAATAACGTTATTATTGAATAATATTTTAAAAACCTTCTCTACAATCTCTTCAGTGTCTGATTGATAATATTGACCAAATATCGCAATTTTCATGAGTAGATAATTATTTGTGTTTTAAATTCATGACGAGGTTAAATATTTAAATATTTATCTAAATAATCAGAACGGTCTTTTAGGTTTTTTAAATAGGAATCTTCTTGATGCTCAGAAATTATTTCAAACTCATATCTTCTGAAGGTTTGTATGATTTCATTTAATGAACTTTGACTTATTTTAAGAGTTATTTCAATAAAATTGGCTTCAGATTTAGAGATAAAAAGACCTAGTAATTTAGCATTGTTGCTTTCAACTATTTGAACTACTTGACTCATTGAGAAACTAGAGATTTCTTTTCTTACAATAAGTATTCCTCCTTCTTCTCTTAAAAAAGGTGTTTCATGGAAAAATTTAATTACATCGTCTAATTCGTAATAGCCAATATATTTGTTTTTAGAATTTAATACAGGAACTATATTTGACTCGTTTTTGGCAAACTCTTCTAAGACATCTAACCAAATCATTTCTGATCGAACATAAAAACGATTAAATTCATAACGGCATTCGCCTATTGCTTTATGACTTGGATTTATTTCTGCATCTTCTTTCGAGATGCATCCGATATATGTATTTTCTTCTGTAACAGGGAAATGAGTATAGTTGTATTCTGCAAATAGATCCTGAGCTTCCGCAATAGTTTCTTTGCTTTTTAAAGGTTTTATGTCTATATTTAAAAAATCAATTAATGTATTCATTTTAGATTTTATAATTATTTTACTGCAAATTAATCAAAAATTGATTATTAAAGCTACTTATACTTTGTATTTTTGTAAAGTTAATAAAAATATATATGACAAAGTTATCAGTAAATATCAATAAAATTGCAACTTTAAGAAATTCAAGAGGAGGAAATGTTCCAGATTTATTAAAGGTAGCTAAAGATTTACAAAATTTCGGAGCTCAGGGAATTACTATTCATCCTAGACCAGATGAAAGGCATATTAGGTATCAAGATGCTTTAGATTTAATTCCAATTGTTCATACAGAATATAATATTGAAGGAAACCCGGTAAAGAAGTTTATGGATTTAGTACTAGAAATTAAACCTACTCAAGTGACCTTGGTTCCAGACGCTGATGACGCATTGACTTCTAATGCTGGTTGGAATACTATTAAAAATAAAGATTTTTTGATTGATATAATTTCAGAATGTAAAAGAAATGATATTAGAACTTCAATCTTTGTAGACCCAGTGATTAGTATGGTTGAAGGAGCTAAAGAGACTGGTACTGATAGAATTGAATTATATACTGAGGAATTTGCTAGTCAATATGCTTTAGGTAATGAAAAAGGAATTAAGTCTTATGTTGAAGCTGCAATAAAAGCAAATGAATTAAATTTAGGGATTAATGCTGGACATGATTTAAGTTTGGATAATATTAAATTTTTCAAAGAAAATATTCCTAATTTATTAGAAGTTTCTATTGGTCATGCCTTGATATCTGAATCAATATATTTAGGTATAGAAAATGTTGTAAATATGTATCTTCAAAAATTAAAATAATGATTTTTTCAAAAATAGAAGGGAAAGGAAAACCTTTTTTAATTATTCATGGTTTTTTAGGAATGTCAGATAATTGGAAAACATTAGGTTCTCAATTTTCTGAAAATGGTTTTGAAATGCATCTTTTAGATATGAGAAATCATGGTAGAAGTTTTCAATCTGAGGAATTTAATTATGATGTGATGGTTGAAGATGTTCTTAAATATTGTAAATTTAATAAATTAGATGAAATTGTTTTATTAGGGCATTCAATGGGAGGCAAAGTAGCTATGCAATTTGCTTGTATGTATCCTGAATACGTTTCTAAGCTTGTAATAGCAGATATAGGACCAAAATATTATGCTCCACATCATCAAACTATTTTAGAAGGATTAAGTGCAATTGATTTTAATTTAAAACCGAGTAGAGGTGAAGTAGATGCTATTTTGACTAAATATATATCTGATTTTGGAACAAGACAATTTTTGTTGAAAAATTTATATTGGGTAGAGCCTGGGCAACTCGATTTTAGATTTAATTTAAAAGTCTTAATTGATACTATTTTAGAAATAGGCAGAGAATTGCCTGATGGAATGACTTTTGATAAAAAAGTACTTTTTTTAAGAGGATCAAACTCAAATTATATTTTAGATGAAGATTTTGATACTATAAAAAAGGTATTTCCTAACAATCAAATTGTTACCATATTTGAAGCAGGGCATTGGTTGCATGCAGAACAACCTAAGGAATTTTATAGCAACGTGATGAATTTTTTAAATTAAAAATGAAATTTATTATGAATGCATAATATTTTAAGGTAAAAAATTGTAAATTCCATATTTTATTATAATTTTGGTATATAGATATTAATAAATTCAAGAAAACTAACACATTTTAACATTATGAGAAAATTACTTTCTTTAACATTAATGGCTTTAGCGAGCTCTACTGCTTTTGCAGGCGGATATAGAGTAAGTATTCAAGGTCAGAAACAATTGGCTATGGGGCACACGGGGGTTGCTGTAGTAAATAGTGCAGAAACTGCTTTTTTTAATCCAGCAGGTATGGCTTATTTGGAAAACAAATTTAATTTATCTGTAGGAGGTAGTGCTTTGTTTTCAAAGACAAGATTTCAGGAAAACACATATAACACTACTGCTTCTTCGGATAATTTTGGAACACCTTTCAATGCGTATGCAACTTACAAACTTAATGATTGGTTAACAGCAGGTCTAGCAGTTTATACACCATTTGGTAGTGAAGTTGAGTGGGATCAAAATTGGCAAGGAGCTTATCTTGTAAATAATATTGACTTAAAGGCAATTTTTATACAACCAACTGTTTCTGTTAGAGTTGGGGAACATTTTAGTGTAGGTGGTGGACCTATTTATGCTACTGGTTCAGTTACTTTTAATAGAAATCTATATGCTGCAAATTCAACTTTTCAAGTGGATGGAAATCCAACAGATTTAACTATTGAAGCTAAAGGAATTTCAGCTTGGGGATATAATATTGGTATGATGTTTAATCCTACTGATAAAATTCGTCTAGGATTAAATTATCGTTCAGAAATTATAATGGAAGCACGTGATGGAGACGCTAATTTTAATGATGTGCCGGATTTTGCACAAACAACATTAACTAATACAACTTTTGATGCTGATTTACCTCTTCCAGCTGAAATAACAGCAGGTATATCTGTACAAGTTACTGATAAATGGTTGTTTGCTTTTGACTTCAATCATGCTATGTGGAGTGCTTATAAAAGCTTAGATGTTAAATTCAATAATGGGTTACCAACTTCTGTAAATCCAAGAAACTATAAAGATGCATCAACTTATAGATTTGGTACTCAATATAAAGCTAATGATAAGTTTACTTTTAGAGCGGGTTATTACTTTGACGAAAGTCCAGTACAAGATGGTTATTTTGCACCAGAAACACCTCGTAATGATTCAAATGCATTTACAGGAGGTTTAACTTACCAAATTAATAATAAATTTGGAGTGGATTTCTCTTTCTTGTATATCCACTTTGATGAGATTGATAATTCTTATGACCACAATCCTAATGGTAATTTTGCAGGGACATACAAGTCTGTAGTGTTTTCACCAGGTGTAGGTATTACTTATGGTTTTTAATTAAAAAAATATAGAAAATGAAAAATAAATTTATATATCTGGCTATTTTAGCTGCTGGTTTCGCTTCATGTGAACCAGAATTCGAAAATCCTGTAACAACTGATGATTACTCTGCGGGAGAAGCTGATTTTTCTTCATACGTGGCAGTGGGTAATTCATTAACTGCAGGTTATATGGATGGAACTGTTTATAAGTCAGGGCAAGCTAATTCTTTTCCTAATTTGTTGGCACAACAATTTGCTTTAGTTGGTGGTGGAGCTTTTACGCAACCTTCTTATGAGGATGATGTGAATAACTTAGGAGGGATCTCTGGAATTCCTGGTTTTGGTACTAGGTTGGTTATTGATGCAGCTCAAGGTAGACCAGAACCATTAGTTGGAACTCCAACAATTACTTTGGCACCTCAAGCAACTGCTTACAATAATATGGGGGTTCCTGGAGCAAAATCATTTCATTTAGTTGCGCCTGGTTACGGTAACGCAGCAGGTTTAGCTTTAGGGCAAGCAAATCCTTATTTTGTTAGACATGCTACTTCATCTACAGCGACAGTTATTGGTGATGCAATGATGAAAAACCCAACATTCTTTACGAACTGGATAGGTAATAATGATGTTTTATCTTATGCAACAAGTGGAGGAACAAGACCAGATAACCCTGGAACTCCAGAAGATGAAAGTTTACTTCCAGCAACAGATCAAACGGGTAACCCTAATGCGGCTTCTTATGGATCAAATGATATTACAGATCCAACTTTATTTGCAGGTGTTTATACTCAGTTAATCGCTGCTCTAACTTCAAACGGAGCTAAAGGAGTGGTTGCTACAATACCAAATGTAACTTCTATTCCTTATTTTACAACCGTTCCTTATGCTCCTCTTTCTCCAGCAGCTTTAGGTGGTTCAGCTAATATTGATGCTTTAAATGCACAATTATATGGTCCTCTTAATGGTATTTTTACTGCTTATGGTGAGCCAAATAGAGTTAAATTATTATCTGCAGCTTCAGCAAATCCTATTTTAATTTATGATGTAGATGCAATTGATAGATCTGCAGAAATAACAGGTGCTTTAACTCCAAGTTTAGGAGCACCAACTGCAACAGCTTTTGGAGCTGTTTTTGGGAAAGCACGTCAAGCTACAGCAGAAGACTTGGTTGTTTTGCCTGCTTCATCTGTTATTGGTACTCCAAATGCTTCATCGCCATCACCATTGATTAATCTTAACGGGGTTTCTTATCCAATGCCAAGTAAATGGGTTTTAACTGCAAATGAGCAAGCAAAGGTTGAAGCTGCTACAACTGCTTATAATAATGCGATTGTTTCTATAGCAGCTACTAATGATTTAGCAGTTGCAGATATGAATGTGATATTAAATCAATTAGTTAGTGGTTTAAGAGCTGATAATGGAACATTATACACAGCTAATTACTTTAGTGGTGGAACTACAGAATTTAAGGTTTTGTTTTCTTTAGATGGTGTTCATCCAAATGCAAGAGGGTATTCTGTTATTGCTAACGAAATTATTAAAGTGATTAATGAGTTTTATAATGCAAAATTACCTTTGTTGAATCCAAATAACTATCCTGGAATTCATATTGTTCCTACAAATTAGGAGAATAATAAAAAAATATTTATTTAAAAAGACACCTGTTTTTAGGTGTCTTTTTTTTATCTTTAAAATAAAAATGAATTTAGTAATCAAACTTTTAATCACAACAGTATTGGTAGTGGTTATTGCAAAATTTTTACCAGGGATAGAAGTTGCAAGTTATAAAAGCGCTTTTATAGTAGCAATAGTGCTAGCCTTGTTAAATACTTTTTTAAAACCTATATTGGTTTTTTTAACAATTCCTGCAACCATAATTACTTTAGGTCTGTTTTTGTTAGTAATTAATGCAGTTATTGTTTTAATTGGAGACTATTTAGTCAGTGGTTTTTCTATTTCTAGTTTTTGGACGGCTTTGTTTTTTAGTATTATACTGTCAATTAGTCAGTCAATATTAAATGGAATATTTGTTGATAAGAAATAAGAGTGAATAATTGAAATACTTAAACTAGAATGGTGGAAATTAAATTTACATATTTGAAATTCAATCAATTAAAAAGTTGCTTGAGTTGTAAAAAATATTTAATTTTGCAACCCAATTTTCATGTCAATAAAAAATAATATAATGAATATTACAAGAGAGCAAGTTGATGCTTTAAATGCAATTGTAAAAGTTGCAGTTACTAAAGAAGATTATGCAGATAAAGTGCAAAAAGTATTAGCAGATTATAGAAAAAATGCTAACATACCTGGTTTTAGAAAAGGAGCTGTACCAATGAGTTTGATTCAAAAACAATATGGTAAGTCTGTTTTACTAGATGAAGTAAATAAAATACTACAATCTTCTTTGAATGATTATTTGGTTGAAGAAAAATTAGATATTTTAGGAAATCCACTTCCAAAAGTTACTGAAGACTTTGACTGGGATAAAGATGATTTTACTTTCGAATTTGAATTAGGTTTGGCTCCAGAGTTTTCTGTTGATTTAACAGCAAAATCAAATGTGTCAAAATTTGACATTGTTGCTGATGATAAAATGTTAGAAGAGCAAGTAGAGCGCATTCAAAAACAATATGGTAAAATGATTTCTCAAGATAAAGTAGAAGAAGATCATACTTTAAGAGGAACCTTCACTAACGAAGAGAAAGGAATTAATAATACTACAAATATTACTCTAGATATCTTCAATGATAAAAAAGTAATTAAAAAGTTTATTGGTAAAAAAGTAGGTGATGTGGTTGAAATTGCTACAAAAGGTCTTTTTGACGATGACCATAAATTAATGGATTACTTAAAAGTATCTCATGATGATGTTCATGGTCTAGATGTAAATGTAGCTTTTACAATTGAAGAAATTAATGCTGTTGAAAAAGCAGAATTAAATCAAGAATTATTTGATAAATTGTTTGGTGAAGGAACTGTAACTTCAATTGACGAGTTAAAAGCAAAAATTAAAGAAGATGCTGAAGTTCAATTTGGTCAACAAGCAGATCAAAAATTCTTAAATGATGTAATTGAATCTTTAATTGAAAACACGAAGTTTGAATTACCAACAGAATTTTTGAAAAAATGGATTCAAACAGTTGGAGAATCTCCACTTTCTGAGGAACAAGCAGAAGAAGAATATGCAAAATCTGAAAAAGGGTTACGATATCAATTGATTGAAAATAAGATTATTGCAGCTAATAATTTACAAATTCAATTTGAAGATTTAAAAGCGCATACTGCTGAATTAATCAAAAAGCAAATGGCTCAATTTGGACAATTGAATCCAACGGATGAAGAAGTGGAAGGAATAGTAGCAAGAGTACTTTCTAATCAAGAAGAAGTTAAACGCTTGTCTGAACAAGTAATGAGCGAAAAAATGTTGAGCTTATTCAAAGAAAAAATAAATGCAAAATCGAAAAAAGTAAACTATCAAGAGTTTATTAAAGAGATGTATGGAGAATAAAATCTCATAAAAAATAATTATCTTTGAACGTCAAGCATTAGTTTGACGTTCTTAGTTTATAAACCAATAATAAAGTTACGATGAATTACGGAAAAGAATTTAAAAAATATGCAACTAAGCATCATGGAGTAAATAGTTTGTACTATGATAAAATTGTAAATAGTATGACTCCATATATTATAGAAGAGCGTCAAATGAACGTAGCATCAATGGATGTTTTCTCTCGTTTAATGATGGATAGAATTATTTTTATGGGTACTGGTGTAGATGATTATGTGGCTAATATTATTCAAGCACAGTTATTGTTTCTAGAAAGTACAGATGCTTCAAAAGATATTAGTATATATATTAATTCTCCTGGAGGAAGTGTATATGCAGGATTAGGAATTTATGATACCATGCAATTAGTTAAGCCAGATGTAGCTACTATTTGTACAGGTATGGCTGCTTCAATGGGAGCGGTTTTATTATGTGCTGGTGCAGACGGAAAACGTTCTGCTTTGCCACATTCACGAGTTATGATTCATCAGCCATCGGGTGGTGCACAAGGTGTAGCTACTGATATGGAAATTAACTTGAGAGAAATGCTGAAGTTGAAAGAAGAATTATACCAAATAATCTCTCAACATTCAAAACAACCTTATGACAAAGTGTTTAAGGATAGTGAAAGAGACTATTGGATGATTGCAGCTGAGGCAAAAGAGTATGGAATGATTGATGAAGTATTGGTAAGAAATTAAAAAACAGAACTCAGAAATTAGAATTTCAAAATATTAATTTCTGAGTTCTAAATTATATAAAATGGCAAAAGAGGTATTAGAATGTTCTTTTTGTGGAAGAAAAAAGCCAGAAACTAGTTTGTTGATTGCTGGTATTGATGCACATATTTGTGATAAATGTATTGAACAAGCACACGGAATAGTTTTAGAAGAATTAAAACAAAGTGGTAAAACCGAGCTATTATCGGATTTAGTTTTGTTAAAACCAAAAGAGATTAAATCTTTTTTAGATCAATATATTATTGGGCAAGACCAAACTAAAAAGGTGATGAGTGTTGCGGTTTATAATCATTACAAAAGATTGATGCAAATTCAGTCTGATGATGAGGTGGAAATCGAAAAAAGTAACATCATTATGGTTGGGCAAACAGGAACGGGTAAAACATTAGTAGCTAAAACAATTGCTAAAATGTTAAATGTTCCCCTTGCTATTGTTGATGCGACTGTATTAACAGAAGCTGGTTATGTAGGAGAAGATGTGGAAAGCATTTTGACACGTTTGTTACAAGCTGCCGATTATGATGTAGATAGAGCACAAAGAGGAATTGTCTTTATTGATGAAATAGATAAAATTGCTCGCAAAAGTGATAATCCTTCTATTACAAGAGATGTTTCAGGAGAAGGTGTACAACAAGCTTTATTGAAACTTTTGGAAGGAACTGTTGTTAATGTTCCACCAAAAGGAGGTAGGAAACATCCTGATCAAAAATTTGTAGAGGTAAATACACAAGATATATTATTTATTGCAGGAGGTGCTTTTGATGGTATTGAAAAGATAATATCAAAAAGACTGAATAGACAAGCAGTAGGTTATAGTACATCTAAGGATATTAGTGTAATTGACAAGGATAATTTATTGCAATATGTTATTCCGAAAGATTTAAAAGATTTTGGATTGATTCCTGAAATTATTGGAAGGTTACCAGTATTGTCTTATATGAACCCTTTAGATGCTGAAACACTTAGAGCTATTTTAACCGAACCTAAGAATGCTTTGGTGAAACAATATAAAAAATTGTTTGAAATGGACGAAGTAGATTTTTCAATTCAAGAGGAAGCACTTCAGTTTATTGTTGAAAAAGCTTTAGAATATAAATTAGGAGCAAGAGGACTTCGTTCTTTATGTGAAGCTATTTTGACTGATGCAATGTTTGATTTGCCTAGTTCTTCAGAAAAAGAGTTAAATGTTACCAAAGAGTTTGCAGAGCATAGTTTAAATAAGAATTTATTACAACGCTTGAAAACGGCTTCTTAAATAAAATAAAAAATCCCGAAATTTTCGGGATTTTTTATTTTAAATTAATAGTAAAAAAATATTTTCTAGTTACTGTCACTTGAAGCATCACTCACTTCTAGTGTTTTGTTTATTATAAATTCAACACGTCTGTTTTCTGAATCTTGAATTTCTGTACAAACTTGACATTTGTGTAATGGTCTGGATTCTCCATATCCATTATAACCTAATCTAGACTTGTCAATTCCTTTTGAAATTAAGTATTCATAAGCGGATTTAGCTCTTTTTTCTGATAAAGCAAGGTTGTATTTTTCAGACCCTTTATTATCTGTATGCGCGTTGATAACTAGTGTCATGTCTGGTATTTCATTCAATACAGCAACAACTTTGTTTAAAGATAATTGAGATTCTTCTTTAATTGATGATTTGTTAAAATCAAAGAAAATATTCTCCATAACGATAGCATCATTAATAATTTCTGCCTTTTTCTGCTTCATATTAATAGTTTCGGTAACAAAATTATTTTCTGTTGAAGCAGTAACCGAATTCACATTTGGTTCGTATCCTTCTTTATCGGCAGTAATTGTGTATGATGTTAAAGGTTCAATAGTTAGTTTTATTTCTCCATTATTGCTAGTTTTTGTCTCTTTTATTTTAGTACCAAATTCATCTGTAATAACAACATTAGCATTTGGTAGCTTTACTTTTGAATCGTTCTCAACTACTAAAATATTTAATTGCTGTTCTTTTTGTTGAATGTCAAAACGATATACATCAAAGTTTTCTTTATCGTCTTCTTTGTTTATAGAAATATATCCTTCGTTTTTATTTACTAGAATATAAGCTATTTCATCTTTTTTAGTATTTAAACCAGATCCTAGATTTCTTGTGTTGATATAGGTTTCATTTACTATGGAACTTCTAAAAACATCATATCCTCCAAAAGTATCATGACCATTTGATGAAAAATAAATGTATTTACCATCAGGAGTTGAGAAAGGATATTTTTCGTCTTTTGATGAGTTCACTTCTTTACCTAAATTTTTAATATTTTCAATGGTTCCGTCGTCTTTAATATCGGCAACATACATATCATATCCACCAAAACCACCAGGTTTGTTAGATGAGAAATAGAGTTTGTTATTGGATTTACTTAGAAAAGGAGTTTCTACAGAATAGTCAGGTTTAGTAATGTTTATTTCAGTAATGTCTTTCCAGTATCCTTGTATTTCAATATCTAAAACGGCTTTGTATAATTTTAAATTATTTGAATTTTCAGAAGAATGGGTAAAATAGATTGTCTTCTCATCTTCGGAAAATGTCATAGTGCCCTCATTAAAATCAGAATCTAAAAGTGTTGAAAACTGTAATGGAAATGATAAGTTTCCATTTTTGTCTACATTGGTACAATAAGCATTGTTATTAAATTGGTTTAAGTCCTCATTAAAAGTAGTTTTAGTGTGCCTTCTCTTTTTGTTAGAAATAATTATAAATTTATCTCTAAAAAATGTAGCACCAATTTCAGATAATTCAGTATTTATACCTGTATCAGTTAATATGTAATTTAATAATGAACTATTATTTAATGCTGTAAAGTTTTCTGTTCTTGAATCATCAATAAATTGATCTTGACTCATTCCTAAAATAGGAATACAAAAAACACATAAAAATAACTTTTTCATAATATAGGTTAATTTGACTTAGCAGTTGCAAAGATTAAGTCTAATCATCCCATAAAAAAAGAATAATCGGTTAATTGTTAAAAAAACTCGTTATAAAGCTATGAATTACAGATTATAAAGTTTAATTTCAGTTAAAATTAGGTTAATAATTTAAAAATCAGTTTCTTAACTTTTAAAAAAAAAGAGCTTAACAAATAGGAGTATAGTGTATTATTTTTTGTGGTTCTTTAAATTCAATTTGGCATCTTCTATAAGGACCACATTTGTATCTTTTGGGACCACAAGAAGAAAATAGAATAGAAGTAAAAATTAGTATTGCAATAGTTTTCATAAGCGTTACTTTTAAAGATTAATGTTTTTATAATTGATAGATCTGGTTTTGCAATAATTCTTCTAAATAAACCCTATCATTAGATAATCTAGGTATTTTATGTTGACCTCCTAATTTGTCTTTTTCTTTTAACCAATCATAAAATAAATTAGTTCTTGCAATATTAATTACTAACGGATTTAATGTCATGTTATTGTGTCTTTTTGCTTCGTAATCAGAATTTAAGAGTTGCAAATTGGTATCTAATATTGTGGAAAAGGAGTTTATATCTAATGGTTTTATCTTAAATTCAATAATCCATTCGTGGGCACCTTTTGTTTTATCTTTCATGAAAATAGGAGCTACAGTATAGTCAGTTACCTCACAATTTAATTCCTGACAAGTTTTGGCAATAGCTTTATCCGTGTTTTCAACCATCAATTCTTCTCCAAAAACGTTTATATGATGCTTTGTGCGACCAGTAACTACAATTCTGTAGGGATTTATAGAGGTAAATCGAATAGTGTCTCCTATTAAATAACGCCACAAACCTGAATTTGTAGAAATCACTAAGGCATAATTTTTAAAAAGTTCTACTTCATGTAATTGTATTGCTTTTTGATCGCTTTTACCAAAGGTATCCATTGGAATAAATTCATAAAAAATACCATAATCAAGCATTAGTAGTAATTCATTGGAATCATTTTTATCTTGTATAGCGAAGAAACCTTCAGAAGCATTGTAAATTTCATAGTATTTAAAATTGTCTTTTGGGAATAATTTTTTATAAGGTTCTCTATAAGGTTCAAAATTGACACCTCCATGAAAATAGACTTCCGCATTAGGCCAAATTTCTAATAAATTGTTTTTACCAGTTGCTTCTAACGACTTGTTTAATAATACCATCATCCAGCTAGGTACACCTGCTAAACTAGTAACATTTTCCTGAATAGTTTCATTTATTATAGCTGGTAATTTGGTTTCCCAATCTCCCATTAAAGAAACTTTATTACTAGGTGTAGAACTAAATTCAGCCCAAATAGGCATATTGTCAATTAGAATAGCTGATAGATCACCAAAAAAAGTATTATTATCTTCATATAATTGTTTACTTCCTCCTAATCGTAAACTTTTACCAGTAAATAACTGTGATTCTTCATTGTTATTCAGGTACAAACACAATAAGTCTTTACTGGCTTTGTAGTGGCAAAGATCTAAGGTTTCATTGCTAACAGGTATGAATTTGCTTTTTGCGTTTGTGGTTCCACTAGATTTTGCAAACCATTTTATAGGAGTATTCCAAAAAACATTTTGTTCCCCTTTTCTTGTTTGTTCAATTAGTGGTTCTAAATCTTCGTAAGTTGAAATTGGAATTCTTTCAGAAAAAGCACGATAGTTTTTTATGGTTGAAAAATCATATTTTTTACCTAAATAGGTGTTTTCTGCCGATTTTACTAAGTTAAAAAGTAGCTCTTCCTGAACTTCATGAGGGTATTTTAAAAACAACTCCATTTGATGAATTCGTTTTTTTAAAATCCACGAAGCAATTGAATTTATGATAGGAAATGCCATTTTTAGAATTACAAATTATGAATTATAAAATACGAATGATAACTTTACCAAAAATAACATTTTTTTTAAATCTAAACTCATTAAAAAATTAAAAAGCAAATGATATATCAAGGTGTACTTCAAAAAATGCAGACTGAATTAGCAAATCCTATTCAATATTACCTGGTTTTTGAAGATAGCTTTCTAAATGTCAATCAATTATTAGACAAGGAAATAACGATTACATTTCAAGGTTACCAATGTTTGAATTGTGGACAACCTAAAAAGATTTTTAGACAAGGATTCTGTTACGATTGTTTTATGAGCAGTCCAGCAGTGGGCGATTGGATTATGAGACCCGAACTGAGTACAGCGCATCTAGATATTGAAGATAGAGATTTAGAGTATGAAAAAAGAGTGCAATTACAACCTCATATTGTTTATCTCGCTTTATCTAGTGAAGTAAAAGTTGGAGTAACAAGAAAAACACAAGTACCAACAAGATGGATTGATCAAGGAGCAGTTCAAGCTGTTCCAATTGTTGAAGTGCCTAATAGATATTTAGCTGGAATTACAGAGGTTGCCTTAAAAAATCATTTTGCAGATAAAACAAGTTGGCAGAAAATGCTTAAAAATGACGTTTTGCCGGCAGATTTACAAATAGAAAGAAAAAAAACATTTGATTGGTTACCCAAAGAGGCTCAACCGTATTTTGCTGAACATGAAAAAATATATGACTTGCAATTCCCCGTTTTGCAATATCCTAAAAAGGTAAGTAGTCTAAATTTAGATAAAACACCTCTTTATACAGGAAAAGTAATGGGGATTAAAGGACAATATTTAGTATTTGAAGATGGAACGGTTTTTAATATTCGTTCTTACGAAGGATATGTTGTAAAAATGAGTGTTTAAAAGTTAAAGCTACTATTTGAAAACATTTGTGCTATTTCATATAAATTAAATAATGAGTAAATTCCAGCAAATACTAATGCTAAAAGTTGTTTGTCTTTATCTTTTATAGTGTAAGCAATCGCAAAAGGAATACATATCCATAGTAAAGTTAGAACACTATTTACAATTGGAAACCAATAGAATTCATAATATGAGGTAAATACTTTAGGGATTATAAACCAAAATAATCTTGAAAAAAGCATCCATGCTACTACAAGTAGTAATACAATATCTGAGTTGTTTTTTTGGTGTTCCATAATTTATTTTTCAAAGTGTATGTTCAAATATACAGTTAAAAATTAAAAAGCCTATTTCAAATAAAGAAAATGCTACTTTTTAAAATAAAACACATTTCTTATTTGGATTAAATATAAATAATTTTTGTGATTTCAATATAAGTCCTTATTTTTGCAGTAAATATTTTGTGATTTATGGCTGTTAACAATAATTTTAAAAATGACATTTTGTTTGAAAGCAAAAATGGATATAGTTATCAATGTGATAAAACGAATAGTATCATTATTAATTTTAGTGGGATAACTTCAAAATATAAAGTTCAAGATTTTTTAATTTTTCAGAGAAAAGTGAATAGTGTTGATATTCTAGACATGCTATATGATTTATCTGATAAATGTGATTTTAAATTAATTGAAACTACCCAAAAGAAATTTTCAAGAAATCTTACAATCTGTGAGATCGTGCAACTTAGAGAGCTATTAAATGGAACTAAATTTGCATTAGTACTTAATTCTATGCTTAATGAAGTATTAAGCGATGTAGCCGTTTCTTATTTAGATTAAATTCAAATTTATACTCGTTTTATTAAAGTCAGATTTATTTCAGTAAATTTATGTTGAAATTAAAAAATGAGGGAAAATGAAAGATTTATTAAGAAGAAACACTGCTTTGAATGAAGGAGTTGAAAAGTTATTAAACCTACAATCAAAAATAGAGTGTGATGCTTCTACAAAATATTTAGCAATGGCAGCATGGTTAGATAGAAATGGCTATGTGGAAACTGCTGAATATATGTACAAGCAATCCGAAGAAGAACGTGAACATTTCCTTAAAGTTTTTAAGTATATTACAGAAATGGGAGGAATTGCAATAACTCCAGACGTATCAAAAGTGCAACAAGAATTTGAATCATTTAGAGATGTTTTTGAAATTGCTTTACAAAATGAAATTACTGTAACTAATGCAGTAAATAAAGTAATTGCAAAGTGCAGATTAGAAAATGATTACGCTACTGAAGAATTTATGATGTGGTATGTTAAAGAGCAACGAGAAGAAGAAAAGAACGCACGCAGAGCATTAGAACTTTTTGATTTAATTGATGAAGATTCAGCCTGTGGTAAATTTGAATTAGACAAACAAATTGCAAAAATCGGAGTTTAAATGAAAAATAAAAAAAAGAGCCCTTTGTGAAATTAAATTACAAAGGGCTCTTTTTTATGAAATTAATTTAGCCATTATAGTTTTTGCTAGTTCTAAATCAACTTTATCAAACCATTTGTTTTCGGATTGACAATATAGAATAGGAGCATTTTTACAACGATCAGAACACTCCATTTTAAAAATTTCAATTTCTTTTTTCAAATGATTTTCTTTTATTGTTGTTTTAAAATACTTTTTTATTTCCTTGTGCTTACCACATTTACTTCCATCGCACATAAATAAAGCTTTTGAAGGAAATTCAATCTTGCTCATAGATATAAATTTAGTTAATTACTCTTTTTTAAAATCGCATCATTGGAATATCAATCAGTATTAAATTCAGTTTTTTTAAAACTTTATTGATTTATTTTTTCATCCTATTTAGGAAAAATTTTCAACTTCGTTACAATAAAGCATTCTACTAGATCTTGGTTTTGAATCTTCTAAAGTATGTTTCGCAATATGTCCGTTGGAAGTATCATTTCCTCTAACTTCGTTGGCTTCTCTGTTAAAACATTTAGTTTATTGTCTAGAAAAAGTCCTTCAAAAGCAATGCATGGTTCAGAAATGTATTCTAATTCGCATATTGCTATTCACTTCTTTTTTGGTATCACAAGAATTAATAATTAAAATAAAAATTGCAACTAAAAAAAGGAGTTGTATTTTCATAATAATAAAAATTATTGTTTCCTGTTTATTTGCTATTCCAAATATAAAAAACAAATCCCTATTTCAATAAAAAAAGGGATTTGTAATTATAGTTTGTATAAATTATTCTTTCTTTTTCTTATTGCCAAATAATCCTTTTATAGCATCACTAGCCTTATCTTTAACTGTATTTTTTACGTCTTCTTTTGTAGGTGTAGTTTTAGTAGAGTCGGTAGCAGCTGCTGTGTTGTCTTTATTGCCGTTGAATAAGTTGGTTAATGCACTTGTACCTTCACCTATTAATTTTTCCTTTTGCATTTTTACAATTTGCGAAGCTAAATTAGTTGTAGCTTGTGTCAAATCGGTTTTAATGTTTGGATTACTAAAGTTCCCAGTTAAGTTAGCTGTTACAGGGACACTTTCAATTTTTTGTTGGTCTGCAGGAGTTAACTTAGTCAATAAACTAGTAACTTCTTTCCCTAAATATTTAGCTGGAACATCAAATTTTACATCATAATTCATAGATTGATCAAAACCATGTGTTCCACCTACAGTCATGTTTATATCTTGATAGGTTAAATTCATAGGTTTTAAAGCCACTTTCCCGTCTTTGAAAGATAAAGAAGCTTTTAAATCATTTAAATTTAATTTGTTAATATCTAAAAACTTTACATTAGAGCTTAAAGCGGTTAATAGAGTGGAGTTTTTCTCATTTACGGTTGGAGACAATAATTGACCTGCTAAATCACCAGAAATCGTTTTTAAATTGGGTGTCATATCATCTGTTAAATCTCCAGACAATTTAATAGTAGAATTTAATTTACCATTAATAATATTGGCAATAGGAGCTATACTTTTTAGCATTTCTAATTGTGAAAATGACTCAGCAATATTAACAGCATTTAATCCTAAATTCATATCAAACTTAGGCTTATTTCCTTTTGTTGAAACACTACCTGTTAAGCCGATGCTTCCACCGAAAACATCCATTTTCAAATCACTTAAAGTTATTGCTTCATCTTTGACGGCAAGGCTTCCACTTACATTTTTTAAATCTAAATTATCATACACAACGGTTCCAGCTTTTGCAGTTATACTACAATCTAAGAAAGAAGGTATTTTAACAGCTTCTGTTGTGGTTTTCTTACCATCATCCGAAGTGGTTGTTGTAGGAGCCATAAAATCAGAAACAACTAAACGGGAAGCGTTCATGTCAAATTTTCCTTTTAGGACTTGTTTTTTAAACAAAAAACCATACAAATTATCTAATCCACCGCTAACTTGAATGTCAGACGAACCAGTTTTAGCATCAAATTCATTCAATCGAATTTGATTTGGATTGAATGTAATCGAAGTTTTATTGATTTCAAAAGGTTTTGCCATTTCAGGACCTTCATATTTGAATCCTGTTAATGAAACGTTTCCTGCATTTTGAATATTTTGATACTGACTCGTTTCAACTGATTTCATATCAAATTTAGTGGTAACATCTGCTTTTAAAATACCTGTTAAAGGTTTGTCTAGTTGAACAGGGTAAGCTTTAGTAACATTAGCTAAATTAATAGTACCTTTCAATGCAGCATCTATAAGAGGATTTACGGTTAAGTTTTTAACAGTGGCTTTTGCATTAAAGACATCTTGATCTATGGAAAAAGATAAATTGTCTAAATTTACATAAGTGTCATTCATTAAGCCAGTTTCATTTACTATATGTGTGTCAATACTAATATTTCTAACCGATTTTGGTAAATCAGGGTATTGGAAAGAAGCATTATTAGAAGCTAATTCTATATTGAATTTAGGAATAGTAGTTTCAGTAAGTTTACCGTCTACTTTTCCAGAAACTCTAAATTCTCCAGTTGTTTTTACTTGGCTAATATTTCCAGCATAGGCTTCTGGAATTAGTCCTAAGAAATTTTTAAAATCAGACGTAGGTGTTTTAAAGGTTAAGCTATAAAGTTGACCTTCTTCTAACATTTGAATAAAGCCATTAAACTCTAATGGTAATTGATTGATTAAAGCCTTATTGTCTTTAAAATCATATTTACTTTTGTCCAAGTCTATTCCTAAAACAGCATCTAGTGATAGGGCAACATTCTTCATGAAATTTGTATTGTCCATGTTAAAAGATACTTTTGCAGTAGTTTTGGTATCTAAATCTAATTTTTGTTGGGCAAAATTACCTTTTCCTTCATGATTGATACTATCTAAAACCATTTTCATATTAGAAGCTTCATCAAGAAAAGTAAAACGCATATTTTTAATGGCATATTCTTGAATATTCAAAGCAAAAGGCTTGCTCTCTTCTTTTGAAGCGTCCTCTTCTTCTTGGTTTTTTAAAGCAATATCAAAATTACCTAAACCCTCTTTATTGAAAATAACATTGACAATAGCATTAGTGCTACTAAATGACTTCAAACTCATTGCTTCATCATCTCCTTTGAACAATTCTTTAATGCTCATCTTTAGGTTCATTTCTCCAGAATAAAACAAAGTGTCTCCTTCAAATGGAGCTTTATTTATAATGCTTAGTTTATCTATGGTAACATTTGCATTTGGAAAATTTTTAAACAAACTTAAATCCACGTCTTCAAAAGCAACTTTAGCATCTACATTTTCATTGATTGATTTTAAAACCAAAGCTTTAATTTTGTCTTTAAAAATAAAAGGTGCAGCTGCTAAGGCAACTACAAATACGAGAAGAAATATCGCTACTATTTTTAGTACTTTCTTGAATGTAAACTTTTTAGCCATAGTGATTGAATTTTGGAAATTATAGATTTGTTTACAAATGTACTACCAAAATGAAAAAGAATGTATTAAGATTCTGATAATTTTTTATATAATTTCAATTAATCGATGTGAAGTTCTTCGTTTATTTTTAAGAGAAATCTTTTTCTAAAATAATAAACGGCCAAATACATAAACGGAGTATCTATTAGAGCAATAAAGACTTTAAAAAGAAAACCGCTGATGAATAAAGGAATGAATAAATCCCAAGGTAAAATCTTAAAAGCACACAAAAGAAATAAAACCGATAAAGTATCAATAGCTTGAGAAGTCATGGTGGAAAAATTATTCCGAACCCAAAGCCTCTTTCCTTTTGTTGCTTTTTTCCAAAAATGGTATACCTGAATGTCGATATATTGCGCAAAAAGATAGGCAAGCATAGATGCAATAACAGCTAAAGCAGTTTGTCCAAAAACTTTTGTAAATAAAGGATCAGTTACAGGAGAATTTTCAATAGCAGGAACAGCATTTGCGATATAAATGATTCCCAATGAGAAGACAGAAGCGAAAATACCCGTTGTTACGACTTGATTGGCTCTTTTTTTACCATAGATTTCAGAAATAATATCGGTTATTAAAAAAGTAATGGGATAAGGAATGATACCAACAGAAATTTGAAATAATTTGGTTCCAAAAATTTCAAAATCTCCAAAAGGATACCAATAAAAGAATTTCTGAAAAATAAGATTAGAAACTACTAAAGAGCAAATAAATAAACTTGCTAAGATTAAATAGATTCTTTGGGCTAAAAGTTTGTCTTGTAAGCTCATTTATAAAAATTAAGAATACAAGTTTACAAAAAAAAGCTATTTCAATCTTACGAAAGAAATAGCTTTTAGTACTAGTTTTATAAGTAAAAACTATTTTATCTTTAGTTCAAAAGGCATAATTGCTTGAATTCCTTTCAATTGATTGGCTCTTTTGATTTGTTCTAATAATTGAAAACTTTCTTCACCAATTTGCTCTTTTAACAATGCCTCTTTAGATTGGAACATTGAAATACCTGTTAAATTACCTAATAGATCTTCAAGACTTTTATTGTATTCAGGATAATTTTCCGTTCTATAATCCTTTATTTTGGCAATTTTAGCAGCATATTTCAAAGCATCATCTAAACCTCCTAATTCATCTATTAAGCCATTTTTTAAAGCATCATTACCCGTCCAAACTCTTCCTTGTGCAATAGCATCTACTTGTTCAGTTGTCATTTTTCTTCCTGTAGCTACTCTGGTTAAGAAAGTGGCATAGATATTTTCTATACTTTCTAAAGTAAATGCTTTGAAGTTGTCGTCAATTGGTTCAAACAAACTGTATCCAGAAGCATTTTTATGTGTTTTCACTTGTTCCGCATTAATACCGATGTTTTTTCCTAATTCACTCATGTTTGGTAACATACCAAATACACCAATAGAACCGGTAATTGTACTTGGTTCAGCAAAGATTCTATCTGCATTACAAGAAATATAATAACCACCAGAAGCCGCTACATTACCCATAGAAACCACAACTGGTTTTGTTTTTTTGGTAATTTCAATCTCTCTCCATATCAATTCAGAAGTTAAAGCACTTCCTCCAGGACTATCTACACGTAAAACAATTGCTTTTACATTATCATCTTCACGAGCTTCTTTTAAAGATCGTTTTACAGCTCCTTCACCAATGATGTTTACATCACCTTCACCGCCTTGTATTTCACCTTGCGCATAAACGATAGCAATGATATCTTTCTTAGAGAAATCTGTAGCAGAAGTAGCTACTTTTTTTGCATATTTTAAAATGTCAACCGTTTTGTAATCTTCGTCGGCTTTTACCTTTAATTTCTTTTTAATAGCATTATGATATTCATCTTCATAAGCCACTTTGTCAACTAAATGTTTTGCTAATGCTAATTCAGGAGTTCTAGCACCTAACGAATTTGCGATACTATTTAAACTATCCACAGAAATATTTCTGCTTTTTGAAATATCAGTTACAATTGTGCTCCAAACCGAATTTAATAAAACGGTAATTTGCTCTCTGTTTGCAGGACTCATTTCTTGTGCTAAGAAAGGTTCTACAGCACTTTTGTATTTTCCATGACGAATGATTTCCATTTTAATTCCTGTTTTCTCTTGAAGTTCTTTCATGTATAATACTTCAGACGATAAGCCTTTGAAATCTAATTCACCTATAGGGTTTAAATACACACTATCAGCAACCGAATTTAAGTAGTAATCACGTTGCGAAATAACATTAGAATACGCTACAATAAATTTACCCGATTTTTTAAAATCTTCTAATTTATCTCTCAAAGCTTTACTCTGAGCCATTCCTAATTGGGATTGATTATTTAAAATCGAAATTCCTTTTATTTGATCGTCTGTTTTTGCAGCATCAATAGCATTAATAATATCAATAAGGCCATCATGTTTGGTTTCAAAATAATTAAACTCTTTAAAGTTTACTTTTCCTCCATAATCAAGAGTAACTTTAGACAGGTCTAATTCAATGACTGTGTTGTCTTTTACTTTTACAGTATCTTTATCACTACCCATAATGGCTCCTAAAAAGATAAGTCCAAAAAAGAAGACCATACAGAATACAAAAATCCCTATGACAGTGGCTAATACGTTTCCTAAAAATTTCATTTTTCTATTCATTTAATTTTATCTCCTATATGTCTTATAAATGAATAAAATGTTACATGTTCATAAAAAAATAGAAAATAGAAATTATAAATCTAAAATTGTTTGTTATTTTGCCATGGATGAAAAAACAACATCAAATACTGGTTTCCATAGGAAGTAATCAAGGCAATCGTTTAGAAAACTTGACAACAGCTATTGCTTTACTCCATCAAGAGGTAGCTAGTGTTGTGAAAGTATCTAAAGTTTATGAAACACCATCTTGGGGTTTTGAAAGTGATGCTTTTTTTAATGGCATACTTTTGTTGCATTCTTACAAATCACCTCAAAAAATACTCTCTCAATTGCTTAGAATTGAAAAACAAATGGGAAGAGTGCGAACCAACGAAAAAGGTTATCAAGCCCGAATTATAGATTTAGATGTCATTGCTTACGATGAAGAGATTATCGCTACCGAAAGTTTGCAAATTCCACATCCTCAAATGCAAAATAGGAATTTTGTCTTGTTTCCCTTGAAAGAGGTAAAAGGGGATTGGATGCATCCTATTCTTAAAAAAACGGTTTCAGAGTTAATTGAAAATACTGAAGATGATAGTAAGTGCGAGATAGTTCACTCCATACATTCTCCTATTGAGAAACTGGGATTACAACAGTATAATTATATTGCTATTGAAGGTAATATTGGGGCAGGAAAAACCACTTTGGCTACCAAAATTTCAGAAGATTGTAATGCTAAATTAGTTTTAGAACGTTTTGCCGACAATCCTTTCTTACCTAAATTTTACAAAGACCAAAACCGCTATGCTTTTCCTCTGGAAATGTCTTTTTTAGCAGATCGATATCAACAATTAACAGACGATTTGGCTCAATTTGATCTATTTAAAGATTTTATTGTGGCCGATTACCATATTTTTAAGTCTTTGATTTTTGCCAAAGTTACCTTGCATGAGGACGAATTTCGTTTGTACAAAACCATGTTTGATATCATCCATAGGGAAACTTCAAAACCCGATTTGTATATTTATTTGTACCAAAACACCGAACGTCTTTTAGCTAATATAAAAAAAAGAGGTCGAAGTTACGAACAAGAAATTCCAGCGGAATACCTAGAAAAAATTAATCGTGGTTATCTCGATTACATCAAAACTCAAACCGATTTGAATGTATTGGTTGTCGATGTTTCTGATTTGGACTTTGTAAAGAAACAAGAAGATTATGTGCTTTTGTTGGAGAAAATTAAAAAGCAATTGGAGAAGAGTAAAGAAGAAAAAACATAGAAAGGCTGTAAGAAATATAGCTTTTTTTAGCAATTATTTTTTTGGGTATAGGAGCCAATAAAAATAGCTTGCAAATAAATAAAAGAAACTTGCAACTTAAAGATTTTACATTCGTTTTTTTTTGCTAAATTACATCTAACAAACAAACAGTTACTCTTATCTATGTTATTGATATGTAGGAGTATATTTTCAAACAACAACGATGAAAGAAGTAAGCAAAAAAAATACATCCAATAAGAGGTCAGAATTGCCTACTGATTTTCAACAAATTAATGGAGATGGTGACATTTATGAGCAAATGTTTAAATATTCTGTTATTTCGATTATCATTCATGATATGGAAATGAATATCATCAATGTCAATGATAGTGCAGTGGATCAGTTTGGCTATTCTTATGAGGAACTTTTAGCAAAAAGCATATTCGAACTTCATACTCCTGAAGAGTTAGACCATTCTGTTGAAGTTTTAAACGAAATGAGACAGAAGGAAAAACTGAGTGTAGAAACCAGTTTTAAAAGAAAAGATGGATCTGTTTTTGCAGCCGAAGCCACTCCGTGTAAATTCATTATTGGAGACAAACCTGTTATTCATGTATTCATTAAAGACATCACAGCTCGTAAAAAAGCAGAACGCGAACTTGAGGCTTACATAAAAGAAATAAGCAACAAAAATAAAGAACTAGAACAGTTCACCTATATCACCTCACATGATTTACAAGAGCCGCTTAATTCAATAATTGGATGGTCTTCCTTATTAAGAAAGAATGAGTTTGAAAAATTAGGAGAGATTGGTACTCAAAGTATCGAGATTATTGAAAAGTCAGCGGTAAGAATGAAAAATTTTATTACCTCATTGCTGGAGTATTCTAAACTAGGAAGAGAAAAAGAAAAATCGGAAGTACAAGTTAGCGAATTACTAAATAATTTGGAATTAGATTTATCTGACCTGATACAAAAAGAAAAGGTAACATTACATTTTTTAGGAAAAGATATCAAGTTCAAAGCGTATGAAAGCTCTTTAATCCAACTCTTTCAGAATATTATTGTAAATGCTATTAAATATAAAAAAGAGAACGTACCTCCTGTAATAGAAATAAAAGCAGAAGAATTACCTGAAATGTATCAGTTTTCAATTTCCGATAACGGAATTGGAATTGCAGAAGAACATTATGGTAAAATTTTCGAAATATTTCAGCGTTTGCACACAAGAGATAAAATAGAAGGAACAGGAATAGGGCTATCACATTGTAAAAAAATTGTAAACATGCATGGAGGTACTATTTGGGTTGAATCCGAAGTTAGTAAAGGAACCACCTTTTATTTTACACTGTCTAAATAAATAACAAATGAAAAAACTAAAGCGAATTATGTTGGTTGATGATGACCCCTTTACTAACAAGTATAATGAAATTGTTTTGAATCAGATGAATGCCTCTGAAAATATTGTCATCTTCCAGAATGCTAAAGAAGCGCTACAGTATTTAGACGAAATGAAAGAGGAGGTCAATTTAATTTTATTAGATATTAATATGCCTATTATGAATGGTTGGCAATTTATTGAGCATTATGAAAGTTTAGAAAAAGAGAAGCAAACAGCTATTGTGGTAGTTATGCTGACTTCTTCGATGAATAGTGATGACAAAAAAAGAGCATTAGATTTCAAATCGATAAAGAAATTTATCAATAAACCCATGACTGCTGGATTGGTAAAAGAGATTTTAGCTCTTTTTGAGTAAGGTGTATTTACAGAAAGAGAGTGTCAATAAAATCTAAAAAGTCTTTGTGTTTTTTTGTATTTTTTTTGAAAAGGGTCTGTGTGTTTAGTTTTTAAATTAGCATTCTCTTTTATTCTTTTTTCTTCATAAAAAGACATCTCTTATAGTACCTATATAAATGATCGTAAATGAGTAATTCGTATTCTCTTTGTCTAGAAGTAAATTGACGGTTGAGCATCATGTGAACGTGACTGCTTAAAAAAGAAGATAAGTCTATTTCTAAATGGGTTTTAATTTCAGGGATATAGTCTTTTATTTTTTCGTTTTTTAAAAGAATTACATCATAAATAGGAGCTAAAGTGTCTGTTTTTTGAAAAGACAAAAGAGCATCCAATTCTTTTTCGATGTTGCGATAATTTTTATCGAATTCTTTTTTTAAATTTTTATCGGCTTGAAATTCCGTTTTAAAAGAAGATTGCCAACGATCTAATAATTTCATTTTTTCTTCTTTAGATAGCAAAAACAAATTTAGAAATTGGTCCACGGCCAAAAAACTAAATAAAATGGAAGTAGTCTCGTTTTCAAAATGAGGTTTTAAGCTAATATAATCTAGAATTAGTTCGCTATCGGCTTGAAAAATAGATTCTGAGATTTCATAAGTAGTAGCACCATAACGTTCTATTTCCCTTGCATAAGTATCAGTTTGTATCTTCCAGATGAGGTTTTCTTCTTGTAAAGGAGTTAGAATTTCCTGTATGTGTTGTATGACTAGCCCTAAATTTTCAGGAGTACTGATTTTAAATCGCAGACGAATATGTGAATCAGGATCATTATATCGAATAAAAAACCATTTTGAAATGAGTTGGTTTTCGATAAGAAACTCAATTTTTTCTTTCAAATTATCGGTAAGAATAAAATCGGCAGTCTTTACACCACAATAGATTTTGTAATACAACCATTCACTTCCTAAGCTAAATGTTCTTTTCATATACTTTTATTGGAACACAGATTAAACGGATTCTCGCTGATTTTTTAATTTAATTATTGTCACACTAATCTTGTCTAAGTGCAATTTTCAATTTCAAAAACTTACAACCTACAACCTACAACATAGAACTGAAAATAGACAACATTACTCTCTATAAAACGATACTATAAACTGATTGGCATAATTGTTATTTTCCTCGTCTTTCACCACACTCTCATTGGTAAACAAAAATTCTTCTAAAAGAACTTTTCCATTTGATTTGGCTGTTTTTTGCATCATTTCAAAACAGATTTCTTTTTCTAGATTAATTAATAAGGTATTATCTCCATTAACGATAGTTACATATCTTGGAATTTGTTTTTTAGCTTTCCACTCTTCAAAATTAGTCCCAAAAGCAATCGTTTTTAATTCGTCATGATAGACATACCATTTGGCTTTGGCTAAAATCACTTCTTTATAAACTACTCTAGGGAAATTGTTGTAATGGTGCTTTAAAATTCCCCAATCAAATTTATAAACAGGATGCGTATTTTGTCCTTGTAAATCGCATAAAAACTGATAAATAGGTAAAGCGTTACTACTATAATTGTGAGCGTTAGACAGACAAGGAATAATAATTTTGTTCAATTGTTTCGATTTTAAAACAATATTTTTATTGACTACCGAAATCAGTAAATCTTCAATCTCAATTTGTTGTTCTTTAGGGGCTATACTATTGGCTAAGTAAGGAATTTCGTAAGTTCTTAATAAGGGTCTTCTTAAAACATTTCCAGTTCTCGATTCTGGAAGATGAGCTATTTCAGCTAAAATACTAGTAGGATGTAAATGAGCTTCTTTGGTAACAATTTCTTTGGCTAAATCATGAATAGTTGCTTCACCGTTACAAAAACGACCTATTAACTTAGTTGCACTAAAATTGCCTAACGAATCCAATACAAGGGTTTCTTGATCCAGTTCCTGAAAGATTTCAATCATTGCTGAGAAAGTAGGAGGTAAGAGGTTGTTATTTGTGCTGAAATCTTTAAAATCCTCGTCTTTTAAATGTAAAACGAACTCATTGGTTGTAACACTATGCCTTATTTTTTCTTCTAACAAATAATCAAGTTTACTCCAATTCTCAACAGTTGTAGTGCTGTTGTGTTGTTTAGCAATTGAAAACGAATCCAAGATAGGATGCGAATCATTCATTCGATATCCTTGTAAATAACCTATTCCTACTTCAGAATCTAATACTATAGCAAGAGGCATTTCTTTGGTTTCATACCTATTTAAAAAAGCTTTTTTAAATGCTTCTAAGTTGGCATTTGTGGTTTTGCTTTGCAAACGCTCTAAAAACGAAATGGCTTGTTGGAGTTTTCTAGCAATAGTAGTGTTTACTGTAGCGGTTTTAGTTTTTATGTGTAAATCGGTTTGTAAAAGGTACTTTTCATCAAAATCAATTTCTAATTGTTTTACTTTCTTAATTATTTCTGTTGAAATAGTTCGATGGGCATTGATGTTGTTCTCTAAAACTATTAACTTTTCACTTATTTCTTCTAGTAGTTGTGTTTTTTTTGCTACCGAAGGAATGGGCTTTAAAATAGCAAGTACTCGATTAATTTCGTCATCACCCGTAACAGTAGCTTCTAGATTGCTTACTAATAGTTGATTGTCTATTAATTCATGAATAAAAGAAGTCGCTTCCTCACGTTCTGCTTCGTTATCGATAATTAAAGAAACTAATTCAGAAACACTTTTACCTGTTTTACAATGTTCTAAAATAAGCGTTACAAAAGGATTTTTTCTAACAGCAGCAATAGTATGTTCGCGTCTTTTATTTACAAATTTATATTCTACATAGCGATAAAAAGAACCAATAGAATACAAAGAAGAATTAGGAAAATAAACTAATTTCTCTCTTACTTGAGTTTCTTTTCCCAGTTCTTGTAACAGATGCGTCCAAAACTGCATATCAAACTGAGTAGGAATGCTATAGTTTTTTTTATGAAGTAATCTTACGTTTGTTTCGTTTGAAAAATGCCCTGTGTTACAACCAGCAAACAATCCAAAAGGAGTAGCTCTTGATGTTAGGCGGGCGATGTATTTAAGCAAAGATATTTCAAGTTGCTTTACTTGATCGACTCTATGATGTAATGGATTGCTTCTGTGTTTTTCTAACTCACTTAGTAATTCTGGTGAGGCTAAGGCAATGGCATTTTTTACATAGGCATTGTTAAGGGTTTCAAAAACGGCTTCCTGACTGTACTTTTCTAATAATGAAGTGTAATAAGAAACGGGTAATAAGGGTGTTCTTAGTACAAAAGTAGGGAAAGTAGAAAAATTATTCATAAAAGGGTAAATTCTAAAATCAATATCAGAAAATAGTATTGTGTTATGCTGTCCCGATATTTCGGGATTGTTTCAGCATCTTATTTTATTATTTTATAAATTATACTTTGTGCTTCAGCAAGGCAAGTTTTTGAAACCAATGTGCTTTTTAAACACAAACAACACCCACAAACTTGTCATGCTGTAAAGGATCTCATTCGCAACTCAGCAAACAAAATCATTTTAACATCTTTCCGCAAACTAATTCAATCTACGAAATCAGCGTGCTTTTTTAAACAGAATACTTACACGCAAACTTGTCATCCTGTAAAGGATCTCACTCGTAACTCCACAAACAAAATCATTTTTTATTTTCTTATACCAACGGATTAAAATCACGTTGCTACAACATGAGTCGTTCCTATGGGCCTTGTGTTTTTTACCCGAAAGCTAGTTCAATCTGCAAAATCAGCGTGCTTTTTAATCACAAGCTACATCCACAAACTTGTCATTCTGTAAAGGATTTTATAAGTAAGTTAAAAAACTAATTCTTAATAGGTTGTTCTAATTTCACTTCTGGTTCTGGTGGAATTCTTTTCTTTAAAAATAAGATTTGCCCTAAATGACTTGATTGATGTTCCATAACGTGAAACCATCCGAAGAAATTATTCATGCCACTTTTTTCATGAACTTCCATTAACCAAGCATCATCTCGTTTTTTTAATTCAGCTATTGTTTTAGCTCTTACTTCATTAAAAATGTCTAAATAATATTGTGCATCATGACCTCTTAATTCATCACGACCGCCTTGGTCTAAATCTAAAGGTACTTCCCAGATTTTTTTCTCTTCTTCATTAAATTCCCTGTTTTCAAAAGTATATACTTGATAGAATTTTTCAGCTGCCGCTAAGTGCATGATTAAGGATCCAATGCGATTAGCTTTGTCATCGTGAAGATAATCTAACTCGTATTGGCTCATGTTTTTCACTTGGTTTTCAACTCTGTCTTTTAAATTATCAAGCATAGCAATTAAAGTTCCTATTTGAGGAGAAGCTTCTTCAACTGGTTTTATTTTTCTTGTATCTTTATAAATAATACCTTTGCCTTCAATCAATAAAGCCTGTTTTCCTTCTACTTTGTCAGTAGAGGATGACATGTCAAATTCTTTAATTTTAACGAATTTATCATTTATTTTATCCAAATCCCATCTTGGTATACTTTCTTTTTCTACCTTCTTTTCAAATCCTCCATTAGAAATAGATACAGATTCTAAAATGCCCTTATCATTTTCAATATATAGTTTAAAATCATCAAATAAAAATTGACCATTATTTACAGAAAAACCTCCGTATTCTATACTCTTAGTATCAGTATCAATAGTCCCTTCAACTACGTAATTATGCCATTTGTCCGATTTAATAGGTCTATCATTCATGTTGTCAAAGAAACCATATTCGTTATCTTTTTTTATGGTGGCTACCCATAAACCAGCCCATGCCATTTTATCATCTGTGACCACTTTTACAGATGCCTCAACTTTAAATTTCTTAGTAGTTTTTGATTCAATATTTAAGGTTTGGGTAAAAGAAGCCCAATATCTAGAATATTCTCTTAATTTTTGTGCATTACTTGTAGTAGAAATAAATAATACCAGTAATAAGATAATTTTTTTCATGTTTTTTATTTGTTTTTGTTTATAATTCTTTACTATCCATAACTACTTATAATTTAAGTAAAGAATTATAAACAATAATTTTATATTCCTATGAAATCTTTTAATAAGCAACTAAGACTTGAATTATCCTTATCTTTCACTTTATCCCCTCCTGTATCAGTATTTGTAGCGTCTCCTGTACCTCCAATAATAGTTCTTTGATTTTTTAACTTTGCTATTTCAAATTTTTCTAAATCAAATTTTTTATTTTCTTTTCGTTTCATAATATAATTATTTAAATTGTTCGATAACAAATATAGTTTTGATTTTTAAAAACTCTCTTAAGAAATACAAAGTATTACACGATATTCAGGAATGTCTTGTTGTGGTAAAGTGTAAAGTATTTAAAAACAAACTGTTAAAGTTCTCTTAATTCTTTTATAAAATATGAAGGTTTTAAGCCTGTGCGTTTAAAAAAAGCTTTAGAAAACGATTCTGATGTATTAAAACCTACGTCTTCTGCTATGGCAGCAATTGTATACTTACGAATTTCTTTATTGTTTTTTAATTCAGAAACTGCGTAATCTACACGTAAATCGTTTATATAATTAGAAAATGATTTTTGTTTTTCCGCATTGACAACGATTGATAGATATTTGGAATTGGTTTCCATTTGTTGAGCTAAACTTTGCACTGTAATATTGGGTTTTAAAAAATGTTTTTGTTTTTCAAAAATCATTAATTGGTCTGCTATATTTTTAACGATTTCAAATGCAATTCCTAAACTATCATCTTTTCTACTCTCTTTATTATTAATTTCCACCGCATCTTTTTCTTCATTTTTATTTTTTTGTTCGTTCATCAATACTTCAAAACGCTGTTTGTATTGCTTTTTTTGCTGTGTTAATCGTTTCAATAATACCAAACTCAATGTAACTCCAAAACCAAGTAGTCCAATAATCCAATAATTTGTTTTTTTATCTTGATTTAAACTATTGATAATAGACTCTTTTTCTTGTATTAATATTGGAATTTCATATTCAGTTTTAAGTTTTTTACTTAATTCTTTATAATTGATTTGAAAAATACTGTCAATACTCATTAATGCATTAAGATAATATAGTTGCTTTTCTTTGTCTCCTTTCTTTTTATAATGCTTGATTAGATAATGATAGCCATCCACAAACTCAGGTGTTAAATATTTTGATTGTTTATATACACTATCTATTTTTTCATAATTCTTAACTGTTTTATCAATTTGTTTCAACCCTTGAAATGATTTAGCATAATAATAATAGGATGCAATTTGATTTATTTTGTCGTTATACTTTTTCATTAAAGGTAGTGCCTTATCAATACTATCAATTGCTGCTTTATAATTTTTCTTTAAATATTGATTAGCTCCTTCATTTAAAATAAAAAAAGCTAATAATCTTTCATTATTACTTTTTAATGATTCCACATATCCTAATCTGTTATAAAAAGATGTTGAATCTATATTTTTTAAACTCTTATATACATCAGCTATTGCAAAAATAGATCTTAAATAATCTTCATAAAATGCATTATTTAACTCCTTGTTTTCTCTGTAAAACACATAACATTCCTTGTATAAGACTAAAGCATCGTAAGGTTCCCCCATATCTTCTGATTTTAATAAAGCAATGGAGTATTTTGATTTAAAGACATAATCTAAATCATTATTCTTTTTAGCCCAATTTTCAGCTTTAATATAATTTTCTAGGGCTAAATTAAACTCTCTTAATATATCTAACTTAACAGCTTTTTCATAAAACGCAATCATTGGAAATTTCTCATTACTTTCTTTTTCAGAATAATAGGCTACACTGTCTAAATATTTTATTGACTCATGAGAATCAAAAAGCAAAGATGTCATATAATATCCTTTAGCGATCATCAATTGACTATCACTTTTTTTAGCTTTATTTAAAAATATTCTTGCGTATTTTTTTTGCAGTTCCAAATTACCTTCGGATTTAGCAAAATTTTGTAACAATTCTTTAAATGTTATTTTTTCTAAGGTTATTTCATCCACTTGAGCATGTAAAACGAAGAAAGAAAAGAAGAAAACGAAGAAAAAATAAATAAAATATTGTTTCATTTTTGTAAAATATTATTTCATTCAAAAGTACTATATTTCAAGACTTAACATAGTTTTTTGTTTGGAAAATATTAAATAACGTATCGTAATTCCTGAATGTCGGGTTACTTTGTTTGCAAACCTTAAAAAACTCCTCTAGTTTTGAAATCGAAATAAAGAATTTATATATATGCCTATTTTTAGAACTAAAACCATTATTATATGCCAGACATAGATTTTATATTACAACTCATTTTAATTATAACTATTCTTGTAATATTATATTATCTAATTAAGGTTCTTAAAAAAATCTTAGAGTTTTTAGATAAGTATGAATAAGATAAAAGAAGAAGAGTAATTACTGCAACCACCATTTTTAAAATATAGTTAACCACTATGAAGGGATTGACTCAGCTGCTAGTAACCCTTTAAAAAAAGACGAGCGAAATAGGAATTAATAGACTTTCTGAAACAAAACTATTAGGCAAGAATAAAGAGAAAGTTGGCTTTGTTGTTGTTTTAAGTAAAAACCAACTATAAAAAAACAGCCATACCTTAAATAAATGTTTTGACGAACACAAAGTATGACTGTAATTAATTTAATTAAATAACAAATTTATGAAAAAATTAGTATTTGGCTTAATTGCTACCGTTTTATTCACTTTTACTGGTTTTGCCAGTGATAAAGTCTTATTAAATTCAATCATTACTATTGAAAATAATGAAATGTTTATAAATAGTACTTACAAGACTACGTTAAAAGACAATACACAAATGTCAGTTGAAGAATTAAATAGTAATGTGTTTTTTGGTTGTTTGTTAAAAGTAACTTTAGTATTTACTGACGGAACTTCTAAAGTATACTATGTTGAAGTAGAACAAAGTTGTGAAGAGTTTTTTGCTTCCATTAAATAAATACTTATTTTTAGTAATTACTAAATTCACAAAAAAAACATGAAATTTCTTCAAACTTTATTTCTTTTTGCTCCTTTACTTTGCTTAGCTCAATCTGTTACAATTATAGAGTATGACGTACAAGTAGGTCTTCTACAAAGACAGGGTAAACTTGTAGTTTCTAGTAGTTATGAATACAATTATTATTTTGAAGTGGCAAAAAATGAAAACACTAATGTAGAAATAAATGAAACTAATAATGAAAAAAATATTAATAAAGTTTTAGGAAGTAAAGACGAAAAGAGAATTCAATTGTACAGCAAAAATAGAGACACTCTTTATAATGTAGATTATATTGATAAAGAAAATATCGTTTGTTATGAAATTGCAAAGAATATTAGTTGGGAATTTTCAGATGAGACTAAAGTAATTTCTAATTATACATGTAATAAGGCAACTGCCTTTTTTAGAGGAAGAAAGTATACAGCATGGTTTACGACAGAATTACCTATTAATCAGGCACCATGGAAATTTAATAATCTACCAGGTTTAGTATTACAAATACATGATGATTCTACTCAATTTATATGGAGTGTAAGTAAAATAAACTTTAATCTAATAATAGATAGTTATAGTATAAATAGAAAATTAAATAAAATTTCTTTAAAAGAATTTATTACAAGAAGTGAATTGGAAAACAATAAATTAAGCGATCAAGCTATGTTGAAGTTTACTCAGAGAGGTGCTAAAATAATTAAGAGTGAACACATAAGAGGTAGAGAGTTAAAATTTGAATGGGAAGAATAGAACTCAAAAATATAGTTGGCCACTATGAAGGGATTGATTCAGCTGTTAGTAACCCTTTAAAAAAAGACGAGCAAAATAGGAATTAATAGACTTTCTAAAACAAAACTATTAAGCAAGAATAAAGAGAAAGTTGGCTTTGTTGTTGTTTTTAAGTAAAAACCAATTAAAAAAAAACAGCCATACCTTAAATAAATGTTTTGACGAACACAAAGTATGACTGTATTAATTATTAATTTTAAAAATTATGAAAAAAATAGAAGATTTTCAAAAGGAAAAATTAAACGCTGATTTAACAATTATAACTGGTGGTAGAAATGATCCTAAAAACACAAGTACAACTTGGGTGACAGGTGTTTGTGATATTCACCATGATACAAATGGTAATGATCAAATAGATCCAGGAGAATGCGTAGACATTGTTAAATGTGAAGAATAGTAAGCAACAATTTAAAATAAAAAAAATATGGAATCATTAGAATATTTTAAAAACAATAAATTATCAAGCAAAGATCTAAAAAACACTAGAGGTATGCGTGCAGAACCAAAAGTATATGAAACTGGTGCATTTATAGATGATAATGGAACTAAAGAGGATGTCCATTATGACAACGATGGAGATGGAGAATTAACCCCAGGAGATTCAATATGTTGGAATTAAAAATTAAAAATAACAAGGTGTCAATTTTCAAAATTGATGCTTTGTTTTTAATAGTAAAGCTATTTTATTTTATATTGGTAAGTATTTTTTTTTCCTCTTGTTCCATATTTAGAACAGATGCAAGAAAAGATAAATTACTTAAGCGTGATGAACCAATACTAATTGAAAAAACAGAAAAATTAGTACAAGCTGACCAAGAGAATAGGAATCTTTCTAAGTTGTATAAAAAGAAAAACCTAAACAATATGCTAAACATGGATTCTATATCTTATCTACATTGGAAAGATTCTATAAGAGCACTTCAACAAAAGATTGATTATAACAATACCATTGAACTAATTAAGCTTACGAAAAAGTATGGCTACCCCGATAATTCTAGAATATCAAAAAGTTATTCTACTTGGCTTGTTTTTCAGCATTGTCCAGTAAAGTTAAAAAAAAGAGTAAAAAAAATTTTAATTAAGGAAAATAAAAAAGGAAGATTTAAAAGTGAGGCAACTCTAAAACTATTAATGTGGCATTTAAATGGAAGGAAAATGGAGTTTTTTAATGAAATCAAAAAAAAATAAAGAAATAATTATTGTTTCTGAAGATGATGACAAATCTACAAATCTTGTAATAGAGTGGTTACATGCTTATGGCAAATCATTTAAAAGATATAATGACGATTCCTTTTTTGATTTATCAATTTTTCTAAATAAAGATCTAAAAAATGTATTAAAAAAATATAGTAATAATGTTTTTTGGATTCGTAGAGGAGGCTTAAAATTTTCGCCTAATTTAATAAGCGAGACTTTTTTTTACAATCATATTAAAACTGAAGAAAAGGCAGTAAAATATTTTTTTGAAAAAATGCTTTATTTAAATAGAAAAATTTATGGATCATCCTATTTTGAGAAAGAAAATAATAAAATAAATAATCTTTTTTTAGCAAGAGAATCTGGTTTGAAAATTCCTGATACATTAATAACAACCTCTAAAAAAGAGTTGAACCTTTTTTTTAATAAATATGATAGCATTATAAATAAATGTATTTTTCACCCAATAAGATTTAACATTGATGAAAATTATAAAATACAAGGATCAGGAACAGTTATAGTTGCTAAAGAAAATATTGATTTTTTTGATGATTTTTTTTCACTCTCATTTTTTCAAGAGTATATTGAAAAACAATATGAAGTAAGAATCTTTTTTTTAAAAGATTTTTTTTTCTCAATGGCAATTTTTTCTCAAAATGATGAAAAGACAAAGATTGATTACAGAAATTATAACCGTGAAAAGTCTAATAGGAATATACCATTTGAATTACCTAGAAAGATTAAGAATAAAATAAAAAAATTTATTAAAAAATCAAAAATTGATACAGGATCTATTGATTTAGTTGTAAATAATAAAAATGATTTCTTTTTTCTTGAAATAAACCCTCAAGGTCAGTTTAATTGGGTATCTGAAACTTGTAATTATTATATTGAAAAGAAAATAGCAGAAGAATTATAACTTAATGTTTTCAATAAATTAGTAAAATTTAATAAATAATTATACCATTTAAAACAATGAAGATTAAAGATTCCCTTTTAAAAAAGCTACAAATAGATTTCCAGTATAGTAAAATAATTAAAAGAGACGAATTAAAAAATTCACCTATTATAAATTCTCGTTACACAAATTTTTATAATGAAAAATCAAAAACAACTGAAAATTTTCATAGACCAATATGTAAAATTTTTTCGTTAAATGAAACTGATTTTAAAGAGGAGTAAAATTTGAATAAAGTTATGATAAAAGAAAATGTTTTTTTACTACATTCTAATTGTATGCCTGTTAAAGGTTACAGAAGAAGCATAATATGTGATCTTCAGAGGCACGAAATTGAATTGATTCCAAATGATTTATATGAAATTCTTTCAGAATTTCAGGGTAAAACCATCAATCATATTAAGAAATTTTATAAAAATAAATATGATTTCATTATTGATGATTATTTTAGTTACTTAGTTAGAAAAGAATATGTTTTTTTTACTAATACGCCTCGCTTTTTTCCAAAAATGAATTTAGAATACAATTCACCATTTGAAATTACTAATGCAATTATTGATGTTACTTATAGTTTGAATTTTCTTGCTTTAAATGAAAATATCATAGATCAGTTGATAAAATTGAAATGCAAGCATTTTGAGATTAGGATTTTTGATAAATTTTCAATTGAAGATATTATTTCATTATTAAAAATGATTTCAGTTAAAGATGATTTCTTTTTTCAATTGGGACTATATGTAAAATATTCTAATGAAATGGATTCGAAATTTTTAAAAAACATATTAAAAGAATATTCATTCATAAATTATATTATTTTATATAATTCTAAAGTTAATGAGTTTAAAAAGTTTCAAGATTTAGATGATAGATATGTAGTTCAAATTAAAGAAAATTTTTTAAATGAAAAAAGTTGTGGTAAAATAGATAAAACATTATTTATATCTAATGTCAAGACATATACAGAATCTCAAAGTAATAACTCCTGTTTAAATCGTAAAGTTTCCGTAGATAAAGAGGGTAACATAAAAAACTGTCCATCGATGTTACAACACTTTGGTAACATAAAAGATTGTACAATTGAAGAAGCTTTAAATCATAAAGATTTTAAAAAGTATTGGAATATTACAAAAGATCAAATTGATGTTTGTAAAGATTGCGAATTTAGATATGTCTGTACTGATTGTCGCGCTTATATAGAAGAGCCTGATAATCCATATTCAAAACCTTTAAAATGTGGCTATAATCCTTACACTAATATATGGGAAGAGTGGAGTACAAATCCTTTAAAGCAGAGAGCTATAGAACATTATAATTTTTTAGAGTAATTTATAAAATCACTAAACATCTTTATTAATTATTTCATGTAGAAATAATAATAAATAAGATCAGCAAAATGTAGTGTTTTGAAGTTACTAGTCCTGGTGTACAAATGGCAGCAGGATATGGTTGTCATAGGGTTTGTAATGGTACTCCCTACAACCAAGTATTTTAATACAAACTTAAATAAATAATATTATGAAAAATGGAATCTTTTTAATAATAATCGGAATGGTATTAGTTTTGATTGGAGCTGGTTTAAAAATTACTGGTAATCTTGAAACATTATATAATATTGTTTTTATTCTGGGATTTATATTAGAAACAATTGGCGTTGTTATTATCATTAATAAGTATAAGAAATAATTGTCTGCCAATAGTGCATATATTCAATAACGGTTTTTGGCAAAAGTCAAAAGCCGTTTCATATTCGAAAAGTTAAGCGATCAATCAAAAGATACGATATATTTGTTCGCTACTGAAATATATGCTTCAAAGTTATGAAAACATAAAGCAGTAAATTTTTGGGTAAAAGATGTTAAATTTTTAGCAGGATTAATTCCGTTGGAAAGCTATAGTTTTTATAACATTCAGCAAATTAAAAAAGTAAATATCTGTTTTTACTTTAAATGATTATTTTCTTGTCCTAAATTCATGAAAATCATGTCGTAATTCCTGAATGTCGGGTTACTTTGTTTGCAAACCTTAAAAAACTCCTCTAGTTTTGAAATCGAAATAAAGAATTTATATATATGCCTATTTTTAGAACTAAAACCATTATTATATGCCAGACATAGATTTTATATTACAACTCATTTTAATTATTACTATTCTTGTAATATTATATTTCGTAGTTAAACTATTTAAAAAAATATTAAAACTTTTAGATAAGTATGAATAAGATAAAAAATGAAGAAGAGTAATTACTGCAACCACCATTTTTAAAATAGAGTTAACCACTATGAAGGGATTGATTCAGCTGTTAGTAACCCTTTAAAAAAAAGACGAGCAAAATAGGAATTGATAGACTTTCTAAAACAAAACTATTAAGCAATAATAAAGAGAAAGTTGGCTTTGTTGTTGTTTTAAGTAAAAACCAACTATAAAAAACAGCCATACCTTAAATAAATGTTTTGACGAACACAAAGTATGACTGTAATTAATTTAATTAAATAACAAATTTATGAAAAAATTAGTATTTGGCTTAATTGCTACCGTTTTATTATCAGTTAGTGGATTTGCTAACAACACAAAAGATATTTCAGATTTTAATCATATTAAAACTAATAAATCTATTGACCAATTAAATTTAATTGATTCAAATAATATTTTTAGTTTCGAAAATAATTTTGATTTTTTTGGCACTTGTTATGTTACATTAGGTTTTTATGATTCAGATGGGAATAAAATAGCAGAAAGAACGCTACAAATTGAAGGTGTTAATTCAGCTGATGAATGTAGTAGAATTGCTGATGAAATTGCGAAACAATTATAGGTTCCTGCAAGGATTATTTAAAATATGTTACAACCATATCTTTAATTAACATTTAGATTTAATATTATGAGATATTTATTTTTTTTACTTTTTACAGTTTTAAATTTTGCTCAAGAAAAAGCGACACTAATGACTTATGAAGTTACATACAATACTGAGTTGCCAACAACTAAGAATGGTTATCTCTACATAAGCAATGATCAAAAAAAAACTATTTATTATACTGAGAATATTAATAAGAATAATGAAAGTAAAGAGGAAAATATTGATGTAGCTTTAAAGTTTGAATCGGGAAAGAAACAATTTAATTATTTTGATTATCAAAAAGATACTTTAATAACTAGAGATGATATTTTAAAAGAAAGTGTTTTAATAAAAGAAATGATACCAGATTTATATTGGAATTTATTAGACGAAACCATTACAACAAATAATGTTGTACTTAACAAAGCTACCTGTTATTTTAGAGGAAGAAATTATATAGCCTATTATTCAACCAATATTCCAATTAAAGCTGGACCATGGAAATTTCAAGGATTACCAGGTGTTATTTATACGATTTCGGATGAAACAAAAAGATATAATTGGGTGTTGAAAAAAATAGAATCTACTGAATACAATTTTAGTTCTGAAATGTCAAATACAGAAGCTGAAATAATATCCATAAAAGAATATGCAAAGCGAAAATTTAGTTCTCAAGATTTAGACGAAAAAATTATTTCAAGATTACCTAGAGGAGTGAAAATTGTCGATCAAAAAACATTTAGAACAGGTTTCGAAATAAAATTTGAATGGGAAGAATAGAACTCAAAAATATAGTTGGCCACTATGAAGGGATTGATTCAGCTGTTAGTAACCCTTTAAAAAAAAGACGAGCAAAATAGGAATTGATAGACTTTCTAAAACAAAACTATTAAGCAAGAATAAAGAGAAAGTTGGCTTTGTTGTTGTTTTAAGTAAAAACCAACTATAAAAAACAGCCATACCTTAAATAAATGTTTTGACGAACACAAAGTATGACTGTAATTAATTTAATTAAATAACAAATTTATGAAAAAATTAGTATTTGGCTTAATTGCTACTGTTTTATTTTCTTTTACAGCTTCTGCTAACAATACTGCTGAAGTAAACCCTGTTCAAAAAGAAATTACAAATTATGTTTTAGATGGAAAATCATACTCTCCATTTGAGTTTAGTAAATTGAGTGCCGAAACGTTAGAAGATGCAAAAGCATGTACTGTAACTGTAAATGTAACAGTTAATACACCTTCTGGTCCACAAACATTTACTACAACTGAAACTTTTGAAGCATCATGGTTAGGTTGTTTAGCTGCAAAAGTAGCTGCATTTTTAGCAAGTATCTGGCAACCAAGTGTAAACTAATTAAGTCTATACGAGTAGCTCATAAAGCTACTCGTATTTTAAATATACTACAAAACTATTTTAAAATAGAAAAATGAAAAAAAAAATATTCTTATTTTGTCTACTCTCTTTATCTATTTTTGGTCAAACCAATACTAGTAAAGTTTCTTACACAGTAATAGCCAATGCAGTTTCAAAAAAAGCAGTTCTAATTTTCAATAAAGATAAAAGTGTTTTCCTGACTGAAATAATAAAGAACGATAAAAAAGTTGAGGTAAAATCAAATGAAGAAGAGAACAATATTGAGTTGAAAATAGATTTAAATACGAACCTTCCTTCTTCCTTCGGTATGTTTACCAACTTAACTAATAATGTTATAATTGAACATGCTTTCCATCCAAGAGGTTTAAAAGCTACCGAGTTTGATACCTTATTTGTGAAAGAAAAAGCAAAAAACATTAATTGGGAATTAGTAGACGAAACTAAAATTATTAGTTCATTTACTTGTCAAAAAGCAATAGGGAAATTTAGAGGCAGAACTTACACTGTTTGGTTCACAAATGACATTCCAATAAGCGTAGGGCCTTGGAAATTAAATGGATTACCAGGTTTAATATTAGAGGCTAGCGATACCAAAAAGCAGTTTCATTTTTTTGCGGATAAAGTTGAGTTAAATACAAATGAAATTATTAATGATTCTGTTTTTTTAAATAAAAAATACATTACACCCATGCAAGAAAGAGAACGTTTTCTTACTTATATGGAGAATATAGGTCTTGAAATTAGTACAAAAATTAAATCATCACTTCCTAGAGGGGTTAATTCGACTTCCATTACTACAAGTACAAAAATCATTGATGAAGAAAAATTAATAGAAATCAACTTTAATGACATTCAATCTAAAAAATAGAATCTATATATTTTTCTTAATCATAAATTGTAACCTTTTAATAAGTCAAACTATTATAAAAGGTGGAGTTACTGATAGTGAAGGAAAAAACATGTCGAATACAAACATAATCCTAAAACCAGAAAACTCTCAAAGTATTGTTGCTTATGGGTACACAGATGAAAATGGGAAATATGAATTGAAAACGAATAAGACAGGAATCTTTATACTTAGCTTTTCGGCTTTAAATTATGAAACAGTTTCTGTAACTGTTGAGCTAACAAACGAAACAAAAACACTAGAAAAAAACGCAACACTTCTCTATAAATCAATTGAACTTAATGAAGTAATTATTGAATCGAATAGACCCATAACTATAAAAAAAGATTCTATAATTTTTGATGTAAAAGCTTTTGCACAAGGAAATGAAGAAGTAGTAGAAGATTTGCTTAAAAAAATACCTGGACTTACAGTTGATAGTGATGGTACGATTAAAGTAGGCAATCAAGAAATAGAAAAAGTCATGGTCGATTATGATGATTTTTTTGAAAAAGGCTATAAGGTATTAACTAAAAATATGCCATCAAGTCCTATTGAAAAAGTGGAATTGTTACAACATTATTCTAACAATAAGCATTTAAAAGGTGTTGAAAACAGTGAGAAAGTGGCACTTAATTTAGTCTTAAAAGACGATGCTAAAAGGCAATGGTTTGGAAATTTTCAATTGGGTTATGGCTTAGTTTCTGAAAACAGATATGAAGTAAAAAGTAATGTAATGAATTTTGGTAAAAAAAATAAATATTACTTTTTAACTAATTTAAATAATATAGGTGAAGAAACTACAGGAGATGTGTCTAATTTGATTTATTCTTTTGGAGACGAACAGATAGGTGATAATGAAAGGAATGCTACATTAATGAGTTTAGACTCTTATGTACCACAATTAAAACAAAAAAGAGTTACTTTTAATAATGCAGAGCTACTTTCTTTAAACAGTATCTTTACCTTAACCAATACAATAAAATTGAAAGCATTGGTTTTTGTAAATCAAGACGAAAATCAGTTTTACAGAAATAGTTTTCAGTCCTTTTTTGCTAACACTACTTTTTTTGAAAACACAGAAAATTTTGTCCTTCAAAAAAATACTTTAGTTGGTTTTGGAAAAGTAGATTTCAATTATGATATTTCTAAAAATAAGACATTACAGGTTACCAGTAAATTTAATACTACCAAAACAAAAGATAGAAGCAATTTGCTTTTTAATAACAGTTTATTAAATGAAAGACTTACTAGTACAAATCAGTTAATAGATGAAAAAGTTGTTTTTACAAATAAACGGACTAGTTCCAAAGTATTATTATTTTCTGGTCGATTTATTTCTGAAAAGACACCACAAGACTATCAATTAAATCAGTTTTTATACAACGATTTGTTTGCTTCAAATGCTGATAATGTAGCGCAAATCAATGAGAATAAAATGACTTTTTATGGAGTAGAAGGATTTTTGTTAGATCGCAAAAAGAAAGGGAGTTTGTTAGAAATTAAAATAGGAAATCACTATAGAGAAGATGTTTTGAATTCGAGTTTCCAATTAAAAGAGGGTAATCAGTTAGTGGATGCTCCAGATGGTTATCAAAATCAAACGACATATGGTGTAAATGACTTATATGTAAAATTTAAATATGCATTTAAATTCAAAAAAATAAACCTAGTTCCTCAAGCAAATTTACATCAGCTCTTTAATAGTTTAGAAAGTTTTGACCTAAGAAACACTCAAAATCCTTTTTTTATTAATCCTAAACTAGGAATTGAATATGAGATTAATAAGAAAAATAAAGTTTTAGCCTCTTACACTTTAAATCAAACAAATGCTACTGTGTTAGAGGTTTATAATAACTATGTACACGATGGTTTTCGTTCCTTTTCAAAAGGAACAGGAACATTTAATCAATTAGAAGCTTCTTCCGCACTCCTAAATTATACTTATGGAAATTGGGGAGACAAGTTTTTTGCTAGTACATTTTTATTATACAGTAGAAACCATGATTTTTTTAGTACCAATTCTTTAATTTTTCAAAATTATTCTCAAACTGAAAAAATTATTATCAAAGATCGCGACTTTCTTACTATGAGTACTAGTATTGATCGCTATTTTAAGCCTATTTCTTCTAATTTAAAGCTGCTCTTTGGAGGTTCTAAATCCAATTATAAAAATGTGGTGAATAATTCTAATTTAAGAGAAGTAAAAAATTATTTAATTAATTATGGTTTTGAATTACGCTCAGGATTTAGAGGTGTTTTTAATTATCATATCGGTTCAAAATGGGATTATAATGAAGTGAAGACTACTATTACTAATTCGTTTACCAATAATACTTCGTTTTTAGACCTATCTTTTGTAATTAATTCTAAGTTTAATTTTCAAATACAATCAGAGCGCTATTATTTTGGGAATTTAGATTCAAATACAAATACTTATTATTTCATGGACTTGGAAGGGAGATACACGGTAAAAGAAAATAAATTATCGTTTTCAATCTCTGGAAATAATTTATTCAATACAGAGACTTTTAGAAATTATAGCATCAGTGATATTAGTATTTCTAATACTGAATACCGTTTACAACCACGGTATGTTTTATTAAAAATGGAATTACGTTTTTAAATTAAATCGGTTAAAAGAATTATTTAGTCCTTTATTAACACATTCATAATAATACTAATTCACAATCAAAGCCATAAAAAAAGCCATAATTTTACAAGCCATAAAACAAAGCAAAAAGCGTTCATTACTAATGAACGCTTTTTAATTTTAATTCATTTTCTGAAATAAATCACAATATTAGGACTTACTGAAATGTTCAAGTTGTTTTTGCAACTGTCTAATTGTGGAATTCCAATCATACAATTGCTTTGGCTGAAGGCTTTTAGAGAAAATCCTTTTGCTTTGTTGCCGAACAGTATAGGCTGTTTGTTAATGGTTTTAGGGGAATTGAATTTTCCAATGGTACTTCAATGTAGATCATGTTTTGTTTTTTTAAAAGTAATGAAATAAAAAAATAAATCTTTTGCATTGTAAGTTTTTAAAAGAGTTGAAGACGCTAAATTCTGGAAAGACTTGTCGAAATTCCCGAATGTCGGTTTACTTTGTTTGCAAAAGACAAAAAAGACATCTAGTTTTGGAATATGGAAATGAAAAAGTATTGTTATTGACATTTTCAAAATATAGTTGGCCACTATGAAGGGATTGATTCAGCTGTTAGTAACCCTTTAAAAAAAAAGACTAGCATAACAGAAATTGATAGACTTTCTAAAATAAAACTATTAGGCAAGAATAAAGAGAAAGTTGGCTTTGTTGTTGTTTTAAGTAAAAACCAACTATAAAAAACAGCCATACCTTAAATAAATGTTTTGACGAACACAAAGTATGACTGTAATTAATTTAATTAAATAACAAATTTATGAAAAAAATAGTATTTAGTGCAATTGCATTTACAATGTTCTCTTTAATTTCATTTGCTAATACAAATGAAAAAGAAATTGTTGACCCAAGTTGTGAGGAAGATATGTTTGACGCAATGGAATGGGCAATGGAAGAAGGGTTCGATAATCAAACTGTAAGTAATGTAGGTAATTGGGCTTATGCGAATTGTTGGTTAAGACAAACTTCGGATTTAAATCCATCTTTTTAATATTTAAATATAGATTATTATGAAAAAAGTATTTTTAAATCTCTTAGTTTTTTCTTCTCTAATTTGCTTTGCAAACGCTGAAGATGGTAATACAGAAATCTTCAATAAAAATGAAGATATAAATTGCGATACTAGAATGTTTGACGCAATGGATTGGGCAGCAGAAGCAGGCTTAGATGATCAACAGATAGCTGATGCTGGTAATGCGGCTTATGCTTTTTGTTGGTTAATGGTTAGGAATCTTAACAGATAAACATTAGAGTTGAATTAAATGGAATAGCAGGAGTGTTTTTTACTCCTGCTTAAATAGACAAAATGAAAAAAGAAATATTACTTTTTGTTGTTTTATGTACATCATTTGTATATTCACAAAATAACGTAGCAAAATACAATGTGCTTTTTAAAGTTGAGAATCAAAAAAAAGAATCTCCTTTTTTTGATAAAATTTCTGAGGCATCTAAAAACCTCGAGTTTGAATTAATTTTTAATGATAGTATTTCTTATTTTTCAACTTCAAAAAAAATGATTTTAGATGATAATAGTTTTGAAAAGGTAGCCTCTAAGATAATAAGTAAAGGAGAATATTTATATAAAAAGAAAGAGTCACTATTTTTAGTTATTAATGATCATCTATACTATGAAAAAAAAGCTAATGAGTTAAATTGGGAGCTAACAAGTGAAAAAAAAATAATACAAAATTTAACTTGTTATAAAGCTACTAAGGTTAAAAAAGTGGTTAATCAAAAAGGAACTTTTAATCATCAAATAACAGCATGGTTTTGTCCAGAGATTCCTTTTAGTTATGGTCCTAATGAATATAATGGATTACCTGGGTTAATAGTTGAACTCATTGAGATGCCTGCGAATCATTTTGTTTTAAAATCACTCACGTTCAAAAAAGAAGATGCTGAAATAATTGAACTTAATAAACTCAATAAAATAGATGAAAAAAAATATTACGATGTTATAAAATCAAATCTTCCGCAAAGATAAATGAGAACTATAATTTTATTTTAGAGATTGCTAACTTTTACTTGAATACCTGTTTTTAGTAAACCAAATGTGACTATTTTTAATAATGAAAACTAATTTAAAAACGGTCAACCTTATTTAGGGTACACCATTGTTATGATTACGCTGATTCTTTAGATGATGGTTCAGATAATACAAATCAAAAATGGATGAAAAATGTAGATAGTTGTAGAACTTCAAATGGTTGTGAAGCTGAATTCACTAAATTAATTAAAAAAATAGAATAAACTTTAATTAATAAAGAAAAAGAGTCGTAAAATGTCTAACTTAACAACTCTTTTTTTTAAATAAATTTAACATGAAATATTTACCTCTTCTTTTGTTATTGATGTCCACTTTTTTGTTTTCTCAAAAAAACGGTACAATTACCTATAAATCTTATTTTGCTCATGTGCAAGCTACAGAAGAACTTAAAGAAAGGAACAGGATGGATTATCAGGAAGCACTAGATGAAGAAATGATGGCAAAAATGTTGCGTTTTTCACTAGATTTTAACGAGAAAGAATCCTTGTTTTATTTGTCTGAAAGTTTAATTTCTGATGCCGAGAGTAAAAGTGTTAGAGCATACGTTACAGGGATGTTTTATGGTATGGCAAAATTTTATATCAACAGAGAAACGGATGAACTTACGGAACAGTTGCCCTATTCTTTTGCCATTCTTCTAAGAAATAAAAAAGCCAGTTTTATCGATTGGAATTTAACGAATGAAAGCAAAAATATCAATGGGTATACCTGTTATAAAGCGACTTATACGTACATTCAAAAATGGAAAGGAAGAGAGTTTCCTTGGCCAGTTATTGCATGGTATTGTCCTGAAATTCCAGTTTCTTTAGGTCCTGTTCGATATTCAGGTTTACCAGGTTTAATTTTAGAATTACAGGAAGACAAACGAGGTTATATAGTTGAAAAAATTGAATTTTTGGATAAAGAAGTTCAAATAGAAAAACCTACGGAGGGTGAAGAATTAACTGTTGAAGAGATTAAAAACAGAGACAATAAAATAAAAAGAGAACTGTTAAATCAAGAGTAATTTTAAAAATATTCTTTTTTTAATGAAAAACTGAAATAATAAATAGAAAGTTGGATATTTTTCGTGTAAAACCAAAAAAAAAAACAGCCATACCTTAAATAAATGTTTTGACGAACACAAAGTATGACTGTGATTAATTTAATTAAATAACAAATTTATGAAAAAATTAGTATTTAGTGCAGTTGCACTTGTAGCGTTTTCGTTTGCTAGTATGGCAAACAACTCAGTCGAGAAGGAAAACAAATTAAATAAAGAAGCTAAAACTGAACAACTAGAAAACAAGATTGAAGAAGAAAAGTCTTGTGGCTTACAATATTTGGATGATCGTCAATGGTTAAGTGATATGGGAGTGCTTGATGAATTTGCAATTGAAATTGCTTGGGATAATTTTCAAGAGTGTTTAGGATTAGATTAAAAGAAACTAGAATTAGATTAAAAGACATTGTGTTGTTTAATAGCAACACAATGTTAAAATAAAAGAAGATGAAAAAATTTTTATTGTTATTACTGTTTACTACTACTCATTTCCATGCTCAAATTAAATCTGGAGAAATAACCTATGGACTTACACTTGGATATGATGAAAAATTATCTAATGACGACAGATTTAGTTCTATTTTTGAAAAAGCTCAGAATGGAGCTAAAAAAATTGCCTTTACGTTATTTTTTAATAATGAAGTATCTCTTTTTAAAGTAAATGATATTATTACTGATAAAGAGATTTCTTTAGCAAAAGCCTTTACAGGAGGTAATAACATATATTACACAGAAATAAATTCTGATAAAAAAATGAAGGAAATAAATAGTAGTGGTTATGGTAAGTTTATAATTAATTACACAAAAAAGATTGATTGGGTAATTCTAAATGAAACAAAATATATTAATACTTATTTATGTTATAAAGCTACTACAGAAACTACCGTCGTAAATTCAAAAGGAACTTTTAAATTCCCTGTTACAGCATGGTTTTGTCCAAGTATTCCTTTTAATTATGGCCCTTATGGGTATGATGGATTACCTGGATTGATTTTAGAATTAACTGAGAGATATACGACTTATGGAGCTTTGAAAATAAATTTAAGTAAAGAACGTGATGTAATTGAGAAACCAAATAAAGGGAAAACTGTAACTCAAGAAGAATTTAATGAGATTATAAAAACACAACCTACTTTTTAATTATATTTTGAGAGTAATATTATATTTTATACTTTTTTTTCAATCAATTCCTTTTCCCAAACCCTAACAGGAACTGTAAAAGATAGCCTCAATAATCCATTGTCTATTGGGAATTTAAATAATGTTAACGTATTTATAGAAAAACTATCAAATGCGTTAATGTTAAAAGAAACTTATAAAATCGCATACTAAAGTTTCATTTTCGGCATTATTACTGATATGTTTGTACAACATAAACAAGTAAATTTATTAATTATTAAAATTAAAAAACAATGAAAAAATTCATGTTTAGTGCAGTTGCACTAGTAGCGTTTTCGTTTGCTGGAATGGCAAATAATTCAGTAGAAAAAATTAACAAAGAAGAAATTAAAAATACACAAAGCAATGAGATACTTGAAGAAGATAAAACTCCATATGATTGCCTTAGAATTGCAGGTGAAGTTTATGGGGAATTAAAAAATGTACTTTCAGAAGATGAGGCAGTTGATAATGCCATGGCATATTATACAGACTGTATAGAAAGTTTGTAATTAATTGTTTAAAAATATGAGGGTTTTGCGTTAAGACCCTCATTTTAATTTATTTATAATGAAAATAAAAACATATTTATACATTATTTTTTTTAGTATTCCTTTTTTAATAAATGCTCAGGAAGATTATTATTATATTAATTATAAAGTTTATCCAACTTTTGGATCAATTGAAAATGACGAAGAAATAAAAAAAAGCAAAATTAATTATATTTATAAAGGAATTGATGATGCAATAGCAGATCTTAGTTATAGTTTGGTTACATCCAAAGATGAATCCTACTTTTATTTGGATGAAAAAATGCCAAAAGACAAAAAAATATATGTTTTAGCTAAAAGTTATTCTGGTAGTGAAGATTTTTATTCTAATCAAACCTTTAATTATAAGATTAAAATTAAATCTTTTTTAAATCATATTTTTTATATAAAAGATACAACAAGTTACAATTGGAAAATATATAATGAAACAAAATTGATTGATGGTAAAAAATGTTATAAAGCGACAACAACAAAAAAAATAACTTTGAAATCAAGAGTTAAAGAATATGAAGTTATTGCTTGGTTTTATAGTGATATACCAACTTCTTTTGGTCCAAAAGGTTTTAATGGTCTTCCAGGTTTAATAATTGAGTTAATAGACGACAAAGTTACTTTAGTAGCTAAAAATATAAAAAAAGGAGTAAATTTTCCTGATAAAAAAGAGTTTGAAAATGAGGACGCTTTAGTTTCTCAAGAAGCTTATGATAAGATTGTTAAGGAAAAAGTAAATGATTTTTTTACTAATAATTGATGTTCAAAAGTTGAAAAAAGAATTATAAAAGTAGTTTAGATGTATAAAATCTTAATTAGTATTTTTATAATTTCAATTACGTTTTTCTTCAAAATCCTAACCGATGTAGTAAAAGATGAATGTTCATTATCATGTTTTTACATAATACATTGGTGAATAGCTAGTTTAGTAAATGCATTGCATAATATTGGTATAGTATTATCAGGTAGAAATTAATTAAAGGGGCGGAGAAGTTTTTAACATTACTTCTATTGAACTAAAAATAGATGAAACTAAAAATTAGTATTTTTATAGTTATTATAGGGTTTTATATCTCATTTGGACAAATGAAATCTGGTAAATTGGTATATAGAATTATTCCACCAGAAATTGAAATAAGAGATTCATTGGCTATAGAAAAAATAAAAATTTTAGAAAAATTTAATGAAGATTTAAAGGAGAAGACGTTTAGTTTGTTGTTTAATTCAAATAATTCTTTTTTCGAAAATGAAGACAATTTAATAAACGATAACAACGATAATTCAACAATAAAAAAAATTAATTATAATTTATATTCAAAATATTCCTATTTTTTTAATTTAAAAGAGAATGGATGTTATAAAATAGATAATTCTGATTCTAAAATAATAATAAAGTTAAAAAATGAATTAAATTGGAAAATCACAAATGAAAGTAAAAATATAGATGGTTATTTATGCTACAAAGCAACCGCGATAAAAAAAAATTCAACAATAGAGGAGAAAGAGAGAAAAATATTATCGCTTGGTTTTATCCTGAATTTCCATATGCTTTTGGACCTTTAGATTATAATAGTTTACCAGGTTTAATTTTGGAACTTCAAGATAATAAATTAATTTATTTAGTTGATACAATTGAATTTTATGATGAGGTATTCAAAATAGAAAAACCAAAAGGGAAAATAATTTCTGAAGATGAATATTTGAAAAAATTAAAAGGACTTTCTCCTTTTAATAATTGAATTTTTATGTAATCTTCACCAAACATTAATTAATGTACAAACTACTATTAACAATTTTATGTCTATTTACCAATTGTTTTCTTGGTTATTCCCAAACACTAACAGGAACTGTAAAAGATAGCCTCAACAATCCATTGCCAAACGCAAATGTAATAGCAAAACCTTTGGTGGAAAATCAAAGTTTAAAATTTGCTATTGCTGACCATTTGGGAAGGTATAAGTTAGAGCTTGAAAAAGGAATTCCTTATGAAGTAAAAGTTTCCTATTTGGGGTACAAAGAAGCAGTTTTAACTATTGAATCCAACAGTAGTTTAAAGGAATATCATTTTAAACTACAAGAAACAGGACAACAACTCAAAGAAATTGTCATCGACTACGAATACAAACCCATTATTGTAAAAAAAGACACGCTTATTTATGATGTAAAGGCTTTTGCAAACGGGAATGAACGCAAAATGAAGGAAGTCCTTGAAAAAATGCCAGGAGTGGAAGTCGGGAAAGATGGCTCTGTAACGGTACAAGGTAAGAAAGTAACCCAAATGATGGTGGAAGGAAAATCTTTCTTTGGTGGTGGCACCAAATTAGCCGTCGAAAATATTCCAGCCGATGCCTTAGATAAAATAGAAGTCATTGACCATTTTAATAAAGTAGGGTTTTTAAAACAAGTTTCTGATAGTGATGAACTGGCCATGAATGTAAAACTCAAAGAAGATAAAAAGAAATTTGTCTTTGGTGATGTAGAAGCTGGTGCTGAAGTAGCTAATGATAATGGTTTTCATTTGTTGCACACGGCATTGTTTTATTACAGCCCAAAAACGAATGTGAGTTTTATAGGAGATATAAATAACATAGGAAAGCGTACTTTTTCTTTTCAAGATATGTTGCGATTTCAAGGAGGTGTGAGTAGTTTTTTAAATGATAGAAAACAACTGACGAATCTTTATACTTTCACTAATGACAACAGTGATGTGGTTGAAAATAAATCGCAATTTGGAGCCTTTAATTTCCAACAAAATATTAATGCTAAACTAGACATAGAAGGATTTGGTATTTTTTCCAAACTTTTTAGTGCTTCCCTAGTGGAAAGTCAGAATGAATATTTACAAAATAGTGCTTTTACTTTTGAAGATAGAACGACTAAGAAAGACAATAAAACGGTTTTAGGAATAGGGAACTTTAAATTAAATTACAATCCAAGTGATCGTTCTAAATGGTTTTATAATGCCCAATATCAATTCAGTACTAACGATGCTACTTCGCTTTTAACTTCTATAAGAGACGGACAACAAAGTACTTTTGAAACCTTAAATAATGCCGATAATGGTCAGCTAAAACAATTTATCGAATGGCACAAACAATACAAAAATACCAATCATACGACTACTTTTGTAGTGAATCAAAGTTATGAAAACAATAAACCCGTAAATACATGGTTAACGGATACGGAATTTTTGGCAGGATTAATTCCGCTAGAAAACGATAGTTTTTATACCATTCAGCAAATTAAAAAAGTAAAAAACAATAGTGTAGATGCGTTATTGAAACATTATTGGATTTTAAACAATTACAATCATTTGTATACCAATGTGGGAAACAATTTTGGTACCACAAGCTTGCAAATTAACGAACAACAGTTTTTAACAGATGGCACAATCAATGATTTTGCAGCAAATGGATTCGGTAATGATGTAAACTATTTGCTAAACGATTTTTATGTAGGGTTTGAATACAAGTTTAAAATAGGAAAATGGATCAATAAACCAGGAATCTATACTCATTTTTATCATTTGAAAACCAAACAAATTGCGAACGATTATACTATAAATAAAACGTATATTGAACCACAATGGAATAGTGAATATGAATTCAATCAATCAGAATCGCTAAATTTTTCTTATAAGTTATCAAATGATTTTCCTGATGCTTCTAAATTGTTAGAGCGTTTTACCTTACAAAGTTACAATTCGGTGTTTAAAGGAAATGCTTTGTTAAGTAACGAGAGATTTCATAGTGGAAGTTTACGGTATAAGAAAACAAGTATGTATCGTGGTTTGATGCTGTTTGCCAATGTGAATTTTAATAAGAAAATAAGAACCATAAGAAACAGTATTGAACTAGATGGAATCAACCAATTTACAACACCTATTATAACGGATAACCCTGAGACGAATTGGAGAATATTTGGAAACATTAGTAAAAAAATATACCGTTTTAGATTGCAATTGAATACTAATTTTAGTTGGTTTAATTACATACAAACCCTAAACAATCAAACGACTACAAACAACAGAAACAATCAAGCGGTAGGTTTAAAAATAAGTACAGCTACTAAAAAATGGCCTACAGTAAGTGTAGGGTATAATAAAAGTTTTAGTCAGTTTTCAGGATTAACCTCTTCCTCGTTAACCAATGATGTATTGACCTTTAATTTGGATATCGATTTTTTAAAGTCGTTCCACTTCAAAACCGACTATGAAGTCAATTTTAATGAAAATAGTTTGAATCAAAAAAACAATTACAGCATAGGAAATGCTTCTTTGAGTTATCATAAAAAAGACAATCCATTTCGCTTTGAGGTTTCTGCTCAAAATTATTTAAACAATGGAACTATAATCAATAACTCTTTCTCAGACTTTTTGATTTCGAATTCCACAACTTTTACTTTACCTAGAATATTTTTATTTTCTATAAGTTATAAACTATAGCACATTCATAGTACTAATTCACAATCAAAGCCATAAAAAAACAATAGTCTTACAAGCCATAAAAAGAAAAAAGGCTGTCCCTTTATCAGGACAACCCTTTTTCTTTTTAAAAGAATTCATTTACAAAGTGGCTTTGTGATTGGTAATGGCTAAAATAAAAGCATCAACCTCTTCTATTTCTTTGTTAACCCTTTCTAAATCCAATTCCTTTTCTAACAAGGCTATAGTACCATAACTCTCTTTGCGATCTTCAAGTAAGAATTTTCTGTACACTAACTTTGTTTTCTTTTTTAATTTATCTTCTTTTATTTCACCTTCTGGTAAAGAAGCTATAACGGAATCTAAAGCAGTCAGTTCTATTAAAACACCTTGTAACTCTGATTCAACCTCTAATGAAGTACTAGAATACTTCACAGTTAAGCGTTCTTCGGAAATTTTTTTGAAAGTCAATTCCGCTTTCTCTTTTCCTGCCCAAGTTAATAACACATCGCAATCTGATACTTGTGTTAAATTGTTAATTGTGTAATTCATAATATTATAATTTTAAAGATTATTATTACTAAGGCTTATACAAACCAAATGCCATAGCGTGCCAGAAAATTGAAGTTTAAAACAAGTTTAACTTTTTGTAAGAAAAATTGTAAAACGAAGTTAAAATTTATACGAAATAAATCAAACCATCGTTCTTATTGGATTTTGAAATCAACAAACAATTTCAACGAACAACTTCAAAAATCAACTTCAAAAAACAATCTCAAAAATCAACTTCCCCAAACCACATCCTCAAACTTGTCATCCCGACGCAGGAGGGACCCCACTCGAAACTCCACAAACCACATTCCCAAACCAATTCCCCAAACTACATCCCCAAACTACATCCTCAAACCACATCCCCAAACCACATCCCCAAACCACATCCTCAAACCACATCCTCAAACCACATCCCCAAACCACATCCCCAAACCACATCCTCAAACCACTTCCCCAAACCACATCCTCAAACTTGTCATCCCAACGCAGGAGGGAACCCACTCGAAACTCCCCAAACTACATCAACATAAAACACCATAATCAAAAACTTTTTTTATTTTTATAAAACAATTTCTCCACATGAAAGAGCTAACAAACGGATACCACACTTATTACGTTTATATCTTGACCAATAAACACCGAACTACTTTCTACATAGGAGTGACTAATAATTTAAAAATCCGTTTGCAACAGCACATCGATTCCGTGACTGAAAACACCCATTCCTTTGTATCAAGATATAAAGTGGAATACCTAGTTTATTATGAAAAGCATACTTGGATTCAAGAAGCCATAGCACGAGAAAAAGAATTAAAAGGATGGAGAAGAGAAAAAAAATTACATTTAATACAATCGTTTAATGAGAGTTTTGCTTTTTTAAATCACCATTTTTTGGATAAATAAGAGACATACGTAGTTTTGGAAAATAATTATTGAAGTAGATATGGGTTCCCTCCTGTGTCGGGATGACAAGTTTGCGGAAGTAGATTGCAGGTACAAATAGCGCGTAGATGAAACTGATTTTGCAGATTTTTTACATAGCAACTTCAAAATCAATTTCAACATACATTTCTACAAACAACTTCCACAAACCACTACCTCAAACTTGTCATCCCGACACAGGAGGGACCCCACTCGAAACTCCGCAATCAACTTCAACAATCAACTCCAAAAATCAACTTCCACAAACCACATCCCCAAACTTGTCATCTTGACGAAGGAAAGACCCCACTCGAAACTCCACAAACAACTTCAAAAATCAACTTCAAAAATCAACTTCCACAAACCACATCCACAAACTTGTCATCTTGACGAAGGAAAGACCCCACACGAAACTCCGTAATCAACTTCCCCAAACAATCACCCCAAACTTGTCATCTTGACGAAGGAAAGACCCCACTCGAAACTCCACAAACCACATCCCCAAACTTGTCATCTTGACGAAGGAAAGACCCCACTCGAAACTCCTCAAACAACTCCACAAACAACTTCAACAAACAAATTACCCTTTCCACAACTCTTTTTCTAACTGTTTTGTATATACTAAAAGCGCTTTTAATTGTAATTGAATTTTAGTTTGCAAGTGAACCCCATTTTTATCTAAAATTGCTAAGGCTTTATTTTGTATGTTTTCTAAGATAACGTCATCCCTATCCGTTAGGCCTTCTTTTTCTTTGTATAATGTTACAAATTCAATTGTTCTTGCTGCTTTTTGATAATTATGTTGCAGTTGTTTTATTTTTTTTTCTAGTAGCAACTGTTCAATGTTATTATTTTCAATTTGTTTTAGTAGTAGCTCTTGTTTTTTAGCTTGCTGTGTTTTATGATAAGGGAATTCTCTTTTAGTAAGCTGAGAAAGAGTATCGGCATAGTTTGTCAATTTAGATAGTTTCAATAGGGCAGCAGTAGGTAAATCACGTTTTCCTATTTCATACATTGCGTATTGACTTCTCTTAATGCCTAATAACAAAGCTATTTCTTCCTGTGATAGCAATAATGATTTAAAAGTTGTGTCTTTTTTCATGAGGTAAATTATTATTGTTTAACGTCTTTATAATTACTAATCAAAAACTGTGACAAAATATTTTTTGTAAAAAAAAATGTCACAGAAATTTGTGACAAAAAATTTGTGACAAATTATTTTGTCACAAAAAAAATGTCACAACTTTTTTTAAAGAAGTGTTCCAAATGTGATAGATTGTAAAATAAATTAATTATTGCTTTTTATGTTTGGGAAAAGAGGGAGCAATACCTATAAAAATTAGAAATAAAACATTTTTTTTTGCGGGTTTGATAGAACTTTTATTTTGCTGATTTTATGAAATGCTGTTTCTTGTACGTATTTATACGTATAAGAAACTGTGAAAAATACGTATTTATACGTATTGACAGGTGAAGGAATAGTATGTAGTTTTATACAATGAAGATTATTTTTTTATAAAAATAAAAAAGCGACCCTTATGAGGCCGCTTTGAATGTTTTCACAACGGAATAATCCTTATTGTGAATTGCTTCAAAATTGTACTGCAATATACAATAAAAAATTTAGTATTGCATTACGGTAAACCGTAAGGATGGTAATTTTCTTTTAATTACATTTAAAAATTCATTAAATAGCAAATAATAGTCAAACATAAATGAAAAAAATATTAGGACTTGATTTAGGGACAAATAGTATTGGTTGGGCGTTGATTCAACAAGAATTTAAAGATAAAAAAGGAGAAATACTTGGAATGGGAAGTAGAATTATCCCAATGACTCAAGATATAAAAGATGAATTTGGAAAAGGAAACTCCATTTCTCAAACTGCCGATAGAACTGGATTTAGAGGAACTCGAAGACTTAGAGAACGACACTTATTAAGAAGAGAGAGATTACATCGAGTTTTAAATGTATTAGGTTTTCTTCCTCAACATTATGCCGATCAAATTGATTTTAAAAAAAGATTAGGCAAGTTTTTGGATAAAAAAGAACCGAAAATTGCCTACAAAGAAATCTGGAATCAAGAAAAAGAGAAAAATGAGTTTGATTTTATTTTCAAAGACTCCTTTGAAGAAATGTTAAAAGATTTTAGAAAATATCAGCCACAACTTTTAGAAAGCGACAAGAAACTTCCTTATGATTGGACGATTTACTATTTACGCAAAAAAGCTTTATCTCAAAAAATAGCAAAAGAAGAATTGTCTTGGATTCTTTTAAATTTCAATCAAAAACGTGGTTATTATCAATTGCGAGGTGAGGAAGAGGAAGAAAACCCCAACAAATTGGTCGAATTTTATTCATTAAAAATAATTAATGTAATTGCTGATGAAAAAGCGAATGCAAAAGGTGAAACTTGGTATTCCTTACACTTAGAAAATGGCTGGGTTTACCGTCGTTCAAGTAAAACCTCTTTACAGGATTGGACAGATAAAATACGGGATTTTATTGTTACAACAGATTTAAATGATGACGGCTCAACTAAAACCGATAAAGAAGGGAATGAAAAACGCAGTTTTCGTGCTCCAAGTGAAGATGACTGGACTTTAATAAAAAAGAAAACAGAACAAGAAATAGATAGATCTGAAAAAACAGTAGGAACATACATTTATGATACATTACTTCAAAAACCTAATCAAAAAATCAATGGAAAATTAATCAGGACTATTGAACGAAAATTTTATAGAGAAGAACTAAAGGCTATTTTAGAACATCAGTTAAAAGAATATCCAGAGTTACAAAATGAAGACTTTTTTAATGATTGTATAAAAGAATTATATCGTAATAATGAAGCTCATCAAACTACATTAAGCAGAAAAGATTTTGTTCATTTGTTTTTGAATGATATCATTTTTTACCAACGTCCGCTTAAAAGTCAAAAATCTTCTATAGGAAATTGCTCTTTAGAATACCGAAAATATAAAACTAAAGATAAAGAAGGAAATGAAATTGAAAAAACTGAGTATCTGAAAGCAATACCAAAGTCTCATCCTTTGTATCAAGAATTTAGGATTTGGCAATGGCTTTACAATTTAAAGATTTACAAGAAAGAAGACGATACAGATGTAACGGAGCAATTCGTAAAATCAGACGAAGATTTAGAAAATTTATTTACCTTTTTAATGACACAAAAAGAGGTTGACCACAAAGCTATTTTAAAATTTTTACTTGTATCTTCTGAATTAAAAGGCAAAGCATTAAGTAATGAAATGGCTAAATACCGTTGGAATTATGTTTACAATTCAGAAAAAGACGAATCTAAAAAATATCCTTGTAACGAAACAGGCTATGAAATTAGACGAAGACTGGCTAAAGTTGAAAATATAAATGATGATTTTCTAACCAATGAAGTTGAATTTAAATTGTGGCATTTAATATATTCGGTAACTGATAAACTAGAGTTTGAAAAAGCACTAAAATCTTTTGCGAATAAGCATAGTTTAGATGATAGCTCTTTCGTTGAAAACTTTAGAAAATTTCCACCTTTCAAAAGTGAATATGGTTCATTTTCAGAAAAAGCCATCAAAAAATTATTACCCTTACTTCGTTTAGGAAAATATTGGGATTGGGAAAATATTGATATTAAGACAAAAGATAGAATTGGCAAAATTATCACAGGAGAATATGATGAAGAAATCAAAAATCGTGTTCGAGAAAAAGCAATTCATCTAACAAAAGAAAACGATTTTAAAGGATTACAATTATGGCTGGCTCAATATGTTGTGTACGATAGACACTCAGAAGCCAATCTTGCTGGGAAATGGAATTCAGTTAGCGATTTAGAAAACTATTTAAAAGAATTCAAACAGCATTCCCTTCGGAATCCAATTGTTGAGCAAGTTGTAACCGAGACCCTGCGTGTGGTAAAAGATATTTGGGCTAAATATGGTAATGGTGCGAAAGATTTCTTTAATGAAATCCATATCGAACTCGGACGCGATATGAAAAATACAGCTGATGAAAGAAAACGATTAACTAATGTCGTCTCTGATAATGAAGCTACAAATTTGAGAATTAAATTATTATTAACTGAATTAAAAGACAATTCCGATGGTAAACTACAAGTTGAAGAAGTTCGTCCTTTTTCACCACCTCAACAAGAAATATTAAAAATTTATGAAGATGGTGTTCTAAATTCTAATGTCGAAATTCCAGAAGATATTTTAAAAATTAGTAAAACAGCACAACCAAGCACATCCGAATTGCAGCGTTATAAATTATGGTTGGAGCAAAAATACCGTTCACCATATACGGGTCAGCTTATTCCGATGAGTAAATTGTTCACTCACGAGTATGAAATTGAACATATCATTCCACAAAGTCGTTTTTTTGATGATAGTTTTAGCAACAAAGTGATATGTGAATCGGCTATTAATAAATTAAAAGACAAACAACTTGGCTTAGAATTCATAAAAAATCATTCTGGAGAAAAAATTGAAACTGGATTTGGCAAAAGCATCGAAGTTTTTACTGAACAAGAATATCTTGACTTCATAAAAGAGCATTATGCTAAAAATCGCTCAAAGAAAAACAAATTATTATTAGAAGAAATTCCAGAAAAAATGATTGAACGCCAATTAAATGATACGAGATACATTAGTAAATTCATATCAAATGTGTTATCTAATATTGTTCGTTCAGATAATAATGATGATGGAATAAATTCTAAAAATATTTTACCTGGAAATGGAAAAATAACCAACCAATTAAAGCAAGATTGGGGCTTAAATGATGTGTGGAATGAGTTAGTTTTACCACGTTTTGAACGAATGAATCAATTAACAAATAGCACAAACTTTACTTCTTGGAATGAAAATCACCAAAAATTTCTTCCAACAATTCCTTTGGAATTTTCAAAAGGATTTCAAAAAAAACGTATTGACCACCGTCACCACGCTATGGATGCTTTAGTGATTGCTTGTGCTACAAGTGACCATATTAATTTGTTAAATAACAAGCATGCAAAATCTAACGAACGCTTTGATTTAAACAGAAAACTGCGAAGATTTGAAAAAGTAGCTTACAATGATTTGAAAACTGGAAAAAGAGTAGAAAAAGAAGTTCCTAAAGATTTTTTAAAACCTTGGGAAAATTTCACAAAAGATGCCAAAGATGAATTGGATAAAATTGTAATCAGTTTTAAGCAAAATCTTCGTGTTATCAATAAAACAACCAATAAATACGAAAGCTATAAAGATGAAAATGGCAATTTAAGAATTGGCAAAGACGGTAAACCTAAAAAAGATCTTACAACCCAAACTAAAGGTAATAGCTGGGCTATCCGAAAACCGATGCACAAAGATACCGTATCAGGCTTAGTGTCTTTAAGAAAGAAAAAAGAAGTTCTACTCAGTGTTGCTTTAGAAAATTACAATGAGATTGTAGATAAAGATTTAAGAAAAGAAATACTGAATTTAGTAAAGCTAAAATACGATAAAAAATTATTGATTAAGTTTTTCAAGGACAGACAAAATAAATGGAACGACAAGGATATTTCGAGAGTTGAAATTTATTTTTGGGATAATGATAATGTGGCTTCAAGGGTAAGCTTAGATACTTCATTCAATGAAAAACGGATAATTGAAACCATTACCGATACAGGTATTCAGAAAATTTTATTGGCTCATTTTAAAAATTACAAAAATAGATTTGACGAAAAAGGAAAAGAAATTGCTCCAGAAACATTAGCCTTTGCTCCTGAAGGAATTGAAGAAATGAATAAAAATATTGTAGAGTTAAATAAAGGGAAATTTCACCAACCTATCTTAAAAATTAGAACTTATGAAGCAAAGGGCAACAAATTTAATGTTGGATTAACTGGAAATAAAAAAGACAAATTTGTAGAAGCAGCCAAAGGCACCAACTTATTTTTCGCCATTTATCAAGATGAAAATGGTAAAAGAAGCTACGAGACCATTCCTTTGAATATTGTTGTCGAACGTCAAAAACAAGGTTTAGACTCTGTTCCAGAAATTAATGAAAAAGGAAGTACATTGTTGTACTATCTTTCTCCTAACGATTTAGTTTATGTTCCAACAGAAGAGGAAAAAGGGAATGTCAATAGTATTGATTTTGGGAATTTTAAAAAAGGGCAAATGGGAAATATTTATAAAATGGTCAGTTCATCAGGTACTCAATGCTTTTTTATTAAACAAAATGTTTCAACTTCTATTGTAAACAAAATTGAATTTTCAGCATTAAATAAAATGGAAAAATCTATTGATGGAAGTATGATTAAAGAATTTTGTATTAAATTAAAAGTGGATAGATTAGGTAATATTTCAAAAGCTTAATGCAATGATAAAACGTACTCTCTTTTTTGGTAATCCTGTTTATTTGAGTACCAAAAACAAACAACTGGTGGTGTCTTATCCAGATAAGGAACAAGATGCCAAGACAGTGGCAATCGAAGATATAGGTGTTGTAGTTTTAGAAAGCCAGCAAATTACTGTTACAAATGGAGTACTAGAAAAACTGACACAAAATAATGTGGCTTTAGTTAGTTGTGATGCACAACACATGCCTACAGGGCTATTGTTGCCTTTGCAAGGGCATAGCGAGCAAACCGAACGCTATAAACATCAGATAAACGCATCTGTACCTTTGCAGAAGAATTTGTGGCAACAAACCATTAGTGCGAAGATTCTAAATCAAGCGAGTTTATTAAAAGAAAGAGGAATACCCATGCGAAAGATGGAGTTATGGGCAAAGGAAGTAACATCGGGTGATGCTTTAAACCATGAATCGAGAGCAGCTGTTTATTATTGGGAGAAGCTCTTTCCTATTCCTCATTTTACGAGAGGACAAAAAGGAATAGCTCCTAATAATTTGTTGAATTATGGCTATGCTATTCTAAGAGCGATTACCGCTCGTGCCTTAGTGAGTTCGGGCATGTTGCCTAGTTTAGGTATTTTTCATAGAAACAAATACAATGCCTATTGCCTTGCCGATGATATTATGGAACCTTATCGCCCTTATGTGGATTTAATAGTCTGTCATATTATGGATACTGAGGATGCTTATGACGAATTAACGGTAGCACTTAAAAAGCATTTGCTAAGCATTGCGAGTATGGATGTTGTGATTGATGGTAAAAGAAGTCCTTTGTTGGTGGCTATGAGTCGTACAACAAACTCTTTATACGAATGTTTTGAGGGGAAAGCCAGAAAAATATTGTATCCTGTTTATGGATTATGAGTGTAGTTATCTGATAAGCTTCATTTTAGGTATGATTTTTATTGAATTAAAAAAAAGGTCAATTGTGGTGAAAACTTACGATAATTATTGTTCTGTAGTTTCGGAGTTTTTGTTTTGAAATAATTTAGATTGTCTATAATTCATTTTATGAATTATAGCGTCTGCGCTTATCTGCTAAATCTGCGTGCTTTTTTATTTTCACGCAGATTTTACTGATTTTCGCAGATGAAATTAGCTTCTGTGTTCCAATACCTATCGGGAAGTATCGAGAAGTTATTACAATAAATTCAAATAATAAATTGGTGTTAGTTATGATGCGCTACAAAAAAATGCGAAGTGACTAGGCAGCGATAAGAAACAGAAGTGAAATTATAAATAATAACTATGTATGATGACCATTATACACGTTTAAACCAATATAGAAGTTTGTGGATATTAGTCTTTTTTGATTTACCAACCGAAACCCGAAAGGAACGCAAGATAGCTGCTGGCTTTCGAAAGAAATTGCTAGACGATGGTTTTACGATGTTTCAATTTTCTATTTATATGCGTTTTTGTGCGAGTAGAGAGAATGCAGAAGTACATTCCAAAAGAATTAAAAACAGCTTACCCGAACACGGCAAAATAGGAGTAATGCAAATAACCGACAAACAATTTGGGATGATGGAATTATTTTATGGTAAAAAACCTGTAGAAACCGAAAAACCTTCTCAGCAATTAGAACTTTTTTAGTGGGCTAGTATTTAAAAAATGTACTATGCTACTTGAAACCAATGACTTAAAGTGCTGTTTTTTATTTTCTAGCCAATACCATAACTCACAACATATCAGATTTTTAGGGCTTGATATGTTGAGAATCATTAGTAAAAATACAATTTTGAAAGCAATTCACAACAGGATATGACTTCCTATTGCTTTTAGTCCGGTTGAGAATCATTAGTAAAAATACAATTTTGAAAGCAATTCACAACATATACACGAAGAGACGCGCAAAACTTCTGGTTGAGAATCATTAGTAAAAATACAATTTTGAAAGCAATTCACAACCATGTAGTTTATTGTCTGTTCGTTTACCCAGTTGAGAATCATTAGTAAAAATACAATTTTGAAAGCAATTCACAACATTATTGCGTTGTTCCTTTCATGCCCCTCAGTTGAGAATCATTAGTAAAAATACAATTTTGAAAGCAATTCACAACTACGCCACCGCTCTAAGAATCTTCTTACCGGTTGAGAATCATTAGTAAAAATACAATTTTGAAAGCAATTCACAACTGTTAATGTCACGAAGATTCCATCTTTATTGTTGAGAATCATTAGTAAAAATACAATTTTGAAAGCAATTCACAACGGGTGGGGGGCGCACAAACAGCCCCTCCCCGTTGAGAATCATTAGTAAAAATACAATTTTGAAAGCAATTCACAACTTCGTGCCCTTCAATTGTTTTATCAATTAAGTTGAGAATCATTAGTAAAAATACAATTTTGAAAGCAATTCACAACTAACTGGATGAACACAGAATGGATTGACGGGTTGAGAATCATTAGTAAAAATACAATTTTGAAAGCAATTCACAACTGTTCTTCTGTTAAGTTTGTTTTTGCTTTTGTTGAGAATCATTAGTAAAAATACAATTTTGAAAGCAATTCACAACTAGTTTTGTTTTTTTATAGCAATATCAATAGTTGAGAATCATTAGTAAAAATACAATTTTGAAAGCAATTCACAACTATTACACAAATCATCTTTTGATATTCTTTGTTGAGAATCATTAGTAAAAATACAATTTTGAAAGCAATTCACAACTAGCTTCCTTAATCGGCGCTAATACATTAGGTTGAGAATCATTAGTAAAAATACAATTTTGAAAGCAATTCACAACAATATAAGCTTTTGTCCTTAAGTTTGTGCGTTGAGAATCATTAGTAAAAATACAATTTTGAAAGCAATTCACAACATACCACCACAACGATAGGAAGTGAAACTTGTTGAGAATCATTAGTAAAAATACAATTTTGAAAGCAATTCACAACTGTTGTTATTACCAAATTTCTAAACCACCAGTTGAGAATCATTAGTAAAAATACAATTTTGAAAGCAATTCACAACATACCACTACAACAATAGGAAGTGAAACTTGTTGAGAATCATTAGTAAAAATACAATTTTGAAAGCAATTCACAACTGTTTGGCTCACATCTTCTTATTGAACAACGTTGAGAATCATTAGTAAAAATACAATTTTGAAAGCAATTCACAACACAAAAAAATGCATGATATTTGATAATATAGTTGAGAATCATTAGTAAAAATACAATTTTGAAAGCAATTCACAACTAATCGGAATTTACGATTTCAATTCCTGTAGTTGAGAATCATTAGTAAAAATACAATTTTGAAAGCAATTCACAACAAGATTTTGGCACATCTAAAGAAGCTGTAGTTGAGAATCATTAGTAAAAATACAATTTTGAAAGCAATTCACAACCATTTCCTGATTAACTGCAATTTCTTTGTTGTTGAGAATCATTAGTAAAAATACAATTTTGAAAGCAATTCACAACAGTATACTCAAACATTTTATCATCAAGCTTGTTGAGAATCATTAGTAAAAATACAATTTTGAAAGCAATTCACAACTGATGAAATAAGGCCCCAACAATCATATTCGTTGAGAATCATTAGTAAAAATACAATTTTGAAAGCAATTCACAACATTATGAATGGTACTATAGAAATTTTTGGGGTTGAGAATCATTAGTAAAAATACAATTTTGAAAGCAATTCACAACTTATGTTCATTTGTCGTATTGTTAAACAAAGTTGAGAATCATTAGTAAAAATACAATTTTGAAAGCAATTCACAACTCTGTTTTCGTCACATACTTTACCATATAAGTTGAGAATCATTAGTAAAAATACAATTTTGAAAGCAATTCACAACGACAGCGCATTTAATAAACTTATAGATGTAGTTGAGAATCATTAGTAAAAATACAATTTTGAAAGCAATTCACAACTGAATTTTGAAACTCCTTTAAACTCTCAAGGTTGAGAATCATTAGTAAAAATACAATTTTGAAAGCAATTCACAACTTTAACGGGCAAGCCCTTTTTTTTTATTTTGTTGAGAATCATTAGTAAAAATACAATTTTGAAAGCAATTCACAACATATCAGTAAAGCTAATTCAATTCGTTTCGGTTGAGAATCATTAGTAAAAATACAATTTTGAAAGCAATTCACAACTCAAAACCATAGCATTCTATCAAATCATTAGTTGAGAATCATTAGTAAAAATACAATTTTGAAAGCAATTCACAACTATATCTAAAATGTCTGAACATGATGGACAGTTGAGAATCATTAGTAAAAATACAATTTTGAAAGCAATTCACAACAAGAAAGAATCATGAATGGATTGACCGGTGGTTGAGAATCATTAGTAAAAATACAATTTTGAAAGCAATTCACAACAAGCGTATATGTGCAATGAAAACGCTAAACGTTGAGAATCATTAGTAAAAATACAATTTTGAAAGCAATTCACAACAAGATTTAAACGACCCTAGAGGATGGATAGTTGAGAATCATTAGTAAAAATACAATTTTGAAAGCAATTCACAACATATCAGAATTCATGAAATATTTTTTTTCTGTTGAGAATCATTAGTAAAAATACAATTTTGAAAGCAATTCACAACTCTAAATACCCTTTTCCTATTCCCGCACTTGTTGAGAATCATTAGTAAAAATACAATTTTGAAAGCAATTCACAACAAAGTATTACACAAATACTTTGGAACTTAAGTTGAGAATCATTAGTAAAAATACAATTTTGAAAGCAATTCACAACAACGGCTTTGTAAGAGCTTGAATTGATCCAGTTGAGAATCATTAGTAAAAATACAATTTTGAAAGCAATTCACAACCAGAATACGCAAATAGCATTGGTTCTGGAGGTTGAGAATCATTAGTAAAAATACAATTTTGAAAGCAATTCACAACTGAAAAAAAGTAGTGAAAATTGAAATATAATTTCATATTTTGAAACATTTAAAAATTAATCTGGTTTTATTTATAAATCATAATTAAATTATTACTAATTTAATGTTTCAATTTAAACAAGTAAATAATGACAACAGAAGAACATTTAAACAAAATTATTTCAGTAGCTAAAGATTTTGATACAACATTTGAGCAAAACAATTTGAGAAGAGCAAAATGGGCAGATTCTTTTATGATAATACAAAATACTTTGGTAAACATAGTTAATTCAATGACAAGCAATATTGAATTTTTTAAAAGTAACTTATATGTAGTTGGTATTGTAGATAGTAAATCTGATATTAATTGTAATTCTGCAATATTTGTAAAAAGTGGTAATACAAGATTAGATAATGAAAGACATGAAAAAGGTTTTCAAATTCACTTTGCACCATCAGAAAATGGAAGGTTATTATGCTATGCCTATGGATTTAATGTTCCGCAAGATAGTGATCCTAAATTATTTAAAATTGCAATATTAGAACCAGATGAAATAATACAAAATAAAATACATGAACTTTTCTACGAAGCTTTTGAGAAAGTTAAAGAAACATCTATTCTATTTCAACGATAAAAAAAGCTACCTCAAAGGGTGGCTTTAGTTTTTAATTAATTTCAAAGTATCCGTTTATATCATATGTTATTGACAAACTTAATTCTTCTTCAAGTTCTTCAAATTCATAAGCACTTGCCCAAATATTCCATATTGCATAATAAGAAGAGTCATCTATCCTAAATTGTAAAATGTTTGCATCTATTGTTGTTCTAGGTGTGAAAGTTAAAGTGGTCATAATGTCTGTTTTTAAATATTATTATAAGGCAATATTGGGTTGACAATTTGTAAGTATCAAGAAAATATCTGAAAAATATTTAAAAATGTTATATTTGAATAACCAATTAAATATTTAAAAATGAATATGAAATTTACAAATGGAGATCCAAAACCAAAACAAAGTCCGCCACCTCCAAAACAAAGTCCGCCACCTCCAAGACCAAACAGAGGTAGTCCGTCAGCTCCTTCATATAATCCAGGAAAAGGAGTTCCAAGAGTTCCAAATCCTAAAAAATAAAACATACATGTAAGATGAATATGATCAATCCAGAAATCATGAATCCAATACTAAAGTTATTAAATTTAATAGTAAAACGATTAAATTTTTCTGCTTTTGATTCATATTCTTCTATGTTAATATTTCTCAAATTATAAAAACTAATTATTTCTTCTTTTGAACACTTTTCATCATGTTCATCGTCTAATTGACTTAAAAGTGAACAATAATCTTCATGATGCGTTCTAGAAGCTAGCCATTGAGAAATAAAATTTGATATAATCGAAATAACAAGTAATGCAGCAGATAATTTCAACCACCCTGAAATAACAATATTTTTATCTATTAGATATTTTCCAAGTTCACTGCATGAATATATACCAGCTCCAGAAATTGATATAATTAAAAGATCCATCCTCTGGTTACTATAAAATAATGAATCCCAAACCAATTTTTTTCTTTCTTCTAAAATAGACCTTTCTCTATCTGTTAGTTTTTTGTTATTTTTCATAATACTTTAAATATTATTTAAACAAATGTAATTAATCAATTCTTAAAAATTCCAAAACGAAAGTTTTTCTTTTACATTTAGAATTGGTTTGTTATATATGACTTGATTAGCTTGTAATCAAATGAATACTATCAAATGAGATAAAGCAATTCATAACTTAGAAGCAACAACGATGTTAATGTTTATTGTTGAGAATCATTAGTAAAAATACAATTTCTCAAAACCATAAAAAAAGCATTCTTTTTAAAGAACGCTTTTCTCATTTACTAAAAGTAAATTATTTTCTAGTGTTTACTCTGTTGTTTTTTAATCGTTTTTTTATCGATATCAAACGTATTAGTTTCTTGATCTACATTCCCAGTTGGATTAGTGGGATTGGTCTGTTTTTTTGTGATTTTAAATTTCTTTGAATCTCTAATAATTCCCATGATAGTTGTTTTTTAATGTTCATCCATAAGGTAAAAAAATAAAATTCAAATGCTCTTAAAGCTATCTTAAAAGTCTCTTAAAATGGGAAATATAAAAAGGAAGTACAACAAGTAAAAAAAGAATAAATGTTATTTTCAATTGAAAGCCACTGCCAATACTAAAAACATCTCCTCTTTCTTCTTTCCTCTTGTTACCCCATCTTCTGAAACAAATCCCAAATCACAATGCCAGCACTTACAGAAATATTCAAGGAGTGCTTGCTACCCAGTTGTGGAATTTCGATCACACCATCGCTTAGGTTAATCGCTTCTTGAGCAACCCCTTTTACTTCGTTACCGAAAATTAAAGCGTATTTTTCATTGGGTTGCACCTTAAAATCATTTAGCATGATGGAGTTTTCCGTTTGTTCTATGGAAAATATATTGACTTTTTCTTCTTTCAATTGGGCAATTACTTCCAAAACATCTTTTGCATATTCCCACGTAACGGTATCGGTTGCACCCAAAGCGGTTTTGTGAATTTCTTTGTTAGGAGGCACAGCAGTAATGCCACACAAATAGATTTTCTCAATCAAAAAAGCATCACTGGTTCTAAAAACCGAACCAATATTGTGTAAACTTCTAATGTCGTCTAAAACAACGATAATAGGTGTTTTTTCAGCTTCTTTGAATTCGTCTTTATTCAATCGGTCCAGTTCTGCGTTGGCTAATTTTCTCATGAGGCAAAGATAAAATAATGTGTCGATTAGGCAATGTGTCGATTGGTAAATGTGGCAATGTGGCAATGAGGCAATGAGATAATGAGGCAATGAGGCAATATGTCAATGAGACGATGGGGAAATGAGTTAATCTTTCAATCAAAAAAACAATCATTAACAAGTAAATAACACAAACTGCTTTTTCAAATTTCTATATTGCTTAAAAATTTATTTTCATGAAGTATATCTATTTATGTCTGGTTTTTCTTAGTAGTATAAGTTGTGCTCAAAATTCAACAGCTAACCAAGAAGTGAAAAAAACACAGGAAGCTATTATTGAAGAATTTGCTACGAATTGTGCGCACAAATACAATTATAATTTACCCGAGTGGCAAGAATGTTTGGATAGAGGATTGGAAAAGGATAGCACTATTGCCTATTTATGGCAACAAAAAGCCATGCCCTTATTCAAGGCGAGAAAGTATGAAGCGGGAATGGTATTCATTGACAAAGCGGTACAATATGATTCTAAAAGGTATTTGGATTACAGAGCTTTTATCAAATGTATTTTTGCTAAGACCTATAAGGATGCTATAGTAGACTTTAAAAAGTGTATCGCTTTATACGGGAATAATTATGTGATGGATCATACCTATCAATTTCATATTGCACTGAGTTATTTGCAACTAAACGAATTTAAAAAAGCAGAACAAATTTTCAAAAAGGACACGGATGAACAAGCTCAAAAATTTGGGGAAGCTCATTATTTGGATTTGTTTTATTACGGAATTTCTTTGTACGAACAAAAAAAATGGAAGGAAGCCATTGCTGTTTTTGATCAATCCTTAGCGCAATATCCCGAGTTTTCAGATGTGAAATACTACAAAGCCATTTGTTTAGCCCGTGAAGGAAAGTCGGACGCATCAAAAGTGTTATTTGAAGAAGCTAAAAAGGATTTGGCAACTGGTTATACCATTAATGAAGACCAAATTTTTTACGAAACCTATCCGTACCAAATTAAAAAATAAAATAATGTGCCAATGAGGCGATGAGGCAATGAGTCAATTTTTCAATCCTTCAATCTTTAAATGCATCACTTGATTTTGCCATTGAAATTCGTAACTTCGCAACCATTCACTAAAAAGACATATTGTGGCTAAAAAAGCAGCGGAAACGAAAGAGAAAAAGGAAACCCCTTTGATGAAACAATACAACGAAATTAAGCGCAAATATCCAGATGCTTGTTTGCTGTTTCGTGTGGGTGATTTTTATGAAACTTTTGGAGAAGATGCGGTTCGTGCTGCAGGGATTCTAGGAATTACCTTAACCAAAAGGGGAGCAGGTTCTGATAGTGAAACGGCATTGGCTGGTTTTCCCCATCATTCCTTAAATACGTATTTACCCAAATTAGTAAAAGCAGGACTTAGAGTTGCGATTTGTGACCAATTAGAAGATCCTAAAATGACTAAAACCATTGTGAAACGAGGTGTAACAGAGTTAGTAACTCCAGGGGTTTCCATGAATGATGAGGTATTGCATTCGAAATCCAATAACTTTTTGGCTTCGGTACATTTTGGTAAGAAAACGCTAGGAATTGCTTTTTTAGACGTGTCAACAGGAGAGTTTTTAACCGCTCAAGGGAACGAAGAATACATCGATAAGTTGTTACAAAATTTCAGTCCAAGTGAGATTTTGGTGCCCAAACAAAATAGGAATCAGTTTAAAGAAGTGTTTGGAGAGGATTTTCACGTGTTCTTTTTAGAAGATTGGGTGTACAAAGAAGATTATGCAGTAGAAACTTTAACCAAACATTTTCAAACCAATTCGCTAAAAGGATTTGGTATCGAAGAATTGCAAGAAGGAATTATTGCTTCGGGTGCGGTGTTGTATTATTTGTCGGAAACCCAACACAACAAAATCCAACACATCACCAATATCCAACGCATTGCAGAAGATGCTTATGTGTGGATGGATCGTTTTACCATTCGCAATTTAGAATTGTATCATTCTACCAATGTAAATGCAGTGACGCTTTTAGATGTGATTGATAAAACGCTTTCGCCAATGGGTTCGCGCTTATTGAAACGATGGTTAGCACTGCCATTAAAAGAAGTGAATAAAATACAAAGCCGTCATGAAGTGGTGGCTTATTTGAAAGACAATCAGGAAACCTTACAAAAAATACAATATCAAATCAAGCAAATTTCCGATTTGGAACGTTTGATTTCCAAAGTGGCTACAGGTAAAGTCTCTCCAAGAGAAGTGACCTATTTAAATGATTCTTTGAACGCGATTATTCCCATAAAAGAATTGGCTTTACAAAGTAAAAATGAAGCTTTAAAAGTAATAGGAGATAGTTTGCATGCTTGCGAATTGCTACGCGAAAAGATAAAAACGACTTTAAATCAAGACGCTCCTGTTCATGTAAACAAAGGGAACGCGATTGCTAAAGGAGTAAATGCAGAATTAGATGAATTACGAGCGATTTCTTCCCAAGGAAAAGGCTATTTAGAAGCCTTAGAACTTCGCGAAAGTGAGAAAACAGGAATTACTTCTTTAAAAGTGTCTTTTAATAATGTATTTGGTTATTATATTGAAGTGCGAAATACCCACAAAGATAAAGTACCAGCCGATTGGATTCGCAAACAAACTTTAGTGAGTGCAGAGCGCTATATTACAGAAGAATTAAAAGAATACGAAAGTAAAATTTTAGGAGCTGAAGATAAAATCCAACAATTAGAGAGTCAGTTGTTCGAACAATTGGTAAATTGGATGGCAACGTATATTAAACCCGTGCAACATAATGCGAATTTAATTGCTCAATTGGATTGTTTGAATTCGTTTACTCAATTGGCTATCGAACATAAGTATGTTCAACCTATTTTTGACGACAGTTTTGATTTGGAAATCAAAGAAGGACGTCATCCAGTAATTGAAAAACAATTGCCAGTGGGTGTGCCTTATATTACCAATGATGTGTTTTTGGACAACGAAACCCAACAAATCATTATGATTACAGGGCCTAATATGTCGGGTAAATCGGCTATTTTAAGACAAACGGCTTTAATTGTGCTCTTGGCTCAAATGGGAAGTTTTGTTCCAGCAGAAGCCGTTAGAATGGGTGTGGTAGATAAGATTTTTACTAGAGTAGGAGCGAGTGATAATATTTCTATGGGCGAATCTACTTTTATGGTCGAAATGAACGAAACGGCTTCGATTTTGAATAACATTTCAGACAGAAGTTTAGTGTTGTTAGATGAAATTGGAAGAGGAACCTCTACTTATGATGGAATTTCAATTGCTTGGGCTATTTCTGAATATCTGCACGAACATCCCAATAAACCAAAGACACTTTTTGCAACCCATTATCACGAATTGAATGAAATGGAAGCTATTTTTGATAGAATTCAGAATTACAATGTTTCCGTCAAAGAGTTAAAAGATACCGTTTTATTTATTCGTAAATTAGTTAAAGGAGGAAGTGCTCATAGTTTTGGTATTCATGTAGCTAAAATGGCTGGAATGCCACAATTAGTGATTCAGAAAGCGGAAAAATTATTAAAGAAATTAGAGAAAGATCATTCTAGCGATGCTTTAAACGGGATTAAGAGCGAAAAAGAGGAGATGCAACTGAGTATTTTTAATTTAGATGATCCTTTATTAGAAGAAATTAAAGAGGAAATTATCAATATTGATATTAATACGCTTACACCTGTGGAAGCTTTGATGAAATTGAACGAAATAAAACGAATGCTGACTAAAAAATAATGATTTAGTAATCAATGTATTGCATTTTTTTTATATTTTTTCGTCAAAAATCCTTGTAGAAAAAAAAATAGGTGTTATATTTGCATCCGCAATGAGGGATTTATCTAGTAGTTGTAACGTTCATAAATATAAATAATGCGAAAATAGCTCAGCTGGTAGAGCGCGACCTTGCCAAGGTCGAGGTCGCGGGTTCGAACCCCGTTTTTCGCTCCAATTACCAAAAAGTTCTTAAATAGTGTAGGTTTTAATTTTTTAAATTAGTACATCATTATAAAAAGAACAGGTTGTTCGAGTGGTGTAGGTTTTAATTAATTTTTTCTAAAAATTAGTACTACATCATAAAAGGAACAGGTTACTCGAGTGGTGTAAGTTTTAATTAATTTTTTCTAAAAATTAGTAACTACATCATAAAAGTAAAAAAATCACTTGCTCGAGTGGTGGAATTGGTAGACACGCTGGACTTAAAATCCAGTGGGTAGTAATGCCCGTGCGGGTTCAAGTCCCGCCTTGAGTACAAGAAGCTTCAAACTATGTTTGGAGCTTTTTTTGTTTCTGTTAATTTTTCAAACAACATAGAGTTAAAGCTATAGGAGTGCGGATTCAACTCCGAAGTGTCGGAGCTGCCTTGATTCTGATACTTCGGAACAAAAGCTTCAAACTATGTTTTTTGCTATTGGATCTTTAAAGGTAAGTATACTTCATATAGTTATCATAGCTTTTTATTCCAATTGCGTTTTTGAAACATTTTTAGTCGAATTAATTTGTGAGGTTAATTAAAAGGATTATATTTGCACTCGCAATCAGGGAAATGATTTTTAAGTCGTCCTGATTTTTATTGAAAAGAGTTTACCAAATACAAAATAATTGCTTGAGTGGTGTAAGTTTTAATTAGTTTTTTATAAAAATTAGTGTTACATCATAAAAGTAAAAATATATTTGCTCGAGTGGTGTAGATTTTAATTAATTTTTTTTAAAAATTAGTGCTGCATTATAAAAGTAAAAAAAACGCTCGAGTGGTGGAATTGGTAGACACGCTGGACTTAAAATCCAGTGGGTAGTAATGCCCGTGCGGGTTCAAGTCCCGCCTTGAGTACAAGAAGCTTCAAACTATGTTTGGAGCTTTTTTTGTTTCTGTTAATTTTTTAAACAACATAGAGTTAAAGCTATAGGAGTGCGGATTCAACTCCGAAGTATCGAAGCTGCCTTGATTCCTATGCTTTGAGTACTAGTTTTTTATATTCTTATTTAATTTTGCTTTACTTTTTCTTGTTATAATTCTAATTCCTGTAAAATGAAGTAAGCGCTACTACATTCCTTTTTTTGCGTTGTAAAAAATGAAAAAGAGAGTGTTTACTGGTCACTGTATCAGGATTTTCAAAATAAAAATTTGTTAGGTTCCAAACAATCATAATGGCTGAAAAATAATAAAGATTTAGTACCAAAGCGATTCCGATATGCATTGAAATTGTTAAAGCAATCCATAGTTTTCTTGTTTTTGGAATCCATACAAATAAAGGATAACACATTTCTATAAGTATTGTGGACCAACCTATAATAATGAGAATAAAAGAATGATCTGCCATCCATGAAAAGTCAAAATTAAAATCTCTATTGGCATAAGGTAAATGAATGGCTTTCCAGATAGATTCTCCATTCCACCAATTGAATCCCATTAATTTATCAAAACCAGAGAAGAAATAAGCAATGCTAATGTGTATTTGAAAAAGTCGCTTTACGGGCATATAATTAACCTCTTTCTTTTGATTTGATTTGAAAAAGTTACGAATAGAAAAATAAGAATCTGAAGGGAATAAAATTAAATAAAACAGAGACATACTGGAAAAAAAGTCGGCTCCATAAATGAAAAAGGTGCTGCCTTTCATTAATAAAACTTGAATAAAGAGCAATATAAAAGCACTGATTCTCGAGTAGAAACCTATGATAATACAGACACATAGTAAGAGAAATGTTGTTTTAGTGACTATAATAGTTGTGGCTTCTGAGATGCCTATGTTTTCTATCTGTTTCACTAGTAAAGGGAATGTGAATTGCCAATCTTGATTAAAAGTGGCCATGATATCTGGAGGGATTATACTTTTGCTAGAAAAGAATTGGTCAAAATCATTGAATATGGATATGAAATGCAATAGTATAACAATTCCAGCAGCTACTCTGAAAAAGGATAGAAATTCAGAATTATGCTTAGAATCAAAGAAAAAGTGTTCTACTTTATGATAGATTTTTGCTAGTTTTTTCATTTGTAAATTTATTTGTATTCGCCAATAAGGATAAGTTTTTCTGATTTTTCTCCTTTCTGATAACTTTTCAAATCTGGGTAATGGTATAAATATAACCGAGCTATTATTTGATCGGTATTTGGATTTTCTTTTTTTACAGCAATAGCTATTTGTTTGACGATAATGTCTAAGTACTGTTGGTATTTATTGTCTTTTATAGTGCCTCCTTCTGCAGCAATCTTATCTAGGAACATGTTGTAGACAGAAGTGTATCGAGTGATGCTTTCTTTGTTTTTAAATCTAGGCATAATTCTATTTTCGATAATATTGCCTTCTTTGTCTTTTAATTCAAAGAGCAAAACAAAGTCGCTAGCTACATTTGGAGCAAAAAAACTGTATCCAGTATCAAAACCTGTATAGGATAGAAATATACTGACAGGTTTTAGTTTAATTATTTCTTCGGAGAGAGTGAATGCTAGTGGTTTTTTATATTCTTTCTCAGCATAATAAAACCCATAGTAGCCATCGAATGTACCTTTTAATCCTACTGTAAAAACCAATAGAATAACAGTAAATATGCCTGCTAATTGTGCTTTTCTTTTCATTGTATGAGTTTTAATAAGTATAAGACTGGTTTGAAAACCAGTCTTATCTAATTGATTTTAACGGTACTGTTTGATTATACCTTCCAAACGAGTTTGTAAATCTTTGTCAGGAGCCACAGTGTTTACTCTAAATAAAACTCTAGAGTATTTATTAACACCCATGAAATCTCCACAGATATTAGCATCGTCAAGACCATAGATAGAAAAACCTGATAAAGTAGAAATATCCTTGTCGTTCATTCTGACAGCCTTAGTAGCAATTTGATTGTTTGCAATTGCTATATTCCCATTGATTAATGTTGGTTTGTATTTGTCTAGAATAAGATCCAATTGGTTTTTTAGTTCCCCAAATTGTGACCAATCAATTTCGGCTTTTTCAAAACACCCTTTGTGGATAAAGTTGATTTTTTGAATTCGGGATATTTTATCTAATTTTTGAATTCTTTGAAGATGCTGAATTTGTTGTGTATGCACAATATAAGAGAGAAAAGCTTTTCCTTTAGTAATGTCTGCATACTCTTTGTCTAAAGAAAGTAATTTGTTGATATCTCCTGCAGAGATTTCTTTTGTGTTCTGGATGAGGAAGTTCCCATCTACTAAATAATTTCCTGATTCATTGTATAATAATGATTTTTCTGGTTTGCATTGCGACAGTATCAATACTCCCAATGTAAGACTTGCGATTAGACTAATTGTTTTAATTTTCATTTTTTTTTAAGTTTTTAGATTACCTACTCTATTGCTGACTTTTCGGCTTACGTCTAGAATGATGTAAAGGTAATATTGTAATCATTTGATTAAAAGAGGTTTATACCTGTAAATAATAGCGGATATTTCCCCTTTTTTTAGATGAAATGGAAAATAAGCTGTAGAAAGAGCATAAGAAAGCAAGGTAAGATGTATGGAATACAGAAATAATTCTACAAGTATGTTTCTTAGAGGACTAAAATGTTGTAAAGATGCTGTAGGTTTTAGAGGAAGATAAGTTTGAAGTATACGATTTTCTTAATAACTTCTTCTGAAAAATATTTTTTACTTGAATTCAAAATAGTATTTTGCACAACACTGCAATTAACTAAATAACTTTATGGCTACTTTTGTTATTACAAAGCGATTAAATGGAGAATATAAGTACGAATTAACTTCTCGTAAAGGGAAGACTATTTTTACAAGTAATAGTTTTGAATTACGTTTTGAGTGTGAGGAACATATTACACATCTTCAAGAGAATATTGAGCATTTAGTTTTTATGCGATTTCGTTCTGGAAACGGAAAGTTTTTTTTTAGAATAATATTAAATGAGAAACAAATAGCCGTTAGCCGTAAATATTCTACACAGTTGTTATTGCAAAAAGGGATTGATGAATTTGTAAAATATGGTGTTTTAGCTGAAATTCTGGATTTTTCAGCAGAGGATGATATCTTTGCTACTTTTGAATAAACGCAAAAAGGAAAATATAAAGCATAAAAAAAGCTCCACTAGTGGAGCTTTATTTTTTCTGTCAGCAATAAATTACTTAGCAGGCTCTTCAACAACTTCAGTTGCAGTCTCTTCAACTACAGTAGCAGTAGTATCAGCAGCAACTTCAACAGCTTCAACAGCTTCTTCTGTAGTAGCTTCAACAGCTTCAACAGTTTCTTCTGTAGTTTCTGGAGTAGCCTCAGTTTCTTTACAAGAAACGAACATCATAGCAACGAATGCTAAACTTAAAACAACTTTTTTCATCTTACTAAATTATAAAAGGTTAATTATTAATTCGGAGCAAAGATATAAATTTTTTGACTTGTCAAAATATTTTTTGACTTTTTTTTTAATTTTTTTTACTCTTCACTCTTGTGTTCATTATGAGCAAATTACATGCCAAATTTCTAAAATAAATCTACCTTCTTTTTTTAGATTTTTTACTAGAATTTTTTGGATGTACTAATTTCATTTCTTCAATTAAATTATCTGCGTTGGCATACTTGTCGATTATGAATAAAACGTAACGAATGTCTACCATTATATTTCTACAAATTTCTGGGTCGTAATGAATATCGCTCATAGTTCCTTCCCATACTCGGTCAAAATTCAATCCAATTAAATTTCCATTGGAATCAATAGCTGGACTTCCAGAGTTTCCTCCTGTGGTATGATTTGTTCCAATAAAACAAACAGGCATTTTACCATCTTCGCCATAAATACCATAATCTTTGTTTTTATACAACTGGATTAATTTGGTAGGTACATCAAACTCATAATCACCAGGAATGTATTTTTCCATAATTCCGTCTAAATGAGTTACAGGCTCATAGTAAATAGCATCACTAGGATTGTATCCTTGTACTTTTCCATAAGTGACCCTTAAAGTACTGTTTGCATCAGGAAAGTATCTTGCATCTGGAAAAAGTTCTAATTGTGCCTTCATGTATTCTCTTTGAAGGGCATTAATTTTTAAATTAAGTTCAGTATATATAGGTATTACTTTATCAGTATAATGATTAGCTAATAATTTTACTAATTCATACCCATTGTCTTTATTAAGATCTTTAATCGCAGATTTAGCATCTCCTTTTAATAATTCTTTTACACCTTCGTAAGTCGTTAATTTCGATTTTTTATAAACTTCAGAAGTTAGTTTGCTTAAATTTTCTTTAGTAAGTGAAGGAGGAGAATAAGGAGACTTGCTTAAGTAAAGCGAAAGCAATTGTTCAAAAACTTGTTCATCTACTGTAGGATTGAAATTTTTGTAAGCTTCTTCAAAGCTTTTTAATAAGTTGTTTCTGCGATCATTAAACGATTGCTCTCCTTTTGAAGCATAGGATTGTTCTAATTGATATAATTTGTAACCAAAACTTAAAAGTTCTGTGTTTCTTAAAACTACTTCGTTGAAATAGTCTCTGGCAAGAGCATATTCTGTTATTTCTCCATAACTTTCTTCAAAGTCTTTTAATATAGAACCATACTCTTTTGTTTTTCCTTCTTTTTCAACTCTTTTTTGAAATTCTTTTTCAAAATCTTTTTTAATTTGAATAGCATTTGATTTTTCTAAACCTTGCTTTTCACCAATCCATTTTTTCCAATAATTAGCAACACTAGCATATTTTGAAGCATATTGAATTTTGATTGCTTTATCTTTTCTCATAAAGCCATCTTGTACTTTTAAAGCAGCTTCTCTTATTTCTATTTTTGCTGGGTTTAACGTATTTACAATTTGTTCTACGGCAAAAGAAGGTAAGTATTCTTGCGTTCTTCCAGGGAAACCAAAAACTAACGTAAAATCGTCTTCGCTAATTCCGTCTAATGAAATAGGTAAGAAATGTTTGGGAGTATAAGGAATATTATCTTGTGAATATTCGGCTGGTTTATTATCTCTATTGGCATATATTCTAAAAATAGAAAAATCACCAGTATGCCTTGGCCAAACCCAGTTGTCTGTATCAGAACCAAATTTACCTATTGAACTAGGTGGTGCACCTACTAAACGAATGTCTTTGAAAGTTTCTGTAACAAAAAGGATGTATTGATTTCCTTCATAGAACGTTCTTATTCTTGTGTCTTGCCAAGATTCTTTTGGAAAGTTATTTTGTACCGTATTTATATTTTCTTGAATTTTCTTTTGTTTTTCAATTTCAGTAGGTAAAGAACCTACACCTTCAAGTACTTTTTCGGTAACATCATTTATACTAACGATTAAAGTAGCAACCATTCCAGGGTTTGGAAGTTCTGCATAAATGTCTCTGGCCCAAAAACCATCTTGTAAATAATCATGGTCTAAGGTAGAATGACTTTGTATGGCATCATACCCACAGTGATGATTGGTTAAAAGTAGTCCTTTGTTAGAGATTATTTCTGAAGTACAACCACCATCAAAATGCACTATTGCATCCTTTAAACTAGATTTGTTAACGCTGTATATATCTTCAGCTTTCATTTTCATACCAAGATTTTTCATCTCGGTTTCATTCATTCCCTTTAATAAAGAGGGAATCCACATACCTCCTTGTTGAGAGAAAATAGGAATAGTAAATAATAAGATCAGTAATTTTAAAAATTTCATAATTGTTTTATTTATTGTGCTGCAATTTACACATTTTTTTAATCTCGTTAAAAATTGCCACTCATCATTTCTAAATTACCGTTTGTCATTTTTTAGAAAAATAAAGCAGTTTTTAAAGTTATTTTTGAAGTATAATAATAAAAACACAAACAAAATGAAACATGTAAAAAAGACAAATGTGCTTATAATAGCCACATTAATAGGTTTTGTAATAGGCTTTTCAACTTTTAAAATAGTGAAGTACTTCTTTACTATGTAAACCAATTAAATAAAAATAGATGATACTCTTTATTATAAAATTCGTCAAAATCACAATTGAACTAATAATCACAATAATTAATTCTATATTGTAGCTTAAAAAAAACATTAAACTAGAGTGACTTCTTTTCTTTTTATGTTGAATTTGAAATAGAATTTACAATTTTGTAGGATACTTTGAATAGAACTAAAAAAAAGTTTTGCCAAAGTTTTTTTAGATAAAAAATGAAATTAATAGATAATTATAAATATCACATATTCAATCTTATAGGTTGGATATTGTATGTGTTTGCTACTTTAACTTTTCAAAAGGTATCCTATTGTATTTTTGTTTTGGATAAATGGACAGTTATACAAACGAATTCCTTTTATTATTCTATTTTAGAAGGTGTTTTATGTGGTATTTTAGGTTTTATATTGTCTTATATTATTTTGTATTTTTTTGAAAAATTAATCGATTTTTCGAAAATTGAAACCAAAAAAGTAGTACTCTTAATAGTAGTATTTCTTTTAGTACAAGTAATTTACCATCTTTTGTTGTGGCCCATGGTGGATATTCCAAGTATGTATTATTTTGGAAAATCAAATGCAACGGTACTTACTTTTTTAATGAAATTGGCAAATGTTCCTTTCTTTTTTGTAGCGTTTTTGGTTTGGTTTTTTGTGGTTTCCTCCATTAAAGTGTATCATTATTTAAATCTTGTAAAGATTACTAGATTAGAATTGGAATCTACTTTGAAAGAATCAAAATTAAATGCTTTAAAAGGGCAAATTAACCCTCATTTTATGTTCAATAGTTTGAATAATATTAGAGGATTAATTCTTGAAAATCCTGAAAAATCTAGAGAAATGATTACGCGTTTGTCAGAAATGTTGCGTTATTCGTTGACTAAAAATAATGTTAATGCGATTTCGATTGAAGAAGAAATAGAGGTGGTCGATAATTTTATTGCTATTTCAAAAATTCAACTTGAAGACCGTTTGGAGTTTGTAAAAGAGATTCAACCTGAAATAATGCAGAGGCAAATTCCACCTATGGTTATTCAGTTACTAGTTGAAAATGCTGTAAAACATGGTATTGCTAATAGAAAACATGGTGGAATTGTAAAACTTGAAATAGGTGTTGTAAATGAAAGCCTAGTTATTGAAGTAAGTAATTCTGGCAAGTTGGTTATTGATGCTAATTCCACCCAATTAGGGATACAAAATATTAAAGAAAGAATTGGTCTTTTGTATGGAAAAGAGGCTGCGTTTAGCCTTCAGGAAACCGACGATACAGTGAAAGCAATTATAAAACTCCCAATTGTTTAGAACTATGAAAAAGATAAAAGCAGTAATAGTGGAAGATTCTCGTTTGGCTAGAAACGAATTGAAAGAATTGATAAAATCACATTCAGAGATTGAAATTATAGGTGAAGCGGAAAATGTAGACGAAGGCTATGAGGTAATAACAAAAAAACAACCCGATTTACTTTTTTTAGATATCAATATGCCAGAAAAAGACGGTTTTGAATTGTTAGAAATGTTGGATAACGTTCCTATTACAATTTTTACAACGGCCTTTGATGAATATGCTATTAAATCCTTTGAATACAATGCTTTGGATTATCTTTTAAAACCCATAAATTCAAAACGGTTTGCACAAGCTATTGAAAAAGTAAAAGGAATTCTTGAAGAAAAAGAAATTAAAAACAGTCAAAAACTCAACCTAAGCAATCAAATTTTTATTAAAGATGGAGAAAAATGTTGGTTGATAAAAATCGAAGACATTTATTTGTTTGAAGTGGATGGGAATTATACCAAAGTGTTTTTTAAAGAGGAAAAAGCTATTGTTTCTAAATCTTTGAACCAAATTGAATCTAAATTACCAGAAGAATTCTTTTTTAGAGCCAATAGAAATCAAATTATAAACATTCAGTTTGCCAATCAAATTGATCCTTGGTTTAGTGGTAATTTATTAGTGCATTTACCAAAAGAAATTAAAGTAGAGATTTCAAGAAGACAATCGAGTGCTTTTAAAGAGAAGTTGAGCTTGTGATTTTATTCCAAATATTTTAAAATAACAGTAGTTGCTCCTTTATTCATTTGAACAAAAGTGCTACAAATATGACCTTTTTCATAGCGTTCATCTTCGTTTTGAAGTAATAAATCAAAAGCATTTTTCAGTTCGGTATCATTTGAAATAGAAATACAACCTTCCATATTGACTAAAGCTGTAGCTTCAGCAAAATGAGAATAATTAGGGCCAATAACAATGGGAACTCCAAAGGTAGCAGGTTCTAAAATGTTATGCACACCAGGATTACCAAAACCACCACCCACATAAGCAATATCTGCATAGGAATAAATTTTGGTTAAAATGCCAATAGTGTCAATAATAAAAACGGAAAATTCAGCTAAGTTTTGGTTTTCTTTTTTTGAAAACAACACCGCTTTTTTGATAATGGATTGCTGTAATTCTTGAATTTGTTCTGTTTTGATATTATGCGGTGCAATAATAAATTTTACATTATTGGAAGCTTGATTGATAAAATTAACTAATAGATTTTCATCTTTTGGCCAAGAACTTCCTATGACAATTGTTGTTGTATTGTCTTTGAAATCTTCAATAAAACCCAAAGAATTATCTCTTTCTAAAATAGAAACCACTCTGTCAAAACGAGTGTCACCTGAAATTCTTACATTGGTAAAACCAATACTTTGAATGAGTGTTTTTGATTTTTCATTTTGAACAAAGAAATAATCGAAAGTTTGAAGTGCTTTTCTATAAAATTCGCCATACCACTTAAAAAAAGCTTGCTTCTCTCTAAAAATACCTGAAATTAGATAGGTTTTAGTTCCAAAACTTTGGGATCTCTTTTTTAATTCATTTAGATAATTCGGCCAAAATTCATATTTAATGAAAATGACCATTTCTGGATGCACTAGCGTTATAAATTTTGAAGCATTTACTTTGGTGTCCAAGGGTAAATAAACCGTAACATCAGCAATAGTATTGTTTTTTCGAACTTCATATCCAGAAGGAGAAAAAAAGGTCACTATGATTTTATGAGTAGGATACTTTTCTTTTACTTTTTCCATCACTGGCAACCCTTGTTCATATTCTCCAAGTGAAGCAGCATGAAACCAAATGGTCTTATCACTAGTGGTTATTTTACTTTGTAAGACTGTAAAAACTGATTTACGTCCTTCTACAAAAAGTTTCATTTTTGGACTGAAAAAAGGTGCTATTTTTAGGACTTGTGAAGCAAGAATAGTAATTATGTTGTATAAAAAAAGCATTTGTCTTGTTGTTATTGTTATTATGTAGATTTGACAACTTTTTAAAAGTTGTCAAATCTGTTCTGTTCAAATATTTTTAATCTTCAATAAAAAAATCTCGTTCTTTTTCTTCAATTTTTTTAGCAAAAAGAAGGTGTGTATATTCAAAGTTTTCTTTATCATTAAAATATTCTATTACTTCGTTTCTTAATAATTTAGTCTCTTTTTTAGAAAGTATTTTGTGATAGGATAACCATTTCCATTCTCTAAAGTCTTTCACAATTTGATGTTTTTGAGCATTTGTATGTATGTAGCAAATTAATTCTCGTAAGTATTCTTCATCTCGAACTTCTACGCGTTTAAAAGGCGTTTGAAAAAGTGTGCCAATTCTATTTTGTTGTTTATTAAAAGCCATGGCATAACTTTGAAAAAACTTTTTAAACTGATGACTTACAATATCGTGTGTGGTTTTTTGTTTTTTTAGATTTGGCAACTTTTCAAAAGTTGTCAAATCTGTCTTAACTATTGTATTTGTCAAATCACTTAAATCTTTAATCTGAATCATGAAATGAAAATGATTTCCAATTAAGTTGTAGGTATAAATATTGATGTAAGCTGACAAATATTTATCAAATTGACGAATGAAGAAAGCATAATTCTCATCAGATTTAAACATTGGTTTTCTATCTATCGTTCTGTTGTAAACATGATAGATGCGGTTGTTTTCAAATTGAGTGTAGTAATGTTCTTTTTTTGCCATTCTTTATATTGCTTTGGAATTAGATTTGACAACTTCTCAAAAGTTTTCAAATCTGTTTAGACTGTCAAATTATATTTTTCAAAATTAAGTATTTTATTTTACAAATGACGATTGTCCTTTAGCCCAGATTGTAGTAAAAATCACCTTTGTCAAAGTTTTAAACTTCGACAAAGGTATTGTAACAGAAAGAGGAATAGGGGAAACCAAAAAAGGCCTAACGATTCGCTCCTAATCATAATTAATTCTTATTTTTGTGTCACCAAATTTATTCTAATGAAAAAATTACAAATGGTTGACTTGAAAAGTCAATATGAAAAAATAAAAACGGAAGTAAATGCTTCTATTCAAGAAGTTTTAGAAACCAACACTTATATTAATGGTCCTTTGGTGCACCAATTTCAAGCTGATTTAGAAAAGTATTTAGGAGTGAAACACGTAATTCCTTGTGCTAATGGTACAGATGCTTTGCAAATTGCTATGATGGGATTGGATTTAAAACCAGGAGATGAAGTTATTACTGCCGATTTTACATTTGCAGCTACTGTTGAAGTTATTGCGCTATTGCAATTGACTCCTGTTCTTGTAGATGTGGATATGGATAATATGAATATCTCTTTAGAAGGTATTAAAAAAGCAATTACTCCAAAAACAAAAGCGATTGTTCCTGTACATTTATTTGGTCGTGCAGCAAATATGGATGCTATTATGGAGATTGCAAACGAACATAACCTATATGTAATTGAAGACAACGCACAAGCCATTGGAGCGGATTTTATCAATAAAGATGGAGTAAAAAAGAAAGTGGGAACAATAGGTCATGTAGGTGCTACCTCTTTCTTCCCGTCTAAAAACTTAGGTTGCTATGGTGATGGTGGAGCTATTTTTACAAATGATGATGCATTAGCACACACTTTAAGAGGTATTGTAAATCACGGAATGTATGAAAGATATCATCATGATGTGGTAGGAGTAAACTCGCGTTTAGATAGTCTGCAAGCAGGAGTTCTAAAAGCCAAATTACCTCATTTAGACAACTATAATAAGGCTAGAAGAGAAGCAGCTAATAAGTACAATAATGCCTTAGCTGAAAATAATACTATTATTACTCCAAAATTTGATTCACTAACTGAGGATCATGTTTTTCACCAATATGTAATTCGCATTACAAACGGAAAACGTGATGGTTTGTTAACTCATTTACAAAACAAACAAATTCCTTGTGCTATTTATTATCCAATTCCTTTACACAGTCAAAAAGCATATGCTGATGCACGTTACAAAGAAGAAGATTTTCCAGTAACCAATCAATTATGTGAAGAAGTAATTGCGTTACCAATGCATACCGAATTAGAGGACGGACAAATTAAATTTATAACAGATTCCATTTTAGAATTTGTGTAATTAGTTTTTTGGATTATTAGATTGTTCGAAAATCCAATAATCCAGTAATCGAATAATCAAAAATGAAAATACTTGTTACTGGTGGTTTAGGGTTTATAGGTTCGCACACTGTTGTTGAATTGCAAAATGAAGGTTTTGAAGTTATTGCAGTAGATAATTTGTCTAATTCTTCGGAAAAAGTTTTAGATGGAATTAGTACTATTACAGGTAAGAAGCCCATTTTTGAAAAAATAGATCTACGGGATAAAGCTTCAGTTCAAGATTTATTTAAAAAGTACACAGATATTGCCGGTGTGATACATTTTGCAGCCAGTAAAGCTGTTGGAGAAAGTGTTGAAAATCCATTGTTGTATTATGAAAATAATATTAATGCTTTGGTGTATCTTTTACAAGAATTAAAAGAACTGCCAAATGTTAGTTTTATTTTTAGTTCTTCTTGTACTGTTTATGGTCAAGCCGAAAAAATGCCAATTACTGAAAACGCTTCTGTTCAACCAGCTATTTCACCTTATGGAAATACCAAGCAAATAGGAGAGGAAATAATTACAGATGTGGCTAAGGTTTCGAATATCAGTGCTGTTTTATTGCGTTATTTTAATCCAATAGGTGCACATCCTTCGACCGAAATAGGTGAATTGCCTTTAGGTGTTCCGCAAAATTTAGTACCATTTATTACGCAAACAGCAATTGGTTTAAGAGAACAACTTTCTGTTTATGGAAATGATTACGCAACTCCAGATGGGACAGCAATAAGGGACTATATTCATGTGGTTGATTTAGCCAAAGCACATGTAATTGCTTTACAACGTTTATTGAAAAGGCAAAATGTAGAAAAGGTAGAAATTTTTAATTTGGGAACAGGAACCGGAAGTTCCGTTTTAGAAGTGATAACTGCTTTTGAAAAAGTGTCAAATCAAAAATTAAATTATAAAATTGTTGGTAGAAGAGAAGGTGATATTACTTCAGCTTATGCCAATACTGATAAAGCGAATACCGTTTTAGGCTGGAAAGCACAATCTTCACTAGAAGAAGCTTTAAAAAGCGCTTGGAAATGGGAACAAAAAATTAGAGGATAGCTCTTTAAATTTCATAAAAAAAAACACCAAACTAATTGTAGTTTGGTGTTTTTTTGTGAAATAATTTAATTTTCAAAGGATAGATTTACTTGGAAGTAGTATTTTTTTTTAATAACCTACATTTAACAATCAAGTAATCATGAATTAGAAAAAAATAAGGTGTTTTGTTATTCAAACAAACATACAATAAAAATGATTTTAAGAAACATCTTTTTTTCGATTGGAGCCTTATTGGCTTTAGCATGCAACAATGATGATACAGTAGAAAATGTAGCTCCTTCATCATCAAAATATCCTACTTTATCTGGAAAAGACCCTTTAATTGTTGCTCATAGAGGGGCATCTGGTTACTTGCCAGAACATACAATTGCGTCTTATACTAGAGCAATTGAGTTAGGAGCAGACTTCATTGAACCCGATTTAGTAATGACGCTAGATGGTGTATTAGTAGTTAGGCATGAACCTATGTTGTCAGGAACTACCAATGTTGGTGATATTTCAGCCTTTGCGTCTAAAAAGACAACTAAAAATATTGATGGAGCTATGGTTGAAGACTGGTTCGTATCGGATTTTACTTTAGCTGAAATTAAGCAACTAAAAGCCAAACAAGCTTTTTCTGAAAGGGCACAACAATTTAATAATCTTTACGAAATACCAACTTTTACTGAAGTAATTACGTTAGTTAAAGAAAAATCAGCTCAATTGAATAGAATTATTGGCATTTATCCAGAGACAAAACATCCAGCTTATCATGAAGCATTAAACTTAAAAATTTCTGATAAATTATTAGAAGAACTTACTACTGCAGGGTGGAATAGTGAATCTGCACCAGTTTATGTGCAATCTTTTGAAGTGTCAAATTTACAATACATTAGATCAAAATCTACTGTAAAAATCATACAATTATTAAGTTGTTATGATGTAGCTTTAAATGGAGATTTGATTTTTGATGTTCCTACAGGAGAAACTGTTTCATATGGGAAACCTTATGATTGGCATCTACAAGGGGATACTCGTGATTATAGTTTTTTTACAACAGATGCTGGATTAGATTTTGTAAAAACCTATGCCAATGGAATAGGACCTTGGAAGCCGTTTATTATTTCTTATAAAGGGACAGATGCTAATAATGATGGTTTAGCAGATGATATGAATGCAGATGGGAAAATAAATGATGCTGATAAGGAGGCAATTACACCTAATAATTTAATTAAGAGATCGCATAGTCGAGGTTTGGAAGTTCATGCTTATACTTTTAGGAATGAGAGTAGAAGGCTATTGAGTAATTACCACAATAATCCGATATTGGAATATCAAGCTTTTTATAATTTAGGATTAGATGGATTATTTACTGATTTTACTGACACAGCTTTGCTAGCAAGATAAATAATAGAGTAATTTGATTTACTAAATAAAAAAAAGCTTCTAAAGAACTAATTCTTTTAGAAGCTTTTTAGTTTAATTTAGATTGAAAAAAAACAATCTATTTCATGTCTTCTTTTACTTCTTCCACATCGTCTTCAATATCATTTCCTACTTTGGTTGCTGTAGAGTCAATTGCATCAATTGCATCATCTGTAGTAGCTTCAATCTCATCTCCTACTGCCTCAGTTGCATCTTCTACTTTATCTTGTGTAGATTCTTTGCATGAAACTAGTAATAATGTTGTCATGCATGCCAATGTTAAAATAAATTTTTTCATTTCGTTTGTTTTAAATTGTTATTACTCAAAGTTAAACAAAAAATTAAAGCTTTAGTAAAAAATTAGGATTTGGGCAATTTTTAGTATAAAAGTCTAAATCTTTTTTACTACTAACACCAGGATAATCTCCTTTTTTACCTTCCATGTCTTTTATAATCTGAAAATGCAAATGAGGTGCATAATCACCATTAATAGGTGGAGCTCCAAGTGTAGCTATTTGTTGTCCTTTTTTTACTGATTGTCCTTCTTTTTTATCTTGTAAGCTATCCAAACTCAAATGACCATATAAAGTATGGAACGTTATATGGTTTATAGTATGTTCTAAAATAATAGTTGGACCATAATCCCCTAGAGCAGTATTGTTTTGAAAACTATGTATTTTGCCATCTAAAGCAGCTAAAACAGGTGTTCCTGCTTTTATCCAAAGGTCTAACCCTATGTGGATATTACGTTCGTCTGTAATTTCATCTTTGAAAACCGTACTTCTTTTATATAAATTCCGAATTTCTTGGTAGCCACCAAAAGCTACTTTTGCATTGTTACTTGATAAATGAGCTTCAATAAAATCTTCGAAAATTGTAGCATTGGTAAGGTTTAAATTCAATTGGTCAGTATGATTTGCTGATAAGTCCAGTGCAACATAATCTTTATGAAGAATTGAAGCGTCTATTACTATAACATTTTCTTGTTCTTGAAGTAGGGTTTCTAAAATAGTATTCATTTTTTGACTTTTATTCAACTAATTCGTTATATAATTTTTCAAATGTTTTATCTAAGTTGTCACTAAATCCAGAATGCGGTCTTGAGGTTTGAATACTTGAACTTTTAATGGCAGTAATCCATCTAAATCTTTCGTCTTTTTCAAATAAGGCAATTGGTCCACCCTTTTTTTGCCCTTCACAAATAGAAACAAGTGCTTCCAGATTATTTTGAAGTTGTTCTAAATCAAATTTCGGACAAAATAAGGTTATTTTTGCTGTAGGAATTTGATATTGTATGCGTAAATATTTTTGACGCTTACAGAAAAGCATCAACCCAACATTAATAAACTCTTCGCGTTCTACTCTAGGTACGACACGAATTACAGCATAATCATATAAGTGTTTTTCGTGCATCTTGTGCTTGTTTTAAAAATAATTTCGCATTTTCTAATCGTAGGCATAAAAACTGAAAATAAATTTCCTTTATTTCATCTGGAGATATTGATAATTCTTCCCATTGTAACCAATCTTCCGGAATTTGATTGACTATTTCTTTTAGAATTGTAGCATTTAATTTAGAAGTAAATAATTGATGGACTTCCTCCATTTTTGATGCTTTTGGTAATAAAACATGATCTTTTATTAGTGCAAAAGGGGTTTTTGCAGCAGTTTCCCAATTAGTCCATGAATGATGAAAATAAAAGGAAGCACCATGATCGATAAGCCAAAGTTCTTTTTTCCAAATTAATAGATTGGTATTCTTGAAAGTACGATCTACATTGGTAATAAAAGCATCTAACCAAACAATTTTAGAAGCTAATAAAGCGTCACAATCATTAGCAGCAGCATCATAAGTTAATGCACCAGATAAAAAGTGTAACCCTAGGTTTAATCCTTGACTAAATTTTAATAGATCTTGAATCTCTTCATCGGCTTCTGTTCTTCCAAAAGCTTCATCTAATTTGGCAAAGACTAATTCAGGAACTGGTAAGTCTAAATATTTGGCAATTTGCCCACCTAAAAATTCAGCAATCAAAGCTTTTACACCATGACCAGCTCCTCTAAACTTTAAAACATATTTGAAATCATCATCTGCTTCTGCTAAAGCAGGTAAAGAACCACCTTCTCTAAGTGGAGTAATATATCGTGTTACATTTACCGTTCGTAAACTTAAATTCATAATGGATTGGAAATCATTTTTAACAAATATAACCAAAAAAACTCCTAAATAAGATAGGAGTTTTTGTTAGTCTATTGTTTTTGAAATATTATTTTAAAGTAACTAGAGTTGCTTTTTCAAATTTCTTAAAAAGGCTGTCATTTTGTTTTGAAAAAGTAATATTTGTTAAAGTAGCTTCTCCTATTTGATCACCAAAACCCTTTTCAGTTGTCCACATATGATAAGTCCAGTTTTTCGCAAATGGAATTTCATTAACTTCTGAAAAATTAGTATACTTTACTGCATGTGGTTCTTTTTCAGCGGCTTTTTTTCCTTTTCCAAAACTTACAATGTAAGCTGCACCTACTAAATAATTCTTGGGATCTTTATAAATTACATACCAATCATCAGGAGCATCACCAATATTAGCTTCGAAACTTAATTTTCCTGTTGCTAGGTTTTCTCCATAAAAGGTTTTGTTTTGAAAGTCAGACCAAACAGTTCCTTCATCATTTAATTTGTAAGGAATAGTTGCAAAATAGGGCCAAGTAAAAATATCAAATCTATCTTTTGGGAGATTGGCATCTGTTTTATTAGTGTAAACTTCTTTACCATCATAAACTACCGTTTCTCCATTTGCTCTTTCCATTTTTATCAATGTGCCGTTTACAGTTTGTGTGAATTTAGCATCTAAATAATCTTGACCACCAAATTTCACTACTAAATTATAACTAATGATTTCATTTGCTAAAAAAGCCTCTTTTTTATGAGTTACTTCTATTCCTTTAGTAAATTCAGGGATATCTTTAACTTCAGTTTCTAAAACTTGAGTTTTTTCTGTTTTTATTTCTTCTTTTTTAGCTTCTTCTTTACAAGAAATAAATAGACTTAAAAGAGAAATAAATGCAATTTTTTTCATAGTTGTGTTGTTTTTGATTAGGCAGAAATAGTGGCTACTTCTTTATTTATTTTTCCAACTAAACCAACTAACACTTTTCCTGGTCCTACTTCAGTAAAACTAGTCGCTCCATCAGCAATCATTTGATTTACAGATTGTGTCCATTTAACGGGAGCTGTTAATTGAATAATTAGGTTTTTCTTAATTTCTTCGGCATCTGAAACAGCTTTTGCAGTAACATTTTGGTAAACTGGACAAATAGGAGTTGAGAAAGAAGTTGCTTCAATTGCTGCAGCTAATTCTTCTCTTGCTGGCTCCATCATAGGAGAATGAAAAGCTCCACCAACAGGTAAAATTAAAGCTCGTTTTGCTCCAGCTTCTTTCATTTTTTCACAAGCTTCTTCAACTGCTTTGTATTCTCCTGAAATCACCAATTGACCTGGACAATTATAGTTTGCTGCCACTACAACACCGTCAATTGAAGCGCAAATATCTTCTACAATTGTATCGTCTAAGTTTAAAACAGCAGCCATTGTTGAAGGTTTAATTTCACATGCTTTTTGCATAGCCAATGCTCTTTGGGAAACCAATTTTAATCCATCTTCAAATGACAAAGTACCATTGGCAACTAAAGCTGAAAATTCACCTAATGAATGTCCAGCAACCATTTCTGGTTTGAAATTTTCTAATGTTTTAGCTAAAATTACTGAATGTAAAAATACAGCTGGTTGGGTTACTTTTGTTTCTTTTAGGGCTTCTGGTGTTCCTTCAAACATAATGTCTGTGATTCTAAAACCTAAAATTTCGTTTGCTTTTTCAAATAGTTCTTTGGCTAATACCGAGTTTTCATATAAGTCTTTACCCATTCCTGTAAATTGAGCTCCTTGACCTGGAAATACGTATGCTTTCATCTTTTAAATTTAAAAAATTAATGGTTTAAGTAGTTTAATTTGTTAGTAAACCAAATACAAAATTAAACTTTTTAAGTATAAAAAAACCTTACAAATACTAAAATCTGTAAGGTTTGCTAGTTTTAAGTTTAAAAATTAAGCTTTTGCTAATTGTAAATCAAGAACAAGTTTTACATCTTCTCCTACTAAAACGCCACCTGTTTCTAGAGCAGCATTCCAATTTAAACCCCAATCTTTTCTGTTGATTTTTGTTTCAATATTTAAACCTACTTTAGTATTTCCCCAAGGGTCTTGCATTAAACCACTAAACTCTACAGGAAGTTTTACTTCTTTTGATACTCCTTTAATGGTTAAATCACCTGTTAATTCGTAATTGTGTTCGTTTACTTTGTTAAATGATTTCCCAGTAAAAGTTAGTTTGGGATGATTTTCTGCATCAAAAAAATCACCACTTTTTAAATGATTGTCTCTATCTACATTTCTAGTGTCTACTGATGCTATATCAGCAGAGAAGGAAATTTTTGCAGTTGTAAAATCATTTTCTTCTGTTTCAACTGTTCCTTCATAGGTGTCAAATTTCCCTGAAACATTGGTAAACATCATGTGCTTTACTTTAAAACCAATTTCTGAATGTGTTGGGTCGATTGTCCATTTTGTAGTAGCCATATTTTATATTTTTTAATTAATAATTTAATACTACAAATTTACAACCAGATAGTTAGAAGTACACTTAACCTAGATTAAGAAATTAGAAATCAATTTCTTTGATGATTTCTAATAATTCGTTTTTCAAATCTATATTGATAATGCCGTTTACACTATCGAAATTTTCATAGAAACTAGGCAATGAAAAAGTTCCAACTAAATCAGCATCATGTCTTGGGAATCTATCTTTTGAAATTTCTAAAACCGATTTTCCACCTCGAGCACCTGGAGAAGTTGCCATTAAAAGCATTTTTTTACCCTGAAATACTTTTCCATTTATTCTTGATGTCCAATCTAATATGTTTTTAAAGGCAGTCGTATAATTTCCGTTATGCTCAGCCATTGAAACGACTAATAAATCAGCTTCTTGAATTTTATCTAAAAATTTTTGTGCTTCTTTTGGAAAACCATTAGCTTCTTTATCTACTGAAAAAATAGGCATTTCATAATTATTCAAATCTAAAATTTCAACTTCGGTATTTTTAAATAGGGTGGAAGCATAGGTAGCTAATCTTTTATTTATAGAGGTTGAACTATTTGAAGCTCCAAAGGCAATGATTTTTTTAGTCATTATTTATTTTTATAATAGGTTAAGGCACCAGAAGGACATTTTTCTACTGTTGTAATGATTTTTTCAGTTGTTGAGTTCTCTGGTGTAATCCATGGTTTTTCTTTAGGTTTAAAAACGTCAGGATTGTTTCTTACACAGTTTCCAGAATGGATGCATTTTCCAGATTGCCAGACAATGGTAACTTCTCCATTAGTGTATTCTTTAGTAATGTCTTTTGGATCCATAATTATATAGTGGTATTGATTACGATTTGATTTTTTAAAATTTTAGAAACAGGACATTTTTCAGCAATAATTAATAATCTGTTTTTAATTTCCTCATCAATTGTTTTTGGAAAACTGATGCTTCTATTTATAGTTGTTGTTAATTCTTTGTCATTTTCTTGGTATAAATTTAGTGAAATATTTATTTCTGGAATAATCCATCCTTTTCTATCGATATACATTCGTAAAGTGGATAAAGTACAACCAGCTAAAGAAGCCAAAAGTGTTGTGTATGGATCTGGTCCAAGATCTTTTCCTTCAATGGTTTCTGGTTCATCCATAAGAAATGTACCATTTCTCCAAGAAATGGTACATAAATATTTTTGAGAACCTATATGACCTTTTATGTCTTTTTCTAATAGATTTTTCATAGTTATAAAACGTCTTTATATTCAGGTGTCTTATCAAAAACATGCTTAGCAAATGGACAAAGTGGAATAATTTTTAGATTCTTCTCTCTAACAAAATCTACAGCCTTTTTAACCATTATTTTACCAAAGCCTTTTCCGTTATAAGCTTCATTTACTTCTGTATGATCTATTATTATTTTTTCATCTCCTGCAAATACAAATGTCATTTTAGCTGCTGTTTTACCATCAATGTCAATATGAAAAAAACCATTTTTATTGTTACTATTTAATTGAACTTCTTCTGTCATAACCATAATATATTTTAAATTTCACTAATCACTAATTTATTGTTCCATTGGAATTTCCATTACTAAAAATTTAGAAGCAGTATTGGCTTTAATCTCAAGTTCAGATGTATCCCAAATTCCAATAGCATCTCTTTTTTCAAGTTTCGAACCATTAACTTCAATTTCACCATCAATGTTCATAATATAAAATCCGTTTCCTTCTTTTTTCAAAGTTAGATTTTTAGAAAAATTTGCATCAAAATCACTCATATAAAACCAAGCATCTTGATGGATCCAAACCCCTTCATCATTCTCATTAGGAGATAATACTTGTGCAAAATCATTTTTTTGTAAGGATTTATCCAAAGTGATTTGCTGGTATCTTGGGGTAACATTTTGTTTGTTAGGAAATAACCATATTTGGAATAATTTCGTTTGATGGTCCGCATTTGGATTGAATTCACTATGTCTGATGCCACTTCCAGCACTCATCACTTGCACATCACCAGTTTTGATAGTAGCTTCATTTCCCATACTATCTTTGTGAGCCAAATCTCCTTCTAAAGGAATCGTGATAATTTCCATATTATCGTGCGGATGCGTTCCAAAACCCATTCCTGCTGCTATAGTATCATCGTTTAGTACTCGTAAAACACCAAATTGCACTCTTTCTGGATTGTACCAATTAGCAAAACTAAAACTGTGATAGGCATTTAACCAACCGTGATTTGCATTTCCTCTTGTATCTGCTTTATGTATAACTGAATTGTTCATGATATATAATTTTATTATTATGATACAAATTTACAATCAGATTCAATACATATCACTTAATGTAGATTAAGAAAGTAATACTACTCTTTTTTATTGGATACTTGAATAGGCATCTTATCTAGTGTAACTCCACCTTTAATACCAAAATCTAAAGTTCTTATTGGGAAAGGAATCATAATGTTATTGGCATCATAAGCCTTTTTGATTTTAACAATGGCTTCACTACCAACTTTATTATAAACAGCTTGTTCAGGATTATCAATCCACATTCTAACTGACAAGTCTATTGAGCTATCTCCAAATCCAACAAAAAACACTTTGGTTTCATGTTCTTTCGAAAGTTCTTCAATATCACTCACTGCTTGTAAGGTGATTTCTTTTACTTGATCTAAATCTTCTCCATAAGAAACACCTACACTCAAATCAAAACGTCTTTTCTTTAGGTAAGAATAATTTTCAATTGGATTTTGAAATACTTCTTTATTAGGAATAATTACTGTTTGTCCTTGAAAGGTTTCCATTACAGTATCTCTTAGATTAACGTCTATTATTTTACCCATGTAGTCTTTTATTTGGACAATATCTCCCACTTTTAAAGGTTTTCTGAACGAGATAAAGATTCCTGACATGAAATTGGTAGCAATATCTTGAAAGGCAAATGCTAAGGCTAAACCTAAAATACCAGCACCTGCTAAAATTGAGGTTACTGCTTTGTCAAGTTGTAAAATGCTTAAAACTGTAAAAATGACTACACCAATTGCACTTAAATAAATAATAGAACTAAAAAGGTTGTTTAAGGTTAAGTTATGTGAAATTTTTGAGATTAATTTACCAGCTATTTTACGGATAAATTTTGCAATAAAAATACCAATAACTAATACTATGGCTGCCAAAAAAATATTAGGTAATAATTTTATCAAGGCTTCAAACCAAAGGTTGAGTTTACTTTGTATTAATTCGGAAACTTTAGTAATATCCATTTTTTTAAAATTAATTGGGATTAGAAAAGAGCACTTTTACCAAATTTAGAGAAAATGTTTGAAATGATTAAATAGAAGTTGTAATTATATAAAAGTTGCTAAAAGTATTGAAACATTGACTACTGTTTATATTTTAATTTCGTAGCATAGAAAAATCTAAATTTTTAAAAATGTTGCAACTGAATAAAATAGTTCTGATTCTATTGTTTTTAGGATCTCTTTCCTATGCTCAATCCAATTTATCAAGTCCAATCATCAAAAAAAGCATGTCTCAACGATGGGAATTAGATAGTATTGATAGGAAAGGAACTTTCAGATTAGTTTCCTACAAACCAATCTATTTTGCAGCGGCTCGTTGGTCTGATAAAAAGAATGCCCAACCTTTTAACGAAAGTGGTGAGTTTGCAACAGAAGACAACAACTTATTCGAAAACATAGAAGCTAAATTTCAAATTAGTTTCAAAAGTAAATTAATAGAAGGCTTGTTTTTTGGCAAAGGTGATTTATGGGTAGGTTATACTCAAAAAGCACATTGGCAAGTCTATAATAAAAAATTATCAAGAGCTTTTCGCGAGTTAAACTACGAACCTGAAATTATTCTTAATTTTCCCTTACAAGTGGATTTGTTTAAAGGAAAATTGAGAACTTTTGGAGTTATTTTAAACCATCAGTCTAATGGAAAAGATATTCCAACCTCTAGGAGTTGGAATCGTGTTATTTTCAATATCGGATATGAATATCAAAATTGGGCTATTAATTTCAGACCTTGGTATCGTATGCCAGATAAAGAAGATGAGAATCCAGATATTACAAAATATATTGGTGATGCAGAATTAGAAATTGCGACTAATTTCGGAAGGCATGAATTGTATACCATTATCTCCCATTCCTTTTCGACTTTTGAAAAAGGAAATGTTCAATTGAATTATGTGTTTCCAATTCATGGCCATTTGAGAGGACATGCACAAGTGTTTCATGGGTATGGAGAAACTTTAATTGATTACAATGTCAGTCAAACTACAATTGGAATAGGCATCTCTTTTGCGAATTGGTGATTGTTTTATAAATAGAAGTTATTCTAATTTATTATTTAGTTTTTAAAGAATGTCTTTTTTATATTCCTAATACTCTTTTTGTAATTTAATAAAAGCTAAAGGTATTATGGAAATCTTTTTTTGTTAAAATTATAATGTGATAGCTATTAATTAATACCTTTTTGCTATTAATTATATGCTAAAAGGTATTAAATATAACCTCAAAGCTATTAAATAGAAGCTTTGAAGTTCTTTTGCTAACTAGGAATCTTATTTCCTTAACATTTTCGCTTTCATTTTGCTAAAAAATTCTGGAGTGACTCCAATATAAGAAGCAATTTGCTTTTGAGGGACGTGTTGAATTAACGTAGGATATTTGGAACAAAATTTCTCAAATCGTTCTTCTGCGGAAAGACTTAAGTTGTCCATTAATCGTTCTTGATGTGCTACTAATGAGTTTTCAGTTAAAATTCTAAAAAAGCGTTCTAATTTTGGAATTTCATGATATAAAAGTTCCTGGTTTTCTTTGGATAACAAAACCACTTCTGCATCTTCAATAACTTCTACAAATAGATTACCAGGTTTTTGGGATAACAAACTATACATATCACCAATCCACCAGCCTTCACAGGCAAAATGCAATACATGTTCCACAATATTATCATTGATATTGAAGCTTCTTAAAATTCCAGAATTTACAAAGTAGGAATGTTTGCAAACTTCTCCTGCTTGTAACAATATAGTTTTTGCTTTATAATGTTGTACTTCAATTTTTGATAGAATAAGAGCTTTCTCTTCGTCAGTAAGAAGAACTATTTTGGAAATATTGTCTAGTATTAAAGCCATTTTTATTTTTTTGGTACCAACTTAAAATGAGTAACCACAAAAAGACTGTCTTTAATTATTCCCACAACTTCTGCTTTTCGAATGGTTTGACAAAATCCGTCTTCAGCATGTGCATCTCCGTGTTTGTCGATATGTGTTCCTTTAATAAAATAAGGTTTTCCATCAATTCTAACTGCTAAATCACAACCGTGACCTTTCATCCCAAATTGACATTGCCCACAAGAAGCTTCTACAATTTGTTTTTTTTCTGAAGTTGTTTTTTTCTCTTGAGCTAATGAAATATTTAGAATCAAGAAAGATAGGAATAGAAAAAGTTTTTTCATTTAGTGATTTTTAGAAAAGCTAATTTACTCTTTTCATCGTAATTCTAAAAAGATATTTGTATATCTTTGAGACTTAATCTTATAGTAAAGTATATGAAAAGAATCTTACTCCTTTTGATGTTTTTATTTCAAATTGCAGCATTTTCACAAGTGAATGATTTAATTAATTGTGATGGTAATACTGTTTTTGATTTAACTTCTCAAGAATCAATTTTAATTGGCACACAAAATCCAAGTGATGTTATTATTACGTATCACACAACAGAAATAGATGCTCAAAACAATACGAATGCTATTTCCAATCCATCAAGTTATACTAGTATTGTAAGTCCTGAAATTATTTTTGCTAGGGTAGAGAATACTGTGACAAGTAATGTAGTTATTGAAAATTTTGATTTGATTGTAAATAGTTCTATTGTTATTTCTGACTTGATTACTTCTTCAGATTGTAATGGAATTGGGAGTATTTCATATTCTATAATAGGTGGTATTCCACCTTATACTTCAGACTTCATTTTAAATGGAAATGTGTTAGCTACATCTGTGTCTTCAAGTAATTTTGTTTCATTGAATAATATAAATAATGGAATAGGGACATATGTTATTTCTGTCACTGATGCTTTTGGTTGTTCAACCCAAATAACAACAACAATTTCTAGTCAAAATCCCATTGTTGCAAATATTTCAGTTAATCAGTCACTTTGCACTAATGATAATGCTACTATTCAAGTGATAGCGACAGGAGGAAGTGGGACTTATCAGTATTCAATAAGTGGAGGTACAGTTTTTCAAACTAGTAATGTTTTTTCAAATGTACCATCTGGGACATATAATATAATTGTACAAGATTTGGATGGATGTTTCTTTGTTTCACAGTCAATAACAATAGAGTCTGTAATACCAATTGTTTCAAACGCAACAGTAAACGGAAACACAGTGACTTTAAATACGACAGGAGGAACACCTCCATATCAATATTCAATTAGCACTAATCCTACAGAAATTATATCAAATAATGTTTTTGAAAATTTAGCGTTAGGGAATTATTGTTTTTATGTTCAAGATCAAAATGGTTGTTCTGTTCCACCTATTTGTGTAACAGTCATAGGACAGTTAAATTTGCAAAGTACTGGAGCTTATCAAGATTTCAACAATGATGGTTTTGTAAACTTAGGAGATGTTATTAATTATGATTTTACAGTAACAAATACAAGTTCACTTGATGCTACAACTATTTCGCTTGATTCTTTTGGGTTACCCAATAATGGAGCTACTATTGCAACTTTAACCGGTGGTGCAACGGATACTTCGACTTTTACAGCAAGTTATATTTTGACGCAACAAGATATTACTAACGGTTCTGTTACTAGAGATTTTCAAGTAAATGGAACATATGACGGGAATCCAACTGCTGCTTTTACAACTAATACGACTACGCTTTCCATAAGTGATGGGATCAAGTTGAATGCTTTTTTAGATACTAACGGAAATAATATTCAAGATAATGGCGAACAAAATATAAATGTTGGGTCGTTTGAATATCAAATTAATAATGGGAATACTATTTCAGTAGTTTCGTCAACAGGAACATATTATTTGTATGAAACGAATCCAGTAAATACCTATAATTTAAGTTATACTATTGATTCAGCTAATGCTTCGCTATATGCTTTGTCTCAAAATAATTATACAAATGTAACGGTTACAACGAATTCAGGGATTACAACTTATAATTTTCCATTAACGATTATTCCTTACGTAGATTTGCAAGTATATTTGAATCAAAATGGTTTTCCTCCAAGACCAGGTTTTACTTATACAGAAAGGATAATGTATCGAAATTTAGGGAATCAAACTACTTCTGGTACAATTACATTTACTAAAAATAATGTAGTTGCGATTACAAATGTTTCACAATCAGGAATTGTGTCCAATGCAAATGGTTTTACGTATGATTTTACTAATTTATTACCAAATGAAACACGTTATATTTCTGTAACGATGCAAACGCCAACCATTCCATCAGTTGCTTTAGGACAAGTATTAACCAATAATGTAACAATAACAATTCCATCAGGAGATGTAAATGTGAATAATAATGAAGCAACTTTATCTCAGGTTATTGTAGGTTCGTATGATCCAAATGATAAAACAGAGGTTCATGGCGGGAAAATTTTACATGCTGATTTTTCATCAGAGGACTATTTAACGTATACTATTCAATTCGAAAATACAGGAACAGCAAATGCAATAACAGTAAAAGTAGATGATGTCTTAGATGCTATGTTAGATGCTTCTACTTTAAAAATGATAGATGCCAGTCATGATTATTTTTTAAAGCGTGATGGGAACAATCTGAGTTGGAATTTCAATGGAATTGATTTACCTCCATCTGTTGCAAACACATCAATTGGAAAAGGCTATATTGTTTTTCAAATCAAACCAACAGCTGGTTATGCAATTGGAGATATTATTCCTAATACGGCTAATATTTATTTTGATTTTAATCCTGCAATTGTAACTAATACTTTTACAACGGAGTTTGTGGAAACTTTAAGTACAAAAGATTTTACTACTAATGATTTTTTTGTTTATCCAAACCCAATAAATGACCAACTTTTTGTGACTTCAAAAAGCAATAGACTTATTGAATCTTTGAATATTACAGATGTTTTAGGAAAAATGATTTACACTGAAAATATAAATGTAACTTCAACGCAATTAGATGTTTCTAATTTTCAAAAAGGAATATATTTCTTAAAAGTAAAATCAAATGAAAAGGAAGAAGTAATAAAAATGATTAAGCAATAAAAGAATGAATTTTATAAAAGCCCAAATCTTATTTTAGATTTGGGCTTTTTTATAGGTTGTATTTTTAAACTAAGTGTTTACGGTTATCAGTTTAGCGGTTTCTTTCGCTCTTTCTGTTATTGTTTCAATTGGAGTTTCTAAAGAATCATTTGTTAAAACAACACCCATTCTTCTGTAAGGTCTTGAGGTTGGTTTTCCAAAAAGTCTAAAATCAGTTTTTGGTAAGCCCGCTACTTCCTCAATTCCAGTAAAAGTTGGATTGTTTGAGTTTTTCGAAGCCAAAATAACTGCACTAGCTCCATTTTTTTCTAAAGTAATTTGGGCAATTGGTAAACTTAAAATCGCACGTAGATGTAATTCAAATTCGTTAAAATTTTGAGTGTTTGCCAAAGTTACCATTCCAGTATCATGAGGTCTTGGAGATAATTCAGAGAAATAAACTCCTTCATCAGTCAGGAAAAATTCCACACCGAAAAGTCCAGCTCCACCTAAAGCTTCAGTAACTTTTTCAGCCATATCTTGGGCTTCAAATAAATCTTTATCTGATATTTTTGCAGGTTGCCAACTTTCTTGGTAATCACCACGTTCTTGTCGGTGACCAATTGGAGCACAGAAAAGTGTAGGTAAACCGTTATTTTGGGTAACCGTTAAAAGCGTAATTTCAGAATGGAAATTTACAAAAGCTTCCACAATTACTTCTACAACATCTCCTCTTGAACCATCTACAGCATAATTCCAGGCTTTAGTAATGTCTTCTTCTGATTTTATAGTAGATTGTCCTTTTCCAGACGAACTCATTAGGGGTTTTACTACACAAGGAATACCAACTTCAATTACAGCTTTTTGTAATTCCTCTGATGAGGTTGCATAGCGATAATTAGCAGTGCGTAAACCTAAATCTTTAGCAGCTAAATCACGAATGGCTTTCCGGTTCATAGTGAAATTAGCAGCTTTTGCAGAAGGAACTACTGTTATACCTTGTTTTTCATAATCATAAAAACGTTCTGTGCGAATGGCTTCAATTTCAGGAACAATAAAATCAGGTTGGTGTTTGGCTACAATTTTGTCTAGTTCTGTTCCGTCAAGCATATTAATCACTTCAAAACCGTGCGCTACTTGCATAGCAGGAGCATTTTCGTAACTATCAACAGCAATTATAGTTTGACCAATGCGTTGCGCTGCAATTACAAATTCTTTTCCTAGTTCTCCAGAGCCTAAGAGTAAAATTTTTTTATTCATTATTGTGTTGTTGTTTTTGAAATAGTTTCAAAAACAAAATTAAGTTTTAATATTTTAAACAAATAAAAAAGGACTACTTTTATTTAAGTGCCCTTTTTTATCTGTTTTAAAAATAGACTTATTCTAAGTTTTTAGAAAATTTAAAACCTGCCAAAAGACCTAATCCGGCAAATAGAAAAATTAATCCAGGATAAATTGGCCCATTATTGATTTCAAATAGAGTTTCAATAAATAAGGCGGATAATATTCCAGCACCAATTCCTATCATTAAGCAGGCTGAATTTAGAATGATAATTTTCCAAATGAACATTGATGAATGATTTTTAGAAACAAAAATGTTTGCATCGACTCCTTTTTCTATAAGTGATAAGCGTTCTTTGTTTCTAGTACTAAAAAATAAATAGAATATTCCAAAAATGGATAAAAATAAAACAGGTACAATAATGATTTCTGATCCCATAACTTTTGTTTTTTAATTGATTACATTTAATATGTTATAGCTTATGACGAACATTTTTATATTTTGGTTACAAGTTTTTTATTTTTTTTAAAATAATGTAACCAATTTTTACTTTTAACAGTCTTACCTAATATATGAATAAAGTAGAAGATCAAATTTATATTAATAAAGTATTGAATGGCGATGTCAATTCATTTTCTTTTTTAGTAGATCGATATAAAGATTTAATCTTTACAATAGCAATTAGGATACTCAAGAATAGGGAAGAAGCAGAAGAAGTTGCCCAAGATGTTTTTGTGAAAATTTTCAAATCACTATATAAATTTAAAGGAGATTCAAAATTTTCAACTTGGATTTATAAAATTGCCTACAATACGTGTTTAGATGTTTTAAAGAAATATAATAAACAGAATAATTTTATACCAATAGAGGAATACTCAGAAACACAATTAGCAGGATTGGAAAATATATTTGACGCATTGGTATTAAAAGAACAACAAATTAGTATTCAAAAATGTTTAAATATAATGCCTTATGAGGAAAGTATTCTTTTAACTTTATATTATTATGAGGATCAATCATTAGAAGAAATTTCTAAAGTATTAAATATTAATCAGAATAATGCAAAAGTAAAGTTGTTTAGAAGCAGAAAGAAATTAGAAAGCATTTTAAGAGCTCAATTACCAACAGAAATTATAGAAAACTATGAAAGAAGTGCAAAATAGAGAAGAAGATTTTATAAAAAAAATGATGGATAAATCAATTTTGGAGCAACCATCAACAGGTTTTACTTTAAAAATAATGCAAGAATTAGCTAAAGAAAATCAACTAGTTGCGATAAATAAGCCACTAATTTCAAAGCAAATTTGGATGTTGATTATTATTTCTTTTTTGTTTTTAATCAGTTTTCCTTTTTATTTTATGGGTTTGAAAATTCAAGAGAGTCATTCAAGTGTTTTATTTGGAAAAATTATCGATAACTCTATTTGGCAATTGTTTTCTAGTCTCAATTTTTCTAAAACGGTTACTTATGCTTTGCTAGTATTTGCTTTTTTTAGTCTATTGCAAGTTCTTTTTATTAAGTCCTATTTTGATAAGCGATTACATTCATGAAAATTACTTGTCAAAAATTCTAGTATAATTAAAAGTGGACAATGTGTTCGCTTTTTTTATGTTTTTTGTAACCTCAATTAGAATAATCAGGTCTAAAAAAGAAATCAATCAATTTAAATCATAAAATAATGAGAGTATTTTTTAAGTTTTTTATGATTGTGTTTTTGTTAGCACAATCTAATTTTTATGCCCAATCTATTGAATTAAAAATTGACAATTTGATAGAGACTAAGTTTGAAGCAGATAATCCAGGAGCTGTTTTTCTAGTAGCAAAAGAAGGAAAACCAATTTACAGAAAAGCTTTTGGTAAAGCTAACTTAGAAATGAACATTGCAATGCAACCTGAATTTGTCTTTGAAATTGGGTCGATGACCAAGCAATTTACAGCTGTTGCAATAGCACTACTTGAGGAGCAAGGAAAATTAAATTTTCAAGATGAGATTATAAAATTTATTCCAGATTATCCTACACAAGGAAATAAAATCACAATACATCATTTGTTAACACATACTTCAGGAATTAAGGATTTTACTAAAATGAAAGAACTTAGGAAAATTTCAAAAAATAATTTATCTCCAAAGGAGCTGGTAGATTTTTTTAAAAATGAACCTATGGATTTTAATTCTGGAGAACAATTTAAATATAACAATTCAGGATATATTATTTTGGGCTATATCATTGAAATAGTTTCAGGACAATCGTATGAAGATTTTATTCAGAAAAATATTTTTGATAAATTAGTAATGATTGCTACTTATTATGCTAGCCATGAAAAAGTTATAAAAAATAGAGTATCAGGGTATCACAATAGAGAGGGATATGTTAATAATGATTACATAAGTTTTACCTTGCCATACGCATCTGGTTCAATCATGTCAACAGTAGATGATATGCTAAAATGGCAAAATGCAATGGATACAAATAAGTTGGTAAACTCAAAAACAAAACAAAAGATATTTACAAATTATAAATTAAATAATGGAGAGGAAATTAATTATGGTTACGGTTGGCATATAAAAGAAATTAGCAAATCTATTTCCTTAGAACATGGAGGAAGTATTTTTGGGTTTAAATCAATGGGAGTTTATTTACCAAAAGAAAAAATATATGTTATAGGTTTTTCTAATTGCGATTGTAATTCACCAACACAACTTACAAAAGATATTGCAACGCTTTTTGTAGATGAATAGTCATTTAAAATGAAAAGGGTGCTGTTAGTATAGCACCCTTTTTTATTTAGACTTAGCATTTAGCTATGCTAAAGCTTCTTTGATTCTTCTTAAAGCTTCTTTCAATAATTCCTCACTAGTTGCATAAGAAAAACGAATACAATTTGGATTACCAAATGCTTCTCCTGTTACAGTAGCTACATTAGCCTCTGCTAAAAGATACATAGAGAAATCGGTAGCATTCTCAATTTTTGTTCTTTTTAAAGTTTTGCCAAAATAAGCAGAAACGTCAGGAAAAACATAAAAAGCGCCTTCTGGAACATTGATTTTTAATCCTGGAATTTCTTGAATTAAACCTACAACTAAATCTCTTCTTTTATGAAAAGCTTCTACCATGTGGTTTAATACTTTTGGGTCTGCTTCTACAGCAGTTATTGTGGCTCTTTGTGCGATAGAATTAGCACCACTGGTAACTTGTCCTTGAATTTTGGTACAAGCTTTTGCAATAAATTCTGGAGCACCAATGTAACCAATCCTCCATCCTGTCATAGCAAATGCTTTAGCAACACCATTAACTGTAATTGTTCTTTCTAACATTCCTGGAATAGAACCAATACTGCAAAATGTTCCAGAGAAATTGATGTGCTCGTATATTTCATCAGAAACCACATATATATTTGGATGTTTTTCTAAAACTTTACATAGAGCCGTTAATTCCTCTTTGTTGTAAACCGATCCACTTGGATTACAAGGAGAACTAAACCACATCATTTTTGTTTTTGGTGTGATGGCTTTTTCTAATTGATCAGGAGTAATTTTAAAATCACTTTCAACTGATGTTGGTACTTCAACAGGAACACCACCAGACAACTTAATAATTTCAAAATAAGAAACCCAATAAGGGGCAGGAAGAATAACTTCATCTCCATCATTTAGCATAACTTGTGCTATGTTGTATAAAGACTGTTTAGCTCCAGTTGAAACTACAATTTGAGAAGGTGTATATTCTAAATCATTATCACGTTTGAACTTTTTACAGATAGCTTCTTTTAGCTCTACATAACCATCAACAGGACTATATGTACTATAGTTTTCGTCAATTGCTTTTTTTGCAGCTTCTTTAATAAAATCAGGAGTATTAAAATCAGGTTCTCCTAAACTTAAGCTAATAATATCTTTTCCTTGCGCTTTTAATTCTCTAGCCAAAGCAGCCATAGCTAGAGTTTGTGAAGTAGATAAATTGTTAATTCTATCTGATAATGCGTTCATCGTGTAGTTAGTTATTTATTGTTTATAGAAAAGACGCGATTTCTCGCGTCTCAATTTTTATGCTAATTGTGGTTCTTGACCTAATTCCTTGAGATGTTTAAAGTGAGCAATAATAGCACTTCTCATCGTTTTGTATTCATAATATGGTAAGTTACATTCTTTTGCAGTTTGTTTTACAATTTCTGCAATTTTACCATAATGAATGTGGCTAATATTTGGAAAAAGATGATGTTCTACTTGATGATTCAATCCACCTGTGTACCAATTTACAATCCAATTTTTAGGAGCAAAGTTAGTAGTGGTAAACAATTGGTGTATTGCCCAAGTGTTTTCTATTTCACCAGTTTCTTCAGAAGGAATAGGATTAGTTGTTTCATCAACTATATGTGCTAATTGGAAAACAATACTTAAAATAAGTCCAGCGGTATAATGCATAACGAAGAAACCTATTAATACTTTCCACCAAATAACTCCAACAACCATAGGTATCACCATCCATACTGAAAAATAAATAATTTTAGTAATTACTAATGTTGTCCATAATATTTTAGGACTTTTTACTTTGCCGTAAGAAAGTTTTCTCTTTAAATAGCCACTCATTTGTTTAAAATCAGTAGTTAATGACCAGTTGAAAGTTAATAAACCGTATAAAAATACAGAATAGTAATGTTGGAACTTATGAAATTTATACCATTTTGCTTCTTTTGTAAAACGAATAACTCGTCCTGCATCTAAATCTTCATCATGACCAGGGATATTAGTGTAAGTATGATGAAGTACATTGTGTTGTACTTGCCAATTGTAAACATTTCCGGCAAGAATGTAAATACTTCCTCCCATGAATTTATTGATCCAGTTTTTGGTAGAGTATGAGCCGTGATTTCCATCATGCATAACATTCATGCCTATTCCAGCCATTCCAATTCCTATAACTATAGAAAGTAAAATGAATAAACCAAAGTGAATTCTTGGTGATGCAATTATGATGAAATAAGGAGCAGTGAAAAGTGTGAACATCACAATTGTTTTCAAATGTAATTTCCAATTTCCAGTTTTTTTAAGGTTTTTTTCTTTAAAATAATCATTTACTCGCTTATTTAAAGTTCTAAAAAACTTAGCATCGTCAGTTTTTGAGAAAATAGGGGTTTTTCTATTCATTGTATTTTATATCTAAAGCTTTGTTTGCCACCAAAGATAATAATAATCTCGATTAGACTGAGTATTTTAATCTAATTGTTTGTTAAAAAATGTATTTTTGCAACAAAAAAGAGGAATGGAGTTAATTTTAAAATATTTTCCAAATCTAACTGATTATCAAATAAATCAGTTTATGATGTTAAAAGATTTGTACGAAGATTGGAATTCTAAAATAAATGTGATATCAAGAAAAGATATTGAAGAATTATATGTAAGGCACGTTTTGCATTCTTTAGGTATAGTAAAGGTTTTAGAGTTTAAAAAAGGAACTAAAATTATGGATGTTGGTACGGGTGGTGGTTTTCCTGGAATTCCTTTAGCTATTATGTATCCTGATGTTGATTTTTATTTGATAGATGTAATAGCTAAGAAAATAAAAGTTGTGAATGAAGTTGCAAAAGCCTTGAGTTTGAAAAATGTTACTGCAGAACAAAAAAGAGCCGAATTAGTGAAATGGAATTTTGATTTTATTATAAGTAGAGCAGTAACAAATATGCCAGATTTTGTGAACTGGGTTTCAGATAGAACAATTAAAGAGTCGAGACACGAGCTCAAAAATGGAATTTTATATTTAAAAGGTGGTGACTTGACCGATGAATTAGCTTCTTTTCCAAATGCAACGCAATATAATTTATCTGATTTTTTTGCTGAAGAATTTTTTGAAACAAAAAAAGTGGTGCATTTGCCATTGAAGTATAAGAAATAGCCTCAAAAAAGAAGTTGTTACTATGTAAAATATATTTCAAAATCAAATAAAGCAATTTAGGATTGTTTTTAAGGAGCATAAAAAATATTATTTCGAAGAAAATAACACCTGCTATCCGTTATATCTTTTCTTTTTTTTCAAAAAAAGAAAAGGATGTCACTACTATCAGGGCTAAAAATGAAGTTTTAATTTTTCAGACACCATTCCAATTGAAATAAATTGGACATAGAATCATGAATAGAAAAACGCTATCAAGTAAATTTTGATAGCGTTTTTATTACTAATTTCGTATTTCTATCTTCTATTCTCCTAAGAAAGGATATCTGTAATCTTCAGGAGTTACAAAAGTTTCTTTTATGGTTCTTGGAGAAACCCAACGCAATAAATTTAAAATTGAACCTGCTTTGTCATTTGTTCCAGATGCTCTTGCTCCTCCAAATGGTTGGCAACCAACTACAGCACCTGTAGGTTTGTCGTTGATATAGAAATTACCAGCACAGTTTTGTAATGCTACTGTTGCTTCTTCAATAGCATATCTATCTTGGCTAAATACAGCACCTGTTAAAGCGTATTCTGATGTTTCATCTACTAGTTTTAATGTATCAGCCCATTTGGCATCTTCGTACACATATATAGTTACTACTGGACCAAATAATTCGGTTTCCATAGTAGTGTATTTTGGGTTCGTAGTTAAGATAACTGTCGGTTCAATAAAGTATCCTTTTGATTTGTCATAGTCTCCACCAAAAATTACTTCAGCATCAGTATCTTTTTTAGCTTGATCTATAAAAGAAGCTAATTTGTCAAATGAACCTTCATGAATTACAGCAGTAATAAAGTTAGACATGTCTTCAGGAGAGCCCATCTTCATTGATTTTAAATCAATTTCTAATTGGTTTTTAACAGCAGGCCATAAACTTTGAGGAATATAAACTCTTGAAGCAGCACTACATTTTTGTCCTTGGAATTCAAAAGCTCCTCTGGTTATTCCAGTTGTAACTTGTTTAGCATTTGCAGATGGATGAGCAATGATAAAGTCTTTTCCACCAGTTTCTCCTACAATTCTAGGATATGTTTTGTATTTATTAATATTGTTTCCAATTTTCGACCATAAATCTTTGAAAACATGAGTTGAACCTGTAAAGTGTATTCCTGCGAAATCTGGACTAGCTAAAATTGTATCTGTAATCATAATAGCATCTCCAAAAACTACATTAATAACACCATTTGGTAAACCTGCTTCTTTGAAAATATCAATAATTACTTTGGCAGAAAATACTTGACTGTCACTTGGTTTCCAAACCACAACATTACCCATCATAGCTGCACTTGCTGGTAAATTTGCAGCAATAGCAGTAAAATTAAATGGTGTTACAGCATATACAAAACCTTCTAGAGGTCTATGTTCTAAACGATTCCAAGTAGAAGAATCTGATCCTGGTTGTTCGCTATATATTTGAGTCATATATTCTACGTTGAAACGTAAAAAGTCAATCAACTCACAAGAAGCATCAATTTCTGCTTGATGAATTGTTTTTGATTGTGCAATCATGGTTGCAGCGTTTATTTTTGCTCTGTATGGTCCAGCAATAAGTTCAGCAGCTTTTAAAAAAATAGCAGCTCTACTTTCCCAAGTCATTGAAGCCCATTTTTTTCTGCTTTCTAAAGCGTTTTCAATAGCTTGAGTAACGTGAGTTTTTTCAGCAAGATGATATGTTCCTACAATGTGATTGTGATCGTGTGGAGCAGTCATGTTACGGGTGTTGCCAGTTTTTATTTCTTGATCACCTATGTATAATGGAACGTCAATTTTTGAATTCCACATCTCTTTATAAGCGCTTGCTACTAAATCTCTTTCTTTAGAACCAGGAGCATAAGTTTTTACGGGTTCATTTACCGCTTTTGGAACGTTAAAAAATCCTTTTAACATAGTATTGTTTTTTAATGAATTATTAAATGTTGTTTGGCAAATTTAAGAAAAAAATAATGGATAAGGAGCAACAATTGTTGTAGAATAATTGTGCTAAAATATTAATTTAGAGCAAAAGGGGCACTAAATTTGAAAGTTGGTATAATAACTCTAAAGCTTTTCGTAGTAGTAAAATTGACCATGCTGTAAAAACCTTTCATGGCTCCAATAGGTGAAGATAATAAACAACCAGAAGTGTAAGTGTGTATCTCTCCAGGTTTTAAAACTGGTTTTTTACCAACAACTCCTTCTCCATCAACAATTTCTTTATTGTTTAAGGCGTCATAAATTTCCCAATGACGAGTGTTTAACTGAACGGAATCTTTACTGTGGTTTTCAATTTTGATCTCATAACTAAAGGCAAAGTGAATCTTGTAGTTTTTGAAGTAAGTTCCTTCAAAACTAGTTAAGACTGAAATTTTAATTCCTTTTGTTATTTGTGTTACCATAAATCTAAAACAAAATTATTCCTAAGAATATCATTACTAGCATAGAAATGAATAAAAATATCCCAAATAATGGATTCAAAAGTATGAATTTTAAAATAGTTTTCCAACGATTTTGCTCATAAAAATTCCTTAAGGATTTGTAAAAATAAATTGGTAATATGAATACAAAATAAATAAAAGTAGTTGTTTCAAATAAATTCTCTGAAATTTCTCCAATGATATTGAACAAAATCATGCACAAAAATAAAAAAGTAAAGTAGGTGTAAGTAAAAACTAAATGTTCTGTATAGTTTAATTTTTTTGAATAAAAGACAAGCCAAAATATGATGGTGATGATAGGGAGTGATAAGAAAATTAAAAAAGGTAGTTTTTGATAAAAATATTCTGTTAATTCATTTTTGATATCGTTTGTTTTAAAAAGAATGGATTTATTGAATAAAAAACGATTGAATTGTGTGTTTTCGTATTCTAATTCCTTAAGGGCTTCACCAGCTGTTTTGTTAGGATGTTTTTTGTTGAAATTTCTAAAAGAACTGAATTCATAATAAAAACCTATTTTACTTTTCTTTAATTGAGATTTGGTATAGATGGAGTCTTTGTTTAGATTTCTGAAAGCATTAATTTGGTCCTTTATGTCTAACTTATTTACATTTGGGATACTGTCGTTTATTTGTTCTAAGCCTTTATTTAATTTATCTGAATTAATAAAATTAGTGCTGTTGATTTCTTGAGTATTGCTTGAATTTTTTTCACTTAGACTAAAGGTAAGAAATAGTATGATGGAGATGCTTAAGAATAAACGGAATGGATTGGCGTATTTTTGTCTTTTACCTGCATTGAACTCCTTGGCTAAAACACCTGGTTTGGTTACCATGGAAATTATAGAATTTCTTAAACGTGAGTCATAGGCATAGAAGTTGGATAAAAATTCTTCTATAAAATCACTAATGGTTATTTTTTTTGTAGAATTTAATTGGCCACAATGATGACAATATTTTTCACTAATATCTATTGGTGTTTCACAGTTTAAACATTCAATACCTCTATACTGTTTGAATTTTCTTTTAATCATTAGTTTCTAATTCCTTCACTATTTGTGTTTGTTATGCCAATTACTCTATCATAACGATCGCTATTTCCTCTGTAATACACTATAATAGTATAGTTGTTTTCAGTTTGATAGAAGTTCCCATCTAAAGCTTCTTTGTAGTCTATGTTTTTATTTTTATCCAATAAAGTATAGTGGTAATTAGTGTATCCTTGTTTTATTAGTATTGCTTTCTCGTAAAATCCAGATTCTTTATTGTATGTCATTTTGTTTTCTTCATTAGTAGCGTAATTATTAAACATACCTGTTACGTATATGGTTTCATTGTTGAATAGATTTGGTGCATTTAAAGTAAAATAAACCCATGAATAATCAGCTTCTACCTCGGAGTTTTCTGAGTTGCTATTTAATACTATGAAATTTCCATTGAAATCTGGGAAATATGTATAAATGCCATTTTTTCTAGCATTATTGGTATATAAGTGTGAATTGTAAATGTCTCCAGATGTAACCCTTGAAACGCTATTGTTGGTCACTCTTATTTGAGAATTGTCTAGTGTGTAAAATTCATTCCCAGCCCAAAATTGGGTTTCTTTGTTGTATTTATATATTAATTCTGTACCAATAGTGTATTGAGGTTTTATGTTTGAAATTTGTTCTTTCCAATTTCCGTTTTTGAAAATAGATATTTTTACGTTTTTTATTGGATTTTGTAGTATTAAATCTCCATAATTAATTGAAAGTTCTATGTTTTGTTTTTCATTTAGACTTTCAAAGTCTCTAGCACGTCTTACTTCAGAAGCTACACTTACTGATTCATTGTAGATTATGAATTTTCTTGAAAAAACAATCTCTTGTTCATCATTAAAAATTTTCAAAACATAATTTCCTGTTTTTGTTATTCTGTTGTATTTGTTTGGAAATTGCTGTTTGTAATGAGAGTATAGTTGAAGTGTATTAAATGAATTTTCATATGTAATGATTCTTTGGTTATCTATTCCATTTAGATACTCCACTTTCGCTAGATTTGTTGGTGTCCAATCGTAGTTATATTGAGTTATGGTGTAGTAATAATCAGCTTCGTTGCCATATAAATCATCAAATTGTAATTCAAAAGATTCTCCTAATTTAAAAAAAGGTAATACATTTTTATTGTTTTGTACAAATGATATTGTTTTTATGTTATAAGGAGGCTCTACTTCGTTTTCAATTTGAGCGTAAACTATTGAAATTGAGAGTATAATTAATGTTAAAAATGTATTTTTAATCATGGTGTTTTCCATTGTTTTTGTAAAAATAGTAATTCTATAAATAGTTATGCAAATTTTGTGCAGCAAAGGTTGTTTTTTTGTAATTTAGAATCGGTATAAATAATAAAAATCAGTTGCTATATTTTTGGAGTAGTGTTGCTTAATTAATTAAATTTGCACGTTTTGTAAAATAGTACTAACCATATCTTCAATAAACATGTCAAAAGACATTCGAATTAAAAAAGGTTTAGACCTTAAGTTGAAGGGTGAAGCAGAAAAACAACTTTCTGATGTTGCCCGATCGAAAGTCTATGCTATTAAACCTTCTGATTTTCACGGGGTTGTCCCAAAAATGATTTTAAAAGAAGGGACTACTGTAAAAGCAGGTGAAACGATTTTCTTTTCGAAGAAAGACGAAGCTGTAAAGTTTGTATCACCAGTGAGTGGAACCATTCAAGAAATTATTCGTGGAGAGAAAAGAGTGATTCTAGAGATTAGAATTCTAGCAGATTCTCAAGATGTCCATTTAGAGCATAGCAAGAAAAATCCAAAAACTTTATCTAGTTCTGAAGTGAGAGAACATTTATTAGCTTCTGGTTGTTGGCCATTTATAAAGCAACGTCCTTATGATGTTGTGGCAAATTCGGTAGATGAACCAAGGGCTATTTTTGTTTCGGGTATTAATTCAGCACCTCTTGAAGGAGATTTAGACTTTGTTTTAAAAGAAAAGAAAGAAGTGTTAGAAGCTGGTTTTTCTGCACTAACAAAATTAACATCGGGTAAAGTACATGTAACTGTTTCTCCTAAGTCTGATTTTATGCCTTCTGTTGAAGGTGTAGTGATACATAAAGGGAAAGGAGTTCATCCTGTTGGATTGGTTTCTACTCAGATTGCTAAAATTGATCCAATTAACAAAGGAGAAAAAGTTTGGACTGTCCAAATAGAAGACGTTGCTATCATAGGAGAATTGTTTTTAACGGGTAAATTTAATCCAGAAAGAATAATTGCTTTAACTGGAAGTGGTTTCGAAAAACCGTCTTATGTAAAAGCCTTGATAAATGCTCAAATCAATGATGTAGTTGCTGGAAACTTGAAAGAAGGTAATTATAGGATAATAAGTGGAAATGTGTTAACGGGAGATAAAAAATCAAAAGAAGATTCTTTAGGTTTTTACCACAACCAAGTAACTGTTATTCCAGAAGGAGATGATTATGATTTCTTTGGTTGGAATATTCCAAGACCAAATAAGTTTAGTGTATATAGAGCTAATATGTTTTCTTTCTTAACACCAAAGAAAAAATATGATTTAAATACTAATACGAATGGTGAGCATAGAGGATTCGTTTTAACGGGAGAATATGAAAAAGTTTGTCCTTTAGATATTTATCCAATGCAGTTGTTGAAAGCGATTTTAGTAAAAGATATAGATCAAATGGAAGCTTTAGGAATTTATGAAGTAGCTCCAGAAGATTTTGCTTTAACTGAATATGTTTGTGTTTCTAAACAAGATCATCAAAAAATCGTAAGAGAAGGATTAGATATAATGATCAAAGAAGTTGGATAATCTTTCAAAGAAATTTTAAAATCACAAAAAATGGGATTAAAACAAAATTTACATAATTTAAAAGAAAAGTATAGAGGAACTAAGTTTGAGCAAGGTTTCAATGCTTTACATACTTTTCTTTATTTGCCTAACATTACGACTCATTCTGGGGCGCATGTTAGAGATGCTGCCGATTTGAAGCGTGTAATGAATACAGTAATCATGGCAATGGTACCTGTATTGATTTTCGGTATGTTTAATGCTGGTTACCAACATAATTTAGCTATCAATGGAGTAGCTGAATTTTTAACAATGGATAACTTTGTTGTTGGTTTAAAAAAGATTCTTCCTTTGTTGGTTGTTTCTTATGGTGTTGGTCTTGGTATTGAATTTATTTTCGCTACAGTTAAAAAACATGAAGTGGAAGAAGGATATTTAGTAACAGGTATGCTTGTGCCATTAATTGTGCCAATCGATTTACCATTATGGATGCTTGCAGTTGCTGTAGCATTTGGAGTAATTATTGCTAAAGAACTATTTGGTGGAACTGGAATGAATGTATTAAATCCAGCTTTAACAATACGTGCTTTCTTATTCTTTAACTGGGCAGCTTGGATGTCTGGAGATAAAGTTTGGGTTCATGGCGCAGTAGATGGAATTACCAAAATGAATGGAGTTGATGCTATTTCAGGAGAAACTATTCTAGGAACTTTAGCAGCAAATAGACCAGTCACATATTCTCTACAAGATATGTTTTTTGGGTTTATTCCAGGTTCAGTAGGAGAAACATCAACTTTTTTGATTTTATTAGGAGGAGCTTTCTTAATATTTACTGGAATAGGAAGTGCTAGAATTATGATTTCTTCCATAGTAGGAGCTATTGTAATGGGTATTATTTTTAATAGTCTTGCTGGAACTTTAATGCCAGCTTTAGGAATGGGGGAAGCTGTTAGTGGAGTTATTGGTACTGGAAGTAAATTCTTTGGATTAATGTCATTTCCTTTTTGGCAACATTTAATGGTAGGAGGATTAGCTTTTGGTATTGTTTATATGGCTACTGATCCTGTTTCTGCTTCACAAACTAATAGAGGTAAAATTATATATGGTTTTTTAATAGGATTTTTAAGTATTTTAATACGTGTATTTAATCCTGCTTATCCTGAAGGTGTTATGATGGCTATTCTTTTAATGAATGTGTTTGCACCAACTATTGATCATTATGTAGTTCAAGCTAATGTGAAGAGAAGAATGAAACGTTTAAAAACTCAAACTGCTTAATTATGTCAACAAAACGTACAGATAAAGCCTCTTATACTATAATCTTTTCTATTATTCTTGTGGTAGTAGTAGGGTCATTATTGGCATTTTTTGCTAATGCAACTAAAGAATTGCGTGTTAACAACGATAAAGTAAAGTCTCAAATGGATATTTTATCTTCAATGGGTATAGAGTCTACAAGAGCGAATGCTACTGAAATGTTTAACAAATACATCACAAAACAATATGTAATTGAAGGTGTAAATGCAACAGAAAACCCTGAGGCTTATTTAATAGATATTAAAAAAGAGCAGAATAAAGCTAAAGAAGGTGGTGTTCAAAGATTGCCATTATTCGTTGGTGAAAAAGAAGGTGAAAAAATTTATATTGTTCCTGTAAGAGGAAATGGATTATGGGATGCTATTTGGGGTTATGTAGCTTTAAATGGTGATTTAAAAAGTATTTATGGAGTTTTCTTTGATCATAAAGGAGAAACACCAGGACTTGGGGCTAATATTACAGAACCATTTTTCAAAGATGATTTTAAAGGAGAAATGTTATACGATGCTTCTGGAGATTTTAAATCAGTTGAGATTTCAAAGTCAAATGGAGATCCAAATAATGTAGATAAAACAGATAATCAAGTTGATGCAATTTCTGGTGCAACTATTACCGGTAACGGAGTAGGGACTATGCTTAAAAAAGATATCAGATTGTATTTGCCTTATTTCGAAACATTAAAAAAATAAACTATGGCAGATAATAAAAACATAGAAAAAGAACCTTTATTCTCCAAAAAGAATATTGGTTTAGTGATGGATCCTTTAACTGATAGTAATCCAATTACTGTTCAGGTATTAGGAATTTGTTCTGCACTTGCAATTACAGCAGAATTAAAAGCTTCTGTAATTATGGCATTATCAGTAATGTTTGTTTTAGCAGCTGGTAACGTAGTCATTTCTTTATTAAGGAATGTTATTCCATCTTCAATACGAATTATTGCACAACTTGTAGTTGTTGCAGCTTTAGTAATTATTGTAGATTTAACTTTGAAAGCGTATGTACCAGATTTAGCTAAAAAATTATCCGTATTTGTAGGTTTAATAATAACCAACTGTATTATTATGGGACGTTTTGAAGCTTTTGCTTTAGGTAATGGTCCATGGAAATCATTCTTGGATGGAATTGGTAATGCAGCTGGATACGGTTTAATACTAGTAATTGTTGGATTCTTTAGAGAATTATTAGGTTCTGGAAAATTATTTGGTTTCCAAATTTTTGGAGACCCAGTAGAGAAAACAGGCTTATATGCTTTAGGATATGAAAATAATGGTTTTATGTTATTAGCACCTATGGCTCTAATCACGTTGGGATTAATTATTGGGTTCCAACGTTCAAGAAATAAAAGTTTAATCGAAACAAACTAAGAAATGGAATTATTACAATTATTTTTAAAGTCAATTTTTATTGATAATATGGTATTCGCTACCTTCTTAGGAATGTGTTCGTACTTAGCGGTTTCTAAAAAGGTGTCTACGGCTGTTGGACTTGGTGCTGCAGTTATTTTCGTAATGCTAGTTACAGTACCATTAAATTATTTATTAGATCAATATTTACTTCGTCCAGGAGCATTAGTTTGGTTAGGAGAAGAATATGCAGAATATGATTTAAGTTTCTTAACATTTATTTTATTTATTGCAACTATTGCAACAATGGTTCAACTAGTAGAAATGATAGTGGAGAAGTTTGCTCCAGCATTATATAATTCGTTAGGTATATTCTTACCGCTTATTGCTGTAAACTGTGCAATACTTGGAGGATCATTGTTTATGCAACAAAAAGAGTTTAATAATATTACTGAAGCAACTGTTTACGGTGTAGGTTCTGGAATAGGATGGTTTTTAGCAATTTTAGCAATTGGTGCTATTCGTGAAAAAATTAAATATTCAAATGTACCACCAGCTTTTCGTGGTTTAGGAATCACATTTATATTAACAGGTTTAATGGCTATTGGTTTTATGTCTTTTGGAGGAATGTTAACTGGTGGTGATGAAGCTCCTAAGAAAGAGGTAGTTGAAAACATTGTTCCTGCGGAAGTTAAAGAAGAGGAAATGCAAGAAGAAGTTTTAGATTCAACTTCGGTTGAAATAGTAAATGATTCATTAACCGAAATAGTACAAAATTAATATGATAGCATTAGAAGTAACTACTACTGGTTTAATCAGTACGACAGTAATAGCCTTTTTAATTTTATTACTGGTCTTAGTAGCTATTATTTTGTTTGCAAAGGCAAAATTAGTTCCTTCTGGACCTGTAAAAATTAAAATTAATGGAGAGAGTGAAATTGAAGTTAGTTCGGGAAATACTTTATTATCAACATTAGGATCAAGCAAAATATTTTTGCCTTCTGCATGTGGTGGAGGTGGAACATGTATCCAATGTAAATGTATTGTAACAGAAGGTGGAGGTGAAGCTTTACCAACTGAAGTTCCTCATTTTAGTAGAAAAGAACTTGCTGAAGGTTGGAGACTGGGATGCCAAGTGAAAGTAAAAAACAATATGGTTATCGAAGTTCCAGAAGAAGTATTTGGAATCAAGAAATTTGAAGCAAAAGTATATTCTAATTATAATGTGGCTTCTTTTATAAAGGAGTTTATTGTTGAATTACCAGATGATATGCATTATGAAGCAGGTGGGTATATTCAAATTGAAATTCCTAAATGTGAAATCAAATATTCGGACATTGATATTACTGCTCATCCTGAAGAACATCCAGGTGAACCAGAAAAGTTCAAAGCAGAATGGGATAAATTTAATTTATGGCCATTAGTAATGAAGAATAGTGAATTGGTTGAAAGAGCTTATTCTATGGCCTCTTATCCAGCTGAAGGTAGAAAAATAATGTTGAATGTGCGTGTTGCTACTCCACCATGGGATAGAAATATTAATGGTTGGGCAAAAGTAAATCCAGGTATTGCATCTTCCTATATATTTTCAAGAAAAACTGGAGATCCAGTTGTGGTTTCTGGACCTTATGGTGAGTTTTTTATTAATGAATCTGAAGCGGAAATGTTGTATGTAGGTGGAGGAGCTGGTATGGCACCAATGCGATCTCATTTATATCATTTATTCCGTACCGTAAAAACTGGAAGAAAAGTGACTTATTGGTATGGTGGTCGTTCTAAAAGAGAATTGTTTTATACGGAGCACTTTAGAGCATTAGAGAAAGATTTTCCTAACTTTAAATTTTATTTAGCATTATCTGAACCACAACCTGAAGATAATTGGAAAATAAAAGAGGGAATTGAAGGTGAAGGTGATGGATTCGTTGGATTTATTCATAATGTTGTAATTGATAATTATTTATCTAAACATGAAAATCCAGAAGATATTGAATTGTATTTCTGTGGCCCACCAATGATGAATAAAGCAGTACAAAAAATGGGAGAAGACTTTGGTTTAGATCCTGAAAACATAAGATTTGATGACTTTGGAGGATAATCTATAGTTTATAAAAATAAGTAAAAACCGATTCAGAAATGAATCGGTTTTTTTATTTCTATTAAATCAATTCGTACTTTTGTATTATGGAAGAACTAACGGAGCAAGAATTGCATCAAATTGCTATGAATCATGTGGGAAAAGATTTAGAAAATAAAGGATTTGAATTCATAGCTATTAATAGTCAACTACGAAAACATCCTCAATTTGTTTGTGTTGATAAAAAAACAAATACTTTACATTTTGTAATGGTTCAAGCTGTTCCATATCCAATAAATCCTGACGAGCCCAATATTTTATTTGTAGAAACTTTCATCAATCACGCAAAATCTAAAAAAGCAAAAGTACTTTTTGCTGGTGTTGGTATTGCTAATGCAGATGATTTTGAAAAACCTGTTAATAAATCATCAGATTATATAATTAATTACAATGGATACAAAACACTTTTATAGCCTTCTCTTTTTTTTTGTACTTACTATCTCGTGTCAAAAAAAGGAGAGCCAATTTTACACAATACAAGGAGAAGCTCAAGGAAGTACTTATAGCATAAAATATATTAGCAGTCAAGAACTGGTTGCCAAAAATCAAATAGATTCGTTGTTGACTAGTTTTGATTTATCGCTATCAACTTACAGAACTGATTCCAAAATATCGAAAATTAATGCAGGTGATTCAACTATCACAGTTGACGATTTTTTTATAAAGACATATGAAGTTTCAAATAAAATTTATAAAGAAACCAATGGCCTTTTTGACCCAACTATTGGTGTTTTAATAAATGCTTACGGGTTTGGTCCTTCAAAGAAACACAATAAGCTTTCTCAAGTTGAAATTGATAGTCTCTTGCAGTTTGTGGGTTTTAATAAAGTGAAATTAAACTCCAACTTGACAATTTCAAAAGAGTATCCAGAAACTTTTTTTGATTTTAATGCCATTGCACAAGGGTATTCTGTCGATGTTGTGGTTGATTATTTAAAGAGTAAAGGAATTGAAAATGGTATCGTTGAAATTGGAGGAGAATTAGTTGGCTTTGGAAAAAATAGTATAGATGATAAAAGTTGGGTAGTAGGAATTGATGATCCTTTACAGAAACCAGATGAGAGAAAGTTAATAGCTACAATTGAACTTGAAAATTTAGGAATGGCTACATCGGGTAATTATAGGAAAGTGATAATTGACTCTCTAACAGGAGAGAAGTTTGTTCATATTATTAATCCTAAAACTGGAAAGAGAGAGAAAAATACAATACTTAGTGTTACGGTTTTAGCTCCAACTTGTGTTTTGGCTGATGGATATGCAACGGCTTTTATGTTAATGCCTTTGGAGGAGGTAAAGCAATTTCTAGAAGTTCATAAAGAGTTAAAAGTAATGTTGTTGTATATGGATGGAAAAAATGAAATGCAACGCTTTACTTCGGGTAATTTTAAAGCATTAATTTTGTGAAAAAGTTAATTAATTTATAATAATTATTCTTTTTCGTTGTTATATTTTAGATTTGAAAAAAATATAACTTCATGAGAAAAATTAAACAATTACTTTGTTTCTTGATTGCAACACCTGCTTTTTTAGTTGCTCAAGAGCTAAAAATGGACAATCCTATTCCAATGGATCCTTCTGTTAAAACAGGAACATTAAAAAATGGATTAACATATTACATTAAGAAAAATGGAAAACCTGAAAACAAGGTTGTTCTAAGATTAATGGTAAATGCAGGTTCAATTCTAGAAACAGATGAGCAACAAGGGTTAGCTCATTTTATGGAACACATGTGTTTTAATGGTACAAAACGATTTCCAAAGAATAAATTAGTGGACTACCTTCAAAGTATTGGTGTGAAATTTGGGCAACATTTAAATGCTTATACTAGTTTTGACGAAACCGTTTATTTTTTGCCAATTCCATCTGATGATAAAGAAAAAGTAGAAAAAGGTTTTCAAATCATAGAAGATTGGGCTTTCAATACGACACTTACTTCAGAAGAAATTGATAAAGAAAGAGGAGTTGTTTTAGAAGAATATCGTCTAGGATTAGGTGCTGATAAAAGAATGATGGGGCGTTATATGCCAAAAATGATGTATAATTCGCATTATGCTAAACGTTTGCCAATAGGTCAAAAAGAAATTCTGGAAAATTTTACTTACGATAAATTAACTAGTTTTTACAAAGACTGGTATCGTCCAAATTTAATGAGTGTTGTTGTTGTAGGTGATATTGATGTAGCTGAAATGGAGAAAAAAATTAAAGAACATTTCTCAAGTTATAAAAATCCAAAAAATGAAAAACCTAGAAAAGTTTTTGATGTACCGAATCATAAAGAAACTTTTGTAGCAATTGAAAGTGATAAGGAAGCTGCTTTTACACAAGTTCAATTACTATATAAAGATGATGTATCACCTAAAAAAGTGATAACAATAGGAGACTATAGAGATGAAATTGTTGAAGGTTTGTTTACTACGATGTTAAACAATAGATTAGAAGAAAAACAAAATTCATCTACACCACCATTTACTTTTGGTTATACGTATCACGGAGGAACATTTGCAAGAACTAAAGAAGCCTTTCAATCTTTTGCTATGGTTGCTCAAGACAAACAATTAGATGCTTTAAAAGTATTAGTAGAGGAAAATGAGAGAGTAAAGAAATTTGGTTTTACTGAAGGTGAGTTAGAAAGAGCAAAATCAGAATTTTTAAACCAAATCGAAAGACAATATAATGAAAGAGATAAGACAGAATCGGATCGATTTGTAGGGGCTTTGCAAAGTAATTTCTTGGAACAAGAGCCTGCTCCAAGTATTGAATGGGAATTTAAAACAATGAAAGCACTTCTTCCTAATATTTCTTTAAAAGAAACAAATGAATTGATTTCAAAGTATATTAAGGAAGAAAATAGAGTGGTTATTTTAACAGGCCCTGAAAAAGAAGGTTTGGTATTGCCAACAGAAAAAGAAGTTCTTGCTGCTATTGAAGTTGATGAGAGTACTTTAAAGCCTTATGAAGATACTGAAATGGCAACTAGTTTATTGAGAAATACACCTAAAAAAGGAAAAGTAGTCAAAACAGAAAAAAATGAAAAATTAGATGTCACTACTTTAACACTTTCAAATGGCGCAAAGGTAATTTATAAGAAAACAGATTTCAAAAATGATGAGATTCAGTTTCAAGCGATGAGTTTTGGTGGAACCAATTTAGTTTCTAACGAAGAGTATTTAAAAGCATCTCTAGCCATGAGCGGTTTAACAGAAGCTGGTTTTTCTGGAATGAACAAAAACGATATTAATAAATTCATGACAGGGAAAATTGTTAGAGTATATCCTTATGTAAGTTCAACATCTGAGGGAATGCAAGGTTCTTCTACACCAAAAGATTTTGAATATTTGATGCAAATGATTCATGCCTATTTCACAGATTTGAATATGGATAAAGAAGCCTTTACTGGTTTTGTAACTAAGCAAAAAGGTTTTATGACTAATTTATTATCGCAACCTGCAACTTATTTCTCTAATGAGTTTTATACTTTTTTAAATAAAGAAAATCCAAGATACAGAGGCTTTCCTAAACCTGAGGATTATGATAATGCGGATTATGAATTGGCTTATAAAATTTTTAAAGAACGTTTTGCTAATGCAGCTGATTTTAATTTTTACTTTATTGGAAATGTAGATGATGCCAAACTGATAGAATATTCAGAATTATATTTAGCTTCTTTGCCTTCTACTAAAGAAAAAGAGAAAATGGTTGATTTAGGATATCGAATGATAAAAGGAGGACATAAAAAAGTAGTTAATAAAGGGAAAGATCCTAAAAGTACTGTAAATATTATGTTTTATGGAGATTGTAAATATGATAGTGATGAGGCTTTTGCTTTAAAAGCTTTGGGAGATGTACTAACAATTAAATTGGTTGAAGAATTAAGAGAAAATGAAAGCGGTGTTTATGGAGTAGGCGCTAGAGGTAGTATGAATAAAGTACCTTACGGAAGTTATTCTTTTTCTATTAGTTTTCCTTGTGGACCAGAAAATGCGGAAACTTTAACTGCTTCGGCTTTAAGAGAGTTAAATAAAATTATAGAAAAAGGTCCAGAGCAAAAAGATGTAGATAAATTCATGGAAGCTGAGAAGTTAGATTACAAAGAAAAAATGAAAGAAAACCGTTATTGGATGACTAATTTAACTCGTGCTTACATGAATGACTCAAATCCTGAAGAAATGTTGAACTATGTAGAGAAAGTAAAACAAATTACTCCAAAAGAAATTCAAGCAGTGGCTAAGAAATACCTTTCTAAAGATAAAGTAATTGGTATGTTAATGCCAGAAGAATAAAATGAAAAATGTAATTCTTATTAAAAAAAATCTCGCTTTTGCGGGATTTTTTTATTCTAAAATATAATCAATACGATTTAAAACTTCTTCTGGTATTGAGTTTTCTATAATACTATCTGAAATGTCTTTTTTAGTTTGTTGTAATTGATTGATTTTTTCTTCAATAGTATCTTTAGCAATGAAACGAATTACATTGACCTGGTTTTCTTGCCCAATGCGATGTGCTCTTCCTATCGCTTGTAATTCTGCAAAAGGATTCCACCAAGGATCTAATAATATCACATAAGAAGCTTTTGTTAAGTTAAGACCAACTCCACCAGCTTTCAATGAAATAAAAAATAATAACTTGGAATCGTCTTTCTGAAAATTATTGACTTGGCTTTCTCTATCTTTTACATTAGTATTTCCTGTTAGTAAACTATAAGGAGTATTATTGGCATCACACCAATCTGTGTAAATTTTTAAATGTGATGTGTAGGAGCTAAACACTAATATTTTTTGTTTTGCTTGTAATAAGGTTTCCACATAAGCCGAAACGTCCGTGAATTTCCCTGAAGGAATTTCTTCTCCTATCATTACTGGATGATTGGCTAATTGTCTCAGTTTTGAAAGAGCATTTAAAATGGATATTTTTGAATTTTGCTCTATCCTATTAATCTGTTTGTCTATTAAATAATTTCTAATTATAGATTTTTCATTTTCATAAAGTTTAGCTTGTTCTTCAGCCATTTCTGAATAAAATATTTGTTCTGAAATTTCGGGTAAATCTTTTGCAACTTCACTTTTTGTTCTTCTTAGCAAATAAGGATTAATCAATGATTTTAACTCTTTTACCTTCTGGGTATCAAATAGTTTTTCAATAGGTTTTTTAAAATGGGATTCAAAAAAAGAATATGTACTCAGTAAATTCGGGTTTATGAATTGCATTTGGCTCCATAGATCACTTAATGAGTTTTCAATAGGTGTTCCACTCAAAGATACTTTATGCTCAGCATTAATAGTATTTATAGCTTTGTAAATCTTAGAATTCCGATTTTTAATTTGCTGACTTTCATCTATAATTAAAAAATTGAAATGCAATATTTTTAATAGATTAATATCCTTTAAAAGAGAACTATAAGATGTGAATACCAAATCCACTTTCTCTAATTTCTTACGTTTTATTTTTCGATCAATACCTGTATAATTTAAACGAGTAAAATGAGGAGCAAATCTTTTTGTTTCATTAAACCAATTATAGGTTAACGAACTAGGAGCAACAACTAAAGCTTTAAGTCTCTTTGTCGTTGTAGGTTGATTGCTACTAAATAAATCTAATGAATCAGTTGATTCTTCTGTTATTATAAAATTATTTTCAAAATGTGTATATACAAAATCTAAGTAAGCTAAAGACTGAATGGTTTTACCTAAGCCCATATCATCTGCCAAACATGATCCTAATCCTAATTGGTAATTTTTAACCAACCAATTAACTCCTTCTTCTTGATAATTTCTTAATGTCGCTTTTATATTTCCTGTAGTTTTGTATGGAATAATTTCTTTATTGAAAGAACTATTTTCAGTTGCAATACCAGTTTCCTCTAAAAGTGTAAACTGATTTTTTTGAATTTGAATGGTGTTATTTTGGGTTTTCCCAAAAGCAGCCAATGACTTATAACGACTGAACCATTCTATTGGAATTAGAAAAAGACTTCCATCTGGTAATTCATAAACCCTATTTCCTGATTTTAAATGAGGAATAATAGTTGAAAAAGGAAATTTAAAAGTGCCAATTTCAATAATCATTTCAACGTCAAACCAATCTTTTTTCTCAATAAAGTTGGATGAAATAGTCGAGTTAAGCGTATTGATTGTTTTGTCATTTAACTGTAAATCAATAGTTATAGAAAGTTCTTTGATCTTTTCTTGAAGATTAATAAGTTCAGTTATGTTGAAATACTCATCGATTTCAGATAAGTTACTGTTAAATGTAGCTAATTTATTATTCAAAAATTCAAAACCGATACTTTCAAGTGTTTTGATAATGTTTTTTTCTACTTTTGAATCTCTTATGGTTTGAAGAACGGTAAATTCATCTAAATCATTATGATTAAGGCTAATGTGTTTTGTTTTTATATCAGTAATAGAAAAAGTATATGCTTCATAAATAAAATGAACTTCTAAAAGGTACACTTCTTTTAAAATAGATAATGTAGGTTTAATTAGGCAACCTTTGCAATTGCTGTCTGTAACAACACTAAACCCTTCCGCTTCTATAGGAACTTTTCTAACAACATTTTTAATGAACTTATTAAAATATTCAATGCTATTTTTATTAGGTATTATAACTTCTTTTTTACTAAGAAAAGGCTTTGTTTTGTTTGCATTTATATGATTAATAGAATATATAGTAGCATCGAAATAAATCCAAGAAGGCTTATCTAGTAAGATTTTAAAATTATGTTCAAAAGGGAATAATTCCTTTTCTTCATTGAAAAGACTTAATCGGTAAATTATGTTTTCAGCTGTTTTTGAAAAATGTAGCCTCGGTTCTAATTCTATATTGGAAAAAGAAACTTGCTGTTTGTGAAAAACATCTTTTTTATTTAGATCAACTGAAAGTGGAATACTTGTTTTTGAAATTATTTTAAAAAAGGATTCTAGAGAAAAATCGATAAAATGGGTGACTACTTTTTTTATTTTGCTATCGCTTAAAAGTAACTCTAAGCTTTTAGCTACTTTATTTTTTATTTTATACTTTGTAAGTATACTTTTTGTATTTAGCTTTTCACAAATGGTAAGCAGTTGTTGTTCATTTGAATCGAGTTCAATTTGAAACTCTTCAATAGTTTTTGAATTAGCTATTTTTGTTATATAGTATAACGTGCTATCACTTTGCTCTACAATGAAAGCATTAGGCAAGTAAGTATCTAAGATGTTGTCATAAGATAAATCAAAAACTAATGCTTGGTTAGCATCTTTTGAAACAGGCATAATTAAAATTATTTATAGCAAACAGGAATGATTTCATCTTTGGCTAAACAGTATTTTTCCACTAAATCATTAGAAATTGTATTAGTATAATCTACCTCTTCAACTTTGAAACCGATACTTCTCAATTTATCAAAATAATCACGCCCATAAACTCTTACATGATCATATTGGCCAAATATTTTAGCACGTTCTTTAGCATCTGTTATAGTGTTATCTGAAAAAGTAGTCGCTCTTGATAAATCTTGCGGAATTTGAAAAATTCCCATTCCACCAAGCTTTAAAATACGATATAATTCTTGCATAGCTTTAGTATCATCAGGAATGTGCTCCAAAACATGATTGCAAAAAACAATATCATATGTATTATCCTTAAAAGGAAGGTTGCAAATATCAGCTTTCACATCTGCTAACGGAGAAAGTAAATCAGTTGTTGTATAATTGATGTTTTTTTGTTTCTTAAACCTTTTGTAAAATTCTTGCTCGGGAGCAAAGTGTAATACATCTAATTGGGTTTCAGAAGTAAAAAAATCAGTCTCATTTTGTAAGTAAAGCCATAATAAACGATGTCTTTCTAATGACAGAGTACTAGGAGAAAGTACATTGTTTCTTTGGTTACCATAACCATAAGGTAGGAACATACTAAAACTTTTCCCATCAATAGGATCGGTAAATTTATTGCCTTTTAAAAAAAAAGCTAGTACAGGACGAACTACAATACTTAAACGGATAAGAATTGGTCTTGGTATGGTATTTAGGATGAATTTGAATATGGATTTCATTAAATTGATTTTACACAGATTTTACTAATTAGCACAGATTATATTTATAGAATAATACATTTGTTTTTTAGATTTGTCTTCTCCAAAATCAGCAGAATATTTTCTTGGTTAAAAAAATCTTTATATTCAATTTTATAAATCTGTTCTCTTTCAAAATGGATATTGTTTATTTTAAATTCATATTCTAATGCATCTTTATAAACTACTCCACTATGACCTTTGCCTAATATTTTAGGAACTTCCATACAAATCCTTATAATTTTATAGGTTTCATCTTTTAAATAAAAACCATCCATAATTAATCTGTGCTAATTAGTAAAATCTGTGTGAAATTATAAAACTAAAGCATTCTGTCTTAGTCCATCTTCTTCATTACTCACAATTCCTAAAGCGTCATAAATATAAGCAAAAGTAGAAAGTAGTTCAGGTTTGCCATCTACAATAGCTACATCGTGTTCAAAATGAGCACTTGGTTTGCCGTCAGCAGTTGTTATGGTCCAGCCATCTTTATGTTGAACTATATTTTTAGTACCCATATTAATCATTGGTTCAATGGCTAAAACCATTCCATTAGCTAATTTTTTTCCACGACCTCTTTTTCCATAATTAGGAACTTCAGGGTCTTCATGCATTTTTCTTCCTAAACCATGACCACATAGTTCACGTACTACTCCATAACCTTGTTTTTCACAATACTGTTGAATAGCAAATCCAATATCTTCTACACGGTTTCCAACTTTAGTAGCACGAATTCCTTCATATAAGGATTCTTTTGTGATTTGTAATAATTTTTTTGTAGCAGCATCTACTTCACCTACTTGAAAAGTATAAGCATGATCTCCATAAAAACCATTTTTATAGGCACCACAATCGACAGAAATGATATCACCTTCTTTTAAAGGAGTTTCATTTGGAATACCATGAACTACTTGAGTATTTGGACTCATGCAAAGTGAATTGGGGAAACCATACATGCCTAAGAAACCAGGTTCTGCATCATGATCACGAATATATTCTTCTGCAATTTTATCTAAATGTAAGGTAGTTACACCAGGTTTTATCTCTTTTGCAATAATTCCTAATGTTTTTGAAACGATTAGCGCACTTTCACGCATTAATTCAATTTCTTCTCTTGTTTTTATAATAATCATAATAATAATTGAATTCAAAAAAACAAAAATACAATTTTAAACGGAATAAAAGGAGTACTAGAAAGCTACTTTTAAAGATAAAGCTGTTATGATTATAAGTTTTTTTAAAATTATTTAGCCGAATGAGATTTATCATATTTTAGTTCTTTGAGACACTGTAAATTTGTACAAAAATCATGGTATGAGTAAATATGTTTCAGCTACGGAAGCTGTTAAAGTAGTAAAATCAGGAGATAGAATATATGTTCAAGCTGCAGCGGCTACACCAACATTGTTAACAAAAGCCTTGGCAGAAAGAGCTTCTGAATTAAAGAATGTAGAAATTTGTCATTTGCATACAGAAGGAGATGCTCCTTATGCAAATCCAGAGTTAGCAAAAAGTTTTCATGTAAATTCTTTTTTTATTGGTAAGAATGTTAGACATACATTAAAAGCAGGAAATGGTTCATATACACCTGTTTTTTTGAGTGAGCTTCCTTTTCTTTTTAAGAAGAAAGTACTAAAATTAGATGTGGTTTTTATCCATGTTTCACCACCAGATAAACATGGGTATTGTTCATTAGGAGTTTCAGTTGAAGCTTCTATTGCAGCTATTGAAAATGCAAAAACGGTGATTGCACAAGTAAATCCACAAATGCCAAGAACCTTTGGTGATGGTGTTCTTCATCTTTCCGAAATAGATTATCTTGTAGATGTTAATTTGCCTATTTATGGACATGAAGTTGTTCCGTTTACAGAAGCTGAGGAGAAAATAGGTGCTTATATTGCTTCTTTAATAGAAGATAAGAGTACCTTACAAATGGGAATAGGTTCAATACCAAATGCAGCCTTATCTAAATTAACGAATCATAAAGATTTAGGATTGCATACTGAAATGTTCTCAGATGGTGTTATTGATTTAATTGAAAAAGAGGTTATAAATTGTAATTATAAAGGAACTTTTACAGGAAGAGCATTGGCTACTTTTTTAATAGGGTCAAAAAAGTTATATGATTTTATTGATGACAATCCATTTATAGAAATGAAAGAATCTTCAATTGTAAATGACACAGCTCGTATTCGGAAAAATCCCAAGATGGTAGCTATTAATTCCGCAATTGAAGTTGATGTTACAGGACAAGTTTGTGCAGATTCTATTGGGGCTAAAATGTATTCAGGTGTTGGTGGTCAAATGGATTTTATACGTGGAGCATCATTAAGTGATGGAGGAAAAGCTATTATTGCTTTGCCGTCAATCACCAAAAAAGGAGAAAGTAGAATTGTACCTTATTTAAAACAAGGAGCAGGAGTTGTTACTACTCGTTCTCATATACATTATATAATTACAGAAAATGGAATTGCAGATTTGTATGGAAAATCATTAAAACAACGCGTAAATGAGTTAGTTAAAATTGCACATCCTATGCATCAAGAATGGATTGATAAAGCCTATTTTGATTTAGCAAATAGTTTGTAAACCAGTATTTTGCCATTTTATACGTTATTTTTGTGTAAACATTTGAAAATAAATAAAATAAAATAAATTTGTATTCATTAAAAGATTACCTTTGTTGTAATTATAATATATATTTATGAACATTTTTGTAGGAAGTCTTCCATTCAGTATTGAGGAAGCAGATTTAAGAGGTTTTTTTGAAGAGTATGGAGCTGTTGATTCAGTTAAAATTATCTCTGACAAATTTACTGGAAGAAGTAAAGGATTTGGATTCGTTGAGATGCCAAATGACGAAGAAGCTCAAAAAGCTATCGACGAGTTAAACGGTGGTACTGTTGAAGGTAGAACTATCGTTGTAAACAAATCTGAACCAAAACCAGAAGGTGAAAGAAGATCTTTCAACCGTAATGGTAATGGTGGAGGAGGAAGAGGAAACTTTTCTAACAACAGAGATAACAATAGAGGTGGTCGTTACTAATTATCTGTAGTGTTATAAAAACAGAATCCCGATTTTTATCGGGATTTTTTTATGTTTGTACTTTTCTACTCTGGATTAGCAACAGTTTTGAATAGTCCTAAAGTGGCATTTAAAAACGAATTTTCAAGAGCAATATTTGTTAATTGAGTGCTTACTAATTTATTTTCTCTTGAATTTATTAAAAATAGGGAACTTTCACCCATTTGAAATAAACGCTCCTCGGCAGCTAGCATTAAATTATAATCATTGACTAATTCGTTATTGATAACTCTTTGTTTTTTATAAGATTCAATTTCTTGTTTTTGAGCTTCTATTTTATTACTGATGTTCTTTCTCTCAAAGTTTAAACTCAATTCAGTATCTTGTACTTTTAGTTTCGCTAATTTTAAATTGGCTCTTTCTTTTCTTAAAAAAATTGGAAACGAAAAATTGACACCTATTTTATAATCTTCAAATCTATAATTGTCAAATGCACTTGGCTCAGAAAGATAATTATAATTGACATTTAATTTAGGTAAAAGACTATTGGCATTTAATTGTCTTTCTATATTTAAAATGTCAATTTTTGATTGTAAAGCATTTAGTTTAGGATGATTTTCTATGTTTACTAAAGAGAAGTCATCAATATTTAAACTCGTTAAAATTGTTTTTTCAATGTTTTTATCAGGAAATAAAGAGTCATCAAGCTCTAAAGGAACATTGCTTTCAGTCCAAATGAAATTAGATAATTCTAGTTTGCTTTTAGTTAATTTTAATTGTGCATTTTCTAAATTAAGTTTTCTTGTTTTTACGGTAATTCCAGCTTCAATACTGTCTATTCCAGCTTTGTCACCTTGTTCTATTAATTTTATAACGCCACCGTATCTAATAGTGGCATTTTTTAAATAATTGTTATATAATTGAACTTCATCATAACTTCTTTTCCAGTTGATATAACTCAAAGCAGCTTCATAAATTATAGTTGTTGCCGCTAAATCTCTTTCAGCTTTATTTAATTTTTGATAGAATTTTGCTTTTCTTAAATCAGACATTCTTTCATTTATCCAAAGACCTTGTCCTATTGGAACACTAATTCCTAATGAAGTTAAACCTCCATTTGGAACTGTGTTTTCAGGATTTACATAAATACCTTCATTATTATCAAAAGCGGCTTTTATTTCAATACCATACCATGTAGGAATTTTAAAGCTTCCATTAAAAAGTGAATAATAATTTTTATCTGTATATTCTTTCTTAGAAAAATCAGCTTCAATTTTAGGATCGAAAGCACCTCTCGCTTTCATTAGTTTAGCTTGTGCTTCAGAAATTTTTAAATCAGCTTGTTTTACTAAAGGATGGTATTTTTTTACGTATCCTAAATACTCTTCGAAAGTAAATTCTTTTGAAGAATTTTGTGAGTAAATGGTACTTCCAAAAAACAATAAGAAAAAAATAATTTGATTCTTCATGCTGTTTTATTTTTTCTCAGATTTAGATTTAGATCCTTCAGGTTGGTAGAAATTAGGTGGAAATCCGTTTAAAGTTCGCCATATTTCAAACCAAATAGGTACATCTTCTAATAATGCTACAGATTGTGTTCCTGCTCCAATACTTAATTGTTCTGGCCATTTTTTATCTTTAGGATCTGGAGCAATTAACACACGATATTTTCCGTTTTCACTAATGAAATTTTCTTTAGCCATAACAATACCTCCAAAAGTCCCATAAGAAGCACCTGGCCAACCGCTAAAAACTATTGTAGGCCAACCGTCAAACCATACTCTTATTTTGGCACCTTTGTTAATTAAAGGAAAATCAACAGGGTCAATATAGGTTTCTACAGCTATTTCAAAATTGGAAGGCATAATGCTAACGATTGATGTGCCTTCTTTTATCGTTTCTCCAATTCCAGATTGAATGGCTCTATTGATGTACCCATCTTGTGGAGCTGTTATATAATATAATCCATTCCTTATTTGATAATTAGCATATTGGTTTTTTAATTTATTTACCTGAGCTTCAGTATTATATTGCGTGCTCAAAGCGGTTTGTTTGTCGCTACTTGCTTTGGCACTTTTTTCGGCATATTCTGCTGAGATACGATTTAACTCCATTGTAGCATTCAGGATTTCATTTTGGCTTGCTAAATATTTATTTTCTTGTGTAATTATTTTGGCTTGCATTTCTTGTAATTTTACTTTTTTCTCTTCTACGTCCGTTAAAGGTTTCAGACCTTCGTTATTTAAATTAACAGCACGATTGAATTGTGTTTCTGCAATTTTTAATTGTGTTTTTATAGCCTGTAAATCAATACTGTCACTTTTTACTTTTAAGTAGGCTTGTTTTAGTTTATTTTGTGCTTGCTTGTACTTTAAGTTTTTTTCGTTTTCAATAGCACCCATTTGAGACTCTAAGGCTCTAACTTTTGAGGCATACGAAGTAACTGCATTCTCTTTGGCTTTTACTTGATTTCCAGTGTTTTCAACTAAATTAGGATCTAAATAATTTTCTTTGATTTCAGATATGAATAAAATAGTATCACCTTTTTTTACGAAATCACCTTCATTTACAAACCATTTTTCTATTCGTCCTGCAATGGCAGATTGAATTTTTTGAGGCCTTTGGTTTGGTTTTAATGTGGTTACAAAGCCAGAGCCAGAAATGTTTTGTGTCCATGGTAGAAAAAGAAAAATAAGCACTAAAATAGCCATAGCTCCAATTAGTCTTTTTATAAAAAGATATCCTTTGTTTTCTGCAAAAACTATATTTGATTTGTATTTTGATAAATCTATTGAATCATCAACTCTGTTTTTTGTTATGTTTAGCATTGTATGAAATTAAGAGTTAAACAATTTGACCATTTTTTAAAGTAATTGTGGATGAAGCATGTTTTTCCCAATTATCATTTCCAGCTGAAACTACTAGTGTCCAAGGGTTGTTTTTATCCATTAAAAACTCAATTATTTTTACAGACTGTTTTGCATCAATTTTATTTATTGGATCTTCTAATAATATAATTTCCGGTTTTGATAAGATGCATCTAGTAAGAATTATTTTTTGAACAACAGAGGCGTTAATTTGTTTTCCACCTGGAAATAAAGGTGTATCTAAACCTAAAGGTAATGTTTTTATGAAATCTATTAATTGCATTTTTTCTAAAGCATGATTAATTTCATTCATTGTAATATTTTTATTTTGGCATGTAATGTTGTCTAATATAGAGCCTTCAAATGTAGAGTCGTCTCTCGTAATTAAGCCTATTTTTGACCTATAGTTGCTAATGTTTATTTTATTGATATTAATATTGTTTATAAATAAAATACCAGAGCTAGGTTCCACAATTTTTGCTAATAATCGAATTAAAGTGCTTTTTCCAGAACCATTTTCTCCTTTTATTACAAGTCTTTCTTTTGGTCTTATTATTAAATTGATTCGATTTAAAATTGGAGTTTCACTTTCTGGATATTTATAGGTTATATTTTTTGCCTCTAATGTTATGGCTTCATTATCAATTAAAAAATTTTGAAGCTTGTCTTCTTTTTCTACTTCTAAGTCAGCTACAGCTCCTAGTTTTTCTAATGAGGTTAATACATCATAGAATAGTTCTAAACCGCTAAATAGTTTTTCTACTGCTGTAATTATAGTTAAAATAATAATTTCAGCTGCAACAAATTGACCAATATTCATTTGTTCGCTTAAAACCAAAATACCACCAATTATTAATAGTCCAGCTGTAATAATGGTTTTAAAACCTACTAATTGAATAAATTGTCTTTTTAATATTTTAAAATGTTTTTCTCTATAGTTTAAATAATCACTTACAAGATTGTCGTTTTTTTCAAGTGAAAATTCAAATAAATTTTGATTTTTAAAACTCAAATGGTTTCTTGCTATTTCTTGGATCCAATGCGCTACTTTATATTTGTATTTTGATTCTTTTAAACTAGTATCCAACCCAGTTTTAAAATTGGCTTTAAAAATAATGTACAATAACCCTAAAAGAATAATTCCAAAAAGTATAAAGAAAGGATGATATAAAGAAAGTAGAATCATTCCAAACACAATTTGTAAAATAGCTGTTGAGATATCTAATAATAATTTTGAAAATCCTTTTTGTACAGATAAGGTATCAAAAAAGCGATTAGCTAATTCTGGAGGATATTGATTGTATAATTGATTAAATTTAATTTTCGGAAAACGATAAGCAAAATCAAATGAAGAACGGACAAATATTTTTTGCTGTAAATTCTCCGTAATTCGGTATTGCATTATTTTGAAGACACCAACTAAAATTACACCAATTACCACAACAATTACTAAAATCCCCCAAGAAGTTGATACTTTTCCTGCTTGAATGAAATTAACGATGGATTGAATTCCTAATGGCAGTGTTAAACTGATTAGTCCACCAAATATAGAATACAAGAATATTTGATAGATGTCTTTTTTATCTATCAGAATTAAATTTTTAAAACGCTCTAATGGAGTCATAACAATGTTTTTTTAATTAAATCGATATAAAAATCAGAAATGGAATTTGATTCAGATAAATTGGTAATGGTTTTGAAATGTTCTTTTAAATAATGTTGATGGAGAGAGCCTTCCACAATTGATGAGGCTAACGTTTTAGCATACTTATAATTTGGATTAACATCTTCAATCATCAAAGTAATTCTATTTATAATGCTTTTATAAACTAAAAAGAAACCTTTCTTGTTTTCTTCATCTACTTCTTTTGTTAAAAATGTTTTAGTAAACTCGCAAATAATAATTTTGTTCAAAATAGATTCGTCTATATGTCTAATAGAAACATCTTCTTTAATTTCTTCTGTAACTATTATAATCGCTTTTGATAATTTTTCAAGAGGATTAGAAATGTTATTAGTCTCAAATACTAGTTTGTATTGTATCCAAGACCAATACCATGATGATAAATAAAGTAACAATTTGTGTTTGCTTTCAAAATATCTATAAATTGAACTCTCATTAGATTGGATTCTTTCTCCTAGTTTCTTAAAAGTAAAAGCTTCAAAACCAATTTCATGAATTAAAATAATGCTGTTTTCTATGATTTTTTTTCCTAAATCGGATGTTTCAGGATTTTTTACATATAATTTTTCATTAACACTAATAGTTAGATTTGCAAGTAAATTATCCATAATTAAAATTTATACTTACAAATATAATAGTATTACTATCAATTACAGAAAGTTTAACTTTTAATTTAGAATTGATTAAAAAAAAATCCCAAATGCATCAGAATCCGGGATTTTTTATATGTAACTTTTATCTTTTTAAAGTAAAATGACTCTTGTATTCTTTAGTGATATTGTCTTTTGTATAGATGAGTTTAAACCAGTAGTCATCAGAAGGAAGCTGTTTACCATTAAACGTACCATCCCAACCTATGCTGTCAGGAGCAATTTGTTTTAACAATTTCCCGTACCTATCAAAGATGTAAATAGTAACCACTTCTAGGGCTTCACTTCCTTTAATATTCCAAGTGTCATTAAATCCGTCTCCATTTGGTGTAAAGAAACTAGGAAAGTCTGCGATGATAAAACTTGTACTAACCTCTCCGCAACCAAACTTGTTTCTTGCGTTAAGAATGTATTGTCCTGGTAATACATTTGTAAAAAGTGGACTTTCTTGCCAATAGATACCATCAATACTATATAAATAATCGTTTGAAAGAGGTAATGCGCTTCCTGTTATAGTATTATCAATACCGAAAGCAATTAATTCAGAAGGGTTACTTGAAACTGAATTAGGAACTAAGGAGTTTTCAGTTGTGAAATTAAAAACACTAGAACAAATTGCTACATTAGAAACATTGGTAACAAAAACTGAATATTCCCCAGCTGTTGAAGTAATAAATGAATTGCTATTTTGGCCATTAATTTCATTTCCAGCAATGGCATTATAACCAGTGAACCAAACAAAAGTATAATCTGTAGTATTTAATAATGTTTTTATTTCTACAGGTGTAATAGTATTTGTTTCTTGGTCAACACAAATAATATAAGCTGTATTTGATAAATGATTTTCTGGGTATGGTCTAACGTATAAATCTAATTCTAAAATTCTAAAGCATGCAATATTAGTTTCACTATCTCTGTTTGTTTTACTATTTAATCGGACATATATGGTTTGTAAAGAAGCTATTGTATTGGTAAATTGAGTTGGATTAGAAATATAATTAGTATTGTTATTTAAAGCATCATTTAAATCAATATAATATCTATATGAAATATCTGTAACTGGTGTTGCTCCTGCCATTTCAGTTTCACTTGTAGTGATATCAAATACTTCAAATCCAGAATCATTACATGTTTCTAAAGGAGATGGATTGCTTAAAGCTCCTGGTTGTGTTAAAACTTCTAAATCAAGTGTAGTTGTTGCGTTACAATTATTATTTGATAGATCTACAACGTTTATATAAATTGTAGTTGTAGTGCTTGTATAGTTTGTAGGATTTGCTATACTATTTCCATTATTTAAATCAGTAAGTGTTTCGTAAAAACTAACTTGATAATTGGTGTTTCCATCAGTGATATCATTTATCCTTACTTCTAAATCAAATTCAGTAGTTCCATCGCCACAATGTTTAATAGGGTTAGGTTGTGTTATTGTTGGATTTGGAAATACATTTAAATCAAAATTTATAATAGAAATACATTGTGTTACTGTGTCAAATAGTCTAATGTAATAGGTTTTTGTTCCTAATGTTAATGGGAGAACAGTATTTTTATTTATTGGACTAGTATTAGAAACAGCATTATTAAAAGATTCAAAATAAGAAGTAACTACACTAGGATTTTGTCCAGTTAAGGCTTCTGCATCTTTAGTGTTTAATAAAAAAGAATCTAGAAGACATATGTTTGCATTATTCATTACTGTTTGTAATGGTGGATTGTTTACTGTTACATTAAATGTACCTACACTTTGACAACTTGCGGTGGTAGCCGATATAATTCTTGCGTAAATTGTAGTCACGCCAACAGGGATTTGACTAGTATTGGTTAAACCATTTAAACCAGTAGAAGCGTCTGAAGTGTTATCGTGAAATGATATTATAACATTAGATGAAGGAAAGTAGGTGTTTTTTATAAGTATGCGTTGCATATCAAAATTAACAAAACCATAAGTTTCATTAACTTCTGGACATACTGGAGTTGTATCTGGATAGTTGGATAAGTTTGTTGGGTTAACTTGTAAATTAATAATGGAAGTTCCTAACGACGTACAATTTGGCGTTGTATTTTCATTAACTGCTTTTACATAAATGCTTTGATTAAAAGGAGAAGAAGTATTTATATAATTGGTTGGATTGTTTATAGGAGTTGTTAAACCAATGTCTTCATAGTAATATAAAGTTAGTCCGGGTGTAGTATTGGTAATTACATCATACAGGCTAGTTAGATTTATTTCAGCTACTCCATCTAATGTGGAGGGAATATAATCACATTGTTCGAAAAGAATAGGAGTAGTGTTTATAACTGGAAGAGCATTTAATGTTACTGATATTGTGTTTGATCTATTAATACAAATTCCTTGTTCTGTTGTAACTAAGTAATAGGTTGATGTTGTATTTACAGCTTGATTAGATGAGTTTACAGTGTAGCTTGCAGTTGTTATCCCAGTTGAATTTCCATCTTTAAACCATTCATAAGTCGCATTACTATTAATTGAACTATTTGCATTATTAGAAGTTATGGTGTAACTATCACCTTCACAAATAGTTTGATTATCTTGAATAGTAATATTTGGATTTGCGATAATTCGTATAGTATTGGACTGAATATCATTACAAGAATTATTTGAAACTACTACATGGTAATCACCAGGTTGAGTAGGTGTAAAACTTGAGTTTGTTTGTCCTGAGATTGGATTTGTGTTTAAATACCATTGGTAACTTAAAACATCAACTATTGGGTTTAAGAGTGCTGTGTTTACAACTGTTGTGTTTAAAATAGGAGAGGTATTTAAACAAACTGAATTAGAGTTCTGAATGGAAATATCAGGAATGACATGAAAATTTAAATCAATACTTATATCACTGTCTTGGACAACACCTGGATTGGTAATGTCATAAGCAGTAGTTTCGACTCGATAAGTTCCTGTTTCGTTTACGTTTATTGTGTTAGTAGAAGAATTTGAATCAACTACAGGCGTTCCAATTTGCACACCGTCTTTGTACCATGTATAGCTAAATCTTAAATTTGATGCAGAACCGCTAAAGTTAGTAACATCTATGGTAGCTGTTAAATCTTTTGAAGCTGGTTTGCAATAATCGGTTTGCGTTATGTCACTTCCATCTGTATTTGTGATTTTTGTTAAAGACAAAAAATCACAATTAGTAGAACCACTTCCACCAGGTAGTTGAGTCACGGTAATGTTTCCAGGAACATTAGAGTAATTATCAATTAGCATTACATATAATTCTCCAGAAACTCCATTAGGAATATTTATATTTTCAATACTTGCACTAGACCAACTACAATCTACTTCAGTTGAAGTGTTTAATTGACTGCAAATGTTAGTCAGGTTATTAAAAGGCCCCCAAAGTACAAAATCAACATCGGTACCATTTCCTGATAGATTAGTTTGACTAATTTGTAAGTTTAAAGACCCTGAATTTTGAATTCGAATAAAGAACCAAGTGGGTCCATGAAGAGGTTCACCGATACATGAAGTGTTAAAGTTCTCGCCATTTTGACCAACTGAATTAGAAAAAGGAATGTTGGTAGCACATGACTGATAAGCTTCTGGGTTTGCTGCCAATTCAGCACAGGAAGAAGCTCCTCCTTGACTAAAAATTGAAAAGCTAAATAATAAACTGAATATCAGTGTGAATTGTAATGATTTCATAGCAATAATAATCTTGGCCACAAAAGTATAAAAAACGAACTGTTATTCTTTAAGAAACTTATATTTAACAGCTATTTACTCTGCATAAATATTTTTATAAGGTTTTTTAGAAAGAATAGTAAGCATGTCTAGTTCTAAATTCCCTATTGGAGACTCTACAATTCTATTTATTTCTTTTCCATCTTTGTAAAAAATGAAAGTTGGAACATTAGTTATATCCAAATCTTTTTCAAATAGTTCTGGAGTAGTTTTGTCCCTTTTCATTGTTATTAAATTTATCTTCTTTTCAGGAAAATTAATTTCATTAAGAATTTTATAAAATTTAGGTATTTGATTTTGACTGTCTTCACACCAAGTTCCCATGAAAATGGTTATAGAATAATCTAAAGGTAGTTTTTTTATATCATTAATAGTTTCTTTGTTAGGTTGGTAACTGTTATAACCGCTTTCAAACCAATCTCTAAAAGGATCTTGCTGTAAGTCAGATTTTTTTGTTAAACCAACAAGAATGCCATCAGTAATTTCTTTCTGTTGTTTTTTCTTTGTAAAGTTGAAACCAATTGTAAGGTTCCCATCTTTTCCATCTTCACCATTTTTTCCATTTACACCTTCTTTTCCTGGTTCTCCTGACTTTCCATCTTCACCTTTTGTATGTGATGAACAACTTATTAATAAAGCAAGAATACCAATAATACTAAATTTTTTCATAATCTTATTTATTATTTGTGACTCCTATAAGTACTCCAAAATTTCCATCAGTTTGTATCCAATTTTCTTCAGGAAGATAGGTTCGGGATACATAACCATCTAAATATAAAGCATTTTTACAACCTAATTGTTTGAAATAGGTAGCAAAATCATAAAAATTAATTTCTTTTTTAGACATTACAAATACTAAATTACCATTATCTAATACACTAACACCATTTCTAATATTTAAATTTTTTGAACCTTCTTTAAAAGCAGGATGAATTTTGTTCTCAATAACAAGCATAGGACCAGATTGAGTAGCAAATTTTATATTTTTATTAACTGCAAATTTTTCAGTTGTGCAAATGATTCCTTCATTCTCATTGGTAATATAAAAGATCCCATTTGGTTTTAGATAAAAATTACCTTTCCCATTATTTGTATCTAATTGATTTTTGATTTCAAAATTTTCAATATATAAGCCTTGAGGAGAAAGGTCTTTTTTATACATGCCACCATTTGTAGCAAATGCTAATTCGTAGTCATTATTTTTAAGCCAGTTTTTTAAATTTTCAATACTTCTGAAATTAATGTTATTTTCATCTTTCCAATAGAACTTTACTTTTTTTTCATTTAAATTTACGATGTAAGTAATGAACCTTATGTCTTCATTAAAGTTTTTAAACAATATGAAACTACTCGAAAGTAGTAATAAACCAATTAGTATTAAAAATATTTTTTTCAACTTACGGGATGTCATTAAATAAGTTCATAGCTATTAGTTTGTTTTCTTTAAAAATCATTTCAATTCTATGTCCAAAACTATTTTTAGCTATTATTTTATTATTATTTAAGGTGATTTCTTCAGTATATTCTTTTAGATACTCATCACCATAATATTCCCATTTTAAAATTTCAAAATCATCTTTTTTATCTTGAATATCAGGTTCCTTATAAATAGATTGAGCAAATTCTTTAGAGATGCCTAATTTTACTTTCTTATTGGATTCAAAAAAAGAAACATCAAGTTCTGTTGCTTTTTCAATAAAACTATATAAAAATTTCTTTTTTTCTTCTAAAGGAGCCAAATCACCATTTTTTCTATTAAAATGAATATAACTTAAAATACTATCATTTATATTCCCAACATCAAAAAGAAGTATGTTTATCTTATGAAAATCTGTGTAGAGATTGTAAATTAATATTTGACTTGAGTTTTTACTTTTAAACCAAACCTGATCAAAAGCAATTAGATTATTGTTTTCTAATACAGTAGGTTCTTTTCTTATTACTTCTTTACTTACTGGAAAATCATCAACGACAAATGTTTTAACATTATCGAGATTGTTGGTTGTTGAAATTTCATGCTTATGTATTTCATTTGTAATTTTAAAAGCATCAGTGTTTTCTTTTTTACAAGAAAAATAAATAAATGTTATCCCAACTATTAGTAAGTGTTTCCTCATTTATAACAAAGATTTACAACTCATTGCCTTTGGTTGTTCAATGCCTATTAATTCTAAAATAGTAGGAGCTAAGTCTCCTAAAACTCCATCATGTATTGTTTTTAATTCTTTGTCAATTAAAATTAAAGGAACTGGATTTGTAGTATGAGCTGTATTTGGACTTCCATCTGGATTTATCATTGTTTCGCAGTTACCGTGATCAGCAATTAAAAGTGTAGTGTAGCCATTTTCCAATGCCGTTTCTACCACTTCTTTTACACAAATATCAACGGCTTCACAAGCTTTTATTGCTGCTTCCATAACTCCTGTATGTCCTACCATGTCTCCATTAGCAAAATTTAAACATACAAAATCTACGTCTCCTTTTTTTAGTTCTGGTACTAAAGCATCTTTTAATTCGAATGCACTCATTTCTGGTTGTAAATCATATGTAGCTACTTTTGGAGAGTTTTTTAAAATTCGACTTTCACCTACAAAAGGTTCTTCTCTTCCTCCTGAGAAAAAGAAAGTTACGTGAGGATACTTCTCTGTTTCTGCGATACGAATTTGTTTTTTACCTGCTTTTTCTAAAACTTCTCCTAAAGTTTCTGTAATATTATCTTTGTCATAAATAACATGAACATTTTTATAAGTTTCGTCATAATTTGTCATGGTAACATAATACAAATTTAATTTATGCATGTTTTGTTCATGAAAATCTTTTTGTGATAAAGCTTCTGTTAATTCTCGACCTCTATCGGTTCTGAAATTGAAGAAAATAACAACATCATCATTTTTTATAGTTGAAATTGGGTTTTCATTTTCATCTGTTATAATGATGGGTTTAATGAATTCATCAGTTACATTATTGGCATAACTTTCTAAAACGCTAAGTGATCCTTTTTTTGATTTTGTTCCAATGCCATTAACCACTAAATCATAAGCTAATTTTACTCGTTCCCAGCGCTTGTCTCTATCCATTGCATAATATCTACCTATGATAGATGCTAATTTAGCATTCGTGTTTGCTAGATAACCTTCTAAGTCTTCAATGTATTTTGCTCCAGATTTTGGATCAACATCTCTTCCATCAGTAAAAGCATGAACAAACATGTTTTGAATACCATTTTCTTGTGCAACATCGATTAGACCTCTTAAGTGAGAAGTGTGACTATGAACTCCACCATCAGAAACTAAGCCAAGAAAATGAACCGCTTTATTATTCTTTTTTGCATAATTAAAAGCATCCATCAATGGTTTTTCCTGATTCATTGTTTTATTGGCCACAGCCAAATTAATCTTTGCTAAATCTTGATAAACAATTCGACCAGCTCCAAGATTCATATGTCCTACTTCGCTATTTCCCATTTGTCCTTCAGGTAAACCTACGTTTAAACCATCAGTTCGAAGTTGTGCATTCGGGTATTTAGTATATAAACTATCTATAAAAGGAGTGTTTGCATTATCAATAGCGGAAACTTTTGGATCAGGAGATTTACCCCAACCGTCTAATATCATTAAAATTACTTTCTTATTCATCGTGATGTGTTTCTACAAATATAACTATTTGACAAAAGTATTTTGTATAAAAAAACCTGAATTTAGATATAAATTACGAAAACGATTTAGTGATTTAGGAAAATTTTTAGCCTTTTTTTACCCAATTTTTAGCTTGATTGTAATCAATAAAGTAACGAATACTTATTGAAAAAGCATGATTTAGATTGTCAGTAAATAAAGTGTCAAAGTTATTTTTAAAGTTTCTGTCAATATCATTAGAGTAGATTGCCGCATTATTTCTATATAGAACTGTGGCTTGGCTTCCAGGTGCAAACCACCAAGAATAAGATAAATCTAAGTTCCAAGTGCTAAAATTTGAATCTTTATTTTCAGTATAATCTAATTTTTCAACAAGCCTTCCATTATCTTGTAATGCAAAGAAAGCATTGTTTTCTGCAATTGACCAATAATGCCTTACGGAAAGATTAAAATTCATTTGACTATTAATTGAAAATTTACTAGTTAATGAATTGTTGATGGTGTTTCTGTCTCTTTGTGCTATAATTGTCTCTCCTGAATTGCTTAAATAATCGACAAAACCAATATTGTTTTTTTGAATATATGGATTTATAGAATAAATCAAAGAGAATTTGTCATTAAAACGGTATCTTGGACTTATTGTGATATCTAAATCAGATCTGTCTTTTTGGTCATAAAACAAATTTGAAACCTGGAAGTCTAAAGCTAATTTATAGTTGTAGTTAGAAGAAAAACTTAACCAATAGCTTTGAAGTTTTGGTAAAATTAAGAATTCACCATCTTTTCTTGGTTCATAATAATCGTATCTTTCGAAAGGTTTTATTCTATAACCAAAACCGAAATAATGATTGCCTTTTGAAGTAGTGTTAACATCAAGACTGAAATTGTTCTGTTGGATTTCATTAGTGTTGTTATTGTATTCCATATAGGTGTATAATCCTATATTAAAGGAATTAAATTTTTTTGTAGGAGCCAAGATTCTATAACTAGCATTGCAGAAATAGCTATAATAATTATTTTGGAAGATAATACCTAAATCATTTTTGTCAAAATCTTTGGATACATATTCACCACCAATACCATAACGATATTTACCTGAGGTTTCTCCAATTGAAAGAGATGATTCAATTCCATTAGTGTTCTTGGTGTCAAATGTATTGCTGAGATTTGCTTTACCTGATAGATTATAGGTGTTTTTTTTGGTGTTTAAGTCGAAAACAAGACCTGTAACATTGGCATCTCTAAAGTCTCCATTTCTAGTTACATTAGTATTTATGAAGGTTACAGAAGAGTTTTGATTGAATCTCTGATCAAAAACAGTTACGTTATAATTGGTTAATGGAGAGGCAACCTCGGATCGAGTAGTGCCATCAGAATTATTTTTTATGGTTACACTAGTTTCTTCTGTTATAGCATTTAGAAAACCTATACCAAGACCATCATTATTTCGTCCAGATACTTTAACGGCATTAAGAAGGTTTGTAGTAGTTGGATACTTCTCAATAGTTTCGTCATCATGTAATTCTGGATAAAACAGTGGTTTAGCTCCAATTCTTCTAGTGTATAGTAGATTTCCTTTATTAAATAAATCGGTGCCCTCAGTAAAAAAAGGTCTGTTTTCATTAAATTGTTGTTCAAAAGGACCTAAGTTCAATTCTACATTATCAAATTTGGTTTGGCCAAAATCTGGAATTAGAATAGCATCCAAAGTAAAAGCATCATTAATTCCGTATTTAATATCTAATCCTCCTTTTAGAGTGGTTTCTGTTGCTTCTTTGTTAGAATTTATATAAGCAGAAGTATAAGGTATAAGAAATAAGCGAGTAGGTGGTTTGATATTTTGAATACCAGTTAAAATTCCAGCTTGTTGAGAAAAGGCTCCTGTGTTGTTATATACAGGTGACCATGTGTATTTTTGCCTTGTCCTTCTTATTTCTCTAAAAAAATTAATTCCCCAAGTTTGTATGTCTTTTCTAGGGAAACGTAATGCTGCATAAGGTATTTTCATTTCTACAACCCATCCAATATCTGTAATTTTGGCTTTACTTGACCATATAGCATTCCAAGAGTAATCTTCTCCATCTTGTGAGGTAAAATTACAATCAGCTTGACCGTTTGCAGCAGTTACATAGAACTGAAAATCTTGTTGACCGTCATTGTAACCATTAATAAAAACACCAAAAGAATCAGAAGTACCAAAATTGTCTCTTTCTTTTATTTCTTTTAAAATTTTGGTGGGTTCGTTATCATATAATAAGGCTCCAATATATACTGCGTCGTCGTCATATAATATTTTTACTTCTGTTCTGAGTTCTTTAGTTTCAGGGTTTCCATTATCAGGAGAAAATGTAAAAAAATTTTTCGCAGGTAAAGCTTTTGACCAATCATCTTCATCAAGTTGTCCATCAATTGAAATTATAGAAGTCTTTTTCTCAGCTTTTATGTTTTTTTTAACGTTTTTTATTGGTAATGTTGCTTGTCCAAATAAAATTTTTGAGAAAAAAAGCAATAAAACACAGAAAATAAAGTTATTATGCATGAAATCTTTTTTACAAATTTAGGATTATTCATTTTTGAAGGAAACAAATTATAAAATCTTTAACTTTTCCCTACCGAATCGATTAAATGCATTTTTTTTCGACAAAAAGCACTAAAAAGTTTGTTTGGTTGAATTTTTTAAATATATTTGGAATCTCAAATCTAATGAATAACTATTACAACGACAATGAATTACAAATTATTATCTCTTTTTGCCCTTAGTTTTCTTTGTTTAAGCTTTACTTCAATTAGTAATGTAAAGGAAATTAAAAATAATAATACGGATCCAAAGTTATTAGCTGCAAATGCAAAAGTAGCTTTTGAAGCAAAGTGTAAAACTTTCTATAGTTCAATTGAATCAAATGAATTATCATTGCCTAATTATGAAAGTTTTTCAAAAGCATTTGAAGGATATGATGAATTAAAGAAACAAGGAGTAATAGAGAAAGATTATTTAACAATTGTTGACTTTAGTCTTTCTTCTAATGATGAGAGAATGTGGGTAATAAATATGGATACTAAAGAAGTTGTGTTTCGTTCTTTAGTGGCTCATGGGAAAAATTCTGGTGAATTATTTGCTAATGATTTTTCAAACAAATCAGAATCTTATCAAAGTAGTTTAGGTTTTTATACAACAGGTGAAACTTATGTAGGAAAACACGGTCTTTCTTTACGATTAGATGGTTTGGAATATGGAATTAATGATAATGCTAGAGAACGTGCTGTAGTAATTCATGGGGCTGATTATGTTTCTGAAGAATTTGTTAAGTCAAATGGTCGTTTAGGAAGAAGTCTAGGTTGTCCTGCAGTTCCTAACGAACTTTCAAAAGAATTGATTGAGTTAATAAAAGATAAATCTTGTTTGTTTATTTATCATCCTTCACGAAATTATATTACAAAATCAAAATTAGTTTCTTAAAGCGGTGTATAAATTTTTATCGAGATTATAAATGTCTTCTCGAAATTGTAAACCGTCTTTGTCAAGCCAATTAGTCCAATATAATAAATAAACATTAATATTATTCTTAACAGGGATAGTTTTAATGTTTTTTTTGCTTATTAGACTATCAATTTCTTTAGTAGACCAACCCTCATCTTGGTTAAAAAGTATTTTTTCTGCTAGTATTAATGGGTTTTCTACTCTTACGCAGCCAGAACTTAAAGCTCTGTATTCTCTTGAGAAATAATCTCTATGATTAGTATCATGCAAATATACAGAATGTCTGTTGGGAAAATTAAATTTAACTAATCCAAGAGAGTTATTATAGCCTGAAACTTGAACGTATCGATACGATTTAGAATTGTCTGAATCCCATTCTTCAGGAGCTACAACAGTACCAGTCGAATCGTAAATGGTCATTCTAGTTCTTGTGAAATAATCCAAATTCTTTTTTGCTGAAGGAGTAAGGTCTTCCTTAATAATAGTAGGAGGAACAGTCCATGTAGGATTAAAAACCAAATTAGATAATTTAGAAATAAGAATTGGAGTGTTTCTTTTAGGTGTTCCTACTACAATATTGTGTTCTGCTATAGTATCGTTTTTGGATACATATACAATGTTGTAGTTGGGTAAATTAACTAATAAATATTGTTTTCCTAAATCTTCTGGAAACCATTTCCATCTCTCTAAATTGGCAATTATTTGTTGTTTTCTTTGTTCTTTAGTGAAATTAAGGGCTTGAATGGTTCCTTTTCCTATAACTCCATCAGGTTTTAATCCATGTCTAGATTGGAATTTTTTTACAGCAATAAAAGTAATAGTATCATAAACAGCAGTCGTTATACTATCTTTTCTTGTATAATCTTTCCAATAGGCTAGTGTTTTTTTAATTGCTATAATTTCATTAATAGTATCATGTAATTGAATTTTGTTTTTTATGTCAATTTTACCCAATTTATAATCAGGGTATTTATCAATTACAACTAAACTTTCTTTTATTTTAGTATAAACATAATGTTTAGGTTTTAACTCATCGAAAGTTGTAGAAATAGTTTTGTTTTTAATTCCTTTTTCTAAATAAGTAGAAAGAGCTATTGGTTTAGGGTTTAAATCCCAATCTTTATATAATTTTTTAGGATTTAACTTTCCTCTGTATAAGTGAAGAGATAGTTTTTCAAAAGATTCAGTTAACAAAATGTCATATTTAATGATAGCTTCATCGTCTAGTTTTTTTCTTTTTTCTTCAAGATCTAAAATAGCTTTTAAATTATAGTCGTTAGGGTTAAGTCCGTCTTTATAGCAATTTTTAATTTCATTAATCAATTCAGTTCTATTTTTTAAGCTATACCAAATTTCATAATTATTTAGTTTGCTGTAATAAATTTTAATACTGTCTTTTAATGTTTCAATATGTTCTGGAAGTAATGGTCTTACAACTTCTTGAGTAGTAGAATCTTTAATCAAGCTATCATCCGCAACAATTTCATTAGAATTGTTTTTACAACCTAATAAAAGAAGACTAAGGAAAATATAATGTATTGTTTTTATCATAAAAAGCATAATAATTTTAAAATTTAAATCTAAAGGAGATAGCTAGTTTGTCTTTTGTCTTTCGAATTCTACACTGCAAAAATAATGACATTATTCATTCTATTGCTCATTATAAATAGTGATTTTTAGAATTAAATTTTATTTAACTAAATATATTAATTTTTTCATATATAATATAATGCTATTTAATGGCTTTCATCAATAATTTTAGACATTTAATCGTAGAAATAGAATAATTGTAAAAATGAGTAGTCATTTTTTGACTATTTAAATGAAAAAAAATGATTTTTTCAAGAATATAATAATTAGTAATTTCTTTTCCTTTGTGAATACTATTAGTTTAATGTTTTTAAATCATACAAATAAAAGGTTTCTCATAAATCTATTATCCATAAACATGCCAAAGTAAGTTGGTTGTAGTGATTTTGCGTAAAAAAAGTATAATTTTGGTAGCTTTAAGTCGATTGTGATTTAAAATAATTATTATATGAATTTTATTTAGAAATATTTTGGGTTATAAAATATTCATTTCTAGAATCTTATAAGGGGAGTTTTTTTTATTGTTTAGTATTTATGAAATAAAGTGAAAAATTTTTCAAAAAAATTTGCAACTAAAAAAACTTTTAGAGTATATTTGCACCCACAAAAGTAGTTCATCTAACGCTTTGTAATTAAGTGTTTTTTTTGAATTAAATGCGGAAGTAGCTCAGTTGGTAGAGCTCCAGCCTTCCAAGCTGGTTGTCGCGAGTTCGAGCCTCGTCTTCCGCTCAAAAACTTTAATGAAAGTTTAAAAAATTCATTGCGGAAGTAGCTCAGTTGGTAGAGCTCCAGCCTTCCAAGCTGGTTGTCGCGAGTTCGAGCCTCGTCTTCCGCTCTTAAAAAAAAGCCTCAAAATATTTGAGGCTTTTTTATTGCTTTTATTTTAAGTCTTTCAGTTCAGTATCTGGATTAATTTCTTCAGGAGAATGATTTTTTCTAAATAAACGAGCTGTTAAATCTCCTTTAAGTTTGATGGAGTTTCCTTTTACTTCTAGCCAACTGCCTTCTCGTAAGCCAAGTACAGGTTGTGGGTTGAAAGAATGAAATTCATTAATTCTTGTTTCTCTCGTTTCTCCCATATGAGTAGAATTTAAATCAGGATCAAGATAATGTGGATTAATATTAAAGGAAACAAATCCTAAAGTTCTAAAACTTGGAGGATATACAATAGGCATATCATTAGTTGTATTCATTGTTAAGCCACAAATATTACTTCCTGCACTAGTTCCAAGGTAAGGTGTTCCTTTGTTTACAGCATTTTCCAAACTGTCAATTATATTGTTTCTGTATAATTCATTGACTAATACAAACGTATTTCCTCCTCCTGTAAAAATTCCTTCTGCATTTTCAATAGCTTCAGTAGGATTGTCAAATTCATGAATGCCTTTTGTTTTTTTGTTAATAGTTGAGAAAACTTGTCTAACTTTATCAGTGTAAGAATCATGTGAAATACCTCCTGGTCTTGCATAAGGAATAAAAAGAATTGTAGAAACTTTTTTAAAATGATTTTCTAAAAGAGGTAATAGATATTCAAGATAACTTCCATTATGTAATGTTGAAGTACTCGCTATAATTATGTTTTTCATTTCTTATTTTTTTTCAAAATTAGTATTTTCAATTAACAAAAGTTTATAATCTTATTAGTATTTAATTAGTAACAATCTCTGTTAATTTTACAAAATACTTTTATATGAAGTAATTATGATAAAAAAAATACTATTCTTTCTTATTCTTTTTCCTCTTATGTTGTGGTCTCAAAAGGATTCAATTTTTAATGGTAAAATTGTCTCTGAGTCTAGCTCTTTGGATGAAATTCATATTATAAATATTACTAAAAATAGCGGTGTTTTATCAGAACGTGGTGGTTATTTTAAGATTAGAGCTAGTGTAAATGATACTTTGATGTTTAGTGCAGTGCATTTGAAAGGATATCAAAGAGTTGTTCTAAAACAAGATTTTGAAAATGATTTGGTATTTATACCTATGGAAGTCTTCGAAAATCAGTTAACTGGAATTACTCTTACTAAGTATAAGAATATTAATGCTGAATCTTTAGGAATCGTTCCCAAAGGACAAAAGAGGTATTCACCAGCAGAAAGAAAGTTGGTAACGGCAGGTGATTTTAGATGGTACAGTCCTTTGTTAATTCCTGTTGGGGGAATGAGTGTTGATGGACTTATTAACGCTATAAGCGGAAGAACCAATATGTTGAAAAAAGAATTAGTAGTGGAACGTAAAGAGTTGTTACAAGAAAAAACGTCCAATTTTTTTACAAAAGAATACATTACAAATACTTTGAAAATCCCTGAAGAATATGTTGAAGGTTTTCTTTTTTATATAGTTGAAGATAAAAGATTTACCAATGAAATGAAAAATGAAAATAAAGCAATGGCTACTTTTATTTTAGGAGAGTTGGCAGATGAATACTTAAAATTGAAAGAATTGGATGTAAAAAAGAATAAGGATGAGAATGAGGAATAGTAAAGTAATTTTATTTTTTTTTCTGATGACACGTCTCTTGTATTCTCAAGGTATTGAAAGAGAAATTTTAAATGGTAGAATTATTGCAGATTCAGTAGAAGTTGAAAATATAACGATTTTTAATATTTCTACCAATATTGGAGCTGTTTCAGATTCGAATGGAAAATTTTCAATAAAAGCAAGAGTTGCTGATACTTTATATTTTCAAGGATTGTCTTTTGTTTCTAAAAAATATGCACTCACTGAAAAAGATTTTTTTGTAAAGGAATTGGAAATACGATTGAAAGTGAATATAAATGAACTAAATGAAGTAGTAATTACACCTTTTACATTAACAGGAAATTTAATAGAAGATACAAAAAAAATCAAAACCTATGAACTCTCACCAGTAAATATAGATGAAGTTAAATACTATGATGACAAACGATTTTCTTCTGATAATAAAGTCACTACTAATACAGACCATTTCGCGTCAAATGGTTCTAGTTTTAATTTTAAATTAATAGGGAAGCAAATTGGTAAATGGCTTGGTATTAAAGGTGATTCAAAGAAAAATGCTAGAGAAGTGATGGAAGAAAGAAGGTTGCGTGATATTCAATCAAAATCCTATGCTGAACATATTAAAGAACGATTTTCACATCACTTTTTTGTAGATATATTGAAAATTGAGAATAAAGATATTACTGCATTTCTTGCTTATTCAGAAATGCCAAGTTATGAATTGGTAAGGTTTTTGAAACCAGAAAACGAACTCCAGTTAATTGAGTATTTGGTTGAAAAAGCCAAAACATTTAAAATGAAAAATAAAGAAGAATCAATACCTTTGCTGAATGAAAAATAATATTAAGATAACCATTATCTTGGTTCTGTTTGTTTTAGTTTCGTCATTTAATTTCCATAAATTTTATGTGTCTGTTACGCAAGTAGATTATGTGAAAGCAAAAAATAGAATTGAAATTACTTCTAGAATTTTTATTGATGATTTTAATAAGGTTCTTGAAAAGAAATATAATAAGAAAATTTATTTGGCTTCTAATAGAGAAATTAAAGATGCTGATAAATTGGTTGAAAGTTACTTAAAAGAAAAAATGAGAGTTATAATTAACAAAAAACCTTACGATTTACAATTTTTAGCAACAGAAATTGATAATGATGTGTTAATTTGTTACTTAAAAGTTAATTTTTCTGAAAAAATTACTACTTTCGGAATCGAAAATTCGGTTTTAACGGAAATGTTTAACGAACAACAAAACCTATTACATACTAACATCAATAACGAAAAGAGTAGTTTTTTGCTGACACGTTCAGATAATGTTGCTTTTTTAGAATTTTAAATTAACCAAATCCATCATGAAAAAAAGAATTTTATTTTCTTCGGTTTTAGTTGTTGTAGCTTCATTTTTTGCTACAGCACAAGGTGTAAAAACAGAAGATAAACAAAAAGAACCAGGACATTATAACGAAAATAAGTTTCGTCAAATGTATGATTTAATGGCTACTCCAAATATGTTTCGTACTGCATCTGGAGCGCCTGGACCTGCTTATTATCAACAACAAGCAGATTATAAAATGAATCTTGAGCTAGATGATAAGAATAAAAAACTGTATGGTTCAGAAACGATTACTTATTATAATAATGCACCTGAACCATTAGAATATCTTTGGGTGCAATTAGATCAAAATATTCGTGCAGCGGATTCAAAGACACCTCTTGTAGAAAGCCAAAGAATGGATCCAGCATTAGCTCCGGATAATTTTGCTAAGAAATTTATGGAAGAGCCTTTTCAAGGAGGATTCCATATTGAATATGTGAAAGATAAATCAGGAAAAGATATGAGTTATACGATTAATCAAACGATGATGCGTATTAACTTAGATAAACCATTACAATCAAAGCAAAAGATAACTTTTTCTATAAAATGGTGGTATAATATTAATAATTACCAAGTTGATGGAGGTCGTTCAGGTTACGAGGAGTTTGAAGATGGCAATCGTTTGTATGTAATTGCACAGTTTTATCCTAGAATGGCTGTTTATAGTGATGTGGAAGGATGGCAAAACATGCAGTTCTGGGGAAGAGGAGAATTTGCACTGACTTTTGGTAATTATGATGTAAACATTACTGTTCCTGCAGATCACATTATGGAAGGAACTGGAGTTAACACAAATAGAAAAGATGTATTTACATCTGAACAAATGAAAAGATGGGCACAAGCTGAAAATACTTTTGATAAACCAGTTGTAATTGTAACACAAGAAGAAGCCGAAAAAAGAGAGAAAGGTTTCTCAGAAGCGAAGAAAACTTGGAAATTTAAAGCAGAAAATGTACGTGATTTTGGTTTTTCAACTTCAAGAAAATTCATGTTAGATGCTATGTCTGTTCAATTGGATACTAAAAAACCAATGGCAATTTCTATTTACCCTAAAGAAGCAAATCCGCTTTGGGGTGAATACTCAACTAGAGCAGTAGCACAAACATTAAAGACATATTCAAAGCATACATTTGATTACCCTTATCCAAAAGCAGTATCAGTTTCTGCTCAAGATCAAGGAATGGAATACCCTATGATTTGCTGGAACTTTGGTCGTCCTGATAAAGACGGTAAATATTCTGATAGAGTAAAATATGGAATGTTAGGTGTAATTATTCACGAAGTAGGTCATAATTTCTTTCCAATGATTGTAAATTCAGATGAAAGACAATGGACTTGGATGGATGAAGGTTTAAATACATTTTTAGAGTACTTAACAGAATTAGAATTTGATCCTAATTTCCCTACAGATAGAGGCCCAGCTGCAAAAATTGTTCCTTACATGAAAGGAAATCAGAAGTTTATTGCTCCAATTATGTCTAATTCTGAAAATATTTTTCAGTTTGGTTCAAATGCTTATGGAAAACCAGCAACAGGTTTAAATATTCTTCGTGAAACTATCATGGGAAGAGAATTATTTGACCATGCTTTCAAAACATATGCACAAAGATGGATGTTTAAACACCCTACACCAGAAGATTTATTTAGAACTATGGAAGATGCATCCGCTGTAGATTTAGATTGGTTTTGGAGAGGATGGTTTTATTCAACGGACTATGTCGATTTAGGAATAAAAGAAGTAAAGCAATATTATGTTTCTTTAGAGCCAACTCAAGAAATGAAGGATTTTGTAGCACGTAGAGGAAGATTTTTACGTGATTCTGGACCATTTATCTATTTAGTAGACGAAGAACATAAAGAATTTAACCCAAGTACTAAAAAAGCATTTGAAGTTAAAGATGTTCAAATTTTAGAAGATTATGTTTCTAAAAACTATAGTACAGATGAAAAACAAAAATTAGCAAATCCTAAATATTTTTACGAAGTAGAATTTAATAAACCTGGAGGTTTAATGATGCCAATTATAGTAGAGCTTCAGTTTGAAGATGGAACAAAAGAAATGCATAAATTCCCTGTGCAAATCTGGAGAAGAAATAATGATACTGCTAAACGTGTTTTTGCTACTGATAAAAAAATTGTAAAAATACAATTGGATCCAAAATTAGAAACAGCAGATATTGATACTTCAAATAATGTTTGGCCAGCGCAAGCAGCTACTTCAAAGTTTGATGAATTAGATAAATAATTTTTGTTCTTATAATAAAAAATAGTTAAAACCTATATCAAAATTTAAAACTTTGGTATAGGTTCTTTTTTTCTTTGTAACTTTGTCTAAAATAATTAAAAAAACAAATGTTTGGTATCGGTTTTTCAGAACTTTTATTTGTGCTAGTAGCAGTTTTAATGCTTTTCGGTTCCAAAGAGATTCCTCAAATGGCTAAATTTCTTGGTAAGACTATGGCACAATTAAAAAATGCTACAAATGAAATTAAAAATGAAATTCACAGTAGTGCAAAAGATACTGGTTTAGATATGAATTCTTTAACTGGAGGCATCTCGGACGAAATTAAAAAAGCTAAAGAAGGAATAACTAATTCGATAAACCCTTTGAAAGACATGTCTAATGAAATTGTTGATGATATTAAAAAACCTATACAAGAAGTTAAAGAAGATATCGAGAATTTATCTGGACCTATTAAAAGACAATTTTAATGTTAGAGCACATTATTTCGTTAGATAAAGAACTATTAGTTTTTCTTAATGGATTAGGCTCAGAAAAATTTGATCCTTTTTGGTTACTAATAACGAAACAGCTTAATTGGATTCCTTATTTTTTAATTTTATTATTTATTCTTCAAAAGAAAATTGGATGGAGAAATTTAGGAATTGCGCTTTTATTTATTGCACTTTTAATCACTTTTACGGACCAGGTAACTAATCTTTTTAAAAATCACTTCCAAAGATTAAGACCATGTAAAGATTTGGAAATAAATACTATTATAAGATTAGTAAAATGTAGTGATACTTATAGCTTTTTCTCTGGTCATGCATCAAACTCTTCTGCTTCAATGACTTTTATCTTTCTTGTCCTTAGAAAATATTATAAATTTGCTTTTGTAGTTTTTTTATTTCCTTTGATTTTTGCTTACAGTAGGATATATTTAGGTTTGCATTTTCCTGGTGATATTTTAACAGGTTATTGTTTTGGAGTAAGTTTTGGAATAGTTTTTTACAAATTATATGCTTTTGTGCTTAGAAAATATTTTAAAGTTCTATTATAAAAGTCTTTTTTAAGTACATTTAAACTACATATCTTTAAATTACTCTGCTAACTGTTAACCCATCGCGAATAGGTAATAAAACCGTTTCTACTCTAGGGTCATTTTTTAATAATTCATTGTATTCAACTAATACTTTTGTACTAGTGTCTTTTGGATCTAATTCTTCAATAACTTTTCCACTCCATAGTACATTATCCGATAAAATTATTCCTCCTTTACTCATCATTGGAACAATCAAATGAAAGTAATTGATGTAATTCTCTTTATCAGCATCTATGAAAACCAAATCAAATTTTTTATTTAAATTAGGAATGATATCCATAGCATCACCTATATGTTGAATAATTTGTTTTCCCCATACAGAAGCATCAAAATATTTTTTTTGAAAATCAGTCAATTCTTCATTAATATCTATAGTGTCAATTGTTCCTTCTTTGTCTAATCCTTCAGCTAAACATAAAGTAGCATATCCTGTATAAGTGCCAATTTCTAAAATGTGCATTGGATGAATTATTTTTGAAAGCATACTCAAAACTCTACCTTGAAAATGACCACTAAGCATTCTTGGTTGTAATACTTTTTGATAAGTTTCTCTGTTTAGCTTTGCTAATAATTCAGGTTCTTCTTGACTATGGTTGGCAACATAATTTTCTAAATTTTCAGAGATGAAATGCATGATTATTTTGAGTTTAAAATTTTATACAAAGTTATCAAATTATTTTTTGTAGTTTTCGATAAATTATCAAAAATAAGGCATTGATGACTAAACCTATTTATATTCTAGGAACAGGATTATCTCATAATGGTTCAGCGGTTTTATTAAAAGATGGATGTATTTGTGTAGCAATTGAGAAAGAAAGATTAACACGAATTAAGCATGATGGAGGGAATGATTCTATTGCTATTCAATATTGTTTGGATGCAGAAGGAATTCAATTAAAAGATATTGTTCTTGTGGTGCAATGCGAAAATTTTGTAATTCCAAAAAGAGAAATTTTTAAAGGGAAAAGACTTTTTGCTGGCACATTAGAGCCTAAAATTATTACTATTTCGCATCATTTAGCTCATGCTTATAGTGCTGTTGGAACAAGTCCTTTTGCAACTTGTAATGTAATGGTTGTTGACGGTTGTGGAAGTCCATTAGACCAATTTTTAGCATTGCATCCCGAACAAAAGGAGTTAATCGATGAAGCTATTCTTTCAGAAGTACAAATGCAATGTGAAAAAGATAGTTTTTATTATTTCGATGGTCAAAATATGACTCCTTTGGTTAAAGATTTTAGTATAATGTCTCAAAATTCTACAAATTCATTATCATTGCCAACGACTCAACATTCAATAGGTGGGTTTTATGCAACTATCAGTAATTATGTTTTTGGGAACATGGATGATGTGGGTAAATTAATGGGTTTAGCACCTTATGGAAAATCGGGTGTATATGATTTTGAAGTTTTTAGATTTGATGAAAAAAGATTGTTTGTTAATGAAGATTGGAAAAGACATTTTAGTAATCCTTCAAAAGGATATTCTTATTTTAAGGAACATTTTAATTACTATGCTAATGTAGCCAAATGGGCACAAGAACAAGTAGAAAAATCCGTTTTGAAACTCATTTCAATTCGTGCGAATCAATTTTCAAATGAAAATTTATGTTATAGTGGAGGAGTAGCTTTAAATGCTGTTGCCAATGCAAAGCTGGAAGATAGTAGAGTAGCAGAAAATGTTTATTTTGAACCAGCAGCAAGCGATAACGGATTGGCTTTAGGTTGTGCTTATTATGGTTGGTTAGAATATATGAAATTACCTAAAGTTCTTCATAACGGAAGCACTTGCTTTGGCAAACAGTATAGTTTAGAAGAAATTAACAAAGTGTTGAAAAATGAAAATGTAGAGGAATACCAAATTTCCAAATTTCATCAAGAAAATGAGTTGTTTGAATATTGTGCCAAAGAACTCAATCAAGGAAAAACAATAGCTTGGTTTCAATCGGGTTCTGAATTTGGACCACGCTCATTAGGTAGGAGAAGTATTTTAGCTCATCCAGGAATTGAGAACATGAAAAATCACATTAATACAAATATTAAATTTCGAGAAGATTTCCGTCCTTTTGCTCCCGCTATTTTAAAGGATAAAGTAAAAGATTATTTTGAAGAGGGAAGAGAAAGCCCTTATATGATTTTGGTTGATAAAACTAAAGAAGAACATTTAAAAACATTAAAGAATGTAACGCATTGTGATGGTTCTGCTAGAGTACAAACAGTTGATGTTTTGCGGAACCCTAAATTTCATAAACTAATTGAGGCTTTTTACAAAGAAAGTGGTATTCCTGTTTTATTGAATACTAGTTTGAATAGAAAAGGAATGCCTATAGTAGAAACTCCAAAGCATGCTATCGATTTGTTTAAGGAAACAGCATTAGATATTTTAGTTTTGGAAAATATTGTATTGAAAAAAAACTAATTTAGAATTTCTAAATCTTCTACATTCTAATATGGGAATTCTAATTTCTAAATTCATTACTTTTGCACCATGCAAACGACAAAAAAAGACATAAGAGCACTCACAAAAGAACAGTTAAGAGATTTTTTTGTAGCCAATGGAGATAAATCATTCAGAGGTAATCAAGTGTACGAATGGTTGTGGAGTAAAAGAGCGCATTCTTTTGAAGACATGACAAATGTTTCCAAAGAAACAAGGGCTATGTTAGAAGCAAACTTTGTAATCAACCACATCAAAGTTGATACCATGCAACGTAGCGAAGATGGAACGGTGAAAAATGCGGTTCGTTTGCATGATGATTTAATCGTGGAATCGGTTTTAATCCCAACCAAAACGAGAACCACAGCTTGTGTGTCAAGTCAAGTAGGTTGCAGTTTAGACTGTAATTTTTGTGCCACAGCTCGTTTAAAGCGGATGAGGAATTTGGAACCAGGAGAAATCTATGACCAAGTGGCTGCTATTGATAATGAAAGTCGTTTGTATTTTGATCGACCTTTATCAAATATTGTTTTCATGGGAATGGGAGAACCTTTAATGAATTATCCAAATGTCATTAAAGCTATCGATATGATTACTTCACCTGAAGGTTTAGGAATGTCTCCAAAGCGAATTACCGTTTCTACTTCTGGAGTTTCTAAAATGATAAAAAAAATGGCTGATGATGAAGTCAAATTTAAGTTGGCAGTTTCTTTGCATTCTGCCATTGAAGAAACCAGAAACCATATTATGCCTTTTACCAAAAGTTTTCCTTTAGAAGATTTGCGAGAAGCGTTGGAATATTGGTACAAAAAAACGAAAAGTAAAGTAACTTATGAATATGTGGTTTGGAAAGGAATTAATGATGATAAAGCGTCTATCAATGCTTTAGTTAAGTTTTGCAAATATGTACCTTGTAAAGTAAATCTTATCGAATATAATCCTATAGACGATGGTGAATTTCAGCAAGCCTCTGAAAAAGCTACTGAAGATTATATTAAAGCTTTAGAAAAAAACAACATAATTGTCAAGGTAAGAAGAAGTAGAGGAAAAGACATCGATGCTGCATGTGGACAATTAGCAAATAAATCTTAAATGGATTTTATTTTACAATTTTTAAATTTAGAAGCAATTCCAGCTATACATTTCAAGTTTTTACTAAAGAATATTTTTTTGCAAGTCCTAAAAAGAGCTTCCTTTGGTCGCTTTTTTAAAACAACAAAAAATAATATTCTTTAGCAAAAAGCTTTTCATTTCTATCTAGGCTATAAAATCTATTATTGCTTTGTTACAAAGTATGTTTTAGTTACTTTTGTTGTCGCAATGAAAATCGTCGAACAAATAAAGCTGCCTATAGCCAAGGAAATGGAACTTTTTGAAAAGAAGTTTCGAGAATCAATGTCTTCTAAAGTTGCGTTATTAAATAGAATTACCCATTATATTGTCAATCGAAAAGGAAAACAAATGCGTCCTATGTTTGTTTTTTTAACTGCAAAAATGGTTGCTAATAGTAATGGAGTAAATGAACGTACATATAGAGGAGCATCAGTAATTGAATTAATACACACGGCAACTTTGGTGCATGATGATGTGGTTGATGACAGTAATAAACGTCGAGGTTTTTTCTCCATTAATGCTCTTTGGAAAAATAAAATTGCCGTTTTAGTAGGCGATTATTTATTATCAAAAGGATTGTTACTTTCTATAGATAATAATGATTTCGATTTATTGAAAATAATTTCTGTGGCTGTTCGTGAAATGAGCGAAGGAGAATTATTACAAATTGAAAAAGCAAGAAGATTAGATATCACAGAAGATATCTACTACGAGATTATCCGTCAAAAAACTGCTACTCTTATTGCTGCTTGTTGTTCACTTGGTGCTTGTTCAGTAGTTCCAGAAGATAAAGAAACGGTAGAAAAAATGCGTAAATTTGGTGAACTAATAGGAATGGCTTTCCAAATAAAAGATGATTTGTTTGATTACACTGATGATGCTATTGGTAAACCAACAGGAATAGATATCAAAGAACAAAAAATGACGCTCCCTTTAATTTATGCTTTGAATCATTGTTCTAAAAAAGAAAAAAATTGGGTAATCAATTCAGTAAAAAATTACAACAAAGACAAAAAAAGAGTAGGAGAAGTAATCCAATTTGTAAAAGACAAAAACGGATTAGTTTATGCTGAAAAAATGATGATTCAGTTTCAACAAGAAGCACTTTCTCTAATTCAAGACTTTCCTTCATCTACTTATAAAGATTCTCTAGAATTAATGGTAAATTACGTTATTGAACGTAAAAAATAGTGTTCGTTTTTAAAGATATTCTGTAATTCTGTACTTAAAAAGGACTGTAATTTCAGTATCTAATACTATTTATTTTAATTTCATACAACCTTTTCAAAAACCAACTCGTCTATATAAATAGAAAGCGTAACAATCAATTTTAAATTTGGTACAACCATTGTGAAAACAATCTTGTCTATATAAATAGAAACAAATAGTAATTATAAATTGATATTGATTTTGTAATTAATATTGAAATTTAAGAATGAAAGTAATTAACTTACATAGAGACGAAAAACAAGTAATAGAGCAAGCTGTTTTAAATAACAGACAAGCCCAACATCAATTGTACTCTAAATTCTCTCCCAAGATGTTAGGTGTGTGTCGTCAATATATAAAGGACATCCATCACGCAGAAGATGTAATGATTACCGCTTTTATGAAAGTATTTACTAATTTAAATAAGTTTGAACACAAAGGGAGTTTTGAAGGTTGGATAAGAAGAATAATGGTTAATGAATGTATCGATTTTGTTCGAGTCAAGAAAAATGTGTTCAATTACCAAGAAATAGAGAATATTGTTTTATCAGAAAGCGAAGATAGTTTCGAAATAAATACTTTTTCTGTAGATGATATTCAATTATTGATAGATAATTTACCCGAAGGTTACCGGATGATATTTAACCTTTATGCAATAGAAGGATATAAGCATAACGAGATTGCAAAAATGCTCAAGATAAGTGAAGGGACCTCAAAATCGCAATTGTCACATGCAAGAAAAATGCTCCAACAACAAGTTAACCTATTAAAGAGAAGAGAAAATGGCACCAAATAAAATGGATACTAAAATAAGACAGCAGTTGGCTTCAAGAGAAATAAAGCCATCTGAACAAGCTTGGGATCGATTAGATGCAATGCTTTCTGTAGGAGAAATTAAGAAGAAAAAAAACTATTCTTGGATGTATATCGCAGCCTCTTTTATTCTTTTTTCAAGTGTAGGATTTTGGTTTTATAATCAAGACGATTCTAAAATTAATATTGATAAAAATAAAGTGGTTACAACAGAGGAAAAGGCTGATACTTTACAGTTTCATAATATAATAAAAAAAACAGAAAGTAATTATATTGAAAAGGAAACTGTAATTGTAGATAATTCAGAATTTATTCAACCTATAAAAGAGAGTAAGACTATAAAAATAGAAAAAGAATTAAACCCATTAGTTAATGAAAAGCAAAGTCAGAAATCAGTTGTTCAAAATATAGAGGTTGAGAATATAGAGCCATCAATTGAAAAAACGACAAAGAATAGATATATTACAGGAGAAACTTTGTTAGCAGCTATTGAGAATAGACCAATAGAAAAGAAACAAGTTTTAAATAATGAGGTTTCATCGAAAGTTCGAGTGAATACATCATCACTATTAACTTCTGTAGAAAAAGAATTGGATGAAGACCATAAAGAAACAACTATAGATAGGTTGACTAGAAATTTTAAACAAGTAAAATCGGCTTTAGCCAATAGGAATTACGAAGAATAAATCATCATCAAATCAATTAATCATTAATTAAAAAACGAACAGTTATGCAGAAAATTATTTTTTACACAACAATATTATTACTCACTTTAATTAGTAAGGTAAGCGCTCAAGAGAATTCATTCGAAGGTAGAGCTAAGCAAATTTCCAAACGTATTGATTCTATTGTAAGGTTGGAAAAACAGGCTTTAAAAGAACAAGTTTATGTAATCGATAAAAATCTTGAAGAAGGTATCATTACAAAAAGTGAAGCTATGAATTTAAAACAGAAAGCAGCAGATGAGTCTGCAAAATCTATTGAAGCTAAGGTTGTTGTAGAACAACAAAAGATAGAGTATTTAATCCAAGATAAGATAAATGGGTTGGTTCAATATGATACTATTAAAAAAAGGAGAGGAACTACAATTATTATAGGCAGTAGTTCTAATGATTCTATAAATGATGTTACAGAAATTAATTTAGGGTCTTTTAAAATTTATAATGGAGAAAAAAACAAAATTAGAAGAAGATCTAAGAGAACTACTTCACAATTCGTTTTTGCTGCGGGTTTGAATAACCTTATTACGGAAGGAGAAAATTTTGAAAACTCAGATTATCGTGTTTGGGGTTCTCATTTTTACGAATGGGGAACTACTTACAATACAAGAATTTTTAAGAATAACAATTTACTTCATGCAAAATACGGACTGTCTGTTATGTATAATAATCTAAGACCTACTGAAAACAGATATTTTGTTAAAAATGGAGAGCAGACAGAGTTGCAAACAGGTTCGGTAAATTTTGATGAATCTAGATTTAGAAATGTATATTTGGTAGCGCCTCTACATTTAGAATTTGATTTTACTCCTAAGAAATTCAATAAAGAAGGAGAAGCTTATTTTAGAACGCATGAGTCACTTCGTTTAGGAATTGGTGGCTATGGAGGAGTTCGAATTAAATCAAAACAAATTCTAAAATATGAAGTAGATGATACAAGAATAAAGGACAAGCAAAAAGGAGATTTCAATGTGTCTAATTTTATATATGGATTAAGTGCTTATATAGGATATAAACAAACTAGTTTTTATGTAAAATATGACTTAAATCCAATGTTTAAAAATAATACAGTAGATCAAAATAATGTATCATTGGGAATTCGTTTCGATTTCAATTAGAATAAGACATGGATAAAATAATAGTAATATTAATACTATTTGTTTTTACAAGTTGTGGATTTCAGCATATAAATTCAAATTCAGAAAAAGCAAAAACTAAAAGTATTATAGCTGGGAATTAATATTATCAAGAACAAAAAATAAAGGAAATATAAAGAGTTATGAAGTAGTTTCTGTTCAGGATGCAAAGTTGTATGTTACTAAAAATAAAGATACTGTTAAAGAAGTGTATAAGTTGATTTATAAAGTACAACAAAAGGAAGCTTTTGAAAATCAACTACTAGAAATAAAGAAAACTAAAAACAGATTAGACGTAAGGTCTACAATTGTAAATTAAAATTTGGGTTAGGGTTTTATACTAAAAGATGTCTTATGAAAATAGGGCATCTTTTTAATTTAATGATTATTTCACATGAGTTAATTATCATAACAAAAGCATAAAGTAGACTGAAGATTATGATAAAGGTTTGCAACTAGTTTTGGAGTACAAAACAAGTCACCTTTATTATCATGAAAACAAATTTATTTTTATTAGTATTTATATGTAATTGCTATATTTCTATTTATTCACAGTCTGGATTAGGTATTAGTGAAAAAGAAAACTGGTTGGAATATTGGACAGAGTTTGATCCTAAAAAAGTAGAATACAGAGAAGCAAAAAAGATAATAGCAGGCTATATTTCAGAAAATACTACCTTATATAGTAGAGATACCTATTTACTTCAAGGAGTTGTTTATGTTACAAATAATGCAATATTAACAATTGAACCAGGTACAATCATAAGAGGTGATTATAAGACATGTGGAACTTTAGTTATAACTAAAGGAGCAAAAATAATAGCGAAAGGTACAGAAAGCTTTCCTATCGTATTTACTACAAATAATGATACCTATTCTAGAAAACCAGGAGATTGGGGAGGAATTATTATTATGGGTGATGCTCCAGTGAATAATTTTGGAGGTATTGGAGTTTTAAATTTTGATTTAGATCCAAAATATAATAGATATGGAGGAGATAACTCAGAAAGTTCATCAGGAGTTTTAAAATATGTAAGGATAGAGTATTCAGGGAGAAAATTAAGTGCTAAAAAAGAACTAAATGGAATTTCTTTTGCAGGTGTTGGTAATGAAACTAAAATAGAAAATATTCAAGTCAGTTTCTCTAATGATGATTCTTTTGAGTTTTACGGTGGAAATGTAAAATTAGAAAGACTAATATCTTACAGAGCTTCTGATGATGATTTTGATTTTACACAAGGAGCACAGGTTGATTTTAATAATAGTATCGCAATAAGACATCCGTTTTCTTCAGATGCTGAAAAATCAAGATGTATAGAAATTGACTCCTATGATACTGTTGAAAAGTTTGATTCCCAAAGAAATAAAACTAATGTTAAAGCTACTAATTTAACATTGGTAAATACTGAAGATAATCATCAAGGGTTAATAAAAGAAGCTGTTTTTGTTTCTAATGAAAGTTTTTTTAGTATGGATAATAGTGTAATTTATGGATTTAAAGATTTTTTAATGGTGAAAGATATTGTTACTATTGATGATTTTGAAGAATATATAAGACTTAAAAATTTAATTGTAGGACATTGTGAAAACACTTTTACAACAATGAAAGGAGATGGGACAATAGCTATGAATGATAATTTCTTTTTTAAGAAGAATTATATTAATGTTTCAGACGGATTAATAAATGAATTTTTCATGAATCCTAATTTTTCCGATACTCCAGATTTCAGATATTTAAAAATCGAAAAAAACAATAATAATGTGGTAAATAAATAATTGATTAGGCCTTAAAAACAGTTACTAAAAAGAACACTTTTTTAAGAACGTCTTTTCTCTTTGAACAGCATTATTTACCGTTTAAAAGCAGTTTGTTGAAAAACTAGCATTTATTTTTAACATAAATTTTATTGTTTTTAAGAATGTGAGAACACATAAAATATGAGTAAATACGTTGCTTTATGTGTTTTTTGTAATGTTTTATAGGTTAATTTTATCTGTCAATAAACTTTAACATTAATTGCGTTTTTCTTGTAAAATTTAATGAATTGTAATTCCTTAATTTGTTATAGCTTTAGATACATAGCTTTAAGTGTTTTTAGTAAATAAATCGCCCAAACTTAGAGTTATAATAAAGTTTTTTTAAAGATGTAAAAAATCACAAACTATAAAAAAAATCTACTATGAAAACTAACCTACTATTATTATTAACCATTTCTAGTCTCTGTTCTTCAATTTATGCTCAATCTGGTTTGGGTGTAAACGAAAAAGAAAACATGTTAGAATATTGGACAGAGTTTGATCCAAAAAAGAAAGAATATAGAGAACCTAAGAAAATTATTGCGGGTTATATTTCAGAAAACACTACTTTATACAGTAGAGATACCTACTTGCTAGAGGGTATAGTTTATGTCATAAATAATGCTGTATTAACTATAGAACAAGGCACAGTGATTAGAGGTGACTCTAAGACGTGCGGTACTTTGGTTATAACTAAAGGGGCAAAAATAGTTGCGGAAGGTACAGAAAGCTTTCCTATCGTTTTTACTACCAATAAAGACTCTTTCTCAAGAAAATCAGGAGACTGGGGAGGAATAGTTATTATGGGAGATGCTCCAATAAATAATTTTGGAGGAGTTGGAATTTTAAATTTCGATTTAGACTCTTCATATAATAGATATGGTGGAGATAATGCAGCAGGTTCATCAGGTGTTTTAAAATACGTAAGAGTGGAATATGCAGGAAGAAAATTAAAATCCAAAAAAGAACTAAATGGAATCTCTTTTGCGGGTGTTGGTAGTGGAACTAAAATAGAAAATATTCAAGTAAGCTTTTCTGATGATGATTCTTTTGAGTTTTATGGAGGTAATGTTAAGTTGAAAAATCTTATCTCTTACAGAGCATCAGATGATGATTTTGATTTTACACAAGGAGTACAAGCTAATTTTACTAATAGTATTGCAATTAGAAACCCATATTCTTCGGATTTAGAAAATTCTAGATGTTTGGAGATAAATTCTAATGATGATATTGAGAAATTTGATCCTTTGAGAAATAAAACGAATGTTACAGCAACCAATTTGGTGTTGGTAAATATGGAAGACAATGATCAAGGGTTAGTTAAAGAAGCTGTTTTTGCTTCTAAGGATAGTCAATTAACCTTTAGTAATAGTGTGGTTTATGGCTTTAAAGATCTTTTAATGGTTAAAGAGTTTTCCTATATAGATGAGTTAGAACATTATATAAAACTTAAAAATTTAGTAGTTGGTCATTGTACTAATATGATCTCAAGTATGAAACCAAAAGATGTACTTGGAATGGATTTAGATTACTTTTTCTCAAAAAATAATATCAAAGTTTCTGATGGATTAATTGAAGACTATTTCATGAATTCAAATGTTTTAGAAACTCCTGATTTTAGATACCTTAAAATCGAAAGAACAAATAATAGTTTGGTAAATAAATAAAAGTTAAATAATATATAAATAAATGACTTTTTTGTGAGGTAGAATGGAGTTTAACGACGATTAACGAAAAAAAATGTATTTAATCGATATTTTTCTTTGTTTGTATGGATGGATTTTCGTATATTCGTAGAAGCTTTATTAGACTATGAGATGATGTTCCAAAATTTAGATAGTTTTTAAAATAAAGTTTGATGTGTGAATTACAAAAAGATATTTGTACTAATGCATTAAGTGTTTAATTACAAAAACATTTATTATGAAAAGAAACCTACTATTATTAACAGTTATTTGCAACTTTTGTTTTGCAGGTTATGCACAGTCTGGATTAGGTATTAGTGAAAAAGAAAATTGGTTAGAATATTGGACAGAATTTAATCCTAAAAAAGAAGACTACAGAGATCCTCAAAAAATTTTAACAGGATATATAACTGAAAACACAACGCTTTACAGTAGAGATACTTATTTGCTTCAAGGAGTTGTTTATGTTACAAATAATGCAACTTTAACAATCGAGCAAGGAACACTTTTAAGAGGTGATTCTAAAACTTGTGGTACTTTAGTAATCACTAAAGGAGCTAAAATAATTGCTGAAGGCTCAGAAAGTTTTCCAATTGTATTTACAACCAATAACGACGAATATTCTAGAAAACCAGGAGATTGGGGAGGAATAATAGTAATGGGAGATGCTCCTGTGAGTGGCTTTGGAGGTATGGGTGTTGTTAATTTTGATTTAGAACCAAAATACAATAGATTTGGTGGTGAAAATATGCAAGGTAATTCGGGTGTTTTAAAACACGTTAGAGTAGAATATGCAGGAAGAAAATCAGCTTCAAAAAATCAAATAGCAGGAATAACTTTTGCAGGTGTTGGAAGTGGAACTAAAATTGAAAACATTCAAGTAAGTTTTTCAGATAATGATTCATTCGAATTTTACGGTGGCAATATTAAAGCACAAAAACTGATTTCTTATAGAGCCGCAGATGATGATTTTGATTTTACACAAGGAGTTCAAGCAGATTTTACTAATAGTATTGCTATAAGAAATCCATTTTCTTCAAATCCTGGAAAACCAAGATGTTTAGAAATTAAATCATACAATGAAATTGAAAAATTTGATCCTCAAAGAAGTAAAACTAATGTTAAAGCTTCAAATATAACTTTGGTTAACACTGAAGATAATAAGCAAGGATTAATAAAAGAAGCTGTTTTTGTTTCTAGTGAGGCTAATCTAACTTTAACTAATAGTGTAGTCTTTGGTTTTAGAGATTTTTTAATGCTAGATAAGTTTACCAGTTTAGAGGATTTAGAAAAATATGTAAAACTTAAAACGCTTGTAGTGGCTCATTGTACTAATACTTTCTCAATTATGGATGGAGTATTAAGAACAGATGTTGATTATATTGCTTCTAAAAACAGTATCACAATTTCTGACGGATTAATTAATGATTATTTTAAGAATTCAAATTTCTCAATCACTCCAGATTTCAGATATCTTAAAATTGATAAAAACGCTAGCAATGTCGTTCTGAATAATAAATAAAAGATTAATTTAATATATAAAAAAGCACCTTTAATTAAAGGTGCTTTTTTTATTTCCAACTTTGTATCTTTGTCCCTTAAAACTTAAAGTAATTGATTGCAAAATCCACCATAGAAAATGTATTTGAGACAGCTCGTGTTGAAGAAGTAATTGGAGACTTTGTTCAATTAAAACGATCTGGAAGTAATTTAAAGGGATTGAGTCCTTTTGTAGATGAAAAATCTCCTTCTTTTATGGTCTCTCCTGTAAAGCAAATTTGGAAAGACTTTTCTTCTGGTAAAGGAGGTAATGTAGTAACTTTTTTGATGGAACATGAGCATTTTAGTTATCCTGAATCCATAAAATATTTAGCAAAAAAATACAATATTGAAATAGAGGAAACTGTTCAAACTAATGAAGATTTGGCTGTTGCCAATGAAAAAGAAAGTATGTACTTAGTTTCTGAGTTTGCTAATAAGTATTTACATAATGCATTATTAAATACAGAAGAGGGGAAAGCTATTGGTCTTACTTATTTTAAAGAAAGAGGTTTTACAAATGATACTATTTCGAAGTTTAGTTTAGGATATTCACCTAATTCTTGGGATGCTTTTACAAGTGTAGCTTTAGGAAAAGGATATAAATTAGAGTTTCTTGAAAAAACGGGTCTAACTATTGTAAAGGAGGAGAAACAATTTGACCGATTTAGAGGTAGAGTTATGTTCCCTATACAAAGTATGAGTGGGAGAATTTTAGGCTTTGGAGGACGTATTTTAACTAATGATAAAAAAGCAGCTAAATATGTGAATTCTCCTGAAAGTGAAATTTATCATAAAAGTAAGGTGCTTTATGGAATCTATCATGCTAAGCAAGCTATAGCAAAACAAGATAATTGCTATTTAGTAGAAGGATATACAGATGTAATTCAATTTAATCAAGCAGGAATAGAAAATGTTGTGGCATCTTCTGGCACAGCTTTAACGCCAGACCAAATACGCTTAGTAAGTCGCTTGACTAAAAATATAACTGTTCTTTTTGATGGTGATGCAGCTGGTCTTAGAGCGTCTATAAGAGGAATTGATCTAATTTTAGAGGCTGGAATGAACGTAAGAGTTTGTGCTTTTCCAGATGGAGAAGATCCAGATAGTTTTGCTAAGAAAACACCATATGATAAATTGGTTTTGTTTTTAGAAGAAAATGCAAAAGATTTTATTCAATTCAAGGCTTCTCTTTTAATGAAAGAAGCTAAAAGCGATCCTATAAAGAAAGCTGATTTGATCCGTGATATGGTTGTTAGTATTTCGAAAATTCCAGATAGAATAAAACAAGAAGTTTATCTGCAAGAATGTTCAAGAATTATGGATATTTCTGAAGATGTATTATTTAATACATTGGCACAAATTGATAAGAAAGATGTGTCCGATACAAATAAGAAATTCAAAGAAGAACAAAAAGCGTTTCAAGTTCATAAAAACGATGAAGGAATAGTTGAAACTAAGGTTGATATCCAAGATGAATTAGAAAGAAAAATCATTGAAATCTTATTATTGTACGGTAATGTAGAAGAGGAATTTGAAGATGTTTTAATTAAAGCGAATGAGGAAGGAGAATTAGTGGAAGTAAAAGAGCTGAATACTTATAAAGTTTTTAATCGTATTTATTTGAGTTTACAAGAAGATGAAATTGAGTTAGCAAATCCAGTTTTTCAAGCCATATATTCAGATATTATCAATTATTATAATCAGGTTGAAAATTTTGACATTGAAAGTTACTTAAAGCAAATTAATCCAGAAATTGCTAGTGAAGTTACTTCTATTTTAATGAATGAAGAAAGAGAAGTTTTGCATAATTGGGAATCTCAACAAATTATTGTTAAGTTAAAAGATAAAACAATAGGGCAATATGTTACAGAAACCATTTTGACATTAAGATGGTATTGGGTTAATAAAATTATTGAAGAATTGAAAATAGAGGTTTCTACAACAAATAAAGAGGATAATTCCGAAACCTTATCTATGGTTATGGATTATTTAGGTTTAACTAATATGTTTTCAAAAAAATTAGGAAGAGTAATGAGTAGATATACTTAAATGACATCCAGGCTCTTTGCTTTGCTTAATAAATCTACTAAATTAGTTACATTTAATTTAGCTAAAAGACGTAATTTGTAGGTACTTATCGTTTTTTCGTCGAGGCCCAAAATTTCAGCAATTTCTTTATTCTTTTTGCCTTCATTTAAATAACGGAGCACTTCAATTTCTCTAGTAGATAACTTCTTGAATAAGCGATCTGATTTTTTTCCTTTAGATAAAATGTCGATATTTTTTCTAACTGTTTCACTAAAAATAATAACTCCTTGGTATACTTTAATAATAGCATTTTCTAGTTCTGCTAAAGTGATATTCTTTAAAATATAAGCGGAAACACCTGCTTTAATGGCTGTTGGAGCATACATTTTCTCAGAGACAGCTGTAAAAAGTATAAATTTGGTTGTAGGATACTCTTTAAGCAACGTTTTAATGTCTCTTATACTTGAGATTCCTTTGAGCTCAAATTCCAAAAGAACAATATCAATAGGTTTTGTTTGTAAAACACTATTAAGACTTTCTAAGTCATTTGCATTAGCCATAATATGTATGGTTGAATGATCATTAAAATACGATTTTATTCCTTGTACAACCACTGGCTGATTGTCAGCAACACAAATTTTTATCATGACTCTGAAGTGTTAATTAAAAAATAGTGAACTTATATTTCAAAGTTAAGAAAAAAAATGTAATTACTTGTTAATTAATTAAGTAATATGTCGAAAGTCATTTATATTCCTTTGGAATAGTGCATACTGGGATTGGATTCATTTTATGTTGATTAATTTGATTCAAACGTTTGTAGATTGAAAAAACGATAGCTTCTCTTCCAGAAAAATCAGCAATTGTTTTTCCACTTTCATCTTCACGCATAGCCCATTCTAATTCATCATAATTAGCTCCTATTTGATCTTCATCACTTCTATCATCACCAAATAAACCATCAGTAGGTTTAGCTTTTAAAATACTATCTGGAACATTTAAGTATGCAGCTAGTAAACGAACTTCGCTTTTCATTAAATCTGCAATCGGACTTACATCAACTCCTCCATCACCATATTTTGTGTAAAAACCGACACCAAAATCTTCTACTTTATTGCCTGTTCCAGTAACGAGTAAACCTTGTGTTCCAGCAAAATAATATAAGGTAGTCATCCGTAACCGAGCTCTAGTGTTGGCTAAAGATAAATGTAAGGCAGCTTCGTTTTCTATAGTGGATACTTGATTTTTAAAAGTTTCAAAAACAGGTGTTAAATCGGCTCTTTCACTACTTACATTAGAAAAACGTGCTTTCAATTGCTTAATATGTTCATTGGCTCTTGAAACATGACTTTCTGCCTGATGAATAGGCATCTCTACGCAAAGTGTAGGTAATCCAGTTTGTGCGCAAAGTGTTGAGGTTAATGCACTGTCAATTCCTCCAGAAATACCCACAACAAATCCATTCATTTTTGCGTTAGTAGCATAGTCAAGCAACCATCTTACAATATATTTGTTGATTTTTTCAGTATTAAAAGAAATTGAATTTGTCATTTTTTTAAGAAAATTTAATTAGGTAAACAGTATATTTGCGCTTTTATTTTTATGAAATTTTTAATTTCTATTTTGTATAAAATTATAAAAAATACCCAATATGAAAAAGCTTTTAGTGTTTTCAGTTTTCGTTTTATTATTTTCTTGTAAAAAGGAGGATAAAATTGAAGAAAAAGTAGCTGAGATACCTGTTCAGTTTAAAGTTGAGCGTTTTGATAAGTTATTTTATGAGTCAAAACCTAATGATTTAGAACAAATAAAAGCCAAATACCCTTTTTTATTTCCAGAAGGAAATGAAGATTCTGTTTGGACTAATAAATTAAAAGATCCTTTATTACAAGAATTGTATAAGGAAGTGATTAAAAAATATCCAACAACGGAAAAAATAGAAAATGATTTGGAAGGTTTTTTTCAACATGTTCAATATTATTATCCTAAATATAAAACTCCAAGAGTAATAACTTTAATCTCTGAAGTTGATAGAGAAGCAAAAGCGATTTATACTGATTCTATTGCTTTTATATCTTTAGATTGTTATTTAGGAAAAGAGCATCCTTTTTACGCAGATTTTTCTGACTACCAAAGAGAAACGTTTGAAGAAAATCAAATCCTTCCAGATTTGGTCTCTAGTTTTTGTTATGGAAAAATCGCAAGGCCTTTGGATAGAAGTTTACTTTCTTTGATGGTTTACCATGGAAAAGAATTATATATGAAAGATAAATTAATCCCAAGTTATTCAGATGCAGCTAAAATTGGTTACACGGAACAACAATTAGAGTGGTGTAAAGAAAATGAATATCAAATGTGGAGTTATTTTATAGAGAATAATTTGTTGTATGAAACTAATACGAAAAATGAGTTCCGATTTGTCAATGAAGCTCCTTTTTCTAAATTTTATTTAGAAATTGATAATGAATCTCCTGGTCGAGTTGGTCAGTGGTTAGGCTGGCAAATAGTAAGAAGCTATATGGAGCACAATGATGTTTCTGTAGAACAATTGTTGGCAACTGATGCTAAAACAATTTTTGAACAATCTAAATATAAACCTAATAAATAATGGCAAAAACGATAACCTCTGAAATTAAATTTTTAGTAGAATTAGATGAAAACAGAGTTCCTGAAAAATTAACTTGGACAGCTCAAGATGGTGGTGTAGATAATGAAGAAGCAAAAGCAATGATGGTTTCTTTATGGGATGCAAAAGCACAAGAGACGCTACGAATTGATTTGTGGACAAAAGAGATGCCAGTAGATGAAATGAAACTTTTCTTTCATCAAACACTCGTTGCTATGACGGATACTTTTCAACGAGCAACAAATGACGAAAAAATGTCGGCAACTATGAAAGATTTTTGCGATTATTTCGCAGAAAAATTAGAATTGAAATAATAAAAATAAAAGCCCGAAAATTTTCGGGCTTTTTATGTTTTACTTAATGGTAGTTACATTACAAAACTATTATAATCCCCTAAAACACTGCTGTATTCCCTATTGAATTCTTCATAATCTCTATCTGATATTTCACCATCTCTTTTGGTTTTTCTCAAGACTCCCAGCATTTTCTCAATTTCATCATAAAAATTATTAAAACTATTTAGCTTGTTTTGTTTTACTAAATTTTTAGTTTCCATTTTTTTACTTTCGTTAAATCGCTCTTCTAATAAAAGATAAGATTTTTCTACTGAAGCAATAGGGGTTTCTGGATTAGCAATTAAATCAGCTAATTCATCAACAATCTTTAATGTTTTTTTAGCATGTAGAATTTCTTTTTTCAATGGGTGATCTTTTAATACTTCTTTTTCAGCTACTTCCATAGTAGGTTCAATTAAATTAAAAAAAGCATCTCTATTAGAATAAAATGAATCACTATTGGATTTCATTTTTGAAATTAACACTTCACCTTTAGCCCAGTTGTCGTCTTTGAAATCTTCATTGGAATAATAACTTTTAAAATCATTATATGCTTCTTTAACAGAAGTGTAAGAAGAAGACATGTCTTCGATTAATGGTTTTACTTTTTCTGCTATATCATTTTCAAAAAAGTCACTTGGTTTTAACAAATCTACTTGATTGCTTCCATAACCTACTTTTGTATTTGGGTCTATTCCCATAAAAGCAGTCCAAGTTAAAATACTTGAGGTTTTCCTTTTGTTCTTTACCATTTCAGATAAAGTGATAAAGTCTCTTTTTAAAAGGGCGTTGACTTTTTTTGAGCTGTTATTGTCATACTCAATTACAGCATTAAAATAATTAATTGCAGTTGAAGCTTTACTTTCTTCGGATGAGTCTCCTAAAATAGAGTTAAGGCTAGAATTTGATTCTCCTTGCTTACAGCCAATAAAAGAAGTTAACAAAAGTGAAAGAATTAGAATTTTTTTCATGTTTTTTAGTTTTTTTGCAAAATTACAATTAAAAACCACTATTTTCTTTAAAAAATTGTTGGTTTATTTCATCAATAAAAGCTAATAGCTCTTCTTTTCCTGTTGATTCTGATGAAGAGGTAATAAAATGTTGAGGCATTTCTTCCCATCCATTTGCTAATACTTTTTTATTATATGCTGCTACATTTTTTTGTGCCGTTACTTTTCCTATTTTATCAGCTTTGGTAAAAATAATACAAAAAGGAATGCCTGTCTCTCCTAGGTAATTAATGAATTCTAAATCAATTTTTTGAGCTTCTAGTCTAATGTCTATTAGTACAAATGCACAAACTAATTGTTCTCTAGTTTCAAAATAATCAGTTATAAACTTTTGAAAGACTTCTTTGGTTTTTTTAGAGACTCTAGCATAGCCATAACCTGGTAAATCTACTAAATACCAATTTAGATTTATTTTAAAATGATTAATTAACTGAGTTTTTCCTGGTTTTCCAGAGGTTTTAGCTAAGTTTTTATGATTGGTAAGCATATTTATTAGAGAAGATTTTCCTACATTAGATCTTCCTATGAAAGCATATTCTGGTAAAGGTTCGTTCGGACATTTACTTACTTCAGAATTACTAATGATAAACTCAGCACTTGTTATTTTCATCTTTTTTTTAAACTGAAATTCCCCATGTAGGGGAATTTTTATTATATATTATTTTTTTCTAGCCAATGAAGTAATAAAGTATTAAATTCATCTGGATGTTCCATCATAGCTGCGTGTCCACATTTATCAATCCAATATAATTCTGAATTAGGTAATAATTTATTAAATTCTTCTGCTACTTCAGGAGGTGTTACTTTGTCATTTTTACCCCATATGATACATGTTGGTGTTTGCATGTTAGGTAAATCTTTTGCCATATTATGACGTATAGCGCTTTTAGCAATAGTTAAAGTTTTGATTAGTTTAATTCTGTCATTTACAGTTGCGAAAACTTCATCAACTATTTCTTTTGTAGCGACTTTGGGATCATAAAATACATCTTCACTTTTTTTCTTAATGTATTCATAATCTCCTCTTTTTGGATAACTTTCACCCATACCGCTTTCATATAGCCCTGAGCTTCCAGTAATCACTAATCCTTTCATTAATTCAGGATACATTTTTGAGTGATATAATGCAATGTGTCCTCCTAAAGAATTTCCAAGTAAAATTACTTTATCGTATCCTTTGTAAATGATGAAATCTTTTACAAATTTTGAAAAAGCTTTTACATTAGTCTTTAAAATATTTTGTGTGTATAATGGTAGTTCAGGAATAACTACTTTATATCCTTTTTTTGGAAAAAAATCAGCTACAGCTTCAAAGTTACTTAAGCCGCCCATTAACCCATGTAAAACAATTATTGGGGTTCCTTCTCCAGATTCAAAATAGGTATACTTACTTTCTTTCTTTAACATAAAATGAATTTCAAATTTATTTCTGAAATTTTGACAAATATAAGATTTTATATAGTAATTAAAAGCAATTGAAAAAAACTATTTGAAAACACCTTTTTATTTTGTTTGTAGTATAAGTTTTTAGTTTTCAATAGTTTTTTTTCTTTAAGAGATGTTCTGTTTTTTGTGATGCTATTTCTTAAGTCTCTTTTTTTTTGAAATAAAAGTAGTAATTGGACTAAAATTCAAAGGTAATTAGTTAGGGTTGAGAGTATTTATTTGAGTTTCAAAGGGAAAAACTTATCAACAAAGTGGTGCTAAGTGGTAAAAAGTGGTAATTTTTTTTTAAATTTGTCAATATTCTAACGAAAAAATGAATTGTTGAAATCATTTATTGGTACATATGAATGCAAGGTAGATGCAAAAGGTAGATTGATGCTTCCTACTTCTCTAAAGAAACAATTCGGTTCTTTAGAGGATGGCTTTGTTTTAAAGCGTTCTGTTTTTCAGCCTTGTTTGGAGTTGTATCCTATGTGTGAATGGAATAGAATGATGCAGAAAATCAATAAGTTGAATCGTTTTGTAAAAAAGAATAATGACTTTATTCGTCGATTTACGGCAGGAGTAAAAATGGTTGAAATTGATAGCAACGGGAGATTGTTGATTCCTAAAGATTTAGTGGTTTTTGCTAAGATTGATAAAGATATAGTGTTGTCTTCAGCTGTGAATATTATAGAGGTTTGGGATAAAGATTTATACGAAGGTGTTATTGAAAACGCTGCTGATGATTTTGCAGATTTAGCAGAAGAAGTAATGGGTAATTTAATTGATGATGAAGATGGAATATCATAATCCAGTTTTGTTAAAAGAGACTGTAGGTGGTCTAGATATAAAGCCTGATGGGGTTTATGTAGATGTTACTTTTGGTGGTGGTGGTCATTCAAGAGAGATAATGTCTCATTTGGGTGAAAAAGGACGTTTGATAGCTTTTGATCAAGACGAAGATGCGCTACGAAATGTAATTGATGACAGTCGTTTCTTGCTGATAAATGAGAATTTTAGAAACATCAAGCGTTTTTTAAGATTTCATGGCATAAGAAAGGTTGATGGTATTTTAGCAGACCTAGGAGTGTCTTCTCATCAATTTGATGTTGCTGAAAGAGGTTTTTCTACTCGTTTTGATGCTGAATTAGATATGAGAATGAATCGAAAAGGGGATTTAAGTGCTTATCATGTGGTAAATGAGTATGAAGAACAAGAATTAAAAAGAGTGTTTCTGGAATATGGAGAGCTTAAAAATGGTGGTGCAATGGCTAATGTTATTGTTGCTGCTAGAAAAGACAAACAGATAAAGGATTCAGATCATTTAAAACAGGTCTTGGCTAAGTTTTTACCAGCACATAAGAGTAATAAAATTTTAGCACAAATATATCAAGCGATTCGAATAGAAGTGAATCAAGAAATGGATGTTTTGAAAGAATTTTTAGAACAATCATTAGAAATTTTAGAAATAGGTGGCCGACTAAGTGTAATTTCATATCACTCGCTTGAAGATCGATTGGTAAAAAGGTTTTTTAGAAACGGAATGTTTGAAGGGGAACCAGAAAGAGATTTTTTTGGAAATTTTGAAGTGCCATTTAAAATTATTGAAAAATTAATAGTGCCTAATGCAGAAGAAATAGCAATAAACAACAGAGCTAGAAGTGCTAAATTAAGAGTGGCAGAAAAAAAGTAAAAAGGAATTAATGAAGGTTTTAAGCTTTCGTAGATATTTTATAAACACATGAAAAACGGAATTTATAGTTTACTAAAAGCAAAGTTTCTTGTAAGCGATGATGCCTTGAAGAACTGGAAGTTCATCGTTTTTCTAATATTCTTAGCTATGATCATGATTGCAAATAATCACCGCTATGATGCTAAAAATTATAAGATTACTGAGTTAACAAATAAAGTAAAAGAACTTCGTTCAGAGTTTGTAGATAGACGCTCGGAATTAATGAAACTAAAGATGGAATCTACAGTGGCCAAGAAAATGGAGAAAAGAGAAATTTTCCCTGCAAATGTACCACCAACGAAGATTATTGTAAAATCTAAAAAAGAAGAAAAAAAGAGTTTTATAGACCAACTAAAAATATGGCAGTAAAAGAGAAAAATAGTAATTACCGCATGTATTTAGTAGCTTTCACAATGTTTGTGATGGCTATTTTGGTTATGATAAAATTAAATAATATTCAATGGATAGAAGGAGAATATTATAGAAAATTAGCAAAGGAAAGAACAGTTAAGAATTTTATTATTCCTGCAAATAAAGGAAATGTATACTCTTCTGATGGTAGCTTATTGGCTACGTCTATTCCAGAATATACTATTCGTTTCGATGCCATGTCACCTTCGATAGAGAACTTTCAAGAAAATATAAAACCATTAAGTGATTCATTATCAAAAATGTTTGGTAAACCAACTGGTTATTATCAAGCGACTTTACAAAAAGCAAGGTCAAACCAAAATAGGTATTATTTAATTGCAAGTAAGTTGAGTTATACCGATTATATGAGGATTAAAAGTTTTCCGCTTTTTAATAAAGGTCCTTATAAGGGAGGAATTATTGTTGAGCAAAAAACAGTAAGAGAACACCCGATAGGTCTTATTGCTCAAAGAACTATTGGTTATGAACGTACGGATAGTGATGGAAAAGGATTGGAATTTGCCTTTAAAGAATATATTAATGGGAAGAACGGTCATAGAATGATGCAAAAAATCGCAAAGAGTCAATGGAAACCTATTAATGATAATAATGAATTAGAACCACAAGATGGATATGATATAGTTTCAACTATAGATGTTTATGTACAAGATATAGCGCATCATGCTTTGTTAAAACAATTAGAATATTATCAAGCAGATCATGGCTGTGTGGTGGTAATGGAAACTAAAACTGGTGAAATAAAAGCAATATCAAATTTAGGAAGAGCTAAAAGCGGATCTTATTACGAAACGCAAAACTATGCTGTAGCTGAGTCTCACGAACCAGGTTCCACATTTAAACTTTTGGATTTAATTGCACTTTTAGATGATGAAAAAGTGGATACTAGTAAAGTATACGATACAAATGGTGGTGTTGTTGAATATTATAAGAAAAAAGTAAGGGATTCTCATAGAGGAGGTTATGGTAAAATTTCTTTAGCAAGAGGTTTTGAAGTATCTTCTAATACGGTTTTAGTACAAGCAGTTTACGATAATTATAAAGATAACCCAAAACAGTTTGTAGATAGAATTAATAGTTATGGTTTAAACAAACCATTAGGATTGCAACTTATTGGAGAAGGAAAACCTTATGTGCCTCAGCCAGGAGATAAAAGATGGTATGGAACTACTTTACCATGGATGGCATTTGGATATAATATTTCTTTAACTCCCTTGCAAACACTAGCCATGTATAATGCTGTTGCTAATAATGGAATTATGGTAAAACCTTACTTCGTAAAAGAAATTAAAGAATGGAATAAAACGATTAAAAAATACGATACAGAAGTTATTAATTCAAAAATAGCTTCTGATGAGGCCTTAAATAAAGTAAGAGCAGTATTAGAAAATGTTGTTAAAAGAGGAACAGGCTCAAAATTGTATTCCAAAGATTTTTCAATGGCTGGTAAAACAGGAACAGCACAAGTAGATTATAACAAAGGACAAGGTAAATTGTATTATTCTTCTTCTTTTGTGGGGTATTTTCCAGCAAAGAATCCTAAATACTCTTGTATTGTTGTGGTACACAAACCAAATGTTGAATCAGGTTATTTTGGAGCAGATGTGGCTGGACCTGTTTTTAAAAGAATTGCTCAAAAAATTTATACCGATTCTCCACCAACCAATCATATTAAGGATATTAATCAAAATATTGCTCAACTTGAGAAATCCTATAACCTCTATAATAAAGAAGTCAATAAGGAAACTAAAAGTATTCCAAATTTAAATGGAATGGACGGAATGGATGCCATTGCTTTATTAGAAAATTTAGGAATAAAAGTTAATGTAAAAGGTATTGGAAAAGTGAAAGCACAATCAGTAAAAGCAGGAGAAAAAATTGATAAGAATCAAATAATAACATTAGAGTTATCATGAAGATTTTAAAAGATATATTGTATAAAGTGCACATCGAAGCTGTTAAAGGAGTAACTGATGTGGTAGTAAATAAAATTGAATTTGATTCTAGAAAAATAGAATTAAACGATGTTTTCGTTGCTATTCGTGGGGTTGTTTCAGATGGCCATGAGTTTATTGGTAAAGCTTTAAGTTTAGGAGCAAGTGTTATTATATGTGAAGAATTTCCTCAAGTTATTGTTAACGGGGTAACTTATGTTAAGGTTTCAAACTCAAATGAAGCATTAGCTTATATGGCTTCTAATTTCTTTGAGAATCCATCTGCTAAAGTTAGGTTAGTTGGTGTAACAGGAACAAATGGTAAAACTACTATTGCTTCTTTATTATATCAATTATTTAAAAAAGCAGGTTATAAAGTAGGTCTGCTGTCTACAGTGAAAATCATGGTAGATAATGTTGAGTATAAAGCTACTCATACAACACCCGATTCCTTAACTATAAATCATTATTTAAATGAAATGGTTGAAATGGGTTGCGAATTTTGTTTTATGGAAGTAAGTTCTCATGGGATTCATCAAAAGAGGACTGAAGGGCTTGATTTTCAAGGAGGGATTTTTACTAATTTATCGCACGATCATTTAGATTATCATAAAACATTTGCCGAATATAGAGATGTAAAAAAAGCATTCTTTGATGGTCTAACTAAAACTGCTTTTGCTATTTCTAATGTTGATGATAAAAATGGAGCTATAATGTTCCAAAACACCAAAGCAAAAAAAATAACTTATGCTTTGAAATCTTATGCTGATTATAAAGCACAAATCTTAGAAAATCAGTTTACAGGTTTGTTGATGAAGATTAATAATAATGAAGTATGGACGAAATTAATAGGCTCTTTTAATGCTTACAACTTGCTTGCTATTTTTGCAACTGCAGTAGAATTAGGGATTGAAGAACAAGAAGCCTTGCGATTATTATCTGATTTAGAAAGTGTTTCAGGAAGATTTCAATATATTATTTCTGAAGCTAAAATAACAGCAATAGTCGATTATGCTCATACTCCAGATGCTTTAGAAAATGTATTGAAAACGATTGAAGATATTCGTACAAAAAACGAACAATTAATTACAGTTGTTGGTTGCGGTGGAGATAGAGATAAAACGAAAAGACCTATTATGGCTCAGATTGCTTCAGAATTAAGTACGAAAGCTATTTTTACATCAGATAATCCAAGAACTGAGAATCCAGAAACCATTATTGGAGAAATGGAGAAAGGAGTGGAACCTCAAAATTTTAAAAAAACGCTTTCTATCTTAGATAGAAAGCAAGCTATTAAAACAGCTTGTCAATTGGCTGAAACAAATGATATTATTTTAATCGCAGGAAAAGGTCATGAAACCTATCAGGAGATAAACGGTGTGCGAAATGATTTTGATGATTTAAAAATTGTAAAAGAATTATTAAAGCAATTAGGAAAGTAATTCAAAATTTGGAATAAAAAAAATAAAGATATGTTGTACTATTTTTTTCAATATTTAGATAAAGCATTTGATGTTCCAGGAGCAGGAGTATTTCAATATATAACTTTTCGTTCTGCTTTTGCTTTTATTTTGTCATTATTAATTGCAGCTATTTACGGAAAGAAAATTATTAATTTTTTAAGAAAACAACAAGTTGGTGAAACAGTAAGAGATTTAGGATTAGAAGGACAAAGTCAAAAAGCAGGTACACCTACTATGGGAGGCGTTATCATTATTTTAGCCACTTTGATTCCTGTTTTGCTATTAACAAAATTAGAAAATATATACATCATTTTATTAATAGTAACAACACTTTGGATGGGTACTATTGGTTTTATAGACGATTATATAAAGGTGTTTAAAAAGGATAAACAAGGTTTAAAAGGTATTTTTAAAGTATTTGGTCAGGTTGGATTAGGATTAATTGTAGGCTCTGTGTTGTATTTACATCCTAATGTCACTATTAGAAAAGATACTATTGGAGAACGTGTTAAGACTGAGAACTTTGACCCAACTAGCTTACATGAAAAATCTACAGCAACAACGATTCCTTTTTTAAAGAATAACGAATTTGATTACGCTGAAGTATTATCTTTTTTAGGAGAGGGTTATGGAAGTTGGGCTTGGTTAATTTTTATTCCAATGGTTGTTATTGTAATAACAGCCGTTTCAAATGGAGCTAATTTAACAGACGGAATAGATGGTCTCGCAGCCGGTACTTCTGCTATTTCAGTACTTACACTCGGGCTTTTTGCTTTTGTATCAGGGAATATTATTTTCTCGGATTATTTGAATATCATGTTTATTCCAAATTCGGGAGAGATGACCATTTTTATAGCAGCTTTTGTAGGAGCTCTTGTAGGCTTTCTTTGGTATAACACTTACCCAGCTCAAGTTTTTATGGGAGATACGGGTAGTTTGACGATTGGAGGAATTATTGCTGTCATAGCCATTGCTATTCGTAAAGAATTAATGATTCCTATTTTATGTGGTGTTTTCTTAGCTGAGAATTTATCAGTAATGCTTCAAGTAAGTTATTTTAAATATACTAAGAAAAAATATGGTGAAGGTAAAAGGATATTTTTAATGTCTCCTTTGCACCATCACTATCAAAAGAAAGGATTTCATGAAAGTAAAATTGTAACACGTTTTTGGATTGTAGGGATTCTTTTAGCAATATTCTCATTGGTCTCATTAAAACTAAGATAATATGAAACTAGTTGTATTAGGTGGAGGTGAAAGTGGTGTAGGAACGGCAATTTTAGGAAAGAAAAAAGGATATGATGTTTTCGTGTCCGATTTTGGAATAATAAAAGAAAATTATAAAGAGGTTCTAACCATCAACAAAATAACGTGGGAAGAGCAACAACATACAGAATCATTGATTTTAGATGCTGATGTAGTAATGAAAAGCCCAGGAATTCCTGAAAAGGCTCCTATTGTAAAAAAGTTACTTGCCTTAAATATTCCTGTAATTTCTGAAATTGAATTTGCTTTTCCGTTTACCAATGCCAAAACGATTGGAATAACTGGAAGTAATGGAAAGACAACGACTACATTGTTGACTTATCATTTGTTGAAACAAGGAGGGTTAAATGTTGGCTTAGCAGGAAATATAGGAAAGAGTTTTGCTTGGCAAGTAGCAGAGAATAACCATGATGTGTATGTATTAGAGTTAAGTAGTTTTCAACTAGACGGAATCGTCAATTATAGACCAGATATAGCTGTAATTACTAATTTAAGTCCAGATCATTTAGATAGATATGCTTATGATTACAATTTGTACATAGCATCAAAATTTAGAATAACAAAAAATCAAATAGAAACCGATTATTTAATTACAGATCATGATGATGTTGAAATTAATAAATGGTTTCAGAAAAATAAAACAAACGCAAAAATATTTACTTTCTCTATTCAGCAGGAATTAGAAGAAGGAGAATACATAGAAGATAAAAATTTTAAAAGTAACATTAATAACGACCTATTTACCATGCCAATGAATGAATTAGCTTTAGAAGGAAAGCACAACCTTAAAAACGCAATGGCTGCAACAGCTGTAGCGCAGTTAATGAAAGTTAGAAAACAAACGATTAGAGAAAGCTTAAGTAACTTTCAAGGAGCTGAACATCGTTTGGAAAAAGTTCTGAAAATTCAAAACGTGCAATATATTAACGACTCTAAAGCTACTAATGTTAACGCAACTTTTTTTGCATTAGATAGTATGAATACTCCTACAGTTTGGATTGTAGGCGGTGTAGATAAAGGAAATGATTATGACGAACTAATGTCATTAGTAAGGGAGAAAGTAAAAGGAATTGTTTGCTTAGGTGTTGATAATGAAAAACTATTCAAGACATTCAATGGAGTTGTTGATGTAATGATTGAAACTACTTCTATGTCAGAAGCAGTTAAAATTGCTCAGAAGATGGCGGAAAAAGGGGATTCAGTTTTATTGTCACCATGTTGTGCTAGTTTTGATTTATTTGAAAATTATGAAGACAGAGGAAGACAATTTAAAAATGCAGTACACAATTTATAGATAAATGAAATCATTAGTAGCAAGATTAAGAGGAGATAAAGTGATTTGGGCAATAGTTTTTCTGTTGGCTCTAGTTTCTTTTTTGCCTGTTTATAGTGCTAGTACTAATTTAGTTTACGTAATAGGAAAAGGATCTACATTAGGATATCTTGTAAAGCATTTAGGACATTTGTTTCTTGGTTTTGCTATCATTTACTTTGTTCATAAAGTTCCTTATCACTATTTTAGAGCGTTGTCTATTTTTGGTATTCCTTTAGTTATAGTTTTGTTATTGTACACACTATTTCAAGGAACAACAATAGGGGGAGCAAATGCTAGTAGATGGATTCAAATTCCTTTTGTAGGAGTTAGTTTTCAAACCTCTACTTTAGCTTTTACAGTGTTAATGGTTTATGTAGCTCGTTATTTGGCAAAAGTGAGTGATAAAGAATATACATTCAAAGAATCTCTTTTAGAATTGTGGTTGCCCGTTTTTGCTGTATTAGTGTTAATATTACCTACTAATTTTTCAACAACAGCTTTAATATTTTCTATGGTATGTATGCTTATTTTTATAGGATATTACCCATTAAAATATTTAGCAACAGTAATTGGCTTAGGTATTGCAGCTTTATTGTTGTTTTTGCTAATGGCAAAAGCATTTCCAACTAATAAATTATTTAGCAGGGTTAATACTTGGGGAAACAGAATTGAGCGCTTCATGGATGATAAGCCAAATGAAGATGATTACCAAATTGAAAAAGCAAAAATTGCAATTGCTTCTGGAAGAATCTATGGATTAGGACCAGGGAAAAGTGTTCAGAAAAACTTTTTGCCTCAATCTTCTTCCGATTTTATTTTTGCAATTATTGTAGAAGAATACGGCTTGTTTGGAGCTATTGGAATAATGTTTTTGTATTTACTACTATTTTTTAGGTTTATTATTAATGCTCAAAAAGCACCTACTTTATTTGGTAAGCTACTTATTATAGGTTTAGGATTTCCTATTGTTTTTCAAGCCTTAATTAATATGGCGGTTGCTGTTGAATTGTTGCCTGTTACAGGACAAACATTACCGTTAGTAAGTAGTGGAGGAACATCAATATGGATGACATGTGTAGCTGTTGGAGTTATTTTGAGTGTTACTAAAAAAGAACAAGAAGTAGCTTTAGATCAAGAAGAAAAAATGAAAAGAGAAGAAACTTTAAAGCGAATCATAGATAAAGAAATCGAATTAGAGGAGTTAAATAATAATAAAGAGGAAAAAGAAGCAAAAAATCCTTTAGAACCCATTTTGAATCAATAATATGGAAAAGAAATTGAAATTTATTATCAGTGGTGGTGGAACAGGAGGACATATTTATCCTGCAATTGCTATTGCAAACGAATTAAAGTATCGTTTTCACGATGCGGAATTTCTTTTTGTGGGCGCAAAAGATAAAATGGAAATGCAAAAGGTACCTCAGATGGGGTACAATATTAAAGGTCTTTGGATTTCAGGTATTCAAAGAAAGGTGACATTTAAGAATGCTATGTTTCCTTTAAAATTAGTTTCAAGCTTATGGAACTCATATCGCATTATCAAAAAGTTTAAACCAAATGTAGTAATTGGTACAGGTGGGTTTGCTAGTGGAGCTGTTTTAAAAGTAGCTTCTATGTTAGGTATACCAACAGTAATTCAGGAACAAAATTCATATCCAGGAATTACTAATAAATTATTAGCTAAAAAGGCCAATACTATTTGTGTGGCTTACGAAGGATTAGATAAATTTTTTCCAAAAGAAAAACTGATAATTACAGGAAATCCTGTTCGTCAGGATTTATTAGATATTGATGATAAACGATTGCAAGGATTAACTTATTTCGAATTAGATAGTACTAAAAGGACTTTGTTAGTGTTAGGAGGAAGTCTAGGAGCTAGAAGAATCAATCAATTGTTAGCAAAAGAAATTGATTTTCTTTTAGAATTAGGTGTTCAGATAATTTGGCAATGTGGAAAACTGTATTTCGATGAATATAATCATTTTAATACAAAAGAGAACGTACATGTTTTTGCTTTTATAGATAAAATGGATTTTGCTTATGCAGCAGCAGATGTTATTATTTCTCGTTCTGGTGCTTCATCCGTTTCTGAATTGTGTATAGTAGGGAAACCAACGGTTTTTATCCCTTCACCAAATGTTTCTGAAGACCATCAAACTAAAAATGCAAAAGCTATTTTGGATAAAAAAGCAGCAATTTTATTAAAAGAAAAAGACTTAGATATCAATTTTAAAAAAGTATTTGCTGATTTAATATCTAACGATGAAAAGCAATCTAAATTAAGTAAAAAGATATATAAATTGGCCTTGCCTAATGCTACAAATCAAATTGTAGATGAAATTGAAAAACTACTCTAAAAAGAGTATAGCATATAGAAAAACAAACAAAAAAGAATACACAACTGACAACAAAAAAAATGAACTTAAACCAAATACATAACATTTATTTTATAGGAATTGGAGGCATCGGTATGAGTGCTTTGGCTCGTTATTTTATGAATATAGGTAAAAATGTGGCTGGTTACGATAAAACAAGAACTCAGTTAACTGATGAGTTGGAGGCTTTAGGTATGAAAATTCATTTTGAAGACAATTTAGATTTAATTGATGATTCTTTTTTGAATAAAGAGAATACGTTAGTTGTAATTACACCAGCGGTTCCTAAAAATCATTCGCAATGGAATTATTTTTTATCTAATGATTTCGAAGTTAAAAAAAGAGCAGAAGTGTTAGGTTTAATTACCAAAGATACTTTTTGCTTTGCTGTTGCAGGTACACATGGTAAGACAACAACTTCAAGTATTTTAGGGCATATTTTATTTGAGAGTGGAGTTGATGTAACTGCTTTTTTAGGAGGTATCGTTGAAAATTACAATTCGAATTTAATTGGTAATGGTAAAACGGTAACAGTGGTAGAAGCAGACGAATTTGATCGTTCGTTTTTGCATTTGCATCCTAATTTGGCTTGTGTGACTTCTATGGATGCCGATCATTTGGATATTTATGGGGATTCTGCAACTATTGAAGCTTCTTTTGTCGAGTTTGCTGATAAAGTGTCAGCTAAAGATTTATTTGTGGCTAAAGAGTTGCCATTGAATGGGAATACCATTGGAATAAATGAAGAAGCTACTTTCTCGGCTCAAAATATTCGTATCGAAAATGGTTTTTATGTTTTTGATGTGAAAGCTAATACCGAATTGGTTACCAATGTGAAATTTGGTTTACCTGGACATCATAATCTGTCTAATGCTTTAATAGCATTTGCTATGGCAAAAAAATATGGTGTCGAAAATAATAAAATAATAAGTGCTTTAGCATCTTTTAAAGGAGTTAGAAGACGTTTTTCATTCCAAATTAGAGAAGAAAATTTAGTCTATATAGATGATTATGCTCATCATCCAACAGAAATTAATGCAGTTCATCAAGCCGTTAGAGAATTGTATCCTAATAAAAAAATTGTAGCCGCTTTTCAGCCGCATTTATTTTCAAGAACCAATGATTTTATCGACGGTTTCGCAGAAAGTTTGTCAAAGTTTGATGAAATTATATTATTAGATATTTATCCAGCCAGAGAATTGCCTATAGAAGGTGTAACCTCAGAATGGTTATTGGGAAAAATTACTAATGAAAATAAAAAATTAGTAACGAATGAAAATTTAGTAGAAACGTTTAGAAATACACAAGCGGATGTTTATGTAACAATTGGAGCAGGAGATATAGGGGAAATGGTAAAGAATATAAAAAAAGCACTCCATGAAAAGGTTTAATTGGCAAAATATTCGATTGGTACTAATACTATTTGTAATGGTGTTTTTATTTTCTTTTTCTTCACATAGAAACGATAAAAGAGCAATAAAAAGCATCACTATTTCGTTTTTTGGAGGAGATGAGAATTTGTTCATAACTCACGAAATGGTTAATAACTTGTTGAAACAAAATTTAGGAGGCACATTAACAATTAAAAAAGAAGAGGTAGATTTGAAGTCTTTAGAAACTGCTCTTAATAATCACAAGATGATTGAAAAATGTGAGATTTTTTCAACAATAGATGGTTCTCTAAATACAAACATTAAGCAAAAGACCCCAATTGTACGATATGTATCAGGAAATACTATGTATTATCTTGATAATAAAGGTATTAATATACCTTTGTCTGAAAACTTTTCTGCCAGAGTTCCTATTGTTATGGGGAATTTTGACGATGAGAATAAGGACAATTATGTGTTGTTGTTTAATGAAATTTATAAAGATGATTTCTTAAAAAAGAACATCACTGGAATAAAGATTTTGCCGTCAGGTAGCGTTATTTTGACCAACAGAAATTATGATTATAAAATAATTTTTGGAAAACCGGTTTATGTAGAGAAGAAGTTGAAGAATTATAAAGCTTTTTTTCATCATGCCGTAAAAGATACATTGATAAAGAATTATAAAGAAGTAAATGTAATGTTTACGGAACAAGTAGTTTGTAAGAAATAGAAATGAATTATGAACAAAGATAATATTGCAGTAGGATTAGATATCGGAACTACAAAAATTGTAGTAATGATTGGAAAGAAAAATGAATACGGAAAACTGGAAATCCTAGGAGTAGGAAAATCCAAGAGTCTTGGTGTTCATAGAGGTGTTGTGAACAATATTACACAAACAATTCAATCGATTCAACAAGCTATTTTAGAAGCAGAAAGTGATTCAGGATATAAAATAAATGATGTGGTAGTTGGAATTGCTGGCCAACATATTCGCAGTATTCAACACAGCGATTACATTAGTAGACCTAATTCGGAAGAAGTAATTAATGATGTCGATATTGATGCCTTAATCGGTCAGGTTCATAAATTGGCTATGTTGCCAGGTGAAGAAATTATTCATGTATTGCCACAAGAATTTAAAGTTGATGGTCAAGGTGAAATTAAAGAACCTATAGGAATGTATGGTGGCCGATTAGAATCTAGTTTTCATGTAGTAGTAGGTCAAGCAGCTTCTATTCGTAATCTAGGTCGTTGTGTAAAAAGTGCTGGTTTAGAATTATCAGGATTAACATTAGAACCACTTGCTTCTGCTGATGCTGTTTTAAGTCAAGAAGAAAAAGAAGCTGGTGTAGCTTTAATAGATATAGGTGGTGGTACTACTGATTTAGCAATTTTCAAAGATGGTATCATTCGTCATACGGCTGTAATTCCTTTTGGCGGAAACGTTATTACAGAAGATATTAAAGAAGGCTGTTCTATTATTGAAAAGCAAGCTGAATTATTAAAAGTGCGTTTTGGTTCTGCTTGGCCAGGAGAAAATAAAGACAATGAAATTGTTTCTATTCCCGGATTAAGAGGTAGAGAACCGAAGGAAATTTCGTTAAAAAACTTATCAAAAATTATACACGCAAGAGTAGTAGAAATTATTGAACAAGTCTATGCAGAAATTAAATTATATGGTCATGAAGATCCAAAAAGAAAATTAATTGCTGGCATTGTTTTAACAGGGGGTGGTTCTCAGTTACAACACATTAAACAATTAGTAGAGTACATTACAGGTATGGATACCAGAATAGGATATCCAAACGAGCATTTAGCAGGTAATTCTGATGAAGAATTATCTAGCCCGTTATATGCAACAGCTGTAGGTTTAGTTATGAATAGTATTAGAAATAATACAAAAAGCGCTACACCATTAGTAGAAATGAAAAAAGAAGAACCTGTTTTTGAAACAAAAGAAGCTATTGAAGATGAGGCTGACAAACAAGAACAGGAAGAACAAAAACAAAGAGAAGAGACAACAGAAAGCAAAATCAAAAAATCTTTTTTTGATAAGTATATAGAAAAAATTAAAGAGTTTTTAGATAACGCAGAATAAAAAGTACCATTATGGAAGATTTCAAAAGCATTTCATTCGATTTACCAAAAAACCAATCCAACGTTATCAAAGTTATTGGAGTAGGAGGAGGTGGTAGTAATGCCATCAACCACATGTTTAAGCAAGGAATAAAAGGAGTAGATTTTATTGTTTGTAATACTGATTCGCAAGCCCTTGAAAATAGTGCTGTGCCAAATAAAATTCAGTTAGGAATGAGCCTTACTGAAGGTCTTGGTGCAGGAGCAAACCCAGAAGTAGGACAACAATCAGCATTAGAAAGTATTATAGACATTGAAAAAATGCTAGATACAAATACAAAGATGCTTTTTATAACTGCTGGAATGGGTGGAGGTACAGGTACTGGTGCTGCTCCTGTAATTGCACAGTTAGCAAAAGAAAGAGATATATTAACGGTTGGGATAGTTACTATTCCTTTTCAATTTGAAGGAAAAGTACGTTCTGAACAAGCCATGCTTGGTGTGGAAAGACTACGTAAACAAGTAGATTCTTTAATCGTTATCAATAATAATAAGCTAAGAGAAGTATATGGAAACCTAGGTTTTAAAGCAGGGTTTTCTAAAGCAGACGAAGTTTTAGCTACAGCAGCAAGAGGTATTGCTGAAGTAATAACCCATCACTACACGCAAAATATCGATTTAAAAGATGCTAAAACTGTATTAGCAGATAGTGGAACAGCAATTATGGGTTCTGCAACAGCCTCTGGAGAGGATAGAGCAAAAGAAGCTATCATGAATGCTTTAGATTCACCGTTATTAAACGATAATAAAATAACAGGTGCTAAAAATGTACTATTGTTAATAGTTTCTGGAACATCAGAAATTACTATCGATGAAATTGGAGAAGTAAATGATTTTATTCAAACAGAAGCTGGTTTCAATGCAAACATTATTATGGGTGTTGGTGAGGATGAAACATTAGGAGATGCAGTAGCAGTTACAATTATAGCAACAGGTTTCAATATAGAACAACAAGAAGAAATTGTCAATTCAGAGCCTAAGAAAATTATACATTCGTTAGAAGAAGATCAAAAAATAGTACACGATTTAACAAATAAAACCATAGCAAACATGGTTGTTAAAGATCCTGTTTTTGAAACCAATGCTCCTAAGGAAGAAAAAAATACAGTATCAGAAGCAAAGCCGACTGAGAAAGTTATTTTTAATTTAGAAGAAGTAGAAGAAAAAGAAGTTCAGTTTGAAATTCAAAATGTAACTCCACAGATGGATTTAGTTCCAACTACAGAATGGCTTAAAAATTTAGACGTTTCTTTTGAAGTTGTAGCTCCAAAAGAAACCATGGTAACACCTGTTTTTGAAATTATTACACCACAGATCAGAAATATCGAAGTTGTAGAGCCAGAGTTGGTTGAAAAAGAAGATAAATTCTCTTTTTCTTTAGATTTATTTGCTAATGAAACGCAGGAAGAGCCTAAAAAGAAGTTTGAATTAACAGAGAAAACAAAACAGATTGAAGTAAAAGACCCTGTTAATGTAGTTCCAGTAACTGAAGTAAATAAAGAAGGGGTAATTAAATATTCTTTAGAAGATTATTTACAAAAAGAAGATGAGTTATTATCTTCTAAACCTGTGACAGAAGTAAAGGAACCTGTAGATGAAGAATTAAACTTTGCGGTTAAAAAAACAGAAAAACCATCTTTAGAAAGTGCAGCAAACTTAGACAATGAGTCACCGTTTGAAATGACAATTGAAGAAACGCTAAAAGCTCGTTCAGATGAACGCAAACGTAAAATGAAAGAGTTCAACTATAAGTTTAATAATACTACAACTTATATAGACGAAATAGAAAAAGAACCAGCCTATAAAAGAATGGGTATTGATGTGACATCTGCTCCAAACGAAGTTAATGGGAAATCAAGAACATCTTTAGGTACAGATAGTAACGACGATTTGCAATTGCGATCAAATAATTCATTCTTACACGATAATGTAGATTAAAATCTGCTTAAACTAACCTAACCTTAAGTCCCGAAAAGTAAAATTTTCGGGATTTTTTTTACTATTTTTGCATCAAGTTTAGTGATTAGTACTTTTCGAATAGTACTTACTGACTTGAATTATAAAAACGATAACAAAAAACAAAATAATATGAGTTTAGAAGCAAAGATCATGGACAACATGAAAGAAGCTATGAAAGCAAAAGATACAGTTGCCTTGGAAGCATTAAGAGCTATTAAAGCAGCTATAATATTAGCTAAAACAGAAACTGGAGCAGCTGATGGATTATCAGAAGCAGACGAAATTAAAATGCTACAACGTTTAGTAAAAATGCGTAAAGACAGTGCTGAAATATACACTACACAAGGTCGTGCTGATTTAGCTGAACCAGAATTAGCACAAATAGCAGTAATTGAAAAATTTTTACCAGAGCAATTATCAGAATCGGAGATTGAAGCTATTATAGCAAAAATTATTTCTGAAACAGGAGCAAATGGTATTGCTTCAATGGGTAAAGTAATGGGCTTAGCTTCTTCGCAAATAGGTGGACAAGCAGAAGGAAAAGTAATTTCTGGTATTGTAAAAAAATTATTAGTTTAAGAAAGAAGAAAGAGAAAAGAACATTGAAAATAGACGTAGGGTCTATATAGAATCGAATAAATCTCTTTTCTATGTTCTTTCTCTCATAAAAGGCCTCGTAGTTCAACTGGATAGAATGACGGATTTCGGCTCCGTTGGTTGCAGGTTCGAACCCTGCCGAGGTCACTTAAGGAGATGCTGCTTAGTAGTTATCTCCTTTTTTTATGCCAATAAAGTCCTGTAAACCAAATAGTTTTGTTTGGTCATTTGTAGTTCTTTTTTTTAGCAATAAAAATCTTTTGTTAACGTATAAACTACCTAAAAACCTTGTCTCAGTGCATTTTTAGGCATTTTTCCCGAAGTTCGATTTCTCTTTAAGGTTTCGAATTCTTTTCGGTTTATTGTAATTTTTTTATTTAATCGCATAATTCCAGATTGACTATCAACAAACTGTTTAAAACTTATAATTTTAGCGTCTTTCAATTTCCAAACGTGAGCTACTCTGGATGTGAATACTTTGTTTGTAAGTTTGTATGTTCCAGAATGGTTTTATGCACAAATAGATGTTTTTTTGAATACTAAATAAAGAAACCAGTGACTGTTGAACTTGTTTCAACATCTTTATAAACCATACTCAGAAACTTGTCATGCTGTAAGCATCGCATTTGTAAAGCTACAATAAGTCAGCCTTATTCGTTTTGGATTACTTCCATCCTTTTAAATCTAAACCATTCCATCCACTTCCAAAATACTTATAAAAGCATTATTTCATAGAAAAAGCTAAATAAAGAACTTATTCGACTTCTAAAAATATATGATTTACTTTTAGTCTTGTGGGTGTTTCTATTTTTTTAAAAGTTGTGTCAATTTTTTTTGACACAAAAGTTTTGACACAAAGTTGTGGCAAAATTATTTTTTTAAAAAAAATTGCCACAGTTTTTGAGGATTAAATTTACTTACAGGGACCCTTTCCGTATTTGTTCATAATGTAATCGGTAACTTCTTTTAAGGTTTTACCAGTTTCTGGATGTACATCAAGAGCTGTAAAAAACTCAATTTCTCCTTTAGGTGATTTTCCATACCACAAACAAGCTCTGCCATATTTTCTATAAATAGTTGTATCACAAGGAATTATTTTTTTAAAGTTTTTTAATAATTCTTCGTTTATTAATGACTGAGATTTACTATCAATTAGTTCATAGTGGTCCTTTTTCCATTTAATGGATTTCTTATCCTTTATTAAATAATTGATTCCAAAAAATACTGTTATAAAAAGGAAAGAACCACCAATTATCTGTTTTATATTTTTCTTTATCCAAGTAGGATTTTTAGGAGGTGTTTCGATTGGATCTTTATCAATAAGTATTAAAACTGGAGGTGTAGGTTTCTTTTCTTCATCTGAATCTTTTTCCAGTTCAGGTGATTTATTTTCTTTATTATAGTTTTTAAAAAAAATATTATAAGGTCTCGGATTAAAATCAATTAATACTGATATGAGATTTAGATTGATAGTATTTGTGTTTTTAACTTTTTCATCCTCATTTAAAAAATTTCCAATTTTCTTAAAATTTGGAATATGATAATCAAATATCTTTTTTCTCAAATCTTCATCATCATTCACTTTAAAATAAATTCTGAAAATCTTCTCATCAGTTTTATTTAATCCATTATCAAATTTTAATAAGCAAAGTTCTCTCAAGTTTGCTGGAGTAGGATTATCTAAAAAACTGTGAAACTCACCAAACTTCTCCTCTCTAAATTTTTTTTTAATTAGATTTTTATAATCAATAGTAGTATTTCTTGTCATAAGCTATTCGGAATTATTTAGACTTTTCGGAATTATTTAGAACTATCAGAACTATCAGAATTCCATATAAACACTGCCATAAAATTGGACAATCTTTGTCTCAGATTTAGTTCTTGTTCTATTTCGCGATAAGAACAAATGTACAAAACTACTTCTAAAAAAGTGATGCTAAACAGATTAGGATTTTTATCTGGGAAGTATAAACAAGACTTTTCTGTTCTAGCACACTCACTTCCCACAACAAATTTTTAACGGCAATAGCTGTAATCAACACAATCGAGAAAACCTCGAACAGCTATTCCTATGTCCAATTTTAAAAAATTAAAAATCATGAAAAGATTATATATTTTAGTAGTAGTTATTTTATTCTCAGCAAGTTTTACATCGTGTACCGCTGATGATATTTCGGAAACAACCAATCAGTATGCAGATGATGATTTAGGAAATGGTGATGATACTGGTGGTGAAACGGGTGGTCAAACAGGAACTATTAATCCACCACCACCACCATTTACAATTCCATAATCAAATGATCATTATTTGATTAATTTTAATACATTCGGGAAATGAAATTCATTATGAAACATTTCCCGTTTTTATTTTTATTAGTTTTTCTCATTTCCTGTAGGGATAAGGGAAACACAAATCAAGAGGATAAGTACCAAGTGTTTATTAATAAGGCAATCTTTTATAGAGATTCCATAATAAATCTAGACAGTGCCTATTTTTACTTTAACAAAAGTAAATCAATTACTAATGATTCTCAATCAGATAGAAAAGTCTATTTGTTAGCTGAAATGGCTAAAATACAGAAGACAAAAGGAGATTATATTGGAAGTGAAGCTACTGCTACAGAAGCCTTTCAGTACTTTAATAGAGTTAAAGATTCAGCTTATATTTTTTCTGTCTATAGTTCACTTGGCACTTCATATCAAAGTTTATTTGATTATGAGAATGCAATTAAACATTACGATTTATGCTTGAATGGAAAAATTTCTAAAAGCGAGAGAAATACAATACTAAATAATAAGGCAGTTATTTATTTGATCAAAGAAGATTATAATAAGGCAGTCGAAATATTAGAACCATTAATAGATTTAAGAAGATCAGATTATGAAGAGATTGATTATGCAAGAATAGTTGATAATTTAGGTTATGCTTATTTTAAGAATAATGAAAAAGAAAAAGGCTATCAGTTATTAAATGAAGCGTTAAGAATAAGAGATAGTTTAAAAAATGATACACAATTAATTTCTTCATTTGTGCATTTATCTGAATTTTATGAAGATGATAATTTAGTTTTAGCCAAAGAATTTGCTGAAAAAGCATTAAAATCAGCAAAAAAAACTGATAGTCCAGATGATAAAATGGAATCTCTGAAACGTTTAATTGATTTAAGTCAACCAAGAGAATCAAAAGAATATTTTAATGAATATATAAAGATTAACGATAGTATGAATATTATCAAACAGATGTCAAAAAATCAGTTTGCTAAAATCAGATATGATAATAATTTAGAGATTGAAAAAAATGAAAAATTAAAATTAGAGAAAAATTTAATTAGCTTTATATTTCTTGGTTTTGGAATTATTAGTCTTTTAATCTTTTTCCTAATTCGTTCCAAAAACAAAAGAGATAAATTAAAAATCGCTTACACTACCGAAACCCGAATTTCTAAAAGATTACACGATGAACTAGCCAATGATGTTTTCAATACCATGACTTTTATTGAAACCCAAGATTTACAAAATGAAACCAATAGAGAAAATGTATTACAAGGCCTAGATGCTATTTATGGTAAAGCCAGAAGTATTTCTAAACAAACGGGCGAAATAAGAACAGGGAAAGAGTTCGGTGCACAATTGAATCAATTGTTAATGAGTTATAATTCTAAACAGGTTAGTGTTATTGTGAAAGGGAGTAGTGCTGTCGATTGGGAAAAAATAAAAGCCAACAAGCAAATTGAAATTCATCGTATTTTGAGTGAATTGTTGGTGAATATGAAGAAACACAGTCAAGCTAAATTGGTCTTGGTCAGCTTTGAAACCTTAGAAAAAACTATTAGTATTCAATATAAAGATAATGGTGTAGGATTTGAAAAAGAACAAATTACTAAAAACGGACTTCAGAATGTGGAAAACCGTATTCTAGGCATTCATGGAAGTATTACTTTTGAATCTGAAACCAACAAAGGATTAAAAATTAATATCGAATTCCCCAAATAATACGCTTATGTTTTCAAAAGTAATTATAGCAGAAGATTTAGACAGCATTAATTTAGCAGTTCATGAAGCACTTATACAATTAAAGATAACCAATTTGCACAGTACCAAATATTGTGATGATGCGTTATTGAAAGTTAAAAAAGCGTTGCAAGACAATGAGCCTTATGAATTACTAGTAACCGATTTGTCTTTTAAAGAAGATTATAGAAAAGGGCAATTGCAATCGGGTGAAGATTTAATTGAAGCCATAAGAGCTATGCAACCTACTATTAAGATTGTGGTGTTTTCTGTCGAAGACAAATCCTACCGCATTAAATCACTTTTCGAAAACCAATACATAGATGCTTTTGTACTAAAAGGTAGAAATAGCATACCCGAATTAAAAAAAGCTATTGAAACCGTTTACAACTCCACAGAAAAATACATTTCACCCGATATCGCTTTTGTCTTGCAAGATAAAACCGTTAATGAAATTGACAACTATGATTTGGAACTAATAAAACACTTATCGGTTGGTGTATCTCAGGAAGAAATGGAAAGTACTTTTAAAGCATTGGGCATTACCCCTAATAGTAAAAGCACTATAGAAAAACGAATCAACAAATTAAAAGTCTACTTTAAAGCTAAAAATACAGTGCATTTAATTGCCATCACCAAAGATTTAGGATTGATCTAATTGCAATCACTTAGTAGTATAGTAGACCTAACCTGTTTTAAAAATTGGTTAGGTCTTTTTTTATGCTTTTAAAAAAAGTTTCCTGCTTTACGGTTTCCCGTAAGGAATTGATTTTTAATGGTTATAAGTTTGGGTATTATTAATTTAAAATTTTGAAATCATGGCTAAAACACCAATCGGAACCACATGTTCAACTGGACAAAAATGCCCAGAATCAGGAGTCTGGAAAGCACTAAGTGCTCCATCAACAACTATTCCTTTAAGCGAAGGAGAAACATTTCCTCCATATAATAGTAAAGCTGTTACATGGCAATTAATTAGTTATGCATAATAATTTAAATAAGTTCTTTTTATTTATAACAAGAACTCATTTATTTAAAATCTCACAAACTTATGGAATATAAAGTAATCCCTTTCATAGCTTCTATTGATTCAAAAAGTGGAACGTCTAATCATGTTGCACAACAATTAGAAGATTTAATTAAAAACTATTCTAATCAAGGTTGGAAATATGAACGATTAGAAAGTGTAACCACCTTTGTGCAACCCGATAATGGATGTTTTGGACTAGGAGCAAAACCAGGTTATAATACTACTAGACAAATGGTAGTTTTTTCTAAATAAGTATGAAGTGTTTAATTCTTTTAATGATTCGGTTGTATTGGTTTTTAAAGCCAAAGTATAGAAAATCTATATGCATTTTTAGAAAATCATGTTCTCATTATGTATATGAAATTACTAAAGAACAAGGATTTCTAAAAGGGTTAAATGCTTTCTATTTTAGATATAAAAATTGCAGACATGGTTATGAGATTTTCAAAAATCCTGTAACCAATGAAACGCAAATGTTACTTCCTAGTAAAGTAATTATTGATAATAAAGAAATCGCAGAAAGATTATTAAGAAATTAAATTAAAAGATATGGCTAAGAAAACTATTCCTGTAAAACCTCACAAGAGATCTACACCAAGTCCAACACCAAGAAAAAATCCAGATGCACCTAAACCTGGACCAAAAACTGTTCCAGTAAAACCACATAAAAGAAGTCCACCTAAATAAAATACAATGAAAAAATCACTACTTATAATGTTTTTGACTTTCGCTATAAGTGTACAAAGTCAAACCACAAAACAAAACCGATTAATCGCTTCTTGTTGTGAAACAGAAGTTGGAAAATGTACAGGTTCTGCTTCTTGTTCCACTTGTAAAAATTGTACTCGCTGTAAACATTGTTCTAATGGAGGTAGTTGCGGTGTTTGTGAAGGAACTAAAATACATACTTTTTCTTCAAGCTCTAAGAAAAGCACTTCAACAAGTTCTACTTCAAGTAAGAAAACTACAAAAGTAGCAACCAATTATTATGCAGGTAAAACCCTAACAGTAGTAAACCAAACACTAAACCTAAGAAAAGAGCCTTCAATACAGTCAGAAGTTTTAGAGACACTATCGAAGAATGACAAACTCAGCTTTATTGAAGAAAAAGGAGATTGGGTTAAAGTACTAGTTAATCACTCTGAAAAAATAGGTTGGGTTTATGGTAAATATGTAAAGTAATTAATTTAAAATAATTTTTATGAGTAATCAAAGACCACCAAACGGACCAAGTACAAGTGGAAAACCATCAGGAGGAAACAGAGGAAATAATCCTCCAAAAACATCATCCCCAAAGCCAACCGTTCCAAAAAAATAGTTCGTTTGTTTTAGACCTGACTAGTTTCGAAAACATGGCAGGTCTTTTTTTGCTAAATATTGAAACTATTTTATCTCATTACGGTTTCCCGTAAGGAATTGATTTGTAATGGTTATAAGTTTGAAGTGTAAATTATAAAAACTATGGAACTAAATACACAACTAAAAACGCTAGCTGAAAAAATCAATCAGCTAAAAGACAGAATAGAAACGGAAGAATCGACCAAACATGCTTTTGTATTACCTTTTATCAATATTTTAGGATATGATACTTTTAATCCAACCGAAGTGGTACCTGAATTCACAGCTGACTTAGGATTAAAGAAAGGAGAAAAAGTAGATTATGCAATTTTTCAAAACAATGAGCCTATTCTAATTATTGAATGCAAGAACTGGAAAGAAAATTTATTGGTTCATAACTCTCAATTATTTCGCTATTTCCATGTGACTAAAACTAGATTTTCTCTTTTAACAAATGGTATTCATTTTCAATTCTATACGGATTTGGACGAACAAAATAAAATGGATGAAAAACCATTCCTTGAATTTGATATTACCAATTTAAAGGAAAATACTGTAAATGAAATTGCCAAGTTTCACAAATCCAATTTTGATGTCAACAATATTGTGAACAATGCTAGTTCGTTGAAATACACCAAAGAAATTAAGAAATTTCTTAGTGAAGAACTCAATGAACCTTCTTTTGATTTTGTAAGGCTCTTTGCAAATAAAGTCTATAACGGAAGATTGACAGAAAAAGTGATGGAAGAATTCAAAGAATTAGTTCAAAAAGGCTTTAACCAATTTGTTAGCGAAAAAGTAAACGACCGCTTGAATGCAGCCTTAAACAAAGAAGCCGAAAAACAGCAAGTAGAGCAAATCGATGAAGTAACGGAAACTACAAAAGTTGAAACTACAGAAGAAGAGATGGAAGGGTACAGAATTGTAGTAGCCATTCTAAGAAGAAAACTAACAGTAGACAGAATCGTACACCGTGATACGCAATCTTATTTTGGAATTCTCTTAGATGACAACAATAGAAAACCCTTGTGTAGATTACATTTTAACGGAAGCAAAAAGTATATCGGTCTTTTTGACGATAAGAAAAACGAAACCAAACAACCATTGGAATCTATTGATGCTATTTATCAATTTGAAAAAGAATTGCTAGAAACGGTTGGGTTTTATGAAGGAGATAATCAGGTATAAATACCAGTATGAGATAATGTTGATTCTTATATTTTTAGAAACTAAATTATATTTTAAAATTAATATCTAATAAAACGAACCTTATGAAAATAAAAATATTTTTAATAACAAATTTCTTAACCATTAATCTAATCCTATCGCAAGCTCCAATAGACATAACTGAACAAACTATAAAAGTAAAAGCTGTTAGTGAAGAAGTACTCTATTTTGGTTTTGAAGAAGGAGACCAGATTATTTTTAATATATCAGAAATAAATGGGAAAGAAATTAAAGAGGTTGAAATTATGGAATTTCCATCTTCTTCAAAATTTTCTGATTTTAAAACCTCAAAAATTGAAAACAAAATAATCAATGTAAATTCAAAAGCAGTTTATAAATTCAGATTTTATAATAGTTCTCTTGGAGGAAGAATATGTAAAATAAAAATTCAACGTATTCCAACTAATGAAAATTTGAAAGATTTCAATACTACTGTTAAATGGGTTACAGAGCAAGATACTACTTGGAATTCTTATACAAAAGATGTTATTGTAAGATATGAATCAAAAACGGATCAAAAGACTAGAAAAGAACTTGTTAGAGTAGACACAATTTTTAATCAATTTTTTGATAAAATATTGAGAGTACATTCTGAAACAGCTTTTGGAAAATCTCAATACACAACTGCAAGTGTAGAATTACCTGTAAATAGTTATTTTCCAGATAAAATTAATCCATACAAAACTGTAGAAGTTATTTCTTGGTCATATTGGATTGGTGTTGGACAAAAATCAGAAGAAGAATATGAAAACGCAAATAAACGATTAACATCAGGTATATCAACTGTTGGAAGTTTGACCGGAAATAGTGCTTTGGCTTCATTAGCAATAACTGGGATATCATTATTTAGGAATGTTAATATTGGTGATAATGTACATTATAAATTTTATGGAATTCAAAACGGGAAAGAAATTATTATAGATTATGGAAATGTTATATCTGCATCTGGAAGAAAAGATAATATAACTCAAGGTTTATTTGCTGTTCAATTGTATAATGATAATTTTAAAGATGGTATAAATGTCAATATAAAAATGGTAGCTGTTCAAATTCAAAAGACTTGGGAAGAAATTAGTTATTATGAAAAAATAGAAATACCTATTTATGAAAAACAAATTTTTAATGAACCAATCATTAGTACTAGAAAATTTCCAGTAACATTTGATTACAAAAAATAAACTCTATGACAAAAAAACTACTCCTATTATTCCCATTTCTTTTCCTTTCTTGCCAAGAAACCAATCAAGCACCGCCTAAAACCCAGCAAGAGCAAATACAGTCTTTTTATGCACAAGAAGATACTATTTTACCAGATGATATTGAAGAAATAACCGAGGTTGAAAAAAAGACTTATCATGTGGATAGCAAATATGAATATAACTACCGAACAGGTATAAGTGACCACTACGAATATAACTATAATATAATAGGTACTGATAGTCTTGGTAATGTGATAAAAGGCAATGTGAATGTCAACAGAAAAGGAGGTGCTGGTAAAATAACGAATGCCAAAGGTGAAGAAAAAGATGTTTTTGTAAAATGGATATATAATGGTAAATTAGTGGGCAAAGATGCAGATAGTTTGGCTTATGAATTCGTAGTAGAAAAGTAATATGAAGTTTTTAGCAACACTTTTAATCACGATTATAATAACCTCTTTTTCAATCGAAGAGAAAGAAGTGTATTTATGTGGTCCAAAAGGAGCTAAAAAATACCACTACAGCAAATCATGTAGAGGTTTGTCTAACTGTAAACATGAAATTACCAAAAAGAAACTTTCTGAAGCACAAGATTTAGGACTTGGTCTTTGCGGCTGGGAAGATTAATTACAACTAATAATGTTTTATAAACAACCTCTTTTTTTAATAGTACTACTTTTTTTAAACTTATCCAGTTTTGCACAAATCAAAGTTTGCTCTTGGAATATTGAAAACTTAGGAGCTTCCAAAACCGACCAAGACATTGCTTACATGGCAAAAACTTTAAAAGACTTTGATATAGTAGCCTTACAAGAAGTGGTGGTGAGTGCAGCAGGAGCACAAGCGGTAGCAAAATTAGTAGACGAACTCAACAGAAAAGGAGCACAGTGGGATTATGTGATAAGCGACCCAACCTCAGGAAGTGCTTATAAAGCCGAACGCTATGCCTTTTTATGGAAACCTAGTAAAGTTAAAATAATTGGAGAAACTTTCTTGGAACCTACTTATGTGGAAGAGATAGAACGAGAACCTTATTTAGCTACTTTTAAATATGGAGCAAAAGAATTCACGTTAGTAAATTTTCATGCTAAAACCAAAAAACTCCAACCCGAAACTGAGATTAAGTATTTTAAATTTTTTCCGGCTTTATATCCGGATAAAAATTTAGTTTTTATAGGCGATTTCAATTGTCCGCAATCGCATACTGTTTTTTTTCCTTTGCGAAAAATGGGCTATCAATCGGTTTTTGTCAATCAAAAAACATCTTTACGACAAAAATGTAGCAATGAAGATTGTCTAGCTTCCGAATTTGATAACATTTTTTATAATTCCAAAACGATTGCGATAACCCATTTAGGTATTATTCCTTTTTATAAAGATTTTGAAGATCTTCACGAAGCTAGAGCTATTTCAGATCATGTGCCTATTTGGTTTGTTTTTACTTTGTTGTAAAGGAAAAAAATCGATCACCATTATTTTAAAATGACTTCTATTTACAAATCTAATGGTAAGTCTCTCATTCCATTATTTTTTAAAAGTTGTGTCATTTTTTTTGTGTCAATTTTTTTCTAAAAAATTATTTTGACACAAGTTTTTGATAGTTGATTGTACTGACACTCAATCAATAATAAAATGTATTATGGAAAAAGATAAAACGATACGATCACCCTTATTACTATCACAAGAAGAAATAGCCATGTAGTTTGCTTTTGGAGCTTGTTTGAGGATTTGGATTGGGGAAGTTATTTTCCTTAAGCTTCGTCTTATTTACTTGGCGTGTTAGTTTTGGAACTTGGTTTGTAGCTATTTTTAGTTTTGGGTATTTTTCTTAAAGAAGATTTATTTTTTTGACAAATTGCTTTAGGCTAATCAATTCTTACTAGTTTCCCACTCCATTCATTTCGGTTGATGGATGAGGTAAAATAAATTTCATTTTTATAAATCCGATTTACTTTCACATGCATTTGGTCGTCAACTCTATAAAAAGGTTTTGGAATTGTAGTTTTTACGCAAGTGGCAACAAATTCGCAATCGTTAATCCAAAATAATTTGGAGTGAATTACATATTTACCGTTTTCGTGATATTCGGTATGGTTGTTTTCATTTATGGTCACTTTTATTTTTTCATTGTTATAAAAATAGATAAAAGTGCCGTTATGAAGTAAGTCACAATTAGTATTATCTATTTGTGTAAAAGTGATTAATGGCAAGACGCAGATTAGTAACAGGAAAATAATTTTTACTTTGTTCATAATACTATCGTTTCAAAAGGGTTACTCTTTAGAACTTAATTTGATAATAGCATTGTCAAAAGTTACTTATTTAAAAATAGATAAAAATGTGTTTTGGCTTAAAATGATATTTTTTATGATTTTTTTATGATTTTTTGGAATGAATAACTGTCGTTTTTTCTATAATCTTTCTAATTGTTCCAAAACACTTTTTTTATAACTTCTGCTGATAGGTAGTGATTTTTTATTGATCTCTATATATTCATTGGTAAACGATTCAATTTTAGCAATTGCTATTAAGAAGGAACGATGAATACGAATAAATTTTTTCTTGGGAAGTTTAGCTTCAATGTTAGAAATGGTTTCTCGTGTTATAATTGTTTTTTGTGATGTGATAATTTTAATATAATCACTTAAACTTTCAATATGAAGGATTTCTTCAAAATCAATTTTAACCATCTTACGATCTGATTTTACGAAGATGAAATCACTTTCCTCGAGTATACTTTCAGAGGAATGAGATATTTCAACTGGAATGTTTTCTCCAAGATATTTATTGACTGCTTGTAAAAAACGGTCAAAAGAGATGGGTTTTAGGAGATAATCTACTGCTTGTAAATCAAATCCTTCTATGGCATATTCGCGATAAGCGGTTGTAAAAATTACTTTTATATTTTTATTAATCGATTTTGCAAAAGACAAACCGTTAATGTCTGGCATATTAATATCGAGAAAAATTAAATCAATCTTTTGATTGTTTATAATACTAAAAGCTTCTAATGCATTTTTACAACTTCCAGAAAGTTGAATAGATGCTATTTTTGCTACATGCGATTCTAAGATTTCTCTTGCAGTTATTTCATCATCAATAATTAAACAGTGGTGTTTTTCAGTCATCTTTTTTCAGTTTAATTTCTAATTCAATTTTAAATTGCTCTTCAACTGTTGTAATGTTAAAGCTATGGGCTTCTGGGTATAATAATTGCAATCTTTTTTTAATGTTTTCCAGTCCAATTCCATTTGTCATAGCCTCATTTTTGTCAATAAAACTATTACTACAATTAAATAGTAGCCTATCATTGGTAAACTTCAATTGGATATCAATACTTAAATAATCATTTATAATGTTACCGTGTTTAAAAGCATTTTCGATAAAAGGTAGAAAAAGCATAGGAGGAATTTGAAGGCTTTCATTTTCTATTTGAGAGTCAAAATTCACTTTAAGTCGGTCTTGAAATCTTATTTTCTCTAAGTCAATATATTCTTTTATATGCGCTACTTCTTCAGAAATGGCTACTTTTGGTTTTTGTACCTGATATAAAATATAATCGAGCAGATTAGAAAGTTTCAAGATAATTTCAGGAGTATATTCTGATTTTTTTAAAGAAAAACCATAAATAGTATTCAAAGTGTTGAATAAAAAATGGGGATGAATCTGTTTTTTTAGGTAATTTAGTTCTTGCTCTTTGATTTGTAGATTGGTTTCTAATATTTTGTTTTCCAGTTCTTTAAATTGAGATTGTACATTGAAATTATGGTTTAGCATTGTTAAAAAGCTAATAAGGCCTACAATTAAATACACTAGAATTAGAATAAAAATAAAATTTCTACCCATAGGAGGTACTTTACTTATGTCTAAATTAGTGATAAAAATGAAACTTCCATATATAGCTAAAACAATCAAATAGATAGACATAGCCAATACATAAAAGCCATACAAAAGCAATTTTAAATACTTTTTGGTTAATAAATATCTAGGTATTAAAATATAGATGGTTAAATAGGTTGTTATCAGAGTAATGGGTAAAAGGAGGCTGGAAAACCAAGTAATATAGACTGTGTCAGTAGAATTATAGCTAAAAAAATAGACATAAAAAAACCAAACACTTATCCAAAAGAGTAAGTGAAGTAAAAAAGATTTAGAAGTTTGAAGTATATTTGGAAACATACTAGCAAGATAAATAAATTATTAAAGAGTAGTCCTTTTTAGCGGTGGATTACGTGTTTTTGTCTTGATTTGGTAAAAAAGAGATTAAAAAGAATCGATTTGATTTATGATTTGGTTAAATAGGACGCTAAAGGGTAGATTCGTCGCAAATATAAAATAAGAGAGCATTAGTGAAATACTTTTGAGGTATTACTAATCTTAAAAAATAAAAATTATGATTTTAGACAGAATTTACGAAGGAGGACCTTTTTTCATGGTACCAATTGTCTTTTTATTAATAACGATATTGTTGTTGACTATTTTTGGAATTGTAAAAAAGGACAATAATAAGAAAATGATTAGCTTGATAAGTTCGCTAAGTCTTTTTGTTTTAGTTTGGGGGTTTTTGGGTCAAGCCATTGGGTTAATAGGAGCATTTGACGCTATTCAATCCTTAGGAAATATTACTACCGATATTTTAGCTGGTGGTTTAAAAATAACCTTTTTACCAGTCGTTTTTGGAATGTTTACTTTCTTAATAGGGAGAGTAGGCATAATCATACTTACCTTATTAGATAAGAAATAAACTATAGTATAAAATAAAAATAGAAGCATTACACATCCTAATTATCTTGTGATAGGATGTGTTTTTGTTTTAACAGTTTCTATTTGTTTTAAATTCTCTATATTCGTTCTTCCCAAATTTAGAAAAGAATTGCATTACATTTTATTTTTTTTAGGAATTCTCTTTTTAGGTTTCTTTGCCTATAATGTGGCTATTGAACCAGCATATGCTTTTCTCTTTAGAAAACCTATATACGTGCATTTTTATCCTTTTCCAAAGAAATTAAAACTAGGCCAAGTACAGCTATTGCATAATCAATTTGAATTTTACAAGCGATTGACCTCTGCTCAGAAAAGTTATTTTGAACATAGAGTGGCTGTTTTTATAAAGAAGTATCCTTTTATAGGAAAAGAAGGTCTTGTGGTTACTGATGAAATGAAAGTTTTAATAGCTGCAACAGCAGTAATGCTTACTTTTGGGATGCGAAATTATTTGTTTACTGTGATTAATAAGGTAGTTATTTATCCGGATGTCTATTATTCTAGAATTAATGATAACTATCATAAAGGAGAATTTAATCCTAGAATGAAAGCTATCGTTTTTTCTTGGAAGCACTTTTTAGAAGGCTATCAGATAAGTAATGATAATTTGAATTTAGGTTTGCACGAGTTTGGTCATGTATTGCATTATCAAGGATTAAAAAATACAGATACTTCTGCCACTATTTTTTCAATCACTTATGAAGAAATAATGAAAGAGGTTAATTATCCAGCAAATTATTCCAAATTAACACAATCAAATTACTTTAGAAATTATGCTTATACCAATGAGTTTGAATTTATCGCAGTAATCTTGGAACACTTTTTTGAAACTCCAAATCAATTTAAAACAGAATTTCCCCATCTTTTTGAAAAAGTAAAAGTGATGATTAATTTTACAGATAATAGCTAATATAAGTAAAAAATACTTAATAATCAATGATTTAAGATTGTGTTGTTTGTTTAAATATCACTAAATTTATGGTATCTAAATGAAAAGTCATGAAACAGAAAGTTCCCATTTCAACTATTATGACAAAAGATGTTGTTAAGTTGAATCTCTCAGACAATCTCACAAAAGCAGAAGCTTTATTTAAAAGACATCACATAAGGCATATTCCTGTTGTTACTGGAAATAAAATCATTGGAATGTTAAGTTATACAGATCTATTGCGTATTTCTTTCGCAGATGCTGTGGATGATGATGAAGATAATATTGATACAACAGTTTACAATATGTTTACTGTTGAGCAAGTAATGGCTAAAAATTTAGAAACGATTACACCAGAAACAACTATAAAAGTAGCAGCAGAAATATTAGCAACAAGAGAGTTTCATGCTTTGCCAGTCTGTGAAGGAAACTTATTAGTTGGAATAGTTACCACTACAGATTTAATTAAATATTTAATCGATCAATACTAATAAAAGAGACTGTATAAAAATCCTTAATTTATGTCAATCTGAAATTATTTCAGGGTCTAAAACAAGTTCAGATTGACAAAAAAATAAATTTTGTAAGCTGTTTTTATTTTGTAAGCTGTTTTATATCAGAAATAGTTGCTATTGGGTCTTGAGCTCCAAAAACATAACTTCCAGCGACTAAAACATCTGCACCTGCATCAACAAGTTGTTTTGCATTTTTATTAGTTACACCTCCATCAATTTCAATTAGGGTGGAAGCATTATTTCTTGTAATGATTTCTTTTAATTGTTTGATTTTTTTGTAAGTATTTTCAATGAAAGATTGGCCACCAAATCCTGGGTTTACACTCATAAGACACACTAAGTCAATGTCTTTAATAGTGTCTTCTAGTAGGGAAACATTTGTATGTGGGTTTATAGCAACACCAGCTTTCATACCTTCAGCTTTAATGGCTTGAAGTGAACGATGTAAATGGGTACAAGCTTCATAGTGTACTGTAAGAACATCTGCACCTAGTTTTTTAAAAGTTGAGATGTAGCGATCAGGATCAACAATCATTAAGTGAACATCAATTGTTTTTTGAGCATGTTTTGAAATCGCTTGTAGAACTGGCATTCCGAAAGAAATATTAGGAACAAAAACACCATCCATAATATCAATATGAAACCAATCGGCTTCACTATTGTTAATCATTTCTATGTCTCGTTGTAAATTAGCAAAATCTGCAGCTAAAACAGAAGGTGCAATAAGAGTGTTTTTCATTATGATTTAATTTGATTCAGTGTTCTTTGCAGAATGTCTGAAATTTAGTTATGTTGTTTGTGCAAAGATAGTTTTAAAAAAACAAAATTTAAAATTGAAATTTAGACGAATTGAAATTTAAAAATAACTTCATGCTTCACTATTTAATGAAAATATAAAAGCTTTTTTACAATGAAGTAAAAAAGCTTTTAAAAAAGATATTTGAGTTACTAAAAATTAATCAAGTTTTGATAAATCAATTTTTTTTAAGTATGATTTTAATTCTTCTAAAGATATTTTAGCTCCGTTTATTCCTATTTGGAAACGGTCGTTGTAAAGAAAGGTAATAGAAGAATTTAATGATTCAGGGTTTGTGTCATCTTCAGTTAAACATCTAACACCATTAATTACTTCTACTTTTTTTGTTTTGGTATCGTCTATAGATTCTCTATTCATTGATAATGCCATTACAGTAAGGGCTAAGATGCTACTTCCAGTTTCACCAGCACCATCAAAAACGCTTAATTTGATGTTTTTTTCTGAATCATCACCATATGTTGCCTCAGCAGAAGTTAAGCCCATCATAGAAGTGTCTCCTGCGCTAAAATGGGTTCTTTTTAAATCGCCTAAACTTTCTGTAAGCACATTTTTTAAAATTTCATTTGAAACAGGTTTCATTGTTTTCAGTTCTTCTTGTTTTTTTTCAAAGTCTTCTAAAGCATCACCAGCTTTACTAAGATTGTTAATGCCTTCTACAGCATCCATTAATCCTGGTTCGTCTTTTTCTGCTTCATTTTTTTTACAGGCTAAAATTGTTAGCATGCAAAGTAGTACAATAATTTTCTTCATTTTTAGTGTATATATTTTATGTAAAAATAACATGAGAATTTAATTTTACCATAAAAAAATGATGAGAATTATTTTTCTTCGATTTATGGCAAAATAAAACCACGGTAATCAGCCGTGGTTTCAATCATCAATCAAAAAACGAACAGTTATTGAAACTGTTGTTATTGTGAAATTCCAATCTAAAATTTTCTAGATTGAAATTTTAAACTTACCCTAAGTAAGTTTTTAATATTTTACTTCTAGAAGTATGTTTTAATCTTCTAATAGCTTTTTCTTTAATTTGACGTACACGCTCACGAGTTAAGTCGAAAGTTTCTCCAATTTCTTCTAAAGTCATTGGATGTTGATCTCCTAAGCCAAAATACAAACGGACTACATCAGCCTCTCTAGGTGTTAATGTTTCTAGAGCTCTTTCAATTTCAGTTTGTAAGGATTCATGAATTAATTCTCTATCAGGATTTGGAGATTCACCAGAACGTAAAACGTCATATAAGTTAGAATCTTCACCTTCAACAAGAGGAGCATCCATAGATAAATGACGACCCGAGTTTTTCATAGACTCTTTTACATCATTAACCGTCATGTCTAGTTCTTTAGCAATTTCTTCAGCAGATGGTGCGCGCTCACTAGATTGTTCTAATAACGCATACATTTTGTTGATCTTATTGATAGAACCAATTTTATTTAAAGGCAAACGTACGATACGAGATTGTTCTGCTAAAGCTTGAAGAATCGATTGACGAATCCACCAAACCGCATAGGAAATAAATTTGAAACCACGTGTTTCATCAAAACGTTGAGCTGCTTTAATTAAACCAAGATTTCCTTCATTAATTAAATCAGGTAAGGTTAAACCTTGATTTTGATATTGTTTGGCAACCGATACTACGAAACGTAAATTAGCTTTTGTTAATTTTTCAAGTGCACGTTGGTCACCTGCTTTAATACGTTGTGCTAATTCTACTTCTTCGTCAGCAGTAATAAGGTCAACTTTTCCAATTTCTTGTAGGTATTTGTCTAGGGAAGCAGTCTCACGATTGGTTACCTGCTTGGTGATTTTGAGTTGTCTCATTTATATAATTCCTCTTAATTTTAAGTGTTACAGTTGTTATACGTAAGAGGTTACCAAAAAGTTACAAAAAGTTTAAAAAAATTATTCAATAATATAATTTTCTACTTTGTTCTTATAGAAATCAATCTTTTGATACATCTTGTTAAAGAAAATTTTTTGATCTTTTCTGCCTGCTTTTGAGATAGACATAGAGTTTTTTAATTGATTAATTATAAATTCTTTTTCTTCTTTGCAAATAATAGAATCTGAACTTACATAATAACTTAGCATATTGTGAGGAATAAAAAAGGATGCGCTTTTTTCATTGGTAAACAAAACAGTATTGTTTAAAACTAGTAATTCATTATAAAACAGTTCGAAACTAGAATTGTCATTGTGTATCTCTTTTTCAATTTTTGAAATAATGTTTTTTATATCGGCTATAATTAAAATGGCATTGTTGTAATTTAATAGACCTGCTTCGAAAAAATAATACATTTGTTGTAAGGAGCTGTTTATAGTAGTGTCATTCCAAATTTCTGTCCGATTTATATTTTCAAATATGGCTACCAAATTAGATGATTCTTGTAGCATAGATTCTTCAATAACAAAATTTTCAAAACTTAAATTTTGATCCGATGTTAAGATGTTCAACCAAACATAGATTTTAAATTTAGATAATAGACTTCCACCAATAGTATAATGTAATGGAATGTCTTTTGCTGAGTAATACACATAAGAATTATTCCCTTTATATTGATTTAAAAGTAAAGCAGATTTTTCAAGATACTGTTTAAAGTCTGCAATAGATTTTATGGTTTTTGTTTTATCTAGTACATATTTACTTTCATTTCTAAATAAAGTATCCATCGAAATATTAAAATGATTACAAAGCAGGATGGTTTCGTCTATAGAAAATTTGCTTTTTAAAGATATTCTTCGGTGTGAAGCATCGTAACTTATTCCTAATACTTTGGCTACTTCATCTAATAGGGAAGTGTTTTTGACTTTTTTTTGTATGGTTTTTAAGAGTAGTTCTTGATTTTTCATTTTGTGATTTTCGCAAATGCAAATGTAAGGAATATTATTTAGCGCAATTTTTTTTGTGATTTATAAAATAGTTTTGGATCATAAATTTCAATATTATGAAGAAAATAATAAATAGGGAGTTAGTATCATTTACAGAGAATGATATTAAGAAGTACTCAAGAATGGTAAATGAGTATTTTAAAAGGAAATGGCGATTTGTTTTTGTGTTTTTACTAGTATCATGTAGTGTACAGAATGAAATTAATAAAGATGATTTTAAAAGTATTTCTAATAATTTTTCTGCTAGTTTTTATGATAAACTAGATACAATTGGTAATTATGATAATAGAATTATAACTAGAAGTTTGTTGAAAGAATTAATAGATATAGATACGATAAATTATTCTAAACCAATTAAAATTGAAATTAAAAAAGAGACATTGTTTTTAAAATTTGAAGACAGTAATAAAAAACAATATGTGTTAAAATTTTTAGGAGAAAAACATAAAAAGAGATTTGTTTTTTATACCAATTATAAAACGATTTCCTTTCCCTTAGTTCTAATGAGTAAGGAAATGAAAAGGTACAGTATTTACTTGACTAGTACAGATGAAATCATTTTTGCAAATAAAAATGAAAATACAGGAATGCTTTTGTTTTTTGGAGCAGGTAATTCATCAGGATTTGAGTATCAATTTAAACTTTTAAGAGATGAATAAAATACTGTTTTTTGTTTTGTTTGCATTACAGGTTACTGCGCAGGACACTATCACATTTCCTAAGATAGATTTATATAAAAGAAATATTGTAGAGATTAGTTATGGAATTCCATTAGGAGAATTAGCTAATAAATATGGAAATTCAATAAATACAGGGATATATTTTAGAACAAAAATAGCTAAGCATCAATTTATTGATTTTGGTGCTGAATTGAGTGGTATAATTAATGGAAAAAATGTTGAATATGAAGTAAATGGAGAAAAAGTAACTTTGGATGGAAGTAAGTCTTCTTTTTTATTAGGTTTTAGATATACTAGATTCTTATATAGATCTAAGAATGATGATTTTCATGTAGAGTCAAATTCTGGAATTGGATGGAATTATTTGCATTATAGTAAGCCAGATGAGGAAAGGTTTGAAGAATTAGATTTTAAACCTTCCCTCCATACTTTTGTATTATCACAGGGTATAAAAGTTGTTTTTTATGGATTTGGGTTGCATTGTAATTATCATTATTCTCCATTCAATCTTTTTAATTCTAAAGTTGAAAGAGAATTTGGTTCTTCTTCAATTAATATTGGAGTATCTGGAAGTTGGAATTTTTAATAAAAAAATCCTGTTTCACTTAAGAAACAGGATTTTTTTTATAGGAATAAAATAATTGAATTAACCTTGTGGGTTGTCTTTCTTTTCTATTTTTTTCTCTTCTCTTGGAGGTCTAGGAACTAGTGCTTTTTTAGACACTTTTTCTTTACGTGTTTTGGGATCAATACCTAAATATTTTACCATAAATACGTCACCCATTTTCACTACATCTGCAACGTTCTCTGTTCTTTCCCAAGCTAATTCAGATACGTGTAATAAAACTTCGTTTCCTGGTGCTTGTGTGTATTCTACAACTGCTCCAAAATCTAACATTTTAATTACTTTTACCTCATAAGCTTCTCCCATTTCTGGTTTGAAGATAATTGAGTCAATTTTTGCTAATACAGCTGCTATTCCTGCTGGATCAGTTCCTAAAATTTCAACAACACCTTGCTCGTCAACTTCATTGATAACAATAGTTGTTCCAGTAGCTTTTTGTAACTCTTGAATTACTTTTCCACCAGGACCAATTAAAGCTCCAATGTAAGCTCCAGGAATTGTTCTTGTAATAATTTTTGGTGCTTTTGGTTTTACATCTTCTCTTGGTTGTGCAATAGTTTCGGTTAATTTGCCTAAAATATGTAAACGACCGTCTCTAGCTTGAGCTAATGCTTGTTCCATAATATCATAACGTAAACCGTCGATTTTGATATCCATTTGACAAGCTGTAATTCCGTCTGCTGTCCCTGTTACTTTAAAATCCATATCACCTAGGTGATCTTCGTCTCCTAAAATATCAGATAAAACTGCAAATTTAGAACCGTCAGTGATTAATCCCATAGCAATACCAGAAACTGGTTTCGTCATTTGAATTCCAGCATCCATTAATGCCATTGTTCCAGCACAAACTGTTGCCATTGAAGAAGAACCGTTAGATTCTAATACTTCAGAAACGATACGAATGGTGTAAGGACAATCTGCAGGAATCATGTTTTTTAAAGCACGTTGTGCTAAATTACCATGACCTACTTCTCTACGAGAAGTTCCTCTTAATGGTCTAGCTTCTCCAGTTGAGAAAGGAGGGAAGTTGTAATGTAAATAAAATTTTTCTTCTCCTTGCTCTGATGGTGAATCGATAACATTGGCTTCTCTAGAAGTACCTAAAGTTACTGTTGCTAAAGCTTGTGTTTCACCACGTGTAAATAAAGAAGAGCCGTGAACAGAAGGTAAATAATCGGTTTCACACCAAATTGGTCTAATTTCTGTTGTTTTTCTTCCGTCTAAACGTGTTCCTTTTTCAAGGATTACATTACGAACTGCTTCTTTTTGAGTTTTGTAGATGTATTTACCAATTAATTCAGATAAATCTGCATTTTCAGCATGATCTTCTTCTGTAAATAAAGCTTTAATTTCTTCTTTAATTTCTGCAAATTTTTCTCCTCTTTCACTTTTTGCAGAAGCTTCTTGAGCGATAGCATAATACTTGTCATAAGAAGCAGCTTTGATTTTAGCATATATTGCCTCATCCTCTGGTTCTCCTTCATATTCTCTATACGCTGGAGTTCCAACGGCTTCTCTTAAGCGTTGTTGTGCTTGAACCTGTACTTTGATAGCTTCGTGTGCAAATTTGATAGCTTCTACCATTTCGGCTTCTGAAATTTCATGCATTTCTCCTTCAACCATTGCTACAGAATCCATAGAAGCACCAATCATCATATCTAAATCTGATAAGCCTAATTGTTCTCTACTTGGATTGATTACAAATTTTCCGTCAATACGTGCTACACGTACTTCAGATATTAAGTTGTAAAAAGGGATATCAGAAACAGCTAAAGCTGCTGACGCTGCTAATCCTGCTAAAGCATCAGGCATAATATTCTCATCATGACTCATTAATTGAATCATAACTTGAGTTTCTGCATGATAGTCATCTGGGAAAAGTGGACGTAAAACACGGTCTACTAATCTCATTGTTAATACTTCACTGTCACTTGGACGTGCTTCTCTTTTGAAAAATCCTCCAGGGAATCGTCCTGCTGCAGCAAATTTTTCACGATAATCTACCGTTAAAGGTAAAAAATCTACCCCTGGATTAGCAGTCCTAGCAGAAACAGCAGTAGCTAATAACATAGCGTCTCCCATTCTTACTACGACTGATCCGTCGGCTTGTTTGGCTAATTTTCCTGTCTCGATAGTGATTGATCTTCCATCACCTAAATCGATAACTTCTTGGAATACTTTTGGAATCATAAAATGTAATTCTTAATTAAACAAAGGGTTTTAGTTGTGTTGTTGTTGTGTGTAGTTGTTTGAAACCCAATGAAAAACCAAACTTTTTCTTTAAAATATATAAAAACAAAAAGGGGCACAAAGCCCCTTAGTTGATTATTTTCTAATTCCTAATTCTTTAATAATCTCACGATATCTATTGATATCTTTTTTCTTTAAGTAGTCAAGAAGACTTCTTCTCTTACCTACTAATTTTACTAATGAACGCTCAGTATTATAATCGTGACGATTTTGTTTTAAGTGCCCAGTTAAGTGGTTGATTCTAAATGTGAACAAAGCGATTTGTCCTTCTGCAGATCCTGTGTTTTCTGCTTTTCCTCCGTGTTTAGCGAAGATTTCTGCTTTAACTTCATTAGTTAAGTACATGCTAATATTATTTTAAATGATTATTATGTATGAAATGGTGATGTTCCAATTCGGGTGCAAATATAGAAATATATAATTAGTTATTGCTATGTTTTCTTATTTATTTTTCAATAGCCCAGATAGTAGTGGCATCCTTTTATTGCAAGTTGTTTTATTGCTTTCTTAATGGCTAAGTCGCTCTTGCAGTGAAAGATAGAACGGATAGCTGGAAATAGCTCCAAAAAATTAATATAAGGTAGCTACTTGTTCGTTTACAAATTCTAAAAAGCGTTCGTCTTCTACTGTAAAAGGGTCGATAACATGAGAATCGATATCAATTTGACCAATATTTTTTCCGTTTACAAATAAAGGAACAACAATTTCTGATTTTACTGTGAAACTACAAGCGATATAGTTGTCTTGGGCAGCAACATCTGGTACTACAAAGTTTGCATTAGATTCTGCTACTTGTCCGCAAATTCCTTTTCCAAAAGGGATTACTGTATGGTCTGTTTCCGCTCCTACATAAGGTCCTAAATGTAATGTTTTGGTTTCATGATTAGCAAAATAGAATCCTACCCAATTGTAATAGGAGATATTGTCTTGTAATAATTGACAAATATGTTGTAACTTTTCATCGCGAGTTGTATTTGTGTCAGCGATTATTTTCGTTACTTCGGATTTTAAAGTTTCAAAAGCCATTTTTTTAAATTGTTTTTGCAAAAGTATTTATTCTTTCCTATCAAAAATTATATATTTTTGTTAAAAATTACTAGTTTGAACTCTATTTTTGTTACATATAAACCTTTTTTGACTTTCTTAGCTAAGTTTCTGCTTTTTTATGTAGTTTTTGCATTTATATATGAAGGATATTTAAAGCAATTTGATTTTTCAAAAAATGAAGTTGATGGTATTTCTGTTAGTGTTGCTAATCAGACTAAGTTTCTTTTGAATTTTTTTGAGTATGATGTTGCTATTGTGAAAAATGAAGCTAGTCCTTCTTTAAAAATTTTATACAAAGGGAAGTATGTTTCTAAAATAATTGAAGGTTGTAATGCGATTAGTGTTATTATTTTATTTGCTGCGTTTATATTTGCTTTTTCTGCAAAAATAAAGGAAACGATACTTTATATTTTTATTGGAACAATTGTAATTCATGTTTTGAATGTGGTTCGTATAGCTTTGCTCACATATATGCTATATTTCTATCCTGAATATCAAGAAGTTTTGCATGGAACTGTTTTTCCACTCTTTATTTATGGTGTTGTTTTTTTATTATGGGTTTTATGGGTAACTAAATTCTCTGGCTATGATAAAAAAAATACTTAGGAATAAAGGAAGGTTTTTCTTGATTGTTGTTTCTTTGCTTTTTTTAGTATTAGTTAGAACATTTGAGAGCCAACTTTTCTACGATCCTTTTTTAGCTTTTTTTAAATCGAACTATCAAAATCAGACACTACCTGAATATGATACTCTCAAGCTTTTTTTAGGTGTTTTATCACGATATTTTTTAAATACTTTTTTTTCATTAGTATTAATTTATCTTATTTTTAAAGAAAGAAAGATGCTTCTTTTTTCAGTTTGGTTATACCTGATTCTTTTTGGTTTTCTAATTGTTACTTTTTTTAGTATTCTTATCTTAATTGAAAGTCCTAATTATTTAGTTCTTTTTTATGTAAGACGTTTTTTAATTCAACCTCTGTTTTTAGTGTTATTTGTACCAGCATTTTATTATCAAAAAATGATGAAATAATTCACTATCTTAGTACAACAATTTTTGTACTATGAAGGTTAGAAAATATTCTGGGGACATTGTTGATTTTGACGAATCGAAATTAATTAAATCTTTAATTAACTCTGGAGCAACTAATGAAAATGCAAAACAAATCCTCTTAGATGTTCAACCTCAATTGTATGATGGGATTCCAACAAAGAAAATTTACAAATTGGCTTTTCAGAAGTTGAAGCGGTTTTCTAATGTGCATGCTGCTAGATTTAGTTTGAAAAATGGTATTATGGCTCTTGGCCCAGCAGGTTTTTATTTTGAAAAATTTATAGCAAGAATTTTCGAATTACAAGGCTACCAAACTACAACCAATGTTTTTTTAGAAGGAAATTGCATTTCACATGAATTGGATGTTGTTATTAAAAAGGACAATCACCTAGCAATTATAGAATGTAAATTTCATGGAAGTCAGGAAAACAAAACGGATGTTAAAATCCCAATGTATATTTTATCCCGATTTAATGATTTGAATAAAAAAACATATGCTGTATTTGAAAAAGAAGAACGTATTTCTAAATGTTGGCTTATTACAAATAGTAAATTTACTAGTGAAGCCGTAAAGTTTGCAGAGTGTTCTGGTTTGCAGTTACTCAGTTGGGATTATCCAATTGGAGCTAGTTTAAAAGATTTAGTAAATCAATTTACTATTTATCCTATTACTTGTTTAACTACCTTGACCATTGCAGAAAAAGAAATTTTATTGCTTCAAGGTATTCTTACCGTATATGATTTAGTACATCATGAAAGGAAATTTGATAAACTAAAATTAAGTGAAACTAGAATGAAAAACGTTTTAAAAGAAAGTAATCAATTGTTAAATAAATGAAAATACATTTTTTAGGAGGAGCAGGAACAGTTACAGGTTCTAAAACGTTAATTGAAGCAAATGGTATTTCAATTTTAATTGATTGTGGTTTGTTTCAAGGTTTAAAAGAGCTTAGGGTATTAAATAGATTACCATTGGCTTATAATCCAAAAGATATAGATGTTGTGCTATTAACACATGGTCATTTAGATCACTGTGGTTGGTTGCCTAAATTAGTAAGTGACGGTTTTTTAGGTAAAATATTTTGTACTGCACCTACAAAAGAAATCGCAAAATTAATTTTATTGGATAGTGCTAAAATACAAGAAGAGGAAGCTGAAAAGGCTAATAAAGAGCATTATTCCAAACATGATCCAGCTTTGCCATTATATACTGTTGAAGAAGCTCAACAAGTATTTCCATTATTTAGAATAGTAGATAAAGATATTGATGTGGTTTTAGGAGAGGATTGTTTTTTTTCTTTTTTTTATGCTTCACATATTCTAGGAGCGTGTTCAATTTCATTACAAATTGAAAATAAAACATTAGTTTTTTCAGGAGATGTAGGTCAAGATGATGATGTCTTATTATCTCCACCGGTAAAACCTCAAAAAGCCGATTATATATTTTTAGAAAGTACTTACGGCAATAGGGTTCACCCCAAAAGTAATCCTTTGTTTGATTTGGAATTAATCATTAATAACACATACAATAAAGGAGGGAATTTAGTTATTCCAAGCTTTGCAGTGGAACGAGTTCAAACCATTATGTATTTGATTTGGCAATTAAAAAAACAAGGCAAAATTCCTGAGATGCAATATATTATTGATACACCAATGGGAATCAATGTATTACAATTATTTTTAGAAAACAGAAAATGGCATAAATTGAATTTTGAAGAATGTACAGAAATGTGCGAAGTATTTACTTTGATTACTGATTATAAAGATACTATTGAAGCTATTTATGATCCTCGACCTAAAGTGGTTATTGCAGCAAGCGGTATGATTACAGGAGGAAGGGTTTTGTCTTATTTAGAACGCTATATTATTAAACCAGAGAACACAGTAGCATTAGTGGGATATCAAGCGGAAGGAACTCGTGGCAGAAAATTATTGGAAGGAGATAAGACGATTAAAATGTATGGCAAAATTTATCCTGTGAAAGCTACCATTTTATTGGTTGAAGGTTTGTCGGCTCATGGAGACCAAAATGATTTGCTAGATTGGTTGTCAGAATTAGAAAGTAAACCAGAAAAAATAGTACTAGTTCATGGAGAAAGTGAAGCTTCTCAAGGTTTAAGTACAAAAATTCAAGAAGATTTAAAAATAACCTGTTTTATTCCTGAAAGAGGGCAAATGCTTGAAATTTAGATAAAATTAACTTTGATACATAAAATTATTAGTAACTTTGCAACATGTCATTTAGAAAGAGCACTTCTTTATTATTAGCTGTTTTTGTCCTATTTTCAAATTTAGGCTTGGCTTTTAATGTGCATTATTGTCATGATGAATTATCTGCAATCTCTGTTGATTATCAATTTGAAGAAGCTTGTATCAAAAAACAAAATTCTTGTTGTGAGGTTGTTAATAAACATTCGGAATGTTGTTCAAACAAGATTGTTAAGGTTGAAAAGGAATCTGATAAAGCTTTAGTTACTTCTTTTCAGTTTCATTTAGATTGTTCTATTTTAGTTGCAAATTATAGTTTAGACTTTCCTATTTGTGAAAAGACTATTGAGAATGACTTTCTTGATTTTTATTGCGATTCCAATGCACCTCCTTTTTATAAATTATATTGTCAATTAATATTCTACGCATAATTTTTTAATGTTATTCCGATTTCGAATTTTAAAAACATTAAAAAATAATTTATGTATAAAAAAATAGCGTTATTGCTATTGTTGTTTACTTCTGTGAACTATGCACAAGAAGTAATTAACGGAAAAATAGTAGATGAAAATAACGAACCTCTTTTAGGTGCCAATGTTTTTTGGCAAAATACTTCCACAGGAACTACATCAGATATTGATGGGAAATTTTCTCTAAAGAAAATGGAAGAGTCAATTAATTTGATAGTGAGTTATATTGGTTATAAAACAAAAAAGATAGAAATTACTTCAACTGAATTTATCACTATTAAGTTGGAAGCAGTAACAAGCTTAGCAGAAGTAACGGTTTCTAAAACTAAAAAAAGTACGGAACATTCTAAGTTTCAAGTTACCAATGTGCAAACTATGGGGCAAAAAGAATTGTTGAAGGCTGCTTGTTGTAATATTTCAGAAAGTTTTAGTACCAATCCTTCCATAGATGTAAGTTACTCTGATGCTGTTACTGGAAATAAACAAATCAAAATGCTAGGTTTGACAAGTCCTTATATATTAATCGCAGAAGAAAATATTCCTTCTGTAAGAGGAGCTTCTCAAGCTTATGGATTGTCTTTTGTTCCTGGAACTTGGGTAGAAAGTATTCAGATAACGAAAGGGGCAGGAAGTGTTATTAATGGGTATGAAAGTATTTCAGGACAAATTAATTATGAGATCTTAAAGCCTTTAAATGACATTCCTTTTTTCTTAAATGCTTATGCTGGAATGGGTGGAAGATTTGAATTAAATACACACTTTAATCAAAAATATTCTGATAAATTGAGTTCAACTTTGTTTTTGCATGGAAATACAAGACAGGTTAAAAATGATATGAATCATGATGGTTTTTTAGATAATCCCATTGGTAAACAAATTAATATTTTAAATCGTTGGCAATATAATGATGCAGACAATGGAATTGTTAGTTTCTTGAATGTACGTTATATGAAAGACGAAAAGCAATCGGGACAAACTTCTTTTAATCCTGATTCAGATAGATTGACTACAAATGCTTGGGGAAGTGAAATTAATACTGAGAAAATAGAAATATCTAACAAAACGGGTTATGTTTTTCCAGATATGCCATATCAAAGTATAGGTTTTCAAAATTCGTTTCAATCACATCAACAAGATTCTTATTTTGGTTTAAACCAATATGACATTCATCAAAAAAGTTACTATTCGAATTTATTATTCAACTCAATAATATCTAATACGAAGAACAAATTTACCACAGGATTAAATTTTGCTTACGATCAATATGATGAAATGGTAGCTCTAAACTTTGCAAAAGATTTCTCAAGAATAGATAATTCGGTGGGAGCATTTTTTGAGTATACTTATGATAATTTAGATAATTTTAGTTTGGTTGCAGGTGCCCGTATAGATAACCATAATAGATTGGGTACTTTTTTGACTCCAAGAATGCATTTGAGATATAATCCATGGAAAGATGCTGTTGTGAGAGCTTCTGTAGGAAGAGGGAAAAGAGCAGCTAATATTTTTGCAGAAAACCAACAATTATTTGCCTCAAGTAGAAGTTTTTCAATTCTTAATACTGACGGAAAATTATACGGGTTAAACCCTGAAATTGCATGGAATTATGGATTAAGTTTTATTCAGTCGTTTAAACTTTTTGGTGCTGAATCAGAAGTAATATTAGATTATTACAGAACAGATTTTCAGAATCAAGCTGTAGTTGATGTTGATTTCAGTCCGCAACAAGTTTTGTTTTATAATTTAGAAGGGAATAGTTTTGCAAATTCTTTTCAAGTTGAGTTTACTATTGAACCTTTTAAGCATTTTAATATCAAGTCAGCTTATAAGTTTTACGATGTGCAATCGCAATACAAAACAGGTCAGTTGCAAAGAGCTTTACAAGCAAAACACCGATTTTTTGCAAATGCTTCCTTTGAAACTCATATTAAGGAAAAAGGACAACAATGGAAATTTGACGTCACTTATAATTGGTTAGGACAACAAAGGTTACCCAATACAGCTAGTAATTTGCCTCAATATAAATTGAAAGAATATGCTCCTTCATTTGGAATAATAAATGCGCAGATAACAAGAACTTTTTCTAGTGTTTTTGAAGTTTATGTAGGTGGAGAAAATATGGGTAATTATAAGCAAGAAAATGCAATTGTAAGTGTAGATAATCCATTTGGAGGCTATTTTGATAGTAGTATGATTTATGGCCCAGTTTTTGGGCAAATGTATTATGCAGGTTTGCGATTTAAAATTAAATAATTAATTTGCCATTTTCTCGAAGTCTCGGGATTAGCCAATGGCCTAAAAATAAATATAATGAAGAAAATAATGATGATTTTGCTAGTAAGTCTTTTCTCATTAGCTAGTTTTTCTCAAGAAAAGAAAAATAAAAATAAGAGAGTAGAGTTTCCTGTTAATGGAAATTGTGAAATGTGTGAAAAGCGAATTGAAAAAGCGGCTTTTTCAGTAAAAGGAGTAAAAAGTGCAGATTGGCATATTGATCATAAAGATTTGCATTTAATCTTTGATGAAAATAAATGTTCAGTTGCAGATATTCAAAAAGCAATTGCAAGAGCTGGTCATGATGCAGGAAAAGTAAAAGCTTCAGACGAGGATTATGAAAAGCTTCATGGTTGTTGCCAGTATGAAAGACTTTAAAGAAAAGATTTTTAACTGAGATTTAATATTCGAATGTTAATAAAAAATCCGATTAGAAATTTTTCTAATCGGATTTTTTTATACTTGCAAAGTAGTACTTTGTACTTTATTACATCATTCCTGGCATACCACCACCCATATGGCTGTGACCTGCTGGTTCGTTTTCTTTAATGTCAATCAAAGCACATTCAGTAGTAAGAATCATTCCAGCAACAGAAGCAGCGTTTTCAAGAGCTACACGGGTTACTTTTTTAGGATCAATAATTCCTGCTTTAAGCATTTCAACATATTCTCCTGTTTTGGCATTAAAACCAAAATCTCCTTTTCCGTCTAATACTTTAGCTATAACAACAGAACCTTCACCACCAGCATTTTCAACAATTGTTCTTAATGGAGCTTCGATGGCTCTATTTACAATCTGAATTCCAGTTGCTTCATCTGCGTTTTCTGCTTTAAGTTTTGCTAAAACATTTTTAGCTCTAACTAAAGCCACACCACCACCAGCAACTATTCCTTCTTCAACAGCTGCACGAGTAGCATGTAAAGCATCGTCAACACGGTCTTTTTTCTCTTTCATTTCTACTTCAGAAGCGGCACCTACATAAAGTACAGCAACACCACCAGCTAATTTAGCCAAACGCTCTTGTAATTTTTCTTTATCATAGTCAGATGTAGAAGTTTCAATTTGAGCTTTGATTTGGTTTACTCTTGCTTTGATGTTTTCAGCATTTCCTGCACCATTAACAATAGTTGTATTGTCTTTGTCGATAGTAACAGTTTCTGCTGTACCTAACATTTCAATAGTAGCATTGTCTAAAGCAAAACCACTTTCTTCCGCAATTACAGTTCCTCCTGTTAAAATTGCAATATCTTCTAACATTGCTTTTCTTCTGTCTCCAAAACCTGGAGCTTTTACAGCTGCAATTTTTAATCCACCTCTTAATTTATTTACTACCAAAGTAGCTAATGCTTGCCCGTCCACATCTTCTGCAATAATAACTAAAGGTCTTCCAGATTGTGCAACAGGTTCTAATATTGGTAACAATTCTTGAAGATTAGAAATCTTTTTATCGTATAATAAAATGTAAGGATTTTCTAATTCAGCAATCATTTTGTCTGCATTGGTAACAAAATAAGGAGATAAATACCCTCTGTCAAACTGCATTCCTTCTACAACATCTACATAGGTATCTGTTCCTTTTGCTTCTTCCACAGTAATTACACCTTCTTTACCAACTTTTCCAAAAGCTGTAGCGATTAATTCACCAATAGTTTCGTCATTATTAGCTGAAATAGAGGCTACTTGTTTTATTTTTTCAGAAGAATCACCTACAGCAACAGTTTGTTTTCCTAAATCTGCTACAATAGCTTCTACAGCTTTGTCGATTCCTCTTTTTAAATCCATTGGATTTGCACCAGAAGCTACGTTTTTAAGACCTTCTTTTACGATTGCTTGAGCTAAAACAGTTGCAGTAGTTGTTCCGTCTCCTGCTAAATCATTAGTTTTTGAAGCTACCTCTTTTACCATTTGAGCCCCCATGTTTTCTAATGGATCTTGTAATTCAATTTCTTTGGCTACAGAAACACCATCTTTAGTTACTGTAGGTCCTCCAAATGATTTAGAGATAATTACATTTCTACCTTTTGGACCTAAAGTTACTTTAACTGCATTAGCTAATGCATCTACACCACGTTTTAATCCGTCACGTGCTTCTATATCAAATTTTATATCTTTTGCCATTTTGTTTTTGTTTAAATTGTTTAAAGTTTAAATGTTTAATTTTGTTTTTTTAACTCACAATTTGATTTCTAAAGAATCGCGTAAATTTCATCTTCTTTCATTATAAGGTAATCTTTACCTTCATATTTGAATTCTGTACCAGAGTACTTTCCATAAAGTACAACATCACCCGTTTTTACAGTCATGGTATGGTCTTTTTTTCCATTTCCTACAGCTACAACAATTCCTTTTTGAGGTTTTTCTTTTGCAGTATCTGGAATAATAATTCCTGATGCTGTTGTAGTCTCAGCAGCCATTGGCTCAATCACTACGCGATCTGAAATTGGTTTAATGTTTAATGACATATTATGTAAATTTTAATTAGTATTTGTTCGGTACTGTAATTTTCAGAAATTGTGCCAAAATGATTTTGTGCCAAATTTACTGTAATAAAAATGCCAGCACTGACAGGCTGGCATTTATTAATTTATGTGCTATATAATTATTTAGGAGCTTCCTCTGTTTTTGCAGGAGCTTCTGTTGCTGTATTTGTAGCGTCTTGAGTTGTAGGGATTGTAGTTTGAGTGGTAGGAACTTTTACTTCGTCATCTCCTAAAACTTTTGATCCACTTGCATCACTTCCGCTGAAAGCTAAAGTAGATAATAAGATAAGTGCAATTAAAATTCCACCTAAAGTCCAAGTACTTTTGTCTAAAAAGTCTGTTGTTTTTTGTACACCACCTAATTGTTGTGAACCACCAAAAGAAGATGATAAACCTCCTCCTTTAGGATTTTGTACCATAATGGCTAAAATTAATAAAAAGCAAACAATTGTTATTGCAATTAAAAAACCTGTGAATCCCATAATCTAATTATTATTTTGTTGTAAATTTTTTATATCTTTTATTCGGTTTGCAAAGAAACTACTTTTTTCTGGATATTTCAAAATTAAAATATCATAAGCTTGAATTGCTTTCTGATATTTTTTTTGTTCTAAGTAGATTTTAGCAAGTGTTTCTGTCATTAAATGTGTTGGCTCTTCACTGCTTTTGCTAATGTTTATAGGTGCTGGAGTAGCTTCTTTGACAGGAGATATCTTTGGATTAAGTTCTATGAAACGATCAATAATATCTATTTTTTTTAATTTTTCATCATCTCTAACTTCTTCTTTTTCTTTATTTTCCCTTTCAATAGGAGCAAATTTGGTTAGTTGAAGCCATTCTTGAAAGGAATGTTTTTCGCTTTGATTGAAATCTAAAGGCTTCCCTATCTCTAATTTTTTTTCAATAGTAATTATGTCTTCTCTTTCTTCTTTTATTTTAGTTTCTAATTCTAAAGTTTCATTATTTGTTTCTATCTGAGGTTCATTAATAACAACAGGACTCTCAACAACTGGTAAGTTGCTAATTGTTTTTTCTTGAACATTTATAGTGTTCTTTTGAAGTGTTGTGAAACTATCAGAAGTAATGAAATCAAATAGAATGCTTCTGTCATTTGTGTGTGCTGCTGTTTTTTTTAATTCGTAGTTGTATCTAAAACTTTCTTGATTATATAATCCTTTTAAGTGTAGTGCTTTAACACTTTGAAAAAAGGGAAACTGTTGTAAAATAATTTCTAATGCCATAGTTTGTTTTTCATTAATGGCATTAGGTTTATTTAGAAGATATGTTAAATCAGTTTTGTTCAATTTTAATTTTTATGTTTTACCATTTAGCTAATGATTCATTAAAGATATCTTGAGTAATCCTTTCAAAAATTTCATCAAGAGCAGTTGTTAACCTACTACCAGTCATTTGTTCGTTGGCTGGATAATCATGATAAAATGAAAAACGTTTTTCAAAATCATCATCTTCTTTTTTTCTGTTTGAAAATCGAACTAAAACAGAAATTGTTAATCTGTTTTGAGCAGCCCTTTGATCAGCGGTAGCAGACATAGGTGTAATGCGATATTCAGTAATTTCTCCTTCGTATAATAAGTCTCCTCCTTGAGAAACCAAATTTAAATTCGTTTGATTTTGTAAAATTTCCTGTAAAGTAATTGTAAACGTTCTTTCAATTCCTGGTTCTATAAGATCTGCAGTGTTTTGGAAGTAGTTTACCTGAAAGGTATCGGCATCTATTTTTCCGGTTCCTGTAAAATTATAATACTTGCAGCTACATACTGTAAATAATAAAAATAAAGATAGTATTTTTAGAATAGATTTCATTTATAAATCGTATTGTTTAATTTTTCTATATAAGGTTCTTTCGGAAATACCTAATTCATCTGCAGCAGCTTTTCGTTTTCCTTTATTTCGTTCCAAAGATTTTTTGATTAGTTCAATTTCTTTAGCCTCTAAACTTAATGTTTCTTCTTCCTCTACGGTTTCGGCAAAAAGATAGTTTTCTTCATCTTCATCTAAATCCTGATTCTCAAAAGTTTCTTGTTGTATTTGATTTTGAACAGGAATAATTTCAGGTTTTGATTCTTTATCAAAGATAACATTATCTTCGTTTTGACCATAGATGCGTTGAATTAAATTTTTATTAGTTTCTTGAACTTTTGAGGTTCCATTTTGCATTAATTCAAGCGTTAATTTTTTCAAATCATTTAGATCTGCTTTCATGTCAAAAAGCACTTTGTATAAAATTTCTCTTTCATTACTAAAATCATTCTCATTTTTTTTAGTATTTATAACAGAAGGTAAATTGCTTCCTTCTGAAGGTAAATAGTGCTGTAATGTTGGTAAACTAATTTCTCGTTTTGTTTCTAAAACAGATACTTGTTCAGCTATATTTCTTAATTGACGAATGTTTCCGCTCCAGCGATATCGAATTAAATAATTGACAGCTTCATCTGCTAATTTAATGGGAGGCATTTTGTACTTATGGGCAAAATCAGAAGAAAATTTTCTAAAGAGAATATGAATGTCATCTTTTCGCTCTCTTAATGGAGGTAGTTGGATTTCAACGGTACTTAATCTATAGTATAAATCTTCTCTAAATTTCCCTTTTTCTATAGCATCAAACATGTTTACGTTTGTGGCAGCCACTATTCTTACATTGGTTTTTTGGACTTGAGAAGAACCAACTTTTATAAATTCACCATTTTCAAGAACACGCAATAATCTTACTTGTGTGGTTAAAGGTAATTCGCCCACTTCATCTAAGAAAATAGTTCCACCATCAGCTACTTCAAAATAACCTTCCCGTGTAGAAGTAGCTCCAGTAAAAGAACCTTTTTCATGACCAAAAAGCTCACTGTCAATAGTTCCTTCTGGAATAGCACCACAATTGACCGCAATGTATTTTCCATGTTTTCTATGTGAAAGCGAATGGATTATTTTTGGGATACTTTCTTTTCCCACACCACTTTCTCCAGTAACTAAAACTGAAATGTCAGTAGGAGCAACTTGTATGGCTTTTTCTATTGAACGATTTAATTTTGGGTCATTTCCAATAATTTCAAATCGTTGTTTTATGGCTTGTACTGTTTCCATTACTTAATTTGTTTAAGAGTTTAAGAGTTTAAAAGTGTTTCTGGACAATTTTAAGCTATATTAAACAATTTTTAACTTTGCATTATTTCAGAGTATCCTACTGCTTCTCCTATTAAAGTAGCTGCTGTACAGTCTGTGATTTTTACATTTACAAAATCACCAGGTTTGTAATTTTCTTTTGCAAAAACGACTACCGTATTTTGAGAGTTTCTTCCAGACCAATGTTCGCTAGAGCGCTTTGAATCTTTTTCAACTAGTACTTCAACTGTTTGCCCTATAAAACGCTTTGTTTTTTCTAATGCATGAACTTGTTGTAAGTCAACAATCTCAGTTAATCTTCGTTTTTTTACATCGTCAGGAACATCGTCTTCCATTTTTCGAGCAGCCATAGTTCCTGGCCTTTCCGAATAAGCAAACATGAAACCAAAATCATATTTCACATATTCCATTAAGGAAAGTGTGTCTAAATGATCTTCTTCAGTTTCTGTTGGAAAGCCTGTAATCATATCTTGTGATAAAGAAATATCAGGTATAATTCTTTTAATATTGTCAATTAAAGTCATGTATTCTTCACGAGTATGTTGACGATTCATTTCTTTTAGTATTCTAGTACTTCCAGATTGAACGGGTAGATGAATATAATTACAAATATTATGATGCTTTGCCATTACTTCAATCACTTCTACGTGCATATCTTGTGGATTTGAAGTAGAAAAACGGAAACGCATTTTTGGAAATTGAGTAGCAGATAGGTTTAAAAGTTGAGCAAAATCTACTGCTGTTGCTTTTTGCATATCGGTAGCTTTTACGAAATCTTTTTTCAATCCTCCACCATACCATAAGTAACTATCTACATTTTGCCCTAAAAGAGTAACTTCTTTGAAACCTCTATTCCATAAATCTTGAATTTCATCTAAAATGCTTTGTGGTTCGCGACTTCTTTCTCTTCCTCTTGTAAAAGGGACAACACAAAAAGTACACATATTGTCACAACCTCTTGTGATAGATACAAATGCAGTAACTCCATTTGAATTTAGTCTTACTGGAGCAATATCTCCATAAGTTTCTTCTTTAGATAAAATCACATTGATAGCATCCCTACCGTCTTCAACATCTTTTAGAAGATTCGGAATGTCTTTGTAGGCATCTGGGCCAACAACCATATCCACGATTTTTTCTTCTTCTAAAAATTTATCTTTTAAACGTTCAGCCATACAACCAAGAACTCCAACTTTCATGTTTGGGTTGATTTTCTTAACAGCATTGTATTTTTCTAAACGTTTTCGTATAGTTTGTTCTGCTTTATCACGAATGGAACAAGTGTTTACCAATACCAAATCAGCTTCTTCAAGATTCTGAGTAGTATTGTAACCTTGATTTACTAATATTGAAGCTACAATTTCACTGTCAGAAAAATTCATCTGACAACCATAACTCTCTATAAAAAGTTTTTTTGCGTTTCCTTCTTTTTGTTCTAAAACAAGACTAGTTCCTTGTTTGTTTTCTTCAATTATCTTTTCCATAATAGGTATTCTGTAATTTCAATACAAATTTCAATCTGCAAAGATAATACTAAATTATAAATTATGACAAGATGTCAGAAGTACTTTAACAAATATTAATATATTACAGTTACTATATATAAGGAGTAAAATTACTTTTTAGGAGAATTAAAAACGATTATAGAGGTGGATTATGAGAATAAATTCTTTAAAAAACAGGTATAAAACTTAAAATTTAAAAAAAACTCCTACTTTTGTGCCAAATAAAAATTGAGAATGGCAAAGAATTTAGTTATCGTTGAGTCACCTGCAAAGGCAAAAACTATCGAGAAATTTCTAGGAAAAGACTATCAGGTTGAGTCCAGTTTTGGGCATATTGCTGATTTACCTTCTAAAGAAATTGGAGTAGATGTAGAAAATGGTTTTAAGCCAAAGTATGAGGTGTCGAGTGATAAAAAGGCTTTAGTGACAAAACTAAAATCTTTAGCTAAAAATGCCGATATGGTTTGGTTGGCTTCCGATGAGGATCGTGAAGGGGAAGCTATTTCTTGGCACTTGTCTGAAGAATTAAAGTTAAAACCTGAAAAAACAAAACGTATTGTTTTTCATGAAATTACAAAAACAGCCATTCAAAAAGCAATAGAGAACCCTAGAAGTATTGACTATAATCTAGTAAATGCACAACAAGCAAGAAGGGTTTTAGATCGATTAGTAGGATATGAATTGTCTCCAGTCCTTTGGAAAAAAGTAAAAGGAGGGTTGTCAGCTGGTCGTGTACAGTCGGTTTCGGTTCGTTTAATTGTTGAGAAAGAAAGAGAAATTCAAAATTTTAACTCTGAAGCATCTTATTCTATAAGTGCTGAGTTTACTAATGAAGCTGGAAAATCTTTCAAAGCGAAGTTGCCGAAAAATTTTTCTACTAAAAAAGAAGCAGAAGATTTTCTGCAAAAAAATATCGGTTCTTCTTATAAAGTAGCAGACTTAGAAACTAAGCCAACTAAAAAATCTCCTGCAGCGCCATTTACAACATCAACCTTGCAACAAGAAGCTGCTAGAAAGTTGTATTTGCCAGTTGGTATTACAATGCAAATTGCACAACGTTTGTATGAAGCCGGTTTGATCACCTATATGAGAACGGATAGTGTTAATCTTTCAAATGAAGCAATGCAAGCAGCACAAGCAGAGATTGAAAGTTATTATGGTAAAGAATTTAGTAAGCCTAGAAATTACAATACAAAATCTAAAGGAGCGCAAGAAGCCCATGAAGCTATTCGCCCTACAGATATGTCTCGTCACACAGTAGATATAGATAGAGATCAAGCGCGTTTATATGATTTAATTTGGAAAAGAACTTTGGCTTCACAAATGAGTGATGCGCAATTAGAGCGTACTAATGTTAAAATAGAAGCGAATAATCATAATGAACTTTTTACCGCTACTGGTGAAGTAATTAAGTTTGAAGGTTTTCTAAAAGTTTATTTAGAAGGTCATGATGAGGATGAGGAAGAACAAGAAGGAATGTTGCCAGCAATGAAGGTAAGTGAGAAATTATTAAATTCTTACATAACTGCTACAGAACGTTTTTCAAGACCACCAAGTCGTTACACTGAAGCATCATTGGTGAAAAAATTAGAAGAATTAGGAATAGGACGTCCTTCAACTTATGCGCCTACAATCTCAACAATTATAAATCGTAATTATGTAGAGAAAGGAACATTCGAAGGACAAGAAAGAAAATACAACCAGTTAGTTTTAGAAGCAGGTAAAGTTATTTCAAAGGATTTAACAGAAAATACGGGTTCTGATAAAGGAAAATTAGTACCAACAGATATTGGTATTATTGTAAATGATTTTTTAGTAGCCAATTTTAAAACGATTTTGGATTATAATTTTACAGCTAAAGTGGAGCAAGATTTTGATGAAATTGCTTCTGGAAATGAAGATTGGGTAAAAATGATGAATGATTTTTACAAACATTTTCATCCGAATGTAGTAGATGTAGAGAAAAATGCAGAAAGAGAAACTGGAGAGAGAATTCTTGGTAAGCATCCAGAAAGTGGAAGACAAGTTTCTGTTCGATTAGGAAAATTTGGACCAATGGTTCAAATTGGAGAGCAAGAAGATGAAGAAAAACAATTCGCAAGTTTACTACCAGAGCAAAATATTGGAACAATAACTTTAGAAGATGCTCTGACATTATTTTTGTTGCCAAAATCATTAGGGCAGTATGAAGGGGAAGAAGTAGAAGTTAATAATGGTCGTTTTGGACCGTATGTAAGATTTGGAAAAACATTTATTTCCTTGCCAAAAGGAGAAGAACCTTTAGATGTAACTATAAATAGAGCTGTTGAATTAATTAAAGAGAAGCAAGAAGCTGATGCTCCAATAGCTACATATGATAGTTTACCAGTTCAAAAAGGAGTAGGTCGTTTTGGGCCGTTTCTTAAATGGAATGGAATGTTTATTAATGTGAATAAAAAATATGATTTTGATAATTTATCACAGGCAGATGTTAAGGAGCTTATTTTAGATAAATTACAAAAGGAGAAAGATAAGCTTGTTCATAATTGGGAAGAAGAGGGAATTCGAGTTGAAAAAGCGCGTTGGGGACGTTCTGTGATATTAAAAGGAAAGGTAAAAATTGAATTAGGTAAAGATTTTGATGTTTCTAAATTAACTTTAGAAAAAGCGAAAGAAATGATCGAAGCAAAAGCACCTGCTAAGAAGACTACAAAAAAAACACCAACAAAAAAGACAACATCTAAAAAGAAGTAGGGAATGGTCTTCGATTTTTTGCAACCAGTTAGTAATACTTTTATTGATTTTAGAGAAAAACTGTCTAGTCAAACATTAGGAAAAAAAGTATTGTTTCATACAGATGAAGATTTTCCTGATTTAGATGAGGTGGTAATTGCAATAGTTTGTGTTAATGAAAATAGAGGAAAGGGAGTAGAAAACTCAGATGATGAATTTGATGCATTTCGAAAAAGTTTTTATTCTTTATTTCCTGGAAATTGGAATGTTGCAATTGCCGATTTAGGTAATATTCAATATGGGGAAACAATAGATGATACGTATTTCTTGGTTAAAACGATAAATGAAGATTTATTAAGAAAGAGTATTGTACCTATTATAATAGGAGGGAGTCAAGATTTAACTTATGCGCTTTATCGAGCATATGATAATTTAGATCAAATGGTTAATTTAGTAACTATTGATGATCAATTTGATTTTGCTAAAGAAAATGTAGAATTGAATCATTCTTTTTTGACAAGAATAATTGTCGATGAACCAAATAATCTGTTTAATTTTAGCAATATAGGATATCAGACGTATTATAATCCTCAGGAAGAAATTGATTTAATTGAAAAATTATATTTTGATGCTTATCGTTTAGGTGAAGTGTCAAATAAAATAGCAATAGCTGAACCTGTTTTTAGAGATGCAGATATTGTTAGTGTGGATATGAATTCTGTACAATCTTCATTTTCTGGAAATTATTTAAATTTTAATCCAAATGGATTTAATGGAAAAGAAATTTGTACATTAGCTAGATATTCAGGTATAAGTGATAAGGTTTCATCATTTGGAATTTTTGATTTCAATGATACTTTCAATGAATCTATATTAATCGCTCAAATGGTTTGGTATTTTATTGAAGGATTTTGTTTTCGTTCAAAAGAATATCCGTTTGGTACGAAAGAACAGTATTTAAAGTATATTGTTTTGATTGAAGAAGAAGAATTAATCTTTTTTAAGAGTAATAAAACCGATAGATGGTGGATTGAAATACCTTTTTTAGATAATAAGAATAATAAATTAAAAAGAAATACGTTATTACCATGCACACATGATGATTATTTAGCAGCATGTGAGCAAGAGATACCAAATAGGTGGTGGAAGGCATATAGGCGTAATTTATTGTAAATCAAGGATGGTTATTGAAGTTGAATGTTTCTTATTATGTTAATTTTAATATTTTTTTAAGAAAAAGTTCAAAATAATTGTTTTTTTCAAAATTATTGAATAGGTTTACGCCCTTAAAAGTGAAATTATATTAACCCAAATTTATATGAAGAAGTTAGTTGTATTTACAGCAATCTTATCATTGTTTGCCAGTTGTGGTAAAGGCGATAGAGGTGAACTAGTAGGTGTAAAAGGAAAAAAATGGCATCCAGAAAAACCTTATGGAATGACATTAGTGCCAGGCGGTGCGTTTATTCTGGGTAAGTCAGATGATGATTTGGCTAATATTCAGGATGCTCCTACTAAGACGGTAACGGTGCGATCATTTTACATGGATGAGACTGAAATTACAAATGCAGAGTACAGACAGTTTGTGGAATGGGTAAAAGATTCTACAGTAAGAACTAGATTGGCTATGTTGGCTGATGAAGTTGGGCAAACTGCAACGGACGGTGCAGGAGGTATAGGTGACTATGCTTTTGCTGATGCTAATGTTGAAGAAATGTCTCCGTATGACAAATACATGTATGAGAATTACTACAGTATTGGTACAGAAGAGGATCAGTATTCAGGAAGAAAATTAAACAGAAAAGTGAAGTTGATCAATGATCCACAGAAATATCCAGATGAATATTATGTTGAGGTTATGGATTCTATGTATCTTCCAGAGTCTGAATCTTATAATGGATTAAAAACAATTGATGTTTCTAAATTGAAATTTAGATTTAGAGAAGTGGATTGGAATAAAGCTGTTACTAAGAAAGGACGTAAAGGATTATATGAAGAAAGTCCTCCAATTGAAATTTATCCAGATACTACAGCTTGGATTAAAGACTTTGCTTATTCTTACAATGAACCGATGCATAATGATTATTTCTGGCACCAAGCTTACGCAGAATATCCTGTTGTAGGAGTTACTTGGAATCAAGCTAAAGCTTTTTGTGCATGGAGAACTTTGTATAAAAATTCTTATATAAAAAAGAAAAAAGGAAGAGATCAAGTTAACTCTTTTAGATTACCTACAGAGGCTGAGTGGGAATACGCGGCTAGAGGTGGTTTAGAATCAGGAGCTTTTCCTTGGGGTGGTCCTTATGCTAAAAATGATAGAGGATGTTTTATGGCTAACTTTAAGCCCAATAGAGGTGATTATGCAGCTGATGGTGCTTTGTATACTGTGGAAGCTAAATCATATGAGCCAAATAACTTTAACCTATATAATATGGCTGGTAATGTTTCAGAATGGACTGAATCAGCTTACGATGTTACTGCATATGAGTTTGTTTCAACAATGAACCCTAATGTTGCAGATCGTAAAAATCAAAGAAAAGTAGTTCGTGGAGGTTCATGGAAAGATGTGGCTTACTTTTTACAGGTGTCAACTCGTGATTACGAGTATGCTGATTCTGCAAGAAGTTACATTGGATTTAGAACAGTACAGGATTACATGGGTACTGCTGCAACTGCAACTAGTCCTAAATAATTATTTAACCAATTTTTAAATATAAATTAAACTTAACTTAACTAAAAAAATTATTTATTATGGCAATTTTAAGCAAAAAGGCAATGAATTTCGCTTACGGTATGGGAGCAGCAGTTGTAATTATTGGAGCACTATTTAAAATTACTCACTTTGAGATAGGCCCATTGACAGGTACACTTATGCTTTCTGTTGGTCTTGTAACAGAGGCTTTAATTTTTGCATTATCTGCTTTTGAACCTGTTGATAAAGAACTTGACTGGTCATTAGTATATCCTGAGTTAGCTGGTGGAGAATCAAGCGGTAAGAAGAAAACTGAAAATCCTGCTGAAGCTCAAGGTTTATTGTCACAAAAATTAGATTCTATGCTAAAAGAAGCTAAGATTGATGGTGCTTTAATGGAGAGTTTAGGAGCTAGTATTAAAAACTTTGAGGGTGCTGCAAAAAGCATTTCTCCAACAGTTGATTCTATAGCTTCTCAAAAGAAATATTCTGAAGAAATGTCTCAAGCGGCAGCTCAAATGGAAGCTTTAAATAGTTTATATAAAGTGCAATTAGAAAGTGCTTCAAGAAATGCGGATGCTAATAAAGAAATTGCTGATAATGCAGCTAAATTAAAAGAACAAATGCAGTCTATGACTTCTAATATCGCATCATTAAATGCTGTTTATGGAGGTATGTTATCTGCTATGAATACAAGAGGATAATTAGTTTTATCATTTAATTAACAAAAATTATTAATTTAAAAAACTAATTTAAAAATGGCAGGAGGAAAATTAACCCCTAGACAGAAGATGATTAACTTGATGTATTTGGTTTTCATCGCAATGTTGGCTTTGAATATGTCAAAAGAAGTTTTATCAGCTTTTGGATTGATGACTGAAAAGTTTGTTGAATCTAATGAAGATGCAAAAAATAGAATCGCATTAGATATGAAAGGAATGGAAAAGCAAATGGAATCTCAACCAGAGAAATTCGCTCCATTAGTGAAACAGGCTAATGAAGTACAAACTTTGTCTAATGAATTTTTTGCTTATATTGAAGGTCTGAAGAAAGAAATGTTAGCTACTGTAGAGGATCCTAAAGATTATGAGGTACAAGATAAAGCAGATGTTTTAGATGAGAAATTTTTTGTAGGAGATAAGCTTAAGCCAGATGGTCAAAAGTTTTTAGACAACATGAAAAAATATAGAGAAGGTGTTGCGAAAGCTTTAGGAACGGATAAAAAATATTCAGAAGTTGTAAAATCTGTTAATTCTTCTTTTTCAACTGAGCCAGTTAAAAATAGGGAAGGTATTAAAGAAGATTGGTTAGATTATAACTATAAAGGTTATCCTATGGTTGCTTCTATTACTAAATTAACCGCTTTACAAGCTGATATTAGAAAAGCTCAAGCGGATGTTTTAAATGCTATGGTTCAAGAGAAGTTAAAAGTGGAAGCTTCATTAACTAATTTTGATGCTATTGTTATTCCAGATAAAACTGCTTTCTTTAGTGGAGAACAATTTAAGGGGAAAATTATTTTAGGAAAAAAGGATAAAACTTTAAAAGCAAATTCTGTTGTTGTTAATGGTAAAGAATTACCAGCTACAGCTATGCAAGAAGGTCAAACAATTTTAGAATTCCCTGCAGGTAGTGTAGGAGAACAAAAAATTTCTGGTAAGATGGCTTTTACAGATTTTGATGGTAATTCTTTTGATTTGCCAATTGAGTCAACTTATACTGTTGTTCCTAAACCTAATTCAGCTACTATTTCAGCTGATAAAATGAATGTAGTTTATAGAGGTGTAATAAACCCTATGACAATATCATTTGCTGGTGTATCTGATAATAATGTTAATGCTTCTGCAGCGGGTTTATCTAAAGCATCTGGAACTGGTAAGTACAATATGAGTCCTGGTCAAGGAAGAGAAGTAACTATTAATGTTACTGGTAAATTACCAGATGGTACTTCAGTGTCAGATAGAAAAGCTTTTAGAATTAAAGATATTCCTGGTCCACAAGGTAAAATTCGTAAAGAGGTTGCTGCTAGTGGTCCAAAATCAAGTTTAGAAGTTTCAACAGTTACTGCTGAATTAGATGATTTTGATTTCGAATTAGGAATCGATGTTACTGGATTTAATATAAAAGTTCCAGGACAACCTACTGTAGTGGTTTCTGGTAATAGAATGGATAGTAGAGCTAAAGCTGCTATTGGTAGAGCAAGTAGAGGTGATGTTATTATCATTTCTGAGATTAAAACGAGGTTAAGAGGTAGTTCAATCATGATGAAGAAAACTGCTCCTTGTACTTACGAAATTAAATAAGAAGTTTTCAGAGTTTATTTATTAAACTAAAAAATAGAAAAGATGAGTTGGAGAAATTTTATGTTAGTTGTTGCTTTAGGTTTAAGTTCTACTTTTACTTTTGCTCAATCTAATCTTTTAAATGCAAAAACACCTGATCAAATTGGTCAGAAAACAGAAGCGGAATTAGTTGCTGATAATGACAAGCCATTACCATATGGTTATGTTATGGACAGAGACGTTTTAATGGGTAAGCGTATTTGGGAATATATTGATCTTGATGAAAGAGTAAATTTTCCTTTATATTTTCCAGTTGAAGGTGATTTAGGTCCAGATAGAAGACCTTTATATGATGTTTTAATTAACGGAATTAAAGACGGTAAAATTACTGAAATTTATAATAGTAGTTATTTTATTGAAAAAAAATCATTAAGCGATATTGAAGCTTCTTTAGTTTTTATAGATACAACTGATGCAGGTAGAGAGTATTTCAATGCTGGTGAATCTATTCCTGAGGAATATATTGTTAAAACAGAAATTGAAGCTTTCCACGTGAATGCTTATAAAACAGTAGGATATTGGTACTTTGATAAACGTCAAGGTGAAATGAAATATCGTTTATTAGGTATTTGTCCAGTTGTTCCAGATGTTTTTACATTGAATAGTGAAGAGCCAGAAGATGTTGAATTATTTTGGGTATATTTCCCTGCTGTAAGAGATATTTTACACGAAGCTAAATCGTTTAATAATAAAAATTCAGCAATGCCATTTTCTTTCGATCATTTGTTAAATTCAAGAAGATTTAATGCTGTGATTTATCAAGAAGAAAATGTTTATGGAGACCGTCAAATTAAAGATTACATGAAAGAAAATGCACAAATGCAACTTTTAGAAGCAGAACGTGTAAAAGAAAAGTTACGTGATTTTGAACAAGATATGTGGAATTATTAATATAAAATTTCTCCAATTTTAATTTAAACTCTTATCATTAATTTGATAAGAGTTTTTTTATTTTTGCACTATGATAGACTATTTAATTGTTGGTTCTGGAATTGCTGGAACTTGTTTTGCGGAATTCTGTTTTCAAAATAACAAAAGCTTTCTTCTTTTTGATGATAATTCACAACCTTCATCTAAGATTGCAGGTGGCTTATACAATCCTGTTGTTTTAAAACGTTTTAGTGAAGTTTGGAAAGCTAAAGAACAATTAGAATTAGCAATTCCATTTTATGCAGCATTAGAAGAAAAGTTAAATATACAGATTGACTATAAAATTCCCATTTATAGAAAATTAACTTCTATAGAAGAACAAAACGAATGGTTTTCTGCTGCAGACAAACCAAGTTTAGTAGACTTTCTTTCTACTAAATTAATATCTAATACTTTTTCTGCTGTTAACGCTTCTTATGGCTATGGAGAAGTTTTACATACTGGTTATTTAGATGTTAAAGCTTTAGTTTTGAGTTATTGCAGTTATTTAGATAAACAAAATTTATTTCTTGCTGATCGATTTGATTATGATGCAATTGAGTTTTATCCTAATTATATCGTTTATAAAGAATATCAATTTAAAAACATCATATTCGCAGAAGGTTTTGGATTACATGCTAATCCTTTTTTTAATGATTTGCCTTTAGATGGTACAAAAGGAGAATTATTACTCATAAAAGCACCTAATTTGAAAGTTGATGTCACCATCAAATCGAGTGTTTTTATTTTACCAATTGGGAATGATATTTACAAAGTAGGTGCAACTTATGATTGGTCTGATAAAACAAATGTACCAACCGATGGTGGAAAAAAGGAATTAGTAGATAAACTTAAGGAAGTTATTAACTGCGACTTTGAAATAATCAATCATTTTGCAGGTGTTAGGCCAACAGTAAAAGATCGAAGACCTTTAGTGGGTACTCATTACAAATATAAGAATCTTCATGTCTTAAATGGTCTTGGAACGCGTGGAGTAATGTTGGCTCCTTTTTTGGCAAACCAACTCTTTACTCATATTGAAGCTGGAAAATTATTAGACAAAGAAATAGATATCGTTCGTTTTTATAAGAAAAGAAATCTGTTGTAACTATTCTTTAATTTTATCTTTCCAATCTTTATCATAATGTACAAATATGTTTATCCATATATTTCTGGATACTCTCATTATAAATGGCATAAAAACAACTAATGTGCCAATGATAGCATAAAAAGAAGTTAGTAAACTACTTTCTAAGAAAATTTTTGAAATTACAAATGCTGCAACAGCAAAGGCAATTCCAACACCATAGCTAACATACATTGCCCCATAAAAAAAGGAAGGTTCAATTTTATATCGGGTGTGACAATGACTACATTTTTCATGCATTTTATAAATATTGGATAAATTATAAGGATTTTTGTCCTCATACATACTTTCTTCTTGACATTTAGGACAACTTCCTGTTAAAATGCTATTTATTTTGGATCCTTTTTTTAACATTTGCAAAATATTTACACAAAGGTACGCATTGCCTATTTTAATAGTGTAACAATTGTAACAAAATTATCATGTTAAACATACATAATTTATCGGTTTCATTTGGTGGAACTTATCTTTTTGAAGAAGTAACTTTTCGTTTAGGTTCTGGTGACTGTGTAGGTCTAGTAGGAAAAAACGGAGCAGGAAAATCAACCATGTTGAAAATATTAGCAGGTGATTTTAAACCCGATTCGGGAGTTATTGCTACTGAAAAAGAAGTTCGAATGGGGTTTCTGCGTCAGGATATTGATTTTGAAGAAGGAAGAACGGTTTTGGAAGAAGCCTATCAAGCCTTTAGCGAAATTAAAAAAGCAGAATTGCGAATCGATGAAATCAATCATCAGTTAGCAACTCGTACCGATTATGAAAGTGCATCCTATTCGGAACTAATTGAAGAATTAGGAGAAGTAACCCATCACTATGAAATATTGGGAGGTTATAATTATGTAGGAGATACTGAAAAAATCTTACTAGGTTTAGGTTTCAAACGTGAAGATTTTAATAATCTGACCAGTACTTTTTCAGGAGGATGGAGAATGCGTATCGAATTAGCTAAACTATTATTACAATCCAATGATATTTTACTTTTGGATGAACCTACCAATCACTTGGATATTGAAAGTATCATTTGGTTAGAAGGTTTTTTACGTAATTTCCCTGGAGTTGTGGTAATTGTGTCTCATGATAAGATGTTTTTGGACAATGTTACCAATAGAACCATAGAAATTTCCTTAGGAAAAGCATACGATTTCAATAAACCTTATTCAGAATACTTACTTCTTCGTGGTGAAATTCGCGAAAAGCAATTGGCTACTCAAAAAAATCAAGCTAAAAAGATTGAAGAGACAGAAAAGTTAATTGAAAAGTTCCGTGCAAAAGCTTCTAAAGCATCGATGGCTCAGTCTTTAATAAAAAAATTAGACAAAGTTGAGCGCATTGAAGTAGACGAAGACGACAATTCAGTCATGAATATTTCGTTTCCACTTTCTCAAACTCCTGGTAGAGTAGTGGTAGAAGCAGAACATGTTACCAAAGCTTACGGAGACAAAGTAATTTTGGAAGACATCTCACTTTTAGTAGAAAGAGGCAGCAAAATCGCTTTCGTAGGGCAAAACGGACAAGGGAAATCGACTTTTATTAAAGCAATTGTTAACGAGTTCGAGTACAAAGGTGACATTAAGTTAGGACACAACGTACAATTGGGTTATTTTGCCCAAAATCAAGCGGAATATTTAGACGGAGAGAAAACACTTTTAGATACCATGTTGGAATCGGCTTTAGATTCGAATCGTTCAAAAGTAAGAGATATGCTAGGTTCGTTTCTGTTTAGAGGCGATGATGTAGAAAAGAAAGTCAAAGTCCTTTCAGGAGGAGAGCGCAACCGTTTAGCGCTTTGTAAGTTGCTTTTACAGCCTATCAATGTGCTTTTAATGGATGAGCCAACCAATCACTTAGATATTAAGTCCAAGAACGTTTTAAAAGCCGCTTTGGCAAAATACGAAGGGACATTGTTATTGGTCTCTCATGATAGAGATTTCTTACAAGGCTTGGCAAACGTGACTTATGAATTCAAAGACAAAAAAATAAAAGAATATTTAGGTGATATTAATTTCTTCTTAGAGCAAAGAAAAGCGGATGACATGCGTGCTTTCGAAACGAAAGATCAAGTAAAAGCTAAAAACAACTCGAAACCGGAAACAAAAGAAGCTAAAAACCTTTCTTACGAAGAGCAAAAGAAACAAAAATCCTTACAAAACCGATTAAGTAAAGTAGAAAGCCAAATCAAACAATTAGAAATCGACATCCAAAAAGACGATAAAGAATTGGCATCCAACTACGACAAACTAATTGAAAACGCAGCCTTCTTCACAGCCTACGAAAAGAAAAAGAAAGAACTAGACCAATTATTAGAAGATTGGGAAACGGTTCAAGAAGAAATAGATGGGTTGAGTAGTTAATACTTAGTGATTAGTCCATAGTGATTAACAAAGCAGATAACCTATAACATACAACAGGTAACAGAGAACCGATAACTGAGAACCTACAACTTCCTCTTGAAGCTATTTCCAGCTGTCCATTACAAGTTTTCAAAAAACCAGTGCCGTTTTCTAAGCCTTCAAAAGAGCTTCTTCTAGTCGCTTTTTGAAGACAAGAAAACGTGCACTACTTTTTCAAAAAGCTTTCCATTGCTATCTGGGCTAGGGAATAGTCTTTATAAGACCAAACAAGTTTTGAAATAACCACTTTCTATTTCAGAACAGGCTATCCAAGCCATAAAATAGGCTGATAAAGCGTGAAAAATGCCATTCAAGTAGTAAAGTATACCGTTCAAGTATGAAAAACACAATCCAAGTAGTAAAGTAAGCTATTCAAGTATGAAAAATACAATCCAAGTATATTACTAGACCATCAAAGCGTGAAAAATACAATCCAAGTAACAAAGTAAGCCATTCAAGTAGCAAAGTAGACTATTCAAGTATGAAAAATACTCAATCGGGAGTAGTCATTAGATTGTGTAAACTCCCATCTGGTGCTCGTTTACAACGAGTACCTACTTCTTATTTAATTTAAAACGTAGCGTTTGAAACGCGGCTTACTAAGAAAAATAATCATTATATTAGAGAGTTTTTTGTTAATTACCCGCGTTACAAACGCTATACTTTTCCTGTTATAGTAAAGTAGGTACTCGTTGTAAACGAGCACCAGTTTGATGATTATTTTGATGAATTAGCATTGGTTTACCACCAAGAATGGATCATGGATGTCTTTAAAATAATAAAGTTTATTTTATATTTGCCTTGCCTTTCTTTGTCTAGACACAAACATGCTTTTTAGAATCAAACTGTTTAGATTAAGTTTAATATAACTTTAAATGAAACTAGAACTTTTATTCGATGAGTCGGTTTATAGAAGACAAATGGAATTGCTTTACAAATTGGCATACGAGAGACAAACTACCTATTTTAAAAACTCGCATTTTGTAGGTTTTGCATTGCTTTTTCTAGGTGTTTTGGCTGTTGTTGGAAAGGCAAATATTGGGTATTCATTTATGTTCTTTGGTATGTTTGTTTTGGTACCTTATTACTATTTCTATTTCAAACAAAATAGGATTAAAAGGAAATTTGAAGAGGAGAGGTTAGCGATAATTTCATTATATAAAGAAAATCCAAAAGTAACATATAAATTTAATGATGTGGACTTTAAATATTCAGATTATACATCAAATCTTATTTTTAGCTGGGATGAGTTATTGACTTTTATTGAACTAGAAGAAAATATTTTCTTTTTCACAAAGAATTCTGAACCTTTTATATTTGGTAAGGCAGAACTTGGAGAGACAAATTATAATAAACTACTAAAGCTACTTGAATCAAAATTGAAAACTGTTAACTAACTTTTATAATGCCTTTTTTAATTCAAGTCAAGTGTTTGGATAAGTATAGTTTACTAGTGTGTACATCATTAAAACAAATTGTTTTGTACAAATAAAAATTAAACAAAAAGTTATTTGGAAACATATATTAAAAAACTGAAACATATCTTACCAACATTTTTGTTGGTAACATTAGGCACAGTAATAGGTCTTGCCTTTATGAGGTGGTTACTTACTATACAATTTTCAATTATTGAAGTAAAAGAGGAAGTTTGGGTACTTTGGCTTCCAATAATTTTTCCTTGGATACCAATTACACTTTGGCTTCGACAAAGATTTAGAGTTTTAACTTTTAAAAAAGACAATGATAGTGGGCGGTTTTTCTTTCAAATGCTTTCATGGGTTGTCATAATGATTATGCTCTTTCTTTCTCAAAATTATTTAACTACAGCAACAGGGAAACTTAAAGTTTTATCAACTATTACTGACATTAATAAAACAGAAAAAGTTCGTTATTATAAATTAACAAATTTTGAAGTAGCACCTTATTTTGGGAGCTCCTATACTGATTTTAGAAGAAGTGGAAAACATAATCAATATCTAAACTTTAATATTTATTTTACCGTTCCTATTTTTAAAGATACATTAGAAATAAATACAGACGTTCCAAAATATTGGTATGGTGTACAATTTAAAAAACAAATTAGCAATAAAATTGCTAACGAAGAGAAAGAGCAGAAATATGAAGTTTTCTACAAAGAGTGTGTTGATAAAATGAATGTCTATGACTTTCATTCATTAGAATATTTTGAAAGAAAACCAACATCTGATGACAAAGAATGCTTTTTGAAAGCTATTGAAGTAAAAACAAAGCAAATCGTAAATAATGATTTTATTGTTTTAGAACCTATTCAAGAAAAATTTGAAGATAGAAATGAGAATAAATTAGCTAGGATTTTTGGTTCATTTGGAATAGGACTTGGTGTTTTACTATTTTCGTTAATTTGGCCAAGTTATAGTGAAACAGAGAGAAAAAGATTTTTTTCAGGAAAAAAACCGAAACAAGATGACTTGGTTGATATGCTTGCTTATTTAATTCCGAAAGGAGACCATTTTGTTACTTCCATAATCTTAGACTTAAATATTTTGGTTTATTTAGTCATGATTTTCTCGGGTACTCACCTTCTTTATCCAAATGGTTTAGAATTAATGGAATGGGGAGCAAATAGAAGGCTTGAGACTAATAATGGAGAATGGTGGAGATTATTTACAAGTATGTTTTTGCATGGAGGAATTATGCATTTAATTTTAAATATTTCAGGGCTTGTTCTGGTTGCTATTTTTTTAGAGCCAATTATGGGAAGAAAAAAATATTTTATCATATACATTTTATCTGGACTTTGCGGAAGTCTTGCCAGTATTTGGTGGTATCCTAATACGGTAAGTGTGGGTGCGTCTGGTGCTATTTTTGGTCTTTATGGTGCTCTTTTAAGTTTGCTTTTAACCGATACATTTAGTAAGAAAGGGAAGAAAGGATTATTAATGATGTTTGGGTTTTATGTAGGAATAAATTTACTTTGGGGTTTAACTGGTGGTATTGATAATGCTGCCCATATTGGAGGCCTTTTAAGTGGAGCCTTAATTGGACTAGTGTTTAGTAAAATTGAAAAATAATAACACAAAAAAATCACTCAATCAACCCAATTTCCTTAGAATGCGTAATCGCTTCTTTACTAGATTTAAAATAGCAAGTGGCAACATCTAAGCTATTCATGTTTTCTAAGATATTTAGGGTTGCCGTTTTTTGATGTTTTCCAACTTGCCTTATATAAACTGCTTTAATATGCAAAGGGAAAATTTTGCAAATCGCTTCGTATAGTTTGGGATCGTGTTGGGAATCATCACCTAATAAAACATATTGCAAATCAGGATAAAATTCTAAAATATGTTTTATTTTTTCAAACTTATGATTGTGATTGCCACGACCAGTAAAGAAGAATTGGCTCAAACTGGTTTTAATGTCTTTTAAAAGTAAAACAGCCTTTGGTAAACTATGAATAATGGAAAATTGGGTAATTAATCTGTATAAATTCCATTCGCTACTTGAAACATAAAAGAAAGCATTTTCTTGGTTTTTGTCGTTTCTTCCAGCAGTTTGCAAAGCTTGATAATGCGGGACCACATCTTCAAAAATCTTTCTTTTATTAACATTTTTAAATAATAAAATATATAGTTTTTTTAAAGGATTTCGTGTGTGTGAGATGAGGAAAGTATCGTCTATATCAGAGATAAAACCAAATTTTCCAATGTTAGGTTTGATATAACTTCCAGTTGCTTCAATCTTTTCTTTTTCATGTGTTATATAAACCGTGTAATTTTTCCAACCAAAATCAGTAGCCTCTTTTATGGGTACGCAAAATTTAAAATAACCATCTTCTAGTGTTCTGGTATGAATAACTTCTCCATTTAATTCTAAATAAACATCTGCATTGGATTTTGTTTTTACTTGAAACAACCTAATGATGGATTGCGCATTTTTAAAGTTTTTTTGCTGAAAATCGTAATTGGCACTAGTGGTTGGTTTAAAAATATGTCCCATTACAATTAATTCTTGATTATTTGCATAGCCACGATATAATTTTAGAACAGGTTTCATTTAATTTTATACATTTGGATTAGAGTTCTACAAATTACAAATTAATTAGTGAATCGATAATATGTCTGCGAAAAAGAAATTTTTATTAGTAGTGAATCCTATTTCTGGTGACAGAGATAAAACGCAAATGTTGGAACAAATTCAGGCTTTTGCCACTCATTTAGATATAGATTTGGTGCAATATAAAACTTCTGGAACAAATGATTATTATAAAATAAAAGAAGCATACGATTTCCATAAACCAGAACGTATTATTATTGCTGGTGGAGATGGTACCATAAAAATGGTAGGAGAAGCCTTAGAAGAGGAAGATGTTGTTTTTGGAATTATTCCCGCAGGTTCTGCTAATGGTTTGTCCATCGATTTGAATTTACCAACTTCACTTGAGGAAAATTTAGAAGTGGCTTTTCAAAATGACTATATGGAAATTGATATGGTGGAAATTAATGGAAAGAAAAGTTTGCATTTGAGTGATTTGGGTTTGAATGCATTACTAGTCAAAAATTATGAAAATGGAGATACTAGAGGAAAGTTAGGTTATGCTTTACAAGTAATTAATACCTTAACAGAATCAGAAGATCCTTTTGAAGTTACTATTGCAGTTAATGGGGAATCTATTACTTGTATTGCTAAAATGGTAGTTATTGCTAACTCACAAAAATATGGAACGGGTGTAACTATTAATCCGAATGGAAAAATTAACGATGGAAAATTTGAAATTGTGGTATTGAAAAATTTAGATTTATTTGTAATGGGTAAAATAGTAACAGGAAATATTCTTTTGAATTCAGAAGATGTTGAAATTATCTCTACTGAAAAAGCGATAATCACCACATCAAAGAAAATAAACTTTCAAATTGATGGTGAATATTTTGGCGAAGTAGACCGATTGGATATCAGTATTTTGCCAGCGCAAATGAAAGTAGCTGTTCCTAAGTAGGGCTATATGTAAAAAAAATAGACTATCACTTCTGATAGCCTATTTTTTACTGGAATAATTTAAGTTAGTTGCTTACATTAATTGCTAACCCTTCTAATTGCTTTATTGTAATTACACTGTGCGTGTTTAATGCCCAGTCAAATGTTGGTTCAACACCTGTAGCAATTACTTCTTGACGATCAGTTGATAAAGATTGTGTTCTTGCGTCTTTCCATTCAAAAACTAAACCATTTAAAAAAATGTTTTCGTTGTTTCCGTAGGTTACTGGTAAACTTTGTCCAGCTTCTAACGAGAATTTTTGTTCTAAAGACGGTTTTTGAATGTTAGTTCCTTGTCTAATCAATAAAGTAACGTTTACATGTTGATCAGTCTTGTTGATGAAAGTTTTTGTTCCTGCCATTGTGATTTTTTTTAAGTTAATACATTTTTAAATAATCATAAATTGATTACAAAACAAATGTACCTTCATCAATGGTAATATTTAAGCGCTTATAAACGGTAATTAAAAAAAGGGTACTTCTGCCTGATATCCAGGTATTTCTCTATTCTTTTTATCTAGGTATAATTATTTATGGATACGTTTGTGGAACTATTGGAGAATTGATTTTAGGTTTTTATGGTGTTTTGATAATAAAAACAATAATCTAGATTGACTATTTAAAAGGATGTCTTTGTTGCCAATTCACCTCAGGTTCAAGACGGCTGAAAATTTTTGGCATTAAATAATTGATAAGAGGATTGGTGTGATAAATAAAACCAGACATTTCAATGGGATGAGCTCCTATTGAGCTTTTGATTTCTAAAGCAGTTCGTCCAAAATATATTTTTTTGAAGTGGTTCTCTATGCCAAATTCAGTCATGTTATATAGCATATTTAAATATAACATGTGTTCTTTTTGATGTGTTTCGTCGTATCCTAAAAAATAGGTTTCTAAAGTATCTTCGTTTAATAGAATTGTATGAAACCCTATTAGTTCTTCATTTTTAAAATAACCAAAAATCTTAAATCTTTCTCCACATTGTTTTTTAAAAAAAGAGAAGTGTTCTTTAGACAAGAAGAAGGTGTTAAAAGGAGCATTAACAGCTACATAATGATACAATTCATAAATTCTTTTTTCATGAAGGATAATTTCCTCTAAAGAGAGTTCAGTAGTTGTTACACCGTCAATTTTTTTATGAGCTCTTTTGTATTGATCTCTGTATTTTTTTGTTAAAGCACTAATGTAATCATTCGCATTTTGCCATTCTTTATCCAACTTAAAAATCATATTAGGCTGTGTATTGAATTCATACATAGAGTGAAAATCATATTCTTTAAGCTCTTTGGTGAACGCTCTATAGAAATCTTTATAAGTTACAATATGAATTTTTATTTTTTTGCTTTTAAAATAGGAGATAAGCGATTCAGTACAATCAATTAATATTTTACTGATTATTTCTGCTGGAACTTTTTTCTCAAAAACAAAACTGTTTTCACCTGTAATCATGTTATTACCTAAGAATAATACATGCGAACAAAAATTTTTAAAGATGAAATTACGAATAGTTGTTTTTAGACAATTATCTCTTTTTCCAAATGACTCTAGATGATCTACATTTATATATTGAGCAATAGAAACACCAATTAACTTTAATGAATCAAATATACCAATGAAGAAACATTCCATATTTACTGGTGCTGTATTTTCAAGCACCTTTAAATAAGGTTTTTGTAAAAAATGATTAGATGCAGCTACGTTATCCCAATTCTCAGGTAGTGATGCTACATTATTGTATATTTTAAAGGTAATGTTTTTCAAAATAAAAAAATCGTCCTGCAAAAATAGGACGATTGAGTTATAATAAAATGTTAATTAATTGACAAATATTTTATTTCCATCCGCAAATGATAGCTCCCATTATGGCAAAACTAACAATCCAGTAACCAGCATGAATAAATATATATTTCCAAGAGCGTCTTTCAAAAAGAAAGGTAGTGCCTAGAATTGGTAATGCTAAAAACAATCCTAAAAAGGTTCCATGTAATGCTCCATGTTTAAAAGATCTGAATTTTCCACCATGTACTTTTAAAAATTCAAGTAATGCAGGATCGGTATCATTGCCACCAGCTGCTTGTACTGCACCAATATCATGAATCACAAGAGTAGGCATTATAAATGCTATAAGGATGGCAAATAAAAAGGCAAATCCAAAGATTTTTGCCATATTTCCTTTTTTTAAATATTCTTCAGTTAATCCAGTTTCTTTCATCCATGCTGTTCCAAAAATTTTTGGGTTGTACCAAATTGCTCCAAGAGCAAAAGTACTTAGTGCTGCAACTAAAATGGCTAAAAAATTCATAATCTATAATTTTATGGGTTAGTATACCAAATATAATTAAAAAAAGCTGACTTTTTTTTAAAAAATAGATGTTAAAATGTAATGTATGAAAAACAAAAAAATCCGACGAAAAATGAAAAATACGTATAAATACGTACAAAAAAAGGCAAAAAATACGTATAAATACGTATTGATTGGTCTTGTTTTTGTTTATAGATTTGAAATGTTGGGATTATGATAGAAAAATTAAAAGAAAGATATAATGAGTTTCATATCGATAATAGAAGATTTAAAAATTAATAAGAGGACGGTATTTTTTTCCGTTCTTGGTCAAACATATTATTTTTTAATTGCATTTTTTCTTTTTAAACAAGATTTATTTTTATTGCTTGACGATAACTATCTTTTTGATGTGAATTTTTATTTTATAATGGCAGTAAGTTTTTTGATGTCATTAATATGGTTTTTAATGAACATATGCGTTTCTTCAATTCTACTGATTTTTTCAAATACTAAGAATAAATATATAGGTAACCCATCCGGAATATTTATAAATTCTATGATTTGTTCCATTGGATATTTAACATTTGCAATGTTATTGAATTTTTTACTGGATTATGATTTTAAGTATTTTATTTCCTTTTCATTTAGTTTTATCGCTATAAGGGTAATATGTGCAATATCAAAATCATTGTTTTTTAATAGAAGTTTTGTTTGAACGATTTTGATTTATAATACTAACAATAAAATCTTTAACTCATAGTCCAGTTTTGTTTTAACGTAAAAAAGATACATTTAAACTGTTTTTTATTGTAAAAGCTTTAAAAAAAACTTAAAAAAAATAAATATTGTCCGTTTTTTGTTAAAAAAAACATTATTTTAGTACTATTAACACTTAAAAATTTAATTATGCCGATTAGCCCAAATTCAGGTTCAGAAATTAGTTTGTCAGAAGCACAGGAATTAGTAGGTGCTTTTAGAAGTAAATTTTCGAAAGAGATTAAAGCTTCGTTTGTAGGGATTGAAACTTTAAATAAAATACTCAGTCAAGAGGATTGTATTGGAGTACGTATTTATAATGGACACCATACAGAGTTAGGAAGGTTGTCACCCGTTTTAGTTGGTGTCGATTCTAAAGGGAAAGATATGACAAACGGTTTTATTTTTGATAGGTTGATTCCTTGTCCGTCTTATTGTGATACTGAGAGCGAACTTTTTTGTAAATAACTAAAAATTAAACAAGCTGTAAAGAATTTTCTTTACAGCTTGTTTAATTTTTTAAATAATTATTCTAAGTTTTGGTAAATAATTAGATTGACATGGTTTTAATTTATCAGTTATATCTCATCTATACTTTTTTAAGTTGCATTTGTGTTTCAAGATTTTTAGAATTATAAAGCTTTATTGATTTTTATTCCAAATTTTATAAAGTTTATTTCTTCATTAATAATAAATGAAAGAGATTTGTTTTCAATGTTATTCTAAATTGAGATTCTATGATTCTTTCTTTTTTCGATACTGAAATGATAAATTTGTTGATAGTTAAAAGAAGTTGTTTTCTTGATAGTGTCATTGTTTTATCTTTGAAATCATTATTCTAATTATTGATGATTGAATTATAGTTTGAATTATAGTTTGAATAATTTTGTTTTCATTTTGAATTTGTTAATTAATATTTCTAATGTAAGAATTATTATTTTTTAATGTTATTATGAACTTTACAATATTCGTTTGTTTAATAGGCGTTTTACCCTTGATTCTTTATTTTCTTAATAAGAACGTTGATAGTGCCACAAAATATCTATTCCCCTATATTTTGTTATTAGCTGTAGCAAGTGTATATGAGTTTTTTGGAACGTATATTTTAAAATTCAATACAAGTTATTGGTTTAGAATATATATATTACTTGAATTTGGTGCAGTATGGTATTTTTACTATAAAATATTTAAATATAAGATTTTTTATTTTTTGTATGGTTTTGGATACTTCATAATTTATATTTATTCGTTAATTAATTGGTCACCAAAAAGTAAAATTATAGATGATCTACCTCTTACTTTAATAATGACTTTTATGGTTATAATTAGTAGTTTTTTTTGGTTTATAAATGTATTTAAAAAATTAGAAGAAAGACCATTATATCTTAGGACTGAATTTTATTATATTTCTATTTTATTAATTTATTTTAGTGGAACTTTTTTGGTTTTTTTAATGACTGATTATATTATTAGTAATGATTCAATGGAATTGCTTTATTATTGGAATTTAATTGTTATTTTTAATCTTATAATCAGATTAACTTTAATTTTTACTGTTTGGAAAGCACGAAAGAAATAGGATCATTAATACTCATTGGTACAGGACTAATTGTTATTTTAGTTTTGATTCTTTTGTTTTTGGTTGTTTTTTATCAAATATATGTAATGAAAATGAAGAAAAAAGAGGCAGAACTACTTCTTAAAACCTCTTTAGAATCTGAAAAACAAGAACGTAAACGAATAGCTGCTGATATTCACGATGGTGTTTCGGGCGATTTAAATGCAATAAGAAACTTTTTGTCTGTACTTTATAAAACAGAAACATCAGAAGAAAAAAGAGCGCTATACGACGATATTAGAATTGGTGTGGAAGCTGCAATTGAAAATACTCGCTTAGTTTCTTATAAATTAATGCCTCCTTTGCTAGAAACTTCTGGTTTTTTAATAACTCTTCAAGATTATTTTTCAAGATTAAACTCTAAAACTAACGCTTGTTTTACTGTAAATACGGACGAAGAATTGATAGATTTGTCTAATGAAGTATCTTACGAAGTTTTTAGAGTTATACAAGAACT
>NZ_VEVQ02000008.1 GCF_006491595.2 Flavobacterium jejuense
TTTTAATTTAAAAGCGATAAAGAAATGAAAAAACTATATATAACATTAAGTTTTGTAATCGCTAGTGGATTGCTAAGTGCACAAAACTCAAAAACTAAAGATGCCGATAAACTATTTAATCGATTTGAATACATAGATGCAGCTTCAGCCTATTTAAAATTAACAGAAAAAGGATATGAAGATAGTTATGTTCAAAAAAGATTAGCAGAGAGTTATTATAACGTTTTTAATACTACAGAAGCTATAAAATGGTATGCAAAACTTGTTGAAGAAAAACAACAAGAAGCAGAAATTTATTATAAATATGCTCAAATGCTAAAAGCGGAAGGAAATTATGATGAGGCTAAAAAGCAAATGCAACAATTTGCTGAATTAAAACCTAATGATGAAAGGGCCATTAATTTTCAAAATAATCCAAATTATTTAACAGCTTTAAAAGCTAAAAGACCACTATTTGATATTAAACTATCAGAAATAAGTAGTGGTAGATCTGATTTTGGAGCAATATTAACGGATGATAGTTTTATTTATTTTGCTAGTGCAAGAAATGAAGCTAGAAAGACCTCTGGATGGAATGATCAGCCTTATTTGGATATGTACCAAGCTATATATAATGAAGATGGAACTATGAGTCAGCCAACTTTAGTAGAAAGCGTAAATACTAAATGGCATGATGGACCAGCAACTGTTTCTACAGACGGTTCAATAATGTATATTACAAGTGAAAGTTTTAATGATAATAAGTTCGAAAAATCAGAGGATAAAAAGTCTAAATTTAGTAGAATGTATTTATTTAAAGCGATTAAAAAAGATGGCAAGTGGTCGGATTTAAAAGCATTACCTATAAATAGTACAGAATACTCATTACGTAACCCTAGCATTAGTAAAGATGGTAAAACCTTGTACTTTTCTTCAGATATGCCTGGTGGTTTTGGTGGAGAAGATATTTGGAAAGTAAGTGTTTCTGAAGACGAATATGGAATTCCTGAAAATTTAGGTGAAAAAATAAATACACCTGGAGATGAAAGTTTTCCTTTTATTACAAGTGAAAATATACTCTATTTTTCTTCTGATACAAAAGAAGGTTTTGGTGGTTTAGATATTTTTGAAATTGATTTAAATGTAGGTTCAGAAGCTGTCAATATTGGAGCTCCTGTGAATACTAAAAAGGATGATTTTGCATTTAGTTTTAATACATCAAAAAAAGTAGCTATTTTCTCAAGTAATAGAGATGGAGTAGATAATTTATATACTGCAAATCCAGTATGTGGTGTAAATGCAATTGTTATGGTTAGAAATGCGACAACTAGAAAGACAATTGAAAGTGCACTTATAAATGTATTAGATGATACTAACTCTTTAATTGCGACGAGTAATAGTGATGGTACTGGTCAGCAAAGTTACGAAGTTGAATGTGAAAAAGTATATACTTTTAAAGTATCTAAAGAAGGTTTTGAAGACGGAATTTTTACAATGCCCGCTTCGCCAAACGGATCTGCTTTAGTAGAAGCTTATTTAGAACCTGTTAAACCTATAATTACAGAGAAAGAAGTTATCCTTCAACCAATATTCTTCGAATACGACAAAAGCAATATCACAGCTCAAGGAGCAGAAGAACTAGACAAGCTAGTAGTGGTGATGAACGAGCATCCTAACATGGTAATATTTGCAAAATCACACACCGATAGCAGAGGTAAAGACAAATATAACCTTGATCTATCAGAAAGAAGAGCAAAATCAACTGTTCAATATATTATTTCTAAAGGAATTGATAAAGAAAGAATATCAGGTCAAGGATTTGGAGAGAGTGAATTAAAAGTACAGTGCGATAAGTGTACCGATGAAGAACATGCTCAAAACAGACGTTCTGAGTTCTTAATCATCAAAAAATAATTGTATTAAATTAAGTTGCAGTTATATCATTAAATTAAAAAACCCTTAAAGATTTACTTTAAGGGTTTTGCTTTTTTATAAATTATCTGAAGCATACCATTCTGCAAAAGAAGTATCAGTTTCTTGTAATTTCAAGGAATGTAATTTAATGTAATTTGGAAGCCTATCTTTTATTTTTTTAGCAAAATCAATTACCATATTTTCACTTGTCGGTTGATATTCCACTAGAATAACATGATGTCCTCTGTCGCTTAGCTCTTTGGCTAGTTCTATATGAGGTGTGTTTTTATTAAAAACTGTTGCATGGTCAAAAATATCAACGATTTCTTCTTTTACAATTTTTTTTAAATCAGTAAAATCGATTACCATTCCATATTTAACATTCGAAGTATCAGTAATAGGTGTACCTATCACTGTTACAGAAAGCTTATAGCTGTGTCCATGAACATTTTTACATTTGCCATCATAACCATACAAAGCATGACCAGTTTCAAATGAAAATTGTTTTGTTATTCTTATTTTACTCATCTTTATTATTCCTAAAATTTCATACAAAGTTACTAAATTTTAATTGTTGTTTTTCGCATCCTTTTTCACACTATATTTGCTCACTTTTTTGAATATAATTATGAGCGAATTTGTTTTAATTCCAATGTATGAAAAGGTCATTCAAGATCTTTTAGAAAAGCAATATAGTGTTGTAGATCATTTTTTCTCCATAGAAGATGTAGAACACCTTCGTGAAAGTCTTTTGCAGAAATATGACGAAGACGAATTTAAAAAAGCGGCAATTGGAAATCAATTCAATGAACAAATCATTAAAACCATTAGAGGTGATTTTATTTCATGGATAGATGAAATTCAAAAAAATGAAGCTGAATCTATTTTTTTCGATAAAATAGAACATTTTACGAATTATCTAAATAGGACTTGTTTTTTAGGTATACAAGAACGTGAGTTTCATTATGCGTTATATCCAATAGGAACTTTTTATAAAAGACACTTAGATACTTTTCAAAATGATGACAGTAGAAAGCTATCTATTGTTTGCTATTTAAATGAGGAAGATTGGCAAGAAGACTTTGGAGGAGAATTAGCCATTTACAAAGAAAAAGAGAGCATAAATATCTTCCCTTTAAAAGGTAGAATGGTTGTCTTTGAAAGCCAAATACTAGAACACGAAGTAAAACCTGTTCAAAGAGAACGTTTGAGTATAACAGGTTGGTTAAAAACGAGAAAATTATAATTTTTTAAGAGCATAACAATACTTTTCAGCAGAAAATCGACCCACTTTCCGCGTTACACAGTAACTTGTTCCACTAAGGAATAAACAGTATTTGAATCTTTTTTAATGACTATTTTTTAAACTGCAACAATGCGTTTTTCGTAAAATCAGATAATACTAATCTCCCAGAAATAGCCGCTCTCTCAAATAATAAACTATCCCAGTTTTCAGTTCCTTCCCATAACACTTTTTTCATTGCTACTAAAGCATCAGGGTTGTAGCTTGCTAATTGTTCTGCAAAAGAGGCTAGGTTACCATCTAAATCTTCAACACTTGAAAAAACTTTAGAAAACAAGCCTTTTTCAAGGGCCCAATTTGCATTTTTCCATGCTGTTGGTTCTAATGTCATTTCAGCCATTGCCGTTTTTCCTATCTTTTTTGAGACAGCTGGTTCTATTACAAAGGGTCCTATTCCTATCGCTAATTCTGATAATTTTACAGCAGCATTATTGTGAGCAAAAACATAATCACAAGCTGCCAGTAATCCTACACCACCTCCAACAGCTTTTCCATGTGCTCTCCCTATAATTAATTTTGGACATTTACGCATGGCATTAATTATATTAGCAAACCCTGAGAAGAATTTACTGCCTTCTTCTAAATTAGTAACGGCTAGTAATTCATCAAAAGAAGCTCCAGCACAAAAGGCACCAGTTCCTTCACTCTTTAAAATAATTACTGAAATCACATCTGATTTGCCAGCAGAATTTAATTCTTGAGTTAGTTGCTCTAACTGGCTACTAGGAAATGAGTTTCCAGCAGGATGAAAAAATGAAATTGTGGCAATATTATCTTGAATATTTGTTGTTATAGTTGCTTGCATATTATCTTTTTAAACTAAAATGGGATTTAAATTCTTTTAAGGAGCCATTGTCTTTATATTCTAACTTAAACCAATAATCGGTTGAAGGTAACAATTCTCCATTATAAGTTCCGTCCCAACCTTCTCCATTAGGACTAATTTGTTTAATTAATTTACCGTAACGATCAAAAATATATAATTTAGGTTCGAATGACTCTGGTAAGTTACTTATGTTCCAAAAATCATTATAACCATCACCATTTGGAGTAAAAAAACCTGGGTAAGTTATAGCATATAATAAACTTGATGATAAAATACCGCAACCTAGAATATCTCTTACATAAACAGTATAACTACCATTTGAAATATTGGTAAAAGTAGAGCTAGATTGCCATTCAATTTGGTCAAGACTATATTCATATGTGCCATATCCACCTGAAGTTATTGTTTCAATAGTTGACAAACCAGAGGAAAAAGTTGGGTTTATGATATTAGCTTCAAAATGTACTGGTTCTGATGAAAAAGTGGCAATAATACTATCATAATTAATACACCCTGTAACATTATCAGTTACAATAACTGAATAGATACCTTCTTGAGTAATATTGTAAATTGGAGTTTCATTTCCTAATCCATTTGTTGATGGGTTTGTTGGTGTCCATAAGTAAGAATAGTTTCCAGACGTACTTGGAGTAGCATCAACTAATTGAGTGCCTAAACCAGTAAAAGGGTCGACACAGAGGGTAAAATCTAATCCTAAATTAATTTCTGGAGTTGTAACAACATGCAAGTTTAAGTAAGGCCCTAATCCAAAACATTCATTATTTATAGTGCTATCTAGTCTTACCCAAAGCGTTTGTGTATTTGGTGTAGTGTTTCTGTAATTGTTAATATTTACTGGGTTTTGTTCAGCCAAAGCTTCTGCTTCATTTTCATAGAAAGTAACTACTAAATTTTGATTGGTAGTAAATAAGTTTTTAAAATGAAAAACAGCGTCTTTTGAAGGATTAGAAATGTCATTTAGATTAAAGTAATCAAACCCATCTGTATTAGTATCATTTATACCAATAAAGTCATCACATTCATATATATCAAAACTATCATTTTGAGAAAGTGAAGTAGCTGAAACGACTAAATTAACTCTTGCTATCCTTGAACAGCCTTTTATAGTTGTTATTCTTGCCCAAACTACACTTCCATTTGTAGCTGTATGATTGGTTTCATTAGAAATAGGATTTGTATTGTTTGTAGCTTCTGTTTGTGTTAAATGATAGCTAAAAACTAAATTGGTGTCATTTGAAATAATACTATTTGCTTCAGTTAAATTAAAACTAGTAATCGCATCATTGTCAGTATCACATTGCTTTAAAGTCACTATATCTTGTATCACTGGAAGTGGGTTCACTACTAAATCCATACTAGTTACAGCATAACATTGGGTACTAGTATTTCTAAGTCTAACATAAATGGTTTTTGAGTCCGAGTAATATAGATTAGGTAAAGGGTTCATTCCTTGTAATGCTTCAGTTTCCAATAAATGATAAGAAACAATCATACCTGTTTGCCCATTTAAAGCTTCTGCATTTTTGGAATTCAAGACAAAATTTACAAATCCATTAACATCATTCCCATCTACATTGTTATCACACAATTCATATGGAGTAATGGATGTAATTTGTGGAACAGGATCAATGGTAACAGACACGGTCGAAAAAACAGCCTCACAAGCATCAGTTGCAGGAATAGTATACATATAATCTCCTGATACATCTACTGATGGATTGATTGTTCCGTCTGGTCTTAGTGCTCCATTGAATGACCAAATACCTGATGTATCAGTTGTGCCTAATAAAAGAAATAAGTCGTCATTTGCATCAGTAATACAATACGATTTTGAAGTACTAGTTCCAGCATCTGGAGCAGTTTGAATAGTTACCTCTATATTTACTGATTCCGTTACGGTAAATCCATCACATGTAACATCATACGTATATTCATAAATTCCAGATGTATCATTAACAGGATCATAAATGTTAGTACCACTAGCTAAAGTTGGATTCCAAGTCCCTCCAGGTAAAGGATTACCTTCAATGGCATCAAATAAATCAATAGTAGCATTTGAGCACACATCAATAAAAGTGTCTCTTGGTTGGCTTCCAAAGCCAGAATAATAACCTCCATAACCTGCTGATTGTCCATCCGAGCCAAAAACACCAACGGCTAAAGCTCCTGTAGATTCTACCACAATATCTCCATTAATTCCATCAATTCGATAGGTTTCCCAACCAGCATTTCCAATTACTGGTTGTGGAGAAGAAGTAGTGGCAATTCCATTTATAGATACTATGGAACCTGACTCTGTAACAACTATTATACCACTATTATTAAAAGATTTATTTCCAATAACATTGTATTGAGGAATCATGTTAACACTTTTTTGCCAATAACAACTTAATGGCGGAATAAAATTTAAACCAGAAGTTGCATCGTTTGTGTTTCCAGCTAAAATTTGATAAAGATAAATAGGTTGATTACTCTCTATGTACATATTGTTATTAGTTCCTATTCCTTGATAATTAGATGTAGGAATGGTAAAATAATCACCTGCATTTAAAGTGGTTATAGGAGTTGTGCTCCCATTTACGAATATTTCTGTATTGTTAACAGTTGCAATAACTAGGGGTAGTTCGGAGTTGTCACTTCCATTTCCTTTAACTACAACATATTTTTGTCCAATATTGTCAAAACCAACGATTTGATCTAAATTAAAATCTTGTCCAGATACTCCAGTACCAGGATCAGGTCCAGTACCACCAGTTGCATTCCCAGTATTAACGACAATAGGTTTGTTAGAAGTTATTAAGGCTCCAATAAACCCTTTCTGATTAGCAATAACATTTGTATATCCAGAAAGAACCACAGTTTGTCCTTTGTTTAAAAGAAAAGTTTGTGAAGAAGTATTAATGTTTCCTGAGGCTGATACAAAGGTTACACCAGCATCATAATCGGAAATGTTTACACTAGTATTGTCCTCTGTAGCCATAAAACTAGTTACAAAGTTTCGTATTGTACTATCATATTGTTGTGGAACACTTCCAATTCTAAAAGCGGTTCCTAATGCAGTTTTTCCTTTTGGAACAAGTATTTCAGCATGAAATTGAGATTGAACCCTAAAGCTTACATAAAAATCTTTTGAAGCTTCTAGAATTAACCCTTTATCTGATTGAACCGTATTTACATCATTTCTGTTTAAAAACATTGAAGAAGGTTGGCTATTTCCTATTGTTATTCTTACAGGTGTGGTTTGAGATATTATAAAAGGTGAGCCTCCAATTGGAACTCCATTTCCTAATGTGACAGTAACTTGAAAGGCCGTTGTTTCTGGTGTAGATAAATAGATATAATGATCATTTACTGTTCCATTATCACGTGAATGTAAGGGTGGAATCCAATGCTTGTTGCTAAGTTGTGAGTAACAAGTTGTGTTAGCAAGTAAAAGGATAAAAATAGCTAATAATTTCTTCATTGGTAAAGGATGAAAAATTAAAATTAAGTAAAGTTAATAAGTTTATCAGACTTTATTGAAATTAAACGTTAAAAAAACGCTCTTAACTGGATATTTCCATTGTGTATTGTTTTACTAGTTTCTGATTTTCTTCCTTGGTAATTAATGTTTATATCTAGATATTTGGTAATATTTTTTTGAAGAAGTAATCTCCAGACACTGTTTTTGCCTGCTTGTAGTCCTTGTAACATTTGAAAGGCAACAGGTGACAATTGATTGCCTGAAAAATTGTTATTGTAAAGAGAATACTCTCCATTTAATGTAAAGCCTTTTTCACTATTAAATGAGAATGAAGTGCCTATTCTATTTTGTTCCAATTTTTCTAATGCATTGATGGTGTTTTCTTGACTTTTGTATTCATAAAAAATGTCCCAACTAGCATTTTTTGAGAATAAATAAGAAAGTTTAGGATTAATATCATTATTATTAATATCAAAATTTCTACTTGAATAATTTTCTGAGGTACTAATTGTATTTCCTAAGCTTGATTTTAATTGTATTAACCAGCTTTTAGCAATTAAATGATTATATTGAAATTGATGGGAAAATATATTATTTTCTTGAGAACCAACATTTAAAAGGCTTTTAATCTTACTGTTTAAATATGTGTATATCATAGAGTGCTTTTGTTTGCCTCTATTGTAAAATAAGCTATTTCTAAAACTGTTATTTAAACCAATGATATTCTCATTGTTTGAAAATGGGTTTAAATCGAAGTCATTTTCATTTCTTGCTATTTTTCGTTCAACTAAAAAAGAGGTTTGATTATAGAAATAGGAGAGCAGTTTCTTAAAAGCAGTTTCATTTTGCCAAATAGAACCATTAAAGTTTAAAGATTGTGAGAACTTATTTTGATGAGTTCTTATAAAAATTTGATTGGGTAAAAATACTCTAACAAATTTAGCCTGATCTGTAAAAGTAGCTACTTCAAATTCTTGTAATTCTTGAATACCATTGTTGTTGTAATCATTCCAAGTATAAACACCTTGTCCTGGTTCTACTTCTAAATAAGTAAACTCTTGTTGTGCTATAGTTCCTGATGTAGTTTCATAAGCAATTGAGGTTTGTAACAAGTTGTTAAATAGGTTGTTATTGTATAAAACTCTTGAATTTAAAGAAGGTTCGTTTTTTTTAGATTCATCTTCGTATTTTAAATTACGATAGTTGATAAAAACGTTCAAGCTACTCTTTGAATTCTTAATTAATTGTGATTTTAAATAATAGGAGTCAGAATGATTTACCCGATTAATTTGTCCGTTTTGTAAACTATCATTAGTTCTGTTTAAGTAACCTATTTCAGTAAAAACTTTTGTAGAATCACCTCTACCAACAAAAGCACCGTATTCAATAAATCGCTGACTTAAATTGGTAAACTCATTTGAAGGAATTAATTTTTCTTTGTTGTTTTCAAATCTTAAAGAACTACCAATCCAATTTTTATGAAAATGATGTCTTACTTGAGATTGATTCCGAATGAAAGTTGAATTTGCAATTGAACTAGTACTATTTAATGTGCTAAAATTTGTATTCAAAGTTGTTTTTCTGAACTTTATAAAGGATTCAATTATGTGCCTGTTTCCAGAAAAATTTTCTGAGAAGTCTAGTTTTTCGAATTGGTATTTTGTAAATCCATTTTTTTTCAAATTTAAGTTCATGCCTGTGGTCAGTAAGCTTTGGTTGCCTAATGGATTGCTTAAATTCCAATCTCTATTAAATTCAATATTAAATAAACGTTCAATAGTTTTGAAGTCTCTATTTATAAATTGAAAATTGCCAAAACTATCTACATTATACTTTCCAGAATAGATTCTCTTATTTAAATTTATTTTTCCTGCAATACCTTTGTTGTTAGTGTCGTCTATTGAGGAAAATAAATTTTTATCATTATTACTTAAGGCTAATTCAAAGTCAATATTGGTTTTTTCTGATGGATTATAGCTACCTAATATGGTAGCAATTTGGATTTTGTCTGGAGCTATTAAAGGAATAATTGGTTCATAATTGCCTTGAGGAATACCAGCATTTGGAGCAATGTATTCATAAATTTTACCAACGGCATTATTATTTAATAAAATGTAGTTTCCAAGATTTTGTCCAATGAATGTAAATCTCACATTATATAGTTCATCATTTGGATTGTTTGAAAACTCAAAAATTTCTGTAGTTCCAATAAATGATTTTTTGTATAAAATTTTATTTTCTGAATATGAATCAAGATAGGCTGATGGAGCATTCATAAGATTAGGATTGTCTCCTGCATCTTTTAAGATAGCGACTTGTTCTTCAGATAAGTTTTGCTGTAAAGGCTGATTTTTTATATCATTCTCAGAATATACAAATCCTCCTATTTTAAATTTTTCTTGTTCATGCATTACACCAGAATAAGTGACAAATCGAGTATAATTCCTATCTGAAAACTGATATTCAATTATAATTCGCATTTCTGAGGTAATTTGAAAAAGTGAGGTAAAAATCACTTCTCCAGCATTATAGTCTATGATATAGTCATTGTTTTCGCCACGTTCAAGTAAAACACCATTAACATATACTCTTTCCGAACCAGAAACAACTAAAACAAATAGTTCTCCATTGTTGCCTTTTAATTTATAAGGACCTTGATTGCCTTCTTGCCCAATAAAAGTACTTCTAGCATATTGACCTCGGACCAGAGCAGCAGCAGCAAAAATATCCGTTTTATTTTCGAGTGTTCCCAATGTGAATTTTGTGGATAATCCTTGTACTTTTTTATTGAAATTTAAAAATTGAGATTGTCTGTTTTCGAGAAATAAATCACCTGCTTTTATACTCCATTTGTCTGAGAATAATTCTATAAATATTTGATCAAATTCATCTAATTTTTGAGAATAACCACCTTCTTGTAATGGTATGTTGCTGTCTTGAATAGAAGCTCTTAAACTGACTTTTTCAGAAATTTTACCAGTTACTTGTAAATCTAAATTTGAGTTTACTACTGTGTTTTGATTGTTTCCAACAGTTATGCCTCTTGAGATACTTCCTGATGTATTTAAGCCATCAAAAGGTTTAAACTCTTGTTTGTCTTGGGTTTTTATGGCGTATAGTTTGCCTGCTTCATTAGGAACCACCTTACTGTCATCATAAATGGAATATTCTTTTGTTAAAAAATCTGGGAATTTTAGATAATTGACAGTTAATGTATCTGTGTTTTTGTAGTTTTCATTAAAGAGCAGCATTCCTTTTTGAAAGTCGACTTTGTAAAACAAAGAATCAACTGTTTTATTGTTTTTATCTTCAATTTGAAAGAAAGAAGGATTGATACTTACTTTTTCTAAAAAAATAGTGTCTTTTGTTGCTATTATTTTCTTTGTCTGATAATGGTTTTGTACTTCCTGAGCAAAACTAGCAGAAAATAGTATTAAAAAAATCCATAAAAACCACTTTTTCATCATAAATAGATAACTCCTATTTTTCAAAAGTAGTATTTATGGATTAATTTATTGTATAAATCGATAAGGTTATTATTCTTTGGTTACAACTTGTAATGTTTCCCTTGAAATTTGTTTAAGTAAAACCGTTTTGTTTGTTTCTACTATTTGAGTTGCGTTTTGATCGAAATGTCTAATCGTGTATAAAGATACATTTTCATTATATGCAATCTTAAATTTCTTTTCTAATATACTTTTTACTTCTTGAAAATTATGGAATTTATCTTCAATACAAACTGAAAAACTAATAGCTGAATTTTGAATTAAATTTACTTTTAATTTGTGTTCGTGGAATAAAGCAAATATCTCGCTAATATGTTCTTCCATTATAAAGGAAAAATCAAGAGAAGAAAGCGAAAGTAATAACTGATTTTTCTTAATGATATAACAAGGTAAATGAGGTTCTAAATCAGCACCTTGAGAAACACTAGTTCCAGGTAAAAGTGGATTAATGAATGATTTTACAAATAATGGTATTTCTTTGTTTTGTAAAGGTTGTAAAGTTTTCGGATGAATTACGCTAGCTCCATAAAAAGCTAATTCAATGGCTTCTCTATATGAAATTTGATTTAAAAGTGAAGTTTCTTCAAAGTAACGTGGATCTGCATTTAAAACTCCAGGTACATCTTTCCAAATTGTTACACTTTTTGCATTTAAGCAATAAGCAAAAATTGCAGCAGTGTAATCTGAACCTTCACGTCCAAGAGTAGTAGTAAAGTTATTTGGATCAGAACCTAAGAATCCTTGTGTTATATATAGTTCGTTCTTTTCTATTTTTTTAGTTATTAAGTTCTGAGTTTGCTCCCAATTTACATTTGCATCTCTGTAGTTTGTATCTGTTTTTATTAAATTTCTAACATCTAACCAAGAGTTCTTTAATCCTCTTTCATTAAAATAATAACTTACAATAGTAGTCGAAACTATTTCACCATAACTTACAATTTGGTCATAAACAAAATTATAATTGGGTGATTTATTGCTCCTTAAAAAATATTCTAAATCATCAAAATGAGCATTAACAGTAAAAAAAACTTCATGATCTTCATCATCAAAAAGGTCTAATAAAATTTGATTGTGATATTTTCTAACTTCTTGAACGGAAGCATTTAACTGGTTTGATTTTTCAAAATAATTTTTAATAATTACTTCCAGTGAGTTGGTCGTTTTACCCATTGCTGAAACAACAATTAATGTGTTTTTATAACCTACTTTTTCTAATACAGAAGTTACATTTTTAACACCATCCGCATCTTTAACAGATGCACCACCAAATTTGAAAATTTTCATACTAAAGCACTTATTGTTTTGTGAATTAATTAAGGTTCACTTTTAGGGTTAACTATTATTTTAATTTTGATATGAATTTTGATATTCCTTTTTCATTCATTTGAACTACTTTCCAATCATCTAAAATGCTTGCACCGCTTTTTTCATAAAAATGAATAGCATTGGTATTCCAATCTAAAACATTCCATTCAATTCTTTTTACACCTTCTTTGTATCCTTGCTTGATAATTTCAGAGTATAAGGCAAAACCTGCACCTGTACCTCTTTTATTTTCTTTTACTACTAAATCTTCTAAGTGAATCGTTTTACCTTTCCAAGTGGAATAACGGTAATAGTACAAAGCTACTCCAATAACTTCATTTTCTACTTCTGCCACAAAAGTTTGAAACAAAGGATTTTCTGAAAAGCCATCTTTTTCTAAGTCTTTGACTGATATTTCTACTGCATTTGGTTCTTTTTCAAATTCTGCTAATTCTTGTATTAAAAGTAATACTGAGGGCATGTCTTTTATAGTTCCTTTTCTAATTATCATTTCTGTTTATTTTCAAGCTAAATTACTATTGTTTTTTTGGATAACAATGGAGGAAATTTATTTAATTTCAACCTTCAAAATTACACATAATTTTATATTTTATAACAAAACAGTATTTTTGTAACAAATTTTTATATTTCTGTATTAAATTTCGGTAAGGTATATTTATAGTTTTTATAATTGGAGGATGCCACTTACGGTTAAGTTTACTAGTGCATTTTGTTTTAAAAATTAACTTTAGTAAGGATTCATTGTTTTATTTGTCAAAATTATAATTATAATAAAGTATTAAATTCTTTTGTAAAAAAAACCGATATTTGCCACTTAAACACAACTACATCGTTTTCGTAATGGAAGAAAAAAACACAACACTTGGTGAATTTATAATTGAACACCAAAATTCCTTTCAATATTCTACAGGAGAATTATCTAGAATTATTAATTCTATTCGTTTAGCAGCAAAAGTGGTTAATTATAAGGTTAATAAAGCTGGTTTAGTAGATATTGTAGGAGCGGCTGGTGAACAAAATATTCAAGGAGAAGATCAGCAAAAATTAGATGTTTTTGCAAATGAAACATTTATACAAACTTTAATTAATAGAGAAATTGTTTGTGGAATTGCCTCTGAAGAAAATGACGATTTTATTACTGTTGCAGGTTCAGATAAAGGACATAATAATAAATACGTGGTTTTAATGGATCCTTTAGATGGTTCTTCTAATATTGATGTCAATGTATCTGTTGGAACTATTTTTTCAGTATACAGAAGAATAACTCCTATAGGAACTCCCGTTCAGATAGAAGATTTTTTACAACCAGGAGTGAATCAAGTAGCTGCGGGTTATGTGATTTACGGAACTTCAACCATGCTTGTTTATACAACAGGTCATGGTGTTAATGGTTTTACACTAAATCCTGCAATTGGTACTTTTTATCTTTCTCATCCAAATATGCAATTTTCACCTGATGGAAACATATACTCTATAAATGAAGGTAATTATATTCATTTTCCGCAAGGAGTAAAAAATTATTTGAAATACTGCCAAATGGAAGAAGGAGATAGACCATACACTTCTCGTTATATAGGTAGTTTAGTTTCAGATTTTCATAGAAATATGATAAAAGGAGGTATTTATATTTATCCTACTAGTTCAAAAGCACCTAATGGAAAATTAAGGTTATTATATGAATGTAACCCAATGGCTTTTCTTGCAGAACAAGCAGGAGGAAAGGCTTCAGATGGATTTAAAAGAATTATGGAACTAGACCCAAAAGAACTTCATCAGCGAGTTCCATTCTTTTGTGGAAGTAAAAATATGGTTGAAAAAGCCGAAGAGTTTATGAAAAATGTTTAAAAAAAAGCTCTGAAATTTTCAGAGCTTTTTTTTATTTATTCATATGTTGAATTTCGTATATAAAAGTGTCTAAATCAACATTTAATACTAATAAAGATAATGCTTTGTCAACGATGTAGTTTACATTACTTGGTGTAAAACCTAAGGCTAATGCAAAACGAGTTAAAATTTGCTTTTGTTTTGGTCCTAAAATGTGGTCAGCATATACCATTCTTGCTAAATCATACAAACGCTCTAATCTGTTTACGTGAAGTACTGGAGGATTAATAGGGTATTTAGTTGGGTTTTCTAAAATTTCTTCATATTCTGATGTAGAGATTTCAAGACGAGTCGCTAATTTGTCTAAGAATTCTCGTTCCTCTACTGTTAATTCTCCATCGGATAAGGCAACTCTAACAATTGAAGAAAAATGGCCTTTATTTCTATTTTTAAATTCGTTATCAAATAAATCTGAAAATGACATATCGTTTTTTTTTAAAAGTTGGACAAAATTACATATAATTTAGCTTTTAAAACAAGCAAAAAAATAAATTTTGATAGTTACTTTGCAATTTGTAATAAATTTTGTCAAGCTTTTCATAAAGCGATTTAATTTTTATAAAATAAATTGTATGTTTGAATTCCCCAAAAATAATAATAATTATGTCTCAGTTTTGGTTGTATTTTAAAGTAGGTCTTACACATGTTTTAGATATTCATGCTTACGACCATGTTTTGTTTTTAATTGCTTTAATGGTGCCTTATGCCTTCAAGGACTGGAAGAGAGTTTTTTTACTAGTTTCTTTATTTACATTAGGTCACACATTGTCATTACTTTTGTCAGTTTTTGGTATTGTTTCTGTCAGAGCATCTTTGGTGGAGTTTTTAATTCCTATTACTATTTTAGTGACAGCTGTTTTTCATCTTTTTACAGCTGGAAAATCTTCTAAAAACGAGAGTGTTACTTTTGTTGCAGGAATAACGTTGTTTTTTGGAATAATCCATGGGTTAGGCTTTTCAAATTACTTTAATAGCATTTTGCCAGGAAAAACTTCGGATAAACTACTTCCATTGTTAGAGTTTGCTTTAGGGATTGAAACGGCTCAAATTATTGTTGTTTTTGTAGTGCTTGTTTTAGCTTATATTGTGCAAACTTTCTTTAGGTTTTCAAAAAGAGATTGGGCATTGGTAATGTCAGCTTTTATAATAGGTGTAGTTGTTCCAATGATAATTGGAAGTGAAATTTGGAATAGATAAAATGGAACATAAGAAATTAAAATACGATAAGGCTTATTTGCGAATAGCAAAAGAGTGGAGTCAACTGTCATATTGTAAGCGAAAACAAGTTGGCGCAATTATTGTTAAGGATAGAATGATAATCTCTGATGGTTATAATGGAACTCCTACAGGATTTGAAAATTGCTGTGAAGATGAAGAAAATTTAACAAAATGGTATGTGCTTCACGCAGAAGCTAATGCAATTTTAAAAGTAGCAAGATCTACACAATCATGTGAAAATGCGACTTTATATATTACGCTATCACCTTGCAAAGATTGTAGTAAGTTAATACATCAATCAGGAATTAAAAGAGTTGTGTATCATGAAGAATATAAAGACACTTCTGGAGTTGATTTTTTGAGAAGAGCAGGTGTTGAAGTAGAGCTGTTAGAAGATTTAAAATAAAACTATGAAAATGAATAAAATATACCTTCCTATACTTATTGCAGTTGCTGTAGCGATAGGTTTGCTATTGGGAAGTACATTAAATTCTTTTCAAGATAAAGATTTTTTAACTAAAAATTCTAAAAGAAATAAACTTAATAAACTGATTGATTTTATCGATAGAGAATATGTAGACGACATAAATACAGATTCTATAGTGGATTTAACTGTTAGTGGAATATTGGAAAATTTAGATCCTCATTCTGTTTATATTAGTAAGAAAGATTTAAAATCAGTTACCGAGAATATGAAAGGTGACTTTGTGGGGATTGGTGTTAATTTTTATGTTTATAAAGACACAGTTGCGGTTATTAAACCTATTAAAAATGGACCTTCAGAAATGGCTGGTATAAAGCCAGGTGATAGAATTTTGTATGCGGATAATTATCAATTATTCGACAAGCAAATTCAAAATGATAGTTTGTTTTCGAAATTAAAAGGAGAAAAAGGTTCTACAGTTTCTATTACAGTTTTTAGAAAAGCTACCAATGAGAAGCTTAAAATTAAAGTAAAAAGAGATGTGATTCCTATAAAAAGTGTTGATATTGCTTTAAAAGTATCAGATGAGGTTGGTTATATTAAAATTAATAGATTTGCTGAAACTACTTATGATGAATTTCATAAAGCATTACTTTCGCTTAAAAGACAAGGGATTAAAGAATTGGTGATTGATCTTAGGGATAATGGTGGTGGTTATTTGGAAATGGCAGTAGCTATCGCTGATGAAATTTTGAAAGACAAAGAATTAGTGGTTAAAACAAAAAATAAGAAAGGAACAGAAGATCAAACTTTTGCTACATCAAAAGGAGATTTTGAAAATGGGAAAGTGTATGTTCTAATCAATGAAAATAGTGCTTCTGCTAGTGAAATTTTAGCTGGTGCTATTCAGGATAATGATAGAGGAACTATTGTGGGTCGACGTTCTTTTGGAAAAGGATTAGTACAACGAGAAATGCCTTTAGGTGATGGTTCTGCGGTACGATTAACCATTGCTCGTTATTTTACTCCTTCAGGACGTTCCATACAAAAACCATATGAGGATAAAGGAGAAGCTTATTTTAACGAATTTGAAAAACGCTTTCAAAGTGGTGAATTATATGAAGCTGATAGTATAAAAGTAGCTGATAGTTTAAAGTTTAAAACTAAAAAAGGTAGAGTAGTTTATGGTGGTGGTGGAATTACACCAGATGTTTTTGTGCCTTTTGAAGCCAAACATGGTGAAGAAGCTACTGTAATGATTATGCAATCTGGTGTGGTGAGTTATTTTGTTTTTGAACAACTAGATAAAAAAAGGGCATTTTTTAATGAGCTAGACTTTAAGTTATTAAAAGCGGAAGTTCTTGAAAAGGATGACTATTTAGATGCTTTTAAACAATATATTTCAGAAAGTGGAATTCTTTTGAATTTTTCAGATAAAGAAAAAATTAAGAAATACTTATATGCTGAATTTGTAAAACAACTTTTTGATGATAATAGCTACTATGAAATTATTCTTTCTGAAGATGCTATGATTAAAAAAGTTTTGGAGATTAAGTAATGAATAATTACTTCCCTAAAGCATCGTGAATCTGTGCATGATCACCATCATTCCATAGCGTTAAAATGTCTCCAGCTACACTCGCACCACTTCCTGCAGCAATGGTCAATTGACTCCTATGACCAGCTAATGTTCCGCAAACATAAATACCTTCGGTAACTAAATGATCTTCGTTTTGTAATTGTATTCTGTTTTTTACAGCAAGTGCTTTTTTGTGAGGAATTATATATTGTTCTAAACCTTTAATTAAAAACGGATTTCCAGATCCAATAGCAACAACTACGATTTTAGATTGATAAACATTTTTATTCGTCGTAATTGAAAAATTCTCAAATGTACCTTCAATTTTTAACACTTTTTCTTTAAGAATTTGATCCACATGAGGATAAGTGTTCTCTAAATGTTCTAAGCTTTCTAATAGCAATTCTGATCCAAGTTTTCCAGCAGGAATACCATAAGCATTATTAAAAATAGCATTTTGCAAGGAAGATGCTTTTTGATGAGCTATTAGTCCTATTTTTTTATCCAATGCAAATTCTTTATTTTGAGCTGATCCTAAAATTAAAGCACAAGAAACTCCTGAAACACCAGCTCCAATTATTATAACATCATACATAGCAAATAGTTATTTTTTTAAATTAATCTTTAGTTTTTTCTTCTATTTTTTTGGATACCAAAAAAATTAACATTAAAACGATAGCGCAAAAACCAGAAATAATACCAATTAATGCCACTTTGCTATTGCCCTCAAATGGAGATTCAAAATTAACTTTTGTTACATTAAATATAATTAATGCGAAGGCTAGAATGATTACAACGATGCTAAATATTTTCATTTTATATGAGATTAAAGGGTGTTAAATAAATAATTGTTTGACATTGGCTCCAAATAATTTTACTGAAATAGCCAATAAAATGATACCAAATATTTTACGAATAATACCTAAACCATTTGGACCTAATATTTTTTCAATTTTACCTGATAATTTTAAGACAATATAAACCACTATAACATTGATTAATATAGCAATTATGATGTTAATCTTAGCGTATTCTGAACGTAAAGACAATAAAGTTGTCATGGTTCCAGCACCTGCAATTAAAGGAAAGGCAATTGGAACAATGGAAGCTGTTGTTGGGTTGTCTTCTTTGTATAAACGAATTCCTAATATCATTTCAAGTGCTAAAAAGAATAAGACAAATGAACCGGCAACAGCAAACGAGTTAGTGTCTATTCCAATTAATTTTAAAATTTCTTCTCCTAAAAAAAGAAAAGCAATCATAATTATGGCAGCCACTATAGTTGCTTTTTCGGATTGGATGTGTCCAATCTTACTTCGTAAATCTACAATAATAGGAATACTACCTATAATATCGATTACAGCAAACAATATCATGCTTACCGTAAAAATATCTCTCCAGTTTATTAGCTCAGTAAAATTCATTATGCAAAGATAAGAATAAGTAGTAAAGAAATACAGCATGCTTTGTAAAACTAGTATTCATTTAATGAAATCAAACGCTTATCTTTGCCAATTAATAATATAGTTTATGTTTCAACTTAATAAAACCATAGTCTCAGAAGAAATCCTAGAAAAAGAATTTGTATGCAATTTGTCAGCTTGTAAAGGAGCTTGTTGTGTAGATGGAGATGCTGGTGCTCCTTTAGATGAAGCAGAAACAAAAATGCTAGAAGAAATTTACCCAAAAGTAAAACCTTTTCTTCGTAAAGAAGGAATCAAAGCCATTGAAGAACAAGGAACTTTTGTAACAGGTGAAGACGGTGAATTTGAAACTACTTTGATAGAGGGAAAAGACTGTGCTTATGTAATATTTGACAAGCAAACTGCTCTTTGTGGAATTGAACAAGCTTATAATCAAGGGTTAATAGACTGGAAAAAACCAGTTTCATGTCATTTGTATCCTATAAGGGTTAAAGAATATTCTGATTTTGCAGCAGTTAATTATCACAAATGGCACATTTGTTCAGATGCTTGTTCGCTTGGGAAAGAATTAGAAGTTCCTATCTATAAATTTGTCAAAGAAGCCTTGGTTCGAAAATTTGGAATACAATGGTATGAAGAGTTGGAAAAAGTAGCACAAGATTTAAAAAAATAACTTTCTTTTTTAATCCAAATAAACCTCTCTTAGTAAATGTGTTTACTGCTGTTCACGGCTATTTAACGTTTGTTTTGGTTAATTGTAATGTGTTGTTATTCAGTTATTTGAAAAATATTTTTTGAATAAGAAAAATTTTACTCGTTGTTAAAAACTTGCTGTAATTGTGAATAAGTTTGACTTTCATTTGTCATCTATATTTACAAACTTTGTAATCAGAAATATTAAGAGCAATTCTTGCTTTAAATCCATAAAAATCAAATGAATATGTCGGCTGTTGAACCCATTTTGCAAGAGAACAAAGATCGTTTCGTAATTTTTCCTATAAAACACCATGATATTTGGGAATGGTATAAGAAAATGGAAGCTAGTTTTTGGACTGCTGAAGAAATAGATTTACATCAAGATATTACCGATTGGAATACCAAATTAAGTGATGATGAAAAATACTTTATCAAACACATTTTAGCTTTTTTTGCAGCTTCTGACGGAATTGTAAACGAAAACTTGGCAGAGAATTTTGTAAATGAAGTGCAATATGCGGAAGCAAAATTTTTCTATGGTTTTCAAATCATGATGGAAAATATTCACAGTGAGACCTATTCTTTGTTAATCGACACTTATGTTAAAGATGAGGTAGAGAAAGATAAATTGTTTCATGCTATTGAAGTATTTCCAGCTATCAAGAAAAAAGCAGATTGGGCTTTGCAATGGATAGAATCAGATTCTTTTGCTGAACGACTAATTGCCTTTGCAGCTGTTGAAGGGATATTCTTTTCAGGAGCATTTTGTTCCATTTTTTGGTTGAAAAAACGTGGTCTAATGCCAGGATTAACCTTTTCAAACGAATTGATTTCTCGTGATGAGGGAGTACACTGTGATTTTGCAGTGCATTTACACAACCATCACTTAGTAAATAAAGTTCCAAAAGATAGAATTAGAAAAATAATTATTGATGCATTAACTATCGAAAGAGAGTTTGTTACCGAATCACTTCCTGTAAGTTTAATAGGAATGAACGCTATTCTTATGACACAATATTTAGAATTCGTTACTGATAGATTATTGGTAGAATTAGGATGTGAAAGGGAATACAATGCATCCAATCCATTTGATTTTATGGACATGATCTCACTTCAAGGAAAAACAAACTTCTTCGAAAAAAGAGTAGCAGAATATCAAAAAGCAGGTGTGATGAATACTGACTCTGAGTCAGGTAAAATTAGCTTTGATGCTGATTTTTAATTCATTATAAAACATCTTCTGATTCATTTTAGTGTTTCAGAACCTTATTGTAATAACAAATAAATTGTATTGTTTATCTACAACAATAACATTTAAATATTTTAGAAGCGAATCCTTTAGGACAAAAATAAAACTTTGTTCCTGTAGTTCGTTACAATCTTTTGTTTTTTCAATTAAAAAATAAAAGAATTTCAACTTCCATCAAGGCTAGGAAGTAAAATGTAGTCTAAGCAATTAACCAAACAATAAAAAAAATTTTAATATGAATGTAGTAAAGAGAGACGGCAGAAGAGAGCCAGTAATGTTTGACAAAATTACTGACAGAATTAGATTTTTATGCTATGAGCTAAATGAATTAGTAGATCCTGTTAAAGTTGCTATGAGGGTGATTGAGGGATTGTATGATGGTGTTACCACTTCAGAATTAGATAATTTAGCAGCAGAAACAGCAGCTTCAATGACGATATCTCATCCAGATTATGCGCAATTAGCAGCTCGTATTGCAGTTTCAAATCTACACAAAAACACCACAAAATCATTCTCTGAAACGATGACAGAGATGTACCATTATGTGAATCCTAGAACCAATCAAGAAGCTCCTTTGCTTTCTGATGAAGTGTATCAGGTAATAATGGAAAACGCAGAAAAGTTAGACTCTACAATTATATATAATCGTGATTTTAATTACGATTACTTTGGTTTTAAAACCTTAGAACGTTCATACTTGTTGAAAATAAACGGTAAAATTGTAGAACGTCCACAACACATGTTAATGCGTGTTTCTGTTGGAATTCATTTAAACGATATTGATTCGGCTATTGAAACGTATGAATTAATGTCAAAGAAATTCTTCACACATGCGACACCAACATTATTTAATGCGGGAACACCAAAACCACAAATGTCTTCTTGTTTTTTATTAACGATGCAAGATGATAGTATAGATGGTATTTATGATACATTAAAACAAACAGCTAAAATTTCACAATCAGCTGGAGGAATTGGTTTGTCTATTCACAATGTAAGAGCAACAGGTTCATATATTCGTGGAACAAACGGAACTTCGAATGGAATTGTTCCAATGTTACGTGTTTTCAATGACACAGCTCGTTATGTAGATCAAGGAGGAGGAAAACGTAAAGGTAGTTTTGCTATTTATATTGAACCTTGGCATGCAGATATCTTCGATTTCTTAGATTTGAAAAAGAATACTGGAAAAGAAGAAATGCGTGCAAGAGACTTATTCTTTGCTATGTGGATGTGTGACTTATTCATGAAGCGTGTTGAAGAAGATGCGAAATGGACATTAATGTGTCCAAATGAATGTCCAGGGTTGTATGATGTGTATGGTGATGAATTTGAAACTATGTACACGGATTATGAAAATGCTGGAAAAGGAAGAAAAACTATTAAGGCGCGTGAGCTTTGGGAAAAAATATTAGAATCACAAATCGAAACAGGTACACCATATATGTTGTACAAAGATGCTGCAAATAGAAAATCAAACCAAAAGAATTTAGGAACAATTCGCTCGTCTAATTTATGTACTGAAATACTAGAATATACTTCTGAAGATGAAATTGCGGTATGTAACTTAGCTTCTATTTCATTACCAATGTTTGTTGAAGACGGAGCATTCAATCACCAATTTCTATTTGATGTAACCAAAAGAATTACACGTAATTTAAATAAAGTCATTGATAGAAATTATTATCCAGTAAAAGAAGCAGAAAATTCAAATTTACGTCATAGACCAGTTGGTTTGGGTGTGCAAGGTTTGGCTGATGCTTTCATTTTATTGAGAATGCCATTTACAAGTGACGAGGCTAAAAAATTAAATCAAGAAATTTTTGAAACGATTTATTTTGCTGCAGTTACAGCTTCAATGGAATTAGCTACAGAAGAAGGACCATATTCTACTTTTGAAGGTTCTCCTATTTCTAAAGGAGAATTCCAATACAATATGTGGGGCTTAAAAGATGAAGAATTATCAGGAAGATGGGATTGGGCTTCTCTTCGTAAAGAAGTAATGGAGAAAGGAGTACGTAACTCTTTATTATTGGCTCCAATGCCAACAGCTTCAACTTCTCAAATTTTAGGAAATAATGAAGCATTCGAACCTTATACTTCAAATGTATATACTCGTAGAGTATTGTCGGGAGAATTTATTGTAGTGAACAAACATTTATTACATGATTTAGTTAACTTAGGCTTATGGAATGAAACCTTAAAACAAGAAATCATGCGTAATAATGGTTCGGTTCAAAATATAGATGTAATTCCACAAGATATTAAAGAATTATATAAAACAGTTTGGGAATTAAGCATGAAAGATATTATTGATATGTCCCGTCAACGAGGTTATTTTATTGATCAATCTCAATCTTTAAACTTATTTATGGAAGGTGCTACAATGGCCAAATTAACATCAATGCATTTCTATGCTTGGAAAAGCGGCTTGAAAACAGGTATGTATTATTTAAGAACAAAATCTGCAGTAGATGCTATTAAGTTTACTTTAAATAATGATAAAAAAGCAGCTCCAATTCCAGTAGCAGTTGAAGTAGAGCCAGAAATGTCAGCAGCTGAATTTAAAGCAATGATTGAACGTTCTAAAAATGCAGAACCAGACGATTGCGAAATGTGTGGTTCTTAAAAGAGAACAGGATAAAGGAAAAAGAGCAAACAAAAACAGTCATCAAACGATGGCTGTTTTTGTTTTACAGAATTGCATTTCAATTCGTACCTTTGGCAAAAATAAAAATACATCATGTCTAAAGAGAAAAAAGGAGTTCATACAGGAAAAATCGAACAAGATGAAAAAGGAAATTTTTTTTGTGGAGAATATTTATTGGATTATAAATACACCATGTCAAAATTTAAAATTGGTGATGAAATCAATATTAAATCGGTGATTGAAAATCCTAGTGATATCAGTTATGATAAATATCCAAAAAAGTCAAGTAATTTCTTTTTGGCAAACGATAAACCCATTAAATAATTTTATCCGTATTTCTAATTTCAAACTTTTAACTTCAAATGATGCATTGGGAACAATTACTTTCTTTAAAAAGACAAGGGGATAAAGCAAAACGATTAAGAAAAGATCAAGACGACACACGTTTGGGCTTTGAGGTAGATTATGATCGTATTATTTTTTCGGCTGCTTTTAGAAGTTTGCAAGACAAAACACAAGTAATTCCATTGTCAAAAACAGATTTTGTTCACAATCGTTTGACGCATAGTTTAGAGGTTTCTGTAGTTGGGCGTTCGATCGGACGTTTGGTGGGAAAACAAGTCATTGAAAAGCATCCTTATTTAAAAGAATTAGGTTACCATATGAATGATTTTGGTGCGATTGTAGCTGCTGCAGCTTTAGCTCATGACATAGGAAATCCTCCTTTTGGTCATTCAGGTGAAAAAGCAATTGGTGAGTATTTTAAAACAGGAAATGGACTGCAATATAAAGACCATTTAACGGATAAAGAATGGCAAGATTTAATTGATTTTGAAGGAAATGCTAATGGTTTTTCGGTCTTAGCAACTTCTAGAGAAGGTATTGAAGGTTCTTTACGTATTTCTTATGCTACTTTAGGTGCTTTCATGAAATATCCAAAAGAGAGTTTGCCTAAAAAACCAACTGCAAAAATTTGTGATAAAAAATATGGTTTTTTTCAACAAGACAAAGTCTTTTTTACTGATGTAGCGCAAGAATTAGGCATGATTTCTAATAAAACGGGTAATGATATCGGTTTTGAACGTCATCCTTTAGCTTATTTGGTGGAAGCTGCTGATGATATTTGTTATACCATTATTGACTTTGAGGATGGTATTAATCTAGGGCTAATTCAGGAAGAATTCGCATTAGAGTACTTAATAAAATTAGTTAAAAATGGAATTGATACTAATAAGTACAATCAATTAACTACTAAAGAAGATCGAATCAGTTACTTGAGAGCTCTGGCAATAGGAAGTTTAATCAGTGATGCAGTTAAGGTTTTTATGGAAAATGAAGAAGCTATTCTAAAAGGAGGATTCCCTTATTCTTTAATGGATAAAAGTCAGTATTTAGCTCAAATGAACGATATCATTCAAATTAGTATTAAGAATGTATACCAATGTAAAGAAGTAGTTCAAAAAGAAGTAGTGGGTTACAAAATTATCAATACTTTATTAGATAAATTTTGTACAGCATATCACAATAAGATAGAAGGGAAAGCTTCTAACTATGATACTATTATTCTAAAATTATTACCAGAACGATTTTTACATCAAAAAGAAAAAGTATATGACCAATTATTGCATATTTGTCATTTTGTTTCTCTTTTAACAGATGGGAAGGCTTTAGAAATGTATAATATAATTCAAGGAAATAGGAATTAAAATTCAATTTTTATATAAGTGAGATTCTTTTTTGTAGTATTATTTTTCACAAGTTTTTTGGGTAATGCTCAATATAAAATCACGCATTACAATACAACAAATGGATTGCCTCATGATTTATGTTATGGAATTATTCAAGATTCAAAGGGGTATATTTGGATAGGAACAGATGACGGTTTAGCAAAATTTAATGGGAAAGACTTTAAAGTATTTCAAATAAATGAAGGGCTTTTTTCTAATTATGTGATTGATATTTGCGAAGTAAACGATTCAACTTTTGCGATTGCTACTTGGGGTGGAGGAATGCAAATACTTCAAAAAGATAAAATCATACCACATAAGAATCAGGTAAAATCTAAAATCAATAAAATTGGGAATTTATCTAAATACTTATTTGCAAAAGGAGTAGGTCATAAATATCATTTCTATTCTAAAGAAAAAGATGATTTTAAAGAGACAATAGTTAGTTATTATTTAGATAATACGCTTTTTCCAACAACTAGTGCTGTAGTAAATAGTACTGTAAAACCACAGTTTGAAGTCGTTGATAATGAGATTTATCTTTTTAATGATGTTTTGTTTTCAAACGAAACCATAAAAGGGGTTTATAAAGTGATTAGTCCAACTCAAATTGAATTAGTATTTCCTTTTTTGAAGAATGAATATGTTAATGATATTAAAAAGATTGCTGACAATTCCTTTCTTGCGGTTACTACTAATGAAGTTGTTTTTTTTTCAAAAGAGAAAATAATTAGTAGAAAAACACTTCCATTTAAAAATAGCACCATTAGAAAAACAAGTATAAAAAACAATATTATAGTGCTTGTTTTACAAGAAAATAATGGAAAAGCTGAAACAGTTGTTGTTTGGGATATTAAAAAGAACACTTTCTTTACTGTAACAGAAAAAGAGTTAGGTGGTAAGCAGATTAGTGATATTCTCATAGCTAAGGAGGATAGTGTTTGGATAAGTGTTTATGGATCAGGTGTTTTTAAGCTTTTTTTTGAGAATCGATTTCAAATTAAGAATAATTTACAAAACAATAATATCTATGATGTAGTAACTGTTAACTCAAAAATATTTTTTTTAACATCAAGTAAAATAATAGGTATTGATACCAATACAAATGAAAGAGACTCTTTGCTTTATGAAGAATCACTTTGGAAATTTGATGATTTGATTAAAGATACTATTCTTGTAAAAACAAAGGAGAGTATAAGAAACTCTGAAATAAGAAAAATATTTGGCACTAATGTCAAGATATCAAGTTTTGAACACTTAGTGTTTCAAGATTCTACTATACTTATTAAACATGGAGATAATAGTATTCTAGTTAAAAAAAGAGATAAGAGCTATAAGTTTCTTTTTGATGGAGTGATAAGGAGAGTGGTAAAAAAAGAAGATAAAATTTATTCATGTACCAATAAAGGTTTATTTATTTATGATTTAAATACATTGAGATTAAAAAAGGTAATAACTTCTCAAAAAGGTATTTTAAATGATGATATTAGAGATGTTGTCGTAGATGAGTCAAAGATATATATCGCTACAATTAACGGATTAAGTATTGTAGAAAAGGACGTGATAAAAAATTATAATGAAAACATAGGATTATTATCCTTAAATATAAACTGTCTCTTACTTGATGATCATGGAATATTATGGTTAGGAACACAAAAAGGTTTTTCTGTATTTAAAGATGAAGTTTTTTATAGTTTTTACAAAAACGCTAAGGGAAATTCATCTTACATTCAAAAAATAGTAGAAGACGAAAATCAGCAAATTTGGTTAGTGGGTAACAATGGAAGCATGAAAATAGATAATAAAAATGCTTTTTCTCCAGTTTCAAGCCCAATTCTAGATATTAATAGAACGGAAAATAAATTTTCTATTAATGTAATTTCCTATGATGATTTTGAAATTATTACGGAATGTAAAATAAATAATAGTGAATGGGAATCTTTAAAAACAGATTTAGTAGATTTCACTAAGTTTCAATATGGAGAATATAATGTAATTTTTAGAACAAGAAATACGAACAGTGACTGGAATTATTCACCAAAATACAACTTTATAAACCAAGCTCCATGGTATAAGCAATGGTGGAGTTATTCTTTAATTACTTTGATAGTTTCAAGTCTGATCACCTTATTTTTGTATTTCAGATTCAAACATGTAAAAGAGCGTAATGAACTATTGAGGCAAACCATTACATATAATGAAAATTTGCAAAAAGAATTAAGTGAAGTAAGGGAAAACGTTGCGCAAGATTTTCATGATGAGTTAGGAAATAAATTAGCTGGTATTACAGTGCTTTCAGGTATGATGATAGAAGATGAAGTATTTAAAGCTTCAAATTGGTACAAACAATTATCTAGAATTAATAAAGATGCACAAGATCTTTATTTTGGGATTAAAGATTTTATTTGGAGTATTGATAGTAAAAATGATGATCTAAATGAATTGGTTTTCTATCTGAAAGACTTTGGTGAAGAACTTTTCTCCTCGAGTAATATAGAATTTAATAGTACTGTTGCTATTGAAGCTCAACAAATAAAATTACCTTATTATTGGTCAAGACAATTGTTGTTATTGTTTAAAGAAGCCATGACTAATACATTAAAATATTCTGAAGCGACTAAATGTAGTTTAGAAGTAAAAGTAAACCGTAATAAATTAAAAATAACTTTTGTAGATAATGGAAAGGGATTTGATATAACCAGTCTAAAACGTAAAAATGGATTGATTAATATGGAAAAACGAGCTTTGAAAATACATGGGAAGTTAGAAATAGATACAAGCAAAGGAACAAGAATAAAATTTATAGGTCATATTTTATAATGTAATAAGTTTTATTTACGTATAGAAAAATCACCCATTTCGGGTGATTTTTTATTTTATAACTATGTCGAATTTTGCATAAAAATAATTTAAGATAAAATGAAGAAAACAGTACTTTTTTTAGTTTTAAACATTGGATTTGTAACTGCGAATGCACAAACCTTAATTGGAAATTTTATTAATGGTAGTTTTGGTCAAGAATTAAGTTTAGATATTGCGATAAATAGTAATGGTGATAGATTGATGTTTGGAATGCCAGATTATCCAAACAATAATAATGGAATAGTTTCAGAATATTCGTTATCAAGTAGTTGGTATGCTGTGAATGTATTAGACAACGAACCTATAGAAGCTTCTCGGTTTGGAACTAGTTTAAGTATTTCAAATAACGGCAATCGAATTGCAATTGGAGCTCCATTTCATTGGTATCATCAGCCCTATAATATTGGGAGAGTTTACGTGTATGATTATGATGCTTCAACTACTCCAAACTGGCAACAAGTGGGGAATGTTATTGAGGGTGTAAACGCTAAAGATCTTTTTGGAGAAAAAATTTCATTAAGTTCTGATGGAAATCGTTTGGCTGTCTCTGGATACTTAGCAGATATAAATGGAATAACGGACTCTGGATTAGTAAGGGTTTTTCAATTTAATTCTTCTAATTCTCAATGGGAACAAATGGGAAATGATTTTTACGACACTGAAAGCGCTAACGAATATGGCCGTTCTTGCGTTCTTAGTAAAGACGGTTCAACACTTGTTATAGGTAGTCCTGGTAAATCTTCTGGTTATGGCGAAACAAGTGTATATAGATGGAGTGAAAGTGGATCTATATGGGAACAAGTAGGTGCAACATTAATTGGCGATAATTCTGAAAGACTTGGGACTAGTCTAGTTGTTAATCAAGATGGGACATTATTAACCATTGGCTGTGTTAATGCTAGCGTAAGTAATGTAAATTATATTGGTAGAGTAAGAACTTTTAAGTTGATTTCTGGATCTTGGGTTGAATTTTCAACTTCTTTATTTGGAGAAAATCAAAGCAATTATTTTGGATATAATCTATCAATGTCCGATGATGGAACTGTATTAGCTGTTGCCGCAATTGGTTGGCAAAGTTTTCGAGGAAGAGTATATGTGTATTCTCTAGTAGGGAACGAATGGGTTCAAAAAACTTTCTTTGAAGGAACTTCTAATTCTCGTTTAGGAGATGCACTTTCATTAACTTCTGATGGTAATAGAATAGCATTAGGAAGTAAGCCAAATGGGAGTTATAGAGTAATGGCATATGATATTACTAACGTATTAAATGCAAATCAGTTTGTTACTGAGAATACAAAAATTTATCCAAACCCAACTAAAGAAAAGATAATTGTTTTCTTGAATAATTCATTAGAATTTATAAATTCTCGAATTTATAATGCAATGGGACAACTTGTTAAAGAATCCAAGTCAAAAGAAATTAATGTACAACATCTTTCAAAGGGATTGTATTTTGTAGAAGTTGAGACTAGTAAAGGTAAAGGTGTTCAGAAATTTATAAAAGAATAAAACACATAAGATTTAGTTAACTACTTAGAATACATAGAAATGTTTTTTTGTTTTATAACTATGTCGAATTTTGCATAAAAATAAATTTAAGATACAATGAAGAAAACACTACTCCTTTCAACCTTAGCTTTCACAAGCTACAATTATGCACAAAACGTAAACATTCCAGATGCTAACTTTAAAAACGCACTATTGGCACATGGAGAAACAATTACAAGTTATGGTGTTTCTAAAATTGATACCAATGACGACGGAGAAATACAAGTTACAGAAGCTATTTCTTACACAGGTAGAATAGCTGTTGAATCAAAAGATATTTCAGATTTATCAGGGATAGAAGCTTTTGTTAATATTACAAGTTTATCTTGTTTTAATAATCAATTATCGAGTTTAAATGTGACTCAAAACACTGCTTTGACCGATTTGTTTTGTAGTCAGAATCAATTAACGAGTTTAGACGTGACTCAAAATACATCTTTAAGTGTTTTCGATTGTTCTTACAACTCATTTACAAGTTTGGATTTGAGTCAAAATGCAGCTTTAACATATTTATATTGTTATTCTAATCCGTTGATGAATTTAAATGTGACTCAGAATATAGCTTTAAAAGATTTACGTTGTCAAAATAATCAATTAACAAGTTTAGATGTAACACATAATACCGCTTTAACACATTTATTTTGTCTTGATAATTCATTAACAAGTTTAGATGTTACTCAGAATACTGTTTTAGAATATTTAATTTGTTCTTCCAATCAGCTATCGAGTTTAGATGTTACTCAGAACACCATTTTAAAACGTTTTTATTGTAATTCGAATCAATTAATAAGTTTAGATGTTACTCAAAATAGTGCTTTAGAATATTTATATTGTTACTCTAATCAATTAACGAGTTTAGATGTAAGTCAAAATATAGTTTTAATCGAATTGTTATGTTATGAAAATCAACTGATAAATTTAGATGTAACTCAGAATGCTGCTCTAATATTTTTACATTGTACATTCAATCAATTATCGAGTTTAGATGTGACTCAGAATACTGCTTTGACAGCTTTATATTGTTCTACTAATCAATTAACGAGTTTGGATGTGACTCAGAATGTAGTTTTGTTAAGTTTACATTGTGGATCTAATCAATTAACGAGTTTAGATGTTTCTCAAAATATAGTTTTGCAGCAATTAGTTTGTGAAGGCAATCAATTAACTAGCTTAAATATTGCGAACGGTTATAATAATAATATAGGTTATTTTGGTGCTATTGGTAATCCTAATTTAACGTGTATTCAAATTGACAATGGTTTTACACCACCAAGCAACTGGCAAAAAGATGCTATAGCATCTTATAGTACCAATTGTGCTTTAGGTGCGAATGATTTTGAACTTTCCAATCAAGTTGTAATTTACCCTAATCCAGTAAATGATGTATTAACTATTCAAAATCAAGACGAAATTTCTTTTAAAAACTACTCCGTTTTAAATATTAACGGAAGAGTTTTAGTTAGCCAATCAAAAGCGATTCAAAATAATCAAATCAATCTTACGAGCTTAACTTCTGGAGTCTATTTCCTTCAATTAGAAACAGATAAAGGATTGATAACCAAAAAAATTATAAAAGAATAATTCTTGTTTTTTTTAAAAATCACCTTTTTCGGGTGAGAACTTGTGTTGTGAAATTAAAGAATTTTGCCCAAACTTAAATTACAAAAAAATGAAAAAAACATTACTTATTCTTACTTTATTTTTAGCATTTGAAAACCATGCACAAACAGTAACTACAATTGCAGGAAATGGATTGGCAGGTTTAGTAGATGGACCAGCAAATGATGCACAGTTTAATCAACCCATTAATCTTGTTGTTGATAGTAATGATAATATTTTTGTTTTAGATATAGGAAATCATTGTGTGCGAAAAATATCACCTAGTGGTGTAGTGTCTACTTTTGCGGGTTCTGTCCAAGGTTTTGAAGATGGAGCAGGTGTAAATGCAAAATTTAATTCACCATTTGGAATTGCTATTGATGCCAATGATAATCTTTATATAGCAGATTCTTTTAATCATAAAATTAGAAAAATTGATCCTTCAGGGAATGTGATTACGCTTGCTGGATCTAGTTCTGGTCATTTGGATGGGATAGGCATAAATGCAAAATTTAATTATCCACGAGGTTTAGCTTTTGATTCTAACGGGAATATTTTTGTAACCGATGCTTGGAATAGAAGAATTAGAAAAATAACACCTAATGGGGAAGTAACTACTTTTGCAGGATCAGCTCAAGGAAATCAAGATGGAACGGGTACAATGGCTCAGTTTTATGAGCCCGCAGGAATTGTAATTGATAGTAATAATAATTTATTTGTATCAGATCATGAATCTCATCGTATTCGTAAAATTAGTCCTTCAGCAGAGGTAACTACTTTTGCAGGTACATTATTAGGTTATAATAATGGTACAGGTACATCTGCTTCGTTTAATTATCCACATGGTTTAGCCATTGATAATAACAACATAATTTATGTAGCCGATATGAATAATGATGCAATAAGAAAAGTTACAACAAATGCATATGTAGATAGTTTTGCAGGTTTAGTTCAAGGTTATCTTGATGGTGTTGGTACTGCAGCTAGATTTCAAAATCCATATGGCATAGCAACAGATACAAATGGTAATATTTACGTAGCTGATACTAACAATCACCGTATAAGGAAAATAACTGTTAACAATCTAGCGGTTTCGGGTTTCCATTTAAACGAAGAAGTTATATTGTATCCCAACCCAGTAAAAGATGTATTAAGCATCCAAACTGAAAATGGTATTTCTTTTAAAAACTACTCCGTTTTAGATATAAACGGAAGAGTTTTAGTTAGCCAATCAAAAGAAATTCAAAATAATCAAATCAATCTTACGGGTTTAACTTCTGGAGTCTATTTCCTTCAATTAGAAACGGATAAAGGATTTATAACCAAAAAAATTATAAAAGAATAATTCTTAATTTTTTTCAAAAGCCGATTTTAAATTGGCTTTTTATATAAAAATTAACCCCTTTTGGGTGAAAACTAATGCTGAGAAATTATAGAATTTTGCCGAAATGTAAATTGCAAAAAAAAAATGAAAAAAACTTTACTTTTTATAGTCTTAATTTTAGCAAATTTAAACTTTGCTCAAAATGTAAATATCCCAGATTCGAATTTTAAAAACGCACTATTAGCACATGGTGTAACAATTACAGGATCTGGTATTTCAAAAATAGACACGAACAATGATGGAGAAATACAAATTACAGAAGCAACAGCATATACGGGGCTTGTAAATGTTGGTTCTAAAAACATTTCCAGTTTAACGGGTATTGAAGCTTTTGGGAATATTGCAAAATTATATTGTAATTCTAATTCATTAACGAGTATAAATGTAACTCAAAATACGGCTCTAATATATTTATATTGTAATAACAATCAATTAACAAGTTTGGATGTTTCTCAAAATGTAGCTTTAACGGAGTTAAGATGTGATTTCAATCAATTACTAAGTTTAGATATAACTCAGAATACAGCTTTAATACAACTAATTTGTTCTTCTAATCATTTGACAAGTTTAGATGTAACACAAAACACTACATTAGAGTTTTTGATATGTGATTACAATTCATTAACAAGTTTGGATGTTACTCAGAATACAGTTTTAGAATATATATATTGTCATAATAATCAATTAACAAGTTTAGATTTATCCCAAAATATAGCTTTATTAGAGTTGGATTGCTATTTCAATCAATTAACAAATCTGGATGTAACTCAAAATACGTCTTTAATATATTTATATTGTAATAACAATCAATTAACGAGTTTAGATGTTGCTCAGAATACAGTTTTAAAAGAATTGATTTGTTCATACAATCAATTAACGAGTTTGGATGTGGCTCAAAATACGGCTTTAGAATATTTAGCAAATTCTTCTAATCAATTAACGTATTTGAATATTGCGAATGGTAATAATGTTAGTTTGACTTATTTTTATACTCAGAACAATTCTAATTTAACTTGTATTCAAATTGACAATGGCTTTACGCCACCAAGTAATTGGAATAAAGATACAACAGCATCCTACAGTACTAATTGTGCTTTAAGTACAAATGATTTTGAATTTTCTAAACAAGTTACCATTTACCCAAATCCAGCAAATGCCCATTTTCAAGTAGATTTAGAAAATAGTTTAGAGTTAAAAACAATAACAGTTTATAATAACTTAGGGCAACAGGTACTAACAACCAACTTGGCTAAAGTAAATACAAGCTCTTTATCAAAAGGAATGTACTATGTCGAGATTGTTACCAATGCAGGAAAAGCAAATAAAAAAATAATCATAGAGTAATCAAAAGATTACTTTTAAAATAAAAAATCACCCATTTCGGGTGATTTTTTATTTTAAAAGTATGTCGAATTTTGCATAAAAATAAATGTAAGATACAATGAAGAAAACACTACTCCTTTTAACCTTAGCTTTCACAAGCTACAATTATGCTCAAAATGTAAACATTCCAGACGTTAATTTTAAAAACGCACTATTAGCACATGGTGTAACAATAACAGGATCCTATATTTCAAAAATTGATACTAATGACGACGGAGAAATACAAGTTGCAGAGGCAGCAGCTTACACTGGGACTATAGATGTTGGTGCTAAAAATGTTTCCAGCTTAACGGGTATTGAGGCATTTGTGAATATTATAAGGTTGTATTGTTATTCCAATCAATTAACGAGTTTAGATTTAAGTCAAAATGTGGCTTTACTGCATTTATATTGTTATAATAATCAATTAACAAGTTTGGATGTGACTCAAAATGTAGCTTTACTCGATTTACGCTGTCATTCGAATCAATTAACAAGTTTAGATGTGACTCAAAACACTGATTTAACAAATTTATATAGTCTTAATAATTTATTAACAAGTTTAGATGTGACTCAGAACACCTCCTTAATACGTTTTTATTGTAATTCGAATCAATTAACAAGTTTAGATGTAACTCAAAATACGGGGCTAACGTATTTAAATTGTAATTCTAATTCATTAACGAGTTTAGATGTTACTCAGAATGCATCTTTAACTGAATTAATCTGTCACTCCAATCAGTTAACAAATTTAGATGTCACTCAAAATGTAACATTGTCTGTGCTTTCCTGTGGGAGTAATCAACTAACCAGTCTAGATGTAAGTCAAAATACGCAATTAACTGAGCTTGCCTGTTATTCTAATCAATTAACTAGCTTAAATGTAACTCAGAATATAGTATTAGAATATCTTAACTGTGATAGGAACCAATTAACAAGTTTAGATGTAAGTCAAAATACAGAATTAAATTCGGTTAACTGTGAAAAGAATCAATTAACAAGTTTAGATCTAAATACAGCCCTGACAATTTTATATTGTAACAATAATCAATTAACGAGTTTAGATATAACCCAATGCACAGGATTAATAAGACTTTATTTCCATTTTAATCAATTAACAAGTTTAGATATAAGTCAGAATGCTGCATTAACTACGCTTTGGTGTTATAATAATCAGTTAACTTATTTAAATGTAGCGAATGGAAGTAATAGTGATTTTATCAGTTTTGAAGCTACTAACAATCCTAATTTAACGTGTATTCAAATTGACAATGGTTTTACACCAACAAGTAGCTGGTTTAAAGACACAACAGCATCGTATAGCACCAATTGTGCATTAAATACCAATGATTTTGAACTTTCAAAACAAGTTACAATTTATCCAAATCCAGCAAATGCCCATTTTCAAGTAGATTTAAAAAATAGTTTAGAATTAAAAGCAATAACGGTATATAATAACTTAGGACAACAAGTTGCGACTACCAATTCATCTAAAGTAAATACAAGCTCTTTATCAAAAGGTATGTACTATGTAGAAATTGTTACCAATTCTGGAAAAGCAAATAAAAAAATAATAGTAGAATAAAAAAACATAAAAAATGAAAAAAATATTTTTAGTAGCAGTAAGTATAGTACTGTTTTCTTGTAGTAAAGACCATAGCGCAACAGAAACAAATACAGAGAAATCGGTATATGCAGTTGGGCAAGAGTATAACGGAACAAATAGTGTAGCCAAACTTTGGAAAAACGGAGTAGCAACAAATCTAACAGATGGAAGTCAAGATGCAATGGCTAGATCTGTTTATGTTTCAGGGAATGATGTTTATGTAGCAGGTTATGAAGAGAACGGAACAAATGATGTCGCCAAACTTTGGAAAAATGGTGTGGCAACTGCGCTTACAGATGGGAATCATCGTGCCTATGCAACCGCTGTTTATGTTTCAGGAAATGATGTGTATGTGACAGGTTATGAATATAATAGTAATAACATGGGAGTAGTTAAACTTTGGAAAAATGGAGTCGTTACAGACCTTACAGATGGAACAGCAGATGCATATGCGTACTCTGTTTGTGTATCAGGTAATAATGTTTTTGTGTCTGGTAGAGAGTCTAATGGAACAAAAAATATAGCTAAAATATGGAAAAATGGTGTTGCAACGTCATTAACAGATGGAAGCGAGCATGCTGAAGCTAAATCGGTTTTCATATCTGGAAATGATGTGTATGCTTCTGGTCAAGTATCTAATGGAGGTCCATATGTTGCTAAGTTTTGGAAAAATGGAGAAGTAACTGCATTTACAGATGGAAGCTATCAAGCAGCAGCAGAGTCTATTTGTGTTTCAGAAAACGATGTGTATGTTGCAGGTTATGAATATAACGGGACTAAAAGTGTTGCAAAAGTTTGGAAGAATGGTGTTGCAACAGATCTTACAGATGGGAGCCAGTATGCCTATGCTAATTCTGTTTGTGTTTCGGAGAACGATGTATATGTTGTTGGTACAGAATACAATGGAGTTGGAGGAGAAGATGGTTTTTCTGTAGCTAAACTTTGGAAAAATGGAGTAGCAACAAATCTTACAAATGGAACAACAGATGCGTATGTAAGTGCGGTTTTTGTAAAATAAATACAATATAAACACAAAAAAATGCCTAATCTGTGGTGGTTTTATGTGTTTTCTCCAAAAGATAATTTTAATAGAAATGGTATTTAGAGGTGTGATTTTAAAAGTAATTAAAGTGAAAATAATTTACATTCTTTGTTTTCTATCTCTTAGTAATGTACTCATTGCCCAAGTAGCTAAAGAAAAGTATCAATTCTCTAAAGATATTAATGCTGCAATTGAAAAGGATACATTGGCTTGGAAATACCAACTTGGAGCTGTAGAATATGCTACAAGTGGTTATTATCGTGAGGCATTAACCACTTGGGATAAGAATGGAGGAGGTTTTAAAAAACTTTCTGCGAAAGATAGTTTGTACTTTAAGAATTTTAAGCCCAAAAGCGCAAAAGAATATATTATAGAACGTTCAAAAGCAGAACAAATAATTATAATAAATGAAGCGCACCATAATGCAAGACATAGAGTGTTTACCACTTCATTATTAAGAGGACTATATGAAAATGGATACCGATTTTTGGGACTCGAAGCTTTGTCGGATACCTTAATTAATGATAGGAAATTTCCAACTATAAAAAGTGGTTACTATGTTAAAGAACCACAAATGGCAAATCTAATTAGAGTGGCTTTAGAAATGGGGTTTACTTTGTTTGAATATGAAGCTACTGATGGAAAAAATGGTAAAGAAAGAGAAATAGAACAAGCGGAGAATATTAAAAAAATCATAGACGAAAATCCAAATTCTAAGTTTTTAATTCATTGTGGATACGATCATGTGATAGAAGGAACACCTAAAATAAAGCGTTGGGAGAAAGCGATGGCAGGAAGGTTAAAAAAAATAACAAATAGAAATCCATTTACCATAGATCAAGTAACCTACTCTGAGAAGAGTGATTTAAAATTTACTAACCCGATAATTGAATTGGTTAACAAAGCTACTTCAGTAGTATTGATTGATGAAAAAGGCAGTCTTTTTAATGGATTAGCTGACAATGATAAAGTAGATTGTCAAATCATACATCCAATCACTAAATATATTAGCTATAGACCTAATTGGCTATTGTTAGACAAAGAGAGAAAAAAGTATACTATTCCTAAATCAAAAATAAATCAATATCCAGCTCTAGTTTTAGCTTTTAAGTATAACGAATATGAGCATCAAGGTATTCCTGTTGATGTTGTTGAAATTTTAAATAAAGAAGAAATTCCCAAGCTTATGTTGCCTGCTGGGAAGTATCAAATACTAATAAAAAATAAAATGTATGAAATCGTAAGCATATATACTTTAACCATTAAATGATAGGATTAGTTAAGGTAAAATGGATTGAAAAAATGTTTTTATAGTTATTCTTGTGTATTAAAGAGTAAAAAAGGTACTTTTATTATTTTATAAAAATGGTATATCCAAAATGTAAAAGAAAAAAAAGTTTTTTTAAATATGAAGTATGAAAAAAATTGTTCTAATTGAAGATTATGAATTAGTAAGAAATACCTACAAAGAGATAATAGACTCTGATGAGAGTTTTGAAGTTATAGGTGATTTTGAAAGTTGTGAATTAGCCATCCCTGAATTAAAAGAACTACAGCCTGATGTCATTTTTATGGATATTAATTTACCAGGAATAAATGGTATAGAAGGAATTAAAATCATTAAAAAACAGTTTCCTAAAATTGCAATTATAGTAGTAACAGTAAATGAAGAGTCTAATTATGTTTTTGAGGCATTATGTGCAGGTGCAGTTGGTTATATCACTAAAATAAGTGGAAAACAAAAAATAATTGAAGCACTTGAACAGTTAGATCAAGGTGGAGCGCCTATGAGTATTAAAATTGCACGAATGGTTGTAGAGTCATTTCAAGAAAAGAAATTAAACGAACTTTCAGATCGTGAAAATGAAGTATTAATCCTTTTGGCAAAAGGCAAAAGTTATGCGTCAATAGGGGATGAGTTAAATGTGAGTGTTAATACCATTAAAACACACGTAAGAAATATTTACGAAAAACTACATGTAACGAGTAAGGGTGAGGTTATTGAAATTTATAATAGAACTACTAAGAAATAATAATTACATTTTTAAATAGAAATCTCTCGTTAATGTGATGTATTCGTGAGTATATTGATGACGTTCCATTTCAATAACAAGTTCATCTATTAAAGGAGTTTGTTGGATTCTTGTAAAGGCCAATAAACTTCTTTTGATTTCAGTAGTAGGTGTTCCTTTTACACGAGTAATTTTTAAAGGATATAATTCAAAATCTTTAGCAAGAGCCAAAAAACGAGTTTCTTCTTTAAAAGGAATAATTACAGAAAATAGACCGTTTTCCGAAAGTAATAAATCAGCAGCTTCTACTAAATCTTCAAAAGGTAAAGCATCTTCAAATCTTGCCAAATCTCTTGATGTGTTTTTGGTTTTGTAATCTTCCGTATAAAAAGGAGGATTTGAGATAATCAAATCGTATTCGTCTTCGGGCTCGTCCATGAATTCATCTAAACCAGCGTGAAAACAATACAAACGATCATTCCATGGAGAAGCTTCAAAATTGTCAGTAGCTTGTTCGAATGCGTTATCGTCAATTTCAATAGCGTCAATTTGTTCTGCGGTACTTCGTTGGGCTAGCATTAAAGCCAAAACACCAGTTCCAGTTCCAATATCAAGAATGTTGTAAGGATTGTTTATTAGAGGCGTCCAAGCTCCTAAAAGAACAGCATCTGTGCCAATTTTCATAGCACAACAATCTTGATTGATAGTGAATTGTTTGAAGTTAAAGACTGACAAAAGTTAAGTTTTTTTATTGGTCCAAGTATAAGTCTACTAATCCAACAGGAGTATCGAGGATTACTTTTTTATTAGCTCTATCAATTTTTACAATAAATGCGTCAATCATCGGAACTAAAATTTCAACTTCATCTTTTAAAATTTCAAAAAGAGGTTGTGCATTACTATCATTCACTCTTATCATTTTTCCAATGTTGCCAAGACGAAGATCTTCTACATCAAAATCAATAATTTCATGATAGTAAAACTTGTTTCCTTCAAGTTTTGGTAACATCGAAAGAGGAAGATAAACTTCACAATTCATAATTGCGTCAGCATCAGCTTCTGTGTCTACATCTTCAAAACGAACACGTAAAAATTTATCTTTATGAAGTGCACTTTTTTCAATAAAAAAAGGAACCAGTGTTTTGTTTAATTCAACAAAAACTGATTCCAAATTTTGATACATTTCAGGTTCATCAGTGTCTAAAAAGACTAAGACTTCACCTTTAAAACTAAATTTTCTCGCAATTTTGCCTAAATAGAAACACTCTTTTTTATGCATCATTACGTTTGAAAATTAAGCTTCTGTTTCTTCGTTGTTTTCTTCAACTGCTGGAGCTTCAGTTTCTTCTGTAGCTTCTTCAGTTGCAGCTTCCTCAGCTTTTAAAGCTTCAGCCTGAGCAGCAATACGTTTTTCGTTTGCTTCTTTTTCAGCTTTTAAAGCTTTGGCTCTAGCGTCAGCTTGAGCTTTTGTTAAACCGTCTTTTTTAGCATCAACTTTTCCTGCTTTTTCATCTAACCATGCCGCTAACTTTTCTTCTGCTTGTTCAGCAGTTAAAGCACCTTTACGAACTCCTCCATCTAAGTGGTGTTTTAATAAAGCACCTTTGTAAGATAAAATTGCTCTTGCAGTGTCAGTTGGTTGAGCACCATTGTGTAACCATTGAACAGCGCTATCCAAATTTAAATCGATAGTTGCTGGGTTAGTGTTTGGATTGTAAGTTCCAATTTTGTCTAAGAATTTACCATCTCTTTTTGAACGTGCATCTGCTGCTACGATCCAGTAAAAAGGTTTCCCTTTTTTACCATGTCTTTGTAATCTAATTTTTACAGGCATAATCGTTTGATTAATTTTGAGGTTCCCGACCTCAGTTATTTAAGGGTGCAAATGTACAAAACTTTGTTTTACAATAGTATATGTTTTTTAAAAATATTTTTATGTTTTTTATCTTATGTTTAAATTAAAAAAATTATTTTTGTCTAATTATGTATTAAAGAAGATATTAAATGAAAAAAATAATTGCTTTATTAGGGTGTGTTTTATTGTTGACTTCTTGTGTAAATGAAACTCAAGTAAACAATCCTGCTTTTCAAGCAAAATTAAATGATGTTAATTGGAAATCTCAAGAGACTACTTTGTCAATTGGAGCCAATGGCGGTTTGATTATTACAGCTTTAAGAGGAAATGAAAAATTAGTCCTTACAACTAGTTCTGCTAATCGTGGAACTTATATTTTAGGTACAACCAACCAAGCTAACTTTGCAACTTACACTTTGAAATCTGGAAATGTTTCTGATGTTTTTGATACAGGTGCTTATCCAGGGCCTGCATTTTTAACTAGAAAGTTAACCTCAGGGAATGCGTATGTAAATAATAGCTCAGCACTAACTAGTGGTGGTTCAGGAAGTGGTTTGGTGTTTAAAATTACTGTAAATAATATAGGAGCTATTGCAACTGATACTATTAAAGCTAGAGGAGCTAATTATTTGGCAGGAGATGTTGTTACAGTTGATGGAGGAAATAACAATGCAACTTTTAGGGTAATGAATACCCAGCAAAGTAATGGGGAATTAGTTATTGAAGAGGTTGAAAATGGTACTTACACAGGGTCATTCAAACTAAATGTGGTTAATGAAGACGGACAAGTGGTTACTTTTTCTCAAGGTGTTTTTTATAGAATTCCTATTAGCTAAGCAGGAAAGAGTTCAAAAATATAGCAAAAACCATCTCAGCTGAGATGGTTTTTTTTAGAATCTATATCGTACTGTAAGTAAAGCATATCTTTCAATTAAAGGAATACTTCTAGTTGTTTTTGTATAATCGTTTAAAGAGGAGATTTTAAATTCATTTTCGTTAAATAAATTATTCAATACCATTCGATAAGAAAACTTACTCTTTTTTGGAGTATAATTCAATTCTGCATTTAAAAAAGTATAGTTTTGGTCTAGCCAATAAAAATCACTTTTTAACTCCATAATAAAGGTTTCATTCAGTTTATAATTAACTGCACAATTCGCTTTAGTAACTACATTACTACTTTTGGAATCATTATAAGTAGTATAACTACGATTTTGGGTAATAGTAAAATCAAAATTATACGGTTTTTCTAAATAGGTAGTTCCAGATACTATATAGGTGCTAAATAAAGTGTTAATGTCTACAAAATCATTGGCATTAACTTTAATAGGAGCAGAAACCCAAGTTTGTTGGGTTTCGAGTTTGGTTGCCATTTGTATTTTTCGAATAAAATTCATGAGTTTGAAGTTGAATCGATAACTATCTCCACCAGCCACAAAAGCCGTATTGTTAAAGATAAAATTATTTGTAATCGTAGTTTCTGAAGCATTAATTTTTCCTGATTTCGTATAAGATAAGCTAGTTGACGTAGAATAGCGGATAGAACTTCCAGAATAATAATGTGACAATGTGATACTCTGACTATTTAAAACAGGTAATTCTTCGTTTAGTATTCCTTTGGAAAAACTGCGGTAACTTACTAATTGATAGTTGTTAATTAAGGCAGAGGTTTGAGGCAGAGTTTGGTTAAAACTATGATATAAGTTGAAACTACCTGTTTTCTTACTGTCGTAATTTAAGCCGTTATGAGAATTAAGAAGTGTGTATAATTTAGAAAAATTGTCACTTTTAAAAGCATTGAAGTCTAAGGTGATTTGCGAATCTAATTTAAAATCATCTGTAAATTCATATTTAAAACCGTTATCAAGGCTGATGCTATTTTGTTTAAAATGTAAGTTATTTTTGTATTCAGTATTTTGTGTGTTGTTTACTAAAAAGTCTGTATTGTTTTTTTCTATACTGCTTTCTATTTTGGCTCCAATAACATGTTCTATTTTCTTGTATTTTGAAATGAGTTTGCTTTTGATTCCGTTATAAGTAATGGTATTAGTGATTTTTTCTTTGATGAGAGCTTGACTATCAATATTAAAAAATTCATTTAAATAAGGAGAAACGATTTTGTTTTTTTCTGACAACTGATCCGTTCCAAAGTAAAGATAATTGACCAATACTTTGTTACCTTTGATTTTATAGGTATGATATAAGTGATTGTAAAAACTATAATTGTTGTTTTTGGAAGCTACATCTACGAAATCGCTATTGAAAAGAATATTGTCATTTATTCTCCTTGGGTTATTTTTGAATATAATATTCGCAGTAAAATAATTCTTGGTATTTAAGCTGTATTTTAATTCAATTTCACTACCTATTTTTTTGTTTTGTAATGCATAATTTTTTTGTTCAGAGTTAAAAATAGGAGAAGGTTCAACTAAGTATGCTGTAGTGGATAAACTGTTTTGAATTTGTTCATCTAAAGCAAAATAACTCACACTACGTAACGAGAAATTCGATTTTAGTTTTGTGTTAAAGGCCAGCGTATTGAAAAAAGCATCATTAAAAATACTTTGGGTGTTACTAAAGGTGGTGTTTTCTCCGCTATTGGAATAAAATACACTCCTTGCTTCTTTTTCATATCGGTCTTGTCTGTAAATATCATAGGAAGGAAAGCTTTTAGAAATCTGACTGCTGGCTTTAATTCCTGAATTGTTATAATCAGCTAAATTTAAAAGTTTGATTTTTTTTCGAATGAGTCCAATATTTAAGCTTTCTTTCCAGCGATTCTCTGAAACAACTCCTGCGCCTAAAGTAAGATTTCCAAACCAAATGTTTAATAGATTTTTTTTTAATTTCAAATTCACAGCAACTGACTTAGAATCACCTAATTGTTTTAAAATAGGATTGTCTTCAAAGTTCTTCAAAATTTGAACCGCATCGAGTACTTTGCCATCTAAATTTTTAGACAACAATTTATAATCTTTATCAAATAAATCATCACCTTCCAGTAAAAGTTTTTCAATTCGCTTCCCATTAGCTTTAATAGTTCCATCTTCTTCTATCTCTATTCCTGGAATTCGTTTTAAAACATCTTCTACGGTTTGCTCCGTGTCGTTAGTAAAATATTTGGTTTTTATGGTAATGGTATCGCTGTCAATTTTTATTTTTTGATCGGTTTTTAGTACCACTTCATTCAATACTTCTGCTTTTTCTTCTAATTCAAAAGATTGTTTTATAAGAGTTTTATCGGACAAAATAATAGTAATTTCCTTTTTTTTGTAGCCCAAACTAGAAACACTTATTGTGATTTTTTCATTAACTTTTGAATTAATAGGGATGCTGTAAATACCTAAATTATTGGAATAAGTATATCCTAACATGTTTTCGCTGTCATCTAAAACAACAACAGAAGCATTATCTATACTTCTGTTGTTGCTTGTTATTGTTCCAGTAATGGTGTGTTGTTGAGAAAAGCAAAAGGTAGTTAAAAAGAATAAAAAATATTTCATTTGTTATTCTGTTATTTCAATATACAAATTTTCCATTTTTTGTTTTGTAGGTATGTATTTTGGTAATTCTTTAGCTATTAGCAATGATCTTTCATATTTTTGTTCTATTAGGTTATTTGCGTGTTTTAAATAGGTGTCATATCTAAACCATTGGGTAAATCTTTCTTCTACATCTTGTTTGATAAAATCAATTTTGATGGGTTCTTTTACAGGGTATTCAATGTTTTTAAAATAGAAATAAATATGATAGTCACTATCATAAGCTTCTAAAACTAAACCGGGTAACCCGTTTAATTTCCAAGGGCCATAAGGAATGGGAATAGCTGTCGTATACCAAACTGTATATTCTCTTCCTCTAAAAGAGGCAGTTGCTTTAAGACAAGTATAGCTACCTATTTTTTTAGTTTCTTTTTCAAATTTCCAATTAATGGTAGGTCTTTTTTCTTTGACATAAATATTGCCCATACCCATTACATAAGACCACAAAGTGTCTTTCTCTCTATCAAAATACACTTGATTTCCTACATAGTTAACAATTTGCCTACCGCCTCTTAGATTAATAGTTGCAGGTGTGCCTTTTTCATCATTTCCTTCAGTAAAAACGGGTTCAATTTGAGGCTCTGCACTTCTTTCTAAGGAGTCTTTTTGAGTAACAAAGTAAGAATGCTTGCTGTCAAAAGTTAATTGTGCTTTGTATTCTTCCCCTTGTTTTTGTCCATATATCAAACTTTTAATATAACCATAATTAACAATTCCTTGTTTTTCTTGAGCATTTAAAAGACTATTTATAAATAGTAATATAAATATAAAGTAAAAGTTTAATTTTTTCATTTTTTAATTAGTAATTTCTATATATCTTTCTCGAATCTTGGGTTTAACTGGGAAGAAATTTTCCATTTGTTTCGCGGCTAGTAACATTTTTTCATATTTAGTTGCGTTATCTTCTTCAATAATTTTTAAATAGTCTTCATAAGTATACCATTTTATAAATGAACTATCAGGAGATTCTTTAATAAAATCGATTTTTATTATTTTTTCTAAAGGATATTGTATGTTTTTGAAAAAGAAATAAATATAAAAATCGGTGTCATATGCTTCTAAAACAAGACCAGGTAAACCGTTGAATTTCCATGGGCCGTAAGGAATTGGGATTTCTGTAGTGTACCAAACGATATAATCCCTTCCTCTAAAAGTAGCGGATGCTTTGTGACAAGTATAGACTCCTATTTTCTTAGTTTCTTTGTTAAAATTCCATTTTATTAGAGGTTTTTTTTCAGAGATATACATGTTTTTTGGATTTCTTAAATAACTCCAAAGACTATCTTTGTTTTTATTGTAGTAAATTTGATTGCCTGTGAAGGTTGTTAAAAAAGCTCTGTTTCCAATAGCACCAATCGTTTTTGTATTACCATCTTTTTCATTTGTAGCTAGAGTTTGTATTTGAGTATTGTTGTTGATGTCATTTTCTAAGGAATCTTTTTCTGATACAAAATAAGACTGGTTTCCATCAAAAATTAATTGAGCATTAAATTCATGACCGTTTTTGTTACCTAACAATAAACTTTTAATATAACCATAATTGACTATACCTTGTTTTTCTTGAGCAAAAGAACTTATAAATAATAATAAGAAAAATAAACTTTTCATCTGTTATCTTTTTAATAGTCAACCTTTATTTTTTAAAGGTTGACTAAATGTAATTCTACCAAATACCTAAAGATCTACATAAATTATTTCCTGTTGATAATGCAACATCAAAATCATCAGTGTTAGTTTGAAAAATGTAAGATTCACCATCTTTACAAATTACGTACCAAGTAAATTTTGGATTCTTAAGGTTTTCTAACTTAACGTCTTCTTTCTCTTCGGTTTCAACTTTTTTAATTTCAATAATTTTTGTTTCTTCAGTTTTAGAAACCTTTTTGTTGTTAGCTTGCATAAAGAAAGACGCACTCAATGCCTCGATTAAAAATAATTTTTCATTTTAAATATTTTAAAATGTTTATAATAATTGTTAACACAAATAAAAAGAGAATATTTTGTAATTCAAATACTTTAATGAGATTTTATCTAAAACTATGTCATCTGTTTTTTAATTAATAATGCATAATGTTTATTTGTTTAGAAATAAGGTTAAAATAGCTACTGTTAACAACTAAAATTGCGCTTTATTTTTAATAATTGTACTTTTGAAGATTGTAATTTTATTGTAATTTGACACTTTAATCATTTGGAAATTAACCGACTATGTATTTAATATTCGATACCGAAACTACTGGATTACCAAGAAGTTGGGCAGCACCTATAACCGATACTGATAACTGGCCTCGTTGTATTCAAATTGCTTGGCAGTTACACGATGAATTGGGGAATTTAATAGAGCATCAAGATTATTTGGTAAAACCAGAAGGATTTAATATTCCTTATGATGCAGAACGTATTCACGGTATTTCAACAGAATTAGCGGAAAAAGAGGGGATTCCTTTGTTAGAAGTATTAGAGAAATTTAATATTGCTTTATCGAAAACGAAATTCATTGTAGGTCAAAATGTAGGTTTTGATGTCAATATCATGGGTTGTGAATTTCATAGAATGAACGTGGGTTCAGATATGTCAAAAATGCCTGTTTTAGATACATGTACAGAAGTGACTGCCCAATTGTTGAAATTGCCAGGTGGTCGTGGAGGAAAATTTAAATTACCAACACTAACGGAATTACATGAATATCTTTTTGGTGTTCCTTTTTCTGAAGCACACAATGCCACTGCCGATGTGGAAGCAACAACACGATGTTTTTTAGAATTGATTAAAAGAGAGGTGTTTACCAAAGAAGAATTAGACGTTACACCAGATTATTTTACTAAATTTAAGGAACACAATCCAAAAGAAATTCAACTTATTGGATTAAAACATATCAATTTAAAGAAAGCTTCTGACGAAATTAGAAAGCAACTTCAAAAAGTTGAACAACAAAATACACAAACAACCATTTCCGAATCGGATAAAAAAGATTTTTCAAAAGCTAAGTTTGCTCATTTACACAATCATTCTCAATTTTCGGTTTTACAATCTACAATCGGAATTCCTGCGTTGGTTTCGGCTACAGCCAAAAATAAAATGCCAGCGGTTGCTATGACTGACACGGCAAATATGATGGGCGCTTTTCATTTTGTGAGTGCAGTGATGAATCATAATAAAGCCACTAAAGCAAAGATTGAAGCAGCCATTGAAGCAGGTGAAGAACCTACAGAAACTGAAATCAAACCCATTGTAGGTTGCGAATTCAATATCTGTGAAAATCATCTAGATAAAACCAAAAAAGACAATGGCTATCAAGTGGTTTTGTTGGCTAAAAATAAAAAAGGCTATCACAATTTGGCAAAGATGTCATCTATTGCTAACATTGACGGATTTTATTATGTGCCAAGAATAGATAAAAAAGTTGTTGAAAAGTACAAAGAAGACATCATGGTTTTGTCTGGTAATTTGTACGGAGAAATTCCAAGTAAAATTTTAAATATTGGTGAAAATCAAGCAGAAGAAGCTCTGATTTGGTGGAAGGAACGATTTGGTGAAGATTTCTATCTAGAAATTATGCGACACAATCAGGAAGATGAAAATCGTGTCAATAAAACCTTAATTGAATTTTCGCAAAAACACAATATTAAGCTAATTGCAACTAATAATACGTATTACGTTAATAAGGAAGACGCTAATGCACACGATATTTTATTGTGTGTAAAAGATGGTGAAAAACAAGCGACACCAATAGGTAGAGGTAGAGGTTATCGTTACGGTTTACCCAACCAAGAATACTATTATAAATCGGAAGAAGAGATGAAAAAACTCTTTGCTGATTTACCAGATGCTATAATTAATATTCAGGAAATTGTCGATAAGGTCGAAATTTACTCGCTTTATAGAGACGTTTTACTTCCTAAATACGATATTCCAGTCGAGTTTGTAAATCCAGAAGATGAAAAAGACAATGGAGTAAGAGGAGAAAATGCCTATTTACGCCATTTAACTATGGAAGGTGCTAAAAGGAGATATGGAGAAATTACACCTGATATTCAAGAACGCTTGGATTTTGAGTTATTAACGATTTCTAATTCGGGTTATCCAGGTTATTTCTTAATTGTACAAGATTTCATTGCAGAAGCTAGAAAAATGGATGTTTCGGTTGGTCCAGGTCGTGGTTCTGCTGCTGGTTCAGCAGTGGCTTATTGTTTAGGAATTACAAATATTGACCCAATCAAATACGATTTACTTTTTGAGCGTTTCCTAAATCCAGATCGTGTGTCGATGCCCGATATTGATATTGATTTTGATGATGAAGGTCGTGGCCGTGTAATGGATTATGTAATTAAAAAATATGGAGCCAATCAGGTAGCGCAAATTATTACATATGGTAAAATGGCAACCAAATCAGCTATTCGAGATACGGCTCGTGTATTAGATTTACCACTTTTTGAAGCAGACAGAATTGCGAAGTTAATTCCAGGAATGATGCCTTCTAAGTGGAATTTGGCACGCTTTATTTCAGAAAAAGAAGATGATGTTAAAAAAGCCTTACGTTCAGACGAATTTGACAAGGTTAAAGAATTAATTGCGATTGCTAATGAAGGAGACTTAGCAGGAGAAACAATACAGCAAGCCAAAATTCTGGAAGGTTCCATGCGAAATACAGGAATTCACGCTTGTGGTGTAATTATTACTCCATCTGATATTACGAATTATGTTCCGGTAACTACTGCAAAAGATTCCGATTTATATGTAACCCAATTTGACAACTCCGTTGCAGAAAGTGCAGGATTATTAAAAATGGACTTCTTGGGTCTGAAAACCCTAACCTTAATTAAAGATACAGTCAAATTAGTCAAATATCGAAATGGTATTGATCTGGATCCAGATACTTTTCCTATTGATGATAAAGAAACGTATGAATTGTTCCAAAGAGGAGAAACCGTTGGGATATTTCAATACGAATCTCCTGGAATGCAGAAATATATGAAAGATTTAAAGCCAACTGTTTTTGGAGATTTAATTGCTATGAATGCATTATATCGTCCAGGACCTTTGGAATACATCCCTTCATTTGTAAGAAGAAAGAATGGTGAAGAACCTATTGTGTACGATTTAGAGGCTTGTGAAGAATACCTAGGTGAAACCTACGGAATTACGGTCTATCAAGAGCAAGTGATGCTTTTGTCACAATCTTTAGCTGATTTTACCAAAGGTGAAGCCGATGTTTTGCGAAAAGCTATGGGTAAAAAGCAAAAAGAGGTACTAGATAAAATGAAACCAAAGTTTGTGGAACAAGCTTCCGCAAAAGGACATGACGCTAAGGTTTTAGAGAAAATTTGGAAAGACTGGGAAGCCTTTGCAAGTTACGCTTTCAATAAATCACACTCTACTTGTTATGCTTGGATTGCTTATCAAACTGCTTATTTAAAAGCGCATTATCCAGCAGAATATATGGCTGCGGTACTTTCTAATAATATGAACGATATTAAACAAGTTTCCTTCTTTATGGAAGAATGTAAACGAATGGGGCTAGATGTTTTAGGACCAGATGTGAATGAATCATTTTATAAATTTACAGTTAATGAAAATTATGCGGTTCGTTTTGGAATGGGAGCGATTAAAGGAGTTGGAGCTAACGCAGTAGACACAATTGTACAAAGTAGAAAAGAAGCACCTTATAAATCGATTTTTGATGTAGCTAAGAAAATAGATTTACGCGCAGCGAATAAAAAAGCTTTTGAAAGTTTAGCCTTAGCTGGAGGATTTGACTGTTTTGACGAGACGCACAGAGCACAATATTTTCATGATGATGGTGATGGAATTACTTTTTTAGAAAAAGCTGTAAAATATGGTGCTAAATTCCAAGAAAATGAAAATTCATCACAAGTAAGTTTGTTTGGTGATGCTTCAGAAGTGCAAATTGCAGAGCCTGTTGTTCCTCCTTGTGAAGAATGGAATACTATGGAGAAATTGGCCAAAGAAAAAGAAGTAGTTGGGATTTATATTTCTGGACATCCGCTTGACGATTATAAATATGAAATGAAATATTTCTGTAATGCTAGATTAGAAGAACTAAAAGAGTTGAATAATTTCCTTGGTAAAAATATTAGTATTGGAGGAATCATTACTAGAGTGGAACATCGAGTAGCAAAAAACGGCAAAGGTTGGGGAATGTTCACATTAGAAGGGTACGATGAAACTTACGAATTCCGAATTTTTGGTGAAGAATATTTAAAATTTAGGCATTTCTTAATTCAAAATAATTTTACGTTTATAAAATTGGTAGTCAAAGAAGGTTGGACTAATGCTGAAGGAAAAAAAGGAGATCCAAGAGTGCAATTTGTAGAAGTGAAAATGCTTCAAGACGTACTTACAACTTTTGCTAAAAAAATAATACTGCAATTTAGTATCAATGATTTAAGTGAAAATTTGATTCAAGCTTTGTATGATTTGTTTGCCAAAGAAAAAGGAGATAACACCGTTACGATTGAGGTAATGGAGTTGGAAAAAGTGAAAAAGCAAATTGTAGAAAGGATTGAAAATGAAACGATAGATGTAAGTGATGATACAGATAGTGACGAAGAATTAGAAGCTGTAGAAATTGAACCTACAATCAAAGAAGTTGAAGAAATAAAAGTGGTTACGAAATTGAGTATGCCTAGTAGAAAAATGAAAATTAAAATTTCAAACGAGTTATTACAGGAGTTAGAAAATATGCAAATTAACTTTAAACTCAATTAATGTTAGCTGGCAAACAAACTAGAAAACATACATGAAATACCTTTGTAAATAAATTTTCAAATTAATAACAATGAAAAAAGTACTTACAGTCGTATTGTTCAGTTTAAGTTTTGCAATACAAGCCCAAATGGCTGACAAACCAGAAAATGTTTCTCCTTTGTTAATTGGTGAAAAAATACCGAATATAAAGCTTCAAGATATAAAAGGAAAAGAGGTAGAAACCAATACACTTCTTGATAAAAAAACGGTTTTAATTGTTTATAGAGGTGGTTGGTGCCCTTATTGTAATGCACAATTAGCCGATATGCAAGAAATAGAACAAGATATTTTATCTTTAGGTTACCAAATTGTAGCAGTTAGTCCAGATTCACCATCTTTTTTGAAAGAAACGGAAGATAAAGGAAAGTTAGGGTATATGTTGTTTTCAGATAGTAATGGTGTTTTTTCAAAAGCCCTAGGAATAGCTTTTACGGCTCCTGAAAAATACGGAAAAGTGTTAAGTAACTATTCTGGAGGTAAAAACACAAATTGGTTACCTGTTCCAACGGTTTATGTTTTGAATGAAAAACAAGAGATTGAATTCATGTATATAAATCCTGATTATTCGAAAAGGTTAAATGGGAATTTGTTGTTGTCAGTATTAAAAACCTTATAAATTCAATTTTTAAATTGAGCCATAAGTAAAATTTATATTAAACTATAAAATTTGGAATAATTATTTCTAAATTTGTATTCAAGTTCACTATAACTTTAAACTAGGTAATAAAGCAATTGTAAACATAAAATAAAAAAAAATGGCATTAGCAATAACAGATGCTACTTTTGATGAAGTAGTATTAAAATCAGATAAACCAGTAGTAGTAGATTTTTGGGCAGCTTGGTGTGGACCATGTAGAATGGTTGGACCAGTTATCGATGAGGTAGCTACAGAATATGATGGAAAAGCAATTGTAGGAAAAGTAGACGTAGATGCAAATCAAGAATTTGCTGCTAAATATGGTGTTAGAAATATTCCTACAGTTTTAGTTTTTCAAAATGGAGAAGTAGTGGGAAGACAAGTAGGAGTTGCTCCTAAAAAAACATATACGGATGCAATTGATGCATTACTATAATTGATTTACAATGACAATGTTTAAAGGTCTAACTATAAAGTTAGGCCTTTTTTTATGATTAAAGAATTTATCTCATTATATTTGATTTATGAAGATTGAAAGTCAATTAGAAAAAATTTCAAGTTTTAAAAATTTAGAATTACTTGCAAACCAAGTAGTAGAAGGTTTTATTTCTGGAATGCATAAAAGTCCATTTCATGGGTTTTCAGCAGAGTTTGCAGAGCATAAGATTTATAATCCAGGAGAAAGTACTAAGCATATAGATTGGAAGCTCTTTGCAAAGACAGATCGATTATATGTAAAACGTTATGAAGAAGAAACAAATCTTCGTTGCCATTTAATTATTGATAATTCTTCATCAATGCACTATCCTTTGCTGACTAAAAGAGATGTTTTTTATGAAAATAAAATAGGTTTTTCGGTTTTAGCTTCAGCTGTTTTGATGAACCTACTTAAGAAACAAAGAGATGCGGTTGGATTAAGTATTTATTCCGATAGTTATGAGTTTTATGCTAGTGAAAAAGGTAGTGATAGGCATCATCGTATGATTCTTAGTAAATTAGAAGAGATTCTGCAAAGTAATAATACTAAGCAGACAGATACGGTTGCATTTTTGCATCAAATTGCAGAAAACATTCATAGACGTTCAATGGTTGTTTTGTTTACAGATATGTTTCAGTATGAAGATGAAGATAAAATTTTTAAGGCATTACAGCATTTGAAACACAATAAACATAAAGTGGTTGTTTTCCATGTTTATGATAAAAAAACAGAATTAGCATTTGATTTTAATAATGCACCAAGAAAATTTATAGATGTTGAAACAGGAGAAAGTGTTCAAATATTTGCTGAGAGTATAAAAGAAGAATATGAAAAAGAGATTCAAAGTTATTTTAAAAAAATAGCAAATACCTGTTTGCAGTACAAAATTCAATATGTGCCTGTAGAAATAGGAGAAAATTTCGAAAAAATTTTAACTACCTATTTGGTTGAAAAACAAAAGTTTGGGTAAATTTTGTTTCTATTTTTTTAAAAAAAAACATATTTTTTTAAAAAAATATTTGGAAGATTGGAAAAGCGTTGTATATTTGCACTCGCAATAAGGCACTGGTTTGGTAGTTCAGTTGGTTAGAATACATGCCTGTCACGCATGGGGTCGCGGGTTCGAGTCCCGTCCAGACCGCTAAATTGGGAGAAGCATTCTGAGAAATCAGAATGCTTTTTTGCCCCATAAAAGCATCTAAAGTAGTTGTGTTGTTTAGTCCTGAGTAAGATCAGGATGGTTTAGTAGTTAGACCGATGAAAAGCTTTTCACCTTTATGGTGGATGGCTTTTTTGTTTAGAAACTATTTAGTTTGAAAAAAAGTATTAAAATAATAAGATAAATGTAGATTCTGTGTTAATTTCTGCAATTATTTATAAAGTTTGGTTTGGTAGTTCAGTTGGTTAGAATACATGCCTGTCACGCATGGGGTCGCGGGTTCGAGTCCCGTCCAGACCGCTAAATTTTTTAAAAAAGCATTTCATTAATGAAATGCTTTTTTTTGTTTAACAAAAGATCTAGAATAGTTGTGCTGATTAGTAGGTTGAAACACGGGAAGTAGTTAAATACTATGTTTTTTCAGAGTATTTTTTAAATATTTTCTTTATTTCATTTTCAAAGTTTAACAAAATGTATGTTTTTCTTGTAAAATTTATTCTCATGTTTGGATTATATTTGAGAGAGGTTTATAATGATAATAGCTTGTTTTTATGAAAATTGAATTACATGAAGAGAAAATAGTAATAAAAGGAAAGCATTTAATTGAGATAAATTACAATGAAATTGAATCTGTGGATCTAAAAGTGGGTGGTAATAATAGAAGAAAGTTCGTTTTGTTGATTTATTTAATTTTGTTATTTATTGTTTTTTCAAAAATTGATTTGTCAATTTTTAGCATGAGTATTTCAATTTTATTTTTATGTATTCTCTTGTTCTATAAGTTTGATTCTATAAAAGGTAAGGCAATCCTTTTTTATAAGAATAAAAAGTTTAAAATGACTTTAGATACTGAAAATTTTGAATCTACTATTAAACTAATAGATATTTTACAATTAAATAAGTATAGAAGATTAACAAATCCTAATGGTTGATTTAAAAGAATGCCTCAGAATTCTTCCAAATAATCATAATAAATAAACCCAAATAGATTATAGAAACCACAAACTTCATGAAAGTGCTTGCTAGGAAACCAATTAATGAGCCAGTTGCGGCTTTTAATGCTCTATTATGATCTTTTTTATCAAAAAGAAGTTCTCCGACTAAAGCTCCTATAAAAGGACCTATTAGGAATCCAAATGGAATAGGTGTTAATAAACCTACGATTAGTCCAATATTTGTTCCCCAAATACCATATTTACTACCTCCAAATCGTTTTGTACCCTTAGCAGGTATAATGTAATCTAATATAACAATACTTAAAGCAATAAATAAAGTGATTCCTAAAATCCAATAATTTGTTTTTACTTCAGGAGTTAAGTATAATAATAATATACCTAACCAACTAATAGGAGGTCCTGGTAGTATAGGTAAAAAACTCCCTATTATTCCTGTAATCATGCAAATAAACCCAATAATTAATAAAATGTACTCCATTTATTTTTTAAATATTTTCTAAATGTATAAAATAAAAAATGAACTAAAAAGTTAGTTGAACTAAAAAATTAGTCCTATATTTGTTTTTTAAACTAAAAAATTAGTTGAAAACATGACGAAACAACTCACAAAAGCAGAAGAGGAAATTATGCAAGTGCTGTGGCAGTTAGAAGAAGCAAATGTAAAAGACATTATTACGTTATTTCCAAATCCTAAGCCAGCTTACAATACTGTGTCTACAATTATTCGTATTTTGGAAACAAAAGAATTTGTTTCTCATAGACAAAAAGGTAAAGGGTATATTTATTTTCCAATTGTAAAAAAATCTGAGTATAGTAATAGTTCTTTAAATAAATTGGTGGAAAATTATTTTCAAGGATCTTTTAAAAATATGGTTTCTTTTTTTGTTAAAAAGAATGATGTAGATTTAAATGATGTAGAACAGTTGTTAAATGAAATAAAAAGGCAAAAAGATGAGTAATTTTATTATTTATGGTCTTCAAATTATGCTAATTCAAGCGTTCTTTTTGTTGGTATACCAAATGCTATTAGACAAAGAAACTTTCTTTAAGTGGAACCGATTTTATCTTTTGGGAACTATTTTGTTTTCTTTTATAGTTCCGTTTATCACAATTTCTGTTTTTAAAAATGCTAATCAGTTTGTGCAGCTTAACGAAGTTGTTTTGTATAATAAAAAAAGTAATGAAATTACAATGGCTGTTAAAAATCAATTAGATGCTAATTCTGTTGTTTTTTATGTTTATCTATTTGGATTGATTCTTTTTATGGTTCTTTTTTTTATTAAACTGAGGAGTATTTGGAAGCTAAAAAAGAATGCTAAAGTAATGATGTATAATAAAAATAAGATTTATGTTCTTAAACATTCAAATCAGGCTTTTTCATTTTTGAATTTCATTTTTATAGGAGAAAAAAACAAGAGTAATCAGGTTATTTTAAATCATGAATTAGTTCATAAATCAAAAAAACACTCTGTTGATTTATTGTTTTTAGAAATAACTAGAATTTTATTTTGGTTCAATCCAATGTTATTGGTTTATCAAAATAAGTTGACTGAGGTTCATGAATTTGAGGCTGACGCAACAGTAGTGAAATTAGATAAAGTAGAATATTTTGAAAGTATAATTAATCAAATCTTTCAAGTCAGAAATTGGTCTTTTACCAATGATTTTTTCAATCAATCATTAATCAAAAAAAGAATAGTTATGTTACAAAAATCAAAATCAAAAAAAAGCGCAGTAATTAAGTATGTTTTAGTTGTGCCAATGTTACTATTGAGTATTTTATTCTTTTCAAATTGTGTTGAAAAAGAAGAAGACCCCAGTGTTTATAGAACTAATATTGTTGAAGGTGATGAAACGGTTTTAGTAAAAAAGGAAGAGACAATTTCTTTTGAACGTTTTGAAAATGTTGATGAAACACCACGTTTTAAAGATTGTGAAGATGTTGCTGATGAAGAAACATTAGCTTGTTTTAACGAACAATTGAATTTGCATATCAAAAAAAACTTTGCCTATCCAGAGGTAGCTGCTGAAGAAAATATTCAAGGTAGGGTGGCTATTCAATTTATTATTGATGAAGAGGGTAATGTTACGAATGTTATGGCAAAAGGACCAAAAAACGGAAAGCTTCTAGAGGAAGAAGCTATTCGAATAGTGGAAGCTTTACCTCAATTTATTCCTGCCAAGTTAAATGGAAAATGCGTAAATGTAAAATATGGACTTCCTATTACATTTAAACTAATGTAGTATTACATGAAAAAAGGATACTTATTGTTTGCATTATTTGTTTCTCAAATAGTTTGTACGCAAAATTTTAAATTGGCTGATAGCCTTCTTGCTGTTGGCCAATTTGACAAAGCTATTGAATCGTATCAAAAAGAAACACATCTTAATAAATATTTCAAAATAGCAAAAGCCTTTGAAGCTAAAGGGAATACTAAAGAAGCCTATTTGAGTTACCAAAATTATTTAAAAAAAGATTCTTTAAATCAAATGGTTAATTATAATTATGGATTGATGTTAATAGAATTGGCTAAATTCAAAGAAGCACAAATTTGTTTTAATCAATTGGTTAAAACCAATGAAAATCCAACATTTTATTATTATTTAGGTTTGTCATATGAGAAGCAGAATGCTATTTCAGAAGCCTTATATCATTATCAAAAAAGTTCAAAATTAGACTCTCTTTACTTTAAAAGTAATTACAAATTAGCAGTGCTGTTAATTAATCAAAAAAAGATTGAGGAAGCGAAAAAGATATGTACTCGTTTTTTAAACGAAAATCAAGAGGATATTGAAATGCTCAAACTAAGGGCACAAATCAATTATGTTCAGGAAAATTACAATCAAGCAATAATTGATTTTAACCAATTATTACTTTTAGGTCAAACTGAAACTTTCATTCTTGATAAATTGGCAAAGTCTTATTATGAAAAAAAAGAGTATCAAAGAAGTAGTATCATTTTTTCTACTTTAATAGATGAATTAGATGAGGCTTCATATTATTTTTATCGAGGAAAATGTTATGGTTTCTTAAATGAATTAGAGAAAGCGGAAGTAGATATTAAAACAAGCATTGAACTAAAGAGTTTTACATTTGAAAACGAATATTTTTATTTGGGATATTTCTACCAAAGAAAAAAGAATTTCAAAAAAGCTCTATATTATTATAGAAAAGCTATCAAGGAAGATAAAAATCACTTAGAGGCTAATTACCAAATACTTATTATAAAAGATTACTTGGGAAATAGTAATAATGAAATGCTTAAAGAATATCAATTGTTTTTAAAAAAATTTCCAAGTCTAGCAGAAGAAAAAAAACAATATTTAAGTAATAGAATAAATCAATTAAAAGAAAAATAAATTCGGGGTTTTGAAATTTGCAATTATGAGATTGTTATTTTAAATTAAATTAATTTTGTATAAAATATTTTTTATAGTCTTTTTTTATTGACTTAATATTTTTTTTGTATTTTAGATATGGATTTTCTATCAATTCAACGTTTGAATAGAGTTTTGTTGATTGAAAAACTGAAACTATAAAGTGCTTTATTGGTGTCCTAAAAAAACAAAATATGATTGAAAATACTATCAAAATAAAATTAAAAAGTAGAGCGTTATTATTTTTTATTTTCATAATATCTCTATCAATTACTTCGTTTGAAAATATATCATTAGCTTCTGAAGATTTTATTGAATTTGAAGTGACAGAAGTGGTGCCATTGTTTAAAGGGTGTGATAATTCAAATTCTAGAAAGGAGTCTGTTGAATGTTTTAATAAGAAGATGATGAATCATATTAAAAGAAATTTCAACTATCCAGAAGAAGCTTTAGAAAAAAGAATTCAAGGTAGAGTGGATGTTAGTTTTATTATTAATCAATCTGGAAAAGTAGAAAATATTAAAGCTAATGCTTCAAATGTAAAAGACTCTGATAAGAAAATATTAGAAATAGAGGCGACAAGAATTGTATCCTTATTGCCAAAATTTACTCCTGGAATGCATAAAGGTAAAATTGTAAATGTAAAGTATGGTTTGCCTATTGTTTTTAAAATGATGTAATGGTATTGAAAGCTATTCTTAGTTTAGATTTTAACACTTCAAAATAATTGTAAATAAAAAATACTATTTTTACAAAAAATATATTTTGAGAAGAAATACATACATTTTATTATTGCTTCTTTTTACACTTTTTTCTTGTCAGCTTTTTGACAAAAAAGTTCCTGATAAAGAAAAATTGCTAAAAGAAGAATTAGAAAAAATTAATTGGGAAGAGGTAGATGAATTTCCAACAGTGAATAATTGTGATTCTATTTTAGATAAGGAACTTCAAAAAAAATGTTTCTTTGATTACCTAATTCAAAATATCCAACAAAGAATTGGTGTAGATACTTTGCAGATTATGTATCCAGAAGTAGATACAATTGCAGTAAAAGTCACGATTAATCCAGATGCAACTCTTGAATTTCATACTGAAGTACCTAAAGAAGCTGTTACCTATGATATTAAAGTTATAGATAGTATACTTCAAAATAGATTATCAGATTTCCCTCATGTTGAACCTGCTATTAAAAGAGGAATAAAGGTAAAATCGCAATTCATATTACCTGTGATTATTAAAGTGGAAGAATAAGTTTATTTTTTAAACTTTCTGCCTTTCCAAGTATAATTGCCAAATAATGCATAAAAAGCTACAACACTGCTAAAAAAAGGATAGAAAAATAAACTCATTAAAGTCCATCTTAATTTGGATTTGAAATAAAAAGAGGTTTGAAGTAAAAGAATATAGTCTACTATGAACTTTATGCTTGTAAACAACAAAAAATCTTCAATTGTAGCATATTTTGTAAGAGATATAAATAGGGCTAAAATCCAACATAAATTAGTAAGAAACACAGTAATAGCAGTGGTTTTGCCAAATAAGGAATAGTATTCTGTACTTTTTGAGGCCCATCTTACACGCTGAAAAAATAATTTTTTCCACGAAGAAACACTTTCAGTATGAATAATACTTTCTGAATGCATACAAAACCCTATGGCTGTCTTTTCTTTTTGTATTGCTTTTTGTAAAAGGAAAACGTCATCACCACTAGCTATTAAATTGTTGCCTTCAAAACCGTTCAATTCTCTGAAAAAAACCTTCTTATAAGCAAAATTAGCTCCATTACACATAAAAGGTTCATTAATTCCAAAGCTTCCTATTGTAGCTCCTTGTAGGCTTAAAAAATCTAAATTTTGAAAAGCATGCAAAAAACCTTTTTTGTTAGAATAACGTACACCAGCAACAACCATTTTTTTATGGGTTTGTTGGATATAATTGTCTAAAATTTTCAGCCAATTGGGTTTTACTATACAATCAGCATCTGTTGTAATAATCCAGTCGTGAGTAGCTATTTTTATAGCAGTTTCAATAGCGTCTTTTTTAGGAGAATTTGATTTTCTATTAGTATTGATTACTGTAATGTGAAGTTTAGAATTTGGAACTTGAAACTTTTCTTCAGAGGCATCATCTACTAAAATGACTTCATACAGCTCTTTTGGGTAGTTTAGAGAGGATAAAGAAGCCAATAGTTTAGGTAAAGTATAAGTTTCATTACGGAATGGAATTATAATAGAAAATTTATTTTTTGGAGAAGTGTCATAAAAAGATGTTGGCTTCATTTTAGTAAAACCAAAAATTAAAAGGCATATAACTAATGCATAAATAAAAAGAACTGTAAATAAAAATACAATCATCTTTGTTGTGGTTTAAATCGTAAAACAAAATAACTGCCAATTACCACAGGAATAACCAAATTAAAAAACCACATAATTGAAGTGATCATTACTATCTTCCATTCGTTAATGTCAAATTTAGAAAATAAATAAACGGCAACACCTCCTTTAATAGCGACATCCATAAAATGAATGCTAGGAAGTAATGAAGCTATAAAATACAGGGTAAAAATAAGAGATAGAGCTGTAGAATAAGGAATTTCACAATTAAAAATCACTAATAAATAATAAAATTGGTGAGAAAAAACAAGATATCGCATAGTAGATAACTGGAAATTCGTCATCATGATGTTTGAAGGAAATTGCTTGATTTTTCTAATTAATTTTTCAATCGAAAATCCGTAAATACTAACCTTTTTGTATTTAATTATCAGAAAGACTATAAGAATGAAAAGTATAAAAAAAATGAAATAGACCGTTTTTATTTTGAAGTGTACCCAAAGCATAGTTTCTGTCTTTTTTATGCTTAAAAGAATAATTCCTAAAATGCCAAAAAAGCATGTGGTAGCCATTTGCGAACTGTTGCTTATGAAGTTAAGAAATAAGATTTTTTTCGCTTGTTCTTTTGAGTAAAACAATATTTTGGCTCCATATTCACCTATTCTGTTAGGAGTGAAAATGGAAGCGGTTAATGATCCTAAACTTTGTTTGGAAGATTCGAAAAAGGTAATTTCTTTAAAATAAGACACTAAATTCTGCCATTTGAAAATCTCTAAAACCCAATTTGTTATTGAAAATAAAATTAAAATTAGAATAGCTTTAAAAGAAATAGAACTCGAAACAGCATTCCAATCTATTTTTTTATTTTGCAATTGATAATAAATATAACCCAAAGCCATACTTACAACCAAAAGTTTGAGTATTACTAATAAGAATTGTTTAGCTTTGTCAGGCATTGTAATCATAAACGCAAAGTAATAAACTTTAAGCTTTAAACTTTAATTTTTAAACTAAAATTTTGGCAAACGAACGCATCATATTAGGAATTGACCCAGGAACGACCATAATGGGTTTTGGTTTGATTAAAGTCGTCAACAAAAAAATGGAATTTCTTCAATTGAACGAATTAATTCTTAATAAATATGATGATCATTATACCAAATTAAAAGTCATTTTTGAGCGAACAATCGAGCTAATAGAAACGCACCATCCAGATGAAATCGCTATTGAAGCCCCTTTCTTTGGTAAAAATGTGCAATCCATGTTAAAACTAGGTAGAGCACAGGGTGTAGCAATGGCTGCTGGTTTGTCAAGGCAAATACCTATTACAGAATATGAGCCAAAGAAAATAAAAATGGCCATCACTGGAAATGGTAATGCAAGTAAAGAACAAGTCGCGAAAATGCTCCAACAATTATTAGGCTTAAAAACGCTACCCAAAAATCTCGATTCAACTGACGGTTTAGCAGCTGCAGTTTGTCACTTTTTCAATACAGGGAAAGTAATAGGAGAAAAAAGTTATACAGGTTGGGATGCTTTCGTGAAACAGAATGAGAATAGAGTGAAGAAATGAGCGGCATTTACATTCATATTCCTTTTTGCAAACAAGCTTGCCATTACTGTGATTTTCATTTTTCTACTAGTTTGAAAAAGAAAGACGAAATGGTTTTGGCTCTAGCCAAAGAAATTGCCATGCGAAAAAATGAAGCAGCTAATGAAATCATTGAAACCATTTATTTTGGAGGAGGAACACCTAGTATTTTGTCTATTGAAGATTTGAAATTTTTAATAGATTCAGTTTACCAAAATTACAAAGTAGTTGCTAATCCAGAAATTACCGTTGAGGCTAATCCAGATGATTTAACGGAAGAACGAATAATTGAACTGTCTCATAATAGAGTAAATCGGTTATCAATAGGAATTCAATCTTTTTTTGAAGCCGATTTAAAAATGATGAATCGTGCTCATAATGCAAATGAAGCTGAGAAATGTTTAGCAATAGCAACTCAATATTTCGATAATATTTCACTCGATTTAATTTATGGGATTCCAGGTTCAAGTAATGAAAAATGGAAGAAAAACATTGAAAAAGCGCTTTCTTTTGGCATTTCTCATATCTCAAGCTATGCTTTAACGGTTGAGCCAAAAACAGCTTTGGAAAAATTTATCAAAAAAGGAATTATCAATCAACCTGACGACGAAGTAGCACAAGAGCAGTTTCATATTTTAGTAGATACTTTGCAGGAAAATGGATTCGTACATTATGAATTGTCTAATTTTGGGAAACCAGATTATTTTTCTAAGAATAATTCAGCTTATTGGTTAGGAAAAAAATATATTGGAATTGGTCCTTCAGCACATAGTTATGATGGTAAGAATAGAGGTTGGAATGTTTCTAATAATGCATTGTATATCAAATCGATTGAAGAAAATAAGTTGCCTTTTGAAACGGAAACATTAACTAAAAACGACCGTTATAATGAATATATTATGACAGGTTTAAGAACTATTTGGGGTGTTTCATTGGAACGAATTGAAAACGAATTTGGAACTAAATATTTAGATTATTTAAACAAACACGTAAAACGTTTTCTTGAGGATGATTTGTTGGAGATTATCGCTTCAAGTGAAGACGGTAACATATTGACAACTACCAAAAAAGGAAAGTTTCTATGTGATGGAATAGCTTCCGATTTATTTTTGCTAAATTTGGAATAAAATTATTTTCTATTGAAAACAGCTATTCAACATAACAATCAAGTGTTTGAAGTCGATTTGTCAAAACCTTTAGATATTTCTATTCCACTTACAAATGATGAGCAAAACCCTATTGCATGGTATCAAAATGTACCTCAAATAGGGCCTGTTGTAATGGGTGAATGGATAGGAAAAGTATCAGAAGGTAAATCATCAACTAATTTTAATAATATATTTTTCAACCCTCATGCTCATGGTACGCATACAGAGTGTTTAGGTCATATTACAAAAGAATTTTATAGTATCAATCAATCTTTAAAACAGTTTTTTTTTACTGCTGAGGTAATTTCGGTTGAACCAATAAAAAAGGAGGAAGATTTAGTTATTACAAGGGGACACATTGAAAAGGCTTTACTGAATAAAGAAACAGAAGCAATCATTATTCGAACTTTACCAAATCCAGAGAATAAAAAGCACTTAAAATATTCCAATACAAATCCACCTTATTTATTAGAAGAAGCAGCAATTTATATAAGAGAAATTGGAATAAAACATCTTTTGATTGATTTGCCAAGTGTAGATAAAGAACACGATGAAGGAAAGTTGTTGGCTCACAAAGCATTTTGGAATGTAAAAAACACAAAAAAATTGAATGAAGATGCCAGATTAACTAGCACTATAACGGAAATGATTTACGTGGACCATTCTATTTCTGACGGTAATTATATTTTGAACTTACAAATAGCTTCATTTGAAAATGATGCTTCACCAAGCAAGCCTGTTTTGTATAAAATCATATAAAAAAAAGACTGTTCTTTCGAACAGCCTTCTTCTAAAAATAATTAAGAATAAAATGGTTATTTTTCATTTAACCTGAAATCAGGATAAGCATTCATCCCGTGTTCCGTGATGTCTAGGCCTTCGGTTTCATCTTTTTCAGAAACTCTTAATCCTAGAGTCTTTTTCAGAATAAATAATACTATAAATGTAGTAGTTATTGCCCAAGCACCTATTGCAAAAACACCAACTGCTTGAATGCCAATTTTTGAAAAACCACCACCATATAGCAAACCACCATCGATTGCAAAAACACCAACTAATATTGTTCCTAAAGCACCACATACACCATGTACTGAAATAGCACCTACTGGATCGTCAATTTTAAGTTTTTCGTCTATAAAAGTAATTGCTAGAACAACTACTAATCCACAAATTGCTCCAATGGCTAAAGCTCCACCATTTGAAACGGCAGCACACCCAGCAGTAATTCCAACTAATCCTGCTAAAGCACCGTTTAATGTCATTGATACATCTGGTTTTTTGTATTTAATCCAAGTATAGAACATGGCTACAATGGCACCTGCTGCTGCTGCTAGATTGGTTGTAATGAAAACATTAGAAACATTTTTTGCATGTTCTCCAGAAATAGCTAATTCAGAACCTCCATTAAATCCAAACCATCCGAACCAAAGAATTAAAACTCCGAGTGCTCCATACATCATATTGTGTCCAGGGATTGCGTTAGATTTTCCATCTGTATATTTTCCTATTCTAGGGCCAACTAAATAAGCAGCAACTAATGCGGCCCAACCTCCAACAGAATGAACAACAGTGGAGCCTGCAAAGTCAACAAATCCTAAATTAGTTAGCCATCCACTTCCTTGCCATACCCAATGTCCAGAAATAGGATAAATAAATACAGTGATAACTAATGATAGAATTAAATAGGTAGAAAACTTAGTTCTTTCTGCAACAGCACCTGAAATAATAGTAGCAGCGGTTGCACAAAATACAGTTTGAAAAAACAAATTGTGCATTTCACCTTCTGTATTAAAGAACAATGATGGTGTTCCAATAAAAGATCCTATTGAATCTCCATACATTAAGGTGTAGCCAATTGCCCAAAAACCTAATGATCCAATACATAAGTCCATTACGTTTTTCATAATAATATTTATTGTGCTTTTTGATCTTGTGAAGCCAGCCTCAACTAAGGTAAATCCGGCTTGCATTAAGAATACTAATACTCCAGCAATAAGTATCCATAAAATATCAAAAGCGCCATTTATTTCCGTTATTTGATTAGTAACATCTTCCATAATAAGTTTTATAATTTGATTGATTATTTTAAAGTTTGATTGCCTTTCTCTCCTGTTCGTATTCTGTATACTTCTTCAATGTTTGATACGAATATTTTTCCGTCACCGACTTCTCCTGTAGCTGCAGCTTCAAGAATAGCTTTAATGGTAACTTCTTCGAAATCTTCGTTAATAACTATTGAAAGATACCTTCTTTGAATGTCGCTAGTACTGTAAGAAATACCTCTGTAAACATGACCTTGTTTTTCGTTTCCTAAGCCTGTTACGTCCCAATAAGAGAAGAAGTTTACACCAACTTCATGCAATGCTTTTTTTACCGCAGAAAATTTAGATCTTCTGATTATTGCTTCAATTTTTTTCATTTGAAATATATTAGTTAGTTAAAATTTATAAATAGCAGCCACTAAAAAAGAGCCTAAGGTTTTTGTTGGTACTAAGTCAGTATCTAAAAAAGCATCGTCAGATGCGCTGTCTAACCTAATCTCAGGTTTGATGGTTAAGTCGTTTATTGTAAAACTTCCTGTTAGAGTAGTCGCAAATACACTTGAATCTGGCAAACCTGTGCCAATAGCACCAAAATCTCCATCTTCCATAAAATACTCTGCTCTCAAACCAAGAGTAAAAGTGTCTGAAAAAGTATATTGCGGATATAGTGCTCCACCAGCAAATCCTCCACCATTATCTTCAAGAGTTAAGTAAGCCGCATTGATTCCTAAAAAGAAAGTTTTTGTTACATCAAAACCACCTGTAAAATCAATTTCCATGAAAGATGGATCATAGATAAAGTTTAAGAATTGACTTTTATATCCTAACTGAAGACCTGCAGCGTAATCTCCTGTTGGGTTGAATTCTGTTAAATCAGTATCATTCATAACGCCAACCATTAAACTTAAATCATCTGTCAAAGTGAAATCAGCTTTTAAACCAGTATGGCTAAAAGGTCCGTATGAGAATAAGTATGAGGTGCTGTAGTTGAAATTTGCCGTTGGGGAAATCACTTCATATCCTAAAAAAGTATTGAAATTACCCATAGTAAGTTTGACTTTTTTACTTACATTCCAATAAGCATATAATTGGTTAACAATATTACCAGTTGAAGAATACATTGGGGAAGCAAAAACTGCATCAGTACCTCTTGGTCCAAATACTAAATCGGCTACAAAACCTACTTTTTCACCTTCATAAGAAGCTATTACATTAGCCATGCCTAAAGCAAAACCTGGTAGATTTGCAAAGGAAGATCCAGGGGCTAAATAAAGCGGATCTGCTTCAGTTCCTATGTTGTCATTTGGACCTGTTATATTTGTTCTGTAATAAACATCTACACTTCCATTAAATGTAAATTTTTTTTCTTTCAATTCTAAATCTTCTTCTTGAGCATAAAAACAGGATGTAAGTAATGCAAGGCTAATAGTAAAAAGTTTTTTCATGATTTTAGTTTTTATAGTTAGTCGAGTAAATTTATTTAAAAACAGTATATACCTATTAAAAAATAGGGTATTATTTATTATTTTTATGTTTTTTTTATTTTATACCATAAAAAAATATGGGTATCTTTTTATTTTTTATGTTTTTTATGTTTTTAACAATCCTTTTTTTAAATATTATTTGTTAAAATGCGTTTTTAAATAATAATTATTTATGTTTTTTGTTTAAAAAATGAGTATTGTTCATGTAAAAATCATTTTTTATGACTTTATATCATTATTGATTTCTTAAAACAAAGCATATAAATTATTAATTTGATTTTTTTTAATTCAAATATTTTGAATCTCATAATAATGATTCCGATATTTTATTATTAAAATTCTTAATTATAACTTAGTGTGATGTGGGGTAAAAAAATCTAAAAAAAATGACAACAATGCTAAAAAAACAAGGACTCTATTTGCCAGAATTTGAACACGATAATTGTGGTGCTGGTTTTATATGTAGTTTAAAGGGAAATAAATCGAATGATATTATTCATAAAGCTCTTGAAATTCTTGAAAAATTGGAGCATAGAGGTGCTGTAAGTGCTGATGGAAAAACAGGGGATGGAGCAGGTATTTTGATAGATATTCCACACGATTTTTTTATAAAGAACTGTAATTTTGCATTACCCAAAGAAGGAGAATATGCTGTTAGTAATGTTTTTTTACCCAAAAAAGAGAATCAAAGAAATTATTGTATTCAAAGATTAGAATATTATATAGAAAAACAAGGTTTAACAATTTTAGGTTGGAGAGAAGTTCCTGTTAACACTTCTGTTATAGGAAGAATAGCGGCAGAAACAGAACCTTTTATAAAGCAAATTTTTATTGGTAAACAAGATAAGAAACAAGACGACTTTACTTTTAATTTAAAATTATTTACTGCAAGAAAACAAGCAGAACATGACATAAATAATTCTAAATTATCTGAAAGTAAACGATTTTATTTGCCAAGTCTATCTACAAAAACGATTATTTTCAAAGGTTTATTAATTCCTGAAGATATTAAATTATATTATAAAGATTTACAAGATCCTTCATTAGTTACTCGTTTAGCTCTTGTACATCAAAGGTTTTCTACGAATACTTTTCCTACTTGGGATTTGGCACAACCTTTTAGGTACATGTGTCATAATGGAGAAATCAATACCTTAAGAGGAAATGTATCAAGGACTTTATCGAGACAGGAATTAATGGAAAGCGAATGGTTTGGCGAAGATATTAAAAGTTTATTTCCAATAATTCTACCAGGAAAATCAGATTCTGCGCAAATGGATATGGTTGTGGAATTATTACTAATGACAGGTCGTTCTTTACCAGAAGTAATGATGATGCTCGTTCCTGAAGCTTGGGAAAAGAATCCAAATATGTCGGAAGCTAAAAAAGCATTTTATGAATACAACTCTTGTATTATGGAACCGTGGGACGGTCCTGCATCTATTCCTTTTACGGATGGGAATTATATAGGAGCTGTTTTGGATAGAAACGGTTTAAGACCTTCTAGATATACTGTTACCAAAGATGGATATGTAATTATGTCTTCTGAAACTGGTGTTATTGAGATTGATCCAAAAAATATTGAACGTCATGGACGATTAGAACCTGGTAAAATGTTTTTGGTAAACATGAACCAAGGAAGAATTATAAATGATGAAGAAATCAAAGAGAAAATTGTATCGAAACATCCTTATAAAAAATGGTTGGATAAAAATTTGGTTCACTTGAAAGATATTCCTGCCAAAAAAGGACCAATTAAACATAAAGAAGAACAGCTTGAAAAAAGACAAATTCTTTTTGGCTATACAGAAGAAGACTTAAAAACAATTATTCTTCCAATGGCACAATCAGGAAAGGAACCTATTGGCTCCATGGGGAATGATGCTCCTATAGCAGTTTTGTCTTTAAAACCTCAGTTGATTTATAATTATTTCAAACAATTATTTGCTCAGGTTACGAATCCGCCTTTGGATGGAATTCGAGAAAAATTAATCACGGATATTAGTTTAACGCTAGGAAGTGATACCAATATTTTCAAAATCAATGAAGACCAATGTAGAAAATTAAAAATTCAAAATCCGGTTATTTCAAAGCATGATTTAGATAAGATTAAAAATTATACTAATAATCCAGACTTTGTAGTGACTACAATTTCAATATTATATGAAGTCAATAAAGGATTGAATGAATTAGAAAGAGTTCTTTTGAGTTTGGTTGAAACTGCTTCTAAAGCAATAGATGAAGGTGGAAATATCATTATTTTATCAGATAGAGGTGTAAATAATAAATTGGCTCCAATTCCAGCATTATTAGCCTGTTCTTATGTGAATCATGAATTATATAAAATTGGTAAACGAGCAAAAGTCAGTATTATAATTGAATCGGCTGAACCAAGGGAAGTACATCATTTTGCTTTACTTTTTGGCTATGGAGCAAGTGCAATTAATCCCTATATAGTAAATGAAATTGTTTACAAACAAGTTGAAAATAAAGAAATTGAAAATTTAGATTATTTACAAGCAATTCTGAATTATAATAAGGCTATTGGAATGGGTATTCTAAAGGTGATGAATAAAATTGGGATATCAACACTAAATTCTTATCGAGGAGCCCAACTTTTCGAATGTATAGGTTTAAATACCAAAGTCGTTGAAGAATATTTTCCAAATACGATCACTAGAATACAAGGTATAGGCTTAAAAGAAATTGAAAGTGAAATTTCAAAAAGGCATAAAAAAGCATACGAGAAAAATGGCATTGATGCCGACTTAGGATTAGAATTTGGAGGAGATTATAAATGGAGAAGAAATGGAGAAAAACACGCTTTCAACCCATTATCAGTAGCTAAATTACAAGAATCTGTTCGGAGTAATAAACACAGTACTTTTAAAGAATATTCTGAAATTATAAATGAACAATCGCAACGATTAATGACTATAAGAGGATTATTCGAATTTACAAATTATGATCCTATTCCCTTAGATGAGGTTGAACCATGGACAGAAATTGTGAAGCGATTTAAAACAGGTGCGATGTCTTATGGTTCTATAAGTAAAGAAGCACATGAGAACTTAGCTATCGCAATGAATAGAATTGGAGGTAAAAGTAATTCTGGTGAAGGTGGAGAAGACGAAGAACGTTTTTATAAAGATTCAGATGGAGATTGGAAAAACTCAGCAATTAAACAGGTCGCTTCTGGAAGATTTGGGGTTACTTCAAATTATCTTACGAACGCTTCTGAGATACAAATAAAAATGGCTCAAGGAGCAAAACCAGGTGAAGGTGGTCAATTACCTGGACCGAAAGTAAATCCTGATATTGCTAAAACTAGAAATTCAACTCCTTATGTGGGTTTAATATCACCACCACCACATCATGATATTTATTCTATTGAAGATTTGTCCCAATTAATTTATGATTTAAAATCGGCAAATAGAGAAGCTAGAATTAATGTGAAGTTAGTTTCTGAGGTAGGCATCGGAACGGTTGCTGCTGGAGTGGCTAAAGCAAAAGGAGATGTAATCTTAATTTCTGGACATGATGGGGGAACAGGAGCATCACCATTAACTTCTCTAAAACATGCTGGATTGCCTTGGGAATTGGGTTTGGCTGAAGCTCAACAAACTTTAGTCATGAATAATTTAAGAAATCGAGTCGTTTTAGAATGTGATGGCCAACTTAAAACCGGAAGAGATGTTGCAGTCGCTTGTTTATTGGGTGCTGAAGAATTTGGTTTCGCAACGGCTCCTTTAGTAGCTTCTGGGTGTATTATGATGCGTGTTTGTCATTTAAATACGTGTCCAGTTGGAATTGCTACTCAAAATCCTGAATTGAGAAAAAAATTCCAAGGAAAACCAGAACACGTGGTAAATTTTATGTATTTCGTAGCCCAAGAGTTGAGAGAAATTATGGCTCAATTAGGCTTTCGATCAGTGAATGAAATGGTAGGACAAGTTCATAAATTAAATCGCAACAAAACTATCAAGCATTATAAAGCATTAGGACTAGATTTATCTCCTATCCTTCATAAAATAGAAGTGCCTGAAGGAACAAAATTATACAATACTGAATCTCAAGACCATCATTTAGAAAAATCTTTGGATTTTAAAATTATTCGTCAAGCTCATCCTGCTTTATTTAGAAAGGAAAAAACGGTTTTAGAATCTAAAATCACCAATAGAGACCGAGCATTTGGTGCTGTTTTAAGTAATGAAATTTCTAAAATTTATGGTTCTCAAGGATTACCTGAAAACACTTTGAAAATTAATTTTACAGGCTCGGCTGGTCAAAGTTTTGGTGCTTTTGCTACTAAAGGATTGACATTGGTAATCAATGGAAATTCAAATGATTATTTGGGAAAAGGCTTGTCTGGAGCTAAATTAATTGTAAAAGTTCCTGAAGAAGCTACTATTGTTCCTGAAGAAAATATTATTATTGGTAATGTAGCTTTGTACGGAGCAACTTCAGGAGAAGTGTATATAAACGGAAAAGCAGGTGAACGTTTTTGTGTGAGAAATTCTGGAGCAAGTGCAGTAGTTGAAGGAATAGGGGATCACGGTTGTGAATATATGACAGGTGGTAGAGCTGTGGTTTTAGGAGAAGTTGGACGCAATTTCGGAGCAGGAATGAGTGGTGGAATTGCTTACGTATATGATGTAAATAATACTTTTGAAAAACAGTGTAATACAGAAGGACTGAATTTAGACCCTGTGATTTTGGAAGAGGATATAGCAGAGTTAAAACAATTTATTGAAAATCATTACAACGCAACAATGAGCCCTTTAGCACAAAGGATTTTAGAAAATTGGGAAACACAGCTAAATGAATTTATAAAAGTACTTCCTGAAGAATACAAACAAGCCTTATTGAGAATTGAACAAGAAAATCTGGTAAAACAATAATATTATGGGAAAACCAACAGGATTTTTAGAATATGAACGAGTAAACGAAAGTTACCTTAAAGTTGAAAAAAGACTAAAAAATTATAATGAATTTACTATTCCTTTAGAGGAAAGCAAATTGAAGAATCAAGGAGCGAGATGTATGGATTGTGGTATTCCATTTTGCCACAGTGGTTGTCCATTAGGCAATTTGATTCCTGATTTTAACGATAAAGTGTATAAAGGAAGATGGAAAGAAGCTGCTCAGATATTACATTCAACTAACAATTTTCCAGAATTTACTGGAAGATTATGTCCAGCTCCTTGTGAAGAGGCTTGTGTTTTAGGAATTAATGAAGATCCAGTCACAATTGAAAATATTGAAAAAAATATAGTTGAGACTGCCTTTAAAGAAGGTTGGATTACTGCACATCCTCCTCAAAATAGAACAAATAAACGAATAGCCATAATTGGTTCTGGACCATCAGGATTAGCTGCAGCCCAACAATTAAATAGAGCTGGTCATTTTGTAACTGTTTTTGAAAGAGATTCAAAAGTAGGAGGTTTATTACGTTATGGAATTCCTGATTTTAAATTAGAAAAACAAATTATCGATAGACGTATTCAAATTTTAAAAGAAGAAGGGATTATTTTTGAAACCAATGCACATGTAGGGCAAAATATAAGTGTAGAAACCATAAAAGCAGATTTTGATGCAGTCCTTCTATGCGGTGGTGCCACTGAAAGAAGAAGTATGCCAGTAAAAGGCATTCATTTAAAAGGAATCCATCAAGCAATGGATTTTTTAAAAGGCAATAATCAATATGTCGATGGATTAGCAAAATTTGAGGAAATTATATCGGCTGAAAATAAAAAAGTAATCGTAATTGGCGGTGGAGACACAGGTTCAGATTGCATTGGAACCAGTAATCGACATGGAGCAATTTCAGTTGCTAATTTTGAAATTTTAAGTAAACCAACAGAAGGTCGACCAGCCAGCCAGCCTTGGCCTTATTGGCCCATGAAATTAAAAACCACTTCTTCTCATCAAGAAGGAGTAGAACGGTTTTTTAGTATTTCTACTAAAGAGTTTCTTGGAGATAAAAACGGAAACGTAATAGGGTTAAAAACAGTTGAGGTTGAATGGATTTTTAAAGAAGGTGAGCGTCCTCAATTAATAGAAGTGCCCAATACTGAAAAAGAATGGGATTGTGATTTGGTTTTACTAGCATTAGGATTTGTAGGTGCTGAAAAAACATTAGCAGAACAATTTGGTGTGGAAATGGATTTTAGAACCAATATTAAAGCTTCTACTAAAGATTATGCTACTAATGTAAAAGGAATTTTTTCTGCTGGGGATATGCGTAGAGGACAATCATTAATCGTTTGGGCTATTTCAGAAGGACGTCAAGCGGCTTATCATGTAGACAGTTACTTAATGGGTTCTTCAAACTTACCTTTAAAAGATGAAAATGATTTACCTAGAGTATAAATCTTAAGTAAACACTTTTTTGTATATTAGACTTTTTATTATACAATGAATATTCAACAACTTTACGAATATTGCCTTTCAAAAAAAGGTGTTACTGAGCATTTTCCTTTCGATGAAGACACTTTAGTCTTTAAAGTAGGAGGGAAAATGTTTTGTTTGACCTCTTTAAAAAAATGGGAAGCAGGAAGTTCGTCTCTTAACTTAAAATGCGATCCTGAGATAGCCATTCAACTTAGAGAACAATATGAAGATATCATTCCTGGTTTTCATATGAGTAAAAAGCATTGGAATACAATACTCTTAAATAATTCATTACCAGATAAAAAAGTAACTCACTTTATAACACATTCCTATGAATTGGTTTTTGCTAGTTTACCAAAAAAAATAAAACAAGAAATTGAAAATTATGAAAATTAGCCATTACATTTGTTAATGTAATAAAATTCAAATTTCATGTTAGATAACTTAAAAAAGATTTTAAACGAAGATCAAGATCCTAAAGCTATTGAAAAAATCACTTCAAAGCTAGAAAATTTAATCATGTCTAATGAAGAAATAGGATATATTGCCGTTCAGAAAAAGCCTGCATTAACTATTTTTCCAGATAGCATAGTGGTTACGAATAAAAGAATTATTATTTGTAAGCCAAAAAATTTAGGACTTTCCATGGAGTTTATCGATTACGATTGGGATAATATTGAAGGTGCTTTTGTAAAAGAAGGTATACTCGGAGCTGATTTTACTTTTACTACCAAAACGGAATTAACACAAACAGTTGATTTTTTGCCTAAAAACCAAGCTCGAAAATTATATACTTTTTCTAAAGAGCAATTGGACAAATTAAAACATTCTGAAAATAATATTACAATTCAAACAAGTTCTACTGCTTTTAAGGATGAAGAATCTATTGATAAGCCAAGTTTTTTAGCTGAAGATTATACTGATGAAACAATTATAGAAGAAATTCTAACAGAAGAAGTGTTTGATTTTGCAGAAATCATTTCAGTAAATACCAATAATACTTCTTTTGAAGAACCAAAGTCCATTGAAGAGAAAAATACTGAAAGTAATCTAAGCGATTTATCTCAAGAAGAATTATTTGAAAAACTTCAAAATTATAAGCGATTGTTAGATAATGGATTAATTCTTCAAGGAGAATATGATAAATTAAAGGCAGCAATTTTAAAATATATGTAAAAAAATAAATTTCTTTATAATATAAAAAGCCTGTAATTATATTTTACAGGCTTTTTTTGTTAATACAATTCGTCTATACTTTTTTTCCATTCATCGACACTTAAATAAGAACAATCGAATTATAAACATCAATGATTTATTAAGATTTAATTTTGTGTTTGAGTAGTTGCCTTTTATAACAAAAAATAAAATGAAAACATGACAAAATCTTTAAACATACTTTTAATTGAAGACGATGCAATTGAAGTGATGAAGTTCAATAGAGTTATGAGAACTTTAAATTTTAATCATAAAATTATTGAAGCTAATAATGGCGAAGAAGCTTTAGATATTCTTAAAACTAAAGAAATTATTCCAGACATTATCATTTTAGATTTAAATATGCCAAAATTAAATGGTATAGAATTTCTTACTATTTTAAAAAGTGATGAAATTCTAAAATATATACCATCAATTATTTTAACTACTTCAAGTAATCATAAAGATATGCTTGAATGCTATAAAATAGGCATTGCTGGGTACGTTTTAAAACCCTTAAAGTATGAAGATTATGTAGATAGAGTAAAGAAAATGTTGGAATATTGGAGTTGTACAGAGTTAATCTCACAGTAATATTTATGGAATTTTAAAGCAGACAAATTTTGATAGAGTTTTATTTAACTTTTGTCAAAATAGTTTCCTATCGTAATATTAAGATTATTAAGCTAGAAAGGAAATACTTAAAATATTTTTTATTAAATTTACTTGCCTTCTAAAGGAGATGTTATCCAAAATTAACAACTACTTAATTTAAAGTAAGAACATTTTACCTCACTTTAAAGTACCATAATGGACATTTAAAACAGGATTTAATAAGTGTTATATTAGGGACTAATAGATTTATAATACTTCAGTTGAAATTAATTTATTGCTAACCAAATTAAAAGATGTTTCAAACCAGATTTCAAAAATAACTTAGTAAAATATGGGTAGAGTAGAATTTAATTTTGATGAAGATAGTTTCAATAAATTGTACCCCTTTTTTATACTACTTGATAAAAAACTAAAGATTACTAGTCTTGGTAAAAGTGTAAGAAAAGTATGTAAAGATTTAGATATTAATTCAAATTTTAATGATAGTTTTTCCATACGAAAATCTAATGCAGTACCATTTACTTTTGAAAATAAAGAGCAATTTGTAGATCAACTTATTGTTCTCGACTATTCTAAAGACAAACTTGTCTTAAGAGGACAGTTTCAGTTTTTTGATGACTCCATTCTTTTTTTAGGTACTCCTTGGTTTGTTACTATGGATCAAATTACGGGTAAGAATTTGGTTGTTAGCGATTTTTCAATCAGCGATCCTTTACTTGAATTATTGAGCATATTAAATAATCAAGAAATTACAACAAAAGAATTAAATGAATATTTTATACTTATCAATAAACAAAAGGAGGAATTAAAAAAAGATAAAGAAGAATTAAATAAAATTTCTCTGGTAGCTAGTGCCAATAAAAATGGAGTGGTTTTTACAGATCCATTAGGAAAAATATTTTGGTGTAACCAATCCTATTCCGAATTAACCGGTTTTTCATCTGAAGAAATTATAGGAAAGACACCTATAGATATTGGAAGATGTCATTTGTCTACTCCAGAAGAGTTAAATAAAATGGTTTCTGCGTTCTATAAAGGAGAGTTATTTAATGTAGAAGGTTATCATGCACATAAAGAAGGGAAGCCATTCTGGGCTAAAATTAAAGGACAACCTGTTTATGACAAAAATAATAAATTGATTCAATATTTCGCAATTGTAGAAAATAGTGATGATGAAAAGGAAAAAGAAGAGCAATTAAGTATTTTGTCGTCAATTGCTAAAAAAAATATAAATTCAGTGATTATTTGTGATAAAGAGGGAAAAATAGAATGGGTTAACGATAGTTTTATTGAAATGTCTGGTTTTCCCATAGAAGAATTATTAGATAAAAAACCGGGACAGCTTCTTCAAGGACCTGATACAGATAAGGAGACTATTATTTATTTAGCCAATCAAATAAAAAAAGGACTTCCTTTTAATTGCGAAATCATCAATTATAGCAAAAAAAAGAAAAAATATTGGGTTCGTATACAGGGACAAGCACTTCATAATAAAAATGGGGAAGTGTTTAAATTCTTTGCTATTGAAGAAGATATTACATTAGAAAAAGAATTTAATCAACAATTAATAGAATCAGAAAACAGACTTACTTCTTTAATTGAAAATTTGCAATCGGGTATATTATTAGAAGATGAAAATCGAAAAATAGTAATCGTGAATAAAAAGTTTTGTAACATGTTTGGAATAGAGCAAGAGCCAGATTTAATGAAAGGAGTTGATTGCGAAATGGCTGCTCAAAACACCAAACATTTTTTTAAAAATTCAGATTATTTTTTAGAAAGAATTGATGAAATTTTAAAAGATAGAGAAAAAGTAATTGCAGAAGAAATTGAATTAGTAGACGGTAGAATTTTTGAAAGGAGCTTTTTACCCATTTATAAAGAAGGGAAATATGCAGGTCATTTATGGAGTTATGAAGATATTACTATTAAAAAACGCTACAAAGAAAGTCTAGAAGCAGAAAGACAAAAGTACAGTAATATTATAGCCAATATGAACATGGGTTTACTTGAAGTAGATAAAAACGATGTCGTTTTATTTGCTAATCAATCATTCTGTGAAATGAGTGGTTACTCTTTGTTAGAGCTGTTAGGAAATAGAGCTTCAGATCTAGTTCTAACTTCTGAGGCTAAACAAGTTATTAAAAATAAAAATACTATTAGGACTAAAGGAGTTTCAGATTCTTATGAAATCACTTCAAAAACTAAAGAAGGTGATATTAAACATTGGTTAATAAGTGGTGCACCAAATTATAATCTAAATGGAGAGGTTACGGGTTCAATAGGAATTCATTTAGATATAACAGATCAAAAAAACCTAGAACTTCAAAAAGAACAGTTGCTTAAAAAATTAGAAAAACAAAATGAACAGCTCAGTGAATATGCTCAAGTGGTTTCCCACGATTTAAAGTCACCACTTAGAAGTATTCATTCACTGATTACTTGGATAAAAGAAGATAACGAGAAAGAATTTAGTGAACAAACTTCACAATATCTTTCTATGATTGAGAGTAAAGTCGAAAAAATGGATCATCTAATTCACGGGATTTTAACGTATTCTAAAGTAGATTCAGAAGATAAAATAGATGAAAAAATTAACATAAATGAAGTAGTTGAAAATTGTATAAACATCATCCATATTCCAGAAAACATTAAAGTTGTTGTTTCTGATAAACTACCTGTTATAATTGCAGATAAATTTAGAATGCAACAACTTTTTCAAAATATTATTAGCAATGCCGTTTATTATATAGATAAACCAGAAGGCCTAGTTGAAGTAGGCTCTTTTGAAGAAAAGGATTATTATGTTTTTTCAATAAAAGATAACGGACCAGGAATAGCAAAAGAAAATCAAGAAAAAATATTTAAAATTTTTCAATCTTTTACACAACACGAGCAATCAACAGGTATTGGATTATCAATAGTAAAAAGAATAATTGATAATTATAATGGAGAGATATGGGTTGAAAGTGAGATGAAACAAGGAACTACATTTTTTATAAAACTTCCAAAAACGAATAAATAATGAAAACAATTCAGGCTTATAAATTAAAAGACAGTAACTGGAACTATTTTCAGGATAAGAAAACGCTAAATAACCCATTAGTTTTAGTTTTCGGAAACCGAATGTTATTAGAAAAGAGTGAAATAATTGCTGATATTAGAGAAGAATTCCCTTACGAACATATTGTTTTTGGTTCTACATCAGGTGAAATAATAGAGAATACTGTTTTTGATGATTCTATTGTGGTTACAGCAATAGAATTTGAAAGAAGTTCATTTGAAATTAGAACTCAAAATATTTTAGATCATAATAAAGATGCGAAAAAATTAGGAGAATCCTTATATAATGGTATTCCCAAAGAGAATTTAAAACACTTATTTGTTCTTTCAGAAGGCAGTTTTGTGAACGGTAGCTCTTTAATTGATGGTCTAGAAAAAAACATTCAAAATGCAATTCCTATTTCTGGTGGAATGTGTGGAGATGATGCTAAATTTGAAAAAACACTAGCTTCATATAAAGAAAATCCTAAAGAAGGAGAAGTGGTTTTAATAGGTTTTTATGGAGAAACATTAGAAATTACTTTTGCCAGTTTTGGAGGTTGGTCAACATTTGGTCCTGAAAGAATTATAACGAAATCTAACGCTAATGTTTTATATGAAATTGATGGTCAACCAGCATTAGATTTGTATAAAAAATATTTAGGAGAAAAAGCCAATCAATTACCGCAAGCTTCCTTACTTTATCCTTTAAATGTTACTCCAGAAGGAAAAACCGAACCAGTAGTTAGAACTATTTTGGGTATTGATAATGAAAACCAATCTATGACATTAGCTGGTGATGTACCTGAGAATTCTAAAGTACAATTAATGATGGCTTCAGTCGATGCTATTGCAGAAGGGGCAAGTGAAGCTGCAAAATTAGCAATGAAGGATAGAAAAACAAAACCTGAATTGGCACTTTTAGTAAGTTGCGTTGGTAGAAAATTAGTAATGAATCAACGAGTAGAAGAAGAAATTGAAAGAGTACAAGAAGTAGTAGGAGAAAATACAGCCATAACTGGTTTTTACTCTTATGGAGAAATGGCACCATTTTCAGGAAATACTTTTTGTGACTTACACAATCAAACCATGACATTAACCCTTATTAGTGAATAATGAATCCATTATTAAAAAGACAGATAACCAAATTAATAGAACCAGAGCATTTAAAAGATTTAAAACATTTTTTACAAGCAGTTAATGACTCTTATAATAATTATGAAGATCAATTAAGTATGTCTCAACGCGCTATGAAAATTAGTTCGGATGAACTTTTCGAGGCTAATAAAAAATTAAGAGAAGAAGCTAATAATTTAAAAGAAGTGAATCAAAATTTATCTTCCATTCTAAACTCTATGAATTTAGATGCTAGTAAATTAGCAGATGAAAAGGAATTTAACCAAAGCGAATATTTAAAAAAACAAGCTTTGGAAATAGTAGCCATAAATAACCAAAGAGAGCAATTGTTGAAAGATTTGGAAGCTCAAAATGAAGAATTAAATGAATATGCACATGTAGTTTCTCATGATTTAAAAGCGCCTTTACGAAATATTGATACATTAGTGAATTGGGTGATTGAAGATAATAAAGATGGAATGGGTGAAAGTTGTTTAAACTCTTTAACTATGGTTTTGACAAATGTGGAAAAAATGGATTTGTTAATCAAAGGAATCTTGGATTATTCCACAATCGATAAATTAGAATCAGAAGATCGTATTTTAAATATAAATTTAATTATAGATGAGGTTTTAAGGACTTTATCGGTGCCAAAAAATATAAACATAAAAACTCAAGATGATTTGCCTAAAATCTATGGAAATGCTTGGCGTTTTAAACAAGTATTTCAAAATCTTATTCAAAATGCAATTAAGTATAATCACAAAGAAAAAGGAATCATTGAAATTGGTGCCACTGAAAAAGAAAACTATTTTGAATTCTTTGTGAAAGATAACGGAATAGGAATTTCAGATGCTTATTTTGAACGGATTTTTAAAGTATTTACTAAATTAGAAAGCAATACATCTTCTTCTGGAATAGGACTTTCAATAGTAAAAAAAATTGTTAATTATTACAACGGAGAAATTTGGTTAGAAAGTCAAGAAAATATAGGAACCACTTTCTTTTTTACGTTACCAAGAAAATAAAAAATGTTACTAAAAAGGTATAATAAAATAGATATTGAAACAAGACTTTATATAAAAATGCTCCTTTTAATGGGACCATCTCAATTTATATATGCTTATATTATTTCTTATATGTATCCTGATGTAGAAATTAAAAAACTATTTCCATGGATATTTCTCTTTTTATTTCCACTAGTTTCAATTTATTTATTTATTAATTATAAAAAACCTTATGTTCAAAAAAAAGGTAGCGATTTTATTATGATTCCCTTATTTGTCTTTGGGTTTTATAATTCTTATCAAGCTTTTGAAACTAATTTTCATATTGACTATTTATTAGCGTCGTTTATAACAATCTTTGGTGGTATATTGTTAATAAATAGACACAAACAATTAATTATTTATTCTTGTAGTTATTTCTTATACTATGCTATCATGTTCTATGTTTTTCCTTATACTATAGAAACAAGAACGAGTATTTTTTTAGCGCTTATTGTGATAATTTCTTTTTCGTTTGTTATACAAAATGCTTTCATAACTTATAGAAAAGAACAAATTAAATACAAACAAAAATTAAAAGAACAAGTTAGAAGTAGAACAATAACTATAGAAAATAAATTAAGTATAATAGAGAAAAAAAACAACGATTTAGAAGAATATGCACATGTAGTTTCTCATGATTTAAAAGCGCCTTTACGAAATATTGATACATTAGTGAATTGGGTGATTGAAGATAATAAAGATGGAATGGGTGAAAGTTGTTTAAACTCTTTAACTATGGTTTTGTCAAATGTAGAAAAAATGGATTTGCTTATTAAAGGTATTTTGGATTACTCTACTATAGATAAATTAGAATCAGAAGATCGTCTTTTAAATATAAATTTAATTATAGATGAGGTTTTAAGGACTTTATTCGTACCAAAAAATATAAACATAAAAACTCAAGATGATTTGCCTAAAATCTATGGAAATGCTTGGCGTTTTAAACAAGTATTTCAAAATCTTATTCAAAATGCAATTAAATATAATCACAAAGAAAAAGGAATCATTGAAATTGGTGCCACTGAAAAAGAAAACTATTTTGAATTCTTTGTGAAAGATAATGGAATAGGAATTTCGGATACTTATTTTGACAGGATTTTTAAAGTATTTACTAAATTAGAAAGCAATACTTCCTCTTCTGGAATAGGACTTTCAATAGTAAAAAAAATAGTTAATTATTATAACGGAGAAATTTGGTTAGAAAGTCAAGAAGGAATAGGAACCACTTTTTTCTTTACAATTTTAAAATATGATGGAACAACCTAATACTACATACATAGATGAATTATCAGGAGATAATCTCGAATTTAAACAAAAAATGATTGGCATACTTAAAAGAGAACTGCCAGAAGAAATTGAAATGTATCAAAGTCAAATACAAAATAGCAATTTTTTATTGGCTGCAGATAGTGTTCACAAATTAAAACATAAAGTATCTATTCTTGGTCTTGAAAAAAGTTATTATCTTGCTGAAACATTTGAAGAAAATTTAAAAAATAATTCTACACAGTTGCAAAACGATTTTGAAGCAATTTTAAAAGCAATGCATAAATTTGTAGAAGCACTATAAAACATTTACGACATGAATTGCATTATTATAGATGACGAAGAAATGGCAAGAGCAATTATTGCTCAAATGATTGCTAACCATAAGGAACTACATTTAGTTCAGGATTTTTCGAATGCAATGCAAGCCATAAAATTTTTAAATCAAAACGAAGTAGATTTAATATTTTTAGACATTCACATGCCTGATTTCACGGGTTTTGATTTTATTCAAACTATTAAAAATCCACCTAAAATTGTTTTAGTTACGTCTGATAAAAATTTTGCAATAGAAGCTTTTGAATATGATTGTATTGTGGATTATCTGGTTAAACCAATAACAGAAGAACGATTTCAAAAAGCTATTCAAAAAGCAAATACGGCTCAAATTAGCTCATCAAAATTAACAACAGAAAAAACGTCTACAGAAGATAATGCTAATGAATTTTACGTAAATATCGACAGAAGATTAATTAAAATAGAATTTAATTCTGTTACTGTTGTAGAAGCAAAAGGCGATTATATTCATGTAAAAACGGATACTAAAAATTATATCGTTCATTCTACTCTAAAAAAAATAGAAGATAAATTGCCTAATGATTTATTCTTAAAAGTACATCGCTCTTACATCATTAATACCAAAAAAATAATTGATATAGAGGATAATAGCGTTTTAATAGGAAAAGAAGTCATTCCTGTAAGCAGAGCAAATAGACCAGAATTAATGAAAAGATTGAATTTATTGTAATCCATTCGTCTAAACTTTTATACAACTCAACTATACTAAATTTTGTACAAACGAATTAATTTATTTTAGAGAAAATACTGTAATAAATTTGCTTCATAATACTAAATAAAAATATTATGAAAAAAATAGTACTTATACTGTTAATAGCTATTTCATCATCAGTAATTGCACAAAATTTTCAATTCTTGGGTTCTTATACTTCTGATGGAACTCCTTTATATTTTGCAACTAGTGATACTATTAGTCAAGCAACATTAGATTTGGTAAGTAATTCTTTGCCAGAAAATTACCCAGTTCCTGTTTATAATCCACAATACATTTCGTCAGGTTATGATACAGATTTAGTTATTGATAGTCTTGCCGATGTTTGGGTAACTTTCGTAAGTGAAGGAGCTGGTTACAAAAATGTATTAGGATTTTATACATATGATTTAAATAATCCACCTTTAACAGCTCCAACAACAGCTGATATTACTATTGTTTTTCCAAATGTATCTGCGGCAGGAAGTGGAGGAAGTTTAGTAACAGGAAATAAAGTAAAAATAGGAACTTTCCCAGCAGGAACTGGAATTGGTTGGGTGCTTTTAGCAAACGGATGGAATGGATCTCAAGTAACAAATGGTTTATGGAGGTTGTTTTCTAATCCAAGTTTTAATCCGGAATCAGATCCTAATTTAAGAAATCACAATGTATTGCTAAATGATCCAGATAATGAAAGAATTATTTTAGGGTTTGAAGATATTAGAAGAGATAATGCTGGTTGTGACAATGATTTTAACGACGCCATATTTTATGTCACAGCGAACCCTTATACAGCTTTAAGAACTGTTAATGTAGCCGATGTAAGTAGCAGAACTGATATTACTTCTGCAAATGATGGAGGATTAGAAAGTGAAGGAAGTTTAGCTACTTTAATTGCAAAAAGAAATTTTAAAAGGGTTAAAGAACAAACGTTTGCAAATAGGAAACAACTTCAAATTCCTTTTAAAGTAGATTCCTCTTCAAGTTATCAAAATAGAACTGGTGTTATTAATTTAAACACTCTTTTTCCAAGTACAGGAATGTTTGGTACAGAAACAGTATTTGTTTCTAGTCCTACAGATCTTATTCAGATAACAAACGCTGAGGAAGTGTTTTCAGTAGACTATTATGAAGGTACAAATAGAGTAGCAGCAGTACTTGGAACGAAGACGACAGGAGGGATTTACAATCACTCAAAAGTAATATGTGATAGGTTAAATGGTTCAACACTAGAAGATATTAGAACTATAAATTTAAAAGGATATGAAATAATCCTATCAAAAATAAGACGAGCCAATGGAGAAGTAGAATTTGCATTACACTTTTCAATAGAAGAATTAGCTACTGAAAATAAAATGCATAGTTATTGGAACATTGGACAATATCCAATCGGGAATTATAAAAATTTTCAAATTTGGGGTGCTACAATGGGACAAGTTTCGAATATTGCTAATTATATAATTGATACTTATAACCAACAAAGTGTTTTAATTCAAAATGTAGTAAGTAATAGAATTCCAACAGTTTTTGTAAAAAAAGGAAGTTACAAAGATGGTAAAGTTAAATTGACTTTAATAAACAAATCAGGTGCAAATGAAGTACAATTAAACGGAAATAGTAAAGAAACTGAACTTACTACAGAAGTAAACCTAACTTTAAATGAATTTATTTCTACTGCTTATGAAAGCGAAATTGAATTGGTTACTGGAAATCTATTTGATATTGGATTTTCAATTACAGGTAATAATTCTCCTCAACAAGATACCCTATATTTAGCAGATGGTCCTTGGGGAATGGATTATAATACTTCTGAAACAATAATAAGCTCATTCCAATTAACAAATCCAGTAGTAACAGTTCAATCAGAAATCTATACTATTGAAAGAAATGCTTCAGTAACAGGTCAAGTAAAAGGAACAGCTAATCTATTTAGAAATATATTGCCAGGAGAATTGTTATTTGACGCAAGTGCCTATGAAGGAACTCACTTTTCAATTCAAAATTCATTGCCAACTGAAGTAATATTGGTAACAGAAAACACAACAGATTGGAATAATAGATTACGTTTTAATATTCCTGCTAATGTGAATATGGTTGATGTTGCTATTTCTTTCCTAGATTTTACAAGTCCAAATGGAGCAATATACAATGGTGAAAAAATTAAAGGTTTTGTTTTCTCAGTAAAAGGAGATTATTTTCAATTTCAACCTTTTTCATTACAAGTATCTAATTTGAAATTAGGGTCTACTACTACTTTAAGTACTATAGATTTTGAAACCTCAAAAACTAATGAAATTTATAATTACCCTAACCCGTTTTCAAATGAAACCACTATTGTTCTTAGCGAAAATATTTCTGATTCAAGAGTTCAATTAATCGATGTAACAGGTAGAATTGTTCATGATAAGAATTATAAAGTTGTTAATTCGAATGAAATTAAATTTAAAAATACAAGTGTACCAAAAGGGATTTATATGTTTGTAATTACAACAAGTTCCAATAAGGTTTACAGCAAGAAATGCATAATAGATTAGGAAAATGCTGTTATTAATTTGGGATAAAAAACCGAAGATAATTCTTCGGTTTTTTTGTTTTACAAAGATTTTTAATTGAATTTATAGTAGCCTAATTTTTACATTAGATAGCTGTATTACTTTCTAATTGTCAGACTATAAAATAGTTTGTCGATACTTTTTCACCTTTCGACTATATCAAATATGTTATGGTCGAATGTCTCATTAATTACGATATTTTGAGCGTAGATTTGTCTTATAAATAACAACAATATTAGAAAGTCTTTACTATAAAAAACAGAGACCAACTATCAAAATACACATCAATGCATTAGAAAAATGTGTTATTAACCAGAGATAAAAAAACCGTAGATTATTCTTCGGTTTTTTTGTTTACAATAACATATAATCAGTTTAAAATCATAGGAGTAAATCAATATTTTCCCATTTAAATTACAGCATTTAATACATTGATAAATTCAATAATTACAGTCTCAAAGTAGTTTTAAATGAAAGCGTCTTAATTAAAGTAAACTTCTTAATAAATCTCAAAATACTTAGTGATAAGATTTGAATTAAAGCGTTTTTAAGCCATAAAACACATTCAAGGTAAATTTAATTATCTTTCATTACAGCGAGTATTTTAGTCCGAAATGGCTTTGTGATATAATAGTTTTTAATTGAATTTCGAGTTAAAAAGAAAAATGCTTGAATTTACTAGTTTAATTAAAAAAGTTAAAAGGTTAAGCACTAAAAAAAACCGTATATTATTCTTCGGTTTTCTTAGTTTTAAAAATAGGCTTACTTAATAACAACCATTTCAATCTTACACCAAATTCGTTATAAGTAAAACCAGCAGCTGTAGCAGAGGCTATATTACTTCGTAAGCCATATATATTGGCTAACAAGCGATCAGAGAATTTATAGCCTAATTTAGCTTGTACTCTATATGTCCATTGTTTGTCATTATCTTCAATATATTGAAAGCCTGTTGCAGCATTTACGTTGTAAAAGACACTTTTTACTGTTGCTATATTTTCATCCTTCAAGAAATCAACAAATAGTTCTACAGCATTGAACTTCTCAGGGCTAAAATAATCCGTAGGGACTTGGTTTTTAAAGGCAATAAATTGATAGTTAATACCTCCTTTTAACACTGGTTTTGATAAAAAGTTATAATACAAAGAAGTAAATAGTAAATTTCGAGTATTGGAATCCGATTGAGTAGTATAGAAATATTGGGTAAACCAGCCTAGTTTTATATTAGTACTTATATTATAATTAGCATAAAAGTTATTACTAACAATTTGCTTGTCAATTAAGTCTGAATTAAAGTTCTGCATTTCTCTTTTGTAGCCTACTTCCAAATCTTGTAATTTTAAAGGTTTCATTTTAAAGTAAGTATGTACTAATAATTGATTATAGGAATTAGTAACCGCTTTTGCATTTGAAATTCCAGCATTTAATGTAAAACTCACTTTTGGATGGAATTTATAGGTTGTTCCCAATGTGAAATCATTAGTAGTAGCATTAGCCAATGTGACTTTATTATCTGTTTTCCTATACTGATAAGAGGTGTTGAAAGACCATTTTGTTGCCGTTGGAATAGTAACTTTTGTTAACGAAGCATAAGCAGTATTGTCACCATTGTCGAAAGAATAACTTACTTTTTCTTCTAAAACTGGTGTATGTTCTGCATTTAATTTTTTTAAGAAATTAGCAGCATCATTCTGATTTTGGAAAATGTCTAAAGTTGTATAAACAGCTTCATAAGCTTTATCAATTTCCCCAGAAGCATAATAAGCATTAGCAATTCCTAAATTTCCATCAAAAGATTTGGAATCGTTTTTTAAGATGTTGGAATAATCAGCAATACTTTGTTTGAAGTCACTTTTGTATATCGCTAAAGTAGCGGACAAAGCCAAAACCCAATTCTCATTGGGATATTTTTCTAATAAAGAATCGATATTCTCTTCAGCTAAATCATATTTTCTATTCCAAATTAATGCTTGCACATAGCGTTCTTTAGTTTGTTTAATAGTCGTTTCGTCAGTAATTAGTTTGCTTTTTTCTAACGATTCTGTTGCTAAATTTAAAGCTTCAGTTTCTTTTTCATTCAAATGTGCCAATAATGAAAGTCCGTTTAAAGCAATATTTGGATTTTCAGGAGCTAATAATTGGTACACTTCCTTTCCTTTTTCTATTTGTTTCGAAATCAAATATAAATTTGCTTTGTTAAGTAAGGTTTCTTTGTCATTTGGAAAATCCGTTAGAATTTCATCATATAATTTTTCAGCTTCATCATATGCTTTAGCATTCACTTTTTGATTGGCAAAACCTAGTTTAATGTATTTTCTAGAAACCAAAGCACCATTGTTTTCTGGAGAAAGATTAAGTGCTTTATTTACATATAGAAGTGCATTCTCATATTCTTTTAAATTAGATAACGTATTGGCAAACCCTAAATGTGCAACAAAATTAGTTGGATTCTCAGCTACAAGAATTGTATAATAGGTTTTAGCGTCATTGTATTTTTTGTTCCAAAGTAACGATTCAGCGTAATTCAGTTTAATTTCTAAATCCTCTGGATACTCTTTTTTTAATTGTATAAATACTTCTAATGCTTTTTTAGGGCTCTCATTTAAACCAATTGCTCTTGCATAACAAAGACGTGCTGTTTTATTATCAGGATACTCTTTTAATATAGAGGCAAAAAATGTTTCGGCTTTAGCAAAATCTCCTTTTTCAAGATACGTAAAGCCTTCTTGCATGTCTTGTGCATAAATTGTTGAAGTGAAAAACAGGAAGATAAAAAAGGTAATTTGAAATGCTATTTTCATTGGTCGAAAGTGATTTTGTTACTACTTGCAAGTTAGTCATAAACCATTGATATTTCAACTACAGTAACTTACCATTCATCGAATAAGAAGCTTCATTCATTGAATTCTATCGGATATTTGTACTAGTAATAACTCAAAACCTAAAAATTATGGCATTACAAATTAACGAAAACGCAGGAGTTTTAGAAATAAATGGAGTTTTAAATACACAAAATGTAAATTCTTTAAAAAATTATTTTGAAGCATTAATTAGTCAATCTAGTTTTATTATTATCTCTTTAAATAAAGTGATTGATATGGATAAATCTAGTTTTGATACCATTATTAATTTATATAAGAAGGCATTGTCAAAAAATAAAGTTTTTTATATCATCAGTGAAGGAAATCAAAAGGTACTCGATTTATTTCAATCGGAAAAAATGAATTATTTGTTAAAAAATAGAGCAGCATAATTTTATTTTATAAAAAGGCAAAAAATAATAAAAAAGACAAAAATGATACAAGCAATAACTCTAAAAAGAAGACAAATAAGTTCAGAACAAATTTTTATGCTAACTATGTTCATTGTTAATGCAGGAAATTATGCTTACAATTTATTATTAGGAAGAATGTTAGGGCCAAATGCTTTTGCTGACGCTGCTATCTTAATCACTTTTTTACTAGTGTTATCTTTTGTAGGAATGACTTTCCAAATTGTAACAACTAAGTATAGTGTGCTTTTAGAAGGAGATTTGAAAAATAAGTTTATTAAAACTATTTCTAAAATCTCGATTGCGATTGGGATTTCAATTGGATTGCTTTTTATCATTTTTAGTGAAAATTTACAAATCTTATTGCACACAGAGACGGATACGATGTTTCATTTATTTGGAATTGGAATTCCTTTGTACTTTTTAATGAGTGTCAACCGAGGAATCTATCAAGGAGAAAATAAATTAAATTTATTATCAATCACTTATGTTAGTGAAATGTTTGCTCGCTTATTCATAACGATTACATTGTTCTTTTTTGCTTCAAAATTACCGACTACCATTTTAGTCGCAACAGGAATTGCAATATCATTTGTTTTTGGACTAATTCCATTTCAAAAAACTATTTTCAAAAAAGCAACTTTTGAAAATAAAATAAAAGTAGAAACTAAACCAATAGTTACTTTTTTTGCCCTAACGGCTTTTTACGAGTTAACTCAAATTATTATTAACAATAGCGATGTCATTCTAGTAAAGCATTTTTTTGACAATCAACAAGCTGGTTTTTATGCATCTTTGGCCTTAATTGGAAGAGTAGTTTATTTTGTAACTTGGATTTTTGTAATGCTTTTATTGCCAAAAGTAATTCAGTTAAAAAAAGAAGGAAAGAATACCCAACCCATTTTAATGAAATATGTTTCAATAATTGCCTTATTTTCTGCCATAATTGTTTTGGTGACTTACATCATGCCAGAAACGGTAGTTTATCTTATGTTTGGTGATGATTACCTATCTATTGCTCCTTTATTATGGCAATATGCTTTGGCCACAGCCATTTTTGCAGTAGCAAATGTGTTTGCATATTATTTCCTTTCGATAAGTAATTATTTTCCAGTAATCATTTCAGCTTTATTAGGTTGTACGCAAATTGTATTAATTGTTTTTTTTCACAATTCATTAGAGCAAGTAGTTCATATGCAAACTGTTGCGATGTTGATTCTTTTAGTTTTCCAATTGCTTTATTTCGTTTATCAGAATAAAAAAAGTATTCGTCTACAGTAATTTACTGCTCATCGAAAAACCATTAAAAACCTTTCCACTTCACCCGATATTTGTACTATAATACTAACCATAAAAAGACAAAATTATGAAAATCGCAGTTGTAACAGCATTCCCACCAAGTAAAGTAACCTTAAATGAATACGGATACCATTTAGTAAAAAACTTTGTTCAAAAAGAAGAAGTTTCAGAATTAGTTTTACTATGTGATAAAACAGAAGCACCAAAACAACTAGACTTTAATAATAGTGAAAAAGTAACCGTTAACGAATGTTGGTCATTCAATAGTTACAAAACCATTTTCTCTATTATCAAACAAGCAATCAAAGAAAAACCAGAAACGATTTTATTCAATTTACAATTTGTAAAATTTGGAGATAAAAAAATTCCAGCCGCATTAGGACTATTATTACCAATGATTTTAAGACTGCTAGGATTCAAAACAATGGTTTTAATGCATAATATTTTAGAGCAAGTAGATTTAGAAAGTGCTGGATTTACTTCTAACAAAATAGCTCAAAAAGTTTATAATTTTATTGGAACAACTTTAACAAAGTGTATTTTAAAAGCGAATAGAGTTTCGGTTACCATTAACAAATATGTTGATGTTTTAAATGCAAAATACAAAACAAAAAATGTCGTTTTAATTCCTCATGGAACATTTGAATCTGTCAAAGAAGTTAACTTTAATTTACCAGCAGGACCAAAGAAAATCATGGCATTTGGAAAATTTGGAACTTATAAAAAAGTTGAAATTTTAATTGAAGCTATTATTGAAATTAGAAAAAACAATAAAGAAGCCATCGAAGTGGTTATTGCTGGGACCGATAGTCCAAATACACCAGGATATTTGCAATCTGTAAAAGAGAAATATGCTCATGTAGAAGGAATAACATTTACAGGTTATGTAGAAGAGAATGATGTAGAAAGAATCTTTACTGAAAGTGCGATTGTAGCATTTCCTTACACTTCAACAACAGGAAGTTCTGGAGTTTTACATCAAGCAGGAAGTTATGGAAAAGCAGTTGTAATGCCAGATTTAGGAGATTTAGCTTTGTTAGTAGAAGAAGAAGGCTATAAAGGAGAGTTTTTCAATCCTACAAGTAGTACTTCATTAGCAAAAGCGATTGCAACCATTTTAGAAGATGAAAATTATAGAAAGAAAATAGCCAAAACAAATTTTCAAGCAGCAAGTGCTTTGTCAATGGATAAAATTGTGGACTTATATTTAAATGAGTTTCATCAGATAAAAGCTCAAAATGCTATTGAAAAAGACAGTTTAGTTGAATACATTTAATATTAGTAAGAAATATAAGAAAATGAAGGTTTTTGTCTTCCTTCAACATCGATAAATCCAAACTGTTTTTGTTTGTTTTTTATCCAAGGCCATTTCCCGGCAACACCATTTGGCACTTTTGGGAAATCATATAAAGTCCATGATACAAATGCAAGTTGTTTTTCTTTAAAAATAGCTTGCATTTTTTTATGATATTCCGCTTGATCTTCTTTTGAATTTCCATTCCAACTCCAAAAACCTTTGTTAGATGACATTCCAAATTCTTGTACAACCAAAGGTTTGTTTGTTGCTTTTTCTAAAATAGCCAATTTGTCTTTAAAAAGCAATATGTCTTCGTAGTAATGATAAGAAACAAAATCGACTTCATCTTTTAATATTTCACCAGCTTTTATAGAAGAATAGCCAATAGTCACCAAATGATTAGGAGCTGCTTTTTTTACAACTTCAATCATTTCAGAGAGCCAAGGTTTCACATTTTGAATGCCTCGAGATTCGAAATCTAAATCGGGTTCGTTTTTGATGTCCCAAGCAATAATATTGTCAAAATTTTTACAACTTGAAACTACTGTTTCAGCATGTCTCTGTGTCAATGTCCAATTTGAAACGGAATAATCTCCGTAAAAATCAAAAAGGGTTATAATGACAGCTAATTTTTTAGTTTTGGCCAATTCTAAAACTTGTTTCAATTTTTCTATTTTTTCAGTTTTAACTTCTGCTTTTCCAAAATCTTCATAAGGTACAAATATTCGAATGGTGTTTAGTTTGGCTTTGCTAATTATATCAAAATCGGTTGCAATAGTATCCAGATTAAATAAATCTCCATACATATCCCAAGCGGAATTTTTAGGATAATAATTGATGCCTTTTATAACGAAAGGTTTGTTGTTTTTTAAGATTTGATTTCCTTTTACAGTAAATGTTTTTTCATTTGTGTTTGCTTGAAGGGTATCAGCTACTTTAGCCATTCTTTCGCAATGACGAATTCTCCAAAAACCATCTTCTAATAACATCAAAACTTTATAAGTAGCAGTGTCTTTAACAGAAGTAACTAATTTTTTATCTTGATAAATATTCTGAAATTCAATGACATTTTCATCGGTAAAAACAACTAATTGTCCGTCTTCGCTATAAAATTCTAATTTAGGATTGTGTGTAAGAGTTGTGCTTTCAATCGATATTTTATTAGCTTTATTCTGTTGGATTATTGTGTCTAAAATTTTTCTAGGGTTTTCAGTAAAATAATCAGCAATTCCTTCTGAAGTATTCGTTTTTAAAGCATTATTTTTAATATACCATGAAAATAAATAGTGTTTTTCTAATGTGGCTAAAGTCTGTTTTTCCATTGCTCTTCCAGGATTTTCTAGGCTTTCCCAACTGACTTTTGGTAAGTATGTATTTATGGTCATTTTATCTAAATGCAACATTGTACTTCTATCTGCTCCTTCGTTTAAATAAGCCAAAATACTTGTAATAGCATACAATACTAAAATATTGAGTGCAATAAATGATGCTAGTAAAAAAACGCGATAATTATTTTTATTATTTATTAGAGACATTTTTTTCTGCTTTTTTTATAGTTTTCCCAAGGGTTTCAATTTCAAAACTGTATTTCTTTTCTTTGTAAAATTCAGGAGACAGATAGAAGGTAGCTTTTCCTCTGTTGCTGTCTTCAATTATTGTTTCAACTAAAGTGTCGTTGTGATATATTCTTAGCGTTACTTTGATTCCATCGGGAACAATTTGGTTCATGAAACTTTTTATTGGACCAACAGAGATGGTTCGATTGTCTTTTGAAAAAGAATAAGCAATAGTAGGATTTATGGATTTATAATTAATCTGAATACTATTACTTTTGCTAATTCCATTCACATACGCTTTTACGATGTAGCTGTTTTCTTTTTCTGGATGTAAAATTTGACCAGTTGCAATGCCTTCAATCGTTGTTCCAAATGTTTTTAGAAGAACATTTTCTTTGTTTTTAATGATAAAGGTAACCATGGTTCCATCGCTAACCGTATTTCCAAATTTATCTTTTAAAATAGAAGTAGTTAATCTTGTGATTTGGTTTCCATCGGCAAATTCGTGATTTCTTTTGTATGCAATGGTAAAGTCTGTAGCAATTGAAGGATAAATTACAGCGTCAAATTCTTTTGTAATGGCTTCATTACAGCTGGCAGAAATTAAAACACCACCTGATTTTGTGGGAGCATAAATGTTTTTCCAAGCAATGAAATCTTTTGTTTTTTCATTATCGGTTGCAATAGTATTCAAAAATTGATGTTTGATAGCAACTTCAGTATTAGTAAATTTGGGATTGTCAAAGTTATCCGTTGGAATGGTAACAAACATGGTAAAATGACCATCTCCAACTAAAGTACTAGGTGGTCCAAGATAGGATTCAAGATTGGTTTTAGTTTCGTCATTTGGTATGATTTGAAAGTTTCCTTTTGCTTTTTCATCGTTATTTTCTATCAAAAACCAAGAAACTAAGCTTGTTTTATTATAATAATTTTTAGGTAAATTAAATTGAATGATATCTTTTTTCAAAATACCATCAAGCAATGTTCTTCCAAAAGAATGAATGATGTAAAGTTGTGGTTTGTTTTCGAAACTTCCTTTAAATTCTATTGCAATAGGTTTTCCAGCAACAAAGTTTTCTTGAGTGGTTATGTAAGAAAGAGTATTTTTAGTAATCGACTTTTTATCCAATAAAGTGACAGAAAGCAAAACCAAAGCGATGCTTACCAATATAATAATGATATGTAGTTTTCGTTTCATCATTTTGGATTACCAATATAATTATTCATCTCGATTTTTATATAGCTAAAACCTTTTCCGTTCACTTTTTGCAATTGTTCTTCTTCCTCGTTTGTTTTTCGAGTTTTAATAACATCTCGTGCAATAGCTTCATTTGAAATACCATTTACAAAACAATTTTCTGTTGAATATTTTATGCTTTTTAAAGTAGTAAGATCTAAAAAGAAATACTTGAAATATTGTTTTCGTTGAATGCGAACCCCTTCTTTGATGAATTTATGATCGACAAAAATCAATTCTTTTTTAGCATTATAATAAGAGATCAATACTTCTGGAACAGTAACTTCTTGAATACCATAGTTGAACAAAGTTCCTTTTAGTTCTGTGTCAGAAATAACTAAATCGGCTAAAGCTACCGAAGTGTATAAATCACTAATTGCGACATTTCCTGCACTTTGAATGTCAAAAGTGACGGGTTTATTCTCAAAATACTTATCGGTAAACTCATCTGGATTAAAATTGGTTGGTTTTACATCATCTGGTTTTAACCAGGCAATATCTTCAAAATTTACTTTAAAACTAGTAGTTTCTTTTGGCATTAATTTATGTTTAATGACATATTTCGCATTATGAGTAGCTAAAGTTTTATCTTTTTCATCATATAAAGTCGCTTTCAAAACTACATCCGCAGGGACATTATCAATGTTTTGCACTTCACCAATAATCATGTATTTTTTATCAAAATAAATCAAGTTGGCTTTAGTAATTTCCAAATCAGGTTGACGTAAAATATCATCATGATAGGTTTGTTGGGTTGAAATTTTTCTTCGTCCTTGTTTATAATAGGAATTGATGTTGGTCGCAATAAACTCATCTGGTGGCAAATCGGTATCTTTCTTTTCAGGAACGATATACCATTTTCCTTTAATTTTTTCTACTTCGTGTGTGTATGTTTTTTCTATAATTTCGAGAGGTGTAATCCATTTGGTTTTGGCAATAATTCTAGCTTTGTTCTTTGAATTGTTTGTAATAGTAGTTTCAATAGCATCTAATTTCCCATACGAATTTAAAATACCGTCTGAAACCGAAATTTCAAGCATAAACTGTGAAAGTGGATATTCCTTATCTGGAATAACATAAGAATATGCTTTTTCGTAATATTTAAAATCGAGCGCATCATAATAGGATTTCACCACATTTTCCGGACTTATTTGAGTAGCGTTTTTAATGTAAATGAAGTAAATTCCAATGCCAAAAATGATGAGGACAAATACAGTCCAAATATGTAATAATTTAATCATCCAACTTTTAAAACCAGTGTAAGCCACACCATGATTTAAAAAGGCAGGTTTGTCGAGTACTTTTATCTTTAATGCTTGAAACCAAATCATTTGAATGTTTAAAATAAAAGCAATCAGAACAGTTAATAGAGGAATGATGCCCCACATTAATTTTAGTACTATGGAAACTTCGTCTTTCGGAAGAATTTTAGATAAAGGTTGCACATTGAGTTTCTCCCAAACCATAATACCATTTTCCAATTGAGTCAAACGATGCCAACCGCAGAAATAGAGTATTGGATCATAAAATTTATCATTAGAAAACACATATTTTAAATTGTATTTTTCTGGAACGGTTAAAAATTGCTGTAAAGAACCAATGCCTTCTATACCTCTAAATTTTGAATTTTCTAAACGTTCTACAGCTCTTGTCGTCAATTCTGGTAGCCTTCTTGCCGAATGATAATTGCCATCAACTGTCATGGCTTTGGTTTGTGTAGAAAGAAATGCCATTTGGTCACCAAAACCTAAAGGCAAAAACCGCCATTGGTCATGTTGGTCTTGATTTAGGAAATTCACTATTGGTAAAAAGTTGATTTTAGCAGGTTGCAAAGGTCTAAAGTAACCTAGTGTAATAGTGAAAACAGCAAATAATAGAAAGCATCCTGCAAATAAACCTCCTAAAACACGATGATATACAGTTCCAAATTTGGTTTGTATGGCTGTTTTTAAATCACCTTCAACCAATCGATACACAAATTCACCAAAAATAGGCAAACTCATAATGGAAGCCCAAAGTGTAAATCTATCTAGAGTCAAGATGTTAAAAGCAGTTTCTCCTAATAGTTTTAGAGGAATAGGAGTTGTGCCACCTGTTCCTAAAATAGTTAATAAGGTAATAGAAAGACCAAAGAAAATATAGCGTTTTGAATAATAACGATAAAAAATGTAAGGTAAAATGAAGAGTAAAATGCCCCAAGGAATTAAGAAAAACATCAATCCAGAAGAAGTGACTTCTAAAAAGTTATCGCGACTTCCATGTGGAATAGGTACTTGTGTTATCGGATTGGCTTTGGAATTAATCCAATAGGGTAAAATACAAAATACAATTAAAAAAACGGCTGAACCGCAAAAGAGAACAATTCGTTTAAATAATGACAAAAAACTTTTAAAGAAAATTATGAAAGTGATTTCTTTGTTCGAATTGACTCTTTCTCTTGAAACGTCCATAATCACCATCCCTATTAGAGGAGAAATGAAGAAAACCATTCCAAACAATGGAGTAACATGATGCGAACAAACTGTAACAGCAATTAAAGACAAGGATGTAAAAAAATATTTCCATTTACCTGTCTTTATATAGAGATATATTTCTGGCATCGCATGCATCAAAACGGAAACTCCTATGATGCTAGGCAATTGACCAAATATATGAAGTGTTTCTACAAAGGAGGAAGAAATTATAGCAACAATAGATGCATAGCCTGCAACAGTTCGATTACCAGTAATTAAAACAGCATATCTAAAACTTCCTGTTACAAAGAGAATAATTCCAATAATAGCAACTGTAAACATACCAAATTTTAATCCACCAATATAGGATAGTATTCCAATAGCTTGATGTACTAAAGGTGGATAACCCATTACAGTAAAGCCTGTGTACCAACTATAATTCCATGGTTCAAACCAACTATTGGCATAATGATTCCCAAAAAACATATGAATTAAAGCATCATAAGTATTTTCAATAGTAAAGAAAATAGCACTTCCATGGAAGGTTAATCCAAAGAGCAAAGCAACAATTAAATATTTATTAGATGTTTCTTTCAATTAAGGTTTTAATTTCTTTAGTAAGGTAAAGATAATAATAAAGATAATATCGATAATTTTTTACTATCTCAAGAAATAGTTCATTCGTCTATAGGAAATTTCCATTCGTCTAAAACTAAGTCTTTCACTTTCAGTTATATCTATCTTTGAATCAAATAAAAAGACAATTAATTTTAAAACTACCCCAATATGAAAATTTTAGTAATAGACGATCAAGACTTAGTGTTACTTTCTTTAGAAAAAAGCCTTACCGATTTAGGGTATGATGTAATTACTGCAAAAAGTGTTACCAATGGAATTTTAAAATATGACAATCATTTACCTGATTTGGTTCTAGTTGATATCAATATTCCTGAAAATGAAAATGATGTAGTAAAAAATAATCATGAATTAGTTTCTTCTGCTTCAGGTTTAGATATTGTTGAGCACATTAAAGTAATAAGAGAATCAAATACTCCAGTGATGATTTTATCAGGTAATACAGATGAAACCATTATTGAAAGAGGATTTACACTTGGAGCTGAAGATTACATGAAAAAACCATTGAGTTTAACAGAAATAGGATTGAGAGTAAAAAGATTAATCGGTTCTGGAACTATTTATAAAGTAGAACAAGAGAGTCAATTATTACAAAAAGGAGTAATAGGTGTCGTAATTCCATGTTATAATGAAGAGGAAAGATTACAAAGCGAAGCTTTTAAAAAATTCATCAATAGAAATTTAGGATATCATTTGTGTTTTGTAAATGATGGAAGCAAAGACAATACTTTAAATTTATTAAATGAATTAGCTAAAGGAAATGAAGAGAGAATAAGTGTTTATGATTGTGAAAAAAATGGTGGGAAAGCGGAAGCTGTTCGTTTAGGTATGTTGCATTTAGCAAAAGATCAACAGTTTGATTATATCGGATTCTTAGATGCGGATTTGTCTACTAATTTTGATGATTTCCAAGATTTAGTCACTACCATTTCAAATTCTAATTTCCAAATTGTTAGTGGTTCAAGAATGAGCAGAATGGGAGCAGATATTACTAAAGAATCTGCAAGAGCTATTATTAGTAAAACCATTAATTTCATCATTAGAAAAACTTTGGGAATGGAAATTAATGATACACAATGTGGCGCTAAAATAATGACTAAAGAAATTATTGAAAAGACATTTCAAACAAGATTCTTGACGAAATGGTTATTTGATGTTGAAATATTTATGAGAATGAAAAAAGTATATGGTTCAAAAGAAGCAAAAGAACTAATTTGTGAACAACCTTTAAAAAGATGGATTCATGCAGATGGTTCAAAATTAAGTATGAAAGACTCTGTTAAAATCGTAGGTCAAATAGGGCAAATTGCGATTAGTTATAGATAAATAGTAGGTAGTTTTACTAAATAAAAAGGGAGTTATTCATATTGAAAACTCCCTTTTCTAATTAAATTGATTTCTTCTGTTTTTCTACAAAACCATCCGCTTGCAATTTTAATAATTCGGTAGCTTTTTGTTTTTTATAATTGTACAATTCGTTATCTTCCTTAATATTAGAATAAACTTTATCGTATATTTCTGAATCGGTTTTACGGTGTAATTCGCTTTGGTATTTATTTTGTGCCAATGCATTTTTAAGGGCTAATTCATTATCTTCTTGTTTGAAATCATATTCTCCTTTTGGTGACAATAATTTAGCAATAATAGGAGAGGTTTCAATAGCTAAAAATAATAGCATAATAAAAAAGGAGGGAAGCCATGGTAATTTATCCAAAGCATTAATACGAGCCATTAAGCCATCAAATCCTTCAATTATAGGTTGGGTTTCTGCAACTTTTTTATCTAAATCAGCTTGAAGCGTTTTAGCTTTAGTTTCTAATTCAGTAATTTTAGCTTGATTGGTAGTTTTTAATAAGGCCAAATCTTTCAAAGCGGTGTCATGTTTATCTCGTTTTTCTTTGTAAACAGGTCCTTTGCCTAATTTTTTGGTTCCGGCTGTTCCTTCTGCTTCTGTTATATAAACCGCATATAAATCGTTGACTTCTTTTTCTTTTTTAAGAATATCGCTTTTAAGACTATCTATTTGTGCTTTGTTTTTATCTAAATCGGTTTGGAAATAATTGGCCACTTCTTTTTTGTTATTCAAAGCCATTGCGTTTTTTTCTTTCAGTAAAACGGTGTTGATTTCTTTTTCAAATATTTTAATTTCCAAAGGCTTTGAAATTACAATGGCAATGATAATGGCCAAAATAATTCGAGGAGTAGCTTGAATAAATTCATCTAGAAAACTATCTCTTTTTTTTATGGTTGAAACAATAAATCGATCAAGATTGAAGATAAGTAAGCCCCAAATTAATCCAAAACCGATAGCTGTAAAAATATTGTCGAAAACCGTATATAAAGCATATGAGCCTGCAATGAAAGCCATGACTGCAGTAAAAAAAACTGTAGCACCTATTCCAGCATATTTGTTTTGCTCTCCATTGGAAGAGGATTGGATGAGTTCTTTATCTGCTCCTGAACAAAGAATAAAAAAGTTTTTTAACATAATGATTGATTTTTTACTGAAACAAGTTCAGTAGGGTTGATTGATGATGATTAGTACAAATATAACACCAAATGTTTCACATTATTGTTAAAATATTGAAAATTACAGCGATAAAAAAACTCTGAGTAAGGTTTTAGTCTTATCAGAGTTGTATTAATTGAGAAATACTATTGCTTTTTTGGAGGTTCTGGTATCCTAATTACTATAGTTCCTCCTAATCTCTTGTTTTTTGTATTAAAAACTGCTTTATAGCCTTCTTCTGTATATAAATTAGCTTGGTTTTCTTGAGGAAATTTTTCACTTCTAGCGTTTTTATATACATGACTGTTTTGGAATAATACAAAGTCTGAAGCTTTATACTTGTTCAATTCAAGATTTTGAACGTTTTTACCATCAATCCATATGGCGTATTTGCTTTGGTTTTTAAAATCTTCAAACTGAATTTCTGATATTTTTATCTTTCTAGGAATAGGAGGAGGTGGAACCTGTAGTTTTTCCTGCTCTGATAATTCAGTGTATTTTTTATCAGCAATAACTTTGTTTTTTTTGTCTTTAAATACAATTCTTGTGTCTTCATAGTAATTGTCTAATTCTTTATTTGGAAATGTTGAATCAGATTTCTTTTTTTCTTGTGCTACTATGTCAGTACATAAAAAATAAATCATAAAAGTAAATAAAGGGATAATTCCAACTCGTTTAATAAAGGAGGGGAATTTTGAGGTGTTTTTTGTCATCATAATAAGACGTTTTTTGGTTACTAAATAATTCAAATTACTGGCCAAGTAATATTTTTTAGTTTCAATTGTGTTCAATAATAGAGATTGATAGAATGAAACATCGTGGTGTTTTTTTATAACATTTTCATCTGCAATGAATTCATGATTAAGTTGAATTGCTTTTTTGTACATAATGAAAATGGGGTTAAACCAAAAAATAATTTTTACTAATTCGACAAATAAAATATCATAAGTATGTTTTTGGTTCACATGTGTTAATTCATGTTCATAAAATTCAGGATTAATACTTCCTTTTTTATAAGCCTCTTTGTTTAAAAAAATATAATTCAGAAAAGTATATGGAATTGTATTTTCTTCTACTAATATTAATTTGCTGTTTTTAAATTGTATAGTTTCATTTGAAATGATCTTTGTTTTAAAATGCCATAAATTTTTAATAAATCTAATTAGTAGTAGTATTGTTATAATGGAGTAAATAAATAAAGTAAAAACAAAAATATAATCGGTTTTTGGTCCTAATGCAATTGAATTTTTGTTAGTTGTCTCAAATGTAATTTTTGGAGGGAAAGGAATATTTTGAATCTCTTTCACAATTTCAATTGAAATGAATGGTATAACGAATGAAACTAGTATCGATGTTAATAAGTAAAATCGATTGAATTGATAGGTTTTTTCTCCTTCTAGAAATAGTTTATAAAAAGAAAAGAAAATTATTAAACTAATAGTTGATTCTATAATGAAATTGATCATTTTTTCTTTTTTTTAAGTTCAACATCAATTATTTTTTTTAATTCCTCTAACTCTTTTTCAGATAAATCAGTAGCTGTTGTAAAGAAAGAAGCAAATTGCGACACAGAATTGTTAAAAAAATTCTTGATTAATCCATGAACATGTTTGGAGAAATAATCTGATTTTTTAACTAAAGGATAATATTCTCTTGAATTTCCATATAAATTGTACGCTATGAATTTTTTATCAATCATTCTCTTTAATAATGTAGCAATTGTGGTTGTAGCAGGTTTTGGCTCTGGATAGACTTCTAATAAATCTTTCATAAAAGCTCTTTCAAGTTTCCAAAGATGTTCCATTAATTGTTCTTCAGTATTAGATAATTGCATTTTGCTCTACTTTTTTAGAATTAACTCTACAAATGTAGAATAAAATTTTAATTCTACAAACGTAGAGCAAAAATTTAACAAAAAACCCTCACAAATAAATGCAAGGGTCTTTAAAATCTATATAACTAATTACTAATCACTAGTAACTAATTACTTGAGCTTAGTATCTGTAATATTCTGGCTTGAATGGGCCTTCAACAGGAACACCAATATATTTCGCTTGATCTGGTCTTAATTCTTCTAATTCAACACCTAATTTAGCTAAGTGTAAAGCGGCTACTTTTTCATCTAAATGTTTTGGTAACATATACACTTCATTTTTGTAAGCAGCACTATTAGTCCATAATTCGATTTGTGCTAAGGTTTGATTTGTAAAGGAATTACTCATTACAAAACTTGGATGACCAGTTGCACACCCTAGGTTTACTAAACGACCTTCTGCTAATAAGATAATGTCTTTACCGTTGATAGTATATTTGTCAACTTGTGGTTTGATTTCAACTTTAGAAGCACCGTGATTTGTGTTTAACCAAGCAACTGCAATTTCGTTATCGAAGTGACCAATGTTACATACGATAGTTTTGTCTTTCATTTGCTCAAAGTGAGATCCTAAAACGATATCTTTATTTCCAGTCGTTGTAATGATAATGTCTGCATTTCCAACAACGGTGTTTAATTTTTTAACTTCAAATCCATCCATAGCTGCCTGTAAAGCACAAATTGGGTCAATTTCAGTAACAGTTACAATGGATCCAGCACCTCTAAACGAAGCAGCTGTTCCTTTTCCAACGTCACCATAACCACAAACAACTACTCTTTTACCAGCTAACATAATATCTGTAGCTCTTCTTACAGCATCAACAGCTGATTCTTTACATCCGTATTTGTTATCAAATTTAGATTTAGTAACGGAGTCATTTACATTGATTGCAGGAATATGTAAAGTTCCATTTTGCATTCTTTCATATAAACGGTGAACTCCTGTTGTTGTTTCTTCTGATAAACCTTTAATTCCTTTGATTAATTCTGGATATTTATCGAAAACCATATTTGTTAAATCACCACCATCATCTAAAATCATATTTAAAGGTTGACGATCTTCTCCAAAGAATAAAGTTTGTTCAATACACCAATCAAAATCAACTTCATTTAATCCTTTCCATGCATAAACTGGAATTCCAGCAGCAGCAATAGCAGCAGCAGCATGATCTTGTGTTGAGAAAATGTTACAAGAAGACCAAGTAACATCTGCTCCAAGAGCTACTAAAGTTTCGATAAGAACTGCAGTTTGTATCGTCATGTGAAGACATCCTGCAATACGAGCTCCTTTTAAAGGTTGGCTTGCTCCATATTCAGCTCTTAAAGCCATTAAACCTGGCATTTCAGCTTCTGCTAATTCAATTTCTTTTCTTCCCCATTCAGCAAGAGTAATATCTTTTACTTTATAAGGAACGTAAGGGATGGTTTTTGTACTCATCTATTCGTATATTTGTGTTTATAAATTGAGAGTGCAAAGATATAGAATTCCTTTTTATTTTTTAAATCATTTTAGGTTTTTTGTGAAATGTCTAACATTCTAATAATTTGAAATTCAGTTTTTTAATTGGGCTATTTTTGCTTAAATAGTAAGAAGTTAGCACTTTAATAACAAAAAAAATCACAAGATGCCCTTTTACAAGGAAATAATTATAAACGATACTACTTCTATTTACCTTTGGAAAATAGAAGAGGATTTTAATACATTTTTTAGGCAAGTACAATTAAAAGACACTTCTTTAACTAGATTAGAATGTATGAAATCTGAAAGTCATCAGAATGGTTTTTTGGCTGTAAGAATGTTACTACAATATCTTCAATACAGTGATTTTGATTTATATTATGATGATTTTGGTAAACCACATTTGAAAGATGGCAAACATATATCGATAAGCCATTCTCAAGATTTTTCTGCTATTTTGATTAGTAATACTCCTATGGGAATAGATTTAGAAATTTTAAAAGATAAAATTGTAACCATCGCTCCACGATTTATGGATGCCAGCCATTTAGAAAACCTTGAACAAGATAATAAAATTAAAAAAGCGACTGTTATTTGGGGTATAAAAGAATCTATTTTTAAAATTAAAAATGAAAGAGGAATTAGTTTTCCAAAACATATTTTTGAGAAGCCATTTCATTTAAATGATAAAAGAGGTTTTGCTCAATTAAGATTTAATAATTTGATTGAAGAATATTGTTTTCAGTTTGAATTTGTAGATAATTATGCCTTAGTTTGTGCTTTTCAAAACAAATAATGACACAAATCTATCAAGAAATAGTAAGCGCTAAAGAGCAAAACAGAAAATTATTAGCCATTCTTTTAGATCCAGAAAAGGTAATGCTTTCTGATATTAAAGAGTTATGTTTTAAGATAACAGAATCTCCAGCCACACATATCTTTGTGGGAGGGAGTACTTTTAATGGAAATCATTTGGATGATATTATTCAAGTTATAAAGAATCATTCAAATTTACCAATTGTACTTTTTCCAGGAGACTATAAACAAATTTCTGCTTTTGCTGATGGGATTTTATTTTTAAGTTTATTATCTGGTAGAAATTCAGATTATTTAGCCGAGCATCAAGTTAATGCTGTGCCATTGCTTAAAAAAACAAGCTTAGAAGTCATTCCAACAACTTATTTACTAATAGAAAGTGGTATTGTAACTGCTGTGGAACGAGTAAGTGCAACTAAGCCTATGAATAGAAATGAGTATAAATATGTAGCACAAACAGCGAAAGCAGGTGAATACATGGGAAATAAATTAGTATATCTTGAAGCTGGAAGTGGAGCAAAAAATCCAGTCCCATTGAAAATGGTTAGTGAAGTTTCAAATGCTATTCAAGTACCACTTATAGTCGGTGGTGGCATTCGTACTAAAGAAGCTATAAAAAAGACTTTTGAAGCTGGTGCTGATATGATAGTAGTGGGTACGGTTTTCGAAATAAATAATTCTTTTTTTGTATAATGATTGAATTTTTGTTTTCTCAATATAGGGATTACCCAAAGCAAGATATTATTTTAGAAATAGTAGCTATTATTTTTGGATTAATAAGTGTATTGTTTGCCAAAAAGAATAATATTCTAGTATATCCAACAGGTATAATTAGTACTGTGATTTTTGTTTATTTACTTTACAAATGGGAGTTAATTGGAGACATGCTTATTAATGGGTATTATACAACGATGAGTATTTACGGTTGGTACCTTTGGACGTTGAAGAAAAATGATCACGAAGAATATCCTATTTCAGTGATGAATAAAAAAGAAATAGGTATAGGAGTCATTATTTTTTTAATAACGGTTATATTTGTTATCTTAGTGTATCATTTTTTTGATAAATTTACAAGTTGGACTGCTTATGTAGATACATTCACAACTGGTGTTTTCTTTGTAGGTATGTGGTTGATGGCAAAAAGAAAAATAGAAAATTGGATACTGTGGATAATTGGAGATATTATTTCAATTCCATTGTATTTTTATAAAGGATATACATTTACAAGTTTGCAATATTTTGTTTTTACAATTATTGCAATTTATGCTTATAAAGAATGGAAGAGAAATTTAGCGATTACGATTTAAAACAAATAGAAGAAAAAGGAATATCTATAGTAAGAATAGAAAAACAATTGCATTTTTTTAAAAATGGAATGTCTAAAATAAACCTTTTAAGATCTGCTACTAAAAATGATGGAATTTGGGTTTTAAGCGGGGAAGAAAAAGAAGATTATATTGTGATTTTTAATGCTAAAAGTCATTTTTTTGATATTCAAAAATTTGTTCCTGCTTCAGGTGCTGCAAGTAGAATGTTTCAGTTTTTGTTAGAATTTTTGAATGAGTACGATTATAAAAACGAAACGATTAATGCCTTTATCAATAGAAAAAAATCCAGTGAATTATCTGTTTTTTTAATTGGACTAAAAAATTTTCCGTTTTACCAAGATTTGAAAAATAAAACACTTTTGATTTATCCTGAATATTATAGTAATAATAGAGATGTTAAGGATTACCTTTTAATCAAGACTCTTTTGTCTGAAGAACACTTTGATTTTGCTAATAAACCAAAAGGAATCCTTCCATTTCATAAGAAAGAAAATCTAATTGTTTCTCCAGTAGAAGAGCATTTAAGAGAAGCTCTTTTTTATAAGACAGATGCAAAAAAAGCAAAAATACATTTTACCATTTCTGAAGTACATCTAGAAGGTTTTAAAAAAATAATAAATCAAGAAAATACTGTTGAAGTTAGTTTTTCTTATCAACAAGGATATACTGATACTCTCGCAGTTAATGAAGATAATACTCCTTTTAGAAATGAAGACGGTACGCTACTTTTTAGACCAGGAGGACACGGTGCTTTGATTGAAAATTTGAATCAATTAAATGCAGATATTGTTTTTGTTAAAAATATTGATAATGTATCACAAAATCATTTTAACGAAATTCTCAGTTATAAAAAATTATTGGGAGGTATTTTAATATCCATTCAAGAAAAGGTTTTTGAGTTTTTAAATTACCTTGAAAAAGAGACTTTGAAAAAAGAACAATTAGATAAGATTATTGCGTTTGCCAATGCTAAGTTGAATGCCAATTTATCTGCCGATTTTGATAAATATAAAAAATCATATCAAAGTGAGATTTTATTTAAAATATTGAATAGACCAATAAGAGTTTGTGGAATGGTTAAGAATGAGGGCGAGCCAGGAGGTGGGCCATTTTGGATAAAACAAGAGAATGGAGCTATTTCTTTACAAATTATTGAAAGTTCACAAGTTGATTTTAATAATGAAAAGCAAATTGAAATATTTAATAATTCAACCCATTTTAATCCAGTAGATTTAGTTTGTGGTATTAAAAATTTTAAAGGTAAAAAATTCAATCTGCTAGAATATGTAGATGAAAATATGGGATTCATTGTCAAAAAAAATAGAAATGGGAAACCATTAAAAGCCTATGAATTACCTGGACTTTGGAATGGATCTATGGCATTTTGGAATACGATTTTTGTAGAAGTTCCGCTATTAACTTTTAATCCAGTTAAAACGGTAAACGATTTACTAAAACCAGCTCATCAACCTGAAAATGAATAAAGAAGTAATTAACTCAGAATTAAAATATAAGGCGGTTCGAAGTAGTGGTGCTGGTGGTCAAAATGTAAATAAAGTTTCTTCAAAAGTGGTACTAACATTTAATCTAGAAAATTCAAATGCACTAAATGACGAGGAGAAGATACGTTTGAAAGAGAAAATTGCGTCAAAATTAACACAAGATTTTGTTCTAATTCTCACTTGTGATGATGATAGAAGTCAATTGAAAAATAAAGAAATAGTTACCAAACGATTTTTTAAAATACTTACAGATGGTTTGAAAGTACCAAAAGTAAGACGAGAGACAAAAGTACCTAGAGCTGTCAAAGAAAAAAGACTTTTAGCGAAAAAAACTACTGGAGCAATTAAGGAAAATAGAAAAAAACCAAAGCTTTAAAAAACTTCTAATTTCTATCTTCTAATCTCTAACTTTGTTTTACATTTGCACCGTCTCAAAGGGGTGCTCTAAATTACGAGCTGAGATTATACCCATAGAACCTAGAACAGGTAATGCTGTTTAGGAATTTAAAACAAAACAATATTTTATTCTGCTTCTAAATTGTTTCAGAATCAATTAAAGTTTGTTTTAGAGTATCAATTTAAATTTTAACAAAGAATAATTACCCCTTTTATTCGTATTTATTTTACGAATGAAAACTTTATTCAAAAAACAGTTCCAAAACATTGGAACAAATTACAAAGCAAAAAGTATTAAAAAGATTTGTTTAAGTCTATTTTCTATTTGCTATTCTCTATTTTCTTTCTCCCAAGAAGCTAAAAAAGATTCTACAAAAGTTACTCAATTGAAGGAAGTTGTACTTTCATCAGTGAGAGCAAAAGAAAAAGACCCTATTACGTTTACCAATGTCTCCAAAGAAGAAATTGCTAAAAGAAACCTAGGTCAAGATATTCCAATATTATTAAATTATCAACCATCAGTTGTTACAACTACAGATGCTGGAAATGGTGTTGGATATACTTACATGAGAGTAAGAGGCTCAGACGGATCTCGTATCAACGTAACTTTAAATGGAGTTCCATTTAATGACAGTGAGAGTCACGGAACATTCTTTGTAAATTTACCTGATTTTGCGTCTTCTTTAGAAAGTGTTCAGTTGCAAAGAGGTGTTGGAACTTCTACAAATGGAGCTGGTGCTTTTGGAGCTAGTTTAAATATGGAAACCAAATCGTATCAAGAAAAATCTCATGCTGAAATTGCTAATTCTGTTGGAAGTTTTGGTACGAGAAAGCATACTTTATCATTTGGAACAGGGTTGCATAATAATTTTGAAATAAACGGTAGAGTATCTCAAATTGCATCTGATGGTTATATTGATAGAGCTTCTACGAACATGTTTGGTTATTTTTTGAATGCTAATTATGTAAAAGAAAACACATTAATCAAGTTTATTGCTTTTGGTGGGAAAGAAAAAACGTATCAAGCATGGAATGGTTTGGATCAGGCTCCTCTAGATATTTTAGGTTTAGACTCGAATATGTTAGCTAATAATCCTACTTATAATGTCATTGGTATTCAAACTGACGATAATGGCAATATAGAAGGATTTTATGATAATGAGACCGATAATTATTGGCAAAATCATTTTCAACTGCATTGGTCTGAAAAATGGAATTCTAAATGGAGTTCAAATGTTGCTTTGCATTATACTATAGGAAAAGGTTTCTTTGAACAATATGTAGATGATTATTACTATTCAAATGTGCTTTTTTCTGATAATTCTTCATTTGATTTTTTAGGTTTACAACCAATTGTAGTAAATGGTCAAACGATAACTTCTATGGATTATGTTAGAAGAAGATGGTTAGATAATGATTTTTTTGGAGGTACTTTTGTATTGAATTACAATAGTCAAAAAACAGATTTTCAGTTTGGGGGTGCAGCTAATAGATATTTAGGTAAACATTATGGAGAAGTAATTTCGTCACAATATCAAATTCCAGAAAATTATAGATACTATGATAATTTTGGAAACAAAGATGATATAAATGTTTATGGTAAAGTTTCTCATGAAATTGTAGATAAACTTAATGTTTTTGCAGATTTACAATATAGATTAGTTTATTATCAAGCTAATAGCGTAAAATTTGATGCTGTAAATGATACCTTTCGTTTCTTTAATCCAAAAGTAGGTTTGAATTACCAATTGAATACTGCTAATATGTTTTATGGATATTTTGGTATAGCCAACAAAGAGCCTAGAAGAGATGATTACGAAAATGAAACTGCAAAACCCGAACGTTTGTATGATTTCGAATTAGGTTGGAAATACAATACTAAAAATATAAAAGTAAACACCAATGCTTTTTATATGGACTATAAAGATCAATTGGTTTTAACAGGTGCTTTAAATGATGTTGGTGCTCCCGTATTTACAAACAGCGGTAAAAGCTATCGATTAGGACTTGAAATTGATGCTCAAATACAAGTTGTAGATAAGTTATATTTTCAGCCTAATGTAACGATAAGTCAAAATAAAAACAAAGATTTCTTCTTTCAACGTGATGGAGAATTACAAAATTTAAGAGATACTAATATTGCATTTTCTCCAAATGTTATTGCTGGCGGAAATATTACTTATTTACCAGTAAAAGGATTGCAAGTTACTTTGTTATCTAAATATGTTGGCAAACAATATATGGGAAATATTGATGCAGAAAAATCGGTTTTAGAGGCTTATTTTAGTAATGATTTTAATGTAAACTACGAATGGAAAATTAACAAAGGAATTAAATCTATTGTTTTTTCAGGATTAGTAAATAATATTTTTAATGTGAAATATATCTCTAATGGTTATTTTTATACCTATGATGATGATTTTTCAAATCCACCAGCTGTAACAACTATTGAAGGAGCTGGTTTTTATCCACAAGCAGGAATTAACTTTTTAGCAGGAATAAATCTGAATTTTTAAATTATAGAATTATTTTATACAAAAAGACTAGTTAGTTTTAACTAGTCTTTTTTTTTGTTGCAAAAGAAATCACTATTTATAATGATTTATGATCTTTTGTTTACTACTAGTTTTGTATCAAATTAATTGTAATACAAAAATTATGGGACTAGCAGAAAAGCGTTTAGCAGAAGGAATTAAAACAAATTCATTACCAAAATTTGAATCAGAACTTCAAGAACTAGCAGGGTATTCAATAAAGGTAGATGTTAATTGGGATACCTTTACAACATTTGATTCTTATCCATTGACTAGATTAGAAAATTATGTTTTTAATGATGTAAAAGAGGCAATAAAAAAGATTTGTCAGGATGATATGGGAAAAGAAGCTTTGAAAGAAAAGTTGACATCCATTCATATTACTAATACTGATGATCCAAATGCATTTAATATAGAACTAAAAGATTCAGTTTTATATCTTACAGAACGTTTATTTGGAGACACTTTTAGTAATCACATGACAAATATGATTGTGGATTTTATTGAGCCTCAATTATAATGAAATTATCATTTATAGAAAATTTGCCAACTACTTCTACATTAGAGTTGTGCAAACAAATGGCAAATTTTGCTAAAAAAGTAGTTGATAGTTCTAGTTTACCAAAACTGGAACTATTGCTTCATAATGGAACATTTATTACTGGAAGAATAATTAATTTTCATGAAAATGCAAATAAACAATATATTTGGATTGAAAACAATATTGATATTCCTGAAAAAATAAATGTTTTTCTTCTAGAAGTAAATCAAATTATAGGAATCTCAATTCTTGATTATGATGCTTATCAAACAGGTGTAGAATTAGTTAAGCCTATAGAGATTATTGGAGTTCTTGAACTTAAAAGAAAAAAGAAAAGTATTGAGGAACTATTAGAAAAATTGTTTGCTAAACCTATAATAGTATCTGTTGATATAGATAATTTGTATGAAGAAAATCGTTCAATTATTTATAAAAACCTTTCTTTTATTGCTACTGCTTTACAAGAAATTTTAAGCGATGAAATCAGTAAATCTGTTGTAAATGAAAAAGTAAATATAATACAAGTCAATATCTTAGATAGAATAGAAGTAACTTTAAGTAATGAGATACTTTTTGTTTCTATTAAGAAAGATAACACGCAAACTTCAGCAAATCAAATTAAAATACTAAAAGAAAAAATAGAAAGTGTTTTCTAATTTTTAAAGTAACTTTTTATGAAATATAAATTATTAATTAGTAGAGAAGGAGTAAATCAAGTAAAAATATTTAAACATCAGACAAATGGGTTATATACCAATGAATGGAATTTTTCTTTAAAAGGGGATGATGAACCTATTGTTTTTAGTGAATTTTATAATGAAAATCAGTTTGTAGTCATTAATTGGAATGGTTGGATACGATTATTTGATGCGGAAAAAAAAGAATTAGTATTAGATTATAATTTAAACGGGAATATCGGTGCAGAAGCTGTTTTTTCGATTGATAAGTCAAAAATTTATATCGTTTTAAAAGATAAAGAACACAAAACATTTTTAGCAACCTTATGTTTAGCTACTCATAAAATTCAATTGCAAGAATTAGGAAATTATTTTAGTTTCTATTTACAAATAAGAAATGACGGTTGCTTACTTTTTTATAAACAAAATTGGAGATTTGAAAATAATAAAAAAGTATACAGTCATGGTTTTACCGTTTACAATCCTGTTACTAAAGAAAGAAACTATTATTCTTTACCTCATGTACCTCATTCTTCTTTTGATGTAGTAAAACCTTTTATTGATGCTCAAAAAAACATAGGCATAATGCCTTACTATGGAGAGGTAACTGTTAAAAAAAAGGATAATGAGAATGCTTTATTTGAGTATAAGATAATGCTATTTGATTTAAATACTTTTGAAATTGAGTTACTCGTTGTTCGGGATTTTGAATTGAATCAATTGGGGTGCTCTGATTGTAACGAACTTGCAGAACAGTTCTTAAATTTAAATGAAGGAAAGGAATATCAAGAAGCAATATCTAAGTTTTGTTATAACTTGAACTCTATTAAATTTGTAGAAGATGGTTTTTGGCTTTGTTGGAGAGGCGGTATTTTAAGAAAAGTATATGATGATAAAACACTTTCTCCTTTATTGGTAACTTCTGAAGTGTCTAATACAAATATGGGAGGAATGTTTGAATTCATTTTTTTTCATACTTATTTATCTAAAATAACAGATAAAAAGATTTTTCTTTCTGAGCATCGTAATTATTATGTTTTTGATTTACCTGAAATTACTAATCAAAAAAGCGAAATGTTAATCCCAATTCAATTGAAGAAAATGGATTTAGAAGAAATAGAAAAGCTAAGTTATAGTAAAGAAAAGAGTAAAGAAATTGCTAATCTCAGCAAAATAATTATTGAGGTAAATGATTTATCTGAAGAGGAAGATCTTATAAACGTTTTACAACAAATTGAAAATAAGATTTCTAATATAGAAGAATTAGGAATAGGAACTAAACTGGTATTTCATATTGAAGATAAAAAAGGTAATATTTTAAATGAAAAAGATTTTTTTGAAAAAGTAATAGCACTAAAAAATGTTCCTAAAATAGTTCAAGCAATAATAGAAAATTTTTGTCAATATTCTAAAGCCAAATATATTTATAGGAATGAAGAAGAAACGGCTCTTTGTCATGCTGTTTTAGAATTGGCAAAACAAGGGGAAAGTTATTTACATACAATTCTGCGATATTTAGATACGATAGACCTCGATCACGATGTTTTTAATAGAGAAAATCTAGTTCCATATTTAGAAGAGCAATACACTAGAGATTTTTTAATGAAAAAAATACAATCAGTTTCTGAGGACTTATTAGAATGGTATGAATATTATTCAGAATTTGAATAATATTTATTTTAATCATTTAGAATTCTATGAATGTAAAGTAAACATATTATGAATAAATATAATATTAAAAAAGTATTTGAAAATGCTGTAGAACAAATCAACGAGTTTGCAAAACATCATAAAGAAGAGCATTTTTATGCCTTTGCGATAGATAGTGGTATGCTATGCTTAAGTAGCGAAGAAGGATTTCATAAGATTATTGAAAAATACAGTAGAAATTGGAAGGAATCAAATGAAAAAGAAAAATTAAGAGAGCATTTATTAGATGATGAAATTGAAATTATAGAAGACGAATATGAATTTTATAAAAAAAGTGCCATAGGTAAAAATCAATTAGATAGTAATAAAATTACTAACCTAGAGGAGTATATTGAATATTGGCTAAAAATTGAAAATAAAGTAAGAGAAAAAAATCTAAGAAAAGGAAATCCATATGTTGATGAAGAGCGTATTGAAGCAATAAAATATAATACAGGAGATTGGCCTTATCAAGGTTTTGGAAATTTGAATTTTGAAAGTGATGAAACAAAAGAAGAAACCTTAAATTATCAGTCCTATAGAGAATGTATCGATAAACTTCTTGAACTTTTTGATAAAAATAAAGATGTGGTTTTCCCACAGTTAAAACGTACGCCAGATTTTAAAATAATAAAAACAAGGCATGATTATTAAAGTATAGGAAAAGAAAATGGTAACAAGTTTATTAAATATTTTAAGTGATAGACGATGAAGTTTTTCTTTTAATCATATAACAGTAATAAGAAATTAATTGTATGTAGTTATGAAAAAAAACATTTTAGAAATTGAAAACGAGATAAAAGAATATGCTTCTCAGAATAAAGGAAAATACAATCTTATTTTTGAAAAGATTAGATCCTATAACCATAAATCTTCTGATTATACAGAAGATTATTATGAGTTCCAATCTTATATGCGTGATATAATGAATAGCTATTTTGACCAAATGATTCTAGAATATGAAGAAACTAAAAATAATGAATTAAAGAAGGATTGTATTGTTATTGCTGATTATTTATTAGACAGAAGATATGATATTTTGATTCGTTTAGATGACGAGGAAGCTTTCGAAATTGTTTTGCAATATGCAGAAGATTTTCTAAAAGGAGAAGATTTTATATTTTTTCAACGAAAATATGTCAATGGTGAGTCTTTATTCGCATTAGCAGAAGCATATTCTAATCCAAAATTCAAAGAACGTGTAGTTGCATTTTTTATAGATGCATTTCAACTTGCTAAGAAATATGCTAAAGAGAGGGATAAATCTGTTTCAACTAGAGTAGATCCCGACGGAGATACGTTATTCCAATTGTGTTCCGCTATTACTTCTCTAAATCAAGATGATAGAGAACAATTTTCAAAGATTGTCTTTGATATATATACGTTTAGTAGTAATAGTAAAAGAAGAAGTTATGAACTCAGCCAAGCTTCAGGTTTTATAGCGCTTTTATTGCCTTATTATCAAGCTTCATTTGATATGAAAATTTTTGATGAAGCAATAAACATAACAGGAAAGTTTTATAAAGAAAACACTTTTGTACATCAAACACTATATGCAAAATGGATTTTAGAAAAAAATGCAGAAGAAGCATTGGATTATTATTTGAATGAGGAAAATAACAAATGGCCTCATTTTGCAATAATGGCATTAACTGATTTGTCTTGCAAAGAAGCTTTGCCATTTTTTATAGAAAAACAAAAAGAAACAAAAGATCCAGTACTTTGGGAAATCTATGAAGAAGCCATACAAAGATTAAAAAACAACTATAAACCTTTACAAGTTGAAGACAGAATGATTCTGTTAAATGGAAATGTAACTCCAACGCAACGTGCATTAGGTACAGAATCGAATAATTTTTTTGTACAACGAGCACAAAAAAAAATCAATATAGACGATACGGTTTATGAAACCGATGACGATTTACTTTAATTTATTTTAAAATAGATTATAATGAGAAAATATTTATTTTTTTACGCTTTTCTTTTAACCCTAAGTATTAATTCACAAAATACAACTATGAATAGAGACTATCAATACGATCAAGAAATTTTAAATGAATCTGGTCAAAGACATGGAACACTTGTTCAAACCAGTTATATATACGATTCGTTAGCGTATAGTCATATTTATGATAACGGAGAATTAGTAGTAACTACCGATTATCGTTTTCAAATTGAAGATAAAAAGGAGTTAGTAGGAAAATATAAAGATGATTTACCTTATGACGGTTATTTTGTCTATGAAAATGAATATGAAATTGCTGAAATAGATTATTATGAGAAAGGTGTTTTCCAATTTAAATATACTACAACAATCATAGAAATGATGAAACCTGAAATGACAGGAATGAAACCAAAAATGATTAAAAATATTTATAAAGAAGAGCAACTTTGGCAAGGATTGAACCATAAGAGTTTTAAAATGGATGGCTCAAATCTTCTGGTAACCGAATATTATGAAAATGGAGCGATTACCAATGTGGATCTTTGGATTTTAGCTATGCATTATGCTCAACTCATAAAAATTAAGTTTCTACCAAATGGATATACAATTTATACAGATCCAATAATTGACCCAGAAGGTGATCCAGAAGTAGATAGAAGAGCTGCGAGCATTTTAGTACAATTTACTGATATTAATGATGGGAAAGTCAGTTTTAGTATAGATAATAAAGTTATAGCAAAGTATCAGTTTAGCAATCAAAATATTTCAAGTAAAATCGATTGGATGAAAAAAATTATGATTTATTCCTTATCGGACAATGATACTATTTTACTAACTAATAAATTTAATTTTGAAGGTGATGATAGATTTGAAAAAGAATATTCCTATTCCAATAAAAATATAATGCTTGGGTTTTATACCAACTTAATCTATAAACCCATTCCTATGCTTACTCCTAAAAACGATAATGATTATTTAAAAATTTTTGATTTTAAAGAAGAAACGATTGAAAATAGGATTTTAATTATCAATGAAGAAGGAAAACCATTTATGGGGACTTTTATACAAAAAGAAGGTACTACTTATACGTTTTCCAAATATGAAAATTATAAAGTTGTTGTAACAAAAGATAATTTATCATTTAAAGCAATAAAGGAATTATTATTTAAGGAATAACTATTTTGTTTAAGAAACAAAATTGAAAATAGAGTTTGGTTTGTTTGAGTCGGTTATTGATGGAATCAGTAATCGGCTTTTTTTGTGTTTAATTTTTCCTTTATCTTAAGATGTAAGAATTTTGCTAAGACTTTGGTTTTGTTTTTTCAGTGAACTTATCTGCTCAGTTGTCTAGAAATTAATGACGTCTTTTTTAGCCCAGATAGTAGTGGCATCCTGTTATTGCGAGGCACGAAGTGTTTCAAATATAGCTTGCTTCGTTCCTCGCAATGACAGATAGAACGAATAGCGGGTGTGATTTTCTTCCGAAGTGCAGTTTTTGTGCTCCTAGAAAACAACAATGTGACTGCAGACTATAATTCTTCTTTATTTTTTTAAAATTTCTTTTACTATTTCAGAGGTATCTCCTTTTTCTTGTGCTTCTTTAGCAAATGAAATAGCCTTTTTTCTGTTTTTTAATTTGTAATGAATTTCAGCTTTATTGGCTACATAAATTGCCATTTCAGGAGCTAATTCATTCGCTTTTTCAAAATAGGATAATGCTTTTTTATAGTCTAGATCTTCATCTAATAAACAACCATAGTTATTGTAAATATGAGCTAAAGCTTTAGTGTCATGAGATGTTCTCTCAATAAAATAGGCTTCTTTATCGTAACAGGCTTTTTTACCATGAATATAAAATAACAATCGAGCTTCGTAGAAATAGAGCATTCCGTCAGTAGGGTTTTCTTTAATGCTTTTTTTACACAATTCTTCTGCTTTTGAGTATTCTTTTTTTTGCATTAACTCATAAATTTTACTATAGACAACGTTTTTCTGCTCTATTTTCTTCTTTTCTTTAATTTTTAGTTGAATATCCAAAAGAGAGTCATGAATTATAGTTTTTTCCCAATATGGAAACTCAATGAATTGATTGTCTATTTTAAGTTCTAAAAGAATAAGTGAATCTTGAATATCTATAGTAAGGTTTATCTCAAAATAAGTACATTTTTTTTCGTTTAGAATTTTATATAATTTTTCAGTATCTATAGCTATTTCTAGCCATTTTGTCCGGTTAAAAGTATCACAATAGAAGAGTATTTTTCTTGGCAAACTATTTTGTAAAATGGATTGCTTTGTTTCTATATCTGTGAATCTACTTCGTAGAGATTCTTTGTTATTACAATCGTAAACACAGATTAGATGGTTGTGCGATAAATTAAGATTTAATGTCCAATTAAATGGTTTTTCTCTGATTTCTTGTCTTGTCTTTATTCTCTCTCGGGTTTCATTGTCTAGAAGTAATGTAGATGAGGTTTTCCTATTTTGATAAGGCTCTATTATCTCTTTGTATTCACTACTGTTTTCCGTTTTTAAATTGTCCTTTTTTAAGGTTGTTTCAAGAAGTAGTTCTGAACCTGTGAAAATTTTAATTTTTCCATTTTCATGAATTGTAATAGACAAAGGTTCTGTTTTTTTACCTCTAAGTATTTTGGATTTATTTAAAGGATATTTGTTTTCTTCAAAAATAAGTTGGTCATAAGGGAAAACAATTTCATCCTGATAATAGGTATCTTCAGAAATAGAATAATAAGCAATCTTTACTAAATTTGTATTTACAGGAACATACATTCTTTCGCTAAAAGCAGGAGAAAAAAGTATTTCATTTCTTTTGGCAATGTTTAGAGATTCTAATGTTTTTTGAGACTCAAATTCTCTGTTTTTTTTAAGAGTATATTTTGCTATTCTTTTTTTAGTATAATTTATAAAATGGATTTCATCTATTTTAATTAGGAATTCTGGGTCATAATTTATTTTTATACATACATTGGTAAACTGCAAAGCTTGTGAATAAATAAGTTGATAATATGTTGCAAATTTAAATGCATAATATATGATGGGAAATCCTAAAACTATAAATAACCAAATATAGAATATAGTTGCATGAAAAATATTTGTTTCTTGATATATAACGAATAAATAAGTGCCAATGTTCGTGAAAAACAGTAAGAAAAGAATAAAGAAATAACTAGGCAATAAAGAAGCAATTGAGGTAGATTTATAGCCTCCTCCATTTGGAGTCGCATGCTTTAAGGCATGATAGAAAGCATTCATAAAGAGTACTCCTATAACATAAAGTAAACTAGTAAAAGTGAGTCCAAAAAAGTATAAACTTATATATGATAGTACTGCTATTAAAAGTAAGGGTAGAACAGGGAAAAATAGATATTCATAACTTAGATAAGGAGGCTCTATTTTTTTATATTGCTTATATGAGTTCATGTATTAAAATGCTTCTATTAAAGGATCTTCATCAGGAAGATAAAGTTCTGGAGTTGATAATTATAGAAATAGTAAACTGTATTAAGTTCGTATTTTAAATAATTATTTTGTTTGTCCATTTTTACAAATCTTTTTAATGAAAAGATTCGTCAAAGTCTTCTATCTCAGAATTATTATTTTTCTTAATTGCTCTTAAAACAAATTGATTATCTGATTCATAACCAAGATCTATTTCGGTAGAAGTACGTTCTCCAAACATCCAAATCATGCGATTTAGAGGAGAAGGAGCTTTTTTTTGAATTTCAAGCCTATGTATAGCTTCAAGAAAAGCTTCTTTAGTAACAGGATTTTCGATATGAATTAGCCTATTTTTTAATATAGGAACAGCTTCTTTTACATTAAGATCGGCAAGTGCAGCAGCAACAAGTGATAGGTTTTTTGTGCGTTTGTAATTGTTTAGATATTCCAAAGCCTTTGTTTTATCATTTTTAAGAATACAAAAGGCATAGAACATTTCTAAGGTTTCTTTATTCTCATTGATACAATATTCACTTGATACAGCTTCTTCTAAATAAGCCAGAATTTCTTCTATTGTTCCCTCATACCCAAGTAAACTTAATGCAATACATACTGTTCCTTTTTCGAGATGAAGTTCATAGAAAGCTCCCTTTAAACCTAAAAATTCTTTGTATAAAAGAGGGGCAAGTTTTTTTTCTCCGAGCATTCCTACAAACTTAACCAATGCACTAAATAGAATATGATTTACATGTATGGGTGAATCAAATCCATCATTCCAAATCTTATCTTGTTCTATTTTATAATTTAACGCTGTTTCTCTAAGTATATCGAAACTATTTTCTAAGAAAGAAATAATTCTTGGTCTAAACAATGGCTCATTTCCATATTCGATTAACCTATAAATATTTTCAGGTTTTGAATCATAGTATTGAAGTAAAAGTTCTTTTTCTGCAATTTTTAATATTTTTTCAAACAATTCTATATTTTTATTCATTCAAATTTTATTTTAATTAGAAACTATAATATTTTTTAACTTACTAATTTAGTATTCTACATAAGGTAAACATTTTCGTCAGGAGATAAATTATTTTAAAAGACATAACATTATGTTTTTCAAATTAATGACAAATTTAAGTTGTTTATCCATTAAAATAAGAAGTGCTATTTTCCATAAGCTTAGTTTCTTAATATTTTCTAAATCAGTTATGCTAAAATTCATTTGGTTTATATATAAATGATTACAATATGGTTTTAATTATAAGGAATAAAAAACTTCAGGTAGCTCATCATCAAAGGCACTAAAACCAAAAAGACAAGGTGATTTTCTCGGCAATTTGTTAAAAGCTACTGCTTGTGCTATTTCTGGTGTAATTTCAATGATAAGCAATTCATATAATTGAATCAAAAAGGCATATTATAAAAACGCAATTTCTTCTAGTTTGTAAAACTCGATATGATCGTCAAACCCGCCATGAATAAATCCCTTTTCAAGTAAATGATCTCTCACACGTTCATGCACCAAAATAGTGAGTAAGCTTTCGGCAAGTCTAAACATAAGTAGCCCCTTCATATCATTTTCTTTCAGTATCAATTGATCAAAAGGGACATCCATCAAGGGAGTACTATCATCTAGTTCAAACTTGGACTTTTTCATATCTACTGCTGAAACAACACCAATAATGTTCACCGCTTTATAGTTATTGTACACCTTTCCGTCATCTGGATCAGTAATGGAGACAGGATACTTATGCAAGTTATCTACACCGACTGCTTCTAAAGCAGCGATAAGGTCGTCACGAAAAAAATGGCATCCGCATTGACTCATATAGGGCGCTAGAAAGTCAGACATTGAGGTATTTGCGGGATGATTGTGAAGGAGTTTTATATCCATGAACGGCACAGGGGCAGTAAAGACTTCACCCCTAAACCACTTATTAGGAGTTTTTTTATAGCTCTTCGATATGTAATCGTCAATATCAAGCCAACGTTTAGGCTTACCTGCTTGTTGCATACTATAAAACATATTGCTTCTCAAAATTTATATTAATACTAATAAGAATCTTATTCTTTGTCAAGTAATCCATCTTGTTTTTATAATCCTTTGATTATAAAAGTAAATTGTCTAAGAATTTTAAGAATCATCATTAATAGTGGTTTTAATTGAACCATTCAATTTAATAAGACTACTAATTTTGAAGAAAAATGGTTTAACATGAATTTGTTTTTTATTCTTCCTCAATTGCATTTAAAAAATCGTCATCATCCCAAAATTTTTCAAAATCGGTATCATCTAAAAATTGCTGTTTTGTTTTTCCTAATCGAATAGATTCTTTGATATGGAATATCATCTCCTCTTTTCTTTCAAAATGAGCAAAACCACAAGCCAAATTGAAAGCTAATAGAACTTTAGTGATTTCTTCTAATTTTTGAACTTCTTTTAGAAGAAGATCAAAATAGGAAGCATCATTTAATTTTATAGCAGCAATTACATTTAGATACAAAATATCTTCATCAGAATAGTTTGTCATTCTTGGAGATAAATAATTAAAAACAGTTCTACATTGCTCATTTTTATCATCACTAACTAAATAATAGGTGTCGTAATATAAGTTATTATACGAAAATTGATTTTCAGAATGATTAAAAATTGCGGTTATTTTTTCTAAAACCCAATTTGAATTATTTTTTTTCTGATGGTTTGATAATCTTCTATCAAAATAGAATGAAAGCAAATTTCGAACTTCTCCAGAATATATTTCACTAATGGCTTCTTTACAAACATTCACAGCATAATTTCGGTACACTTCTAAATCTTTAAAACTATAATTTTCAATTCTATCTAAATCTTGTATTAGTAATCGAATAACCTCAGAAATAAGATCCTTAGTCTTTTCAGAATTGTTTTCGGCAATCCAATTGTCAAAGTATAAAACTATTTTTTCAGGATTTGTTTCATGATATTTTGATCCTAAAATTTGAGCCATATAGGACGCTTTTTCTTTGTGGCTTAAAAAAGAAAGACATTGTGTTATCGACTTCTCATCGAGCGTATTTTTCTGTATTGCCTTTACAATGTTATACAGGTATTCTTCTTCTAATTTCTTCGAAATTCCATTACCTAACAGGGCTATTATTTTAGGAAGGTTTTCAGTATTTAGGTTCTCTAAATCTGAAATTAATGTTTCTTGTAGTTTGTTTTTTTCTTTTGTTTCTGTAAGGAATTCTTTTATTTCAGGTAAAGCTACAGCTTGAATTTGTGATAAAAGGGCATCAAAATAGTCTTTTCCAAAGTAAGCTCGATCTTCTTCTTCATACTTAAAGAACACTTTTAGTAGTTTTTTCTGTACATTGAAATCGGTAGTGTTTTGAAAAGCTGGCATAAAAAGATCTTCCATTTGATCTCCACCGTCACTATTAAGCATATCAGTAGAGGCTTTTTTCAAAAGTTGGTACAAAGCCTCAGAAGTAAATTGAGAAAAAAAATTATCTATTAACTGATCCTGAACTGTGCATCCCCAATAACGGTGCCCTGCATCATAATATTCACAAGCCTTGTAGAATTGTTTTACAATCTTTTTTTGAGTGGATTTATTTTTTCTTGAAATAATTTCTTCCAAAACAAGCAAAGTTGCATTATAATTATCATATGCAGATTTAAAAGTCATACCGAAAATAGTTGTCAAACAGGTGTCAGACAGATTTTTGATATGTTTTTGAATAGCTTGGTCTAGTATTTTAATTTCAGTAATTTTTTCTTCTTTGGCTTTTAGGTTAAAATAACTCGCAAGTGGATTTTTTTTGTTATTAAAATTGAGCTTTATATGTTTTGATAGTTGTAAAATAGCTTCCTCAAATTTTAGAACATCGTTAGTTTCTAATTGAGTTATAAGTACATCAATTGCAGGTAAAGTTTTGAATTTATCTTTATTTTTCCAGTTTTTTAAGATTTCATCGTTTGCTTTTAATTCTTTAATTGTTGGATGATTGTAAATAGGAGTATAGTCTTTAATATATCTGCAATTTTTAATATCTAATGATTCTAATAATTCTAAAAAAGAAATTACTTCAATTGATTTATAATAATTAGAAGATAGGTTTAGTTTTTTTATTGGTAACCCTTTCAAGCCTTCTAAGTTTTTTAAATCGTAGCTTGTTTCAAGGTTAAGTTCTTCTAAATGAGTAAAATTTGAAAAACCCTCACAATTTTTTAAAGCGGAATATCTTAAAGTAAGTTTTTTTAGTTTTTTTAGAGGGGTAATAGGGGTAATATCAAAAACACCACAAGTACTTAAATCAAGTTCTTCTAAATTTTCTAGTTTACCAATAGCTTCTGGAATAGGTCTTAAATATAAGTTTTCATCTCCTTTTCTAGTAATTTCCATTCGCCCTTCATTAAGAGAACCCCATAAATTAAGCTGTTTTAGTTTTTTTAACTTACTTAAACTGTCAGGGATCTTTGCTAAAGTAGTATTTATTTCTAAAGATTCTAAATTTTCTAAATCGGTTAGTATTTCTGGGAAAATATTCATTGGAAGACCAGCTAATCCAATCTTTTTTAGGTTTTTCAGATTTTTAAAAGAGTCAGGTAATGTTTTTAAACCACAAGAAATTAAATCTATTGACTCTAAATGGGTTAGATTTCCAATTTCGTCAGGTAATTGTTCTTTTTTTAGATGACTTCCCCAAATTTCTAATTCTTTTACATTTGGGAATAATTTTACAAGTTTTTGTGTGTCAGCTTTAGTGTTTTGAACAACAGTGTGTAAGGATTCAATATGGAGCATTTCTTTCAAAGAATTAAAATTACAAAAGCTCCAAAGTGTTAAATGTTTAATGTGTTTTAATTGATCTAAATTTTCTGGAACTTCATAGGTATTTTCTCTTGAAGCACTATGAAAACTTAGTTTTGTAATATTTGGATAGTCATTAATAGTTAATGGAATTTCAAATTTTTCAGTACAATTGTCAAATCGAATTTCTTTAATTTCATGTAGATTTTGTATTTCAGAAAAATTAAAAGTTTCTTTGGCTAAATCAATTCTTTGTTCTTGCGTTTCCATACTATTTGTTTCATAATTATATGCTTACAAAGCTAAATGGTTTAAGAATTTTAATAATCATTATTTATAGTGATTTTGTTATTAGAGTATTCAATTTTAGTCTAATAAAACTACTAATTTTAAAGAAAAATAGTTTTACCTAGATTTACTTTTTTATTCCTCTTCAATTGCAGTTAAAAAATCGTCATCATTCCAATATTTTTCAAAATCGGTATCATCTAAAAATTGCTGTTTTGTTTTTCCTAATCGAATAGATTCTTTGATATGGAATATCATCTTCTCTTTTCTTTCAAAATGAGCAAAACCACAAGCCAGATTGAAAGCTAATAGAACTTGAGTGATTTCTTCTAATTTTTGAACTTCTTTTAGAAGAAGATCAAAATAGGAAGCATCATTTAATTTTATAGCAGCAATAACGTTACGATATAATACATCTTCATCAGAATAGTTTGTCATTCTTGGATATAAATAGTTAAAAATCGTTCTACATTTTTCATTCTCACCATAATGAACTAGTTGAGAAATTTGATATCCAAAGTTTTCATAAGAGAAAAGAACTTTTGTTTTATTAAAAATTTCTTTTACTTTATTAAGTAAATAAGTTTGATCTCCAAAAGAAAAATAATCTTTAGCATTAAAATATCTAGTTAACAATTGTTGTATTTCATTGTCGTAAACGGTATCTATTAAAATGTTACATTTTGAAATTATAAAATTTCTATAGATTTCTAAATCATTAAAAAAAACTTGTTCATCATGAACTAGATTTCTAATAATTATTTGCACTACATTATAGGTTTCATTCTTGTCAAATGAATTAGTTTTTAATGCTTGATCTAGTATTGTAATAATTTTTTCAGGATTTGTTTTATGATATTTGGTTTGAAGTAGGTTAGCTAGATAATAACTTTCTTTTTTCTGGATTAAAAAGAGGATCAATTGGTTAGCCGTTTCTTCATCAATTTCAATTTTTTCACAGGCTTCATTAATCTGATAAAGAAAATCTTCTTCCATTTTTTCAGGAATTATATTGCCCAGCATTCTAATTGCTTTTGGGAGATTCTCTTCGTTTAAGTTTTCCAATAATTCACTTAACTCTTCTTGCTCTTTATTTTCTTCTTTTTTTGCTAAAATTAATTTTTCTAATTCTGGTGAAGCAATATCTATTATTTGCTGTAATAAACTGTCAAAACAAGATTTGCCATAATAGACACTTGCTTCTTCTACATATTTAAAGAAAATTTCTAATAACTTTTTGTGTAAAGTTTCATCAGAAGTATTTTGAAAGGCTGGAATAAAAAGATCTTCCATTTGGTCTCCAGCTTCACTATTAAGCATGTCTATAGAAGCTTTTTCTAAGAGTTCATACAAGGCTTCAGAAGTAAATTGAGGAAACAAATCATCGATTAATTGATCTTGAACTGTAGAACTCCATAAACGATGTCCAGCATCATAATATTTGCATGCTTTATAAAATTGTTTAACTATCTTTTTCTGTGTCTCTACATTTTTCCTCGAAATAATTTCTTCTAAAACAAGTAAAGCAACATTATAGTTGTCATATACAGATTTAAAAGTCATTTTAAAAATGGTAACTATTGTTTTTTCAGAAAGATTTCTTAGGTGTTTTTGAATAGCATTGTCTAAAATTTCAATTTTTGTAATTTCTTCTTCAATTTCAATATTAAAAAAACGAGCCAACGGATTATCATCATTACTATAATTTGCTTTTACATGCTTTGATAAGTCCAAAATAGTTTTTTCAAATGATACAACATCATCCGTTTTTAATTGAGTAATCAATATATCTATTGATGGTAGGTTTTTAAATTGGTTTCTTTTTTCCCAGTTTCTTAAAACTTTATAATCTGCTTCTAATTCTTTTAGTGTTGGGTGATTATAAACAGGATTAAAGTCATTAATATAACGGCAATTTTCGATATCTAAAGTTTCTAAAAATTTTAAAGTAGCAATTACTTCTATGGATTTACTATAATTAAAAGAAAGATCTAGTTTTTTTAAATGCAAATCTTTTAGCCCTTCCAAATCTTTTAATTCATAAGAGGTTGATACGTTTAAATCTTCTAAACAAGAAAAGTTAGAAAAAGCATCACAATTTTTTAAAATTGAATATCGTAAACTAAGTTTTTTTAATTTTTTAAGAGGAGTGATAGGAGTAATATCAAAAATACCACAGGAATTCAAACTTAATTCTTCTAAATGCTCAAGTGTTCCAATACTTTCAGGAATTGGTTTTAAATATTTGGATTCTTGTTTATCCCCATGATTTAAAGAGTTGTCTAGATTAAGTTTTTTTAATTTTTTTAAATTACCGAAACTATTGGGTAATTTTATTAAGGAATTACTAATTTCTAAAACTTCTAAATTTTCTAATTGGGTAATAATTTCTGGGAATGATTTTAATGAAAGACCTCTTAGTTTTAATTCTTTAAGCTGTTTTAAATTTGTTATAGAATTGGGTATGTTGCTCAATCCACACTCAACTAAATTTATAGATTCTAATAAATTAAGATTGCTAATTTCGTTAGGTAATAGTTGTTTTTTTAAGAAGTTACCCCAAATTTTAATTTTTTTCAGATTAGGAAAATGAGCAATTATTTGTTTGGTTTCTGTTTCTACATTTTTTACACTTACATATAGTTCCTCAATCTGAGGCATTGGTTTCATTTTGGTAAAATCGCAATCTCTCCAAAGTGTTAAGTTTCTAATATGTTCAAGCTGATCTAAATAATCTGGAGTTTCAAATAAATCTTCTCTAGATGCACCATGAAAGCTTAATTTAGTAATATTTGGATACTCATTTATAATAAGAGGAATTTCAAATTTTTCGGTACAATTATCAAAATGAATTTTGGTTATAGTTTCTGGATGTGTTATTTCTGAAAAATTAAAAGCTTCTTTAGCTAAATCATTTCTTAATTCTTCCGTTGCCATATTATTTGCTTCTTATTTATTTGATTACAAATATAATGGTGTAAGAATTTTAAGAATCACTATAAATAGTGATTTTAAATTTTTTGAACAGTATTATCTTTACAGAAGTTATAAAATTGAAGTTTTAAGACGAATAAAAATAATGAGTTGTCAATTGAACTGTTTGAATTATTAGATAAATATAAATATACTGCTGATTTAGTTAAAAAAGCCGTTGAGGTCTTAAAGAAAGGAGCTGACTCAACTTATAAGCAAGATAATTATCCATTTGAAACAAGTTTATATAAATGTTTGTCTTCAGACGAAAGTTTATATAAATTTGATATGGTTAAAATTTTGATTCAAAACGGAGCAGATGTTAATTTGGCAGCTGATATTTTTTCTCCATTGAGCCAGGCTGTAATGAAAAATGATATTGAAATTATTGAACTTTTACTGGAAAATGGAGCGGATGATTTAGGTAACTCTTTAAGATGCGCAATTGAACGAGATAATATAGAAGTAGTGCAATTATTAATCAATAATGGTGCTAATGTTAATCATTTTGAAGAGTATAATTGTTCCTTTTTGGAATTTTGTAATGAACCTTTTAGATGTAAAAAGGATTATGATTATGAAAAAGCACCAGGTTTAGCAATTGCAGAATTGTTAATTAGTTGCGGTGCAAATCCTGATGGAATAAAAAATGCAGCATCAAGTCCATTATCAGAAGCAATAAGACATGGTTTTATAGATTTAGTAAACTTATTGTTAGAAAATGGAGCAAAATTTGAGGATCAATTTATTTTTTGTTGTAAAACACCGTAGAAATGACCAAATTCTTATTGGAAAAAGAGATGTTTGTTAATAAGTTTTGTAAAAACAATAGAGGAGAAAATGTACTTATCTATAATGCGATGCAATCCGATTATGAATTAGTAGATTATTGGATTAAATTCTGGAATTGAACTATATGATTTTGATAAACAAGGTTTTACTGCTTTTCATTATTTGATTATGAAAGAGAAAATGACAATTTTTGAACGATTTTTGCCTTATTTTGATATTCATAAATGTAATGCAATAGAGCCAATCTTAGATTTAATAGATAATAAAAAAATGAAATTACGGATAAAAGAATTGTTAAACGTTTAATTTTTATAAGCACAATTAATCTAGCAAACCAAGCTCGATAGCATATTTCACTAAACCAGCTGTGTTTTTTACATTCAATTTAGATAATAAATTCCGTTTGTGGGTATTTACTGTGTTTAGACTAATAAATGTTTTTTCGGCAATTTCAGCAGCCGTTAATTGTTTGGCTATTAATATAAGAATTTCTTTTTCTCTATTACTTAACTCTGTAGTTGATGAAAGATTTTTTTTAAGAGTAGATTTAAAATCTTTTTGAATTTCGGCTACTTCTTTTGATAAATAACTTTCACCTGAGTTTACTTTTCTTATTGCATATAACAGTTCATCTTTTTCAGCATTTTTTAAAAGATACCCGTTTACACCTAAACGATTTAGTTTGGCTATAATATGCGAATTACTATGCGTAGTTAGAATTATGATTTTTAGTTCTGGATATTTCTTTTTTATAATTTTAGTTACTTCAATTCCATCCATTTCTGGCATGCTGATGTCTAATAGAACTATATCAGCTTTGTTTTTATCTAATAAATTGATAAGTTCTTTTCCGTTTACAGCTTTTGCTATTACAGTAACATCAGGAATATTTCTTAGTAAGGAAATAAGTCCTTCTAAAAACATGTTATGGTCGTCTGCAATGATTAGGTTTATCATACTAATTTTATAAAATAGGGATTTCTATATTAAAAATGGCACCTCGATTAGGAGTAGAATCAATATGTAAACTTCCATTTAAATTGTTAATTCTGTTCTTAATATTGGTTAAGCCAATTCCATCTTTGTTATTTTCAATAGTAAATCCTTTTCCGTTATCTTCAAAAATAACACTAAATAAGTTTTCTATCAAATTAAGTTGCAATTCAATGTTAGTTGCATGTGCATGCTTAATTGTATTAGTGATTAATTCTTGTATAATATGATATGTTTCAGAGAGAATCTTTTCGTCTATGTTATTAATTTTTTCTCTTGGGTGAGCTGAGAGATAAGCTTTGATATTGCTAGATTTAGCTACTTTGTTTTGGTATTCTTCTACAAACTCACAAAAATTATTCAGATTGAATCTTTTTGGAAGTAAATTATGAGAAATACTTCTTATTTGATTATAGGTTTCATTTATTTGAGAATTAATTCTTTTTATTTCATTCTCTTTACCGTAGGAAGAATTAGTAAGTTGTAGTTTTATTGCGGCTAAATTTCCTCCTACACTATCATGAAGTTCTTGAGCAATTCGAATACGTTCTTTGTCTTGCCCTTCTATTTCTGCTTTTACAAGTTTTAATTCTTGGTCTTTTAAAATGGCTTTATTTTTTTGTTCGCTAATTTCTTTTTGTTTTTTATTAATTAGAATTTGAGCCTTTTGTTTTTGATAATACACAAATGATAACGCTATAATTGGAATTAATAATACTAAAAAACCGATAATTACAATGTTTCTTACTTGTTTTTCTCTTAGTATTTCAGATTCTTTTATTTGTTTGTCTTTCTTTAAGAGATTAATTTGGGTAACTTTTTTTTGAGTAATTTCTTTTAATTTTAATAATTCGTTTTCATTTTGTTTTTTTTCTATAGCCTTTTGTAGGTTTAAGTTTTCTATAGTTTTTTCTTGGTTTTTGAGAAGCAACACTTTATTGTTGTTTTTAAACGTTAGGTCTTTTATTTCATTCTCCTTTTGTAACGTTTTAAATTTTATGTCTAATTCATTTATATCTTGATCATTCTGCATTTTTGCAATAGAATCTTTCACTTCTGAATATCTTGTCATTAATGCATACGCACTTTGATAATCGTTTTGATAAACTGCTATTTCTTTAAGTTTCAAATAAATTTCTTTTTGCTGATTTAAAAGGTTATATGCTAATGCAATATGAAGTGCGTTCAAGAAGTATAATTTTGACTCTTCATATCTTTTTTGCAAATAAAGTATTCTGCCTATATTTTGATTTGTTATAGATTCTATTCCATAAAGTTCGCTTTTTTTTGCGATTTCTAAGGATTCTTCATAATATTCCAAAGCCTCTTTGTGTTTCCCTATGTCTTCATAGTTCTCACCCATATTTAATGCACTAAGAGATTGACATTGAAAATTATTTTGTTCTTTGCATAGTGAGTTAATTTTTTTTAAATAGTAATTTGAAGATTCATATTCTTTTTTAAACCCATAAATAGCCCCTAAGTTAACATGGCTACCAATGGTTATTTCACTATCTTCTTTATAATCAAGGCATTGTTTGAAATATTTTATAGCATTAGTGAAATCTCCTAATTTCATATAAATATTTGCTAACCCATGTAAATTAACATAATAGGGATAGCCTTTCTTTTGTTTTTCAACAATTTCAATCCCTTTTAAATGGTATTTTTTACTAGCTTCAAAAAGACCTCTTTTGTTATTGGATAGTGCGAGTAAATTGTAACTGCTAGAGGCCAAAATTCTTCTTAAAGAATCGTTTGCTATTGCTTCTGTGTTTTTTAGTGCTTTATTTGCATAAAATGACATGGAATCTAATTGTGTCTTTTTATTAAAATAATAGGAAAGTATAATATTTAGCCGAACATTAGACTCTTTTGTTTTTAATAATTTGATAAGTCTTTTAGCTTCTGCATAAGCTTTCTCTTCCTCATTATTGTTTAAGAGATCAAATGTAGCATCTGTGCGAGTTTTTTCAAGTATCGCTAAATTCTCTTGGTTGAGAGTGATGTTTTTGTTTTTTACTTCTTGTCCATTCGCATTTGATAGAAAAAAAATAAAAGTAGAAAAAATAAAAAATTTTGAAATATAATTTGACATCAATAACTAATCTGATTGTTTTGCGATAAAATAATTAGCGACGTAAAGATAGTATTTATTAGTAAATCATTTTTTTTATAACATAAGTTACAATCCCCCAAATCATAAATTCGTTTTCTTCTAAAACTTCAATAGGTTTATAGGAATCGTTTTCAGGTTGTAAAAACAGCTTTTGGTTTGTGATTTTTATTCGTTTTACAGTGAATTCTCCATCAATATAACAAATAGCAATTTTATTATCACTAGGTTCTAGGCTTCTGTCAATCACTAAAATGTCACCATTATCAATTCCTGCTCCAGTCATGGAATTTCCAATAGCTTTAGCATAAAAAGTAGCCTCTTTGTTTTTAATCAAAAATGAATCAAGACTTATTTTTGTTTCTTCGAAATCGGAAGCAGGTGAAGGGAATCCAGCCTTTATACCTTCTGAAATATAAGGAAGTTCGGTTCCATTATCAAAACTGGGAATGAAAAAATGTAGTTTGTTATCTTTGTCTAACATTTTACTTCTAGTATTTCCTTAATATTTGTGGTGTATCTTCTTGATAAATGATTTTGTTTCATTTTCCAGGTTTTTTTTAAATCCTGATTGCCTAATTTTATTTTTCGTTCACCAGTTTTTAGCTGAAAATCATCCATTATTTTCATTAACAATTGGTGTTTTGGATTTTCTTCTTCAAATAAATTAAATTGTTTTTCGTTTTGTGGAATAATTTGGGTTACAATAACACCTGCTTTTTTGTAAACGTCACCTTCATTATAAATTTCTTCTAACATTTTTATGGCGATATTACTAATTGTTATTCCAGAATTTGTTCCAAAAGGCAATGTATGCATTTTGTAAAAGTTATAACGTTCGTTAGGGTTCTTGTACTTGTCTTTTCTAAGATAAATTATCACATTATAACAACATGATTCTTGTTTGCGAAGTTTTTCAGCACAGACCATTGCAAAGGTGGATATTCTTTCTTTTAATTCAGAATACTTAGAAATGTTTTTTTCAAAACTTCTTGTTATGGCAATGCTTTTTTTGTTTTTTGGTTCTTCAATGTCAATAACTGATTTTCCTTCTAATTCATATTTTAAACGTAATCCTACAACGCCCATTTCTTTCTTAATAAAGGCTTCATTATGGGTTTGAATAAAGTCATAAGCGGTTAAAATATTTTTTGCTTTCATTTTTTTACTTAAACGAAAACCAATTCCCCAAACATCTTGGATTTTAGTCCACTTTAGTGCTTTTTCTCTTTTTTCATCAGTATCGATGACGTAAACGCCATTTGTGTGTTCAGGAAATTTTCTTGCAATTTTGTTGGCTACTTTTGAAAGTGCTTTACTTGGTGCAAATCCAATGCTTGTTGGAATGCTTGTCCATTTCCTAACTCTTGTTTTTATTTGCAAACCATATTTTTGAAAATCTTCGATTAGCATTCCATCAAAGTTAAGAAAAGCTTCATCTATACTATAAACTTCTACACAAGGGGTGAAATATTCTAAAATTTTCATCACCCTGTTGCTGAGGTCTCCATATAAGGAATAATTGGAAGAAAATACTTTTACGTTATGTTGTTGTAATAATGTTTTTACCTTAAATTCAGGAACACCCATTGGAATTCCTAATTTTTTAGCTTCATCACTTCGCGATATAATGCAACCATCATTATTAGATAATATGGCTATTGGCTTTCCATTGTATTGAGGCTGGAAAACGCGTTCGCAAGAAGCGTAAAAATTATTACAATCGATTAAAGCATACATTTTGTAAAATTAATTTATAATTTAAACAAAAAGAAGTAATCAAAAGTTAATGTTGATAAGTTGTTTTTTTAAAAGACATAAACTAAGCCAATACCTAAAATTTGTTTTAATTGAAGTTTTGGTCCTATAATAACTTGTTCGCCATCAATTTCTTCCTTCGCTTTTATATCATCATCGTATAAAATGTGAGTCCCAATATTTGCTCTTACATATTCATTAATGGTCATGTTGAGTTGTAATTGCCAATCCACATCTATGTTGCCAAAGTTGTTAAGATAGTCTGTGTATAAACTAATGCGATGTTCTAAATTAATGTTTTTATATACTTCTTTTTCCCATTGATTGGTTATTAGAATACCAACTTCTGTTCTTGATTTTTTTCCATTTTGAAGTATTTCCCCTGTAACTTCATCAATTATTGCTTTATCCACTCCAAAAGCACCTTGATTGGCTAAACGTTGGTCTAAAACTAAAGTTGTTTTTTGTGTTAATGGTGATAAGTATAAGTTTAAATTGATGTCTTTTCTAGAATATTCTGCACCAATACCAAGAAATATATAGGCAGGAGCAAAAGGTTTTGAAATCGCTAATTCTGTATTTGGGTAAGAGTATCCATTAGCAAATTGTGTATTAAAAGTGAATTTTCCTCCATAAAACCAATTGGAAAGCGTATCTTTTCTAAAACCTATGGCTGAATTAATTTGTAGTTGGTCGTCTGTCTTTCTTACTTCTTGTCCTTCTTGTTTGTTAATTCCATAACGAAAAATTAATTCGTTTTTCCAGTTCAAATTCTTTTTTGAATATTCGCGGACAAAGTTTCCTTTTAATAACCCAGAAACAGAGTTGTTTCCACCAGCATTCCAGTTTACAAAGGTAATTTGTGAAATGTCTAAACCAACTTTATTGTTTTTTTTCCAATAAGAAATGGTATCAGGTAATTGTGTTCTAATGATTTGGGCATAATTAGATTGAATCGTAAATAATAAAAACCCTAGTAGGAAGGCTTTCTTCATAATTAAATTAAAATATTGATTTGGTTAATAATACTGTTAACGTCTAGTTGGCAAATTTGTTGTAATTCTTTAATGTTTCCATGTTCGATAAAGGAATCTGAAACACCAAGATTAACGACCTTATTTGGATGGCAATTTTCTAATATATATTGATTAATGAGTGAACCAAAACCACCTATTATGACACCGTCTTCAATGGTTATGATAGTTTTGTATTGGTTGCAAATTTTTGCTAATATAGTTTTATCTAATGGTTTTACAAAAGGGAAATGATAATGTGATACAATATTAGGTTGGTTAGATAATGGAATTGCTTTGTTTACATTTTTTCCAATAGTTCCTGTTGAAAGAAAAGCGATTTTTGATCCTTTTTTTAATTGTTTGGCTGTGCCAATTTCAACCTTGTTAAATGGTTTTTGCCAATCAACAATCTCTCCTCTTCCTCTTGGATAACGAATGGCAATTGGGTATTCCAAACCTAGTTGAGCAGTATACATTATGTTTCGTAACTCAATTTCGTCTATTGGAGCTGAAATAATTAAATTAGGAATACAATTTAAATAAGCAATATCAAAGACACCATGATGAGTAGCTCCATCTTCACCTACTAAACCAGCTCGGTCCAAGCAAAAAATAACTGGTAATTTCTGTAAAGCTACATCATGAATAACTTGATCATAAGCACGTTGTAAAAAGGTAGAATAAATATTACAAAAAACAACCATTCCTTGTGTTGCCATTCCTGCTGATAAAGTAACTGCATGTTGTTCGGCAATACCTACATCAAAAGCTCTTTCAGGAATTGTTTCCATCATGTATTTCATAGAAGAACCAGAAGGCATAGCAGGAGTTATACCAATAATTTTTTCGTTTTGTTTGGCTAATTCTACTAAAGTATGTCCAAAAACATCTTGAAATTTTGGGGGCAATCCTTCTTCATTTTTTGGATGAATTTTACCAGTTTTGGCCTCAAATTTACCTGGAGCGTGGTATTTTACCTGATGTTCTTCTGCTAATTGTAAGCCTTTCCCTTTTGTCGTTATTACATGAAGGAATTTCGGACCTTTTACCTTTTTTAATCGGTTTAATTCCGAAATTAATTTAGGTAAATCATGACCATCAATAGGTCCAGAATAATCAAAATTTAAAGACTTAATGATATTATTTTGTTTTGGATTTTTCCCTTCTTTTACAGCGGTTAAGTAGTCTTTTAAAGCACCTACACTTGGGTCAATTCCAATGGCATTATCGTTTAAAATTACTAATAGGTTAGCATTGGTAACTCCTGCGTGATTTAAACCCTCAAACGCCATTCCACTAGCAATTGAAGCATCACCTATAACTGCTATATGTTGTTTTTCTGTTTCTCCTTTTAGTAGAGAAGCCATTGCCATTCCTAAAGCTGCTGAGATTGAAGTTGAAGAATGACCAACACCAAAAGTGTCATAAATGCTTTCACTTCTTTTCGGGAAACCAGAAATACCGTTTAAATCTCTATTGGTGTGAAAAAGATTCTTTCTTTCCGTTAGGATTTTATGTCCATAGGCTTGATGTCCTACGTCCCAAACCAATAAATCTTCGGGAGTATTAAAGACATAATGTAGCGCAATAGTTAATTCAATAACCCCTAGACTTGCTCCTAAATGACCTTCTTTTTGTGAAATGATTTCAATAATAAAATCCCTCAATTCTTTGGCAAGTTGAGGTAATTGATCTTCAGAAAATTTTCTTAAATCAATAGGGCTTGATATTTTAGAAAGTAAATTTTCTTTCATCTTGCAAAAGTAATAATTGGAAATTGTAATTTTGACAAATGGAAAATATTTTTACTGATGAATATTTCATGAAAAAGGCTTTAGTTGAAGCTAAAACCGCTTTTGAAAAAGGTGAGATTCCTGTTGGTGCTGTTATTGTAATAGATAATAAAGTAATAGCAAGAAGCCATAATTTGACAGAATTGTTACATGATGTTACTGCTCATGCGGAAATGCAAGCTATAACGAGTGCAGCTAATTATTTAGGAGGAAAGTATTTAAAGGATTGTACTTTGTATGTAACGTTGGAGCCTTGTCAAATGTGTGCTGGAGCCTTGTATTGGAGTCAAATTTCTAAAATTGTTTATGGGGCATCAGATGAAAATAGAGGATTTGTTACAATGGGAACTCAATTGCATCCAAAAACAAAAGTAGTCTCGAGAATTCTTGAAAAGGAATGCTCATTATTAATGAGGGCTTTTTTTAGAACGAAACGATAAATTTTGTACGATTATTATTAAATAAATTATTACCTTTAGGACGGTTTTTTAAATCATTTTTATTTCTAAATAAAATTACCTTTTTTTCCACTTTCTAATTCCTTTTTTCTATGAAAATTAATCGCCTTTTAAAACTTTTTCTTGTTTTAATTCTTCTTGTATCTTGTTCAAAAGATAGCAAAGATTTCAATTCTGATGTGTCTTTATTTAAAGAGTATATTTTAAATTATAGTTCAGGAATTGTTTCTGCTAAAAGTGATATTAGAGTTGTTCTAGCTTTTGATAATGCTGATTGGACTCAAAATAAACCATTAGATAAGGATTTGTTTTCCATAAATCCTAAAGTGGATGGTAAAGTGATAGCGCTTTCTACAAATACTTTAGCATTTGTGCCAAGTGAAACTTTAGAATCGGAAAAAGAGTACCAAATTACTTTTCATTTATCTGAGGTTAAGGATGTAAAAAGAGAATTGAAAAATTTTAATTTTACTATAAAAACGATAAAACAAGATTTTATTGTTTCTACACTTGATTTACAATCCTATAGTAAGGATTATATGTATTTGAATGGAGTTGTTGCTACGAGTGATGTTTTAAATCTAGAAACAGCAAAGAAGTTACTTCAGGTTACTCAAGATGGAAAAATAGTTGATGTCAAATTTGATAAAGATTTAAGTAGCGAAAAGGAATTTAAATTTGTTATAGATAGTATTCAACGCTTTGTAGAAGATAGTAAGATAACCATTAATTGGAATGGTAAAGAGCAAGGAATAGATCAAAAAGGGACTTTAGAATATGATATTCCTGGAAAGAATAATTTCAAAATAATAAATGCTGAAGTTCAAGAGGATAACAGTCAAATTTTATTGTTAAACTTTTCTGATCCTTTAAAAAAGGGACAAGATTTTGACGGTCTTGTAGATGTAGAGTCGGCAAGTAATTTGAAATTTTCAACAGCAGGAAATCTATTGAAAGTGTTTTTTAATGAACCGATGAAAGGGGAACTACTTGTAGAAGTTTTTCAAGGAATCCAAAGTGAAGATGGGTATAAAATGAAACAAAATTTTTCTCAAAAAGTTTCATTTGAACAGATAAAACCAGCAGTTAGATTCATAAAAAGTGGAACCATTTTGCCTAGTTCTAACAATTTAAAAATAAATTTTGAAGCCGTTAACTTAAGTGCTGTTGATGTAAAAGTATATAAGATTTATAAAAATAATATTTTACAATTTCTTCAGGATAATCAAATAAATGGTAAGAGGAACCTTCAAAAAGTAGCTTCTCCAGTAGCTAAAGAAAAAATTGTATTAAAGACAAATAATTTAACAAATTACAGTAAATGGGGAGCTTATGCGTTGGATTTGGCAAAAATTATTACTCCAGAACCAGGTGCTATTTATAGAGTAGAAATAAGTTTTAATAAGAAGTATTCATTATATAAATGTACTTCTTCTGATGAGGATGAAAATGTAGAGGAAGAAGAAACGGTTGATGATGGTGAAATAAGAAGTAATAACGATTATTATGATGATTACTATTATGATGATTATGATTGGTATGAAAGAGAAAATCCTTGTGACAATTCCTACTACTATAAAAATAATATTGCTACAAATGTAATAGCAACTGATTTAGGTGTAATTGCTAAAAGAGGAGAAAACGGATCGTATTTGTTTGCAATAAATGATATAATTTCAACAAACCCTATTTCAGGAGCAACTATTGATTTATATGACTATCAACAACAGAAACTAGCAACAATAATCTCAGATAATAATGGGATTGCCTCTGCAGATGTTAAAAGGTATGCTTATTTTGCGATTGTAACAAAAGATAAAAATACTACTTATGTTAAGCTAGATGAAGGACAATCTTTATCAGTTAGTAACTTTGAAGTAAGCGGACAAACATTACAGAAAGGACTAAAAGGATATATTTATGGAGAACGAGGGGTTTGGAGACCAGGCGACACACTTCATATTGCTTTTATGTTGAATGATAATGAGAATAAATTAGATAAATCGCACCCGATTAAATTTAAATTATCAGATCCACGAGGCAAATTAACGTATCAAGCGGTTCAAAAATATAAAGAGGATAATCATTATAAATTTAAAGTTGTTACTAAAGACACTGATATAACAGGTAATTGGGAAGCAAAAATAACAGTTGGAGGAGCTAATTTCTTTAAATCTATAAAAATTGAAACGATTAAGCCCAATCGTTTAAAAATCAAAAATAGTTTTGCAGATGCTCAAATTTCAGGGAGCAGCTCTAACAAAGGGTCGCTTGAAGTAAAATGGTTGCATGGAGCTGTAGCCAAAAACTTAAAAGTGGAAATGCAAGCTAAATTCATGAAAGAAAAAACGACTTTTAAGGGCTATACGATTTATGATTTTGATGATGAAGTAAGAAACTTTAATACAGAAGAAGTAAATGTCTTTTCAGGAAAAGTAGATGAAGAAGGAAAAACAGAGGTGTCTCTTAAACCAGAAGTGTCAAGTCAAGCTCCTGGAAAATTAAAAATTGTAATGCAAACCAAAGCTTACGAAAATGGAGGTGATTTTAGTACAGATGTAGTAACGGCAAGTTTTTCTCCCTATGAAACTTATGTAGGATTAAAAAGTCCAGAAACGAATAAGTACGGCATGCTTGAAACGGATAAAATGAACCGTTTTGAAGTTGTTACACTTTCGGAAAACGGAAAGCCAAAAAGAGTTAAAAATCTTGAAGTACGTGTTTATAAAGTAGAATGGAGATGGTGGTGGAATAGTTCTGGAGATAATTTGTCACGATATAATTCTGATAATGTAACGACAGCTTATAAAAACTTTACTATTTCAACTAATAGTAGTGGAAAAGGTTCTTTTCAATTTTCTGTGCCAGAAGGAGATTGGGGGAGATATTTAATAAGAGTGGTTGATCCCAATGGAGGTCACGCTACTAGTACTACTGAACTTATCGATTGGCCCTATTGGTCTGGGAAAACAAAATCGGGTGACGGAAACACCGCAAATATGCTTGTTTTTGCCTCTGATAAAGAAAAATATGCTGTAGGAGAAAAAGCAATGATTTCATTCCCTTCTAGTGAAGGAGGAAGAGCTTTAATTTCATTAGAAAATGGTTCTAAAGTCGTAAAAACTCTTTGGGCAAATACAACAAAAGGAGAAACTAAAGTAGAAATACCTGTTACTCCAGAAATGGCTCCTAATGTTTACATTAATATTACTTTACTAAAACCTCATGCTTCAACTATAAACGACACTCCAATTCGTATGTATGGAATTATTCCAATCGAAGTAGTTGATAAAAATACAGTTTTGGAACCTCAAGTTAGTATGCCAGAAGTTTTACGACCTGAGCAGAAAGCAACGTTAAAAATTAGTGAGAAAAACGGTAAAGAAATGACATATACTGTCGCAATTGTTGACGAAGGTTTGTTAGATTTAACGCGTTTTAAAACGCCTAATGCTTGGGATAGTTTTTATTCTAAACAAGCGCTTGGTGTTAAAACTTGGGATATTTATGATGATGTAATAGGTGCTTATGGAGGGAAAATAAATCAAATTTTCAGTATTGGAGGTGATGAAGATTTAGGAGGTGGAAAAGCTAAAAAAGCAAACCGATTCAAACCAGTAGTTATTTATTTGGGTCCTTTTAAATTAGAAAAAGGGGAAACCAAATCACATACAATAGAAATGCCTAATTATGTGGGCTCTGTAAGAACAATGGTGGTAGCTGCAGATGTTGCTACAAATGCTTATGGAAGTACTGAAAAAACAACTCCAGTTAGGAGTCCTTTAATGGTTTTGGCTTCCGTGCCAAGAAAAATTTCTCCAAACGAGAAAATTACTTTGCCAGTTACTGTTTTTGCTATGGAAAAGAATGTTAAAAATGTAACCGTTCAGGTTAAAACCAATAATGGAATTCGAATTTTAGAATCGGCTAAACAACAAGTAAGTTTTAGTTCACCTGATGAAAAAATGGTGTATTTCAATTTAGAAGTGGGTGACATAATTGGAATAGGAAAAATAGAAGTAATAGCAACCTCAGGTTCTGAAAAAGCTTCTTTTCCTGTTGAAATAGATATTGTTAATCCAAATCCAGAAACGACCGATTTTATAGATTTGGTTTTAGAACCGAATGCAACAAAATCGATTAATTGGGAAACCTTTGGAGTGGTAGGAACTAATAATGCTAGAATAGAAATCTCCTCTTTTCCAACAATTGATTTCAATAGAAGATTAAAGTATTTAATTCAATATCCTCATGGTTGTGTGGAACAAACCACTTCAAGTGTATTTCCTCAATTGTATTTGGCTGATGTAGTAGCTATTGATGAGGTTCGTAAACAAAAAATTCAATACAATGTCAATCAAGGGATTCAAAGACTAGGAAGATTTCAAGTTTCTAATGGTGGACTTGCATATTGGCAAGGGCAAGGTACACCTGATGATTGGGGAACTTCTTATGCTGGACATTTTATGATTGAAGCGGAGAAAAAAGGCTATGTTTTACCTTCAGGATTTAAACAAAAATGGCTGTCTTATCAACAACGACAAGCCAAACAATGGAGATATAATGGTAGTTATTATAATGATTTCGCACAAGCGTATCGTCTATATACTTTAGCTTTAGCAGGTTCAGCTGATTTAGGTTCGATGAATCGATTAAGAGAAACTGTAGGAATTTCTGACGAATCGAAATTACGTTTAGCGGCTTGTTATGCTATTATTGGTCAAAAAGCAGCCGCTCAAAAACTAATTACTTCAGTCGGTTCATTTGAATACAATCCAAGAAAATATTATTACTACTATGGTTCTGAAGATAGAAGTAGAGCGATGTTGTTAGAAACATATTTACTAATGGATAATAAGACCAAAGCTTTTGAATTAGCAAATATATTAGCAAAAAACCTTTCTTCAAATCAATATATGAGTACGCAAACAACAGCTTATGCTTTATATGCAATGTCTAAGTTTGCTCTAAAAAATGGTGAAAAAGGAGTGAATACTGCTATAAGTTTTGGAGGAAAATCGGAGAATTTGGTTACCCAAAAATCTGTAATTGATAAAAATTTAGAAGTCAAAAAAGGAAAGTATTCTGTTAGTATTAAGAATAATAATAACAACACCATTTATGTTAGAGTACTAAATAGTGGTGTGTTGCCAATAGGAGAAGAAAAAGAAATTCAAAAAAATCTATCTGCCGTAATTTCTTATACAAATAAGAACGGTTCTTCTATTACTTTCAATTCGATAGATCAAGGAACAGAAATTAGGGCACAAATTACGATTAGAAATAATTCAACCGAACGCATTAACAATGTCGCTTTAACACAAATTGTGCCTTCTGGTTTTGAAATTATGAACTCTCGTTATACTGATTTTGGTAGTGAAACAGAAAACAAAGCCGATTATATTGATATTCGTGATGATCGAACTAATTTCTATTTTAGTTTAGGTGCAAATGAAGCGAGAACGTTTACCGTTTTAGTAAATGCTTCTTATTTAGGAACGTATTATTTGCCAGGAATTCAATGTGAAGCAATGTACGATGACAATTATATAGTGAGAAATAAAGGACAGTGGATCAATATAGTAAAAGAGTAATAGCATTTTTAAAAAAGCATAAATTTAAAACAACCATAAGTATTATGCTTATGGTTGTTTATTATTTTTCATTACCCAAAGTTCTTTTTACGTCGAATTATACAACAGTAATTGAAAGTGCAGACGGACAATTTATAGGAGCAAAAATTGCAGATGATGGCCAATGGCGATTTCCTGAAAGTGATAGTGTACCCACAAAATTTAAAAAATGTATTGTTGCGTTTGAAGACCAACATTTCTACAAGCATTTTGGGTTTAATCCCATTTCCATGTATCATGCTTTCCAACAAAATAGAAAAGCGAATAAAGTGGTTAGAGGTGGAAGCACTTTGACCCAACAAGTAATTCGTTTGCATAGAGATGGGAAAAAGCGTTCCTATTTTGAAAAAGGCATTGAAGTTATTTTGGCTACAAGATTGGAATTTCGGCATTCAAAAGATAAGATTTTACAACTATATGCAGCTCATGCTCCTTTTGGAAGTAATGTGGTGGGTTTGGAAATGGCTTCTTGGCGTTATTTTGGTTTACAGCCTAATCAATTGTCTTGGGCAGAAGCTGCAACTTTAGCAGTTTTACCTAATGCACCAAGCTTAATTTATCCAGGGAAAAACCAAAAAAAATTACAAGCTAAAAGGAATAGATTGCTAAAAAAATTGTTTGAGGATAAAACCATTGATAAGGATACATATGAATTAGCCTTATTAGAATTGTTACCTCAAAAACCGTTTGCAGTACCACAAATGGCGCCTCATTTATTGCAAAAAGTAGCCAAAGAACATAAAGGTAAAAAAATTAAGACAACCATTAAAGTTGGTGTTCAAGAACGAGTAAATGATATTGTCGGTCAATATTATAATTTGTACAAGCAAAATCAAGTATATAACATATCGGTTTTGGTCGTTGATGTAAAAACGAGAAATATTATTTCTTATGTAGGAAATAGTCCTACAGATAAGAATCATCAAAAAGATGTTGATATTATTGAAGCACCTCGAAGTACAGGAAGTATTCTGAAACCCTTTTTATATGCTTCCATGTTGGATGATGGTGAAATTTTACCCAATACTTTAATTCCAGATATTCCAACACAAATTTCAGGTTATTCTCCTCAAAATTATGATTTGTCTTATGATGGTGCAGTTCCTGCTAGTAGGGCTTTGGCACGTTCTTTAAATATTCCTGCTGTTTTAATGCTGCAACAGTATTCTGTTACCAAATTTTATGAACAACTTCAAAAGTTGAAACTAAGAGATGTGAATCGACATCCTTCCAATTACGGACTTTCTTTAATTTTGGGTGGTGCTGAAACCAATCTTTGGGATTTATGTCGTGCTTATTCTTATATGTCTGGAACCTTGTATAATTATACAAAAACACAAGACGAATTTAGAAGTAATGAATTAGCCAATTTGAATTATAACAGTGCTTTTAAAACAGATTTTGGTAAACCAAAGACAGCAAAAAATGTGTTTAGTGCTGGAGCGATTTGGCATACGTTTAATGCTATGAAAGAAGTTAATCGACCGCAAGGAGATGAAGCTTGGCGATTTTATGATTCCTCCCTTGAAATTGCATGGAAAACAGGAACTAGTTTTGGAGGAAGAGATGCTTGGGCTGTTGGTGTTACCAAAGACTACGTTGTTGGTGTTTGGGTAGGAAATGCATCAGGAGAAGGTCGTCCATTATTAACAGGTGTGGAAAGTGCAGCTCCTATTTTGTTTGATGTGTTCCGTTTGTTTCCAAAATCGAATTGGTTTACAAGTCCTTATAATGATTTAGAAGAAAAATTAGTTTGTAAAAAATCAGGTTATTTGGCTCAAGATAATTGTGAAGCTTCTTTACAATGGATTCCAAAAAATGACAAAAAAACAGAGAATTGTCCGTTTCATAAATTAGTTCATTTAGATAAAACTGAAGAATTTAGAGTGAATAGTTCGTGTGAGAATGTGAATGATATCGTTTCAAAATCTTGGTTTATTTTGCCTCCTGTAATGGAATGGTATTATAAAAGCAAGAATGCAAATTACGTTACACTTCCTCCTTTTAGAAGTGATTGTTTGGATGTAAATCAAGATAAAAAAATGGATTTTATTTATCCTAACCGAAATACAAAAATTATTTTAACTAAGAATTTTGAAGGGGAAGTACAACCTGTAGTTTTAAAAATAGCACATTCAAATTCAGAAGCTGAAGTTTTTTGGTATTTAGATGATAATTATTTAGGAAGTACCAAAACCTTTCACGAAAAACAAATTATAGCTTCAACTGGAACTTATATTGTTACGGTCGTTGATGAATTTGGAACCGAAATCAAAAGAAAAATAAAAATAGAAAACAACTAATTTAGAAAGTCAAAAGAGGTTTTCAGAAATACTATAGTATTATCTCATGACAAAGTTCTATTTTTGAATAGTTGAAAACCTTACTTTTATATAGTCTTTTTGTATTCTTAATGGTAAACGTATTGTTTGCCCAAGATCCTATCACTATAAAATTAACCGAAAAAGAGGGCTTGCCAGATGTTGAATTTTACGATATAGTCGAAGATACAAATGGATTTATATGGTTAGCTGCTGACAAAGGCTTGTATCGTTTTGATGGAAAAGAATATGTTTCTTATTCTAATAAAGAAAAAAGAGGACTTTCTGTTTTTGGTTTGAAATTTGACAATCAAAACCAGCTTTGGTGTAATAATATTTCTGGTCAATTTTTCTATTTAAAAGATAATAAACTAGAGCTTTTTTTAGATTTAAAGAATGAATTGAAAGGAGAGTTAGCTGAGTTTGTATTTCTTGATAATAAATTATTCGTTTTTTCAACTACTGTAATTTTTTCTGTTGATTTGAAAACTAAAGAGAGAAAAAAAATAGTACTACCAGTTATGTCCAAGTTTCCCATTATTCGGGCACTTCATAAATCAAATGATAAAATTTATTTTACTGGTGATAACTTAGTCTTTACTATTTCAAAATCAAATGAAATAAAAGTTTTGAATTGTAAGACAAAAATCTATGGTAGTAATGTGTTTCCAAAGTTTTTTAAATATCAGGATGAATTTTATTTGCTTTTGTATAATAATATTTTAAATGAAAATCTTTTTTTTAAAATACAAGAAAATAATTTTGTAGAGATTCCTTTTCCAAAAGAATTGAAAAATAATAGAATTATAACAGTTTCAGAAAACAAAGATGATTTATGGTTATGTACTTCTAATGGAGTTGTAATAGTAGAAAAAAGCAACAAGGATTTTGTGTTAAAAGATGTCTTTTTTAAAAATGATTTTATAACAAAAAGTATAGTTGACAAGAATGAAACGGTTTGGATTTCAACACTAAATAATGGTGTTTTTATAATTCCGAGCTTACAAATTAAATCCTATAAAAATGTGGTTGATAACGAAGTTATTTCAACTGTAGAAAAAATTTCAGCTACAAAATTAATTATTGGTACCACTAAAGGTAATCTGTTTATACTGGATTTAATAACAGCCAAAAAAGATAAAATCGAAATTAAAAATAACAGGAAAATTTCGGCTTTATTATTTTTAAAAAATCAAAATACTTTATTAATAAGCACAGAAGGAGTAGGTTATAGTTATCATTTAAAGTCCAAAAAAATAATCACATTAGAAAATCTAAATAATGCAAAAGATTTACAGCAAATAGGAAGATCTAGTATGGTTGTTTACGCAGGCTTTGATAGGGCTACTATTTTGAAATTTAAAAACAGTAAACTCACGAAAGTTAAAGACTTAAATTACAGTAGAACTTATCGCTCTTTTTTAGAGAATGAAAATCGTGAAATATTTGTTTCTTATGTAGATAATTTGATGGTTTATGATAGTGTTTTTAATGCTAAGATTTTAAAATTTAATGACAAAAGTATAACAGCAAAAGACATCTGTCAAGCAACTAATAAAATAGTTTGGATAGCCACTTTTTCCGAAGGTATATTGGGATACAAAAATAATAAGTTTGTAAAGAAATTAGACCTAACAAATGGTTTGAAATCTAATATAATTCAAGAAATAAAATGTGATGGTAATGATCTATGGATTGTAACTGATAAAGGAATTCAGATTTTTGACTCTAATACTGATGTGTTTAAGTCTACTTTAATAAATAATACGACTACAGTTGGTAATATAAAAGGACTAATTGTAAATGATAAAAGTATTTTATTTGTGAGCCAAGAATCTATTTTGGAAATAGAGAAAGATATAACCTTTAAAAGTTATGTTCCCAAAGAAATTTATATAAAAGACATCACAATAAATGAAAAAGACACTTTAGTTCAAACGAATTATTCTTTGCCTTATGATAAAAACAGGATTAAAATTGCTTTTCACGTTAATGGCTACTATCCTGAAGATGAGTTGTTATTTGAATATAGATTATTAGGCTTAAATGAAGATTGGATTTTATTAGACAGAAATCTTAATTTTGTTAATTTTACAAGTCTTCCTTCAAAAGAATATATTTTTGAAATTAGAGCTAAAAGTAGTAATGGAACTAAATATATTTCAGAAAAAATTAGTTTTCAAATTAATCAACCATATTGGAAAAAATGGTGGTTCGTTTTAAGTATTGTTTTAGTTGCTTTTGGTTTAATTATATTTTTTTATAGAAATAAATTAGCTGTAAAAGAAAAAGAAAAAGAACTGGCTTTGAAAAATGCTAAATTTGAAAATGAGTTGGCGATTCTTAAACTAGAAAATTTAAAATCACAAATGAATCCTCATTTTATTTTTAATGCTTTGAATTCTATTCAGGAGTACATTGTTTTAAATCAAAAGAATTTAGCCAGCTCTTATTTGGCCAAATTTGCAGATTTAATTCGTGCCTATTTAGATCATAGCTCTAAAGGTTACATTTCTTTAAGAGAAGAAATAGAATGTTTAAATATTTATTTGGAATTAGAAAAACTACGATTTGAAGATAAATTTACTTATAAGATTATTAGTTTAGAAAGTAATGAAGATGTAAAAATTCCTACAATGCTTATTCAACCTTATGTTGAAAATGCTATTAAGCATGGCTTACTTCATAAAAAAACTGACAGAGTTCTTGAAATATTTTTTGAAATTTTAAAAGAAGAACAAATGCTAAAATGTATTGTTTTAGATAATGGTGTAGGAAGAAATAAAGCTGCTCAATTGCGTAATAATAAACACCAATCTTTTGCGACTAAAGCCAATCAAAATAGGTTAGAATTGCTAAATTTCGGTAAAGAAATAAAAATAGGAGTTACTATTGAAGATTTAGCAAATGAAAATAAAGAGCCAATAGGGACGAAAGTCATTTTGTTAATTCCAATATTAAAATGAAAATATGAAAGCAATAATTATTGATGATGAACCAAAAGCAAGAAATCTGCTGGAAATTTTAATTAAAGAGAATACGACTAAAATTGATGCGATTTTTCAAGCTGAAGATTTGCTTTCTGGAGTGCAATTAATCAAAGAGCATTGCCCGCAAATTGTTTTTTTAGATATAGAAATGCCAGAACATTCTGGTTTAGAAATTTTAGACTTTGTCAATAAAGACGAATTAAATTTTGAAATTATTTTCACTACAGCTTACAGCGAGTATGCGATTAAAGCCTTTCAGTTGTCTGCAATAGATTATTTATTGAAGCCTTTACGAGCGGAAACAGTAAAAGAGGCCGTGGAAAAAGCAATTCAGCAAATAGGGAAATCTGAAATTAGCACCAAGTTGGAAGAACTAAAAAGGAGTTTAAAATCGGCTAATTTTAATAAAATAGGATTGCCTTTCTCAGACGGATTTAAGTTTGTTAATTTTGATGATATTATTCTTTTTGAAGCTGATGGGATGTATACCAAAGTGAGTACTACAAAAGAAACGGAATTACTAGTGTGTAAACCTTTAAAACATTTTGTGGAAGTACTAGAGCTGCAATCTAATTTTTACAAACCACATCGCTCTTACCTAATTAATTTAAAGTACATTAAAGAATATATTAAGAAAGATGGAGGTTATATAATTATGGATAATGATAAATCGGTTTCCATCTCAAATGAAAAAAAAGAAGAGTTCTTAACAATTGTACAAAATATAGGGTAATGACTTTAGCAAGTCAAAACCCAGTTTCAGAAAGTCGTTTTACTACGACTTTTTTTTATGCGCAATTTTGTTATCATAAACTATAAAATTTTTATTATGAGAGCAATTTTACTTTTATTAATCACAAGTATATGTTCGTTAGTGCAAGGTCAAACTATTTATGTTAATCATGCAGCAACAGGTGCTAATAACGGAACTTCATGGACAGATGCTTATGTAGATTTACAAGTAGCACTAAATTCAATAGCATCAAGTAACAGAACTGTTTGGATTGCTGGTGGAACATACAGACCTGCTAATACAGGTGTTAATGCTACTTTTTTAATTGATGATGCTAATACTGCTGTTTATGGAGGTTTTAATGGTACGGAAACACAGTTGTCTGAAAGAGATTGGATTGCAAATCCAACTATTTTATCAGGTGATTTATTGGCTAATGATAATACAACTATTGCATTCTCTAATACAACCAGAAATGATAACAGCCAACATTTAATGGTGATAAATGCAAACAATGCAATTGTTGATGGATTAATACTTTCTGATGGTCACGCAAATGGTGTAGGAGTGCATTCCTCTGGTGCTGCTTTGTATAGAGGTGATACTTTCGGAAGTCTAACGATTAGAAATTGTGAATTTAAAAATAATGTCAGTTTAAATGCGGCAGCAGGTGTTCATGCTCGATTTGATGTTTCTGGTTTTTTATTAGTTGAGAATACTAAATTTATAAATAACCTAGCGACTTATGCTACTTCTTTTTACCAATATACAAATGTGGCTAATGTTTCTGTGAATGTAGATATTAGAAATTCGTTATTTGAAAACAATAAAGCGATTGATAATGGAGCAACAAAAGGCTATGCTGGAAGTGCAGGTTGGTTTAGAGCCTACTCTGCTGGGTCAACTGTAAATGCTAATTTTGTGAATAATACGTATGTGAATAACGTAGATTCTGGAACCAATTCTTTCGTGGTAAATCGTGGAACAATCGGACTTTCTAAAAATGGTTCAGCTGCTGTTTACTTGAATAGTTCAATTTATAATTGTATTTTTTGGAATAATACTGGAGTAGGAGGTGCAACATCAATGGCTGTGAATAACATAGTAGATGCTTTTCCTACAACTTTAAGTGCTTATAATTCGTTAGATAGTGATAATTTTTCTACTGTTCCAACGAAACTAAATATAGTTACCGCTAATCCACTTTTTGTAAGTACTTCAGATTTTCAACTAACGAATGTGTCTCCCGCTAAAGATGCTGGAGATAATACTTATCTAAGTTTAACAACAGATTTGAATAATAATCCAAGAATAGTGAATACTACTATTGATATGGGTGCTTATGAAAATGGAGATTTATGTGCGTTCCAAGTTAGTTCAATTACTGATAATAGTGTAATAGCCACTTGGAATCCTAGTATTACTACCGATTTACTTTATGTGCTTTCTGGGCAATCAATCTCAAATGGAACTGTTGTTAATGGAATTTTATCTAATACTTTTACGTTTACCAATTTAACTTCAAATACAAGTTACGATGTTTATACAAGTGAAGCTTGTTCAGGAAACTCTAATTCTGGTTGGTATTTGGTTAGTACCTTTACAACTAAAGGACCTATTTATGTAAATTATGCTGCAACTGGATTGAATGATGGTTCATCTTGGGCAGACGCCTACACTTCTCTTGAAGATGCTTTTCAGAATATGACTTCAAATACTATTGATATTCGTGTAGCACAAGGAACATACAAACCTTCAACAAGTGGTTTGGCAGATGCTAAAAAAGCAACTTTTTTAATTCCTACAAATGCTAAAATTTATGGTGGTTTTAATGGAACCGAAACTACTTTGGCACAAAGGGATCCTAAAACGAATATTACTATCTTAAGTGGAGATTTGAATGATAATGACAATTCAAGTATTGTTTATAATAATGGATTACGTGGTGATAATGTATTTCATGTTATTTCTTTAATAGGTTCTTTATCAGGAATTGTAATAGATGGTTTTACAATTACTGGAGGAAATGCCAATGGAAGCTATAGTTATTCAAGTGGAGCCAATTCTTATGATGATACAAGAGGAGGAGCTATATGTGCGATAACAAATGATGCTGTAAATTATAGTATATATGCGGAGTTTAAGAATTGTATACTTGAAAAAAACACGGGTTCTGATGTCGGTGTATATTCACAATTTACGTTAATGTCTAATTCGTATATTTCTGTAAATTTTGAAAGTTGTATTTTTAGAAATAACCAGTCTTCAGGAAGTTTTTCAAATATTTTTCTACAAGGGAGAGGAAGTAATACTTTGAATCAACGAGTAAGTAGTTATTTTACAAATTGTTTGTTTCATAATAATGTATCAAATGGTACTTCTAACCAAGGAGCATCATGTATTACGACGTATCAAAACACGACAGCAGGTGGAAGTTATACTACAGCTTACTCAGGTATGACGAATTGTACTTTTACAAATAATACTGGCCCTAGTGGTCATGCTATTTCCATAATATATGGTTCTAATACAACTATAGTGAATTCAATTATTTATAATAATGGGAATACAACACCATTGTATATTTTTCCTTCTTCGGGTTCTATTAACCCTTCAGGGTTTAATAATATTATACAAGGTGGAGTTTTAGGAGGTACAAATGTAAATCCATTATTTGTAAGTAGCTCTGATTTTCAATTAACGAGTAGTTCTCCAGCTATTAATGCAGGTAATAATAGTTATTTAGGAGCTATAACAACTGATTTAAATGGAAATGCAAGAATTGTAAGTGGAACGGTTGATTTAGGTGTTTATGAGTTTGATCCAGCTTTACATTCAGAATTTTTTAATTCTTTTAATGATTTTGAAGTTTATCCAAACCCAACTTCTTCTTTATTGTTTATCCATACTAATGAAGAAATAAGTTCAATGGCTATTTACTCTTTAGATGGAAAATTGGTTATAGCAACAAAAGAGAATGAAGCAGATGTCTCTAATTTGCAAAATGGATTATATCTTATTAAGGTGACCACTAATCAAAATAAAGTAGGAATTAAAAAGTTTGTCAAAAAATAAGTCTGTTTTTTATAGTTTTTTGTTGTAATAATTCCGAAAATGATTTCAGGATTATTTAATTTGGTTTCCTTGTTTATCAAAGAAATGATATTCAAGATACGTGTAAGCGTCACGAGATTTGATAATAAGAGGAGGAAGTCCAGTGGACTTCAGGTATTTTTAAATAAAAAAACCGCTATTCAATTAAGAATAGCGGTTTTTTGTTGTAATAATTCCGAAAATGATTTCAGGATTATTTAATTTGGTTTCCTTGTTTATCAAAGAAATGATATTCAAGATACGTGTAAGCGTCACGAGGTATAATTTTCACCCATTTTTTATGTTCAAAAAACCATTTTGAACGTATTGATGGAAAACCTTTTTCAAGGTATGCTGCCACAAAAGGATGTGCGTTTAAAACGACTTTTTTATGGGCTTTTAAAATTCTTTCTAAGTCAGATTTTATTTTGTCAATAATTAAAATTGGAGCTTCAATCTCTCCATTTTCATTAGGATCTTCTTCTCTTGTTTTAATATTGACTTCTGGTCTAACTCTTTGTCTAGTAATTTGAATTAATCCAAATTTGCTAGGAGGCAAGATTTTATGCTTAGCCTTATCGTCACTCATTTCTTCTCTTAAGAAATCATATAATTGCTTTCTATTGTCTGCATTTTGCATGTCAATAAAATCTATTACTATGATTCCTCCCATATCGCGTAAACGCAATTGTCTTGCTATTTCAGCTGCGGCAATCATGTTTACTTCTAAGGCAGTATCTTCTTGGCTTAATGCCTTGTTTGAACGATTTCCGCTATTTACATCTATTACATGTAAGGCTTCCGTATGTTCAATAATTAGATAAGCTCCTTTGCTCATGGAAACTGTTTTTCCAAAGGAAGTTTTAATTTGTCTTTCGATATGATATTTCTCAAATAGAGGAAGATCTTTCGATTGATAGTGTTTTACGATAGACACTTTATCAGGAGCTATTTCTTGCAAATAGTCCTTCGTTTGAATGTATAATTCTTCATCATCTATATGAATACTAGTAAAAGTATCATTAAAAACATCTCTTAATATAGAAGATGCTTTGTTAAGTTCTCCTAATACTTTTGATGGATGATGTGCATTTTGTAGCCTTTTACTCATGGCTGACCATCTGTCTAATAAAAGCTGTAGGTCTTTATCTAGTTCTGCTACTTTTTTGCCTTCGGCTACTGTTCTCACAATAACCCCAAAACCTTTTGGTCGAATAGATTGAACCAGTCTTTTTAATCTGTCTTTTTCTTCTTTTGAATCAATTTTTTGAGAAATCGATACACGATCAGAAAAAGGAACTAAAACAACATATCTTCCAGCTAATGAAATCTCAGAACTTATTCTGGGACCTTTTGTGGAAATAGGTTCTTTAACTACTTGAACTAAAACCGATTGATTGGCACTGAGAATATCAGTAATAACTCCATCTTTATTGATTTCAGCTTCAAAAGGAAAATTTTTGAGTGAATAATCTTTTAGTTTACCTGCGCTTACAAGTTTAATAAATTTCATCAAAGAAGGTAGGTTGGGACCTAAATCATGATAGTGTAAAAAAGCATCTTTTTCATAACCTAAGTTAACAAAAGCGGCATTTAAACCAGCAACTGGTTTTCTTATTTTGGCAATAAAAATATCACCAACACTAAAATTTGTTCCTTTCTCCTCTTCTTTGTGTAATTCAATTAGTTTTCCATCTTTTAATAAGGCAAAATCTACTGCTTCTGAACCTGATCTAATAATTAACTCTTTGTTCACGCTGTACATTTTTATCCATACTTGTTAAGTGAACAGTAAATAGTGAATAGTGATTAGCATAAAAAACACTAATTACTGGTTACTAGTTACTAATTACTATAATAGTACAGATGGATTAAACAATATTTTACAGGTATTTTTACCCGATAATCAGTAATTAACTGATTAATTTCAAAGAACTTAAAAAAAAGAAAAGTAGTTTTAAACTACTTTTTCTTTTTGTGACGGTTAGCTCTCGCTCTCTTTTTACGTTTGTGAGTCGCTACCTTATGTCTTTTTCTCTTTTTACCACTTGGCATAACGTTGTTGGTTTAGATTAATAAATGATTTATACTGCTATTTCAGTTTTCGTTTTTACACTCTCAACAAACACTTTAGCAGGTTTAAATGCTGGAATATTGTGAGCAGGGATCTTAATTGTTGTGTTTTTTGAAATGTTTCTTCCAGTTTTTTCAGCTCTTGTTTTGATAATGAAGCTTCCGAAACCTCTTAAATATACATTATCACCTGTTTCTAATGAGTTTTTTACTTCTTCCATAAAAGTCTCTACAGTTGCTTGAACATCAGATTTTTCAAGACCTAGTTTTTCAGAAATTTTAGCTACAATGTCTGCTTTCGTCATTTTCTTTCGTATTAATATTTTTATCTTCTTTTTTTGAGTTTGCAAATATATGAATTAAAAAAATAATAAATCAATCATAATTAATTAATTTTTAAGCACTAATATTTTTATTTTTGTTTCCCAATATAAAAAAATGAACTTTTCTAAAACCTTAATTAATTGGTATTTACAAAATAAACGAAGTTTGCCTTGGAGAGAAACCAATGAACCTTACCAAATTTGGCTCTCTGAAATTATATTACAACAAACAAGAGTAGTACAAGGAAAGCCTTATTATGATGCTTTTTTAAGTCATTTTCCAACAGTATTTGATTTGGCGAATGCTACAGAAGAAAAAGTGCTTAAATTATGGCAAGGATTAGGGTATTATTCTAGAGCTAGAAATTTACATACTACTGCAAAATATATTGTGAATGAATTAAACGGTATTTTTCCTCAAAATTATAAAGAGTTACTTGTTTTAAAGGGTGTTGGTGAATATACAGCAGCAGCCATTGCTTCTTTTTCGTATAATGAACCTGTTGCAGTGGTTGATGGAAATGTTTTTAGAGTGCTTTCAAGAGTTTTTGGAATTACTTCTGATATTGCTATTGCAAATACAAAAAAGGAATTCCAACAATTAGCACAAGAATTGTTGCCTGAAAAGTATCCAGCACTATTTAATCAAGCTATTATGGAATTTGGTGCGCTTCAATGTGTGCCAAAAAGCCCAAATTGCCCAACTTGTGTTTTTAATGACAGTTGTTTTGCTCTTGAAAAAAAATGTGTAGCTGAATTACCAATTAAGTCTAAGAAAATAAAAGTTACTCATCGCTATTTTAATTATGTCATTATCAGAGATAGTAGTGATGGTTTTGTGGTCGTAAAAAGAGAAGGCAAAGGAATATGGTTTAATTTGTATGAGTTTACGTTACTAGAAAATATTCAAAAAAAGAGTTTGGCAGAGGTTGTGGAAGAAATTCGAGTTAAATTTAATTCTAACGAAATTATTTTAAAAAACGAGAAAGAATTGGTACACAAATTATCTCATCAACATTTGCATATTCATTTTTTTGAATTGAAGTTTAATCATAAAATAGAAGGTGCTTTGTCAATAGATGAATTAGTGAAATTGCCTTTTCCTATAGTTATTCATAACTTTATAGCTTCAAATTATTTATAAAACTTCAAAAAAAACACTATATTTGATTTATAAAATTAATACACGCCATGAATGGAACTTTAAACAAAGTGCTTTTGATAGGTCACTTAGGAGATGAGATAAAAATGCATTATTTTGAAGGAGGGAATTGTATAGGAAGATTTCCATTAGCAACAAATGAAGTTTATATCAATAAAACAACTGGGGAAAAAATAACATCTACAGAATGGCACAACATTGTAGTTAGAAATAAAGCGGCTGAAATTTGTGAGAAATTTCTTTCTAAAGGAGATAAAATTTATATTGAAGGAAGGATTAAATCCCGTCAGTGGCAAGCGGAAGATGGTAGTACTAAATATACAACTGAAATTCAAGTGACTGAATTTACTTTTCTAACTACTAAAAAAGATTCAGAAGCAACTAAACAAAATTTAAAAACTGATGTTTCTGAGTCCCCAAAAAACACTAATTTTGACAACTCAAATAGTGGTACTCATAACGATGATTTACCATTTTAATGTTTAATTAATACAATATTCCATTGGATCCAGATCCTTCCAGTTTTATAAATACTATAGATTTTGAGCTAATACTAGGATTAGTAGCTGTCTTTTTTCTGCTTTTTTGTTCTGCATTTATTTCAGGTTCTGAAGTGGCTCTTTTTTCTCTTTCTCAAAAAGATCTTGATGATTTAAAGGAAGAAGATGAGAATAAGGGTAATGTTATCAGTCATTTGCTAGAAAAGCCAAAGAAGCTATTGGCAACTATATTAGTAGCTAATAATTTTATTAATATAGCTGTTGTAATTTTATTTTCATCAATTAGTGAGAAGCTCTTTAATTCAATAAGTTCAAGTGTTGTTCGATTCGTATTAGAGGTTGTAGTAGTTACTTTTTTAATCTTGCTGTTTGGTGAAGTTTTGCCAAAAATTTATGCGAATAGAAATAATGTTAACTTTGCTAAAATGGTTTTTTTACCAATCTCAATTTTAGATAAAGTCCTTACTCCTGTTACTATTCCAATGAGAAATATAATTTTGTATGTTGAAAAGAAGTTCAGTGTACAAAGAACTAGTTTTTCTGTTGACCAATTATCTCAAGCTCTGGAGTTGACCAATCATTCAGAAACAACACAGGAAGAACAAAAAATATTAGAAGGAATTGTAACTTTTGGTAACACAGAAGTGAGACAGGTAATGAGCCCTAGAATTGATATTTTTGCTTTAGACAAGGAAGAAAGTTTTCCTGATATAATGGTGAAAATTGTAGAGAAAGGGTACTCGAGAATTCCAGTTTATCATGAAAATATAGACCAAATCGAAGGGGTTTTGTTTATTAAAGATTTAATTCCTTATATTGATGACGAAGGCTTTGAGTGGCAATCTCTAATCAGAGAACCTTTCTTTATTCCTGAAAATAAAAAACTAGATAATTTGCTTAAAGAGTTTCAAGGTATGAAAAATCACCTAGCCATTGTTGTAGATGAATATGGAGGTACTTCTGGATTGGTCTCTTTAGAAGATATTTTGGAGGAAATTGTAGGTGATATAAGTGATGAGTTTGATGATGAAAATATTATTTATTCTCAAATTGATGATAATAACTATCTTTTTGAGGGGAAAATTAGTCTTAAAGATTTTTACAGAATTATAGATGTTAATGGTGTCGATTTTGAGGATAAAAAAGGAGAAGCTGAAACATTAGCAGGTTTTATTCTTGAGATATCTGGAAATTTTCCTAAAAAAAATCAAAAAATTTCTTTTAATGCGTATATGTTCACTGTAGAAAATGTTGATAATCGCAGAATTAAACAAATAAAAGTTACTATAAATTAAAAAGATGAAATATATAATTCCTACTATAATATTATCTTTTTTGCTTGCTTCATGCGGAGAAGACAGTATTCCAAAACCCAAAGGACAATTGCGTTTAGAATATCCAGAACCAACCTATGGTTTGCTTAAAGGGAATTGTTCTTATTCTTTTGATGTAAATGATGTTGTGAAAGTGAAATCTAATAATGTATGTTCGTTTGAATTACATTATCCAAAAATGAAGGCAACAATTTATCTTACTTATAAGCCAGTAGATAATAATATTGAAGATTTATTAAAAGATGCACAAAAGTTAACTTATGATCATGTTATAAAAGCTGATGATATTTTGGAACAGCCTTTTATGAATAGTGATAAAAAGGTGTATGGAATGTTTTATGAAGTAGGAGGTAATGCGGCTACAAATGCTCAATTTTATGTAACAGATAGTACAAAGAATTTTGTGGTTGGAAGCTTGTATTTTTATGCAAAACCTAATTATGATTCCATACTTCCAGCGGCAAGCTATTTAAAAAATGATATTCGAAAAATAATGGAAACTATAGAGTGGAAATAAAAAAGAGCGAATGAAATCGCTCTTTTTTATTTCTGTTTTTTTTATGAAGAACTATAAAGTTCCAGACTCTTTTTTCTCACCGCAAGAAGATTTTCCTGCACAACAAGATTTTTTTTCAACATTTTCTTTAGAAGAAACTTTTTCTTTTCCTTTAGATTTTTTCTTTTTCTTCTTGTCTTTTCCGTTATAGTAAGCTTTATCAGTTGAAGATTTTACATCAGATACTTTGTAAAGTTCACCTCCACCAACTTTTTCAACTGTTTCTGCTAAAGTTTCAGGAGTTTGTTTTTCATTATCAAAAGTAACTGTTGCTTTTTTGTTTTCGAAATCTACTTTTGCTTCGCTAACTCCATTTAGACTGGCTAATTTATTTTCTATTAGTTTAGCACACCCTTCTGGGCAAGTCATTCCATCTATTGTAAAAGAAGCAGTTGCAAGATTTTCTGGAGCAACAGTTGTTGTGTTGTTTTCAACTGTATTTGCATTTTCGTTCTTACAGCTTACAAATAAAATGGCAGTGAATGCAGATAATGCGATTAGTTTAAATTCTTTCATATTAATTATTTTTATAAAAATAAGTATCTGTTAATTAATACAAATTTATATAAAAAAAGAATGGTTAAGTTAAAATAAAGTGTGAATTTTGGGATGCTAAATTTTTTTTATGGAAAATAACAATACAAAATGGTATTTATTAGCTTTTTTAGGCTGTGTATGGGGAAGTTCTTTTATATTGATGCAATTGGGTTTAAAAGGAGTAAACTCTGTTCAAATGGGGAGTTTAAGGATATTGTTTGCAGGTTTGTTTTTAATAGTAGTTGGGTTTAAAGAAATTCCTAAAATTCCATTGCATAAATGGAAGTACATAGCGATTACTTCTTTATTTGGAACCTTTTTACCAGTTTATTTATTCGCTTTGGCTTTATCTAAAATAGATGGCTCGGTTAGTTCTATTTTAAATTCACTAACTCCTTTGAATACTTTGGTGGTTGGTCTTTTGTTTTTTGGAACAATGGTTCAAAAAAGACAGGTTTTTGGAGTAATAATTGGATTTTTAGGATGTTTAATATTGGTTTTATTTGGTGAAGGGAGTAATACAACAGAAAATTATTATTATGCTTTATTAATATTGTTAGCTTCCTTGTTTTATGGAATAAATGTGAACTTGATTAAAAAGTATTTATCAGATTTAAAACCTTTGACTATAAGTACTGGAAATTTTATTATAATGTTTATTCCAGCATTTATAGTTTTGTATTTTTCAGGTTTTTTTGAAATTGCTTCACAAGATAAAGTAGTTACATCATTAACTTATATTGCTATTTTAGGAGTAGTTGGAACGGGTTTGTCAAATATTTTATTCTTTAAGTTAATTCAATTGTCTTCTCCCGTTTTTGCAGCTTCTGTGACCTATATTATTCCAGTAGTAGCTATTTTTTTAGGATACTTTTTTATGAATGAAAGTTTAAATTTATTTCAAGTTATAGGAGCTAGTATTGTTTTGCTAGGTGTTTATTTTTCGAGTCGAAAATAAAAAAAGCTCTCAAGAAATTGAGAGCTTTTATTTTACTGTTGTATTTGATTATTCAAAATCTTTATCTGTAACCCCTTCATTGATTTTTACATCAGAAGTGGTTAATTCAACTTCAATTCCCATATTTGCAATTGTTTTGTAAGGGAATTTAATTCCTTTAATCTCTTTATAATCTTGGAAATAAGTGGTTTGGCTTACTTTTTGTCCCGCTTGTTCAGCTTCTGAAGTTTGTGCTACTCTATAGCCAGTTTTGGTATCATAAAAATAAGTAGTATTTCCATTTTTTATACCATAAGCATCTTCTCCATTTATGTTTTCAATACCAGTTAGTACAGTTTCTTTATCATTCAATAAAGCTAATTCAGGGAATAACATTGCACTTTCTTTTGCTGAATCAAGTTGCGCTCCAGATAACTCTCTTTTTTGCCCTTGAATTACCATACTGCCTTTTCCGTTATTTAAGACAGTTTTCATGTATGGATTACCCATAGCTTTTACATCTGATGAAAATTTGTTTTCAGCATATTTATTAGTCATTTCCATATTCATTCCTTGAACAGTTGCAGTAGCGATAACTACAGCTGTCTTAACCTCTTTTAATGCTTTTTCACCACCTATTGCGTCAATGTATTTTTTTAATACTGATTGAGCTGTTATACCAGCAGGAATTTCTTTCTTAACAATTGGTTTTTCTGTTTTGTTTCCAAATTTGTCAAAATAGAAGATAGGTAATTTTTCTTTTTTACTCATTGCTTCTAAAGATGGTAATACTTCAGAAGCTTTACCAACAATTACTACTCTAGAATTGTCTGCTAAAAAGTATTTCTGAGCGGCATTTCTAATATCTTCAGCCGTTACTGCATTGATATTTTTGATGTAGTTTTCATAAAAATCATCAGGTAGACCTTGAGTTTCTTTGTTTAATGCATAACGAGCAACAGTTGCAGGTTTTTCAATTTGCATTACAAAGTTACCTACGTATTTTGCTTTTGCATTTTTTAATTCTTCAGCAGAAACTAAATCAGTTCTGATTTTTTTTAATTCGTTAAAAATTTCAACAACGGCACTATCTGTAACTGTGTTTCTTACAGCAGCTCCTGATCGAAATTTGTTGATATATTTTCCCGACCCAATGTTAGAATAAGATCCATAAGTCCAACCGTGTGCTTCACGTAAGTTTAAGAATAATCTTCCTTCTCCACCACCGCCAAGAATTTGGTTAGCCAAAATAGCAGCAAAATAATCTTTATCTGTCATTTTTAATTTAGAAAGATTCACCACGGCAATTTCAGATTGAACCGCATTTGGAGCATCTATAAAATTAATCTGACTGTATTGAACGTCTACAGGCTCAGAATAAGTTAATGAAGGAGCAGTAGCTTTTTTCCATTTACCGAACAATTTTTCAACTGCTTTTTTAGTGTCTTTATAGTCAACATCTCCAACGATAACTAAATAAGCGTTTCCTGGTACGAAATAAGTATTGTAATTTACTTTAACATCTTCTAAAGTGATGTTTTTAAGTGTTTCTTCTGTTGTAAACTCACCGTTGTAGTGATTTTTCCCATAAGTTAAGGCACCTTCAACTCTTCTTGCTATAGATGTAACACTTTTTTCGTCAGCTTTTAAACCTTCAATAGCTTTAGAAACCTCTTTATCAAATTCTTCTTGAACAAAAATTGGGTTTAAAGCACCATCAGCCATTAACTCTAATAATCTCTTAGAATATCTTGAAAGCCCATTTGCAGAAGCTCCTTCGCTCCAAAAGTTAATGTTTGCTCCTAAAAAATCGATTTCTTCATTGAAAGCGTCTTTTGAAGTAGTTGTGGTTCCATTACCAATCATAGCACTTAAAATGCTTGAAACACCTTTTTTGTTTCCCTCAGCATACGGAGTGTTGTCCATTGTTAAGGTATAAGAAACTCTAGGTAATTTGTGATTTTCAACGATTAATACTTTTAAACCATTTTTAAGTGTGAAACTTTCTGGTTTTTTGATATTAATAGATGGAGCTGGTCCTGGTTTAGGTTGTGGTCTGTCTTGTGCTTGCATTGTAATTGTTAGAAACAAACTTGCTGCAATATATAGTATTTTTTTCATCTTCAATTTTAGTTTTGAGTTTTGTCTTTAGCAGGAATATAATCTAAAATCATGCGTTGATTTGGATTTAAATATTTTTTAGCTACATCTCTAATTTCCTCTCTAGTAATCGAACGATAAATATCAATTTCTGTATTAATCAAATTAATATCGCCATACAATAAATAATAAGTAGCTAAATTGTCAGCGATACCTTCAACACTTGCATTGCTATTTACATATTGATTTTCAAATTTATTTTGTAATTTCTCGTAATCTTTTTCAGAAATTAAATCTGTTTGAACTTTTACAATTTCTTCGTCGATTTCTTTGATTAAATCATCAGATGTTTTGCCTTGCATTGGTATACCATAAATCAAGTACATACCATAATCTTCTTGACTGTTGTTAAAAGCTCCAACTTGCAAAGCCATTTTTTTATCGTCAACTAATTTTTTGTACAACTTAGAACTTTTTCCATCAGATAAATAAGAAGAAACCATGTCTAAAACTCTTGCTTCTCTTGTTTTCATTGAGGGTGTTCTGTAAGTAGCTAATACCATTGGTAATTGAACATTAGGATCTTCCCAAGTTGTTCTAAATTCTTTAGTGATTGGCTCTTCTGTGAAGGTTTTACGATCGATAGCTGGTCCTTTTTTAATAGCGCCAAAATATTGTTCTATCCATTTTTTTGCACTTTCTTTTTCAAATTGTCCAGCTACTACAAGAACAGCGTTGTTTGGAATATAGAATTTTTTATTAAAAGCTTGAAATTCTTCTAAGGTTGCTGCATCTAAATGTTCCATTTCTCCAATTGTTGTCCAACGGTATGGATGTACTTTAAACATATTTTGTTTTACAGCTTTAAAGATATTTCCATAAGGTTGATTGTCAACTCTTAGACGTTTTTCTTCTTTTACAACCTCATTTTGAGTGTCTACTCCAATTTGGTTAATTACTGGATGCATTAATCGTTCAGATTCCATCCATAAAGCTAATTCTAAGTTGTTTGAAGGAAAAACTTCATAATAGTAAGTTCTGTCATCTGTGGTGTTCGCATTGTTGTTTCCTCCATTTGCGGTTACTAATTTAAACCACTCACCACGTTCAATGTTTTTTGTTCCTTCAAATAATAAATGTTCGAAAAAGTGAGCAAAACCAGTTCTGTTAGGTTGTTCGTCTTTAGCTCCTACGTGATACATTACAGAAGTAATAACTACAGGAGCAGAATTATCTTGATGAAGCACAACGTGAAGTCCGTTTGCTAAATCATATTCATCAAATGTTACTTTTTGGGCATAAGTTGATCCACCTATAAGAAGCGCAGTACTCAAAGCCATTAAAGATTTTTTCATATGTTAATATTTGAGTTATTTTTTCTATATGTCGCGTGAAAGTTAATTATGTTACATTTTGATGTAAAAAAAATGTAATTTATGTTAGCTATAAGCCTTTAAAATAAAAAAATACTTGCGCTTGTTGTTTGAATAATAATTTGTTGTATATTTGCACACTTGAAAAATTAACTAAATTCATATTCGTATGTATGCAATCGTAGAGATAGCAGGGCAACAATTTAAAGTAAGCAAAGACCAAAAGGTTTATGTACACCGTCTAGGAGAAGAAGAAGGAAACAAAATTTCTTTCGATAAAGTTCTTTTATTAGATGATAATGGTACTGTAACTCTAGGCGCCCCAGCTATAGATGGAGCTTCTGTTGAAGCAAAAATCTTAAAACACCTTAAAGGTGATAAAGTAATCGTTTTCAAAAAGAAAAGAAGAAAAGGATTCAAAAAGAAAAATGGTCATAGACAATCATTGACACAAATTATCATTGAAGGAATCGTTGCTTCAGGAAGTACTCCTAAGAAAGTGGCTCCTAAAAAAGAAGCAGCTCCAAAAGCTGATAAAGTTGCTGATGCTCCTGTAGCTGAAAAAGCTGCTCCAAAAGCAAAAGCTTCTAAAAAAGGTGATGATTTGAAAAAAATTGAAGGAATTGGACCTAAAGCTGCTGAGGCTTTAGTTACTTCTGGAATTGATACATTTGCTAAATTAGCGAAAGCTAGTGCTGAATCTGTAAAAGAAATTTTAGATGCTTCAACTTCAAAATTATCTCATTTAGATCCAACAACTTGGGGACAACAAGCACAATTAGCTGCTGATGGGAAATGGGATGAATTACAAAAATTACAAGACGAATTAAACGGTGGTAAAGCGGTTTAATCATAATATTAACTAATAAAACTTAAAACGTCATGGCTCACAAGAAAGGTGTCGGTAGTTCTAAGAATGGTAGAGAATCAGAATCGAAACGTTTAGGCGTTAAGATTTATGGTGGTCAAGCTGCAATTGCTGGTAACATCATTGTTAGACAAAGAGGTTCTAAACACAATCCAGGTGAAAATGTTTACATGGGTAAAGATCATACTTTACATGCTAAAGTTGAAGGTGTTGTGAAATTTCAAAAGAAAAAAGATAACAAATCTTATGTTTCAATAATTCCTTTTGAAGCATAGTAATTTTATATCTCATCAAAAAGCCAGCTTTTAGCTGGCTTTTTTGTTTTATGAAATTTCTTTTCTATAAATGTTTAATTAAGTTTAGATAATTTTTTTTCGGCCTTTTCTAAATCGGCTTGTTGTTTGCGAAGTTTCTCTTCTTTTTTTAGTAATTTTTCTTTCCATTTTAATTCGTCATTCGGACTCAGTTTTCCTTTTATTTGACTTTTTTCAAACTTAGTCTTTTCTTTATCAATGTCTTTTCTTTGATCCGCTATTTTGTTTTTCATTTTTTTAACGTCTCTTTTTGCATCTTCTCTTTTGTCTTTTGCTTTTTCCGCTTTTTTTGCTTCTTTTTCTCTTTTTTTATCTGCTTTTTTTCTTTCTTTTTCTGCTTTTTCAAGCTTATTTTGTGCTTTTTCTCTTTCTTTCTCTGCTTTTTCGAGATCTTTTTTAGCTTTTTCTTCCGTTTTTAAGCGTTCTTTATCAGCTTTAATTTTTGCTTTTTCTAACTCTAATTGTTTTTCAGTTTTTATTTTTGTTGTAGAAATGCTATCTGTAATTTCTTGTCCAAATGAAAATTGTAAACTAAGAATTAAAATGAAGAATACTGTAACTTTAATTTTCATATATTTTATTTAATTTTATCTTTACAAAGATAGTTAAAAGCAAATAAAGATGTATAGTGTAAGGATTTCGTTTCTAATAATTTTGATATTTTGTTTGTCTTCTTGTCGTGACAATGGTGTTGGTCAAACTTTGCCAGAGATTATTAATGATGATGTACTAAATTCAGTGGGAGAATTTAACTATTTACCTTCTAATACTACAGGTGCTGTTTATAAGAAAAGAACTTATGCTTTGTCTTATTCAGAAGAATATGAACAGGCTGAATGGGTTGCCTATGTGTTAAAATCTTCTGATATAAAAGAGGTGGATTTTAAAAGGCCATATTTTGAAATTGATACTGATATTTTAACAGGAGCTGCTCATTGGAGAAATTATAAAAAATCGGGCTATAATAAAGGACATTTGTGTCCTGCAGGAGATAGAAGGTCTAATCTTAAAGATTATGAGGAAACATTTTTGACTTCAAATATTTCTCCACAAAAATATGATTTCAATGCTGGTATTTGGAATAGATTGGAACAGAAAGTTAGATATTGGGCCAAAAAGCAAGACAGTATTTATGTAGTTAGTGGTGGAGTTCTGACTGATGATTTAGAAACTATAGGTTTTGAAAATGTTGCTGTTCCTAAATATTTTTATAAAATTTTATTATCTAATGATCATAAGAAAATGATTGGTTTTTTAGTTCCTCATCAAAAATCGGATAAACCCCTGTATAGTTTTATTACTTCAGTTGATGAAATTGAAAAGATGACAGATATTGATTTTTTTCCTTCCCTAGATGATGATTTAGAAAACAGATTAGAATCTAATATAAATTATGATAATTGGGATTTTTAAATTTAACAATTTTGGTGGTTTTCTTGTAATATACTAAAAAAAATATTTTGTAGTATTGTTTAGAAGATTTTTAGAATAATTTAAATAAATAAACATGAAAAAATCAATTTTAAATTTAAATGGAGTAGTGTTATCAAGAAAAGAATTGGTAGCTATAAAAGGTGCTTTGAAAGATTGTATAGATCCTACAACGAATCAATGTAAGTACTACAGTTTGGCATGTGCAGCTCCTTGTAGAATAGAAATGTAAGTAAGTCTTTTTTGAAATTGGATAGATTTTATATTTAATTTTTAAGAATATGTAAAACTGTCTTTATTAGGCAGTTTTTTTGAAATTTATAATTCCTATAATACAACTATGTTTATGATTATTCCTGTACGAAAATTCCTAGAGATAAACAATTATAGAGACGAGAGTAACGATTTTGAGAATCTTTTTTTATCTCACCCTAATTATCCTAGTCTTTTTGCAGTAACGGATACCTTTGATTTGTTAGGAATTGAAAATGTTGCTGCGCAAGTTCCTAAAGAGCAATTTACTGAATTACCATCTTCTTATTTAGCAGTTGTAAATGATGAAGTAGTTTTGGTAAGAAACCATCAAAATAGTATTACTATTGAAAAAGAAAGTGAGACAAAAAAGTTGTCTATTGACGATTTTTTAATGCAATGGAATGGTGTTGTTGTGGCAATTGAAGCTAATGAGGTTACAGTAAAAAAGAAACTAACTTTGTTGAAAAACAAATACTTTCTATTCGCTTTTTTCTTGTTAGCTATTCTTTTATTACAGTTTCAAACTTTGGGTTGGATTTCTATTTTAAATTTGGGAATACTATCAATAGGATTTTTTATAGGTATTGTAATTATTGATGAAAAATTAAATAAAACAGAAGGAGTTGTTTCAAAAATATGTTCTTTTAGTGAAAACACTTCTTGTGATTCAGTAATTAAGTCAGAGAGTGCAAAGCTTACAAAATGGCTTGATTTTTCAGATTTGCCTATAGTCTTTTTTGGAACAGGAATATTAGCAATAGTTATTAACCCTAACTCATTTTCAATTATCAATTTTCTTAGTTTATTATCATTACCAGTTGTTGGCTATTCCATTTGGTTACAAAAAATAAAATTGGAGAAATGGTGTGTTTTATGTTTATCGATTTCGAGTTTGTTAGTATTACAATCAATCTTTTTTATTTTTTTTGTAGAAAATTTTAATTTCAATTTTTTAGCATTGGTACAAGCAGCAATGTTTGTATTGCCAATTTGGTTTTTTGTAAAACCTGTTTTGTTTGATAAAATAAAATTGGAGAAAGATAATTTAGAACTTTTAAAGTTTAAACGAAATTTCTCTATTTTCTCTTCTTTGCAAAAACCTGTCAAAGAACAAGAACAGCTAGAAAGTTTACAAAAAATAGAATTAGGAAATAAAGACACAAATGTAAGGTTAAATCTAATACTTAGTCCGAGCTGTGGTCATTGTCATACTGCTTTTAAAGATGGAATAGATTTGATAAGTAATTATCCTGAAAAACTCAAATTAGCTATCTTTTTTAATTTGAATCCAGAAAATGCAGATAACCCCTATTTGTCTGTAGCTAAAAATTTATTGCAGATTCATAAAGATTATCCAGAAAAAATAGAAGAAGCTTTATCAGATTGGCATATCGAAAAAATAAGCTTAGCTGAATGGACAGCTAAATGGGAACAAGAAAAAATAGATTTTCAAGTTCTAGAAACTATTAGGTCACAATATGAATGGTGTTTAGCTAATGAATTTAATTATACACCAGTAAAGTTAATAAATTCACATTTATTTCCTCAGGAATATGATTTGAAAGAATTAAAGTATTTTATTTCTGAATTAGAAGAAGTAAAGGAACCTGAAATGGTTTAAAATTTTCAGTCAAAAGCTGTATTTGACTTAAAATGCATGTAGTATTCAAAACAAATTAATAATACATAAATTATGAAAAAATCAATTTTAAATTTAGTAGGAGCTCAAGAATTATCTAAAAAGGAACAAAAAGGGGTTAATGGTGGAGTAATACCTGATTTGAGCAATTTGTGTGGTGCCTATACATTTAATTCTACCGAAAGACAATGTATGAGCTTAACTGGTTATAATCCTATTTGGATTCCTTCAACAAGAAAATGTTCAGTAATTGGATCAAATTGTTCTAATTTATAAATTTATTGTAAAGAGTTAAAAGTTAATGGTTTCATTGTGTATTTTAATAATAATAAAATCAATTTTAAATTCAGTAGGTACTTTAAATTCATCGGTGCATGAGTAAAATGCGTTACTTGTTATGGTGTTTGTGAAGAATATGGTTTGTAATTTACTGAAGCTAAATGAGGATACTTTCCATTGAAATGAAAATAATATTGATAGATTTTTTTTAAGTAATTGATTTTTAAGATATTAAATTCTACCTGTCTAAAGTGTTGTTTTAGACAGGTTTTTTATTGATAAACCATTATAAATAATGAAACTACTATTTTTAAAAAAACATTAATTGATATAAGTGTTTTGGCCGTTTCTTTTTATTATTTTTGAATAAAATCTAAATAAACTTTTGAAAAAATTTCCTCATTACATACAGACAGAGAGCAAAGATTGTGGTCCAACTTGTTTAAAAATTATTGCCAAATACAACGGCAAAGTCTTAAATACACAAATGCTTCGCGAACTTTCTGAAACCACTAGAGAAGGTAGTAATTTGCTTACTTTAAGTGATGCTGCTGAAAGTATTGGTTTCCGATCCTTAGGTATAAAGATTTCTTTAGATAAATTAGAAGAAGCACCGCTTCCTTGTATTTTGCATTGGAACAAAAATCATTATGTGGTTTTATATAAAATTAAAAAAGATAGATATTATATCTCTGATCCAGCTATTGGTCTAATTGAATATAACGAAAAAGAATTTTTAAAGTTCTGGATAGGAAATAATGCTGACGAAACTACAGAGGAAGGTATCGCCTTATTATTAGAGCCAACACCAAAGTTTTATGAATCTGAATTTGATGATGATAAGGATGAAGATGGAAAAACGAAGTTCGGATTTACTTTGCTGTCTAAATATATTTACCGATATAAGTCTTTTGTTGTCCAATTAGCTATAGGTTTGTTCGCAGGAAGTTTACTGCAATTGATTTTTCCTTTTTTAACCCAAAGTGTAGTTGATGTTGGTATCCAAAATCAAAATCTTCAATTCATTTATCTTGTTTTATTAGCCCAATTGTTTTTATTCTTTGGGAAAACAGCACTAGAGCTCATAAGAAGTTGGATTTTACTTCACTTATCTACGCGAATAAATATCGCTTTAATTTCAGATTTTTTTATCAAACTAATGAATCTTCCTATTTCTTATTTTGATGTAAAAATGACTGGAGATATCATGCAAAGAATAAATGACCATCACAGAATAGAAAGGATATTAACCACTTCCTCTTTAAATGTTTTGTTTTCGTTTATTAATATGATTATAATGGGCTGTGTTTTAGCTTATTATAATTTAAGTATATTCATGGTTTTCTTTGCAGGAAGTGTTTTGTATTTTCTATGGGTAATTTTATTTTTAAAACGAAGAGAAAAATTAGATTATAAACGTTTTGCAGAAGTTTCCCAGGAACAAAGTAAAGTGATAGAACTGATTAATGGAATGCAAGAAATTAAACTCCATAATGCAGAGAAACAAAAACGTTGGGGTTGGGAGTACATTCAAGCAAGGTTATTTCGTGTTTCATTAAAAAGTTTAGTATTGGAACAAACTCAAGGAATTGGATCTAATTTTATTAACGAACTTAAAAACATTATTATTATCTTTTTGTCTGCTAAATTAGTAATTGATGGTCAAATTACACTAGGTATGATGATGGCAATTACTAGTATTGTTGGTAATCTAAACGGTCCTATTGTTCAGCTGATTAATTTTATAAGAGAATTGCAAGATGCTAAAATTTCATTAGCTAGATTATCTGAAATTCATGAGATGAAAGATGAAGTGGAAGATGAAAGTGAAAAAACTAAAGATATTCCTGAAAATGATATTACCATAAAGGATTTGTCATTTCGTTATACTGGTTCAGATGTAAATGTTTTAGAACAATTGAATCTAACTATTCCAGCAAAAAAGGTTACAGCTATAGTTGGTACAAGTGGTAGCGGTAAGACAACATTAATGAAACTATTGTTGAAATTCTATGAACCTCAAGAAGGAGATGTGTTGATTAATAAAACATCATTAAAAAATATTTCACAAAAAGCCTGGAGAAATCATATAGGATCAGTAATGCAAGAAGGTTATATTTTTAGTGATACTATTGCAAATAATATTGCCGTTGGAGTAGATGTTATCGATAAAGAACGTCTGATTTACGCTGCTGATGTAGCTAATATTAAAGAGTTTATTGATGACTATCCTTTGCGATACAATACCAAGATAGGGTCAGAGGGTATTGGTATGAGTACGGGTCAAAAACAACGTATGCTAATTGCTAGAGCAGTTTATAAAAATCCAGAAATGTTGTTTTTTGATGAAGCTACAAGTGCTTTAGATGCAAATAACGAAAAAGAAATAATGGAAAAATTAAATGTCTTTTTCAAGGACAAAACGGTTTTAGTTATAGCACATCGATTAAGTACTGTAATGAATGCCGATAAAATTGTAGTTTTAGAGAAAGGTAAAATAATTGAGACAGGAACTCATGAAGAATTGGTGGCTTTAAAAGGGAGTTACTTTAAATTAGTGAAGAATCAATTGCAACTAGGGAATTAAAAAAAGACAATAGAACATAGATTGAAAATTAGTGAAATTTTTAAATCTATGTTCCAATACTATAAATGTTATTTTAAGATTAAAAAGATATAATGCCAAACGAGAATCAAAATAATCACGTTACAACTTCTTCTGATATAGAATTAAGAAGTGAACAGGTACAAGAAATACTAACAAAAGTTCCACATTGGATGATACGATGGGGAAATTTAGTAATTCTAATTATGTTGTTGATGGTTTTGCTATTTTCCTATTTCATTAAATATCCCGATATTAATACAACACAAATTATTGTAACTACGGCTATTCCTCCTGAAAAATTAATGGTTAGAACATCAGGTAAAATAGAATCAATTTTAGTAAATGATAATGATATTGTTGAGAAAAATACTCCTTTGGCTATTATTGAAAATTCAGCAAATTATGAAGATGTGTTTTTGTTAAAAAGTATTATTGATACAATTCAAGTTGATAGAATACCATTTCCTTTTGATAAGTTACAATATACCCAATTAGGAGATGTAGAAAACGCTTATGCTCTTTTTCAAAAAGAATACAGTGCAAATGACTTACTAAAACGATTAAAACCTTATCAAGTTGAGTCTAGAGCTCAAGGTTTTGAAGCTAGTCAGTTAAAAGAGAGACTAGTTTTATTAGAATCTCAGAAAAGTATTAATCAATCCGAATTAGAACTTGAAAAAAATCAATTAGATAGACAAGAGCTTTTATATAAGAAAGGAGTTATTGCAGCTCAAGAATTTGAAAAATTTAAACTTACCTATTTGCAATCTCAAAAGAATTACAAAAACTTATTAAGTTCTATTTCTCAATTGAAATCTTCTTTAAACGAATTAAATAGAAGTAGCAAAACCACAACTATAAATTCTACTAAAGATGCTGTTAATTTAGAAAGAAACGTGTTGCAATCTTTTTTTCAATTGAAAAAAGCCATTAAAGATTGGGAATTAAACTATGTATTAAGAACTTCAATGCAAGGAAAAGTTTCTTTTTTACAATTATGGTCTGCAAATCAGTCAGTTTCAGCAGGTGATCAAGTTTTTTCAGTAGTACCAATAAATGAAAAAAAATATATCGGAAAAGTAAAAGCATTGGCACAAAATTCTGGAAAAATTAAAAAAGGACAAACAGTAAATATACGCTTGGCTAATTTTCCAGATAGAGAATATGGTGTTGTAAAAGGAATAGTAAATAATATTTCAGCTACTCCTGATAAAGAAGGTAATTTATTGATAGATGTAGCTTTGCCAAATGGTTTAGAAACATCTTATGAAAAGAAAATAGTTTTCCAACAAGAAATGACCGGAACGGCTGATATTGTTACGGAAGATCTAAGATTAATTGAAAGATTATTGTATCAGTTTAGGGATATTTTTAGCAGAAGTAATGAATTGAAAAAAGAAGAAAAATAATTTCCATATAATTCTATTTTATATTTAACATAAAATTATTAATAGTTGATATTTCATTTTTTAGATTTGATTTGTAAGAAAATAATTTAAATAATGGAAAAATTAGTATTCAGATACTTACAAAAGGTAAAGTATGATTTTAAGGTTAATGAATATAAAGAAACTTATTCTTCTCATCCTAATTATCCAAGTTTATTAGCAATAACTGAATCATTAACTACAGTAGGAATTGATAATATTGCAGTAAATGTTCCTTTTGTACATATAGATGAATTACCTATTTTTTTCTTAACAGAATTAAGTATTAATACTAATTCTGAACTTTATTTGCTTGTAAATAAAGAAGAAAACTTTGTTATTGAAAATGAAAAACAAGAAATTGAAATTTTAAATAAAGAAGATTTAGAAAAGTACTGGAAAGGAACAGTATTAATCATTAAAGAAAATGAAAACTTAAATTAACTAATACTGAAAAGCTTAAAAAATTTCGTCTATTATTTCCTATATCTATTATATTATTGGCTTTTGTGAGTCTTTTTAACTCATGAAACCACTCTTTTTTATAAAATAATATTATTGTTATCTATTGTAGGTGTATTCATTACAAAAGAGATTCTGATTACTTATTTTAATGTAAATAACAAGGAAGAATCAAAGTTTTGTTCTGTTAATAAAGAGTTTTCTTGCAATACAATTATACAATCTAAATCATACGCTTTTTCAAAATATGTAGAATTTGTAGATCTACCAATAATATTTTTTAGTTTTTCTTTTTTAGGACTAATTTTTGGCATAAATATTGTAAGTATTATAGTGTTAATAAGTTCTTTTTCGTTACCAGTAATTGCTTTTTCAATTTATTTACAAAAAATAGTACTTAAGAAATGGTGTTTGTTATGCTTAATTGTATCATTTATATTAATTCTTAATGTGTTATTTTACTTATTAAATTACAATGCAGTTAATTATGAAATAAAAAATATCCTTATTGGAGCTTTATTTTTAGCTGTGGTTTCAGTTTTGTGGTTTTTTGTGAAAAGTAAAATAAAGGATTTGAATGCTAATAAAAATGAATTAAGACAATTAATCCGTTTTAAAAGAAGAGAAGAAATTTTTTATAAAATAGCTGATGCTGTTAATAATAAACAAGAATTACTAGCGTTAAATAAAATAAGTATTGGAAACAATAATTCAAAAAATGGACTGATTTTATTTTTGAGTCCTAGTTGTCCACATTGTCATGTAGCATTTAAAGAGGCATTAGATTTAGTATCAAAATATCCAGAAAAAGTTAAATTGAATATTGCATATAATTTAAGCATAAATAATACAGACAATCCTTATTTAGAAGTTGCAAAAACAATTATAGCTCTTTATAAAGATAATCTAGATTTTTTAAATGCTTTAAAGGATTGGCATGTCAATAAAATGGAGTTAAAAGATTGGACAGATAAATGGGAATTAGATTACAATGCTTTAATTGTAAATGAAATATTAGAAAAACAATTACAATGGTGTGAGTTAAATGATTTTAATTATGTACCTGTAAAGATTTTTAATGAAGTTTTAGTGCCAAATGAATACAGAATTAACGAATTACTCTATTTTTTTAAGGAGTAATTCTCAACGTATTTTTGCAAGAGTAGTCAGAGACTCAATTGACTTTAATAGTTTGAGTAATTTCAATTTATATAATTTACAAGTATGAAAAAATCAATTTTGAATTTAGAAGGAGTTCAAGTTTTAACAAAAAAACAAATGAAAATGGTTGATGGAGGGAGAAGATGTTCTCTTGACACAAGTACAGAGCCTCAAGTTTTATATTCTCCAGGAACTACGGAAGGCCCAAATGCTGGAGAGTTAGTCCCTGTTGCAGTTACTTGTGCTTATACATGTAGAAATACTTTTCTAGGAATTGGAGTAGGTTCAACATATACTGTATGGGGTGGATGTTAATATCAAATAAGGTAGGAGTTTTTTTACTCCTATCCTTTTTATTTAATATTTTAAATATATTTTCACAGAGAAAAATATATGTTTTTTCATGTAATGATAGTTTACCACTTAGTAATGCTATTCTTTTTTCAAAGAATAAAAAGATTGGACAAACTGATTCTTTTGGTAAAACAATAATAGAAGCAAGTGTTACGGATTTTAAAATCTTAAAAGAAGATTTTTTGGAACTGGATATTAAAAGTATTGAATCGGATTCTTTAGTTTTTCTTAAAAAAGATACAATTCATAATGTCGAAAAGGATTCTAAATTTGGGTTGTTTATTAAAGACAAACTTGATTTATTCTTCACAAAAGAGACTAATTTTTCATTTAATGAAAATGGAGTTGTCAGGTTTAAGAATATTCCAAATAAGAAAATTACTGAAATTTTAGTTGAAGTATGTGATGTATTTGGTGTTAAAAATATAAAATATAAACCTTTCAAGATTTCAATTTATGAGAGTGATAGTGTGTCAAACTTTATGGCTAATAAACTTTATGAAAGCGAAGTTTTATATAAGGAAAATAATGAAAAATATTTTAAATATATTTTAAATAGAAGCATTCAGATAAAATCTAAATATATATACGTTTCTTTTGAAATACTATCAATTGATTACTATGTCCCAAATTTTATACAGTCAAAAGTAGGAACTATAGCAGCGGTGCCAAGTATTAAACTAATAAAAGATAAAAATCTTTTTTCATTTAAATTCTCAACTCCATGTAAATCATGTGAGTCAAACGTAGTTTTCAAAAAAATAAATAAAAATTTTAATATAAAAGTAAAATATGAAAATTAAAGCATTTTTGATTATAATCATTTTACCCTTCTTGTTAGGAAATAGACAATCTAGTCCTGATAGAATTCCATATTCTAAAATTATCGAAAAGTATAAAGGTAATCTCATTTATGTTGACATGTGGGCTAGTTGGTGTAAACCATGTAGAAGTGAAATAAAAAAAATGAAGAAAATAAAAGAAAAATACCCCAACATTGTTTATTTATATATAACTATGGATTTAGACAGAGAAGCTTGTGCGAAAGCAATAAAAAAAGACGGCATAATTGATGAGAGTAAAAATTATTTTATCATAGACATAATAAAGGATGAAAAGTATAATGAAATTAAATCTGATAAGAGTATTCCTCATTATTTGCTTTATAATGAAAAAGGAGAATTGGTTAATACAAATGCCCCAAGACCAAGTAATAAAGAATTAATAATTGAATTAGATAAATATTTAAAACACTAGTTTAAATCTAATGAAATCAATATTAGTTATATTTTTAGTTTTTTTTATCTTTCCTCTTTTCTCCCAAGAAAAAATCAAAATATTAGATTTTAAGACCAAAGAACCTATTCCTTTCGTTACTGTTATTCTAGATAATAATAATGGAATTTATTCTGATGAAAATGGAGAAATTGATAATTCATTCTTAACTTCTGAGAAAATTCATTTAACATGTATTGGTTATGATGAGCTCGAAATTTTAGTTAAAGATTTATTAGATAATACAATTTTTTTAAAATCAAATACTACATTTCTAAATGAAGTTGTTGTATCAAACAAAAATAGCAAATTTAAAACGAGTAAATTTGATGTAACTAAACATAATAATTTTATGGATGGTCATATGTTGATAATAGGAGGAGAAATTTCTTGTTTTATTAATAATTCCAATGAAGGTAAAACGGTTCAAATAAAGACAATTAAAATTCCTGTAATAACGAAAACAATCTCTTTTTCAAAAGATAAGGAAAATAAGAAGCAAATAGTTAAAAAATTAAAGTTTGCTAGTAAATTCAAATTGTCATTTTATGATAATAATAATGGTAAACCAGGTAATCCTATTTATACCCCAAAAAGTATTGTTTTTAACTTATCTCAAGAGAAAAGTGTTTTTGATATTAATATTAGTGATTATGATATTTACTTACCTAACGAAGGACTTTTTGTTAGTTTGATAAATCTTGGACCAGTTGATGAAAATGATAAATTTATTCAAAGTGAACCATTTGAAGTAAAACAGTTTAATGGAAAGCAAGTTAAAGTTGTAAAACCAACAAAGCCATTTTTTCCAGTAATTAAAGAATGGAATGCCTCAAAGACTTTTTATAGATTTTCATTTGATAATGATAGCAAGTGGGAAATGTTTTACAAGCATGGAAAGAAAAACAATTCTGAAGTTCATAACTTAGGAATTGGTTATGAATTAAATGTTTATGAGCAATTTTAATATTTTTTTGTATCAGTTTAGAACTGTTTTTAGTTAAGCAATGAAATTTAAAAGGAAGAACAATAAGGTTTATCTAATGCTATTTTTAATTTTTATTTCATTTTCATGTAATAAAAAAGGTAATAAAGAAGTTGAAGGATTATTGTCTAATAATCTAAAAGCAACGAACGAAATAAATGATTCAATTATAATTTCAGTAAATTTTAAATCTGAAGGGAAAATTGCTTTTAATATTAAAGATAAATATCATCAGTATTATTTTTTAGGTTTTATTAATAATTCTCAAAAAGATACTACAATTGTAAAAAAAATACCTAGAATATTTAAAAACCAATTGATTGATTATTTTGGTTTTGAAAACAAAAATGGTAAACCTGAGTTTTTTGAAAACTATTTTTTAATTGATAGTACTAAAAATGAGATTTTATTTAATTATTCTAATGAAAAAGCAACACTAATTAGTCATAAAGATAAAAATGATATTAATTCTATACATTCAATATATAACAAGTTAGATGTTAAAATAAAAAATTCAGGTAAGCTTAATGAAGATCAAAAAAAGAAATTGTACTCTGAATTAGAAATGCTATATACATCATCATTAGAGAAGGCAAGTAAAATAGAGAAAGAATTAATCAAAACGTATTATATTTCTATACTTCAAAAAATCTATCCTCAAGATAAAAGAATTGATGATTTTATGAAAAATATTAAATCTCCAATGGCATGTAATCCATTTTCTTCAATTCTTTTTAACTATACAGACGATAGGATAGAAATGTTTAATTTTAGTAAATTAAACGAAACCAATTACACTAAGGAATATATTGATATACTTTCTATTGGAATATTTAATTTTTTAAGATTTGAAGGCAATAAAGGGAATGAAAAATATAAGTTAGCTAAAGATTGGTTGATTAAAACAGATTTATATAGTAATGATTCAATTTATATTAAAAATGAAATTACACCTAAAGATAGTTTAATATTAAAGCAAAAATTAGAAAAGCTTACTTTTATTGATGTAAAGGATAATCCTTATGGGATTCGTCAAGTTGTTAAAAACAAAACGTCTAAATATTATTTAATTGATTTTTGGACAACATGGTGTTCACCTTGTATTCAAAACATTAAGAGTATACATAAAATGGATTTACCAAAGAATTTAAGTATTATATACATAAGTATGGATAAAGGAAAAGATAAAGGAAAATGGTCAGCTAAATCTGAGGAACTTAATCTCAATAATTCATTTTTATTTGTAGAAAATGAAAGTAATAAAAATATAATTAATGAAATTGAGTTAAACCAATTACCAAGATATATTTTAATTGATAAAGATTTCAATATGTTAAATACAAATATGATTACACCACAAGAAGGAGATTTTTTAAAAGAATTAAAAAGCTATATTAAGGAATAATAAGTTTTCTGCACCTTCAGAAAGCCTAATTTTAAAAAGTACGTTCAGTTTTATGAAAATTATTTTGAAATATTATATTATTTAAGATGTTTAAACTTTATCAGTAATAATACTAGAAGTTATTGTATTAATAAATAGTATAATAACAATAGTGTTTGAAATATTAGTGATAAAGGAGAGTAATGAGGGTAATAAATTAAAGTATGAAAAAATCAAGATTCAATTCAAAAGAATTTAGGAATAGATATTGGCTACGAAATAATTTATTCAGATTAAAATTTATTACCATTCATTTACTTTGTTGGCATCCAGCTTAATAAAAATAAACAGCATAATTGTAAAGGCCCACAAACTAGAACCACCATAGGAGAAAAAGGGAAGAGGAACACCTATTGTAGGAAAAAGTTTTATTAACATAGCTATGTTAACAAAGAAATGCGTAAACAAATAACTAGCAACGCAATAACCATACACTCTACTAAATTTGGTTTTTTGTTTTTCAGCTAGACTAATTATTCGTAAAAATAAAGTTACAAAAAGAAGAATAACTAGAGAACTACCTATAAAACCCCATTCTTCTCCTACAGTTGTAAAAATATAATCTGTGTGTTGTTCTGGTACGAAACCTCCTTTAGTTTGTGTACCTTCTAGGTAACCTTTACCTGTTAATCCACCAGAGCCTATAGCAATCATAGATTGGTTTAAATTGTAACCTTCTTTCTTGACATCAACATTGTCTCCCAAAAGCACATCAATTCTATCTTTTTGATGTGACTCTAAAACATTATTATAAACATAGTTTACAGAAAAAACAAATCCAGAAATAATGATAAAAATAAATAAAAAAAGAATTGGATTTCTAGTAACTTTTCTACTCCTTAAGTAATAAATAAGCATAATTATTGCAATGCAAAGCATTATATATTTAGGGTCTATTTTAAGGGCAACAAAGAAAAGTACAATAGCACCAAAACCTGAAAATAAATACCATCCTGGAAGGCCTTCTCTATTTAGTACAAAAATTAAGGATAAAAAGATCATAGCGCTACCAGCATCAGGCTGTAGTAAGATTAAAAATATTGGCAATAGAATAATACCAAAACCAATAAGTTGATGCTTTACATTTTTTAAGTTAATTTGAGGAAAACTCAAATATTTAGCTAGTAATAAAGCAACTCCAGTTTTAACAAATTCAGAAGGTTGAAATCCAAAACCTCCAAATTTATACCAATTGGTTTGTCCTTTTATTGTAGAGCCAAAAACGAACAAACCTAATAGTAATAAAATACCTATGCCATAAAAAACAAAAGAAAAGCGTTCGAAAATTTTAGCGTCTAAAAAAAGTAAAATAAAAATTAAAGGAATACTCAAAAGAATAAATAGCATTTGCCTTCCATAAATTTGTTTGGTGTCAAATATAGATGTTACTTCAGGAGGTAAGGAGGCTGAATAAATAGTTAGCCAACCCATAGTAACCAAAGTGATATATAACAAAATAGTAAGCCAATCTATGTTCCCTATGCTTTTGCCTCTCATTTAATTTGTTTCTTCTTCTTTTAGTGTTAAACTCTGTTTTGTATTATCTACTGTTACGGTTTCTGTAAATCGTTGATAAATGATGTTCTCAATTTTTTTATATTCGTCTTCTAGTGATCCATTCAACATTCTATTTTCTAAATCTGTTCTTGTTATTTCTCCATTAACATATTTTTCAATCATCAAAGTTGCTATTGGGCCAGCCCAGCGGTTTCCCCAATATCCATTTTCTACAAAAACTGCTATTGCTATAGTCGGGTTTTCTTTAGGTGCAAAAGCAACAAATATGGAATGATCCTTTAATTGATAGGTTTTGCCTCCAACCCTAATTTTGTTTTCAGCTGTCCCAGTCTTTCCACAGATTTGCATGTCTTTTACTTTTAAACTAGCTGCGGTACCTTTGTTATAAACATCAGCTAAACCTTCTATTACAGGGTCAAAATATTTAGAATCGACAGTTGAAATATTCTTAGTGGTGTACTTTTTGTCTAATGGTTTGTCTTTTATTTTCTTTACGATATGTGGTGTGAAAAAATAGCCTTTATTAGCTACTACAGCCATCATATTTGCTAATTGAAGAGGAGTGGTTAAAACTTCTCCTTGCCCAATTCCGTTTGAGATTATCGTAGAGCCTTTCCAACCACCATTAGGATAAATTCTTTGATATGTTTTTGATGTAGGAATATTTCCTTTTTTTCCAATTGGTAAGTCGGTACCCATGTAGTTACCAAGACCAAAACTTTTAACATGATCTGACCAAACATCAACTCCTTTTGAAGAGTTTTTAAATTTATCAATAGTATTTCTATAAACACTACAAAAATAAGTATTACATGAATTGTAGATTCCGTTGTTTAATTTTGATAAACCAGAATCATGGCACTTCATAAAACGACCAGCACCGTATGAGAATCCATGATGACAAACAAAACCTGTTTCTGTATTAATTACTTCTTCTTGAAGACCAATAAGTCCTGTCAAAATTTTAAATGGAGAACCAGGAGGATATTGGGCTAAAAGACCTCTATCAAATAAGGGATTTGCAATTGAATCGCGATATAAAGCAGTATAGTTTTTTGATCTTTGTCTTCCTACAAGTAAGGCTGGATCAAAAGTAGGAGCAGAGACAAGTGCAAGAATTTCACCTGTTTTAGGTTCTATAGCAACTATTCCACCTCTTTTGTTTACCATTAACTCAGTTCCGTATTTTTGTAACTCATAATCAATAGTTAATGTTAAGTCTTTTCCTTGTTGGGCTAGAGTATCAAACTTTCCTTCTTTATATGGTCCAATAACTTTATTGTATTTATTTCTCAATAAATACTTCACTCCTTTTACACCTCTTAGTATGTCTTCATATTCTTGTTCAACACCCTGTTTGCCTATTAAGTCACCACTATTATAATAAGGAGATTTGTTAATAATAGCTTCGTTAACTTGGGTAATGAAACCAAAAATATTTGCCCCAAATGCTACTTGATAATCTCTTAAGGCTCTTTTTTGAGTATAAAATCCTTCAAATTTTCTTTCTTTTTCTTGAAAAGCAGCGTATTCTCTCTTGCTTAATTCTGAAAGAAATACAGAAGGTAATCTTGGACTATAATCAGTTGCTTTTTTTACTTTTTTTATAAATTCTTCTTTGTCTATTTTTAATGAATTACAAAAATCAAGTGTGTCAAAATTCTTTATTTCTCTAGGAATTACCATGATATCATAGGAAGGTTGATTAGCTACTAATAACTCCCCATTTCTATCATATATATATCCTCTTTCAGGAAAATCAAAAACTTTTTTTATGGCATTATTTTCAGATTGAAGTTTTAGTGAATCATCAATTATTTGTAAATAGAATATACGAGCAATTAGAATTATTGCTACTACAATTATAAAAGAGGGTAATACAATTCTTCTCATCGTTTACTAGGTTTAATTAAATAAATTATGAGTAAACAAACAATAAATGAAAGTAAAGTTGAAAATAATGTTCTTGCTATTATTGTAAAAAATAAAGTAATTCTAAAGTACTCAAATGAAAACAAAATAAAGTGATGAATGAAAATAGCAAGTAAAATATAAGACACTCTTTCAGATGTTATTTTATCTGCTATTTTAACAGTTTGGTATTCGTAACTTATACCAAATGCAAAACGAAACAGATTGGGTCTAATGAAAGCAAGAACAGTACAGGCCATGGCATGAATTCCATTTGAATTACTAAACATGTCAATGATTAATCCTAAAAGGAAACTAGTTATTAATAGTATGTTTTTGTTTCCGTTAACGGGAAATAATAATATAAATAAAATATACGGATAAGGATTTGCATATCCTTGCATATTAATATTGTTGAAGACGATTACTTGTAAAAATATAAGTAATACAAATCGAATTATATTTAGAATGTTGTTATTCAATTTATTTAGCTAATGTTTCTTTTTCTAATTTTTGTTTTTCTTCTTTATGAGAGTTACTAATGATGTACACATATCCTAAAGCTGTCATATCATTAAATAATCTAATATTAATAGTGTAATAGTTGGTTTGTTTATTAATAAACAACTGGTCTATTTTTCCAATAGGTATGTTTTCAGGAAAGATATCGGAATTAGCTCCAGTAACAATAGAGTCTCCTTTCTTGATGTTAGCTAACCTAGGTACGTCTATTAATTGAATATAGCCTACATTTTTTCCGTCCCAATTTAAAGAACCAAAATGATTGGAACTCTTTATTTTTGCATTAATTTTTAATTCGGTGTTTAAAATGCTAATTATGGTAGCATAATTTTTAGATGTCTTTTCAATGATGCCTACTATTCCTTTTTCATTTATAACACCCATACTGTTTTTTATACTGTCTTTTTCACCTGCGTTTATGGTTAAAAAATTCTCTTTAACATTGAACGAATTTTTAATGACTTTAGCTTTTGTAACCGTGTAATATAAAGAATCTTTAAGCTTAAGTTTTTTTAAATTAAGTAAAGTGTCTTTCTTGTTGAATAATAATTCTTTTAATCTTGTATTTTCTTCTGCTAAAACTTCATTTTTCTCTTTTAAACTTAAATATTCATTTATTGAATTAATATTTTCGTAAACTCCTCCGGTTAAATTATTAGCACTATTTATGTACTCACTTCTATGAAAAGAATGTGATTGTATAATTAGAGCAAATGAAATGCCCAAAAGCAGCAAAAACAGCAATCTGTAGCTGTTTTTTATAAAGAAATAGAGTATTTGCTGCATGAATTATTTTTATTTTATAAGGATGCTTTTATATTTATTTAGATTTTTTAATGCTATTCCTGTTCCTCTTACTACAGCCCTTAAAGGATCTTCTGCAATATAAACAGGTAAGTCAGTTTTTATAGAGATGCGTTTGTCTAATCCTCTTAACATAGAACCACCACCTGCAAGATAAATACCTGTATTGTAAATATCAGCAGCTAGCTCTGGAGGTGTTTGTGATAACGTTTCCATTACTGCATCTTCAATACGTTGTATCGATTTGTCAAGAGCTTTGGCTATTTCTCGATAAGAAATATCAACCTGTTTGGGTTTACCTGTTAACAAATCTCTACCTTGAACTTGCATTTCTTCTGGTGGACTGTCTAAATCTTCAGTTGCAGCTCCTATTTGAATTTTAATTTTTTCAGCAGTAGTTTCTCCCACAAATAAATTATGTTGGGTTCTCATGTAATATATTATATCATTGGTAAATACATCACCAGCAATTTTAACTGATTTATCACAAACGATACCTCCTAATGCTATAACAGCAATTTCGGTAGTTCCACCACCAATATCAACAATCATATTTCCTTTTGGTTGCATGATGTCTACTCCAATACCTATAGCTGCTGCCATAGGTTCATGAATTAAATAAACTTCTTTTCCGTTTACTCTTTCACATGATTCTTTTACCGCTCTCATTTCAACTTCGGTAATACCAGAGGGAATGCACACTACCATTCTCAATGCAGGTGTAAAAAGTCTTTTCTTTAATGCTGGAATACTCTTGATAAGCATACTTATCATTTTTTCAGAAGCATCAAAGTCTGCAATTACACCATCTTTAAGTGGGCGTATGGTTTTAATGTTTTCATGAGTCTTACCTTGCATCATATTGGCTTCTTTACCAACAGCTATAATTTTTCCAGTTATTCGGTCTCTAGCAACAATAGAAGGACTGTCTATTACTACTTTATCGTTGTGAATGATTAAGGTATTTGCTGTACCAAGGTCAATTGCTATGTCCTCAGTCATGAAATCAAAAAATCCCATATGCTTTTTTAGGGTTTTATATTAGTATAATGTTCGTGTTCTACAAATGTAATAAAATTAATGTTTAAAATGACGTGTTCCTGTAAATACCATTGATACATTATTTTCATTACAATAGGCTATGCTTAATTCATCTTTAATTGATCCACCAGGTTGAATGACGGAAGTTATACCAGCTTTGTTTGCAATTTCTACGCAATCAGGAAATGGGAAGAAAGCATCACTAGCCATAACTGCTCCCGTTAAATCAAATTCAAAAGTAGTTGCTTTTTCAATAGCCTGTTTTAAAGCGTCAACTCTGGAAGTTTGTCCTGTTCCTGAAGCACACAATTGTTTGTTTTTTGCTAAAACAATAGTGTTAGATTTTGTGTTTTTACAAATTTTAGAAGCAAAAATTAAATCTTCAATTTCTTCTTCTGTTGGATTAGTATGGGTAACGTTTTTTAAGTGTTGTTTAGTATCAGTAATGTTATCTTTATCTTGAACAAGCATTCCGTTTAAGCAAGTTCTTATCTGTTTTGTAGGTAAATCAACATCATTTATTACTAATAAAATTCTATTTTTCTTTTCTTCTAATAAGTCGATAGCATTTTTATCGAAAGAAGGAGCGATAACTACTTCACAAAATAAATTATGGATTTCTTCAGCAGTTGCTAAATCAATATTTCCATTAGCAATTAAGACACCTCCAAAGGCAGAAGTTGGATCACCAGCTAAAGCATCTAAGTATGCTTCTTTCATTGTATCTCTTGTTGCTATTCCGCAAGCATTATTGTGTTTTAAAATAGCAAAAGTAGGAGCGTCATTTTTGAATTCATTCATTAAAGTAACAGCTGCATCTACATCTAGTAAGTTGTTGTAAGATAAGGCTTTTCCGTTTAATTTGGTGAACATAGCATCAAAATCCCCAAAGAAAAATCCTTTTTGATGTGGGTTTTCACCATATCGTAAGGTTTCACCGTTAGCAATACTAGTTTTTAAATAGGTTTCATCTGTGTTGAAATAGTTGAAAATAGCTGTGTCATAATGAGAAGAAACATGAAATGCTTTTGTAGCTAATAGCTTTCTTTGTTCTATTGTTGTTGCTCCATTCTCTTTGGTATAGAAATCTAAAAAAGAAGTATATTCTTCCACAGAAGGCACAATTACGGTGTCTTTAAAGTTTTTTGCGGCCGCTCTAATTAATGAAATACCTCCAATGTCTATTTTCTCAATAATATCGGCTTCACTTGCTCCAGAAGCAACAGTTTTTTCAAAAGGATATAAGTCAACTATTACTAAATCTATTTGTGGAATGTTGTATTCTTCCATTTGAGCTACATCTGTAGTGTTGTCTTGACGATTTAAAATACCACCAAAGACTTTAGGATGTAAAGTTTTTACTCTTCCTCCTAGAATAGAAGGATAATCAGTTACTTCCTCTACTGGAACAACTGGAATACCTAATTCTTTAATAAAAGCTTCGGTTCCACCTGTTGAATAGATGGTTACGTGATTTTGGTGAAGCGTTTTTACAATTGGTTCTAATCCAGTTTTATCAAATACCGAAATTAAGGCAGCAGTGATTTTTTTTGTTGTGCTCATAGTGTGTGTTGTGTTGTTGTTACGAATAAAATCAATTTTTTAATCGAATTTATTTGGATATGGTTTTTCGTTTTGCAAAAGTAGTTATACTTATTAAAACTTTCAACAATTATGAACACAGAAAAAAAGATTTTATTAATAAATTATTGTTTAAAAGATGATTTTAATTTTTAAGTGGAAATTTATTAAAATGAGTAGCTGTTTTTTGAACATGTTTGAAGTCTTCTTTTTTAAATAGAACGAATATCGAAAATTGCTTTCAAAATTGTTTTTTACTTATAATTCTCAACGCTTGGATTATAACAATTCTGGTGAAGCTAGAACAATTACATTTTTTAAATAAGCATTGTTGAGTGATTCAAAAACTGCTTCTTGACTATAATTTTCTAATAATGAAGTATAATAAGAAACAGGAAATAAAAGTGTTCTTATAACAAACGTGGAAAAAGTAGAAAAATCATTTATAAAAGGGTGAGTTTTAAGGAAAAATAACTCCATTTATCCAAGTTTAAAAACAATCTAAAACAGATTAAAGAAAGGAGAGAAAGCTCATTAATCCGCGTGCTTTTTAAACACAAACCATCCCCACAAACTTGTCATCTTGACGAAGGAAAGACCCCACATCAACTTCCACTTTCAATTTAAATCAGTAAAATACGCGTGCTTTTTAGACACAAACCACATCCCCAAACTTGTCATCTTGACGAAGGAAAGACCCCACATCAACTTCCACAATCAAACACCTCAAACTAGTTAAATCTCATTAGTTAGATGTTTAGCTTCTTGTGAGTTCCCTCCTTTGTCGGCATGACAAGTTTATGGAAGCGATTTGCTGATAAAAAATGATATAATTAAAAAGACATCAAGACAACACAAATTAAGAAATTTTCAACCACAATATTCACATTCAATCTTGTCATCTTAACTAAGGAAAATCCACATCAACTTCCACTTTCAATTTAAAATCTGCGAAATCTGCGAGCTATTTTATCCCAAACAAACACAACAATCTTGTCATCTTTCCCGAATAGTCGGGAGAAGGAAAGATCCTATAATCAACTTCTACCATCAACCATTCCTTCATCCTTACTTGCTTCTTACTCCCAATCAAAGGTTAATCAAAGGTTAGGATACTAGGAACAAATAGTATGAAAACCAAAATAATCTTTCTTCCTATATTTTGTAACATTTTTTACATTCGCTCTACTAATAAGATAATCAAACTGTATTATGTTATTATATCTTCGATTACTAAAGGAAAGTTTAAGTTTTGCGCTCAATGCATTGCGAAATAACAAATTACGAACCCTATTGTCTCTTCTTGGAGTTACTATAGGTATTTTTTCTATAATAGCTGTTTTAGCAGCTGTAGATTCTATGGATAAAAAAATTAAAGAAGATTTAAGTGATATGGATTTAAATACCGTTTACTTAATTCGTTTTTCTTTTGGTCCTTCAGAGGTACCTAGATGGAAAAGAGAGCAATTCCCAGATGTAACTTATGAGGAATATGAATACATCAGGCGTTCAGTGAATAATATTGATAAGATGTCTTTTAATCTTTTTACACGAAATGAAAATATTAAATATGAAGACAAAACGGTCAATTCCATTCGTGTAAAACCTTCAACAAATGAGTTTATAGATATTGAGCCTATAAAAGTACAGTCGGGTCGTTTTTTTAATGAATCTGAATCTAATTCTGGTGCTCCAGTAATTGTAATTGGTAGTGAGGTTGCAACAGGTCTTTTTGGAGATTTAGATCCTTTGGGTAAAAAGATCAGATTATATGGGCAAAAATTAACGGTTATAGGAGTGTTAAAAAAACAAGGGCAATCTACTTTTGGAGATAGTGGGGATGTGGCTGTTTTTTTTCCAGTTAATTTTTTAAGAAGAATGTATGGAGATAATAATAAAACGATAACACCTGCTATATTAATCAAACCCGAAAAAGGAATTGATATGGAGGAGTTTAAAGCGGAATTAACCCAGAAATTGCGTACTTTTAGAAGTATTAAGCCTGGAGAAATTAATAATTTTTTTATTAATGTGTTATCGGGCTTTACAGACTTTATTGATAATATTATTGGTCAGATGAATATGGTGGGTTGGGGAATAAGTTTCTTTTCACTTTTAGTAGGAGGTTTTGGAATAGCAAATATTATGTTTGTCTCTGTAAAAGAAAGAACTAATCTTATAGGTATCCAAAAGGCATTAGGGGCAAAAAATAAATTTATACTGTTTCAGTTTTTATTTGAAGCTGTTATTTTATCTTTAATAGGTGGTGTAGTAGGAATGCTTCTCGTTTGGCTATGTTCTTTGGGACTTAGTGCAGCCTTAGATTTTGATTTTGTATTAAGTACACAAAATTTATTAATAGGTAGTGGTTTAGCTACATTTATAGGTTTAGTTTCGGGTATTATTCCTGCGATTTCAGCATCTAAATTAGACCCTGTTGAAGCTATAAGAACAGGAATGTAATTCGGTAAGTTCATAATAATAAAAAGAAACGCTTGGATATCCAAGCGTTTCTTTTTATTATTACCTCTTCATAGTAAAGTGAGCTTTAAATGTTCTGCTTTGATCTTTGTATTTGTAATCTAGAATAAACCAATAATCGGTGGAAGGTAGAGCTGTTCCATTATAGGTTCCGTCCCAACCAATTCCGTTTGGAGATATTTGTTTGATTAATTTACCATAGCGATCAAAAATAGAAATTAAGGCATCTGGATTGTCTTTTAAATCAAAAATATTCCATCTGTCATTGTAACCATCACCATTAGGAGTAAAGAATTTAGGATATTTAATAACGGTGAATGTTACTGTGCTGTCTCCACAATTTCCATATATGTCATTAATAGTTATAGTGTGATCTCCAGAACTTACATCAGTAAAAATGTTACTTTCTTGAGATGATCCATCGTCTAATTGATATTCATAAGTTCCAAGTCCATTTATGATATTTACTGTTGCAATGGCAACTTCTTCAAAAGTGTCGGTTACAATTACTTCAGCTACAGCTGTACTGGATTGTGTAACCTCAACTGTTGTAGGGTTGTAAGAACAATCAGGTGCGTTTTCTGGAGTTAATTTAATAGGAATTACATCATAAGTTCCAATTTCATCAGCGGTATATTGAAAGCCAGTTCCCATAAGTGTTCCGTTCAAATACCATTCTATATTGTAATTATTGATGTTAAGGTTACTGTCTTGGACTACTTCTAAAACCGTTGTTTGCTCTACTACATTAGTTTCTGGATTAATACAAATAATTCCATCTTCGACAGAAAAAACGGCTCTTGGATAAACTGTAAACTGAAAATGAGTCTCGTTATTACAATTTACGTTATTAGTAGCTTCTGCATATACCCAAATATCATAAGTTTGACTAGGTGATAATGCGTCTACTGAAAAAGTATAATCATTAGGGTTGATTAAATCAGCAGGATTTCCTCCAGGTTGACTGAAATAATTAATGTTGTAAGTTGTTTGGATAAGTGTAGGTAAGGTAAATTCACCACAATAATTAGTTCCGTCAATAGCTGAAAAATCAATTGAATATGTACTTAAATCGGGTGTTTGTGAAATAGTTACTGTGAAACTTTTTTCTTCCGTACAAGGGAAACGATCTCCATTACTAGCAAATACATATATGGTTTGCGTAGTAGTGATTGTATAATCACTTGTGTTGATTAAATCAGCTGGATTTCCACCAGGTTGTGAATAATAATTGATAGAATAATTATCAGGAAATGGTGGATTATGTGTAAGGGTTTCTAAAGTGAAAGAATCACAATTCGCGATATCATTATAATCTGGTAGTCCAATGTAATTGTAATAAACGGTAAAAGGGATATCTTGGAAACAACCTGTATTTGGGTTAATGTTGTGAATATAAAAGGTTTGTGTTTCATCAAACACCATTGTGTTGTTTACTAAAGTTCCAGTAGCGTTTGGTCCCGTGTAGTAAACCCCATCTATTGGAGTTGTTAGTGAATAAGAAGTGCAATAGTACAAATCTCCAACGGTGTCAACTGTTGGTAACGGATTAATGGTTATAGTAAACGAACTTTCGTTATCACAGCCTGCAGAATTTGCAGGAGTATAAACATAATAAGTTCCTGGAGCATAATTATTACCTGTCAAATCAATCCTATCTCCAGTATTTAACATGGTTCCTGCTCCATTAGGTTCAGTAAAATAATTTCCATTGGTTAGTGCGGGTAAAATATAATAATCACATGTGATGACATCATTTGGACTATCTACAGGAGGAACTGGTAATATGGTTACGTCAAAAGACATGTTATCTGTACAGTTTGGAGCTGTACTGGTATTAGCATAGATATATATAGTTTGCGAATTTGTAATAGCTGTTTGAGCAGGAATAATTGTTCCTGTACCTGTCGGACCTGTGTAATAATTACCTGCGTCTAAAAGAGGTAAAATGTAGCTGCCACAAGCTGTTTGATTACCTACATTATTAATAATATAAATAGTAAAAGTTGTGCTATCACTACAGCCGTTTACATCTGGTCCGTTTGTTATAGTTATTGTTTGTGTAGTTGTAATAGCATCACCTATATTTAGGGGGTTCCCTTGTTCGTTAAAATAACTTCCATTAGTTAAAGGTTGTAAGTTGTAACTCACACATGTTGTGACATCGTTTAAAGAATCTACTGGAGGTAATGGGTGAATGATTAAGGGAAAGGCTTCTTCTTTGCAAAATGTTCCATTTACTTCGGCATAATAATATATGGTTTGATCTGTAGTAATTATAGTTCCAGAAGGAATAAGCACATTATTAGTATTGGCTGGTCCACCAGCTTGTTCATAAAAGTCTCCCACAATAGGATTAGGAATAATAAATTGTCCACAATGTTCAAGTGGAATTTCATATTCATCAATAAGTGTAATTTGGAAACTAGATTGGTTAGTACAACTATTATTGTCTGGTCCATTAAAAATATAATAAACTCCACCAGCGTCGATTACATCACCAGCGTTATAAGAAGTTCCAGTACCGTCAGGTCCAGAAAAATAATTTCCATTTGTAATGCTAGGTAATGTGTAATTATGGCATTCGATTACATCGGTAATTGTATCAACAATAGGTAAAGGGTTTATGATAATGTCAAAATTACTAATAGCAAAACACTGTGGATTTGTAATGGATTCAATTCTAACCCATACAGTTTGTGTTGATGCTCCAGAGGCTACTGGGTAATTGGTTGGGTTTGTATAATTTCCAGTTCCTCCAGTTTGTGCTTCGTTTTGAGAAGGGTAGAAGTAAAAGCTGTAATTTGTTGAAAGTTGAGGGTTGTTTAGTAAGGTTTGATTTACTAAATCTATTGTTTGACCAGAAGGAGAATCGCAATTTTCAAAATTGTCGATTGTGTTAACAGTTATTGGTGCGCTAACTAATAAATCAAATGGATAAATTGCATCACAAAAACTAGAGGTGTTTGTGTTGAATAAAGCCAAGTAGATTGTTTCATTGCCAGGACTCGAATAATTGGTGATTTGTGCTTGAGGGATAGAATTTGTATTTGAACTAGCATTGGCTAATGAGGTATAGTAAAATACATCATAAATGGTATCATCTATGCCTAAAGTTGTTTCGTTATTTTGTGTTAAATCATAGTTGTAATTTGTACTTCCGTTATTACAAGCAGTTAGATTTAGTGGGCTATTTACAGACAGATCGTAAAAAACTATTTGATCTGTAATTACACAATTAGTATTAGGTTTTGTTAAAGTAACTTCATACAAACCACTTTGGGTAACTGTCAAGGTATTGCTGGTTTCTGATAAAGGGCCTCCGTTTAATGTCCAATTATGGATGAATTCCACATCACTTAAACCTGAAGTTATGGTTCTGCTGTCTCCACTACAGATATTAGAATCTGGACCTAAGTCGATTGTAGTTATGAAGCTGCCAGAAGCTAAAAACACTGCAGAATCATATCTGTAATCTTGATAATCTCCTATAACTAAACGAATTCGATAGGAATTGTTTGGAGTTACTGAAGAAGAAGCATTCATAACGGTTGTGAAACCTCTCATATTTACGGTTGATGCACTAGGATTGTTTACATTGTAGGTACTAAATAAACCTGCATTTGCAGAAGTACAATTACCGTTGTAAGCTTGGTCTCTTATGTTTAATACCGATACAGGAGTAGTTGTAGTAGGAATTACGGCTAAATTAGTAGTTGTATTAGTCGTTAAATCTGTTAGGAAAAAGGCAAAAGTGTCAAAAGAGGCACATTGCCATTGTCCGTATTCATTAGAAGCAAATAAGAAATCAAAACTAAAATTTGATGACAGAGGTACAAAGTCAAATTGTAGGAAAGCCACATCGGTTATGTTTCCAGATTGACCTGTGCTGTTTACTATGTTTTGTAAACCAGGATCTCCAGTGCTGTTTACTTGGCTGTCAAGGTCGCTTCCTGTGTAAGGACCTTCAGAATGTTTAGCAATACCACTTCTAATAATGATACCTTCATTAATTGGAAATGCGGAACCATTGTTGTTAAATGAAGCAACGGATTGACTTGATGAAATAATAACATTAGAAACATCTGTACAAGAGTTTCCTAATAGTAAATCGACTAGTTGACTAGGTGAATTACTGGTATCGTCAACCGTTATAGATTGCGAATAGCATAACATTGGCAATAGCCAAAATAAAATTAGTAGTTTTTTCATTATGATATCTTTGGGGGTGAAAATCATTTTGATGGGTGTAAAATTAAGTATTTTTTTAGTATAAGAAGGTTTTTATTTTAAAAAAGAATTAACATTTGTGTTTTGAAGTTAATTAAGTAACGTGTTGATAATCTTTTTACTAGAACAAATAGTGGTTGTTTATGTGGGCTTTTAAAGGCTGATTTTGATAGTTGAATTAGGTTTTTTTAATGGAGTTGTGAATAGTAGAGAAAAGTAATAAATTTAATTATTGGTTTTGTTGAAACCTAAAATGATGATAGAAAAGTTATACTTTAAATTTTCTGAAAGATTGTATCATTTCATAAATCCCAAAAGCAATAAAAATTTTCCCAAAAATAAAAGGAATCCAGCTCCAAAAACTTTTTATATAAGTTCTTCCTTCTTCTAATGGACTATAGAAATCTGTAATTAAGAAAAAACGAATATATCCTTTTGCAAAATCTTGCCAGTTTCCTATATCGAATGAGTTATTATAATTTTCAGAAATAAAGAAAATGGAAAAGAAAAATAAAGCAATTAAAAGTGTGAAAATTAAAGCTTTTGTCCAACTGTTACCAAAATCTGTTGATAATTTAGTCATATAAAGAATTGATTTATCCATGAAGTTATTTTTCCAGCTTAACTCTTTAAAATAAGTTGCCATTTCATAACTTTTAAATCGATTATAGTCTATTCTATTTTCTGTTTTTTGTAGTTCTTGTTTTATTGTTCGTATAGTTATTTTCCAATATCTAATTTGATTTGATTGCAGGTAAGAATTGTTAAGTAATGAATTAATTTGTGTATAATCAAAATAAGCAACATTATCGAATTTTACTTGTATAAAGAATAATTTATTTAATTTTGAGTTATTAAATGAGGTCGTTTTTTTGAATGAACATTGTGAGAAGTTTAAAATATTTAAAACACAATCATTAAAATATGTTACTCCATTAAAGTCACAATCTGAAAAAAGTAAGATTCCATCTTCATGGTTTTTCAAGTTACTAAAATCGGCTCGTGAATTAAAATGACATGAAATAAATTCAGATAACTTAATGAATTGAGAATTAGTAAAGCTTACATTTTCAAAATAATTATTTAAAAAAAGGGGATGTCCTTTATTTGGTTCAATTTCATTCTTATTATTAATTAAAACATTATTATAGAAAAATACATTTCTAAAACTAACTTTTTTATCAAATCTATTGTTTGTAAAATTTGCAAAGGAAAGTTGGCAATCATTGAATTTCCATTCTATGTAGTCATCACTTATAGCTTTATCTGTAATATTATAAATAAAAGAGAATGAACCATTGATTTGTTTGATTTTTTCTATTCTTAAATTTTTAAAAATACATTTTCTAATTGATATATCTCCATTTAATTTATAAATTGGATTTTCTGAAAAACCATTAATAAAACTAAATGTATCAAATTCACAAAAATCATTACCAAGTGTACGGATGTCTATTTTTGTAATTTTTTTAATATCAAAAAACATTAAGTTTTTTATTTTACAATTGTAGAAATTAATTTCGCAATTGAATTCGCAATGTTGAAAACTTATTGATAAATTTTTATTGTTTAAACCTTGGAAAACCAACTCATTTTTATTGAAAATGCAATCTTTAAAGTGAATTAAGTTGGTGGTAATTAATGATTCATCAATAATGTTTTCTTCTTTAAAAAAATCAAATGTATATCCAATAATAGATTTCCCAGAGTTTATTAATTCAAGAAAATTTTGTCTTTCGTCTGCTGTCATTATGAATCATTTAAAAAAGTAAATTTAAACAAAAAACCCAATAACGAAAGTTATTGGGTTTTTCTTTATTCTATTCTCAATGTTCTCTATATTAATCATTCAACTTCAAAACAGCCATGAATGCTTCCTGTGGAATTTCTACATTTCCTACCTGGCGCATGCGTTTTTTACCTTTTTTCTGTTTTTCTAATAATTTTCTTTTACGAGAAATATCACCACCATAACATTTGGCAGTTACGTCTTTACGTAGAGCTTTTATTGTTTCACGGGCAATAATTTTAGCACCAATTGCGGCTTGAATTGGAATGTCAAATTGTTGTCTTGGAATTAATTCACGTAATTTTTCACACATTTTTTTACCAATGTAATAAGCATTGTCTTCATGAATTAAAGCTGATAAAGCGTCTACAGACTGTGCATTTAATAAAACATCTAGTTTTACTAATTTTGAAGTACGCATCCCAATAGGATGATAATCAAACGAAGCGTATCCCTTAGAAACGGTTTTTAATCTATCGTAAAAATCAAAAACTATCTCTGCTAAAGGCATGTCAAAGTTCAATTCAACACGTTCAGTAGTTAAGTAAGTTTGATTAGTAATAACACCTCTCTTTTCGATACATAGGCTCATTACATTTCCTACAAAATCAGATTTAGTAATGATGGTTGCTTTGATATAAGGTTCTTCAACCCGATCTAATTTAGAAGGTTCTGGTAAATCAGATGGGTTGTTAACAGTGATAGCTGTGTCAGGTTCTTTTTTGGTGTAAGCCAAATACGAAACGTTAGGAACAGTTGTGATCACAGTCATGTCAAACTCACGCTCTAAACGCTCTTGGATGATTTCTAAGTGTAACATTCCTAAGAATCCACAACGGAAACCAAAACCTAAGGCAGCCGAACTTTCTGGTGCAAAAACTAAAGAAGCATCGTTTAGTTGTAATTTTTCCATAGAAGCTCTTAAGTCTTCAAAGTCTTCCGTGTCTACTGGATAAATTCCAGCGAAAACCATTGGCTTTACGTTTTCGAAACCAGTAATCATATTGGTAGTAGGTGTTTTCGCATCGGTAATAGTATCACCTACTTTTACTTCTTTGGCTTCTTTAATTCCAGAAACCAAATAACCAACATCTCCACTTGAAATTTTATTTTTAGGAACCTGATTTAATTTTAAAGTTCCAACTTCATCAGCAAAATATTCTTTTCCAGTAGCCATGAATTTAATTTTCTGACCTTTGGTTATTTCTCCATTAATAACTCGGAAAATAACTTCAATTCCTCTGAAAGGATTATAATGTGAATCGAAAATTAAAGCCTGTAAGGGTTCGTCAGGATTTCCTTTTGGAGCTGGTACTTTGTTGATAATAGCTTCTAGAATTTTATCTACTCCAAAACCAGTTTTACCAGAAGCATGAATAATATCTTCTAGTTTGCAACCTAACAAGTCAATAATATCATCACTTACTTCTTCAGGATTAGCACTTGGTAAATCAACTTTATTTAAAACAGGAATGATTTCTAAGTCATTTTCTAAAGCTAAATACAAATTAGATATCGTTTGTGCTTGAATGCTTTGGGCAGCATCTACAATTAGTAAAGCCCCTTCACAAGCTGCAATAGAACGAGAAACTTCATATGAGAAATCCACGTGACCAGGAGTGTCGATTAAATTTAGAATATATTCTTCCCCATTGTGGATATAATTCATTTGAATCGCATGACTTTTAATAGTGATTCCTCGCTCACGTTCTAAATCCATATTGTCTAGCAACTGCGCTTTTTCTTCTCTAGCTGTAACAGTTTGAGTAGCTCCCAATAATCGGTCAGCCAAAGTACTTTTACCATGGTCAATGTGCGCAATAATGCAAAAATTTCTTATGTTCTTCATCTTCTGATTCTATCAATTTTTCTAAAAAATACTTTCGTATTTAATCTGCAAATATAAAGTAAAGTTTTGACTTAAAAAGGACTAAAGTAGAAAGCTAGAAAGAGAAATAAAAAAAAGTAGTATTTTTGCAAAAAATATTTGAGTGATATGCCAAAAATAGGCAACATAGAATTACCAGAATTCCCACTTTTACTTGCACCTATGGAAGATGTGAGTGATCCTCCTTTTCGTCGTTTGTGTAAGTTGCATGGAGCCGATTTAATGTATTCCGAGTTTATTTCTTCGGAAGGACTAATTCGTGATGCTATGAAAAGTATGAAAAAACTGGATATTTTTGATTATGAAAGACCTGTTGGTATTCAAATATTTGGTGGTGATGAAGAAGCTATGTCTGAAAGCGCAAGAATTGTTGAAACGGTTCAGCCTGATTTAGTGGATATTAATTTTGGTTGTCCTGTAAAAAAAGTGGTTACAAAAGGAGCAGGAGCAGGAGTTTTAAAAGATGTAGATCTAATGATTCGTTTGACAAAAGCAGTTATTAAAGGAACTTCTTTGCCGGTTACTGTAAAAACTCGTTTGGGTTGGGATGAAAATTCCATTAATATAGACGAAGTTGCAGAGCGTTTACAAGATATAGGCGTTCAAGCTTTAACAGTTCATGCTAGAACAAGGGCTCAAATGTATAAAGGACATTCTGACTGGACGCATATTGCTCGTGTGAAAAATAATCCAAGAATTACTATGCCTATTTTTGGAAACGGTGACATTGATTCACCTGAAAAAGCATTGGAATATAAAAATAAATTTGGCTTAGATGGTATGATGATTGGTCGTGCTGCTATTGGTTATCCATGGATTTTTAATGAAATAAAGCATTTTTTTCAAACGGGAGAACATTTGCCATCACCAACAATGAAAGACCGTATTGAAGCTGCAAGAAATCATTTAATCTGGTCTGTGGAATGGAAAAATGAAAGAGTAGGAGTTGTAGAAATGCGTAGACATTATACCAATTATTTTAAAGGAATTCATAGTTTTAAAGAATACAAACAAAAATTAGTCACGACAGATGGTTTGCACCAATTGCTAGATGTTTTTACAGAAATTGAGGAAGTGTTTGGTGATTATCAGTTTACAGAATAGAAAAAGGTCAAACTTTAAAGTTTGGCTTTTTTTAACATAATATATACTCGAGAAAAGTCTTTTTTTTCTTCATTAATTTCTAAAGTTTCAGTTACTCACAATTTCTCTTCTTATTTCATTCCGCTTGGTTAAAAAAAGCAATTGAATACAATTCGTATTTGTTGGTAAGAATTTTTGTTAGGTAGTTTTCAAAGATTTCTTTTTGCTAAATACGCAACTCTTTTTCGATTCAACTCTTTTTTAAGCGATTAATTAATAATGGAATAATTTCAAATAATTATATTAACTGAAAATTTTCTTGAAAAGGCCTCTTTTTTTTGTTATTAGTCCATTTTCAGTAGAATATTTTCTAAATTCAACTAATCTTTTTTGTAAGTCTTTGTTTAGTTTTTTTAAGCTTTTTGTTTTCATGATTATAGTTTTTCTGTAATTAAATGGTGATAATTTAACTTTTTTATGAAGTAAATTTAGTATATTTTTGTTAAAACTCTAAATATATTTTAATAAAAATTTTAATACAAATAAAAACTAAATATTTATGAGCAGTAGACCAAATAAACAGGATTTGAAAAACATGATAACAGATACAGGAGTAGAAAATGTTCTTCTATTTGATATTGATGGAGACTTAATTGATTCAAGTGAATTTGAGTATGATGGAAATTACTCGGCTATGTCTGGAATGATTGCTACCATGTGTAAAGAAATTATTTTGGATCTCGAATATGGAGAAATGGACAAAATTACTATACATGCTGATAAAGGGCTTATAGTTATTAATAAGTTTAGCAAAGATTACTATTTAGCATCGTTTTCCAAGGATGGTTCTAAATTAGGATTGATAATGAAAACTATGGATACTATTATAAATAAATAACAAAGTCTTTAAAAGAAAAATTAAACATCATAAACTAAATAAACAAGAATATATGTCAGATTTTTTAACCACATTCGTAGACGATTTGAAATCAAATGTTTCAGGTTTTATTGCTGTTGCAGTAACTGAAGTAAAAACAGGAATGTCTTACAAATCGTTATCAGTAAATCAATCATTTGATCCAGAATTAGCTTCAGCTTATAATTTAGAAGTTGTAAAGGCAAAAATGACAGCTATTAAAGCACTCGGTCTTAAGGAGGATATTGAAGATATTATGATTACATTGACAAATCAAATTCATATCATTAGTATTTCAGAAAATGGAGAATATTTTGTCTATTTAGCTGTAGATAGTAGTAAGGCTAATTTAGGGATGAGTAGGGCTATTTTGAAAAGGTATAGTAAAGAAATTGCTTCAAAAATGTAAAAAAACTTAATTATTTTACTATAAAAAAACTTAGAAGTTGGAATCAACAACTTCTAAGTTTTTTTTATTTAATGTAAAAATTAAATTAGGTTTTTTTGAAAATGGCTTAAAAAACGACTTTTTTACGTCATTTTATACTTTCTTAATGTGTTTTTTATCCATGATATACTCGAGAAAAAATAATTTTCTCCTCTTTAATTTCTAAGACTTCAGCAACTAATAAATCTTCTTCATTTTTCACTTGACGAATGTATTCCATAAAAACTCTATCTGTATTAGCTGTTAGAGAAGTTACTTTGTAGTGTAATGTTGGTAGTTTTTCAAAGGCATCTTGCCACCATTTGTGCAATGCTTCTTTTCCCTCAATTATGCCATTGGTTTCAGGTTGACGAATTTTTAATTTAGGACTATAATGTTTGGCTTCATCGTCATATAATGCTAATAAATTTTCTAAATTTTTAGTATTAAAAGCTTCAAACCAGCGAATAGCTATTTGTTGTAATTGATTGGACATGTGTTTATGAAAAAAACCACGAATTTCAATGCTTTATTATTCGTGGTTTGTTGTTTATGAGTTTTTTAAATTGATGATTTCTTGTTCGGTAAGGAATCTCCAATTACCACGAGGTAAATTCTTTTTGGTTAAACCTGCAAAAGTTACACGGTCTAGCTTGATTACATTATATTTTAAATGTTCAAAAATCTTACGTACAATTTTTACATTAGCTGTTTTCATTTTGATGCCTATTTCGCTTTTTGGTTCATTTTCTATATAAGTTACTTCTTCTACATATACTCTATATTCATCAATGGTTATTCCAGAAGCAATTTTTTCTAAATCTTCGTATCTTAAGTTTTTATCTAAAGTTACTTGATATAGCTTGGAGGAACGTTGATTTGGTGTAGTGAATTTACGAGCCATATCAGTATCATTTGTAAATAATAATAAACCAGTAGTGGTTTTGTCCATTCTTCCAACTGGTAGGATTTTTGCCTTTGTAGCACCACGAACTAAATCTAAGACATTTCCATCTCCTTTTTCATCATCACCTACAGTAGAGAAATTTTTAGGCTTGTTTAGTAAAATATATTCTTTTTTCTCTGGTGAAATTGTAGAACCATCAAAAACAACTACATCGCTTAGTTTTACTTTATAACCCATTTCCGTAACTACAACTCCGTTAACTTTTACGTTGCCACTTTGGATATAAATATCAGCTTCTCTTCGGCTACACATGCCAGAATTTGAAATGTATTTATTCAAACGCATTTCATCTGGGTTTGATGTTGTTTTTGGAGTTTTAGGAGCTTTGTTCTCTTCTGCTTTTCCTGAAGGTTTAACTGAAAATTTGGAAGGTGTTTTTCTTATTGGAGCATTTCCTCTTGAGTTGCTTGACTTTTTAAAACCACCTTGTCTTCCTGAGCCTGGTCTACTTTTATCATTTCCTTGGTGACGTGACATATTCTATTGTATTTTTTGCAAAGATATAACTAATAAGTTGAATCGCATATTTTTATTATAAATTACAATTGGTTTGTTTATAAGAACTTAAATAAAAGTTGTAATAAAATCATCATAATGTTGTGATAATAATTTTTGTCCGCGTAAAAGGACTGATGGGTCTATTAATATGATGCAAAAAACACCAGCTACAATAATGAATTTTAATAGAAAATGTAATTTAAGAAAATCTGCTTTTTGTTTGGATTTCCAAAGTTGAATAAAAAAATAAAGCAATAAAAGTAAACTGAAATAAAAATAGATGTCCATGTAGCCTACATCATAGACGTCTGTTAAAAAATAGACAGGTATTAAAGTAGTTATTGTTAGTGTAGAAATGATTGTTTTAGCTGTCTTTTCATTAAATAAAACAGGTATTGTTTTGTATTCATTCACCAAATCTCCTTCAATGTTTTCTAGATCTTTAATCAGTTCACGAATTAATATAAGTAAAAACAAAAAGGTAGCATGAGCAAAAATTACATGGTAAAAATTTTTATAGTACATTAAAATACCAAAAAATGGTAAAACTGCTAATATTGCTGCTGTTAGGTTTCCTATTATAGGGTATTTTTTCAATTTATGGGAATAATACCAAATCAAAAAAATATAGCTAGAGAAAAACAAAACGGCTTTCCAAGAAATAAAACTAACAAGAGCTACTATAAAAAAATTAACTGCAAAATATACTTTTAATTTTGTGGATTGACTTACTAATCGGTCAATCATAGCTTTTCTAGGTCGGTTTATTAAGTCTTTTTTGGCATCATAGAAATTGTTGATAATGTAACCTGAAGCTATGGTTAATGAGGATGCTATGACTATTAAGAATAATTGCCAATCAAGTAAGATATCTAAAGCTCTTCTTTCTGGAGCTAAAATAAAAATTGAAGCTAAATATTGTGCCAAAGCTATTACCCAAATATTATAACCTCTAACAACAGAAAAGAAACTGAATATTTTGGTTAACAATAATTTGGATTTACGACTCAGCATTTTTTATCAAAAAATAGACATTTTTCTATAACAAAATTTCGAAATAAGATTCTTTTAAAAATTATAAACGATTTCTAATTTGTAGTCTTTCAGTGATGCTTTTGCTTTTTCAAGGTCTTCTGTAAAGCCAAGAATATAGCCACCACCACCTGAACCACATAATTTTAAATAATAATCGTTTGTTTCAATTCCATTTTGCCAAACTTTATGAAATTGTTCAGGAATCATAGGTTTAAAGTGGTTTAAAACTACTTTTGATAATTTTTTTGTATTAGCAAATAAAGATTTAATATCTCCATGTAAAAAATTTTCCACACAAGCATCTGTATGCTTTATAAATTGTGATTTAAGCATTTTTCTAAAACCATTATCTTTCAGGTTTTCCATGAAAATATTAACCATAGGAGCCGTTTCTCCTACAATACCAGAATCAATTAAGAAAACAGCTCCTTTGCCTTGTGTACTTTGACTAGGAATTCCTGTTGGTTCAATATTATCTTTTGAATTTATTAATATAGGTAAACTTAAATAGCTATTTAAAGGGTCTAAACCAGAACTTTTACCGTGAAAAAAAGATTCCATTTGTGCAAAAATTCCTTTAAGTTGTATTAGTTTGTCTCTAGTTAAATTTTCTAAAACAGTAATTTTATTAGAAGCATATTTGTCATAAATAGCAGCTACTAAAGCACCACTGCTTCCTACACCATAGCCTTGTGGAATACTTGAATCAAAATACATTCCTTTGGAAATGTCGTTTTGTAATGCTGTAATGTTAAAAGTAACTAATTCAGGATTATTAGATTGTAAATCATTTAAATAAACTGAAAACCGTAATAAACTTTCGTTGGATTTTATAGCTTCAGTAGAAGGATTTTCATCTGTTTTTAAAGCTCCTTTATAAAAATTATAAGGTATTGAAAGTCCTTTAGAGTCTTGGATGATTCCATATTCTCCAAAGAGTAATATTTTTGAGTAAAATAAGGGTCCTTTCATAGGTTTTTAATATTGGGTATAGTAAAGATACAAAATTAAATTGATTTTGAACCTGTGCCAATTTGGTCGCAAATATACTGACCATTTTGACAATAGCCAACTAATTCATTCTTAATAAATTCTAAAATTTTTTCTTTTACGTTTTCAGGGTATAAAACATGCACATTTGCACCTGCATCTAGTGTAAAACAAACTGGAATTTGGTTTTGATTTCTGTATTTCCAAATGGCATTGATGATTTCTAAAGTATTTGGTTTCATTAGTATGAAATAAGGCATTGATGTCATCATCATGGCATGTAAAGTCAGGGCTTCACTTTCTACTATTTTCATAAATTCTGAAATATTTCCTTCTTTTAAGGCAGCTTTTATTTTTAATAAATGATCATGCGCTTGTTCAAAACGTCTTTCGGCATAAGTATGATTGTGCATTAAATCGTGTCCAACTGTACTTGAAACTTGTTTTTCTCCTTTGTCAACTAGTAAAATAGTGTCTTGATAAGCTTTAAAATTAGCATGAACTTCAGAAAACTCGACTCCAAATAAATCTGAACTGTTTGTTATTTCAGCATGATTTCCCCAAACCACAACTTTTCCTTTTATACTTCTGCAAGCACTTCCGCTTCCTAAACGAGCAAGAAAAGACGCTTTTTGGTAAAAATAATCCTCAGAAATTGATGGGCTTAATTCTTTTTCCAAACTCATAATGTTCATAGCTAAAGCTGCCATTCCTGAAGCTGAAGACGCTATTCCTGAGCTATGAGGAAAAGTGTTTTTTGTATCTATGGTTAAGTGGTATTCTTTTAAATATGGACAATAAACATCAATACGTTCTAAGAATTTTTGAATTTTTGGTTTAAAATCTTCTTTTGGTTTACCTTCAAATAACAAATCAAATACAAAATCATTTTGGTCTTCTTTTTTTGCAAATGCAATGCTGGTAATGGTTTTACAGTTTTCTAAAGTGAAGCTAACTGAAGGATTAGCAGGTACTTGATTGTCTTTTTTTCCCCAATATTTTACTAATGCAATATTGCTAGGCGCAGACCATTGAAAATGAGCAAAATCTATGGATGTGTATTTAGAAGCGATAAAATCCTTTTCAGATAACATAATTGAAAATTTCAGCAAAAATACCAATTTTTAATTTACTTGTTTGTGAGTTTATTCGTTAATTTGTTGTAAAAAAAATAGAAATGCAAAAGTATTTGAGGGTTATATATGTGGTTGCCATTTGTTTGACAGTTGGTTATTTGTCTAGTATGGTTACTATTGAAAGTGTAAAAACGTGGTATCCAACATTAAAAAAACCTTTTTTTAATCCACCAAATGAGATTTTTGCACCTGTTTGGACAGTTTTGTATATTTTAATGGGAATTGCAGCAGGTTTAGTTTGGAATCAATTAGAGCACAATAAAGAATTGGTAAAAAAAGGACTTTTCTTTTTTACGGCTCAATTATTATTAAATGCCTTATGGTCTTATTTGTTTTTTGGTTTGCATAATATTTTATTAGCTTTAATTGAAATTATACTTTTATGGCTTATTATTTTTGAAACTTATCTGATTTTTAAGAAGATAGATAAAACAGCGGCAAACTTACTTATTCCTTATATTTTGTGGGTTTCTTTCGCATCTGTTTTAACTATTTCTATCTATATTCTTAATTTTTAATTATTATATTTTATTAAAACGTTATTTTTCAGCTTTTTATAGTTGTTTTTTTGTTAATTTTTTATATTTTTGAGAAAAATCAAAACTGTAAAGTTATGTCCAAAAAAGCACTCTATCTTCTTGGGATTTTAGCTACAATCCTTCTTGGAACTTGGTTGTATGTAACTTTTTGTTGTAATTGTTGTTCAGTAGAATGTCCTTCTTTAAAAAAGGAAAACCATTCAAAAGAGAATCCTACTAAAGCAATTCATTTTGCTAAAACTAGTGGTTTTCATTTTACATCTCCTGATTTAAGCTACAATTGCAATAATAATTTTAATTTTTTGGCTTCCAATTTTAATATTTTAATTCCTGTTTCAGATTCTATTGATTTAGGTATTTCTAAATTACGAACAGTACTTGAAAAGAATAATACTACTGTTAAGATTGTTGGAGTTTATGCTAACAATGAAGAGAATAGTTCTATTTTTACTAATCTAGGTTTGGCAAGAGCTAATTCAGTTAAAAATTATTTTTTGAGTAAAGGAATTGCTGAAAAAAATATTGAAATTTCAGAGCAACTTCAAGATGAATTAACAATAAAAGATGATACACTTATAGGGTCAATTCATTTTGAGATTTTAGATTTTAACGTAAATATTTCGAAAATTAAAAATTGGCAAACTATAAAAAAGAATATAAACGCTACCCCTTTAACTTTGTATTTTAATACTGGACAATCTTCGATTACGCTTACTCAATTACAAAAGCAACAGATAGCTGATATAATAGATTACATTAATCATGTTGAAGGTTCAAAAATAAATATTACTGGTCATAGTGATAATGATCCAGGTGTTAGAAATACTAACCAATATTATTCTGAAGAGCGTGCTAAGTTTGCTAAAAAATATTTTGTTTCCAATGGTATTCCTGAAAATAAAATTGAAGCTTCAGGAAAAGGAGAATTACAACCTATAGCAGATAATACAACAGAAGAAGGTAGGGCAAAAAATAGACGTACAGAAATTACTATTAAGTAACAACAACTAACTAAACTATATACTTATGAATTTACCTTGTTTTTTAATTCCTGCCTTGGTTGGTCTTATATGTGGAATATTGGGCTATTTACTTGGAAAAATGTCTTCAAAACCATCGACTATAGATACGGATTCTTTACAAGATGATTTGGATAGCTGTAATAGGAGAAATTCGCAATTAAGACTTGATATAGATAAATTACGCTCTCAATTAAATGATCAATCTAGAGCAAGTAAATCAAATTTAGTTGCGGAGGTACCTGTTTCTGTTTTAATTCCATTTGATGGTTCGGAAGCCAAAGCTGTTTTTGGTAAAAAGATAAATGAAAATGATTTAAAAATTATTGAAGGAATTGGACCCAAAATTGAAGAATTATTTAAAACTTCTGGAATTTTAACTTGGAAATCCTTATCTGAAACTTCTATTGATAGATGTAAAGAGATTTTGAGTAAAGCAGGAGAACGTTTTCAAATTCATGATCCAGGAACTTGGCCTAGACAAGCCAAACTATGTTATGAAGGAAAATGGCAAGAATTAAAAGATTGGCAAGGAATTTTAGATGGAGGAAGAGAACGCTAAAAAATTAAAAACCAGTAAATACTGGTTTTTTTATTAAATAGACTCGCTTATTATAAAGCCACCAGTCCAAGCGTTTTGGAAATTAAAACCACCAGTAATAGCATCGATATTTACTATTTCACCTGCTAAATAAAGATTAGGTAAGATTTTACTTTCCATAGTTTTAAAATTTATTTCTTTCAAATCAATACCACCAGCGGTCACAAACTCTTCTTTAAAAGTACTTTTCCCATTTACTTGAAATTGACCATTTGTTAATTGTTCAGCAAGTAAAATCAATTGTTTTTTTGAAACATCAGCCCATTTTAACTCATTTGAAATTCCAGAAGCAAAAGTTAAACTTTCCCATAAGCGCTTAGGAAAATCAAAAGGACAAAATTTTGAAATTAATTTTTTGTTATTAACTTCTTTTAGTTCTTTTAACTCATCCAAACATTCTTCGAAAATAGTTTCGTTTAACCAATTTACTTGAAGTGTAAAGTGATAGTTTTTGTCGAATAATTCTCTTGCTCCCCAAGCGGATAATCGTAAAATTCCAGGTCCACTCATTCCCCAATGTGTAATTAATAATGGGCCAGAAGCTTTTAAATTACTGCCTTTCACTTTAACTGTGGCAAGAGCGGAAACACCCATTAAATCTTTTATTCGTGAATCTTTGATATTAAAAGTAAACAATGAAGGTACTGGAGGAACAATTGTATGGCCTAAGTTAGTTAACATTTCCCATACTTTAGTATTGCTTCCAGTGGTTAAAATTATTTTTTGACATTGAAAAGTGTCAGAGTTTGTGTCAATTTTCCAACTGTTCTCTTTTTGAAAAATTGATTGAACACTTTGTAGAGTTAAAATGTCAATTTTGAGCTTTTCTGTGGCTTTTATAAAACAGTCAATAATAGTTTGGGATGAGTCCGTTGTTGGAAACATTCTCCCGTCGTCTTCAATTTTTAATTCAACACCATGATTTTCGAACCATTCAATCGTATCACCAGAACAAAATTGATTAAAAGGTCCTTTTAGTTCTCTTTCTCCTCTTGGGTAGTACTTTACTAGGTCATTTGGTATAAAACAAGCATGTGTAACATTGCAACGTCCACCACCAGAAACTCTAACTTTAGATAAAACTTCTTTTCCGCGTTCTAAGATAGCAATCTTGTACTTTTTATTTTTTTCTGCAATATTTATAGCAGTAAAAAAACCAGCTGCACCACCACCAATAATTATTATGTCGTATTTTGAATTCATATCCTATCGGGAAAATCAGAAATGATGCCATCAATATTAAATCTTTTTACATGTTCAATATCTATAGTTTCATTGACTGTCCATGTATTGATTTTTAATCCTTTTTCTTTCGCAAAATTACAATTATCTGTGGTTAATAATGAAAAATGAGGATGAATATGTGTTGCTTTAAATTCAATAGCCCATTCAATGGCTTGTTCAACACTTGCTTGAGTTAATACCGCAAGAGGAATATTAGGATTAAATTCACTAAAATTATAAAGTTCTTCATATTGAAAGCTAGAAATAATAAAATTGGAATACTTCCAGTTTTTATTTTGCACGTATTCTTCAATTATTTTTGAAGTAGGTTGAGCTGTATTACGACCTTTTAATTCGATGTTAATGTTACATCTTTTATCAATTAAATCTAAAGTTTCAATTAATGTAGGAATTTTATGTGTTTCTAAAATTCTTAATCTTTTAAGTTGTTCCAAAGTAAATTTTGCAATTTCTCCTTCTCCGTTTGTTAAGCGTTCTAAAGTAAAATCATGGAAAACAATAAGTTCACCACTTTTGCAAACATGAATATCTAATTCTATAGTATCAACATTTAGTTCGATTGCTTTTTGAAAAGAGTCAAATGTGTTTTCAATACTGTATCCTTTTGCCCCTCTATGACCAATTTTTTGCATAGTTTAAAGATATAAAAAAGCGCGAATCTAATAATAAGATTCGCGCAATTCAAACAAACAAACAGGTAAACATGAACCTGTACTACTGCAAAATTACAAATTTCCAAGATTCCATTTGAACTTTTTGGCCTTTATTTAACGAAAATTTTGTATTTGTGTACATATTTTTGAAATTTCCATCTAATTCTATCGTGAATTCTTGATTGTTTTTTGATAGATTACCTATAAAAATCATTTTTTTACCTTCTTTTTCTCTTTCAAAAGCTAAAATTTTATCATTTGAAGAGGTGGCTATTTTTTTATATGAAGCTTTGTTTTTTCCGCCATGTAATGCTACTTTGGTTGTTTTTAATTCACCTAGTTTTTTAAAAATTTCCCAGTTTCTGCCTTTTTCTTTAGGAATAGAGTCTTTTTCAAAAAATTTTAAACGATGATTTAAACCATATTCGTCACCACTATAGATTAAAGGCATTCCAGGAGTCATGAAGGAAAGAGCTATCATTAGTTCAGAGGCATCACCTAATCTTTCTTCAATGGTTCCGTTCCAAGAATTTTCATCATGATTATCCACAAAATTCATTGCAATATCATCTGTTTCATATTCTTTTGTTGCTTTCTCCATGAAAGCATCCCAATTTGCAACTGTTTCTTTTCCTTGGGCTATTTTATTCATGGTGTGATGTCCTTCCCAAGAATAATACATGTCAAATAAATTTTCTTTTATTAATTCTGGTTGCCAAGCTTCTGCTAACATGAAAATACTTTTTTCTTTTCTTAAAGTAGGAATAGCTTGTTGCCAAAAATCGGTTGGAACATTACTAGCTACATCACAACGAAAACCATCAATTTTTTCGTTTTTTATCCAATATAACATATCATTAGTCATTTCTTTTCGAAGTTCTTGATTGTTATAATTTAAGTCGGCAACATCTGTCCAACCCCAAGTTTCTCCAGTTTCTGGATTAATTGGGTCAATAATTTCTCCTTTTTCATTTTGGGTATAAAATTCGGGATGTTCTTTAATCCAAACATGATCCCAGCCTGTATGATTGGGTACCCAATCTAAAATCACATAGATGCCGTTTTCATGAGCTGTTTTAACTAAATTTCTGAAATCTTCAATAGTTCCAAATTCTGGATTTACTTTTTTGAAATCGGAAACCGCATAATAACTTCCTAAATATTTCGATTGTTCTTCTGCTGGCATTTCTGAGGCAAATTTGCTATCATCACCTCCAGTAGCTTTTCGTTTGGTTTCTGAAATGGGGAAAATAGGCATTAACCAAATAATCTTTACTCCTAATTCTTTTAATTGTGGAATATCTTTGGTAAACTGATTAAAAGTGCCTTCTGATGAATATTGACGGATATTTGCTTCGTAAATAACTGCATTTTCAGTTATTTCCGAAGTAAATGGTTCAATTTCTTGCGTTTTAACTATAGGTATTTCTGTTACTTCTTTTTTCTCCTCTTTACAACTAAATAAAGTTACTAAGAGTAAGGTTAAAATAGTTTTTTTCATTTTATATTTATTTTTCTAATAGGAATAATAAAGGAATATCAAAACGTTTTTGCCATGATAATTCGGAATGATTTTCTCCTTCAAATCGCAAGTTTTTATAGTTTTCGGTTGAATATTCTTTGTTGTAGAAAAGTTGATTTACTGTTTCTTCATATTGCGGATAATATTGATCTAAAGTTTCTGTTCCAAAGTCAAAATAGAATTTGTGCGAATTAGGAGAAGGAATGTTTTCTTTCAAATAAGCAAAAAAGGAATCAGGAATAGGATTATTGTCTTGTGGATACATACCTGGCCAATGTGTTGAAATACAAATTGCACCACTAAAAACATCTGGATATTCACAAATACCATACATAGACATTAAACCACCCATACTAGAACCTCCTATAAATGTGTTTTCAGCATCTTTTAAAGTGAAAAAATTGGCATCGATATATGGTTTTAATTCGTCTACTATAAATTTTAAATAGTTATCGCCTTTAAAACTAGCTTCTGTAATGTTTAACCCTTTTTTCTTCGAGTCTTCGAAAATGGAGTCTTTTATTTTCTTTGGTAAATAATTTAAAGTCTTTTTTGGATATAAATCTAAAAAACGAATTTCTGGAATATTGTGAATACCAACAATAATGAAATCTTTTATTTCTTGTTTGTCTATCAATCGCATTCCAATGTCATCAGCCATCCATTCTTGTTTGTTCCAAGTCGTATTAGCATCAAACAAATTTTGACCATCGTGCATGTAAATAACACTGTATTTCTTTTTTGGAGAATACCCAACAGGAATCCAAACATCCACAGATCTCGGTTTGATTAATTTTGTTGGAAAACTATCTAAACGAATTACATTTCCTTTTACTTTATCTGATTTAGGTAAAATTCTAGGTTTTAGTTTTATTTGAGCAAATGTAAATGTGGTTAGCAATAAAAATAAAAGTATTTTTTTCATCGTGTTGTTTTTTTGAAAGCTAATTTAATTCTAAAATTAAAAAAGATTTACTTTCTATCGCAATTTCTTTATTTAATTCGAAAGTTATATTCGATAAAACATCTTTTCCAGAAGTGTATTTTTTTAAATTTTCTTCAAAACGAGATAGATTTATCTTTTGATTGTCCAAGGAATTGTTAATTACTACCATTACACTTTCAGTATCATTATGACGAAAATAAACGTAGACATTATTTTCTGGAATATAATGTGTTAGTTTTCCAGTATGAATTACGTGTTTGTTTTTTCTCCAGTTCAAGAGTTTTTTAGAAAAATCAAAATATTGTTTTTGAACTGCAGTTCTTCCAGCACTTGAAAATGCATTGTTTGTATCACCTTTCCATCCACCAGGAAAATCTTGACGAATATCTGCATCTCCTTTCCCTTTATCACCAGCCATTCCAATTTCTGAACCATAATAAATTTGAGGAATTCCACGCATTGTTGCTAAAATGGTCATTCCTAACTGGTACTTTTTAAAATCGTTTTTATAGTTTTGATTGAAACGACCTGTATCATGATTTTCTAGAAATATTAATAAATTATTGGGATTATCATACAAGAAATCATTAGCAAAATTATCATAAAACTTAATCATTCCATCATTCCAAGAAGCATTGTCTTCATTAAAAACATTTCCAAAAGCATCATGTAATGTAAAATCCATTACACTTGGTAAATAGGAATTATAACTTTGAATTCTTGAAATAGGGCTGTTTCTTTGCCAATAAGATATTTGTGCTTGATCGTGCATCCAAACTTCTCCAACGATGTTGAAATAAGGATATTCATCAGTGATAGCTTTTGTCCATTTGGCAATGCCTTCTTTGTCATTATAGGAATAGGTATCTACTCGATAACCATCTAAATTAGCATATTCAATCCACCAAATTGCATTTTGAATCAAGTAATTTAAAACCAAAGGATTGGATTGGTTTAAATCAGGCATGCTTGGTACAAACCATCCATCCATGCAATATTTAGCATCGTGTTTTGAACTATTAGTATCATATTGCGTAGTCATTCGATAATTACTTTGAGCATAGCCTGGAAATTGATGAAACCAATCGTATGTTGGCATGTCTTTAAACATCCAATGTTCGGCTCCCCAATGATTCGTTACATAATCTTTGATTAACTTCATATCCCGTTTGTGCATTTCAGCTGCTAATCGTTTGTATTCTTCATTGGTTCCATAACGAGCATCAATTTGGTACACATCAGATTGACCATAAGTATGATACGAATATCCTTTGTCATTATCTTCGCACATTGGAGTACTCCAAATGGCTGTTGCACCTAATTCTTGGATGTAATCTAAATTTTTAATAATTCCTTCTATATCACCACCATGTCTTCCACCTGGTAAACTTCTATTTGCTTCTTCTTGTAATTTTGAAGAAGAATCATTGGCTTCATTTCCATTCGCAAAACGATCTGGCATAAGTAAATATATAACATCTGAAGCATCAAAGCTTTTTCGGTTGGCTGAATTCTCTCTTCGTTTTTTGATTTCAAAATCTTTAGTAAATGATTTTTTACCGCTTTTAAAAGTAAATTTTAAAGTTTGAGCAGTTATATTTTTTGTGTCAATTGTAACGAAAAGATAATTTGGATTTTCCGTTTTTGTAATATTTGTGATTATAATACTATTTGAAACAGAAATGCCATTTTCAGCTATGTTTTTTCCGTAAAATAAAACTTGGACTTCACTTTTATTCATGTTTTCATACCAAAAAGGAGGTTCCATTTTTTCTATTTGAGCAAAAGTAAAATTCACAAAGAGTAAGGTAATCAGTATTTGAAACCAACTTATTTTCATGTCATTATTTTTTAAATAAAAAAGACAGAAGTTAGTTGTCCTCTGTCTTTTTATAATTATTTTATTTCTACAATGCTGATAGCATAACCACCACCAGCTGCTGAAGTCATTTTTAGTTTTGACTTATCCGTTACTTTTTGTTTTGTAATGGTATAAGCTTGGGGATTTGTTTTGTAATCAGCTCCTTTTGCATCTGCATAAATAGTAGCTTCGTATTTTTTACCTTTTTCAAGGAAATCTAAATTTATGGTTGCTGTTCTTGGATTGACTCCATTATTATTTCCAACAAACCAATTATTTGAATTTTTATCTTTCCTAGCTATTGTGATATAATAACCAGGTTCTGCTTCCAAATATTTTGATTCTGTCCATTCTACTGGAACATCTTTTATAAATTGAAAAGCATCTAAAAAGCGATTGTAATTTTCTGGTAAATCAGCAGCCATTTGTAAAGGGCTGTATAGGATTACATATAATCCTAATTGGTTTGCCAAAGTTGTATTTACATGTGAATTGTTATCAGGGTTTATTTTTGAGATGTCCATTTCAAAGATTCCTGGAGTGTAATCCATTGGTCCACCCATTAATCTAGTGAATGGTAAAATAGTGGTGTGATTTGGTTTTGAACCTCCAAAAGCTTGAAATTCTGTTCCTCTAGCGGATTCATTTCCTATCATATTCGGATAGGTTCTGCAAATACCTGTAGGACGAACTGCTTCATGAGCATTCACCATGATTTTATAATCAACGGCTTTTTCTATAACATATTGGTAATGATTTAAAATCCATTGACTGTAATGATGTTCGCCTCTTGGTAACATGTTTCCAACGTAACCTGTTTTTACCGCTTCATAACCATTTTCATTCATAAATTGGAAAGCTTTATCCAAATGACGTTCGTAATTTCTAGCAGAACCAGAAGTTTCATGATGCATAATCATTTTTACCCCTTTCGATTTTGCGTATGCATGAATTCCTTTAACATCAAAATCTGGATAGGGCGAAACGAAATCAAAAACATAATCTTTGGATTGACCAAACCAATCTTCCCAACCTTGATTCCAACCTTCCACTAAAACGCCATCAAAACCGTGAAGAGCAGCGAAATCGATTAATTCTTTAACGTGTTTTGTAGTGGCTCCGTGGGTTCCGTTTGGTTTTGCTTTGGAATAATCTGTAACTCCTAATTGAATAGATGGAAAATCATTGGTGTATGACCACGAACTTTTTCCTGTAATCATTTCCCACCAAACGCCTACATATTTTACAGGTCTTATCCATGAAGTGTCTTCAATTTTACAAGGTTCGTTTAAATTTAATGTCATTCTTGAAGCTAAAATAGCTCTTGCATCATTACTAATTACTAAAGTTCTCCATGGTGAAACACTAGGAGCTTGTATATATCCTTTATCTCCTTTTGCATCTGGTGTTAAGTGCGATTGAAAAACAAAAGTTTTATCATTTAAATCTAAACTCATGCATGAATAATTAATCAAAGCTGCTTCGTGTATATTGATGTAAATTCCATCAGCAGTTTTCATCATTAAAGATGTTTGAACTCCTGTCTCAGAAAATTGTTCTTGAGAAGCATTATCAGTTACGGCTTTTTTGAATAAATTTCTAATTTCAGAAAGTTTAGATTCTGTATAATCATATTCTTGCGTATCATAATCTCCTGGAATCCAAAATGCTGTGTGATCTCCAGTCATGGCAAATTCTGTACGTTCTTCCTTAATTACGAAGTAAACAAGACTTTTTTGTTGAGGAAATTCGTATCTAAAACCTAAACCATCATTGAATAAACGGAAACGAATAATCATTTCTCTTTCTGTTCCGTTTTGTTTCAATTTAACAGCTAATTCATTGTAATGATTTTGAATTTGCGTTTCTTCACCCCAAACTGTATTCCAAGTTTCATTAAAAGTTGAAGGATTTGTGCTAATTACTTTAAAATCATTTAAAAGAGATTTAGTGTCATTTTTTAGTTCTAAACCTAATTTACTTGATTTAATGACTTCTTTGTTTAGATAATTAAGTTGGTACGTTGGAGTTCCATCACTCAATAAGGAAAATTTCATTTCAAAATTACCATTAGGTGATTTCAAGTTTTGTGCATTAGCTCCAAAAAAGGAAACCAAAAGTATGACGATTAATGTTTTACATTTTTTCATTTTAATAACTTTTAACTAATTGTGATTTTCCGTTTATGATAACATCAATTTCTTGATCCCCTTCAACGCTTACTTTTGTTTCTTGATGGTTTACTTCCACCTTAACGATGGTGTTTCTGAAATTTACTTTGAATGAATAAGCATTCCATTCTTTAGGGATTTTTGGTTCAAAGTAAAGTTGGTTGTTTTTTACACGCATACCTCCAAAGCCTTCAACAATACTCATCCAAGTTCCTGCCATTGATGTAATGTGCAAGCCTTCGTGAACTTCTTTGTTGTAATCATCAAGATCCAAACGTGATGTTCGTAAATAAAAAGTATAAGCTTGTTCCATTCGGCCTAAAACTGCTGCTTGAATAGAGTGTACGCAAGGAGAAAGAGAACTTTCGTGAACCGTAAATGGTTCGTAAAAATCGAAATGTTTTTCTAGTTGATCTTTCGTAAAACGATCTTCAAAGAAGTAGAAACCTTGTAAAGTATCAGCTTGTTTGATGTATGGAGAGCGTAAAATTCTATCCCATGACCATTTTTGATTGATGGGACGTTGTGATTTATCTAAATCAGCGACTTTTACTAATTCTTTATCCAAGAAACCATCCTGTTGTAAATAGATTCCATATTCTTCCGAATAGGGGAAATACATATTTTCTGCTACTTTATTCCATGAAATTAGTTCATTTTCGTTTAAATTTACTTTTGTCATTATTCGGCTATAATCAGTAGTGTAATCCGATTTGACTTTTTCAATTTGTTCTACTGCATAATCAATACACCATTTTGCAATATAATTGGTATAGAAATTATTATTTACATTATTTTCATATTCATTTGGACCAGTAACACCAAGAATGACATATTTATTTTTGTGTGTAGAAAAAGTGGCTCTTTGGAACCAAAAACGAGCAATTCCAATTAAAACTTCTAACCCTTTTTCAGGAATATAAGAATAATCACCTGTGTATCTATAATAATTAAAAATGGCAAAAGCGATAGCACCATTACGATGAATTTCTTCGTGAGTGATTTCCCATTCGTTGTGGCATTCTTCACCGTTCATGGTAACCATTGGATATAAGGCAGCACCATTTTTAAAGCCTAAATTATTCTGGGCATTTTCAATGGCTTTATCTAATTGATTGTAACGATATTCCAATAAACTTCTAGCAACTTTTTGATCTTTAGTAGCCATGTAAAAAGGAATGCAATAAGCTTCTGTGTCCCAATAGGTTGATCCGCCATATTTTTCACCTGTAAATCCTTTTGGACCAATATTCAAGCGTGAATCTTTTCCTAAATACGTTTGATTTAAATGGAAAATATTGAAACGAATACCTTGTTGGGCTTTAACATCTCCATCAATAGTAATATCGCTCATTTCCCAAATTTTTGCCCAAGCTTCTTTTTGTTGGTTCAATAATCTTTCAAATCCTAATTCTTGCGCTTTTTGTAATACTTTTTTGGCAGCTATTACTAAATTATCTTCAGTATGATTGGTAGAAACGGTATAGCCTCCTAATTTTTGAATAGCAACGGTTTGTCCTTTAGTTGCCGCAATTTCGTAAGAAAAAGAAATTTTAGAAGCTTCTTTTTTTATTTCCACAGGTAATACATCTGCTGAAGTATTATTAACTGATATGCTATTTTGCATAAAAGTAGCTACAATGAAGTTTGTTTTCAATGTACGAGCGACTATAAATGCTTTGTTTTCATTACTTTTAACAGTTGAGGTTTCCCAAAATTTTTCTTCCCAATTGGTGTCTTCATTTTCAATACCTGAATCTAAGTAAGGTTTGAAAACCACTTTAGCATCTGAATTGATAGCAGTTACTTCGTATTTAATGGCTCCAAGTTCATCAATATCTAAAGAAAGAAAGCGGGTAACATTTATTTTAACTTGGCTTTCATTGTTAAGAACTACTTCAAATGAGCGGTTATACCAACCTTCTTTCATATTTAACTCTCTACGAAAGCTTTTAATCTCTTTGCAAGTAGCTAAATCTAAATTTTCACCATTAATTTCGACATTAATTCCAATCCAATTGGGTGCGTTTAATACTTTGGCAAAATATTTAGGATACCCATTTTTCCACCAGCCCACTTTCGTTTTGTCTGGATAGTATACTCCAGCGATATAACTTCCTTGAAAAGTGTCTCCAGAATACTGTTCTTCAAAGTTTGCTCTTTGTCCCATGGCTCCATTGCCAATACTAAAGAGGCTTTCTGACGATTTTACGCTTGCTGCATTAAAACCCTCTTCGATAATCGACCAGTTATTTGGTAGTATATAATCCTGATTCATTTTTATTTTTTCACTAAATTTTCTAAAAAAGTTGTGTCTATATGAGTAAAGTCTGGAAACACAAATTGTGCTTCATACAATACTTCTTTTTCACCAACTCCTATGCTGATCATATTGGCACTATTAGCCGCTTGAATTCCTGCTACAGAATCTTCAAATACGATACAATTAGTAGGAGTAGCATTTATTTTTTTTGCTCCTTGAAGAAATACTTCGGGATCTGGTTTTGCATTAGTAACATCATTACCATCAACTATAGCATCAAAATAATGTATAATGCTAGTTTTTTCTAATATTGGTCTCGCATTTTTGCTTGCGCTACCTAAAACGATATTCTGTTTATGTTCTTTCAAGTAATTTAAAACCGTTAAGATACCTGGAAGTATTTCAGATTGATCGATTTCTTCAATATAAGAAAGGTATTCTGTGTTTTTTTGAACCAACCATTTGTTTTTATCTTCTTGGGAAGCTTCAATATTACCTAGTTCTAATATTAAATCTAATGAGCGTACTCGACTGACTCCTTTTAGCTGTTCGTTATGTTCTGGAGTAAATTCTATACCTAATTGTGATGCTAATCGTTGCCAAGCTAAAAAATGGTATCTAGCTGTATCAACAATAACTCCATCTAGGTCAAATATGAAAGTTTTAGTATTCATTTTAATTATAAATCTTTTTTATCTTTTACTTTAAGTACTAAAATAGCAGCTATAATGAAACTTAATCCACTAGTAATCAATGCGTATATTGCATGGTCTCCATAAACATATTTAACCAAGGGACCACCAATAAGAGCGTTTACTATTTGAGGGATAACAATAAAAAAATTGAAAATACCCATATATACACCCATTTTTTTAGGATTTATTGATCCAGCTAAAATCGCATAAGGCATTGCTAAAATGCTTGCCCAAGCTATTCCTACTAAAGCCATCGAAGCAATTAAAGATTCTTTGTTAGGCATAAAATAAATAGAAATCAAACCAATACCACCTAAAACAAGTGAAAAAGCATGCGTTTTTTTACGGCCAATTTGTTTAGCAATATATGGAAGTGTGAATGCGACAATTGCTGATACAAAATTATAAACACCAAAAATAATTCCTACCCAATCACCAGCTGATTGAAATGCTTCGCTTTTAGTATCTGTAATTTCCAATCCATATATATGTTGTGCTATTGCAGGTGTTGTAAAAACCCACATACCAAATAATCCAAACCAAGAAAAAAACTGAACCCAACTTAGTTGACGCATGGTTTCTGGCATCTTAGCAAAATCAGTAAAAATATCAGTTAACTTTGATTCTGTAATTGTATCCTCCTTGTCTTGGCTTTCATTATCAAATTGAGATAACTCTTCTGGAGAATATTCTTTTGTTGAAATAACGGTAACTAAAATTGATACTACCAAAATAAGCGCACCAATGATAAAAGAGTAAATTAAATTATCTGGAATAGCTGAAATATCAGTCGAGGAGTTGCTTACACCGAACCATTCATGAAGAACATACGGTAGCCATGATCCTACAACTGCTCCGATTCCAATTAGAGCGGTTTGAATACTAAAACCTTGAGTATGCTGGTCGGCTCTTAAATTATCACCAACTAAAGCCCTAAAGGGTTCCATGGCTATATTAAAGGAGGCATCCATAATCATTAACATTCCTGCGCCTACCCATAGAGCTGGCATAATAGCTATAAAAATTTCTGCTTGTGGCATTAATATTAAACCAATAGAGGCCAATATAGCACCAACTAAAAAATAGGGTTTTCTTCTGCCAAATTTGCTCCAAGTTTTATCACTGTAGTGACCTATGATGGGTTGAACAATTAATCCCATTAAAGGAGCAATTATCCAAAACCACGATAATTCATGTACGTCAGCACCAAAAATTTGTAGTATACGACTTGCATTTGCATTTTGTAATGCAAAACCCATTTGTATTCCTAAAAAACCGAAACTCATGTTCCAAATTTCCCAGAAACCTAACTTACGCTTTTCCATGTATCGTAATGTATTAATTTATTTACGATAAGCGTTTTTGCTTATCAAAACTTATTTTTTTAGAAGTGTATTATAAGCTTTGATTGGATACAAATATATATTTAATTTTAAACTAACAATACATTTTCTTCTTTTTTTTTCAGACCTAAAACAGAAAATAAAAAACATAAAATGTTGATATTTAAAAAGTTGAGTGAAGCTATCACGTTTTCGTAGATTCTCTAGAAATTAAATTTGTTTCGATTACTTCTGTGCGATATCTCTCATCTTCTTCGTCTTCAGTTTCTAATCTTTCAATTAGCATTTCAGCAGCTTTTCTGCCCATTTTTACTCCGTTTTGACTTACTGTTGTTATAGTAGGAGTAGAGAATTTGGAAATAATTCCATCTGTGAACGCAATTACTGAAAGTTCTTCTGGGATTTTTACTGCTTTTTTTAAGGCTTCTTTTATAGCTACAACAGCAAATAGCTCGTTAACAGCAAAGATACCATCAATATCATTTTCTATAATTAATTTTTGAATTACATCAGAGCAATTGTCAATATCCTCAATTTTTAGAATTATCTTTTCATCAATGGAAATGTTATGATCTTTCAGTGCTTTAAGATATCCTTCTGTTCTTAATTTTCCTACACTTACATAATCTACGGTTGTGATTAAGGCTATTTTTTTTCTACCTTCTTCTATTAAATAATTCACGGCTTGATAGGCAGCTAACAAATCATCAATAATAACTTTATCAGCTAATATTTCATTAGCTACTCTGTCAAACATAACAATTGGCATTCCTTGATTAATAACTTCTTGTAAATGATGAAAATCTTTCTTCTGTTGAGTTTCTTTTGAAAGTGACATGATGAACCCATCCGTACTTCCATTCGCTAACATCTCTAAATTGATGACTTCTTTATCAAAAGATTCATCAGAAAGACATACAATAACATTATAACCTTTTTCATTAGCCACTTGTTCAATACCACTAATTACTGTAGCAAAAAAATGATGTACAATTTCAGGAATGATTATCCCAATTGTCTTTGTTTTTTTATTTTTTAAGCTTAAAGCAATGTTATTAGGCTTGTAATTATATAATTTTGCAAATGCTTGAACTTTTAAACGAGTATCTTCACTAATTTCAGAGCTGTTTTTTAAAGATTTAGAAACAGTTGATATAGAGACATCTAGTTCTTTAGCAATTTGTTTTAAAGTTACTTTTCTTTTCATTGAATTTTTAGTAAATTTAATATTTTTAATAAAAGTACTTTTATTTTTCTTAGTATCGCAATTTTAGTGTAAAAAACACTCTAATTTAATAAAGTTTTCAACACGAAAACGTTTTCGGTAACCCATAATCTGAACTCGATTTTTTTTTACGCTTTTTTTACATAGATTTAACATTAGAAGTGAATTATAAGCGAAAAAATTAAAGATTTAACCCTAAACAAATTGTATGAAAACATTACAAAAAAAGCTATTATTTTTCATGCTGGTAGTACTGCCGTTTGGTGTGTTTGCGCAAAATATTTTAAAAGGTAGAGTGTTAGACAGTGCAACACAAATGCCTTTGCCAAGTGTGAATATATCAGTAGTAAATAATAAGACAGGAACATCAACAGATTTTGATGGAAATTTTACGCTTTCAAATTTATCAGTAGGAGATGAAATTGTATTTTCTTACGTAGGATTTGTAAAGAAGACTTTTACATATAATAACCAAAAAGAAATTACAATATTACTAGTTGAGGATGCAAATCAATTAGAAGGTGTAGTGGTAATAGGTTATGGTACGGTTAAGAAAAAAGATGCAACTGGTGCAGTAACTAAAATTGATGCTAAAGATTTTAATAAAGGTGCTGTTGTTACAGCTGAAAATTTATTGAATGGTAGAGTAGCTGGACTTACTGTTAACACGAGTGGTGCTCCAGGATCTGGTTCAGAAATTAGAATTAGAGGAGGCTCATCTCTTTTTGCTTCAAATGATCCTTTAATTGTGATTGATGGATTGCCTATTGAGAATAGCGCGAATACAGGATCAACTTCTATTTTAGCTGCTTTAAACCCTAGTGATATTGAGTCTTTTACAGTTTTAAAAGACGCCTCAGCGACAGCCATATATGGTTCAAGAGCATCTAATGGAGTGATAATTATAACTACGAAAAAAGGAGGAAAAACCTTAAGTGTAGATTATAATTTTCAATATGGCTCTGGAAAACTAGTTAAAAAAGTAGACGTTTTTTCTGCTAATGAATTTAGAAAAGTTGTTGCTGAAAAATTACCAGGTAGTATTTCTCAGTTAGGAACGGCTAACACCGATTGGCAAGATGCAATTTATAGAAAAACAGATTTAGTTGATAATAATGTTTCCATAAGAGGAAATTTATTTAATTCTATTCCATCAAGATTGTCTTTAGGAAATACATATCAAGAAGGATTGAGATTAACTAATAAGTTTAATAGAAATACGATAGGAGTATCTTTAAATCCTAGTTTTTTAGATAATCATTTGAAAATTAGAGCTTCTGCTAATTACGCAAACGAAAGAAATAGATTTGCAGAAGGTGTAGAAGGAGCAGCACTTCGTTTTGATCCTACTCAACCTGTATATGATGAGAATTCTTATTATGGAGGTTTTTTTGAATATTGGAATCAAAATTCTGACCCAACTTTAGCAGAATTAACTCCAAATGTTGTAAGAAATCCAGTTTCTCAGTTATTGCAAACAAATGATAATGGAATTAATAATAGATTGTTTGGTAATTTTGAAATTGATTATAAGTTTCATTTTCTTCCAGAACTTAGAGGAGTTGTAAATTTAGGTTTTGATGAGTCAAAAGGAGAGAGAACAAAATCGGTTACTAGATTTACTGGATCTTCTCCAAGTAACAATAATAAGCCATATGGAACTAATGAATATTCAGAAGCTTTAAGAAAGAATAGATCATTTGATGGTTATTTTAATTATAAAAAATTATTTAATAGATTTGAGGTTGATGCGACTATGGGATATTCTTATCAAAAATTTGAAGGATATAGTTTTAGTACAGGAAATATATTTCAACCAAATTATTCTACTGCAATTGCAGATGTAGATACCTATGCGGATATTGTTTTAATAGGTCTTTTCGCGAGAACTAATTTTACATATGATGACAAATACATTTTAACTTTATCTTATAGAAGAGATGGCTCTTCTCGTTTTTCTGAAGAAAATAGATGGGGTAATTTTCCAGCTGCATCATTTGCTTGGAAATTAAAAGAAGAGTTTTTTGAAGACTCAACTCTAATTTCTGACCTTAAATTGAGATTAGGTTATGGTATTACTGGTCAACAAGAGATTGGAGATCGTCTTTCTTATTTGCAACAGTATGTTACTGGTAGTAATCAATCGCAATATATTTTTGGCACAACTGCTACACCAATTGCTGTTTCTACGGCTTATAATTCTAATTTAAAGTGGGAGGAAACAACAACTTATAATGTTGGATTTGATTATGGTTTGTTAGATGATAAGATAACAGGAACTATAGATGCTTTTTATAAAAAATCTGAAGATTTATTGGTGCGTTCAGCTTTGCCAGATGGAGGTAACTTCTCTAATAGAGGTATTCAAAATATTGGAGATTTAACCGTTAAAGGTATAGAGTTTGCAATCGATGCTAAGTTAGTTGAGAAGGATAATTTGAAATGGAATGTAAATTTCAATGCTACTAAGTTTGAGAGAAGAATTGATAAATTAGCATTGAATGCAGATATTTTAATTGGAGGTGTAGGATCTGGAACTGGAGGTACTGCTCAAATATATAGAGAAGGATTTACACCTTATTCATTTTATGTTTATAAACAATTATATGATTCAAACAATCAACCTATAGAAGGAGCTTATGCTGACTTAAATGGTGATGGAATTGTTAACGGAGATGATAGATATATTTATAAAAATGCTGATCCAGATGTGACTTTTGGATTTGCTTCGTATCTAAATTATAAGAATATTGATTTTTCATTCAATTTTAGAGCAAGTATAGGAAATAGGATTTATAATGCTGTGAATGCTGGAAGAGCGCAGTATGATTTGTTAAATCAAGCTTCAGGTGTATTAGGAAATATTCCATCATCTGTTCAAGAAACAAGTTTTAACACAACATCTGATGTTATATTATCTGATTTGTATGTTGAGAATGCTTCCTTTTTAAGATTAGATAATATTACTCTAGGATACACTTTCCCTAAGTGGTTAGAAGGAAAAGCTTCATTAAGACTTTATACAGGTATTCAAAATGCTTTTGTTATAACTAAATATTCTGGATTAGATCCTGAAATCACAAATAACGGTATAGATAATACTATATATCCTAGACAAAGATCTTTATTATTTGGTGGAAATATTAAATTTTAAAAAATAATGATTATGAAAAATTTTAAGTTTAACTTTTTAGCGTTCATTGGATTACTTTCAATGTTCATCTCTTGTACAGATGACTTGAATGTGTCTCCAGAGGATGATGATGTTTTTACTGCTGATAACTTTTATTCACAACCAGGTGCTTACAAACAAGCTCTAGCAGGAGTTTATGGGAATTTATCATTAACAGGTACAGGAGGAGCGGAATCATCTTTTCTTGAAGGAGTGGATGCAGGTACAAGTCAATATGGAAGATGTTTGTGGTATTTACAAGATCTAACTACTGATCAAGTTATCTGGAGTTATGAAAACGACCCTGGTACTAGAGAATTGCAACGTAATATTTGGTCTGCTGAAAATCCAATTCTTTTGGGGATGTTTAGTAGAACTATGGTTGAGGTAGCTTTGGTAAATGAGTTTTTAAGACAATCAACTTCTGAGAAGCTTAGCGCAAGAGGTATAACTGATGCAAGTCAGTTAGCAGATATAAGTTTATATAGAAGTGAAGCTAGAGTATTAAGAGCTTTGGCTTATTACAACTTAATGGACTTATTTGGAAAAGCACCATTTATTACAGAAAATGATCCAATTAATTTTCAAGGACCAGAATATAATAGACAACAATTGTTCGATTATGTTGAATCTGAGATTAATGCTGTTTTTCCTAGTTTGAAAGCTCCTAGGGCAAATGAATATGGTCGATTAGATCAAGGGGTTGCTAATATGATTTTAGCAAAATTATACTTAAACGCAGAAGTATTCATAGGTCAAAATAGATATGCTGATTGTGTTACAAAATGCAATGAAGTAATTGCTGGTGGATATACTTTAAATCCAAATTATTTAAATAATTTTAAAAAGGATAATGATGGCTCTTCTGAATTAATTTTTACTCTTCAAGCTGATGCTGTTACTACTCAAAATTATGGACCTACAACTGTTTTTTGTAATGGACAAGTTGGTTCACTAGAAGAAAACGGAAGTTCGTTCGGTGTTGGTGGATGGGGAGGAGCTATAAGGCTAAGAAAACAATTTTCACTTTTATTTGATGGTCCTGCTTTTAATAATGATGCAAGAAATACGATTATTTCAGCAAATAGAAATATAGAAATTACAAATATAGCAGATAGAAATCAAGGCTATGTTTTTGGAAAATACTCAAATATTTCGTCAACAGGTGTTGTAGGGTCAAATTCTACTTTTGTAGATACAGATTTTCCTTTATTCCGTTTAGCGGACGTATATTTAATGTATGCTGAATGTGCAGTTAGAGGAGCATCTAACGCTACAATGTCTCAAGCCTTAACTTACGTAAACATGTTGAGAGAAAGAGCAAATAATAGCTCAACTGTTGCAAACATAGTAATGGGAGATCTAGATTTGGATTTTCTTATTGATGAAAGAGCAAGAGAATTATATATGGAATCGCATAGAAGACAAGATTTAATCCGTTTTGGGAAATTTACAGGAGGAAGCTATAATTGGGCTTGGAAAGGAAATGGATCAAATGGTATTGCTTTATCGAATAATTTAAGAGTTTTTCCTCTTCCAACAGCTTCATTAGCATCTAATCCTAATTTAACTCAGAATACTGGATACTAGTACACTATTAATTATAAATTTAAAAAAAAATGAAAAATATATATAAATCATTATTTGCCTTGGGACTAATTTTTAGTTTAAATTCTTGTGAAGATGAGCAAGATCTTATGTTTTTACAACCTGAAGCAACTTTCGAAATATTATCACCAGTTTCTGGTGAAAGTTCGGTTTTAAACCCGGATACGCCATTAAATCCTGGAGTTTCATTGACTTGGTCAAAAGCTGACTTTGGAACACCAACAGAAATAACATATTCAGTTGAAGTTGATAAAAGTGGTGATAATTTCGATACACCTACTGTAATTACTTCTACAACAAATAACTATGTAACAATAACATCAGATGTTTTAAATTCAGCATCAGTTGGAGTAGGTTTAGTTCCTTTCTCTGAGGGTGGATTAGAAATCAGAATTAAAGCTACAGTTGGAACTACCGCATCTAATGAATCTTTTTCAGATGTTATTACTTATTTAGTTACACCTTATTCTACAGATCTACCTAAAATATATGTTGTTGGGAATTTTTTATCATCTAGTGGTTATGGAAACGATTGGACAGCAGCTGATGCAGTTCCAATTGCAGCTTCTGCATTCGGTAAAACTGATTTTGAAGGATATGTATATATGAATGGAACTTCTAATGAATTTAAATTTTTACCAACAAATATAAGTTTTGATGGTGATTATGGTGATGATGGTTCTTTTTCAGGTGTATTAGTTCAAACAGGCGAGTCAAATTGTCAATTGAATGGAGCTGGTTACTATAATGTAAAAGCTAATACAGGAGAAGTTTCAGCGGACAATCCAAATGGGTTGACTTATTCAACTACTTTGACTAATTGGGCAATTACAGGTTCAGCAACTCCTTTGTCTTGGCCTTCAGGTCCCGAAGGAACAGACGGTCAAGATCATGATATGACTTATAATCAAACTACAAAAAAGTGGGAAATAACGATTAATTTAACAGGAGGTAATGAGATTAAGTTTAGGGCTAATAATGCATGGGCATTAAATTTTGGTGACGACGATACATCTGATAATCTATTAAATGCTGGTGGTGGTAATATTGCGGTTAATGCTAGCGGGACTTATTTTGTGGAGTTGGATTTTTCAAATCCCAGAGAATATTCTTATACACTTACTTTACAATAAAATTTTAATTAAAAAGGCTACTTAGGTAGCCTTTTTTAAACATATAAATAATGAAGAAAATTACTTTTCTATTTGTTTTATTTCTTACACAAGTTTTTTCGCAACAACAAAGCGTTACCTATTCCGTTACTCCTACTTCTTTTGAAGAAAATCAAAGCATCACCATTACCATAAATGGAAGTTCTGTTAACGAAGCTACATGGGGAATTGCCGGTAATGCATTGTATTTATGGGCTTGGTCGTTTGATAGTAATGATACTAATATTCAAGATTGTCCTACAAATGGTTCATGGACCAATTCAAGTGAAACGAATCGTTTGACATATAATTCAGGAAATGATACGTACAGTATTTCCTTTGTACCTAACACTTTCTATTCAAGAACTGGAATAGGAAGAATTGGTTTCTTGGTAAAGGCTAAAGATGGAACAGGGGATAAGAAATCTCAAGATATTTTAGTTGAGGTAGGTGTTTTTTCTTCTACTTTGACTGCACCAGGACTTAATTCAACTACAATTCTAAATTCAGGAGGGAGTTTATTAGTGACTGCTACTAATAATAACGGAAATGCTGACTATAATTTGAAAGCGAATGGTGTTTCTATTAATACTATGAATGCTGTTACTAGTTATTCTTTTAATCATACAGGAATTACAAGTAATCAGAATTATGAATTAGATATTACGCAAGGTACAGTGACGCAAACAAAAACTTTTTCGGTAGTAATTAATCCTGGAACGGTTAGTGAAATTTTGCCTAATGGATTAGAAGATGGTATTAATTATAATGGTTCTGATAATACCAAAGCGACTTTAGTTTTAGAAGCTCCAGGGAAAGATTTTGTTTATGTAGCAGGTTCATTTAACAATTGGCAACCTTCTGCAACTTATGCCATGAAGAAAGACCCAATTTCTGGAAAATTTTGGTTGGAGTTAACAGGTTTAACTGCAACACAAACAGAATCCTATCAATATTGGGTAGTGGATGAAACGCCAATAGCTAATTCTCCAGCTATAGTAAAAGTGGCAGATCCTTGCTCTACTGTAGTATTGTCTCCATTTGATGATCCTTATATTCCAGCAGCTTCATATCCTAATTTACCGATATATCCAGCCGGACAAGAAAGAGAAGTTACGGTTTTGAAAACAGGACAGACTCCTTACAATTGGCAGGTGACCAATTTTATAAAACCGAATAAAGACAACTTAGTTGTATATGAACTATTAGTGCGTGATTTTGATGCTAATAGAAATTATCAAGATGTGATAAACAAAATTTCATATCTTAAAGATTTAGGGATTAATGCGATTGAATTAATGCCAGTTATGGAATATGAAGGCAATGAAAGCTGGGGTTACAACACTTCTTTTCATATGGCTTTAGATAAATTCTATGGAACAGAAGATAAATTTAAAGAGCTAGTGGACATTTGTCACCAAAATGGAATTGCTGTGATTTTAGATATTGCTTTTAATCATGCTTTCGGAAGAAATCCTATGGTTAGAATGTGGATGAATGATCCTGATGGAGACGGTTGGGGTAGCCCAAGTACTGAAAATCCGTATTTCAATACTGTGGCAAGACATACTTATAGTGTTGGAGAAGATTTTAATCATGCTTCAAATTACACTAGAGCTTATGTAAAAAGAACGTTGAAACATTGGATATCCGATTTTAAAATTGATGGTTTCCGTTGGGATCTAACCAAAGGATTTACGCAAAATTGTAATTCAAGTGATCAAGGTTGTACCAATGATTATCAACAAGATAGGGTGGATGTTTTAAAAGAATATGTGGATTATTCTTGGAGCTTAGATCCTAATCATTATGCGATTTTTGAACATTTAGGTTCGGATTCGGAAGAACAACAATGGGCGAATTATAAAATTGCTGAAGGTAAAGGAATTATGATGTGGGGCGAATTGCATGAAGCTTATAAACAATTAGCCATGGGGTATTCTACAAATGCTGATATTTCTAGAATGGGACATGTGAGTAGAGGTTTTACAGGTAAGAGGCTAATAGGCTATCCAGAAAGTCATGATAAAGATCGATTAATGTATGAAGCGGTTACATATGGTAATAGTGCTGGAGCTAATCCAGTAAATGGGAATTTAACTAATGCATTGAATAGAGTAGGAGCAATAGGTGCAACAAGTATTTTGGTTCCAGGACCAAAAATGATTTGGCATTTTCAAGAACTAGGAATGGACGACTCCATTTATACGTGTAACAACGGTAGTGTTAATACAGAAGCTGATGCAATTGCGGGTGACTGTAAATTAGATACAAAACCACAACCTCAATGGGCTGAAAACTGGTTAAGTGATCCAATAAGAGGCCTTATTTATCAAAAATATGCTCGTTTAATTAATTTAAAAACTACGGAAGCTGTTTTTAATGGAGATTATACAATTAGTCCAGACGGAAATAACATAAAGCAAAGAATTTATGTTTACGATAATAGTTTACCTACAACTCAATTGAAAAACGTAGTTATTTTAGCTAATTTTTCTGTAGCTGATTTAAGTATAATTCCTGATTTTCCATATACAGGAGCATGGTATGATTTAATGGACGACACTCCTTATAATGTAACTAATACGGCTACACCAATCACTATTCCTTCAGGTCAATTTAGAATATTTGGAAACCAACCGAGTGCGTTGAGTGTTACTACATTTGAAAATGATGAAAAAGTAGTAGTCTATCCAAATCCTGCTGAAAATAGTTTGTTTATTTCTTTAGATTCAAAAAAAATAGAGATTTATACTATTACTGGTCAACTTGTTAAAAGTTTTGCAGCAGTAGTCGCTAATCAGAGTTTAAATATAGATGAAATTCAAAAGGGAATTTATTTTATTAAAATTACTAATGCAGACAACAAAACGGTTAAGAGAAAATTTGTTAAAGAATAATTTGATTTAGATTAGTTTTCTAAAAAAGCATCTTTTTGAAAAAAAAGGTGCTTTTTTTATACTATAAAATTAAATTTTAAGTTAGTAATATATGATGAAATTAAGTTTATATATAGTTTTGTTTTTCTTGCTAATAGGATGTAAGTCAAGTGATGTTTCAACGCAATATAGAGATGATTTTAAAAGTGTCTCTGCTAAAGAAAAAACAATCTTTTTAAAAGAGAATAAGGCAACAGCTGAAAATAAGAGTGTTTTGTTGTTAACCCAAGGTTTTAAAGGTGAAAAAATAACAGTTAAACAAGGAGATAAATCGGTTTACTCTAGTTACCCAATTACTAACTTAAACACTAAATTAGCCGATTATTTTAGTTTTTCTAATGAAAATGAGTTGCTTATTTATGACCAATTTACTAAAAAGCAACTAATAATCCCTTCTGATAAAGCCAAAAAATACAAATTTATTTATCTAATGAAGGAGTATAAAGACGATACTGCCGATTTTTCAATCACGTATAGTAATACGTTACGACCTTTGAAGTAGTAATGTTTAGCAGAATGAATAGTTCAACTTTTTTAATTTTTTTTTAAGTTGTGACAATTAAAGTTGTGACAAATTATTTTGTCACAATTATTTTGTCACATAATTTTGTGACAATTTTTTTTCTAAAAATATTTTGTCACAAGTTTAAAACGTTTACCTTGGTTTTTCTTTTAAGCAATTTAATTGTTTTTGAGGAACTTAAAAGTCATTACATAAGGGGAGGTTTTTATTAATAAAGAAATTTTTGCTTCCCTAGTTAATGATTTTGTATTATAAGTCTTAGATATTTGTTTTGATTTAGGGTGATGGCCAAGGCTTTCAAATCCACGCTATCAGGATTGAATTGTCTAAATCATTATGTCTTGTAGTTTTTTATATACAGTTTAGAATTGAATTATTTTTTATAGTATACTACATTTATTTATACCTTTTTTTTCTTTCAGAAACTTTATTCTCTAAAAAAGAATAGGTTCTCAAAATCCAATAAACCAAATTTTAACACAAACTATAGTTTTTCTATAAACATAGTTAAAGTTGAAAAAAAATAAAAATCTAAAAGAGCTTGGTTCTATTTTTGTTGCAGAAAAAAATAAAAGCCTTTTAACCAACCTTTTAGTGTTTTTTATACTTTTTATTATAAAAAAAGAACGGTTTATATGTAACAAAAAGACA
>NZ_VEVQ02000009.1 GCF_006491595.2 Flavobacterium jejuense
TTGTTCGTCTAACTATACTTTAATAAGAACTTGGACTGCAACGGATGCTTGTGGAAATATCGCTACAGATTCGCAAACTATTACTATTCAAGATACTACAGCTCCAACATTGGTTACACCATTGAGTTCAGTTTTAAATGTAATTTGTTCAGATATCCCTATCATTCCACAATTAGAATTTATTGATAATTGTTCTACAACTGTAACTATTAGTTTTGATGAAGAAATTACTACAATTTCTTCTAACGAATATATTATAATTAGAGAATGGTTAGTAAGCGATTTATGTGGAAATAGTGATTTATTTACCCAAACTATAAACGTAACTAATAATCCTATAATTATTAGAATTCCTTTTGATATATGTACTGATGATATAGCTACAGATTTATTTTTATTACTAGATACTACAATTCCTACAAATGGGGAATGGATTGATGTTTCTAATTCTGGTGGATTAAATAATTCTATATTTGATCCAATGAACTTAAGTCTTGGAAATTATATTATTCAATACTTAGTTACTGAGACAAACAGTAATTGCCCTTCAGTTTATGAAATTATAATTAATTTAAATGATGATTGTGTTGTATTACCTGCTTGTGAAATAACCATTTATAATGCTGTCTCTCCAAATAACGATAATTTAAATGATTTCTTTTTTGTTGATGGAATTGAATGTTATACCAATAATTCAATTGAAATTTATAACCGATGGGGAATTTTAGTCTTTGAAACCAATAATTATAACAATGAAAACAATGCTTTTAAAGGCTATTCACATGGAAGAACAACAATAACACAAAATGAAAAGCTACCCAATGGAACTTATTTTTATGTTTTAAAATACATTGATGCTGAAAATAATACGAATGATAAAACAGGTTATTTATATTTGAATCAATAATAATACTATTACTACTAACTCATGAGAAAAAAACTATATATCCTATATTTAACTCTATTTTCTACTTTTTCATATTCACAACAAGATTCTCAATATACACAGTATATGTACAATACTATTAATATTAATCCTGCTTATGCTGGAAGTAGAGATATATTAAGTGCTTTCTTGTTACATAGAAATCAATGGGTAGGTCTTGATGGTGCTCCAGTTACTAATAATTTTTCTATAAATATTCCATTAGGAATAAGTAATTTTGGGCTTGGATTATCGTTTATTAATGATAAAATTGGACCAACTGTAGAAAACTCTATTTCAGCAGATATTTCTTATTTTGTTCCTATTTCAGAAAACTTTAAATTATCTCTTGGAATAAAAGGAACAGCTAATTTATTTAATTTAGATGTTAATAAATTGAATATCTACAATCAAAATGATCCAAAATTTCAAAATATAAATACTGAGTTTTCTCCAAATATGGGTGCTGGTCTTTATCTATTTTCTGATAAAACTTATTTCGGATTATCTATTCCAAATATATTTGAAACAAGTAATTATGATGATAATTTGGTAGCTATTACAAAACAAAAAATGCATTATTATTTTATAGCAGGTCATGTTTTTGATTTTAGTGAAAGTTTAAAATTCAAGCCCGCTTTATTAACCAAAATAGTTGAAGGTGCTCCATTACAAGCTGATATTACTGCTAATTTCTTAATAAATGATAAATTAACATTAGGAGCTGCATATAGATGGAGTGCAGCTATTAGTGGATTAATTGGTTTTCAAATTTCAAGATCATGGTTTATAGGCTATGGTTATGATGCTGAAACTACCCGTTTAAGTAATTATAATTCTGGATCTCATGAACTATTTTTACGATACGAAATAAATACAAGAAACAGAATTACATCTCCAAGATTTTTTTAAAGATTAAACATATGAAAAAAACATTTACCCTCCTATGCATTATTTTTTACCTGCTTGGAAATGCACAAAGTTTAAAACTAGCTATAGCGGATAAAAAATATGAGAAATACTCCTATATAGACGCCATTAAGATTTATGAAAAAGTCGCAAATAAAGGACATAAATCCGCAGAATTATTCAAAAGGTTAGGTAATTCTTACTATTTTAATAGTGAACTAGAAAAATCTGTGAAATGGTATAAGGAACTATTTGATTTAAATACTGAAGTAGAACCAGAATATTATTATCGTTATTCACAATCTTTAAAATCAATTGAAGAATATGACAAAGCAAATGTTTATTTAGAATTATTTAATCAAAAAACAAATGATTCTAGAGGAAATGAGTTTGAAGAAAACAAAAATTATATCAAAGATTTATCAGAAGATTCTGGAAAGTATTTCGTTAAAAAAACTACTATAAATTCAAAATATTATGATTTTGGTCCTTCTTTTTATGGTGATAAAATTATTTTTACTTCTTCTAGACCTGATAAAGTCTTAGTAAAAAAAGTACATAATTGGACTGATCAAAATTTTACTGACTTATACATTTCCTCTCTAAATGAAGATAATACTCTAACAGAACCAGAAAATTTCTCAACCACTGTTAATTCAAAATTTAATGAATCTTCTGCTATTTTTACAAAAGATGGTAAAGAAATGTATTTTACTAGAAATAATTATTTAGAAGGCAAAAAAGGAAGAGACAAAGGAATGGATAAGGAAAGGACAACACTCATAAAAATTTACAAAGCTAGTTTAGTAGATGGAGAATGGTCTAATTTTAAGGAATTGCCTTTTAATAGTGACTTATACAGTACGGCACATCCATCATTAAGCATAGATGAAAAAACACTTTATTTTTCTTCTGATAGACCAGGTACTTTAGGAGGTGCTGATATTTTTAAAGTTTCAATAGATAGTAATGATAAATATGGAGAGCCTGAAAACTTAGGTTCTATAATTAATACTGAAGGTCGAGAATCATTCCCTTTCATTGGTCCGGATGGAACACTATATTTTGCATCTGATGGCCATTTAGGACTAGGTGGTTTAGATATTTTTGAATCTAAATACAAAGACAATTCGTTTCAAAAGCCAAAAAATATTGGGAAACCTATAAATAGTTCAAAAGATGATTTTGGTTTCATAATCAATACCCAAAAAAATGGCTATTTCACATCTAGTAGAAATGGAGGGCTAGGTTTTGATGATATTTATAAATTTACTATTTGTAGTAATTCATTGATTGGAATAGTAACCGATTTAAAAACAAATGAAATTCTACCAAATTCGACAGTTATTTTATTTGATGAAAATATGAAAGAAATTAGTACCATAAAAACAAATGATAAAGCACAATATTCTTTTGAAATTGATTGTAGTAAAAAATACTTCATTAGAGCTATAAAAGAAGAATACGAAACTGTTGAAAAACCTGTTACATCAAATAATAAAAATGGAAAAATTGAACTAAATATAACGTTAGACAAAAATATAATTCCATTTGAAATAGGAACTGATCTAGCCAAAGTTTTTAATATAAGTCTAATTTATTTTGATTTAGATAAATCTAACATTCGTCCAGATGCAGCAAGAGATATTCAAAAAGTGATTGAAGTGATGAAAGAATATCCGAAAATGCACGTTGACATTCGTTCTCATACCGATAGTAGACAAACACATAAATATAATGAAGGCTTATCAGATCGAAGAGCTAAATCTACTTTAGAATTCATGGTTGCTAATGGAATAGAAAGAGAGAGACTTACTGCAAAAGGCTTTGGAGAAACTGAGTTAATTAATGAATGTTCTGATGGAGTTCCATGTAGCGAAGAAGAACATCAAAAAAATAGAAGAAGTGAATTTATTGTAGCAAAAATAGAATAATATTTATTTCAAAAAAGACATAAAAAAAAGGCATTACGTTGGCGGTAGTAATGCCTTTTTAACAAACAAATAAACAAACATGAAGTTTTCTATTTCTTAATATACATATTTGTATAATATTTTTTATTATTGGAATCCGTTTTTACTGAGATTCCAAAATGTGTATAATCTCCTAAAATTACAGCCTTATGTTCTTGGCTGTTAATCCAAGCATTCATTGCTGCTTGTGTTGTTGCATAACCATAGGCTACATTTTCACCAACTTTAACAGCTCCTAAAACAATCTCAAAATTAGACTTTCTTTGTGAAAATCCATCATGATTTACTTGTTGAGTAGCTATCATGTAATCATTATGCTCACCTCCTTTGAATGAAATGTGCTCTATTATTTCTAAAGCATTTAATCCATTCTCAACTCTATAAGCATTAACCATATCTAATAATTCTAATTCACTTGGTGAATGAGAATAATTTTTAGATGTCTCAATCTCATTAGAATCTAAATTTTCAGTATTTGAAGAACATGCGGTTAATAAAGTAATTGTAAGCAATAGGGCAAAAAGGATTACAATTTTTTTATTCATGAGCCAAAATATTAATTTTTAGTTATCATTCATGAAATATGATTTGGTTCATAAATAATTACATGACAAATGTACAACAAAATCGATTATATGCAAATAAAATCGATGAAATACACTAAAATTTAACATTTAAAAGAATGAAAAGTACTTTTAGTAAGTAAAAAACTATATTTTTCTTACAATTTTTATAAATACATATAAAAACTGTAAGTCAAAAAAAAACATTATTCTGGGAGAATAATGTTTTTTACAAACAAATAAACAAACATGAAAAATTTATATATCTATAAATATTTTTATATAAAATTTATACGATTTAGGGCAAAAAGGTATAAATAAACTTTTGTTATCAAACCTATATGTTATTTAGAAAAATATCATAACATATTCACAGTACAAATATACAACATAATCGATAAAAAACAAATAAAATCGATAAAAAACATTAAATTTTAACATATTTAATCGATTTAACAGTTTACGGGGATAATCTATCAATATTCCAATAGTATTTTTCTGACAATTTGTATCTTATTCTATCATGAAGTCGATTAGGTCTTCCTTGCCAAAACTCAACTTCGATAGGTTTTACTAAAAAACCACCCCAAAAGTCTGGCCTAGGAATCTCTTTTGATTGGTATTCTATTTCTAATTCTTTTAATTCATTTTCTAAATAATCTCTATTAGGAATAATTTCACTTTGATTTGATACTAATGCTCCCAATTGGCTTCCAACAGGTCTTGATGCAAAATAATTATCAGAAATAGCTGTACTTGTTTTCTCTGCAATACCTTTAATAATTACTTGACGTTCCATAGAATGCCAAAAAAAAGACAAACAGATTTTTGGGTTTTCTAAAATAGCTTTCCCTTTTTCCGAATTATAATTGGTAAAAAATATAAAACCTTCTTCATTGAATTTTTTTAAAAGCACTACTCTACTTTTTGGAAAACCATCTAATCCATTTGTAGCTACAGTCATTGCATTTACTTCATCGACTCCTCCAAAATCTTCAACCTCATGAAACCATCTATTAAATAAGTTAATAGGATCTTCTGGAATACTGGATTCTAAAAGTTCACTTTTTTCGTATGATTTTCTATAGTTACTTAAATCTGACATGTTTTCTAGTTATACTACAAAGTTACTAACTTGATTTTAAAATATAATAAACAAATACTAAAATGGTTACAATCTAGCCCTGATAGAAGAGAAAATCCTTTTTTTAAATTTTGAAAACTTAAAAAAAGATTGTAACGAATAGCAGGAAATACCTTTACAAATAAATCCAAAAGTGTAGCTCCTTACAGAAGTTAATGATTTACTTTTTCTTCTTTGTAAAAAAACGAAATAAAAACTTAATGATTTTTACAAAATAAGTTTCAGAGTTTGATTTCTTTTCCATCATCTGCTAATATTATATTATCAAAAATAGTTTGTGCCTCTTCTTTAAACAATTCTATATTGCCATATCGAGTAGAATAATGTCCCATGACTAACGTTTTTGCATTTGCTTTTTTTGCTATGGTTGCAGCTTGTTTGGCTGTTGTGTGCATAGTTTTATCAGCTAAATGCGCTTCTGTTTCTAAAAAAGTAGATTCATGATATAATGTATCTACACCTTCGATTATAGGCAATATTGTTTCGTTGTAAACTGTATCACTACAAAATGCATAACTCCTTTCTGGTTCAGGATTGAAACTTAATAAATTATTTGAAACTAGGGTTCCATCTTCTAAAGTAATATCTCCACCAGATTTTATTTTTTGATAATAACAGGTTTCAATATTATACTTTTCTACAGCTTCTATATTTAATTTTCTTTTACTGTTTTTTTCTTTAAAAAGATACCCATTAGTATAAATTCTATGTTTTAATGGAATCGTTTTTACGATAACTTTTTCATCTTCAAAAACAATTTCACTTTCTGTAGATTCTAATTCGTGAAAGTACAAATTATATCCTGTGTATGACCCAGAAGCTTTTAATTGCATCAAGATGAGTTCTTTAATTCCTTTTGGTCCATAGACATGTAAGTCATTTACTCTATTGAGTAGCATAAAAGTGGAAATAAGACCTACTAAACCGTAAAAATGATCTCCATGGAGATGGGAAATAAAAATATGATTAATTCTAGAAAATTTAATTTTATGCTTTCTTAACTGTACTTGTGTGCCTTCTCCACAATCTATAAGAAACATCTGATTTTTGATTTCTAAAACCTGTGAAGTTGGATTTGTAATTGTTCTAGGTGTAGCTGCATAACAGCCTAATATGGTTAATTTCATTTTTTTCGTGTTCAGTCACAGTATTCAGTTATAATAACTGAAAGAAGTAATCTGTATTAAAATCCTAAGTCGCGTTCAATTTCTTCCATTTCAATAATATCATGAGCTTCTAAAAGGGATGGAACTACTGTTAAATATTCAGGCACTTCATCAAATTCAAGTTCATCCACTACAATTACGAATGACTTTTTTGATTTCGTGTGTTGCTTGGCTAAATTTTTAAAATTTATGACATCCTTTACGGTTACTTTTTTATCGTGTGAGAGATCTAAAATTAAATTTTGATCTTTGTAAGATGCATATTGATTCGAAATATTTTCTATAAAAGCAACTAAATCTCCTTTTGTTTCTTTCAGTACGGTTGTATGTCCTTTTTTGTCTACTTTCATAATAGTATTGTATTTTTAAGAAGCTTATTTAATTTAAAAAGTGTTATTGTTTAATTTTGCTTGCTAATAAATAGATAACTGCCATTCTAACAGCTACTCCATTTTCTACTTGATTTAAAATAACCGATTGTTGAGAATCAGCTACATCTGAAGTTATTTCTACGCCTCTATTAATCGGTCCAGGATGCATGATGACAACTTCTTTATCCAGCGAATTTAATAACTCTTTGGTTACACCATATTGTTGGGCATATTCTCTTGTAGAAGGGAAATAATTCACATCTAAACGTTCATTTTGAACGCGAAGCATATTAGCTACATCTGCCCATTCTAAAGCTGTTCTTAAATTAGGCTCTACTTTTACACCTAAAGATTCTATATATTTAGGAATTAATGTTTTTGGTCCACATACTTTTACTTCTGCTCCTTGCATTTGTAGCGCAAATATATTAGATAAGGCTACTCGAGAATGAAGAATATCTCCTACTATTACAATCTTTTTTCCGGAAACATCTCCTAATTTTTCTCTAATAGTATAACTATCTAATAAGGCTTGTGTTGGATGTTCATGAGCACCGTCACCAGCGTTTACTATACTAGCTTTTACGTTTTGCGAAAGAAAGTGTGCAGCTCCTGGACTACTATGACGCATAACCACCATATCAACTTTCATCGATAAGATATTATTTACCGTATCTATTAATGTTTCTCCTTTTTTAACAGATGATTGAGCCGCTGAAAAACTAATCACATCGGCAGATAATCTTTTTTGTGCCAATTCAAAAGACAATTTTGTACGAGTACTATTTTCAAAGAAAATATTGGCTATTGTAATATCTCTTAAAGAGGGAACTTTTTTAATGGGACGATTAATGACTTCTTTAAAATGATCGGCTGTTTCAAAGATTAAATCAATATCATTTTTATTAATATGTTTTATTCCTATTAAATGATTTACTGATAATTCTTTCATTTATATTGTTGTGTTGTCGTTTGTTGTTATTTTTTTTGTTCTAATAAGACTAAATCTTCACCATCATTTTCTATCCATTTCACCACCACTTTTTCATTATTAATGGCATCAACTTGACGTCCTCTATAATCGGGTTGAATTGGTAAATGACGGCTAAATCTTCGATCTATTAATGTTAGTAATTCTATCTCAGATGGTCTTCCGAAAGACTGAATAGCTGTTAATGCTGCTCTTATACTTCTTCCTGTATATAAAACATCATCTATAAAAACCACTTTCTTATCTTCAACTATAAAATTAATTTCAGTTCTATTTGCTTCTAGAGGTTTTTCTCCTCTTCTAAAATCATCTCTAAAGAAAGTAATATCTAAAAAACCTAGCTGGACGTCTTTTATTTTATAATCTTCTTTTAATATAGCTGCTAAACGTTCTGCAAGATGTTTTCCTCTTGGCTGAATACCAATTAAAATAGTATTTGAGAAATCGAGGTGGTTTTCTATAAGTTGGCAAGCCAAACGATGTAGTATGATATTGACTTCTTTTGCAGTTAGCAATATTTTTTGACTCATTGTTATGTTTTGTTTGGTGTGTAAATTTACAATAAAATTCTCAATTTTAATTTGGTAAAAAAAACTTTTAAAATTGTAAAAAAAATCGTAACTTTAAAAAGCAATGTAACTCAGTATATTATGTATCGAATCATTTATCTCAGTTCTGCTACTACCAAATTTAATAATGACGAAATTATCGCATTACTAAAGACTTCAAGGAGTAATAATGAAACCAACGGAATTACTGGTTTACTTCTTTATTCTGATGGAAATTTTTTACAAATTATAGAAGGCAAAAGAAAACCACTGCAAAAACTTTACGGAAAAATTAGTATGGATTCTAGACATAAGAATATCATTAAAGTATTTGAAGGTAACGTTTCCTCAAGAATTTATTCCAATTGTAAAATGGGTTTTAATAGTATTGATAGAGAATTTCATGAGAAAGGCACAATAAAAAATACCATTTATGAAAATTATAACACAGTTGTAAATAATGAAGATTCAATTGCTTCAATATTTATTGAAACATTTCTCAAATCAAGCAAAGAAAAAATCTTTATAAAATAAAAAATCCCAATTAATTGGGATTTATTTTTATGAATACATAGCTTTACGCTGTTCTTTAATTTTTGGATCTTCTAAATACTCATCAAAGGTCATATATCTATCAATAACTCCTTTTGGAGTAATTTCTAAAACTCTGTTAGCAACTGTTTGTGCAAATTCGTGATCATGAGTTGTAAATAATACAGAACCTTTAAAATTTTTCAATGAATTATTAAAAGCTGTAATCGATTCTAAATCCAAGTGGTTTGTTGGTTCATCTAACATTAATACATTAGCTCTCATCATCATCATTCTAGACAACATACAACGTACTTTTTCTCCTCCTGACAAAACGTTACATTTTTTTAGAGCTTCTTCCCCAGAAAAAATCATTTTACCTAAGAAACCTCTAATATAAACTTCATCTCTTTCTTCTTCCGTTTTAGCATATTGACGTAACCAATCCACTAAGTTTAAGTCTTTACTTTCAAAAAAATCATGATTATCACCTGGTAAATAAGATTGTGTTGTGGTAATTCCCCAATCAAATGTTCCAGAATCAGGGTTTTGATTTCCGTTTAATATTTCGTAAAAAGCAGTAGTTGCTCTAGAATCTTTAGAGAAAACTACAACTTTATCTCCTTTAGCCATGTTTAAATCTACATTACTAAATAATATCTCTCCATCAACTGAAGCACTTAAATTTTGAACATTTAAAATTTGGTCACCTGCTTCTCTTTCTGTGTCAAAAATTATGGCAGGATACCTTCTACTAGAAGGTTTGATTTCATCCAAATTTAGCTTGTCAATCATCTTTTTACGAGAAGTAGCTTGTTTCGATTTTGCTACATTGGCACTAAAACGACGAATGAACTCTTCTAACTCTGCTTTTTTCTCTTCAGCTTTCTTATTTTGTTGTGCTTTTTGTTTAGCCGCTAATTGACTAGACTCATACCAAAAAGTATAATTACCTGAATAATGATTAATTTTTCCAAAGTCAATATCTGATACATGTGTACAAACCGAATCCAAAAAGTGACGGTCATGTGATACAACTAATACTGTATTTTCATAATTAGCCAAGAAATTTTCTAACCAACCGATAGTTTCAAAATCTAAGTCGTTGGTTGGCTCATCCATTATTAGAACATCAGGATTACCAAAAAGAGCTTGTGCTAATAAAACACGTACTTTTAGTTTTCCTTCTAATTCACTCATTAATGTATAATGATAATCTGCAGAAATTCCTAAGTTAGATAACATCGAGCCAGCATCAGAATCAGCATTCCATCCATTCATTTCATCAAATTGCAGTTGCAACTCACCTATTCGATCTGCATTTTCATCCGTGTAATCCAAATACAAAGCATCCATTTCTGATTTAATAGCATGTAATACTTTATTTCCCATCAGTACTGTTTCCAAAACCGTATGTTCATCAAACATATTGTGATTTTGGTTTAAAACCGACATACGTTTTCCTGGTTCAAGTATTACTCTTCCTGATGTAGGATCAACTTCCCCTGATAAAATTTTTAAAAAGGTAGATTTTCCAGCACCGTTAGCACCAATGATTCCGTAGCAATTACCTTGAGTGAAGGTCACATTTACTTCGTCAAATAAAATACGTTTACCAAATTGAACTGATAAATTAGAAACTGTTAACATTATTATTGTTTTTTATAAAATTGTTGCAAAAGTAGAAAAAAATATGCAGTTTTGGTATTCTAATGAATGTATAACTTATATTATGTTTATTTTAACGCATCATTAACAAGACCTTTAACATGGAAAATTTATTTTTGTTCTCTAATAATTAGTAAATTAATAAATGATTCAAAGATATATTAAATACTTTTTACCCTTATCTATCCTTGCTTTAACCACATTAACTTCTTGTAAAAAAGTTTTTCAACCAGATAATTATGTGGCCTATTTTGGAGGAGAAATTATTAATCCACAAGATAATTATGTATTGTTTATGAAGGATGAAACTGTTTTAGACACTATTCGACTAGATAAAAATAATCGTTTTTTACATAAATTTGATTCTCTCGCACCTGGCTTATATACCTTTAAACACACTCCTGAATTTCAGTATGTTTATTTTGATAAGAATGATAGTTTAATGATTCGTTTGAATTCTTTGGACTTTGACAACACCCTATCCTTTTGTGGAAGAGGTGATGAAAAAAATAATTTTCTAATTGATTTATATCTAAAAAATGAAAATGATAGATCAAACTTATATGAAATTTTAGATAAAGATTTAGAAACTTACAATGCATCAATTGATTCTAGTTACGAAAATAGAAAAGCTTATTATTTAAAACGTAAATCTGAAATAAACTGGAACCCTAATTTTGATGCTATTGCGGAAGCAGGTCTAAATTTACATTACTTTTACAAAAAAGAATTATATCCTTATGCTCACGAATACAAAACTGGTGAGAACATTTGTCCAAAATTACCAAAAGATTATTATTCATACAGAAAAACATTAAACTTAAACAACCCTCAATTAGGTAGCTTTTCTCCTTTTATAAAATATGTTTCTGCTTTATTAAATAATGTTACTTATGAAAAAGGGAAATGCAAATTAGAAACAAAATCTCTAGAGAAAAATATTAAGAAATTAAATATTGCTGATACTTTATTAAAAGACAAAAATGTAAAAAACATTGTTTTAAACAATATAGCTTACATGTATCTATTAGAAGATCAGAATATGTATAATAACAAAAAATTTATTGATAGATATATAGAACTATCTTCTGATGAAGAAAAACATAGAGAAGTAACTCAAATCTATAATGCAGTACAAAACTTAAAAGTAGGTAATTTACTTCCTAAAGTTTCTTTAATAGATAAACATTCTAAAACTATTGATTTACAAAATTTTATAAATAATAAAGAAACAGTAATATTCTTTTGGACCACTCATGCAGAATCACATATTAAAACTGTTCATGAAAAAGTATTAGCCTTAAAAAACAAGTATCCAAATATCAATTTTATAGCTATAAATATTAATGATAGTAAGGAAAATTGGCTAGAAACATTCAAAAAATATGATTTTAAGGAAGTTATTGAACTTAAGGCCACTAATTTTGATGAAATTAAAGAAAGTTGGGTAATTACTAAAATTCATAGGACACTAATCCTTAATCCAGATGGAACCATTAAAAATGCTTTTGCTAATTTATTTGATGCCCATTTTGAAAAAGATTTATAATATAAATTAAAACTAAAAAGAGCGATTATCAATGATAATCGCTCTTTTTTTAGCTTATAATATTTTTTACTTATTTCCTTTTTCGAAATCAGCAATAAATTGAGCTAAGCCAATATCTGTTAAAGGATGCTTTAGTAATCCTAAGATTGATGATAAAGGTCCTGTCATAACATCTGCTCCAATTTTTGCACAATTTACCACATGCATTGTATGACGAACTGAGGCAGCTAATATTTGTGTTTCAAAACCATAATTATCATAAATTTGACGAATTTCATCTATCAAATTCAAACCATCTGTAGAAACGTCATCTAATCTTCCTAAAAAAGGAGAACAATAAGTAGCTCCAGCTTTAGCTGCTAACAATGCTTGACCTGCAGAGAATATTAAAGTTACATTAGTTTTTACTCCTTTATCTGAAAAATATTTACAGGCTTTAATTCCTTCTTTAGTCATTGGTAACTTAACGACAATTTGTTCGTGTAAGTCAGCCAATTCTTCACCTTCTTTAATCATTCCGTCATAATCTACCGCATTCACTTCTGCACTTACATCTCCTTCAACAATATTACAAATATCCACATAATGTTTTAAGATATTATTTTTACCCGTAATACCTTCTTTAGCCATTAATGATGGATTTGTAGTAACTCCATCCAAAACACCTAGTGCTTGCGCTTCTTTAATTTGATCTAGATTAGCCGTGTCAATAAAAAATTTCATACGTTTTTGTTTTTATTTTATATGTGTGTTGTTAAAAATGCAAAAATACAATTTATTTTTTCTAAATTATAAAATTATAATCTTATAACTTATAATGGTTCATAAGTAATTTTTCATACCATACATCAGGTAAAATACGTTTCAACACGATAGAAAACTTTTGCATAAAGGCACCAACTTTATAATGAATTTTGTTTTTTTTACTAGTAATAATTTTAAAAATAACTTCAGCCATTTCATTTGGATTACTCCCAGAATCAACATGATTATTCATCATATCCAATGTCATTCCATAGGTTTTCTCATAAGGTGAACCTGAAATAACTGGTGCGTGATATCTACCAGCAGCAATATTAGTAGCAAAATCTCCAGGAGCTACATTTACAATGGAAATACCAAAAGATTTTACTTCCATATTCATCGCTTCGGTAACCAATTCCAAAGCTCCTTTTGAAGCCGAATAAACACCTCTAAAGGGCAATCCCATATATCCTGCTATAGAAGTAATATTAAGAATCAAACCGCTTTTCTGAGAACGCATTTGTGGTAAAACAGCTTTCATTACTTCGATAGGCCCAAATAAATTAGTTTCAAAATTGTTTTTAATCTCTTCTGTTGGAATTTCTTCTAAAGGACCTGTAATTCCTACTCCCGCATTATTAATTACAACATCAACTTTACCTTCTTTATCAATAAGTTGTTGAATTGCATTTTTTATGCTTTCAACATTTCTAACATCAAGTGCTAACAAAGGAATTCTTGAATTTTCAATCTTTTCTGGGTTCCTACTAGTTCCATAAACTATAAAGCCTTTATTCAATAAATATTCTCCAATAGCTTTTCCAATTCCAGACGAAGCTCCTGTAATAAAAACAACTTTATTCATTTTTCTAAATTATATTGCGAAATTAAAACTTTTAGTAAGTAAAATAAAACTATTTTAAAGAAATTCCTAAACCTGGCCGATTAGATAGTTCAATTTTTCCATTTGCAATAGAAGTTCCTATTGCAATATCATTAATTATTAAATTAGCACCATCCAAATCCACAAAATCAACTAAAGGTGCTAAAACTGCTCCCGCAGAAATACCTACAGTGGTTTCGGTCATACATCCTATCATAATTTTAAAATGGTTTTCTTTAGCTTTTTTTATAAATTCTAAAGCGGGTGTCAGACCACCAACTTTTACCAACTTAACATTAAGTACTTTATAATGTGGTTTTAGAGTTTCAATATTTCCAATTCCTTGAGAATCTTCATCTGCCATCCAATTTACCAATTTTGAACTATCTAAGTAAGAGTAATTTTCTTGTCCCACTTTTAAAGGTTGTTCCACATAGCTCAATCTTTCTCCTATAATATGTTCTTCTAAAAACTTACAGTCTTCTACTGAAAAACTTCCATTTGCATCTAAAGCAATCTCTTTTTGGGTACTTAATAATTTTTCAATGGATTTTAAATCAAATCGGTTACATTTTACTTTGAATTTTCTCCAATCTGAGGTATTAATTTTTGTTATTTGATTTTCAGTTGGCGCTATACTAATAGTTAATGAAGAATCATTTAAGTTGAAATAATTAATATTATTTAGTGCTAAAAAACTTTTATTTTCAAGTTTACCAAATAGATCCCAATATGCACAATCTAAAGCAGAAAGTAAAAAAGAGGAAATCTCAAAAGTTTTTAAAAAAGAATAAAACTCAAAAGGATGCTGAATAGCTTCTCTTTCAACATGTATTTTAATTTGATTCAATTTGGCTATAAAATCTTTTAAATCAATATGGTAATAATCAATAGCTGTACATTCTCCAAATCCGATTTTACCATTTTTCGATAATGAAATTATTAAGGCTTCCCTAAAAGCATATTTTCCATAACTTATTGAAAATATTTCTTTTAATTCCAATCGAACAATTTGCCAATTTAATTTCATATTTATAGTATTGGCATAAAAATAAAAAATCTCCATGAAGGAGACTAAAATATTACAAAAAAAGTATTTTAAAAATACTAATATAAAAAAATGGCAAGCGACCTACATCGCACCGCTACAACCGCTTACCCTTGCTGTGTTCCCACCCTGGGGGAGTCTGCAGGAGCTGGTCGTGTAGGACTTGCCAGTGCAAATATACAAACATTTTATATTTTTGCAAGGACAATTGTAACTTTAAAAAAACGTTGTATATTGTACTAATAAAATTTTACTGTGATGATGAATCTTAAGCCTTTCGCTTTCATACTATTAAGCCTTTTTATTAATTCGTGTGGGAACAAAAATAATGATGAAAAAAAAATATTTTCTATAGATACTTCTGCTTTAAAACAGGTTTATCAACTAGATGAGAGTGTAAATTTGATTATCAAAAATGAAGAAAATAAAACTATTGACTCAGTAGTTTATTTAATTAATGATGTAAAAATTGGCTCTGCTAAAAATAATAGTAAATTAAAATTTAACTTATCTAATCAAAAATTAGGTTACCAAAAGATTAATGCCACAATTTTTTCAGATGATACAAATGTAGCCGTAACTGCTAACTTTATGGTTGCTTCTAATGTAAACCCAAAAGCACTGAAATATAAAATTATAAACACCTATCCACATGATATCAAAGCTTACACCCAAGGTTTTGAATTTTATAGAGACACTTTATATGAAGGTACAGGAAATGGAGAAGGAAAAGGAACAGGAAAAAGAGGTATTTCAAGTTTAAGAAAAACAAATTATAAAACAGGTGAAGTTTATAAGACTGTATCTTTATCTGAACAATATTTTGGTGAAGGAATTACTATTTTAAACAACAAAGTATATCAATTGACTTGGTTAAATAATGAAGGTTATGTTTATAATGCAGATACGTTTGAAAAAATTAAAACTTTTAAATATTTCAAAGAAATGCAAGGTTGGGGTTTAACCAATGATGGTAAAAATTTATACATGAGTGAAGGAAGTGAAAAAATTTATATTTTAGACCCTGAAACACTTCAAGAAGTCGATTACATAAATGTGTATACTAAGAAAGCCAAAATTGAAGCGCTCAACGAACTAGAATGGATAGAAGGAAAGATATGGGCTAATGTATATGGTAAAGATGCTTTAGCGGTTATAAACCCAAAAAACGGAGCTGTAGAAGGTATTTTAGATTTAAAAGATTTAAAGACAAAAGTAACACAACATCCAGATGTTGATGTTTTAAATGGTATTGCTTATAATCCTAAAACAAAGACTGTTTTTCTTACGGGTAAAAATTGGGATAAAACATTTGAAATTGTTTTAGAATAATTCTTTGTCAAACAAAGTTAACATATCAATTCCAGCTCCTTGTCATGAAAATTGGCATACAATGACTCTTGTCGAAAAAGGAAAGTTCTGTACTAGTTGTCAGAAAAATATAACTGATTTTACTAAATCATCAGATAGTCAAATTATAGAAGCAATTCATAAAGACACAAATTTATGTGGTCGATTTTTAATTAGTCAACTAGACAGAACTATTGAAAAAACTAGTCTTAAAAGAAAAAACTGGTTAGCCTTGGCTACTTTAACTAGTTTATTAAGTTTTGGAATGCAAGAAATTTTTGCACAAGGAAATCCAATAAAAATAGAGAAAACTGACAAAAAATTTGAATTTGATCAAACCAAAAAAAAATTAAGTCAAGAATCCATAATAACTGGAACAATAAATGATGAATTAGGTCCTTTATCATCCGCTCAAATAAACGTAAAAGGAACAAACAACTATGTGATTTCTGATTTTAATGGTACTTTTTCTATTAAAGCATCTTTAGGAGATATTTTAATTGTTACATACGTAGGATATAAAACTCATGAAGAAATAATTTCAACTAAGAAAGAATATATTATTAATCTAAAATCAGACATAATTACTGAAGATCAAACAATTATAGTAGCTGGTGGTATTTGTATTAGAAGAACTTTCTTTGGTAGAATATTCTATAAAATTGGAAATCTATTTCGATAGGAAAGGAGCAAAAATTACCTCTTTTTAGCTCTTTTCTCTTTATAATATTCTTTAGTACTAATGTAAATTGTTTTATTCAATTCAGTAAAAACAACCTCTTTTCCATTGGTTATTTTTAGATTTTTAACCCAATCCACTTCTTTTTCTTGTTTTACTTTTTCAATAATTTCAGTTATTTCTCCTTTGTTAAATTCGAAAGTTACGTGAGCATTGTTATAAGCTGGTCTTTTAAATCTAATTTTAGTTGATTTATCCCAAACTACATACTCCTTTCCCAAAATCTGCATTAGTTGAATCATGTAAATAGGATCAGTTGCTGAAAACAAACTTCCTCCAAACATAGACCCTACATAATTCTTGTTTCTATAAGATAAAGGAATTTTAACTTTTACCACATGTAAATCATCAGAAACAAAAGTAATTCTTCCACAACTTCTTCTGTACATAGGAGAAATATTAAACATGATTTTAAATAAAGTAGCTTTCTTAAAAAAACGATTTAAGAAAGTAAAAATGGAGTCATACATAGCATTAAACCGTCAAATGAGTCACTATATCCTTTACAGGCTGAATGGATTTTGTATGTTCTATACTTGGTCCTGCAACCCAAACTGTTTTGTATGTTACTTGTTTTGCTGCTTTTTCAGTTGCTTTCATACCAATATAAAAACGAACCATCTTTACCCATTTTTTTAAAGATTTATTTTTATTTAATATACGTTCTAACCAACTTTGTTTTGTTCCTACTTTTTGAACATAAGGTGTATTGATTACAGAACAAGGTGTACCAGAAATACGCTCTGTCATTATGATATCATTTTTACCATAATCAACACACGCTTGTTTATATTCATCAGAAACTCCTGCCTCTATTGATGCTATAAAAGGACTTCCTACAGAGACTCCTATTGCACCATAACCTAGCATTGCATCTAATTCTGCCTTACTTCCTACTCCACCAGCAGAAATAACTGGTAATGAAGTTTTCTCATTTAATTCTTTAATTAACATTTCCGGACTAATATTTCCTCTATGGCCACCAGCTTTATTATTAACTGCAACTAATGCATCTGCTCCTAAGCCTTCCACTTTTTTTGCAAATGATAAATCAGTTACATCACAAAACACTTTTATTCCTACTTTATGAGCTTGTATAATAGTTTCTTCTGGACTACCTAAAGAAGTTAAAATAAAATCAACTCCCTCATCACAAAGCACTCTGAGTTGTTCTTTAAATTTTACATTTGATTTATTAACAATTAAATTATAACCAAAACTTCCTCCTTCAACTTTCGCAGCTTTTAGCTCTTTTATAGAAGCTTTTAGCTCATCTAAAGTTCTGTAATTTAATGCTGGAATACATCCTGCAATTCCACTATTCATAGCTTCAATTACCATTTTGGTATTAGAAACTAAAAACATAGGAGCCATAATTATAGGGTATTTAATTCCAAGTATCGTTTTTAAATTTGGTTTTTCCATTTTAGTCTAATTTTATTCAAATATAGTAAAGTTTTAACAAATAGTATGCATGCATACTATTTGTTTTTTAACATATTATCTCTTTTTATGTGAAGATGTTGGCTTAGAATTACTTCCTTTTTTTATTTCATACTTATCTAATGTAGTATTATAGGAATAAGTATTTTGTTGTGTCTTATTTTTTAAAATAAAATCTCCATTAGGCAATAAATTAAATTCGAAACCTTCTTTTCTGTTTCGTTCTTGAGTTTCAGAAGCTGTTTTATTTTTATCTAAATAAATCGTTTCAACTATATGACTCGATTTTTGTGTATTACCAATAAGTAATTCCTTTTTTTTAATATTCCAAATTTGAGATTCAACTATATCTTGATTTTCATTTTTTAACTTCGTATTTATTTTATTTTTCTCTTCCCAATGAATATGATATAACTTAATTTCATTAACTGTAAATGGTGTAATACTGAAATTGATAGGTTCTAAAAAAGGATGAATGCTATTATTTAACTCTATAACTTCTTGAATTCCTTCATTTAAGACATACAATACTATTTTTTTTTGTTTGTTAACAGTAACTATTTCAGCAGTAAGGTTATCTACTTTAGCTAAAACAGTCTTTGATGTAGATTTTTTACTTGTTGCCTTTTTCTTTTGAGAAAAACCAGAAGTAACCACTATAAGTAGTAAAACCAAAAAAAGTCTTTTCATACTATTATTATTTGAATTTATATCACCAATTAGATTTTTTAATATTAGTGACTAAGGTTTTCCTTTTACGTTTATTAAAAGTTACCAAAGTACAAAAAACATTGGTACAATAGATAAAACACAAAAAACTTCTTTTTTGTACAGAAATTATAATAAATGTTAAAAAAATCTAATAATTTATAGATTAAATAATAATTCTAATTTTTTTAAAATAAATTTGAGGAAAACAAAACCAAAATAACCAATAACCCTATTTATGTTAAAAAAAGTCACATTGCTTACAACCTGTTTTCTATTTTTATTTTCGGTTGGAAGCCACGCTCAGAGAAAAAGCAAAAAAAAGAATTCAAAAGGTACTATTACTGCAACTACTAAAAAGCCCGAAGAAAAAAAAGGTCCTAAACCCTATGATAAAGTAATAGATTCAACTGCTATTACTCAAAAAGGGCTAATTGATGTTCACAAAATGGATAAGAAATTTTTATTTGAAATTTCTGATTCCTTAATTGGTAAAGAAATAATGACTATTACTCGTTACTCAAAAACTCCAGCTGGTGGAGGGATTTTTGGAGGAGAAGAAATTAATAGACAAGTTGTGAAATTTGAAAGAGGATTAAATGATAATATTCTTTTACGCTCTATTACCTATGTAATTATGTCTCCAGATGAGGACAAACCAATTGCAAGAGCTGTTAAAAATTCAAACTCTGATCCAATTATAGGTAACTATGATATATTGGCATACAAAAAAGATGCATCTGGAAAAGAAAATACTGGTTATGTAATAGATATGAATTCAACTTTTGATGCAGATGTTCAAACTTTTTCATTAAGTCCAATTAACAAGCAGCTTTTAAGTATTCAATCTTTTCAAAAAGATAAATCATTCATTCAGGATATTAAAAGTTTTCCAATAAATACAGAAATTAGAAGTGTAAAAACTTTCTCTACAGAACAACCAAGAATATCTAGAACTCCTTCTCCAAAAATAGGAGTAGATTTACCATCAGGATTAGATGCAGGTGTAGTAACATTAGAATTAAATACATCTATGCTCCTTTTACCTGAAAAACCAATGCGAAAAAGACTATTTGACAAGAGAGTTGGATATTTTGCTAATGATTATGATGTCTTCAAAGAGGAATCTTTAAAAGCAGATAGAGAAGTATTTGCAGTAAGATGGAAATTAGAGCCAAAAAATGAAGAGGATGCTCAAAAACAAAAAAATGGAGAATTAATAGAACCTAAAAAACCAATTGTATACTACATTGATCCAGCTACTCCTGACAAATGGAAGCCTTTTATTAAACAAGGAATAGACGACTGGAAAGTCGCTTTTGAGTTCGCAGGATGGAAGAATGCTATTAGAGGTGAATATTGGCCAGAAAATGATCCAACAATGAGCTTAGAAGATGCACGTTTCTCTGTTTTAAGATATTTTGCAGCAGATATTCCTAATGCATATGGACCAAATGTTCATGACCCAAGAACTGGTGAAATTTTAGAAAGTCACATTGGTTGGTATCATAATGTAATGAGCTTATTACGTGATTGGTATTTAGTACAAACAGCTGCAGTTGATCCAAGAGCTAGAAACAAAAAGTTTGATGATAAATTAATGGGGGAATTAATTCGTTTTGTATCTTCTCATGAAGTTGGTCATACATTAGGCTTACGTCACAATATGGGAGCTAGTAACGCGACTCCTGTAGAAATGCTTAGAAACAAAGAGTTTATCGATAAAAACGGACATACTTCTTCAATAATGGATTATGCTAGATTTAATTATGTAGCACAACCAGAAGATAACATTACAGATTTATTCCCAAGAATTGGAGATTATGATAAATGGGCTATAAAATGGGGTTATTCTTACTTTAAAGATGCGAAAAGTGAAGAAGAAGAAAAAGCCTTATTAAACACGATGACCAAAGAAGCTTATAAAAATCGTCGTTTATGGTTTGGTACTGAAACTAGTCCTTATGACCCAAGATATCAAACAGAAGATTTAGGTGATAATGCAATGAAAGCTTCTGAATATGGTATAAAAAATCTTAAACGAATTTTACCAAATTTAATTGATTGGAGTAAAGAAGATGGTGAAGATTATTCTGAATTAGAAGATTTATATGGTTCTTTAATAGGACAATTTAGAAGATATATGGGACATGTTACCAAAAATGTAGGAGGGATTTATGAAACACCTAAAACCTATGATATGGAAGGGGCTCAATATGAAGTAACACCAAGTACTATTCAAAATGATGCTGTTTCTTTCTTAAATACTCAATTATTTAAAACTCCTAAATGGCTTTTAGATGAAAATATTCTATCTAAAATAAATCCTGATAATGGTGTTGAAGCTATTAAAAACCTACAGAACAATACATTATCTAGCTTATTATCTGGTGATCGCTTAATTCGATTAATTGAAACTTCATCAGTAAATAAAGAAAATTATTCTGTAGATAAACTTATGACAGATTTGAAAAAAGGAATTTTTTCTGAATTAAGATCAGGAACTTCAATAGATGTTTACAGAAGAAATTTACAAAAATTATATGTTAATGAACTTATAGATGCACTAGATGTAGATGGAAAACAAACAGCTAGAGGTTTAAACAGAAGATCAGTTAAATACAGTGAGACAGATATTCCTTCAATTGCCAGAGGACAATTATCAGAGTTAAAAAGAGAAATTAAAACCGCATTAACTATTACTAGCGATCGTTTGAGTAAATTTCATTTACAAGATGTATTAGCAAAAATTGACGCTGCGTTAGATCCTAAATAAACTTAAAAAAATCTTTAAAAAAGTCGTTTCGAAGTATTTTGAAACGGCTTTTTTTATAATAGAAGTATATTATCAGGAGCACAAAAATAGTGCTTCGGTTGAAAAAAGGTCCTGCTATCCACTATATCTTTTCTTTTTCACCCAATCTCGTTAATCTCATTAAAATGTATCATAAAAAAAGAAAAGGATGCCGTTCCTATCAGGGCTATAATAGCTGTTTTTAATTTCTAAACAACTCATTAGAAAGTATAGAAATAGTATAAAAAAACCGAGTAATAATAAAATTACTCGGTTCTATTTTAGGTATTAATTTAATACAGATTATTTCACTTCTTCAAAATCTACATCTTGGGTTTGATCTCCTGAATCAGAAGCATCAGCTTGTGGTTGTGCTTCTTGAGCTCCACCTTCAGCTTGTGCTTTGTACATTTCTTCAGATGCATTTTTCCAAGCTTCGTTTATTTTATCTAAAGCTGGAGCAATTGTAGCCACATCTTTAGTTTCATAAGCTGCTTTCAATTCATTTAAAGCTCCTTCAATAGCAGTCTTATTACCTTCTGATAATTTTTCTCCAAATTCAGTTAATTGCTTTTCCGTTTGGAAAATCATAGAATCAGCTTCATTTAATTTATCAGCCATTTCTTTTGCTTTTTTATCTGCTTCAGCATTCATCTCAGCATCTTTTTTCATTTTTTCGATTTCTTCTGGAGTTAAACCTGAAGAAGCCTCAATACGAATATCATGTGATTTACCTGTTCCTTTATCAGTTGCAGAAACTTTAATGATACCATTAGCATCAATATCAAAAGTTACTTCAATTTGAGGAATACCTCTAGCTGCTGGTGGAATACCATCTAAATGGAAACGACCAATTGTTTTGTTATCTTGTGCCATTGGTCTTTCACCTTGTAAAACATGGATTTCTACCGATGGTTGATTATCTGCTGCTGTAGAGAAAACTTGCGATTTCTTAGTCGGAATTGTTGTATTAGATTCAATTAATTTAGTTAAAACACCACCCATAGTTTCAATACCTAAAGATAATGGAGTAACATCTAATAATAATACATCTTTCACATCACCAGATAAAACACCACCTTGAATAGCTGCTCCAATTGCTACTACTTCATCAGGATTTACTCCTTTTGATGGTTTTTTACCGAAGAATTTTTCAACATGTTCTTGAATAACTGGAATACGTGTTGATCCACCAACTAGAATTACTTCATCAATATCAGATGTAGACAAACCAGCATCTTTTAAAGCTTTTGCAACAGGGTCCATTGATCGTTTTACTAAAGTTTCAGCTAATTGCTCAAATTTAGATCTTGTTAATGTTTGTACTAAGTGTTTTGGTCCTGTAGCTGTTGCCGTTACATAAGGTAAGTTAATTTCTGTTTGTGCAGAAGATGATAATTCAATCTTAGCTTTTTCAGCAGCTTCTTTTAAACGTTGTAATGCCATTGGATCTTTACGTAAATCAATACCTTCAGCAGTATTAAATTCGTTAGCCAACCAATCAATAATCACTTGATCAAAATCATCACCACCTAAATGAGTATCCCCATTAGTAGATAATACTTCAAAAACACCATCACCTAATTCTAAGATAGAAATGTCAAATGTACCACCACCTAAATCATAAACAGCAATTTTTTGATCTTTACCTTGTTTATCTAAACCATAAGCTAATGCAGCCGCAGTTGGTTCATTAATAATACGCATTACTTCTAATCCAGCAATCTGACCTGCTTCTTTTGTAGCTTGACGTTGAGCATCATTAAAATAAGCTGGTACAGTAATAACTGCTTGTGTAACAGTTGTTCCTAAATAATCTTCAGCAGTTTTCTTCATTTTTTGAAGTGTCATAGCTGACAACTCTTGTGGTGTATATAATCTACCATCGATATCAACTCTAGGAGTATCATTATCTCCTTTTACTACTTTGTAAGCAACAGTAGAAGCTTCTTTAGCACTTTCAGTATATTTATTACCCATAAAACGCTTAACTGAAGCTATTGTTTTTGTAGGATTTGTTACAGCTTGTCTTTTTGCAGGGTCACCTACTTTAATTTCTCCACCTTCTACAAATGCAATTACTGAAGGGGTTGTTCTTTTACCTTCTGCGTTTGCAATTACTACAGGCTCCCCACCTTCCATAACAGCAACACATGAATTTGTTGTTCCTAAATCAATTCCAATAATTTTACTCATAATTTTAATCTTAATTTATTGTGCGTTTTTATTTCATTTTCAAAACTTGTTATTTATTAGACAATCTTTGTGCCAACACATTTATATTGAATAATTGTCATTCATTTGTCATTTATTAAAAAAAACAATGACATAATGACACAAAAAAAGGTTGCCAGTTGGCAACCCTTTAGAAAATTTAGATTGTTTTGTATTATCTCAAGTTGATATAATCTTCATCAGACATTTCTCCACTTGCAATTTTTCTTAATTCTTCCATATGAGCCATCATAAAAGTATGGAATTCTGGAGCAATACCTTCTGGCTGTGCCATTCTATATGTTCCATTTAAAACACCATTATAATAGTAGAAGAAATAATAATCAAAATTTGAAGCAGATAATTTTGAATTTTGTGGATCTGCAAATAAGAAACCTAAACGTACAGCCGATTTTCTTTGTGGAGGTGTACCATGGTGGCCAGGACTTGAAGTAGAATAGTCTCCAATCGCATAAGCAGCATTATAAGCTGTAGCGATAGATGCGAAAGTAGATTTTCCATATCCTCTTCTTAAATAATAACCAGCAAATCCATCTGCCTCTAATTCAGCAGATCTAGCTGTTGATTCATTTCTTGATGGTAAACCATAAGCATATTGCAATTGGTGACCATATTCATGAGCTAAAATCATTACATTAATTAAATTAGATGAATCTCTGTTGTAAGCCCATTTAAAAATTTCTTCTCCAAAATATATTTTTCCATTACTATAAGAAATAGCATTAAAAGTAGATGTTGGGTTAGATAAATCTCTTACAAAACGAAAAGTTGGAGCAGATCTACCCCAGAAAGAAGCAATTGCACTATTCTGAGAAGTAATTAAGCTTGAGTTTCTAGTGCTACCACTATTAGGTAAACTTGTGTAAAGACTAGCAGTAGAACTCCAGTTTCCATCAACATAACCACAATCTCCTTCTTTTGCGCTAGGTTGTTGATCAATAACTGATAATACTTCATCTTGTGAATCAAGTGTTGACTCTTCATCATTACTACAAGATAGCATTGTTGATAATACTAAAGCACCTAAAAATAATGATGCATTTCTGAAATTTGTTTTCATTATAAAAATAGTTAAGGTTATTAATACAGCAATATTATGTATTTTTTTAGTATTAACATTACATTAAATCTATATTAAAAGTTAATTTATTTGATAAAAAACACTACATCTTAAAAAAAATACATTAATCGATGTTTTTGGCTGAAAAAGTTAAAAAATTAACAAAAATAAATTACGTAAATAAAAATATAACATAAGATGAGTTTACAAATATTATTTTATATTTAAATTTCTAACATATATTTGTATCCTAAATAATAACAAATGGAGTGTATTTCAGTTTTTGATATGTTAAAAATTGGTGTTGGACCTTCCAGTTCTCATACCCTTGGTCCGTGGAGAGCAGCAGAAAGATTCATTAAAGAACTAAAAAATGAAGGTTTAATTGATGCTATAAATAGAATTAAGGTTGATTTATATGGCTCATTATCTTTGACTGGCAAAGGTCATGCAACCGATTTGGCTGTCATGCTAGGTTTAAGTGGAGCAGATCCTGAATATATTCCTGTAGAAAGTATAGATGTTATTATTACTGCAATTAAGAATAAAAAAGAAATTTTTTTAGGAAATGAGATAATTATTCCTTTTGATATTACTACAGATATTGTTTTTAATAGAGAGTTTCTACCGTTTCATGCAAATGGAATCAAATTTACGGCATTTTCAACTGACTCATCATACGGAAATACTTATTATTCTATTGGTGGTGGATTTGTTGTTGTTGAAGAAAGAATCAATTCTGCAATTAATGAAGAAATCAAATGTTCTTTTCCTTTTCCAGTTGATAAAGCGGTTGAGTTATTAGAATATTGCAATTCGCAAAATAAAAAAGTATGGGAAATTGTTTATGAAAATGAAAAATCGATGCGAAGTGAAGAAGAAATTCATCATGAATTAATGCGTATTTGGGATACCATGTTAGAATGTATGTATATTGGTTGTCATTCGGAAGGTATTCTTCCTGGCGGATTAAATGTAAGACGAAGAGCTTATGATATGCATAAAAACTTAATTGGTGTTTTACCTTATGACAATCCTCATTCTTGGATGCAAATTATCAGACAAACTGAAGTAAAGTTTAGACAAATACTAAAATGGGTAAGTTGTTTTGCTTTAGCTGTAAATGAAGTAAATGCATCTTTAGGCAGAGTTGTAACAGCACCAACCAATGGAAGTGCTGGTGTAATTCCTGCCGTTTTAATGTATTATTTAGTAATTGAAAATCATGAAGCTAACGAAGAAGATATCAAACAATTTTTAATGACAGCTGGAGAAATAGGTAGTATTTTTAAAAAAGGAGCCACGATTTCAGCTGCAATGGGTGGCTGTCAAGCAGAAATTGGTGTTTCAAGTGCCATGGCTGCTGCTGCACTTTGTGAAGCAATGGGTGGAACACCAGAACAAGTCATGGTTGCTGCAGAAATTGCAATGGAACATCATTTAGGGCTAACTTGTGATCCTATAGGTGGCTTGGTTCAAGTTCCTTGTATAGAAAGAAATACTATGGGAGCTATTAAAGCGATTAACGCGGCAGAACTAGCTTTAGAAACTGATGCTAAAAATGTAAAAGTTCCTTTAGACAAGGTTGTCAATACTATGTGGGAAACTGCCAAAGACATGAACACCAAATACAAAGAAACCTCAGAAGGTGGCCTAGCAATTGGTGTTAACTTAGCCGATTGTTAAACGACTAAATAGCTAAATCTTCTTCGTTATGTTCTTTTTTCTGTTTTTTTCTAGCTAAAATAGCTAATCCAAAAGTTAATACTCCTAACCTACCTATAAACATTATTACAATAATTACAATTTTACCAAATACTGATAAATCTCCTGTTATACCAGTACTTAAGCCAACCGTACCTATTGCAGATAATGTTTCAAATAGGATGCGTTCAAATGCAAATTTTTCTGAAAATGTAAGCAAAAAAGTACTTAAAAATAAAATTCCAGTATAGAAAATAAAAGTCGAAATAGCTATCTCTAATCTGTCTTTTGGTATAATTCTATTCATAAAAGTCACTTTTTCTTTATTCTGAAGTTTGCTTTTAATAATTGAAACTAAAGCTGTCAAAGTAGTTACTTTCATTCCTCCAGCAGTACTAGAGGGAGAAGCTCCAATGTACATTAAAAAAAATGTTACTAATACAATTGGAAGGGACAAACTTGTGTTTGAAATACTATTAAAACCAACAGTAGTAATAGAAGTCATCGCTTGAAAAAAAGACAATTGAAACTTATCAAAAAAAGGATATTGTTGAATGGACTCTTCCTTAAAAAAGATAATTATAGTTGTATAATCGCGAAAACGAAATTTCCTATAATTTAAAACGAAATTTCCCTTTATTCTACAAATATAACAAAAGCTACTAACTCACATTAGTAGCTTTTTAAATATAGTTTAAATGTTATTTAAACAACCTTATAAATCATTATATCAGTATATCCTGAATTATAAGTAACTGTAGTGTTCATGGTTGAAGTAGTTGAACCATTAAAAGGATTACTCATAGGTGTTTTAGTCTCTATCCACTCACAAAGCTCTATAATCGATGATTTGTTAGATGTAAAGTAAAAATAGTTTGTACCATTTAATACTTCTAAAACATCTAAATAATCCTTAAGCTTCCAATAACCTTTATAAGTACTAGAATCAGTTGATAGATATGGAGGATCAACTAAAAATATAGTATTACTATTGTTTTTAAACTGATCAAACAGTTCTTTATAACAAGAACTAACAACCTCTATGCCTTCCAAATATCCAGAAGCATCATAATTTGATTGTCTAACACAATTGTAAAGTGTCTCTTTTTCTAAAGCTTCAAAACTTAACACATATTTCATTGAAAACAGTATAGAGCTAGAGATAGTAATAAAATCAACATAGCCATTTTCATTATCTGTTTTAATACGATTTAAGACACTATCACGATAAGTGCCTTCTATACGTTTGTTTTTTGGATAATCTTTAAGTATTTCCCTTAAATCTGTTATTAATTGGTTAGTCAAATTAATATTATCTAATCTCTCTCTAAAGTTATCAAAGTCATTGTAAATAACTGTTGCATCTGGATAAATAGACTTTACTGTATGACTTAATAAGCCACTACCTCCAAATAGATCCACATAAGTTGCTGTGGGTGAATAAGCATTTAAGGCTTTCTTAAATTCTTTTAAGAATTTTCTTTTTTGCCCCATAAAAGGCAATGGAGATGAATTGAAATTTTTCTTTTTTTGTTCCATTCGTTTTTTGATTTATGGTTGATTTATGATTAATGATTCTTATATTTGCATTCTCAGGATAATTTATATTAAATAGTAAAAGCCACAGCATAGAAGACTTTGTCCTCCAACGCTGTGGCTTTATGCTATAATTAAATTACCCTGAGAAAGTTTTTAATTTGTTGGAGGACTTTTTTAAAACTTTACCTCCTAGAAGTTATACTATTTCATGTATTGATTTTTTACAATGATTTTTATCTATCGAGTCCAGGATAAAACAAATAAACTTTCCAAACCAGCTTAACGTTTTATCACGTTGATTTTTACCTAAGCAGCTGCTAATAGTTTCATTAACATTGCCAAAGGCATAACCTTTTTCAATCCTCATTGTGACATTTAAAAAAGTTCTGAAATTTCGATTTCCAAACTTATCTAAGTCGATTGCAGTTTCAAGAAAATACTCATTACTTAACCCGTTTTTTATAGTAACAATTACCCAGTTTATTGGAGTGATAATTATCCATAAAATAGTAGCTATGATGTATAAAATTATTCCCATATTAATCTTCGTAATTATTCGTTATATAATTATTTATATAATCCATAGCTAAATTATAGTAAGGCTCAACAAATGGAGGATAAGGACTTACTTGTAACAATTCATATCTAGCCGTTTTCCAGTCTCCATTTTGGGATATTCGATCGTACGCCACTTTTAAATTAGCCTCTATTAGAAATGCTTCTAACTCTGTAATCAAACCATCATAGATGTCAGAAACTACTTTAGCTCTAAATTCTTGATATGCTTTCCATCCGTTCTCTCGATGAAACTCATATTTTAATTTAATTCCATTAATAATTTCTTTCTTACTATTGATTACTAGTTCTTCTTCAGTAATTCCTTCTATTACTACATCATTAACTACAATTGGTTTATGGAGATATGGTTCTGTAATTAATTGTGATAAATTTGGTTTATCATTTTCATTAAAGAACCCTGACTGTGGAATAACATCACCTATTTTCCAGTAATAATATAACTTTTTCATAATGTCTTATAAATTTTCACTGATGCTTTCTGATAAACAGAAATATCAGCTGTATTAGTATTTCTATAGGTAAGAATTAGAAAAGGGTTATCCTTTAATGAAATTGCAAAATTCTGGTTTTGCTGATTATTTAAAACTCCAACTTCTGTTTGTGTTGGTATAGTAGTTGCAGATGTTGATAGAGTAGTTTCATTGAAAACAACTTCTCTTGTGATATATGGATTTTTTTGCAAGGAGGATGTTGACAAAAACCAATACCCAATTAATGTAGCACCAGTTATTGAGTGAGAACTATTAATATATACATTTACTATCGTTTGTGATGAATTGTTTAAATTTCTACGACCACTAAAAACAAAATCTAATATTCCTTTTCCATTAATAAAATAATCAGGCAATAATATAGGATCATTCATAATAGTCTCTAAAGTTGTTCCTGTTAAATTAGTATCTGTAATTTCAGAATAAACATAAATATTTGACCAACTTTTAAAAAGTTCTCTTAACTCAATTCCATCATAGAATATTAATATTTTTTCACCTGAAGGAATAACAAGATTAGAACCAAAATTAAATGGAATTTCAGCTGCAGTTCCATTAAGTAATGTTATAGGATTGGCAGTTTGATTCCAAATAATTAAATTTTTCCCTAAGTATAATCCTGACAATGATTCCGCATCAATTAGTAATGATTTATCAAAACCACTAATTGAAGTTAATAATGAATTCGTAACTGTATAATTGGCAATACCATTTGGTCTTAGTGGTAAAACTTGATTAGATCCAGAATTAGCATAAGCGTAAAAGTTAGACCATTCCTTTTTTACAAAATCAGAACCTATCAAAGCATCAACTGGAGTTACTCCAGAATCATTAACATCGTATGTTTTGAATAATAAACAATTTGGAGGTAAAGTTGGACTTTCAACTATATCACCATCAGTTTCAATGCCTTCAAGTTTTAATATTAGATTATTGGTATCGAAGTAACTAATGTCTTTTCGTTTAAATCCTGCTGTAACTGGATTAATAGTTATTACTATTGAACTATCTAAATTATTATAAAGATTGCCATTTATTCTCCACACATAATTATTATAGGTATAATCATTATCAATTACAGAATCATTGCCAATAGTAACTATTGAATCTTTATTTACTAATAGATCTAATTCTTTTGTCTTATCAACAACAGCATTAAATTCTGGTGCAAAGAGAAAATTCTCTGTAGGCTTTCCAGCTACAGAGGCTAACTTTTCAGCACTATCAACTTTTATTTCAATTTCGTTTATATTCATTATACATCAGGTTGTGAGAGTGTATGTAATGCAGTTTTATAAGCTGTTATAAAGGCTGGAATGTTCGCATTTAGCAATGAGTATAATTCACCAGTAGTAGTCATTGCTTTTTCATTAGATAATGAATTTTCTATTGAAAAATAGAACAATCTTGAGCGTTCATCCATTGGAAACGTTTGACTATCATAAGTAAACGTTCCTGAATTAATATCATTAAGTTTATCAGCTTGTTCATTTAGAAATGTATATAAATTATACTCATCCTCAGCAGTACTCAATTCTAAAGCAGTTCTATCAACAAGTTCTCCTGCTACAATTTTCAAAGGACAAATTCCAAACACATTGACTGGAATTGCAGATTCATCAATTACAATTCCTCCAAGAGCTTCAGTAGTGCTTTGCCAATATATATATGGCTTTCCGATTATTTCAATTGCTTTAAAGTTCATCTTTTATTATTTTAAAATCATCCAGTTAATTCGTAAAAATTGAGTTGAATTACTCGACTCACGTAAATAAATTCTAAAACTATCTTGTAGTTTTCCAAAAACAGTATAAAACATCGTCGTTGTATAATTTGCTTCTGTTGCATTATTAGTAATTGATTCAAATGACACAATCACAGTATAATCATTATCCTCTTGGTGCAAAATAGGCACCTGTATATTTTGCACTGATTCGTTTGTATATACATCTCCTATTATTATAACTCCTTTATCTAATAATAATGGCAAATTGGGTATATTTTTAATATACGCATCAGAATTTGGATTTATCACGTTCCAATCTGCTTGCACATTTACTTCAGCTCCCGTTTCAATGCTGTTTAAATGCGCTAATAATGCATTTGTAAAATTATTATCTGTGTGTACATAATTATTATCCTGAACCACGTTTAAACGAGTAAATGCACTTAATTCAATACCTTCAGTTAATGAAGTAGTTGCACTTGTAGTTCTGAAAACAGGAAGATTTAAACCACTTTTAAATGAGAGTGATTCTACAGATTCAATCTTTTGAATTTTTGTAGTCAGATCTCCTGCAGTTTGTGAAAATGCGCATAAATCACCATCAATGTATAAAATACCATCTGTAATATTAGCTCCAGAAATTTCACATCCTGAAATAATATAACTTCCCGAAGATGGAACTTTTAAATAAGTTATGAATGCATGTAAAAGTTGAAAATAAGCTTCCTGCATTCTTGCAAGAGTATTCTGCTTTAGCCTATAACCTCCTGTTTGTGTAAAATCTATATACTTCATAATGTGTATGTTTGTATTTGGTACTTTTTACCAATGTATCGGTAAATATCAATTAATGCTCTAATCTTTGGTTCTGAAAATATGTAAGTATCAGGTATGAAAATGACATAACTAAAGGCTGTTGTATTCTCACCATCAGCATCTAAAAACAAATCATCTTCACTATCAGGTTCATCTTCAATAAAAGTATCTTCTATTTCTTCATCTTGATAGATATATAGTTTGTCAGGTTCTGCTACATCTTCAATATAAATTGTTTTTGTCATTTCATGATTCTGATGACTATATCCAACAACTTCAAAATGATCATTCAATACTTTTTCAAGATAAATGGTTCGCCCATCATGTTGCATTTGATAAAGTAATTCATCATGAACATTCTGCAATGGTGTCACAAACGAACTCAAAAGTGCTATATGCTTACTCTTACGTAAAAAAGTAGGCATAAGTTGTTTTATCAATTCTATGAAGTTAGTTGTTAACCAAAACATACGGTAAATAGTTAATGTTTAAATCTGTCTCTTCTATTTTGAAATAGCCACTTTCTGGCACTTTAAATTCATTAAATGATATGAATGGAAATGATGCATATTTCCATTGTATTGAATCAATTACTGCTAGATTAATTCCTTCAGCTTCTTTTATTTTACTTCTAAAAAAGTCATTCACAAATGCACCATTAAACTCCAAATTTGATAAATAATCATTAATAGCATCTTGTACAGGATAAACAGTATCTGTTGTATTTAATAATTTACCATCATTCAAATCAATAATTAATGGATCTACATAAACGGTTAGATCAATCTTTAATTTATCGGCTACTTCATTAATTAAACGTATTCTCACTCCTGGTACTTTTATTTGTCTTATGTAGTCTAACAATCTTGTTTTTTGAGGTTCTGTAATAGGTTCTAATACTCCTGCATTATCAGTAGCAACCTTTACCACTAATTCACCATCATTACTTTCTAAAACAGCACAACGGTCAATAATTAATCTTTCTTCAGCATCTACAACTCCTGTTAAGTCATAATTGAAAGCACCATCTTTCCAAACTAAGTTTAAACCATCTCTAAAATTCAAGATTGTTTGCCTGAAATTTGGTAAATTTTGCGGGCGTGAGTTGAGAGCGTTTTTATTTACGATTTGATACATTACCCAAATGGCAAATGAAAATATCCACACCCACAAACGCCAAATTGCTACTTTACTAGTAGAATTTGCAGAATTAACAGTTTGCTCATTGGTCGTTAGAACCTCCAATGCGTTTAACTCTGTAGCCGATGCTTTTGCATTTAAAATGCTTTGTTGTATCTCTGTAAATGTCATATTAAAAACTAATTGGGAAACCTAATGGTAACGAATAATTAACGAGTTCTTGTTTGTCCTTTGTTGCTATTATAATGCTCTTTTCTTTAAAGAAAGAAGCAATATCTTCATCATAGAATTCAGCATTTGTTTTGTTACTAATTAAAGTTTTTGGCTGCACTTCAACATCTAAACTTAACCTATTGTTGTAAGCTACTTCTAACAATGAAAAAATACTTCCAGTTTCTTGAATTGCTATATCGCATAAATTTTGATTTTGTTTTACTGAAACTTTATAATCTTCTGGAATGGCAATCTTATGATTAATAAGAGTTACTTCACTTTCATAATTGAAAACTGGAGCTTCAATCAATTGTTGATTAGGAATTAATACTTCATCAACTGCTATTTTATTTACAAAAGCATAATCAATAACAGCTAGATAGCTATTACTTTGGTAATAAGCAATGTCAAGTAATGTTTGATTATGTTTTACAATTATCATGGATGCTCTTGTTTGTATTTTATATACTCTCTTCTTAAATCATTAAACTTTTTTTTCCATAGATCTCTTTCTTTTTTTAAGAAATCAATTTCCTCTTTTAGAATTCGTTCTTTTTGATCAAATAATTCATTTAAATCATTAAACTTTTTTTCATATCTAGGTGGCAAATCATCTAAGGCATCCTTATACATTTTAACAACATTAGAACCATTTTCTATCTCAGTAGTTGTTACAGTTGCTTTTTCTTTGCGCTTATTAAAAATAAAATTGATTAACCCACCAAGAAATAGAGCAATTGCTTCACCTATATAATCCTTTAAAAATTCTAAAATTGCCATTTAATTACCTTTTAAAAACTGATTAAACCTCGTTTTAACAGCTGTAAATTCAGCTAAATTTATTAATGTAGTTGTAGTACCTGATCCTGATGGTGTCGATACTGCAAAACTCATATTTTGAACCGCTGTTATTAAATCTTCAATCAGCTTTTTTAAGGTCTCATTTTCCTTTTTCAAGAGAAAACCATCTTGATCAACTTTAAATTCAACAGTACTTATTACTAACTCTAAACTTTCAATCTCTGAATACTCTTCAACATAAAGGTTTTTTAGATCTTCATTTATGGGAGAAACTAAAACAGAGCTTCCAACCTTTGGAAAAAGAAAAAACTTTTTATTATTTCTATCAATTACAGATGATAGTCTAACGTTTGTAAATGTTAAATTATCATCTGTGACATTACAAGTGCCTTTTATTTTATCAACTGATACAACATCAGCTGGAAAGGTATCAACATCACGTTTTCCTAAGTTCCTAAATGCATCTTGTAATTCTTTATCGTATTCCATTATAATCTAGCTCCTATTGTTACAGTTCTACGTGCTCCTGAAGTTCCAAAACTTGTAACAACCTTCTTTATAAAATAGTTTCCTTCTCTATTTGGGTGTTCTGAATCAATAAACTTAGCTTTCATTCCTCTAGTTGAATAAGGAATGAGAAAGCTTTTAACATTACCATCAAAACCATCATATTTCAATTTCTCAATTTCAGCTTTTGCCATTTCTTCTAGCTTTTTTTCATCTGAAATGACTGTTGTATGATAAGTTCTTTGCTCACCATCAGCATCACCAACCTCTATGCTTTTGCGTTTGTTAGCTTTATCAATGTAGGTGTACTTAATTTTTATTTTTCGCTCTTCCTTGCTTTTAAATTCAAGGTTGTTTTCAACCAAATTATAATTAAGATCATAAACAACTGGTTGAGCTACATTTGTTAATTGTTGTAATCCACAGTAAAGCTTTCCATCATCATCAATAAAAACGCTCATCAATAAATCTTTTTTAAAACTTTCTAGAACTTGCGCTCCATTCGCATTGTTAATTATCCACTTTTCTAGTTTTACCTCTGGAATATTATCAGCTAATTGTATAGGTGTATCTTTTACAACTTCTTTTAATATTTCCTTCATGGTTGTTTGCTCAAAACTTTTAGTTATATTTTTCCTTCTTAAAAGCCATAAATTATCTTCACAATGTATTTCTATTGGAATTTTAGGACTGATTTTTTTAACAAATCCTGTAAATTCTACACCTGAATATTTATCCTGGTATCCTAAAGTAATTTTAACAGCATCGCCAACTTTAATAGCATCTTCAACAAACAACTTTTGACCATTTTGTTTAACCTTAAAGGCTGTAGGAATTTTAATTACTGCTGTATCTCCAAGCTCTTCTACAGACTTAGTGATTTCAACCTCATTAAGAGCATTGAAAATATAATCTCCTATTTCTGCTTTTCCTTCTAGTATGAACATTATGCTAATAAGTTAATTTTAGTCTGGTCTTTTTCGTTTAAATCTGCAAAGAAATCGGTATCTGATAAAGCTCTAATTGTGTATTTTTGCATTCCACTTTCTCCTATCATTTCATCAAATTGAATATCTTCAATTACTAATCTTCTAATTCCAAACAATTCAAAAAAAGCATTGTCAACAACATCAATGGCATCATTAATTTCTGTAAGATCATTAAGTTCTGCTACCTGATCAGCAGGATATAATCCTATATTAACCAGATCCATACACAAACCTTTAATTGTAATCACATAATCATCAGTATTTATGTACTCCTTAACAGTTCCTTTTTTATTTTTTCCTACTGTAACTGTCTTTACAATAGTTTTTGCTAATCCAATAGAAACAAGTGGCTCATTTGGAAGTGTGAAAACACGACCTCTATAACCTAACTTAACAGTCATGAAATACTTATAACCTAGTAATTGCTTCGAGTTAATCCCTCGCAAATCTGGCAAACCATATTTCTTTTGATTCTTTTTGTACCATTCTGGAAATGCTGGTCCTACATAATCAAGAGCAGCACGAATTAATATTTGTTTGATGTTAAATTCTGCCATTAGTTAGTTTGCATTTGATTAACACTATTAACAGCTCTCAATAATATTTCTTGAATTTTTTCGCCCATTTGTTCTACACCTCTTTCAGTTTTGTCAACATATATTTTTGTATCTTCCTGAAGCTTCTCAATATTAATGGTGATATGAGTAATCTTAGAACCGCCTGAAACAATAGTATCTTTTTTATCCTTTCCTTTTCCAGTTCCATCAGCTCCAGCACCTTTACCATTTTTATTATTGGCTAAATAATCATCATAAGCTGTTGTACTTGTATCTCTTCCAGCTCCAGCACCGTTGAACTTTTCTTTAAGTGCAGCAAAATCCTTTTTAATCCCATCAGTATCAACAGTAATACCTACTTGACTAAATTCTTCTTTTGCCTTATTTGCAGAATCAACCATTTGTTTGTAGCCATCTTGTATTGATTTTTTACGAGCTTCAACATCGGCACTAATTTGGGCTATCATCTTTTGATTTTCAGCACTATCACCCATACCTACAGCTTCTTTGAAGCTATACCAACCAAGTTTTATCTTATCAATTCCAATCATCAAGGTATTTACTAATGTGTTGAAATTTGCTCGTACAAAATCAGTATATGCCTGCCAAAGAAACTTAGCACCATTAACAGTATGTTTCCAACTTTCACCCCAACCAGAGGTATATTTTACAACCATACCAATAACCATTATTACTGCCATAATTGCAAGAACTATCCAGCCTAAAGGTGATAATGCAAAAATTAAATTTAAAGCCGCCCATGCAATTGCTACAACCTTGATTATTTCGTGAAATGGTTCAAGCCATCCAATAACAGTTACAAGTCCAACAGATAACCAATCTAGACCGACTAGAACCCATGTCATTATATCTCCAAAAACTTTTAAGGCATTTGAAGCTGTTGAAAATCCAAATACAACATTAATTAAACTTCTCAAAGCTTCTATTACAGGTGAAATAGTTTCCCACATTATTGTAAAGTATAAGGAGATGACTGGTAAATGTTCAGATAAGAATTGCAATCCCATACTTAAAATAGATATTACACCTGTGAAAATACCTCCAGTTTCACCGCCTACTTGCACAAGAAAACTATTCCAGGCATCACCAAGATTTGAAATTTGACCTCCTAAAGTTTTTGACACTACTTCCATTGAACCTGCTACTCCTGGCAATTGTCCATATTGAAGTAATGCTTCACGAATAGCAGTTTCATTATTCTTAACTTCTTTTGTAACACCTTTAAATGATAGTTTTACCATATCACCAGATTTAGAAGCTTTTATACCAAATTCTTTTAATCGTTCAAACTCACCTGTTTGAGCATCAAGCATTGCTTCAGTTAACTGGTCAAAGCTTTTACCTTGTGAGCCTGCTAAATCTCCTAGCTTTGTCATTTCAGCATAAGTAGGATAAAAGCCTCGGTTAACAAGTTTAACGAATGAACCTGTTAACTCATTCAATTGAAAAGGTGTTTTTGTGGCAAAATCTGTAAGCATATTTAATGCTGCAGCACCTACTTTATCTGATTGAAAAGTATTGGCTAAAACAGCATTGAACTTTTCATATTCAGCTCGAGCATCTATAACTTTATTGGTAAATGACCAAATAGCAGCTACTGCAAAAACAGTTGCTAAAACACTCCTTAATTTTCCTAAAGTATTACCTAAACCTTTAGAAGTGTTTTCAACCTTTTTAAATGAATTATCTAGTTCATCTACTTTTTTATCAGTTATACCAACAGAAGATGCCAAGCTTCTCAATTGAGAGCTTGCAACATCTTTCATCTTAACTATAAATTCGTATGCATTCATGATTATTCTATTTGGCTAGATTCTTTTTCAACAGTTCTAATGAAGTGAAGGTTTTGAACATTTTCACACCATTCTTCATCTGTTAGTTTTTCAGGATTTTGTATGTGCATATAATATCTTAAGTATGCATCATATATTCTAATATTAATATTTTCAGCTATATCTAAGCCAGAGCTATCACTTGTATCAATGATAAACTCTGTTAAAGCTTTTTTAGCGTTGCTACTTTTTTGTTTTGAAGCTCTTCCATTGCTTGATAAAGTGGAAAACGGAATTCTGCTAAATCTCTATTATCAAATTCTGCTGATTTTTCAATGCAAACACGCTCAAATAATTTCTCTTGAGTTACAAATGGTTTACCTGAAGGGTTTTTTCTTTCAGCCCATTTTATATCTTCTCTTGTGATATGATTAATAGTACAAATTGCTTCACCTATGGTAATAATAATTTTTTTACCTCTTTTTTCAATTTCAGCATCTTCAAATGTGAAGAATTTGATTAGCTTTTTTCTAGCTGGTAAAAAATAATCATCGTTAGTTTTCACCTCTTCATCGCCTCCAATAAATAGTGAGTTTAACATTTCTTCTCCGAATGCTAAATCACCATCATTTTGCATAGCTGTGAAAGCTCGCTTAAAATCTTTCATTTTTGGCTCACGCAAATAAGCCGTTTTGTCTTCTACAGGAAGCTCATAAACGCCTCCATACTTTTCTTTCCACTCGTTAATTTGTTCTTGTGTCATTTTGTTGTTGTTTAAAAAAAAACCATCCATACTATGGATGGTTTTGTTATTAATCTTTATTTACTAAAATTCTTACTGTAGCAGCTGAAGCTGTAATACATGCTCTTATTGCCATTCCTTTTAAAGTATTAGCTAGATAACTTTCTGATGGTTTTGAATTAATTAAATCAATGATCTTTGCAAACTGCATTTTGACAGTTGTTACTTCATCAATTTGTGCTGATTCGAGTCCTTGAGTTACTACAATACCTACTGCTTTTTGTCCAAATGATAACTCCATTATTGCTGTGGTTTAACGTCTAAAAACATAATTGGTAATTCAATAATCATATTTTTATCGCCTTGTTTCATTCCTTTTTTTGCTTCTGTAAATTGAGCACCTGATAAAACATCAGTTACAGTTTGTCCTCCATCATTGGGAGCATAACTAATAATAATATCAAATTCCAGATCTAAGATGTCTTTATTAGGAGAATCTTGAACCAATGCTTCATATTCACTTTGCCAGATTGAAATTTTACCCTCATAGGACTTATTACCTTTTGTCAAGCTGTGTGGTTTCGCACCACGACCTCGTAAAAATTCCTTATCCTGTTTTACAGTATATTCTACTTCAGTAATTCCTTCTAAAATTCGCCCACCAATGGAAATAGACAAATCTGGCCATGAATATTGTTTACTACTAAATGTTGGCATATTATTCTATTGTAGTGGTAAATCCAATGTTTACCGTTATGAAATCGCTATAACCTACTGGTAATAATTGCAAATCAATATTTACATTATTCGTAGTTAAAACATCTTGTGTTTCATCAATCAAAGCTTTAACAGCTGACAGTTTGCCTGTTTCTACCATTAAATCTGTAATTTCACGCTCAATAGCGTTTTGCCAACCTTTAATAATTGCAGGTTGGATAGTTCCTGAAGAAGTTACTGGAACTTCATCTGATAACTCTTCAACTAAAACATTATAAGCTATTAAAACAGCTTCATCCATTACATGTCCACGAGCTAATGAGTTGAAGTCATCATTACTAGCTGTTAGAGTAGTATCTCCAGTAAAGTAATAACCAGAACGTCTAGCAAAGTTTCTCAAGAAAATATATTTCTTGTCAGAAATTGCATCCCAAGCTGTATTCAATGTTTCTACAGGCTCACCATTAGTGAAGTATGCAAAACTATCTTCTACAGATCCATCTTTAACTCTAGAGATTTTTCTTTGTGATGGTATTGAAGCCATCCTTCCAAGTGCTAAACCTATTGAAGCCTCAGAGCTTGCATCGTTATTAGCAATTAAGATGGCTACCTTGTTATAAGTTTGCAATTCGTAATCTTTTAAATCAGCTACAACACCACTAAATTTATTACCTGACAAAATCGCTCTTACTGGGTAATATCGTAAAGCAAAATCTTCACACAATGCTTGAACTTTTGGAACTGCTAAATGAACATCTTCATCTAAACCATCTGTAATTGTTTCACCAACTCCTGATTGTTTTAAAAATCCTAATATATTAACAGCACCAGCAGATGTTGTTAGCAATTTAGTAGCATATTCATTTGTTAATTCTGCCATGTCCTGAAGTGTTACCATTGCAGGAACAACCATAAACCATAATTCAGCACCTTTTAATGCAACATCATAAAATGCTTTGATGTGTTTATAAGCAAATGCATTTGCGTTTGCCTCTTCAATTCCAAGCGTTACAGCCTCTTCAAGTGAAAAGATTTGATAAACCGAACCTTCAGTAACTTTATTAGTTCCTACAACTGTAACTCCTGTAATAATTAGTCCAGGTGTTTTTTCGATTGCTGCTTGTAATAATCCTAAGCCATTCTTAGAAATATTAAATTTTATGTTTGGTAAACTCATACTATTTTGAAAGTTTTAAGCAAATAACAAAGTCCAAATCCTATAATGAAAGTAAAAATTGTATGTAATACATTAGGAGGTTTTGTTATTTTAGTTTCCGATAATTCTGAATTGCTTTTGTTTGAAAATTCCCTTTCTATTTCACTCCTTATCTTCGCTCTTAATGCTACACTATCACATGTGGCTGTTATCTTCAATTGATCATTATCTATTGAAACATCAATACTAGCTTGAGCGTTTTTTTGAGTAAATTTTTTAGGCTTTGAAATAGTGTTTAAATCCTGTTTAAATCCTAAATTAGAAATTGGAATATTTAAAGTTGTTTCTGCTTTTGGAGCATATAAGGTTGTATCCTTATAGGTGACAGACTGCTCTTTAATAATTTCATTATTTGTTTCTTTGGTTGTAATTTCCTGTCGTTTTGCTCGACAGGAAATAAACAAACAACTAATAAACAACATGAGTAACAACAGTGTTTTATACATTTTCATATTCTTTTTTTGCATCAAATGAAGGACATGCTTTATTGACTTTTGGAAAATCTCTATGCCCTTGAATTTTAGCTGTTTTATATTGTTTTTTAAGCTCTTTTAAGAGTTTTAGAATTGATGCCTTTTGCTCAATGGTTCTGTTATCTATAGGCTCATTTTTATCATTAACACCGCCTATATAAGCAATGTTAATTAAATTTGAATTGTAACCTTTAACACCATTAGACACAAGTTCAACATTCAATAATTGAACTACTTCTCCATTAGGTAGAATAATAAAGTGATAGCCAGGCATTTTCCAACCTAACTGATTTTTCCAATAGCTTTGAATTGCGCTAATGCTCGTACGTTGAGAAGTAGCTGTACAATGAACGGCTATATACTTTATTTTTCTCATAATTTATTTGTCTTTTTGAGTTGCAGCAGGACCAGAAATAGATTTATCTACTTTTGTAGTGTTCACTTTTAGAACTTCAGGTGTTTCTACTTTTGGAGCTTCAGGCGTTTCCACTTTTGGAGCTTCTCTAGTATTTTCAAAGCTTTCAATTTCTTTACTATCTAAAGTGATAGAATGTTGAATTGAAAAATATTTGTTTTCAAACATTTGTCCATCAGCTGTAATATGTAGCTTTTTACAGTTCTTGTTTTTTTCAAAATAAGCGATTGCTTTATTTTGAAACTCTTTTTTTGAAACCACACCAGTTACTGGTGTGGTTGTTTCTGTTTTTTCCATACTAGTCTAAGATTGCTCCTAAATACTTAGGATTAGTTGCACGAATGTTACCCACTAAAGCTCTTTGAGCAAATGAAATTTCATCAGCTTGTGAAGCTGCAGATGATAATGTTTCATACATTTTTACGTCTCCAAAGCATCTAAATGTTTCATCAGAAGACCATGTAAATGAGCAAATTTTATCACCTGCTTCTAAAACAGCTCCAAAAGCTTTTTTAGCATTTAAACTGGTGTAAATAGCATTTTTGTTGTTTCTATGAACTTTGAAACCATACATTTCTTTAGTTGACAAAACCTCTTTATAAAGAACTTTATTCTCTTTTTTGATTTTTGCCATGTGATCAGCAGTCAAACAAATATGTAAATTGTCATACATGTCTAAACCATTGTAAAATGCTTGCATGTCAATAATTGCATCTATGATAGATCCAGCTCCTACTTCAATAATCTTATTTGTTGAATTATCTACAGCAGGTGCCCATGCAAAAGCCGCTCTTACACCTATATTTCTACCTAAAGCAACTTTATGTCTATTGATAACAGACATACGTTTGTTATACTGCAATTCAATTTCTTGTAACTCTCTGTGTCGAGTTCTTTCTGTTGAATAAGTCGCTAAAACAACCTCGTTAGGAATATCAGTAATAGTTGCTAGAGGTAAATCCGTTTCACTTCCTGCAAAGTAATTCTCATAAACTGCAGGTTCTATACCTGCCTCAGCTAAATGCAGTTTGTTGTTTTCGACATACTCTGATTTATCAGTAGATGCCAAAACAAAACTATTGTCTGGAACTGGATTTTCTTGAATACCAGCAATCCATATTTCTTTTTGTAAACCTGCCATGTGTATCTTTTTTTAAATGATTGATTATTATTCTTTGTGTCTTACTCCATTAGCATAATCCTGTGCTAACTTTTCATAAACTTCTGGAGTGTCCTTTCTGATTTTAGCAAGTTTGATAGAATCAAATTTTTGCAAATAGTCAAAAGTCTCTTTAGTATCATTTCCTGATGGTTTACTAGACTTACCTGATAAAATGACATCTTTAATTTTTGACTGATCAGCATCTAAACCTTTTTCTGCTTCTTTGTCAGAAATCAATTTTGAAAGAATCACTTTTTGTCCTTCAAAATCAGCATCAAACGCTTTTATTTGAGTTTCTTTTAAACTCTCTGGAAGTAATGAAAGAGCAATCGCTTTTTCAACCAAACTAGTAGCTTCAGCAGTTTTTCTTTTGCTTAATTCTAATTTCACAGCAGTTAGCTCCTGATCAGTTTTTTCTTTTGCTAGTTTTAATTCAGTTGCTTTAGTTAAAACTGCATCCTCATTACTTTCTGCCACTATACCTAAAGCAAGGGCAATCATTCCTAATTTTGACATATTTTTATTTTTTGTGTTCAAACTTAATTTGGTAAGCATCTGCTTATTTCCTTTTGATAACTTAAGTGCGTCATCATTGCCTCCAATGTCAACTATTGATATTTCAACTAGTTTACATTTTGTTATGGTTTCATACATTTGTCCTGGCAATATCAGTTCAGGTTCTGAGCTAGATTCTTTCGGCTCAGCATATATTGAAGCCATTCTAATGAATCCACGTGATACTTTACCCTCAATACTTTTGGCAAACTCATCATCCGTATCAAATTCAATTGTGGCTTTTAAATCAGTTCCATCTTTATAAATTTTGATGCATCGACCAATAACAGCACTTCCTTTTTGCTTTTCAGTTTTATTATATTCCCGCTCATGCATAAATAGCACAATCGGATTACGCATATACTGTTTATAGTCTATTCCAGATGTCAGAATGCGATATCCGTATTCATTCACATTTTCAGTACTAATTATAAAGTCATGTGTCATGTATTAATTTTAGATTCTTGTTTTTATTGATGACAAAATTGTGCGTTTTTGAAGTAGTAAAAAAATAGTCATCCAACCGTTGTACCCTCATTAAACAAAGGTTGTACATGTTTTTCCCAAGCTTTGAAATAGAAATTTTACAATAACTTTTGTTAGTCGAATTTTGTCTAATGATTGATATATTATTAGACAGTAATGGAGATTTAGATTTTAGTAATGGAGATCTAAACACAGGATTATCAGACAATCAACATCAAGAACATATCTTACTTGCAAACAAAGGAGAATTTAAAGAGTTTCCTGAACTTGGAGTAGGACTAGAAGGCATGTTAAACGATGATGATTATACCAGCTTCTTAATTGATATTAAGAAAAATCTTGAATATGATGGCATGAAAATTAACAACGTGAAATTTGAAGAAAACGGTAATTTAACAATAGATGGCTACTACAAATAAAAATAACATTCCAATAGTTGAAGAAAATGATGAAAAAGGCATCTCTACTGGAAGGTTAAAAAACACAGAGAGAGATAGAAAAATTCAAGATGCCCAATGTTTGTTTATTAGAGGTTATTCTTTACAGTCTATATCTGAAATGGAAACAATTAGAATAGGTGTAAAAACATTAAATTCTTGGCGTAAAAAATTCAATTGGGATGAAGAAAAGCAATTGCAAAATATATCTCCAAATGAAATAAAATCAATGATTCGTTCAAATATAGCAGCTATAAAATCAGGGAAATCAATGCCTTATAAACCTGATGATATTTCCAAATTAGCAGCTGCATGGGAAAGAATGGATGATAATAAGAAAAAAGCAGTCTATTCTATGGAAGCTTTTGATTCTTTTATTGATTGGTTTACTGATTTAGTTGCTAAATCTAAAGGACAGAAAAGAGATACTAATCTTGAATTACTTAAGAAAATTAGGCTTTTGCAGGACAACTATATAGAAACTCTAATTTAATGACAGCTACAGAATTTAAAACGGCATTAGAACGGTTCAAACTAAAATCTAAAATGATTAAAGAATTAACATATAATTCATTAATCAAAGAAAATAGTGATCAGCAAGAAGAAAGAATTAATTATTTACTTAAGCCTGAAAACTATATCAAGTTTTTTGATTATTATTTTGGAGTTGGTGTATCACATTCTCTAGCAGATGCTCCTTGCGCTGATTTTCATCAAAGTTCCTACGAAAAAGTCTTTGCAGATCCTTTTATAGTTCAAATGAGAAAGTGGTACAGGGGTTCTGCAAAATCTATTCATACAAATGTTGGAAATGTTTGTCACCTGAAAGAAAATAATGAGCTTTTCTTTGGTTTATTAGTTGGTAGGAATGGTGATTTTGCAAAAATATTACTGTCAGATTTACAAACTCATTTACAATATAATGAAAGGTATATTAAAGATTTTGGAATGCAAGTCAGTTATGGTAATTGGTCTGATGGTGAATTTGACACAAATGATGGTAGAAAATTTATAGCACTGGGATTAAATCAACCATTTAGAGGATTACGTTCAGGACCATATAGAATTGATTTTACTTCATTAGATGACTGTGAAGATAGAAAACAAGCTAAAAACCAAATTCTAACAAATGAGAATGTTGAAAAAATTACTGGAGATTTAGTAAAAGCTTTTCATTTAAGAAGAGGTCGTTTAATTGTTCCAAATAATTACATTATTAAAAATGGTATTCTGGATGGAATAAAAGAAGCTTTTAAAAAATCAAAACATTTCGATGAGATGGTAGTTAATTTATCAGATGCAAATGGTAATCCAACATGGTACCAGAGGTTATCAAGAAAAGATATAAAAAACATTAATAGTAAAACTGATTATTATACCTCACAACGTGAAGATTATAATAACCCCATTGAGAAAGGTAAATTATTTAAAGCTGACTGGTTAAAATTTGAAGCAGTTCCTAAAGAAATGATTTTTGATGGTGCAATTGCGCATTGGGATTTATCTTATACTAGAAATGGAGATTATAAAGCATGTGCTATTGTAGGTATAAAAAATGGTAAAATGTATTTATTAGATGTTTTTTGCCGACAATGTGATTTACCTGAAGCAATGGAATGGCATTTTTCCATGTTGAGAGAATATAATAAAAAAGGAATTTCAATACTATCTTTTTATGATGCATCTGTAGCTCAAGCTGCTGTATTTTTACCTTCATGGTTAGCTGCTGCAGAACGTGAAAAATATGCATCAGTGCCTTTGCCTAATCATACATCAACTGATAAACATTTAAGAATAGAAGCTACTTTAACTGATGTTTTTTTTAATAAGCTCTTAGTAATTGATAAAAAATTAAAAGATACTCATGATTGGGAAAAAGCATCAGAGCAAATTTTATCATTTGAAAAAGGAACTAAAGCTCATGATGATTTTCCAGATACTTTAGAAAATGCAGTAAGACTAGGTAGAACTTATTTTGGTTATTCAACCAGTCAAGATATATCTAGTAAACCATTTATTGGCAAACGTAAAACAACTAGAAGAGTATGACACCACGCAAAGAAATATACATAAAGTTAAAAGAAGCTTTAGCAACTATTCCAGAGATAGAGTTGATTGATTTAGAACGTGATCAGTTCAAACAACCTAAAGACAATTATCCTACTCAGTTTACTGCTGTATTAATTGATATTAAAGCCATAAGATGGGAAAGCATGGTAGAAAACAAGCAAGAAGGTAATTCTACTATCGATGTTACTCTTTACACTAAAGATGGATGGTTAGATCAACATGATGGAACTGCAGATGATGAACATGGATTAGTTGAAATTGATTTGCAAGATACAATTGTAGAAAAAATACAATTTTTAAAAGGCGATTACTTCAAACCTATAGAGTTGACAAATGAAGAATCTATAATGTTAGGTGAAGTTATGAGTTATAAATTGACTTTTTCAACTCTTGTTTATAGAAGAATTAATCCACTTTATACTAATCGAAAAGTAACCATTCAAACTCCTTAAATATGTTTTTAGAAAAAATCGAATTAACCACAAAAGCCACAGATGAAATAATCAACAAAATTGTAAATAATGATGATGCAATAGTTGAGGATATTATTCTTGAAAGCATAGATGTAGCTTCTACGTATTTATATCAATATTATGATACTGAAGTAATTTTTGCGAAAACAGGTGATGATCGAAATAGAACATTGATAAAACATATAAAAGCTATTGTCATTCATGAGATATATAAAAGGCGTAGCAAGATTATGAATGAAGTGGCAAAGGAAAGTTACGATGAAGCCATGTTATGGTTAGAAAAAGTATCTGAAGGAAAAATTAAACCTCCTTTACCTATTAGAATTATTGATAGTGATGGTGATGGAACTGCTGACACTCCTGCAAGTTTCTTAAAACTTGGATCTAACAAAAAATATACGAATCATTTCTAATGAATGATTTAAAAGCATTACAAGCTCTCTTGGATTTGGCAGCTAAAGAAATGCCTAAAAAAACGCTTACAATAATAGGAGTTGAAGGTAAAAACTTCATACAAAAGAATTTTAGAGATGAAGGATTTACAGACAATAATTTGCAAAAATGGGAGGAAAGAAAAACCGAAGATAAAAGAGGTCGTGATATTACCAGATACAGAACCAGTAGAAGAGGTAAGCAAGGCAATTTAAATAAATATGGTAGTTCCAATAAAGATAGAGCTATACTTACAGGGCATGGAACTGGAGGTAATAAATTAAGAAATTCCTACAGATATAGAATAAGTTTAGGAAGTGGTCAAGTATCTTTTTATACCTATAAAGAATATGCACAACGACACAATGAAGGTTTAGATGGAATGACAAAAAGACAATTTATAGGTAAGTCAGCCTATTTACATTCAAAAATTGCTAATAAAGTAACGAAAGAGTTAAATAAATTATTAAATAAATGAGTAAAAATATAAAGTCTATAAGAAGAGGTAAAAGTACTGTCAATTTCTCTGGCAATGTACTAGCTAAAAAAGCAAGTATTACTGATGTGAATGATATAAATCAAATCACAAACTTCATGGTTGATATTATCAGAAGGCAAAGAAGATTATGGAGAAAAGAAATTACAGACTGGCAGGCTGCACGATATGCTTATTATCAATCTGAAATACCTAAAAATTATCCAATGCAAGAACTGTATCAGGATATTATGCTTGATGGGCATCTAACTGGTATAACTGAAAATAGAACGCTTAGAACAACTAATAAAGATTATATTTTTACCATTGACGGTGTTAAAGATGATAAATTAACTGAGTTAATTAAGGACAAAGAGTGGTTTGAATATACTTTGCAAGAGGCTCATAAATCTACTTATTTGGGTGAAACATTCATCTGGCACAAGAAATTTGAAAAAGGTAATATTATTGAATCTGAAGTTATTGATCGAGGTCTGTATGTTCCTGGACAAAAAATGTTGCTTTTTGACATTAATGGTAATAAAGCTCTTGATGTTTCAGAAGTTAATGATGTTTTATTATATGCTAATTTTTACAGTAATATTGGCATCTTAGAGAAAGCAGCGGTTTATACAATTCTAAAAAGACACTCATGGGGTTCATGGGATGAATTCGAAGAATTGTTTGGAGTACCTATCCGAATTGCAAAAGTAGCTAGCCAAAGTGAAACGGTTAAAAATGAAGTGGCTGGATGGCTTGAGGAAATGGGTTCCGCACCTTATGGTGTTTTCCCAATGGGTACTGAAGTAGATATAAAAGAAACTACAAAAACCGATTCTTTCAATGTATTTTTCAAGAAAATTGAAGCTCTAGATAAAGAACTTTCAAAGTTGATTTTACATCAAACAATGACTACAGAGAATGGAGCATCGAAAGCTCAGGGAAATGTGCATGAAAACACATTAGGTGAAGTAGTTTTTTCAGATGAAAAGAAAATGCTTTCATTTCTTAATAATCAAGTAGTTCCTTCAATGCGTTTGCTAGGTTATAAAATTCCTGATAATGCAAAGATAGCGGTTGAAAAAACTATTGAACCTGAAAAACAAATCAAGATTGATACTGAACTTATTACTGGAGGTTACATTTTAAAGCAAGATTATATTGAGCAAACTTATGGTGTTGAAATTGAAAGTATGCCAGTTGCAGGACAAACACCTACTGAAAAACCTACTAATTCAAAAAAGCCTTAAGCCTACTTAAATTATATTATCGTACTCATTGCTGTAACGAAAAGCCTGAAGCTATAAAATTGAGTAAAGAAGATGATGATTTAAGTAGGCTAATTGAAAGCTATACAAGACAGTTATTTGATGATAGAAATGTATCTGAAGCTAACAGGGAGAAACTTTGGCAATACTACTATAATCATTTATCTAAAGGTTTAAATATTGGTTACAATGCATCCTCAAAATTTTATGATGAAGATTTAGCCAATTCACTAAAATATAACATTGCTCAATTTTCAGCATTTAAAGAAACTAGTTTTCGCAAGCAGTTAGAAGATGCATTGGTACAAGATGGAAAAGTTTTATCCTGGTCTCAATTTAAAGAAGTAGCTACAGCTCTTAATGTAGATTATAATTTAAGATGGCTTAGAACCGAATATGATCACACCATTGCAACGGCTAATATGGTTGAGCAATGGAAACAATTTGAAGCCGATGCAGATCTATATCCTAACCTAAAATATGTAACGGTTGGTGATGCAAGAGTAAGAGATCAACACAAAGCGTGGGATGGATTAGTTTTGCCTATTAATCATCTTTTTTGGAAAACACATTTAACACCTAATGATTGGGGCTGTCGTTGTAATATTGAACAAACTGATGAAGAGGTAAGCGATACTATTCCAGAACTTAAACTAAAAAGTGAGTTTGAAAACAATGCTGCATTAACTGGAAAGATATTTAATAAAAATGCTTATGAAAATGATTTAACTGATTTAGATATTAAAAGTGCGAATTCAACCGCTAATTTATATAACAAAGAAGCAAGAAAATTAAAAGACAATGAAATAAAAGAATGGGTACAAAAAGAGATACCACAAGGAGGAAAAACAATTAGTTTAAGTAATTTTAAAACTGGTGCTGCTACTTTATATAGAAAAAACATTAAATCAATTTCAGATCACTTTACAAATCCTATTTTAAAGGATATGGCTAAAGATATTATTTCTATTTGTGAAAGTGCTAGTTTCAAAAGTACTGCTAATTTAGAAGAGTCTTTAATTGCAAAAACATCACAAAATTTAGCTAAGAAAAAAGCAAGAGGTGTAACCGATTTTAATTATTATGAATTTACCTATAATGGTGAATTATATCGATTAAATGTAGAAGTTATTGATGGAAAAGAATATCCTTTTAGTATTAATAAAATAACAAATGCTGAATAATCTACTAAAGAAGGTACAACCCTTCCCGTTTCATATTCAGCATTTATCATTACAAATGTAGTAAAAAAAATTATAATAGCTTTAATTGACTCGTTTTTTGTTTCTTAACGTTATCTGCATAAATGCCTTCATAAGATATAATTGCATCAACCGTTCTACTAGACAAAAAAAATTTTGAGGCTACCTCTTCAATTACAGCCGATATTTTCCACTTCGGATTCTTCTCCAGAGTAGAATAGAAAAACTTTCTAACAGCTTCATTTCTATTGGTTAGTCGTTCTGATTTTGTCATTAAACAAAAGTAATAACATTTATTTTTTTGTGCAATAGCAGTTAAGCCATAAAAAAAGCTCACTATTTAGTGAGCTTTCCTTTATTCATTTACATAATGTTTTGTAATTATTATGGTTTCATCCTTTAAATTGTAATTGGCTAAACAAGTACTTTGAACTTTTGCTCCAAAAGAATTAGAAGCTCTGTAACCTATTAAAAGTTTTACAACATCTAGAGTGTCTTTTTTATCCCATGTTCGCTCTACCATTTCATAACTTGAATGATCTTTCAAGTCCTTTTTAATCATATCCTTTAATTGTGATAAAGCATAATCTATTTTTTGTTCTCTTACTTTATTAATACTATCCTTTTGTTCTTTAAGAATTTCAGCTTCTGTTTTTGGCTTTTCTTCAAATTTGCAAGCAACTGTAGTTAACAATAGTACTAATCCTAAAATAATTTTTTTCATGTTTAAATGGGTTTTAAATGTTAATTAAAAAAAGTGAGAGTGTACAAAGCTCTCACTTTTTCCTGTCTAATTTCTAACAATAAAATCAATGAATGATTTTTTCTTTGAATTACAAATATATACTAACTTTTTTTATTTTTATCTAACAGATGCATAATATTTGAAGCAGCCATACCTATAAAATAGAATGCGTTAGCACCATCTTTTGAAGAGATAAAAAATATATTTTCATTTTCTTCTATTCCTTTAAAGTCAACCTTACAGTTATATTTTGTAAACTTAGAAAGACTACTTTCTAATATATATATAACCTGATTTGGATCTATCTCTAAAGGAAATGTTACTTCTATTGTATCCATATTAATATTTTAGATCAGTCCAGTGAATTATTTTACCAGAGAAGCATTTATCTTCATTAGCTTGTATTTTTTCATAGAAGTAATTAAAAAAATCTTCATAACTATTAAATTCATCATTTAAAGCTAATTGTTCTTTTTCTTGATAATATAAATATTTTTGTCCTACTGTAATTTCAATTATGTCTGAATGAGCGTAAGTCATAAATATTCTTTGTGTACTTACAACTGGTATTTTAGGAGCAAAACGAAACATGTTTTTTTTACGAACATTAATAAAAAAGTCGATGTTTACACCTGATTTCCAACGGTTATTATTATCTTCTCTGATGGTGTGAAGTTTTGGTTTTAAAAAAGCACAATGATCTATTAATGATGTGTAATTTAAGTATGATCCAATTTTTACAAAAGGCTCTATATATTGTGATACTAGTTGACCATAGTATTCATCCTCATAACCTTTTATTTCAGCTTCTATTATTATTGAGTTTAAAATCTTCTCAACAAAGTAAGTTTCTTTGCCATTTAGTTTAGTTGAAAAAGATAATATCATAAAATCTCGATTTAATTATTAATAGAAAAAGTATATAAGCTACTACAAGTCCTGTAATACATCCTGCAATATATATACTAATTTGATTAGCTCTGTGTTGTTCTTTTTTAATTTGTTTCATTGTTTTCATGCTACTAATTTTTTATATAGTGAATTGTAATTATCTTCTACCAAAGCTTTTGCTTGGTTTACTTCGACTGCATTGCCTATTTGTTTTTTTTGTTCTTTTTGATTACCTATTAAAATATAATTGTCTGGAAAGCCTTGTATTTTTTTTAGTTCTGGAATAACTAACATTCTAAGTTTTATATCAGAAATATTATGTTTTAACATAAATTTCTTTAATTCAATTGTGTTTTCACAATCAACATCATATATAGGTGCTTGTAAGTTTCCTTTTTCTGAAGTAATAAGATATAAAGGTGCTTTATCCTGTCGTGCTACAATTGTGCAACATGGTTTATTGATACTTCCACTATTTCCAAACCAAGAAGGATTCAATATAAATGCATCAATCTTTGCAATCCTATCATTTGTTGTTATTGTTGGTGATGGACTGTCTATTGAATGTAATCCACTCTTTCCATAGTACGTATTTAAGTGAGTTGTAACAACTGCAAATCTATTATTTGTAGTTACAGTTCCTATTGGCTCATTAAACGATTTTACCCTTTGAAAATCATTACCTGAATTATATTGTTTGGTAAAACCATTTTCACCTTTAGCAATAAACTTTTTGCATCCAGCTAGGATTCTTTTAATTGTGTTTGTGGACAAAGGTTTTTTTCTTTGAAAAATACTTTTCCCTTCAATATTAAAATCTAATGCTTTTTTTACAGGATTCCATTTTATTAAACCATCATTACAAGATTCTGAATGTGTTGGTTTTGCCCATGAAATACCTAAATCAGGCTTAGCAAATTGGATAAATAATCTTTTTCTTTTTTGACATGCTCCAAAATCGGCAGCATTTAGTATTTTTTTTTCGGAGATATAACCAAATGATTCTACTTTTTCCATCCACTTAACAAAATCTCTACCTGCTAGTTTTGAAATTGGTTTTTTATTTTCACAAAGAGGACCCCAACTCATAAACTCCCTTACATTTTCAACCCAAAAATAATTAGGATTGATTGCCTCAAGATACATATACATGTGTTCTGCTAGAGATCTACTATCTGCATCTCTTTGTTGACCTCCTTTTGCGTTAGAAAAATTGGTGCATTCCAATGATGCCCATAAATTAATTATACAATTAGGTTGTTTTAAACGTAATTCCTGAACTATTTTTTTTAGTTTAGCAACTACTTTAAAATCTCTTATATCTTCAGTAAAGTGAAGAGCATTTGGATGGTTAGCCTTATGAGATGCAATTGCATTTACATCATGGTTAACACAAGCTAATACTTCAGTATTAGTATTTGAAAAGTGAATACCTGATGATGTGCCACCAGCTCCACAAAATAAATCTATCCAGTATATTTTCATTTTCTTAATTCTTTTGTTTCAGTTATACATTTATTCCAAAAAGTCTCAATTTCTTCCCAACTGTAACCTTTTTCTAAAAGAGTATCATTTACTTTTTTTACTCTTTCTCTGTCTTTATCAGTTACTTTGCGTTTTTCCAATCGTCTTCAAAATATCGTTGATTAATAAATGTTGATAGATGACATTTTGCAATCCCTTTTCGTTGCACATATCTATCATATGGCGATGCAGTTAAAAAGCATTTAATTATGTCAGATTCTTTTAACTTATTATATGCCTTTTCGGCTTGAACCTTTTTTACTTTCACATCATGCAAGTTCCAAAGTGCATTAAATGATATATCTGGTAATTCTATTGTTATTTCGAAGTTATCTTTTAGTTTACTTTGCCATACTTTTATTGTGCTTTCAACTATTGGGAAATGTCCTTCTTGAAATTTATCTTGTTTTTTTCCTCCAAATAGCCAGAGAACTTGTGATGCATTTAATTCTCCTTCTAATATTTCAAAGCTTTTAAACGAACCGTTTAAATGGTATTTAAACCGCCATACATAGCCGTTTAATTTACTTCTGATTATATAGGTTGTTTCTTGGTTCATAACTAATCCCATTCAGTTGATCCTAGAATACAGAAATAATCACCACTTGCTAAATCATAGAGTGAAAATTCTTTAACATCATTAGGTATTTTTTCATTGTAATCAGGATTAACTATTTTTATGTTTTTTGCTTCAGTTTCAGAAACATTACTAATACATTCTATTTTGTTAAATTCATCTTGACCATATTCTGAAGTATATTCTTCAAATAAATTTGCCCATCCTTTTGCTTGAGCATATTCTATTTTGTCGGAAAATTTTATTTTGAAAATCATAATAGTTTTTGATTTAAGATGTTAATAACTGATTGAATTAATGTCTTTTGATATTCATTATTATTTAGATTATTCAATACTTTAAGTGCTTGATATAATCCCCAAGCTTCATAATACTTGAAAGTTATTTTATGCTGTTTTTTATAATCTAAAATTGAAACTTGCTTTACTATTTTTTTACAACGTGTATCAATTTTATCAGCTAGATCCAATGCAATAGATTTGACTAACTTTCCATGCTCGTTGACTGGTATATTATTGTTATATAGTTCTTGCAATAACTTGTTGCAAGCTATGAGAGTATCGTTATTTAGTTTTAGGTCTATTTTCATTTTTTTTCTTTATTTAGGTATAGTTCTGTTTTTTGGTAGACTAAGCAAGACCACCAACCAATAGCTAATGAGCATTTGCAGAAATCTATATTAACAGCCTTACAAATAAGATGACATATTATTACGAAGAAAACTGGTACTGATATTTTAATTAAAAATTTCATAAAGTTGATATTAAATGTTTTATTTGGTCACCTAATTTTTCATCATGTGTTTTCTCTCTTGCAAAAAATTCTACTGTTACTAAATAGTACTCTGGAAGAATTTGTGTGTAACTAGTAAAATTCCCATTAGTTAAAGTATCAACAACTAAATCATTTTCAAGAATGTAGTTATATGTGAAATTTATAATTTCTGATCTATAAAGTATTTTTGTATGTTTTATTTGAAAAACAAATTTTTTTACATTTTTACTCATAAACACTCGATTTTAGGTTTTGTTAAAACTTTATCACAATCATCGCATTTTAGTACTGTAGTTTCACAATTAGCAGCTGCAGCAATAACTACTATTGATGTGTCTGTATGATTACAACCTTTGCACTCATCTGAATTGCAGTAATCTTTCTCATTTCTAATACAATAACCATCTGATGTATGTTTACATGGTTTCATATTAGTTTGCTTTACCTACACACCATATATCGCAATATTGTGGATCTGAACATTTGCAATTAGGAATTTTAGTTTTTTGGTAATCGTTGAGCATTTTAGTCATTTCCTTATCTTTATTTGACTGCATTAGTTTAGCAGTTAAATACTGTTTAAACATCGTGTAAGAAATGTTTAAACCAAATACTGCAAACATTAAAATGATGCTTGAAAGTTTATAGTCTTCTACTATTATAAAGAAGTAGATTGCAATGGCATATACTATATATACCAAAACCGTTAGTGTGTTAATTGTTCTCATTTGTATCTATTTTATAATTTTTTATATATTCTAAAAGATCTCTTTCTGTTTTTTTTATAACCTTATGTAATTGAACTCTTTTAGACATTTGTTGTCTAGTTTTCTTTAACCTCATTTGTATTTACTTTTAACTATACCATTTAAGGCACTTATTATTTTTTCAACTTCTAATGGTTCCATCTTTTGGAGTGGTTTTTTTACTGGAGATGTATTGCTCTTTAAAAACTTATCTAGTTGATCCATATCTGCAACTTCACCATGTTTAGCATTAGGCTTTGTCCATTGAGCCTGTCTCATTAATGAAAGAATGGTTTTGTGCTTTGGGTTTTTTATGTCGAAAACAGCCCAGTATTCTGCTTTGTGTGCCTTTTGACCTAGTTGTTCTAATATTATATTAGCCTGGTCAAATGTGAGGTCGTTTGTTGATGTCTTTTTAACATCTGCTGTAGCCCATTGTACCCACTCTTCCTTTGTGTCTTTATTGGGTGAATGAATGGCTATTGCTCGTTTTTGTTCTTTAGTTGCATTCATGATTTTCAAAATGATTTAATAAATGTTTTTTAGCATAAACACCTCCTGAAAAATTTTCATACTTTTTTGTTACAAATTCTTTTCCACAGATTGAACATTTAACTTTCTTTCTATTTATATCCATTGGAATATCAATTGCTTCTCTTTTCATAATTATGTTTTAAATTTGCTCCCTAGATGGGAATCGAACCCATCTAGTAAACCGTTAGGGAATTAAGTTTTTACCACCAACCACAATCTGGAACTTGAACTACACTATTTGCAGAATATATAGATATGCTATGGTCGCATCCATAAACTACATTATATTGTAGTCCGTTTGAACATTTTACCCTCCATATACCTACTCCTGGATCTTCTCCTGGTGCTTGATAAAAACCAATAGTATTACATTTGGTTCTACAGGTGCTACACTCATTACCTTGAATTTGTTCTAATACAACAGAAGATATACTTTGATAATTTTCATCTTCTATTAATTCTGCATTTACTGGTTCAGAAGTAATTTGATATTCTCCATTTAAAAAAATGATTGAATAATCAGAGCCTTTTGATGCTTGTGAATTTTTTTGTAATTCTAAACTTTCAACTTGCGTACTTTCACTCTCAGTTGAACAAGAGCTAAACACCATCATCCCGATGATGCTCATAAAGAAAATTGATTTAATCAACTTCATTTTGTTTTAATTCTTTGATTTTGTCATTTATTGATTCATCGTTTGCTCCACGCTTGTATAAATATTCTTGAATAGCTTCTAGCTTTATGAGTTCTAGTTCTTTATCTGTCATAGTCTGGAGTAAAATTTATCGTTTGATTGTTGCCGTTTTAATTCATTTCTAAAAGCGACATGTTCACTTTCTGTAAGCTCTTCTCATGCAACAAAGTTTCCATTGGAATCTTTGTAAATATTCTTTCCATTAACTTCATACTCTTGAAGTTTTTGTATGGTTCTAATTTCTATTTTCATACACTTGTTAGGTTTAAATCAATATTATTGTATTTACCAGTTTCATCTTTTAACCAAATACGGAAATAGGTTTTACTTTCTGGTTTGCGTATCGCTTGTTCAATTAAGTCTAATGCCTCTGTAAACATTGGATCATTTACTTGCTTCTTGTATCTTGTAAGTCCAAGTACTTTTTTAGTATCTAAGCTTTTGTTTCTTTGAGTTTCAAAAGCATCCATTACAATTTTTTTTGCAAACTCATTCTTTGATTGTATATTGACATTAAGAAACTGGTCTAATTTTTCTTTTGCTGCTTTAATGGTTAAATCGTCAAATTCAATACGTTCAGAAATTGCAACCTCTATTTTAATGGTACGATTGAAATTGTACCAAGTATAATTTCCTTTTGTTTCTTTTGAAACATTTTTATCATTCATAAAGGCATCATAAGCTTCAATAGATGCTTCTTGTATTAAATCTTTAAAAGCACTTAAATCACGATTTACTTTTTGTGCTTGCTTTAATAATTTAGCAGTTAATCGCTCATGCAATCTTTCTACTGCTGTAGTTCTATTTACTGGAATTTGTGTTCCAGCTTCATCTATCCAAACTGGGTCTTTTGTTGTATGTGTTACTTTCATTACTTGTGTCTTAGATTTCTAATTTTAGTTAATACAAATTCTATTTTGCCATTTAAGGCTTTGGAGACTTCAAGCTGTCTGAACTGTTTTTGAATACCATTCAAAAAGTTTAATTGTTCAAACAGCGAGCCTCTCTCTTGGTTAATCGCAATCCTTTCTCCTGAACTGAAATGTTTTTCTAAACAATTGCTATCATACTCTAGGACGTTTTGCAATTCGTTTAATCTTTGTTCTATTTCATTTTGATCAAGCATTGGCTTTATAATTTGCGAGTTCATGGTTTACTTCTCTTAGATCTGATTCTATCAGTGTTCTATTTACATGATTCTGATTGTGTTGTAACCAAAATTCTAGTTCTTTCTTTTTGTTTATTAATTGGGTTTTAGTTTTAGTTCGCATGGTATAATGGTAAATTTTTAATTATTTGGATCTCATTTTTTAAATTGTCATTTCGTATAGCATCTATTAATGCTTTTGGATATATCTCATAAATTTGAACTGCAAATCCATAAAAATGATGTTCCAAAATATCTTTTTTCTTAGGTAGAAATTGCACTACATTGGTAAACTGAGTTAGTAATTTTTCATATTCGATAACCCACCAATTGCTTATTGTTGCATTTGCAAATAACTGTTGAATGTGAATAGGTGTTTTTCCATATTTCACACACCAGCTCCAATATGTTTGGAATAGTTTTTCATCATACTCTTCTGATGAAATCTGTAAGTAATCCATGATGATGTTTTTGTTTTCCATAATTTCTAATTATTAGTTGTTGCTTGTGTTCCTTGCAGTTTTTCGTATCCTTCCTGCCAAATTATATATGTGCCTCCATTTGGACCAATTGTTCTACCTTTACATGATGCTACGTAACCGCTTGTGAAAATCTTCTTATTTGCATCATACATTATTTTCGTTTCTAACTCTGAATAAGGATTGCTTCCTTTTGCCATGCCTGAGAAGATTAATATCTTCTTTCGTTTATACTTATTTGTAAATTCAAAGTATTGTGCAAGATTCTCAAAAAAATAAGTTGCTGAATTTATAGACACTACTTTTGGAGAATCTCTTCTATCTAAATAGTCACACATTTGTTGATAGTTATAATCTCTTGTTAAAAAATTATCTGCTACATCATGTATATTCATCCGTTTATATCTCTCTATAAAATCATCATCATTTAGATCCTCTTCCAATTCATTATGTATTACTTTCAAGACTTTAGCAAAGGCTTTATCTAACTCAAATAATAAACCTGACTTACCAGAACCAGAACCGCCCCAAATAAACCACACTCCTTTATCTTGTGGATTACCAAAGGCTTGATAAAGCTCTGGTGCAATGGTTTCAAAATCAATCTTATTTACTTTTTGGTTGACAATATTTGCAACGGTTAAAGCTTTTTTAATCTTACTCATACATTCCATCTGGTATATTCAAAACTTTGCGAACTAACTGAACTGTTAAAGGCTCACCACTTATATCTGATTCTCTTAGTGCTGGGACTAAACAATCATGAAGCTCACCATAATTATCACAATTACGTTGTAAAAAATTGACTAGTTTTTTATCTATACCTTGAAGGAACAAACCAAAACTTCTATCAATAGTTGGTATAACTCTAATTCCAAATTTTATCCTTCTATAAAATTGTGGGATTCCCGCTTTGTTTCTTTTTCTCAACTTATCAAGGTTCTCTCTTAACTGATCAGTTCCAACTAAAACAATAGAGCAATAGTTTTGTAAATTGTCATATAGTTCTTTCATTGTGCATAAAGCTGGTTGCTTCATATACTCAGCTTCATCAAAAATGATTTGCGGTTTATAACCTTGTGCTTTCAACTCTTTCATTTTCTTTGAAATATCTCTAAGCTTTGCACTTTTAGTTTTTCCAGTAGTGATTTTTAACTGATCAATAATTTTATCAATCAAATCTCCCAAGTTATCAGAACTACCTACAGTTATAACATAAGTGTCATGTGGATTTTTTGAAGCAAATACACCTATCGAATGTGTTTTTCCAGATCCAGTTTCACCAAAGAAAACACTCGTAACACCATGCTCTTTTGAATCTTTCAAATTTGAAATTACTGATACAAATTGTGGAGTAGGTTGAGTTTGCCAATAGCTTTTTTCAATTGAAAAACCACAAGTTTCAGCTAATGCATGAAAATGTTGAACTGGAATTAATCCTTGTTTATTTCCTGCATCATACATGAAATTTGAATCTTCTTTTAGAATGATGTTAATATATTCTTTACGAACTCCTGATTTTTTAGACACATCACTTTGAGAAAGTTGATGTAATTCCATGTACTGCTTTAAAGCTTTTACGATGTTCTGTTTAGTTGAAAATTCCATTATAAATAGTCGTTTAGGTTAATTTTACTTTTGTTGTACTCGTTTTGTTGGTTTAACCAACTTTCATTTGTTGATTTTGTTTCTACTATTTCCTGAAACTCTAGCACTTTTTTAGATTTTTCAGCAAGTCTATTATCACTTTTTCTATCCTTATGTTGTCCTCTAGAATCTACTAGTATTAATTTAGCAAGTGTGTCTGATAACTCAGGACGTTGAAATAATGTTTCCAAGTGCCTTGCATTTTCTTGACGCTCTTCTGTGATGTAGTTTATTATATTTTTGTTGAAATCGTTTACAGATTTTAATTCTAATGCATCACCTTCTGAACGTTCAGCTAATGCCATAGGTTGGACATATTTTTCTTGTAATATGAACTGATAAGTGCCTATTTCTTCAATTTTTCCTTTCTTATTTTCTGCATTTACAACTAATACCTTTGAAGTATCTTGTGGATCATACTTGACAGCCCATTCAAGGTGTGAAAGTTTTCTAAAGTTGATATCGAAAGAATCGAAACACAATTTTTGACCTTCAATTTTTACATTTAAACCATCAGGTTCCAAACTATTTGTGAATCCAGTAGTTTCTCCTAATGCTTTTAGATACATTTCGTGAAGCATTTCAGAACGGTATTCATTTGGTACATTTTCCCAGTTATTTACGTAAGCTTCTCTTTTCTTGCTTCTATCTGCTTCTAATGCTGTAATTATTTGCATTCTGCATCCTTCTTTATCAGGAAATGAACGTCTTATTTTATTCAAAAATTCATCATTTGGTTGGTTTTTTGAACCTGAATCAACATTATGTCCTGACCAGTTATCAAACATTTGACAGTACTCTCTATTAAATCGATTAAAGAAAGGTTCAATTACTTTTGATTTGGCATTCTTAACCTTCGTTAATGTTAATTTTACAGTACAAGCTTCATACATTGGTGTTAAGTGCTTCTTTTGATATCTATCAGCTTGTAATTGATATGGTTTATAATAATTACCAAATAACTCTTTAGTATGTTGAAATGCATTTCTCAATGCTTCTTTTATTAGCTTAGGACTTTCTCTTTCTCCTATTGCATATCCTATTGGATATTTATTAAATGGATCAAGTATTAAAACAACATTTAACCTGTTATGATAAGTAGTGGTTGAATATCCTTTATTATCTACTGTAGTAGCTTGATATAGTAATTCTGCATCCCATCCATCCATTGTCCAATAAATCATAGGCATTGAAGGTGCTTTTCTTTTGTTTTGCATTAACATTTTATTTGATAATGCATTAACTCCTTTTCTACCTGCTAGAATTACTAGATTTTTCTCTTCTTTTCTATTACCTACTGTTTGAGAGGTTATCGTTTTCCAGTTTAACCTTTCAGCAACTGTATTATAAATATTACAGACTTGAACATTATCTAAATTTGTGTGCTTAGCCAGTAATTCATCTAATAATGCCATTTGCTCGTTTTCTTTCACTTTTTGAGCATTTTTATTTTGTAGCCTTCCAGAAATAATAGAAATATATCCTTCTTTTAAATAATTATTTACTTGAATTCTTAGACCTCTTGATGATGTTGGTAACTTATGCGCTACTTTTCTAAATTGATTTACATCATTACTTAAGCTTTCCCAGATATTTAAACTATTAACTCCTAAAGCTCTAGCGTAGGCTTTTCTATTAGTTTTTAATTTAATTACAGTATTAAGTACAGAAGCATTGTAGGTATATAATTCAATAAGATCTAATGGCAGTTTTCTATTATCATCTCCATAAGTATGAGCAGAAAAGAAATCATAAGCTTTTTTATCAGCTTCAAAATGATCTTCAAACCAACTCTTTTTAACTTCCTGTTTTGGTGATCCAAACTTTACAGTTATACGGTTTCTCCATTCTTGACATAAAGAGTTAAATTCTATCAAAGAATCATGATTTAGCGAAGCTCTTCTTAACTGCTTCTCTGTACATGTGTCAGAATTCATACGTTTAAATAACGCATTGTAGGTAATTACTTTAATGCTTTCTGCATCAACGCTTTTATCGCTAATAAGGAAGCTTATCTTTATACCTAGCTTATTGTTATAATATTCGTATGGGTTATTCATCTTAAACTGATTTTGTTATTTTATTTGCCTCTTCAGTCAACATTTCCTTTGCTCTATCTCTGATTAAATCAGATTTATCACTTTCAAAAACATAATTTAAACTCATAGTTACTGTTTGATAACTAACATTAAATTCTTCTGCAAGTTTTTTCTTGAAGTCTGGGTGCAATCTTATTTTTTTCATTACTTTGCTGTATCAATTTTATACTACAAATATATACGCAAAATGCGTAATAAAAAAATAAAACAAGTAAAAAATAAACAAAATGAGTAAATTAATCAACAAATCGTTGATTTTAAACGAGTTAAAAAGTGTTTACGGATTTAAAAAAGATACAGAATTTGCGGATTTTCTAGGCATTAAGCCTCAAACATTGTCAAGTTGGTACACTAGAAATACATTTGATATTGAATTATTATACGCAAAATGCGAAAATGTTAATGCAGATTTTTTACTAAGTGGAGAAGGTAATATTATTAAAAATTCAATGATGGTTAATGAACCTAGTGCTGTTTATGGTTTAAAAACTGATAAAAACATAACTGATCATCAACAAATACCATTGTATAATATAGAAGCTACCGCAGGAATTGTTACTTTATTTAACGATACATCGCAAACTAAGCCAATAGATTATATACAAATACCAAATCTTCCTAAATGTGATGGTGCAATATATGTAACTGGTGATAGTATGTATCCACTATTAAAAAGTGGAGATATTGTAATGTATAAACAAATTCACAATATTAAAGATGGTATTTTCTGGGGCGAAATGTATCTTGTAAGTATGGAGATTGATGGTGAAGAGCATGTCACAGTCAAGTACATTCAAAAATCAGAAAAAGGTGAAGATCATGTTAAGTTAGTAAGTCAAAATAAACACCATCAGGATAAAGATATTAAGATCCAAAAAATAAGAGCTTTAGCATTAATTAAGGCTAGTGTTAGAATTAATTCAATGAGTTAAAACACTAAATTATTGATTTTAAACACATTAAAACATTATACATATATTAAATTGTTAATTATGGGTATATTTATATAATTAAAATAACCTTTTTTAATTATTTTTTATGCTATTATGGGGTTATGTATATAAATAATTAATGTTGTATTGAGGCTACCCATTAGGATACCCATTAGGCTACCCATTATTTAAAAATGAAGTTTTTAACATTTTTTATTTTTACATAAAATAAAGTTTAAATGTTGTTTAAATAGTTAATTAAATAGTGGTTAAACTCTATAAAAATCCTTTAATAGAGTACTTTTAAGCGTTTTTTATAGTGCTAATGGTAGTTATTCTACTTCAATAGAATTTAAACGTTAATTTAATGGTATATAAATGGTAGTTAATGGCTATTTATGGAAGAATTGTTTTTATACAAAAAAGCACCCGTTTTTATTGCGAGTGCCTTATTTTATTGACCTTTTTAGACCTTTTTTATATTATGTATATTGGAAGTATTGTTTTAGTGCCTATAGTTGCCACAAAAAGCAAACTGAAAAAACCACCCATTATCATTTTAGAAGTAAAGGATATTACATTTGTTTTTTTTCTTACATAATTCCATAAATCTGTAACTACAATAAAACCGAGAGCTCCTGAAACAGATAAAAAAGTAATAATTCCATTAATAAATGTATTAGTAGAAAATCCTTCAAAACTATTGTTATATAAACTAAAACCTGCTGTACAAAAGGAGGATACACTATGAAATATACTGCTCCAAATAGCAAAACCTGTATCTATATTTTCAATTTTAAAAGCAATGAAAAACAAAATAGCTCCTATAGCTTCCATTATTACGGTAAAGACAATAACTGACTTTAGAAAATCTTGAATTAAGAAACCTCGTGGCATTGTGAATTCTGTTTTCATTAATTTTTCATGCCAATGCGTCAAATGTTTTGTCGTTGCCAATAGAAAATAAGTGGTCATAGTCAAATACCCTATTCCTCCTATTTGAATTAATAATAAAATAACAAACTGACCGAAAAAAGTATAGTTATCAAATGTACTAACTGTCGCTAAACCCGTTGTAGATAAGGCTGAAGTAGAAGTAAATAAATTATCTATAAAGCCAATATTTGCTTTTTGTGATATCGGCAAAGATAATAACGCCCAACCTAGTATCATATAAGTAAAGAATCCATAAAAAAGGCTTTGTTGTGGGTTTAATTTAAGGTGAAATTTTAAATATTCACGTCTTATTGTTTTAAATAATGTTTTAGGCATTGTATTTTAAAATTTTAAATTATAATAGTTTTTAATAAAATGAGACGCATATACTAAGCCCAATTTCTCTCCAGCTAAACACAAATCCTTTAATTGATTTTCAAGGGAATCTTTTCTTTGGGGGCATTGATTAATTTTTTCAATTTCTTTCAGCCAACAATCTGTATTTGAAACTGTTTGACATAATTTAATTGCTTTGTTAATAGATAAACAATCTCTTTCACTTGGCACTTTATCAGTGTTGCAAAACAAGTTTTTCATAAAATATGGTTTTTTTAAGTCAACATAAATCGATAACCAATTCCACTTTCAGTAAGAATCATTTCGGGATGATTGGCATCTTTTTCAATTTTTTTTCTTAATTGAGCTACAAATACTCTTAAATACTGTGTTTGATCAGAATAACTTTTTCCCCAAACTTCCTTTAATAAATAATGATGAGTAAGCACTCTACCTTCATTTCTTGCTAAAGTCGCTAGTAAATTAAATTCAGTCTGTGTTAGTTTAATTTCTTCATTATTAATTTTTACAATTCTAGATACAATATCGATGTAAAAATTACTTGAATGTATAATTGGTTCAGATAATTCTTTAATATGGTTTCTCAAATGGGAACGCACTCTTGCGACTAGTTCTAATGTCCTAAAAGGCTTTATCAAATAATCATTAGCACCATTATCTAAAGCTTTTACAATTTCCTCTTCTTCACTTTTTACCGATAATATCATAATTGGATTAAAAAACCATTCTCTTAATTGTTGTAAAACAACTTGTCCATCCACATCGGGTAATCCTAAATCTAACATAATTAAATCGGGTTGAAAAGTGGCCGCAAAGCGAATGCCTTCCAAACCATTTTCTACTAGTTTTACATCAAAATCATTGGTACTAAGTGTTATTTCTAATAGTTTTCTTATTTGAACTTCATCATCAATAACTAATATTTTTGGTTTATTCATTTCCTATACTATTAAAAGTTGTAATTTCAGTCTCAATTTCAATGGTAAATTTGGCACCACCTTCATCCCTATTAGAAACAGTTATTTTTCCATTTTGAGCTTCTAAAAACCCTTTTACAATGGACAAACCTAATCCAGAGCCTCCAGATTTAGAGCTTTTTAATCTATAAAACTTATCAAATATTAAAGTGATTTCATCATTAGGAAAACCTTTCCCTTCATCTATAATTTCAATGAATAAACTGTTTTCCTTATTAAATAAATGTACTAAAATTGTGCTATTTTCTGGAGTATATAAAGTAGCATTATTTAATAAGTTATAAATTATTTGCTCTGTTAAACCAAAATCCAGTTTGAATAAAGGAATATTTTCAGAAGAATCAACCTTTATTACTTGAGAATATCCTTTATTTTTTAAATCTCTTACAGCCTTAAAAACAATTTCTTTTATATCTACCCAATCCATTTTAGGTGTAATAATACCCGATTCTAATCGAGACATATTTAGCAAATTCTCAACTTGATTATTCAATCTAAATACTGCTGTAGCTACTTCTTCAATTAGTTTTTCTTTTTGAGTTTCAGATAATGTCTTGTTTGTTTGAAGCGCATCTGTAGAACCTATAATTGCAGAAATTGGAGTTTTAAATTCGTGTGATAAACTATCTAAAAGTGTATTGTATAATTTTATCGATTTAAGTTTAGTATCTTTTTCATTTGCAATTTTTTCAATTTGTCTAATTTTAAACGTTAAAACGGCATTAATCATTGCAATGACAAAATACATAATAAACATAAAGACATCTTCAGTATTTTCAATATGAAAAGTCAGAAAAGGTTCTATAAAGAAGAAATTCCAAATTATTGCACTTAAAACAGCAGCCAACAAAGTAGGAAGAATTCTTAAAAACATAGCTAATAAAGAAACCGTAACCAATAAGATAAAAGCAACTACTTTATAACCAATAATTTCTTTGAAAATATAAGACAACAATGATACCAGTATAATAATAATGACACTAAAGAGATATTGGTTAAAATGTTTCAACTTAGTATAAAGCATAAAAAAGTCTTTATAATTACTACTACAAAGGTAAAGTAGGAATTATAAAGACTGTATAAAGAAACATCTTTTTATATAAAGATTTTATAAAGATTTTATTTATGTCTAGTATCAATAATATGAACTATTTTCCATGTATCAGCTTCTTTGACTAAAGTGAAAGAATTTACTCCTTTATGACTTAGTTTATCATTTATATAAAATTCGTAAGGTGTCCAAACATGAGCTAATAATCCATCTATTTGTACAGTATAATCTAAAAGTTTTTCTTCAAATTTCATTTCAACAGGAATAGCAATAATCGACTTTAAGAAATTAGTATAATTTTCAGTAAGCACTTTATTATTTCCCTCTTTAGTTTTTGCAATCGTTTGCAATACAATTTCTTTATGGGAAATTGTTCTTAAAACAATAGTATCTTTCTTATGAAAAGCAACAAAAAAATCTTCAATAGTTTTTTTGGGGCTAATTTCTTGTCCGATTAAAAAATTAATAGACAATAAAAACAAATACAACACACCTTTTTTCATCTTTAAAAAATTTAGTTCCATTCTATTGGTAGTTTTTTATTAAAATTAGTTACAATTTCTAAGAATATCTTAATTTTACAACTTAATTTAATTTCAAAATCAATAAATTCCTATTTCTATACCTAATATATTATGTCAGTAGCTAAAAAAGATTATAAAAGAATTACCACAAAAACATTAATAGAGATGAAAGACAATGGAGAAAAAATCTCCATGCTGACAGCCTATGATTATACTATGGCTAAAATTGTGGATTCATCTGGTGTTGATGTTATTTTAGTTGGAGATTCCGCTAGTAATGTTATGGCTGGTCACGAAACCACACTTCCAATTACATTAGACCAAATGATTTATCATGCTTCGTCTGTAATTAGAGCTGTTGAGAGAGCACTAGTTGTAGTTGATTTACCTTTTGGAAGTTACCAATCAGATCCAAAGGAAGCGTTACGTTCTGCTATTAGAATTATGAAAGAAAGTGGTGGACATGCTGTAAAATTAGAAGGTGGCAGTGAGATAAAAGATTCTATAAAACGAATTTTACATGCAGGAATTCCTGTAATGGGACATTTGGGATTAACTCCTCAGTCTATTTATAAATTTGGAACCTATACCGTTAGAGCCAAAGAAGAAGCAGAAGCAGAAAAATTGCTAGAAGATGCCAAAATGCTTGAGCGTATTGGTTGTTTTGCAATAGTTTTAGAGAAAATACCAGCTGCATTAGCGGAAAGAGTTGCAAAAAGTATTTCTATTCCTGTAATTGGAATTGGTGCTGGAAATGGTGTTGATGGTCAAGTTTTAGTTCTACATGACATGATAGGAATGACACATGAATTTAGTCCAAGATTTTTAAGACGTTATATGAATCTTTACGAAGAAATGACTACTGCAATAAGTCAATACGTTACAGATGTAAAAGCAGTTGATTTTCCTAACGAAAACGAACAGTATTAATTATACCAAAAATTAAAATAGAGATAGATAATCAATTTTAATGATAATTGATTATCTATCTCCATATTTAGAATAATATGAAAATAATACATAATCCACATTTTCATCACTTAAAATAGAATATAATTTGAATTTGGTAAATATTTTTTTTCTAATGATAGGCTGATTCACATACCAAGTTAACTTTTTCATATTTTTAAAATTTTTATTGATTATAGTGTAATCAGTATAATCAAAAGAAATATAATCGGTAGGATACTCCTTACTCTTGGTTTTAATTAAAGTAATATAATACGCTAAACTATCCTTTGTTTTTGAATGCAAATAAGGTGGTAAATAATAAGATGTTATATAACCAGCTTCTTTAAAAACTGAAGCGTTTTCAGGGAGTGTTGTTTCAATAATTATTTTGTTTTTTTGAATACCACTATTAAATACTATGTCATTTAACCTTTTCAAAGCCTTCTTTTTATTAAATCGAGTTAAATTTTTAAAATCAAACCAATACATAACTTCTTTATTCTCTTTAGAATTTGACAAATATTCCTCAAGATTTAAATGGATACTTTTAGCAGGTGGATGATTCACATCAAAAACATTCACAATAGAATCGTACATAATATCTAGCTCAACTCCTATAAAGTCGCCCTTTACTTCATTTAATTTTTCAATACTATTAACCCTATGAATCATTATCTTCGAACTAAATAATAATGAAAAGGTCATGTCAGAATAACCTATAATTATCACTAAAAATAGTACTAAAAAAAAGAGTATTGTTTTTTTAAAATTATTTTTAAAAAAGGTCTTCATAGGCTTCATTATTAATTAATAAACGTTTAGGCCTTTCATATTTTTTATTTAAAATACTTTTTGTAGAATCAAATGCTTTGAACTTGATGGAAGCTAAATCTGCCATAGTATAAAGTAAATTTTCAGAAGAATAAGATCTATTATTATTATTATAAATTAAGTCGTTATTCTCTTTCTTTTTAGTTTCTGACAACCAAAGCATAAAAGGGATGTCATACATCGCTTTTGTTCCTTTACTTTCTGTATGCCCCGAAAAATCAATAGTTTCATATACTTCCTCTCCATGATCTGATAAAAACAAAATAGCTGCCTTTTCCTTCTTTTCTTTTAATTGTTTTAAAACAGTAAACCAAATATAGTCTTGATATACAATTGCATTATCATACGCATTTATCGTTTCAAATGCAGTTTCTGATTTGAAACTAGTCTTAGGAGTATCCGTAAATGTATTATATGTATTTGGATATCTATCCTTATATAGCATATGGGTTCCCATCAAATGCAAAACAATTAATTTTTTCTTATTCTTATTTAATAAAACTTTTTTAAAAGCATCTAATACAATTTCATCATAAGGTGATTTTTGATTTGATATATTAAAAAATAGTTTCTTTTCAGCACTATTAGAGATACCTGTAATGAAATTATCCCAAATTCCTGATGGTCTTTGATTCGAAATCCAATAGGTAACAAAACCTGCCTGATTAAATAATTGCAACAAGTTTCCCTCATATTTCAAATCAAGATTTTCTGTATTTCCTAATGTTAATACCTTTTCAAGTGATGTCAAAGTATGTGTATTGGGACAAATAACATCTTTATAAACAATTAATTCATTTGCAACAGAATTCAATAAAGGTGTAGTATTTCTATAGTAACCATAAATTCCCATATGATGATTCGTTGTGGATTCTCCAATTATTAATACATACGTTTCAGGTAAAGTATCTTTACTTACTGTAACTTCTTGAAAATAGTTACTTTTTTTATTAAATTTTATCTTGTTATACATATCCATTTGCTCTTTATAATCTTTCAAAGACTTTACAAATACCACTGGAAAAAAACTGTTATTTAATGGAGGTAATAACAATACTATAAAACCTAGTAATAATCCTACTTTAATAGGTAATGTATTATTGAATTTAGAAAAGAAAAGGCTATCTAAATTAATTTTATTCTTTAGCCATAAATACAAGAATAATCCATAGACAAAAACATAACTACTAGCAATGGAACAAAATGTAACATTTAAGTATTGTTTAGTAAACGATGTAATTTCGGAAGAGTTGGATTCGAAAAAAATAAATATACTCGAACTGGTTAAATAGCTTTTAAAAGTAATTAAATAAAAGACTTCAATTAAAGAAAAAAAATATACTCCAAATACAAGTAAGGATAGATAACCCTTTTTTTTATACATAAATTGACTTGAAAATACCAACAATAAAGTAGAGAGTAAAAAATTTTGAATGATGTCCCTTTCAAAATGGATGCCATACATTATAAAAGGGAATAGAAATGTAGCAAGAGCTGGATAAAAAAATATAAAGCTTACTAGTATAAAATTATTCTTGTGAAGTATTCTCATCAGCACAAATATATTAAATTTAACCTATCTATTTTGCGATTTTTTTTTAACTAAAACAATAGTTTTATAAGCATATTCATTAAAAAAGAAAATGAGTACTACTTATATGTTAAGCTTAAAAAGAATTGGTAAATTTGCATACAGAAAATTTACTATTTTATATCATGTCATCTAAAATTATATCCACTAAAGACAATTTACAAATACTACACGAAGACAATCACATTATTGTCATTAATAAGCGTGTAGGTGATATTGTACAAGGTGATAAAACAGGTGACAAACCACTATCAGAAGTAGTAAAAGACTATATTAAAGAAAAATACAATAAACCAGGTGAAGTTTTTCTTGGAGTCATTCATCGTTTGGACAGACCAACAACTGGAATTGTTGTTTTTGCCAAAACTTCAAAAGCTTTAAGTCGTTTAAATGAAAGTTTTAAAAATAGAGAAACTAAAAAAATATATTGGGCTGTTGTAAAAAACACACCTCCAAAACAAAACGATACTTTAATTCATTATCTAAAACGAAATCCAAAAAATAATACTTCAAAAGCACATATAAAAGAAGTTCCTGATAGTAAAAGAGCAAGTTTAGAATATACTATTTTTAAGAAATTAGATAATTATATCGGTTTAGAAATTCAATTACATACAGGAAGACACCACCAAATTAGAGCCCAATTAGCAGCTATTGGTTGCTCCATAAAAGGCGATTTAAAATATGGTTTCGACAGAAGCAATCCAGATGGAGGCATTCATTTACACGCAAGACAATTGGAATTCATTCATCCTGTTACTAAAGAAGTTATAAAAATAAAAGCTCCTACACCAAAAGAAGTTATTTGGGATGCAATTAGTAAATCTTAATGTACAAATTTTAGGAGCACAAAAACAATCCTTCGGTAGAAAAAACCACCTGCTATTCGTTATATCTTTTCTTTTTTTAAAGAAAAAAGAAAAGGATACCACTACTATCAGGGCTAAAATAGAACTTTATAATTTTATACACTCTATCAAGTTTATAGATTTGACAACTTTTGAAAAGTTGTCAAATCTTATCCAAAGAAGTTGTTAATTCAATAAACTAAACATAAATACTAGTGCACCGAATTAAATAACTTGTAAACAAAACTAAATTAGCAATAAAAAAGAAAAAAAGGAATTAAACAAGTTTCTCTTGTTATAAGTCTAATAAATCCTATAAAATCTAATACTGCAATAAGCTTAGTAATGCTTCCTCAAACCTTACCTTAGGTAAATATTGATCTTCTAAAGCTTTCACAAAAGGAATTGCACTTTCAATACTACCTACTCGCTTTACAGGAGCATCTAAATATTCAAAACAATTTTCCATTAATAGAGCCGAAATATCACTTGAAATGCCTCCAAATAAAGTATCCTCTTGTAAAATAATTACTCTTCCAGTCTTTTTAACCGACTTATAAATAGTTTCCGTATCCAAAGGTTGTAAACTTCTCAAATCAAGTAAATCAGCACTTATTTTTGGATTTTTTGATAAGGTTTCTAAAGCCCAATGTACACCTGCTCCAAAGGAAATAACAGTCACGTCATTACCTTCTCTCAATAAAGCTGCTTTCCCAAAAGGAATTGTGTAATAATCCACAGGAACCTCTTGGTAAACACTTCTATATAATTGTTTATGTTCAAAATACATCACTGGATTAGGATCATTAATAGCTGTATTTAATAAGCCTTTTGCATCATAAGGAAAGGCCGGATACACTACTTTTAAACCAGGCGTTTTGGTAAACCAAGCCTCATTGGTTTGAGAATGAAAAGGACCAGCTTGTGTTCCACCACCACAAGGCATTCGAACCACAACATCTGCTTTTTCATTCCAACGGTAATGTTGCTTGGCCAATAAGTTTACAATTGGGTTAAACCCTGTAGAAACGAAATCGGCAAATTGCATCTCTACTATAGCTTTATATCCATTTATAGATAGTCCATTTGCTGCTGATACTACTGCACTTTCACAAATGGGTGTGTTTCTAACTCTTTCTTTTCCAAATTCCGCTACAAAACCTTCTGTTATCTTAAAAGCACCTCCATATTCTGCGATATCTTGCCCCATAATTACCAAGTTTTCGTGTCTCTCCATCGACTGACGCAAAGCGCTTGAAATGGCATCTATAACTCTTATGTTTTCGGTTGTATCAGAATGAAAAAATTGTTCGTGTTCATAAGGCTTATACATATCTTCCAATTCTTCTTCTAAATTTGCAACCACCTCAGGTTCCAGCTGGGTTTTAGCCCAATGTTGATCAATTTCTGCCTTAATTCTTTCTTTAATTAATACGTCATCTTCTTCATTAATTACAAAAGTTCTCAAAAGATAATCCTTAAAATTAGCAATTGGGTCTTTTTCTGCCCACATATCCATTAACTCCTGAGGCACATATTTAGTACCACTAGCCTCTTCATGACCTCTCATGCGAAAGGTTTTAAATTCTAATAAAACTGGTCTTGGGTTTTCTATCATGGAAGCTTTCAATTTAGCAATTAAATGCACAACCTCTAATATATTATTTCCATCAACAATATGACTTTCCATACCATATCCAACGCCTCTATCTGCCAAATTCTCACAACGATATTGTTCATTTGTTGGAGTAGAAAGCCCATAACCATTATTTTCAATCACAAATAAAACAGGTAAATCCCAAACCGATGCTATATTCAATGCTTCATGAAAATCTCCTTCAGAAGTTGCTCCCTCACCAGTAAACACAGCAGTTACTTTTCCATTTTGCTTTAATTTGTTTGCTAATGCGATTCCATCAGCTACACCCATTTGTGGACCAAGATGAGAAATCATCCCAATAATATTATACTCTTGAGTTCCAAAATGAAAACTTCTATCTCTACCTTTTGTAAAACCAGTTTTTTTCCCTTGCCATTGTGAAAACAAACGATGCAATGGAATTTCTCTTGTTGTAAATACACCTAAATTACGATGCATCGGAAGAATATATTCGTCTTTATCTAATACTGAAGTTATTCCAACAGAAATAGCTTCTTGGCCAATTCCTGAAAACCATTTTGAAACTTTACCCTGACGAAGTAGAATAAGCATCTTCTCCTCTATCATTCTAGGCTTTAAAAGTTTTTTATATAAATCAATAAGTTCTGGGTTGCTCAACTCTTTTCTATCAAAATGCATATAAATGGTTTCTAAAATTTTACTCAAATGTATAAAAAATAACATTTTTAAAGCTATCTGTGATAAAAAATAATTTTAAAAGTTTATTAAGGCCGCAAACCAATGTTAATAACTTAGCCATTTTAATTTAAAAATATTTCAATACATTTGTATTAATAAGGCTTTTATAGCTTATTGATTTATTAACAATAACGTTTTAGTATGCAACAAATTCCTAGTGTTGACTTACGTGATTTCCTGTCGGATGATCCGACACGTAAACAAAAATTTGTAAATGAAATCGGAAAAGCCTACGAAGAAATTGGCTTCGTAGCATTAAAAGGTCATTTTTTAGATGACAAATTAGTAGAAGGATTGTATAGTGAAGTTCGAAATTTCTTCAATCTCCCTTTAGAAACTAAATCCAAGTATGAAATTCCAGGTATTGGAGGTCAGAGAGGTTATGTTTCTTTTGGAAAAGAACATGCCAAAGGACGTTCCGCAGGTGATTTAAAAGAGTTTTGGCATTTTGGCCAATATGTTTCGGAAGATTCCAAGTATGCTAGTGAATATCCTGACAATGTAACCGTAACCGAGTTACCAAAATTTAATCCTGTTGGTAAAGAAGCGTATCAAATGCTTGAAAAAACGGGTATTTATGTTTTAAGAGCTTTAGCTCTTTACATTGGCTTAGATGAATTTTATTTTGACAAGTACATCAAAGACGGAAATTCAATTTTAAGACCTATCCATTATCCACCTATAACAGACGAACCTAAAGATGGTGCTGTAAGAGCTGCTGCACATGGTGACATTAATTTAATTACACTTTTAATGGGTGCCCAAGGTAAAGGATTACAAGTCCAAAATCATAATGGTGATTGGATTGACGCTATGGCTCAACCAGACGAATTAATGATTAATGTGGGGGATATGCTTTCGCGGCATACTAATAATAAATTAAAATCTACTATTCATCAAGTAGTAAATCCTCCTAGAGAATTATGGGGAAGTTCTAGATATTCAATTCCTTTCTTCATGCATCCTGTAGGAGATATGAAATTAAATTGTTTAGAAGAATGTATTGATGAAAGCAATCCAAAATTATATGAAGATATAACCGCTGGTGAATTCTTATATGAACGTTTAGTGGAACTTGGATTAATAAAAAAATAAAGGAAGAGATTCCAAGTTATAAAATTCCAAATTCCAAATACTTTTGGAGTTTGGTTTTTTCTTTTCATTTAAAAACTTTTTGGAACACAGATTAGAAAAATTTGTATAATCTATTTTAAAATTTTATTAAAACTAGTAACCTTGATTATTTAGATTTCTTTAATTTCTTAAATCAGTGTTCTTAAAATCATAATTACTATTAATGAAAATTTTCCCACATCAAGAATTGACAAAATCAATAATAGGAATTTATTATGATGTTTACAATGAACTTGGTTATTGAAAAAGTATATCATAATGCATTATTAATTGAATTAAAATCAAGAGGTTTTGAAATTGAAAGTCAAAAAAAATTAAAAGTATTTTATAAAAGCCATATTGTTGGAGAATATGTTCCAGACATTATTGTAAATGAATCTGTCATAGTTGAATTAAAATGTGTTGAATATTTAATTGAAACGCATGAAAATCAATTGTTGAACTATTTAAAAGCAACAAAATGTGAAGTTGGATTAATTCTAAATTTTGGAAAAGATCCACAATTCGTCAGAAAAATTTTCACAAATGATTTAAAAAAACATAAATAATGAATTTTTAAAATTTCTTGAATTTCTCTAATCTGTGTTCCAAAAATAAATTAAAAAATGAGTTTAGAAGACCAATTAAAAAAACTATTCCCAGAGCATGAAGTTTCAAACGAACCAGAAGCTATTGAGGACAAAGATCATGAATTATTCGTTCAAAAAGAACCAATGATTTGTAAATATGAAAAAAGAAAAGGAAAACCAACAACCATAATCGCTGGTTATGAAGGAGAAGATGAAGATTTTAAACTATTAGCCAAAGAAATTAAGAATAAATTTGCAGTTGGTGGTAGTTTCAAAGACGGAGAAATCATTATCCAAGGCGATTATCGTGATAAAATTATGAAATACCTTCAAGAAAAAGGTTTTAAAACCAAGCGCGTAGGAGGTTAAAGAAAATGTTCAGTTGGCAATATTAAATTGCCTACATTAAAAAACAAACTAAAATAAGAGATTGTTTCACAATCTCGCAATAACATTATGATACAAAATTCAGAACTTATATTAAATCCGGATGGTAGTTTATACCATATCAATTTAAAACCAGAAAATTTAGCTCACGATATCATTTTTGTGGGTGATCAAGAAAGAGTTTCAAAAATCACAAATCGGTTTGATTCAATAGAATTTACTACTCAAAAAAGAGAGTTTAAAACACAAACTGGTTTATACAAAGGGAAAAGGCTTACTGTTATTTCAACAGGAATTGGTCCTGATAATATTGATATAGTTTTAAACGAATTAGATGCCTTGGTAAACATAGATTTAGAAACTCGTCAACCAAAAGAAAAACTAACTAAATTAAATATTGTAAGAATCGGAACTTCAGGTTCATTACAAAAAGATATTCCTGTAGATAGTTTTGTAATGAGTGAATATGCAATAGGTTTAGATAACATGCTTCGCTCCTACTTAATTGACGAAGTGACAGAACATGACATTGAAGCTGCTTTTATCCAACAAACCGATTGGGATTTAAGAAAAGGACGTCCTTATGTTATTAAAAGCGGTGAAGCATTAGCTGTAAAAATTTTTAGTGATAAGATGCACAAAGGCTTTACTGGAACGGCTGGAGGTTTTTATGGTCCACAAGGTAGAGTTTTGCGATTAGACATTCAAGATCCTAACTTAAATACAAAAATGGATAATTTCAACTTCAAGGGAACTCGTATGACAAACCTTGAAATGGAAACTGCTGCTATTTATGGTTTAGGAAAATTATTAGGACATAACTGTTTGTCATTAAATGCAATTATTGCCAATAGAGCTACCGGTGACTTTAGTAAAAACCCTTATGAAGTGGTAGAGGATTTAATTGACTATACTTTAGAAAAATTGATTCAATAAAAAGTTAAGCAACACTGATTAAAGAAATTTGAGAAATTTTTAAAATTATTTAGATTTCTAAAATCGGTGTTCCAAAGAATTAAATATGAAATTCAGATTTGCAAGACATACTAACAATTTAGAAACAATTAAGTCTTTTTATATTGATATTTTAGGTGGTTTTGAAGATCACGATGGTTATGATGGTATTTTTATTGGTAAACCCAATTTAGATTGGCATTTAGAATTCACAAAATCAAAAGAGTTAATAACATTTAATTTTGGAGAAGAGGATTATTTAGTTTTTTATCCCAAAACCATTCAAGAATTTGAAAATATTAAAGCTAAACTTACTAAAAAGAAAATTATTTTAAATACATCTAAAAACCCTTATTGGAATGAAAATGGAATGCTTGTTAACGATCCAGATGGTTATGCCATTATAATCTGTAAAGTAAAAATATAGCAACACAAATTTAATTTTAAATATAGAATACATTCTTCTTAGACTATAACAATTTTATGAAGAAAACGTTGCTTCTTCATAAAAAGTAGATAATGTCTATAAGATTACGTAGATAAAGATTAAATTATGCCAAATAAATATTTTTTTAATTACATACCATATTAGAACTGAATACTTAAGACTTTTAGACACAATTTTAAAGTTTAGTACTCTGAAAAATCATCGTGTAATTCAAATTATTTATAACTAACTTTGCAAAGAAGTATTTTTACATACTAAAATCAGAACAATTACCATTCCCATGAATTTAAAAATTGAAACAAAACGACTTATCTTAAGAGAATTACTTTTTTCAGACGCTAAAGCTTTATTTAAAATGGATAACAATCCAAAAGTACATACATACCTTGGTAATAATCCTGTGAAAAGTATTGAAGAAGTAAATGATTACATTAGTGATATAAGAACACAATATGTAATCAATAAAATAGGTCGATTTGCAATAATACTAAAAGATACAAATGAATTTATTGGTTGGGCTGGTTTAAAATTTGTTACTGAACCAGAAAATGAACTAGTCAATTTTTTTGATTTAGGATACCGTTTACAAGAAGAACACTGGGGAAATGGTTACGCTAAAGAAGCTGCAGAAGCTTGGTTAAATTATGGTTTTAATAAAATGAAAAAATACAGTATTTATGCTTCTGCACACATAGATAACAGAAATTCAAAACGTATTTTAGAAAAAATTGGTATGACTCAAAAATCAGAGTACAAATGGAAAGATATTCCTTGTGCTTGGTTTGAGATTACAAAAGAGAGCTTTTCAAAATCATAATTTAAAAAATATGAAAGCCATTAGAATAGTTGGAGTACCTGAACATTTTAATTTACCTTGGCATTTATGTATTGATGATGGTGAATTTGAAGAAGCTGGAATCGATTTACAATGGACAGATGTGCCAGAAGGAACTGGCAAGATGTGTCAAATGCTTCGTGATGGAGAAACGGATATTGCCGTTATCTTAACAGAAGGAATTGTAAAAGACATAATAGCAGGAAATCATTCAAAAATTATACAGGTTTATGTGAAAAGTCCGCTTATATGGGGAATTCATGTAGATGCAAAATCAAACTATAAAACCATAGACGATTTAAAAAACACAAAAGCAGCCATCTCAAGATATGGTTCAGGTTCTCATTTAATGAGTTTTGTAAATGCACAGAATAACAATTGGAACACTAAAAATTTACAATTTGAAATTGTTAACACAATAAATGGAGCTGTTGATGCTTTAACGGCTGGTAAAGCTGATTATTTTATGTGGGAACGTTTTATGACCAAACCTTTGGTCGATAATGGAACTTTTAGAAAAGTTGATGACTGTCCTACTCCATGGCCTTGTTTCGTGATAGCAGTTCGCAATGAAATACTAGAAAATGAAACTGCCGTTATCAAACAAATTTTAGATATTATTAATACAACAACTGAAGAATTTAAACAAATACCAAGTATTGATCGCACTTTGGCTTCTAAATACAATCAAAAACTAGAAGATATTCAAGAATGGTTATCATTAACACATTGGTCACAAGATCAATTAGATGAAAAGACACTTGATAAAATACAAAAACAGCTTCATACGTTAAATATTATTGAAAAAACAGCTCCATATGAAACGATAGTTAAATAATTACTTAATTTTATCGTTTTAAATTTAAATGATAACCCTAAAACCCATTTCTTTAACAAAACTCAAAGAAAAGCTTTCCTTACCAAAGCCATGGGATACTGTTATCATATTTATTCTAAATATCTTAATTGCAATTCCTGTCTTTTTAATTGCGCATCAAAACTTAATTGAATTAAACTGGTTCTATAATTTAGATAGAATACTACTTTTTATCTTAATTTTAGTTGTAATTCAATTGGTTTTAAGAACTTTAAAAACAATCATAATAATCTGCATTTTCTTTTATTTACTAACATTAATATATGGAACATTTTTTGGAAATTATGGTTTTGATAGAGTGTTTGAAGATTATCGCTATATGATTTATGCCATGAGTGAAAATCCTAAACCCCAAGATTTAATCATTTCAAAGTTACTTCCTTTTCCAAATAAATCAAAAATTATAGATGCTGTAGATTTTACAAATCCCAAGGTCCGTAATTTTGCACTTTATGCTACAACCCAGCATTTTAAAAATGTAAAAGGATATGCTAAAGACAGAAAATTAATTCAATGCTTTGCTGTTTTTAAAGAAATAAAAGACAATTGGAATTATGTAAATGATCCAAAAGGAAGAGAATATATTGCTTATGCATCGGAAAGTTTACAACATTTTTCAGGTGATTGTGATGATCATGCTATTTTGATGTCGGCTTGTATTAAATCTATTGGAGGAACTCCTAGAATTATTCATACTGGTGGTCATTTATATCCTGAAATGCTCATAGGAGATAAAAATGATTTAGAAACAGCTGTTTTCCTAATAAAAAAAGTATTATTTGAAAAAGAGGTTAAAAATCAACAAATTCATTATCATATCGATGAACGAGGTCAAATTTGGTTAAACCTAGATTATACAGCCAATTATCCTGGAGGACCTTTCATGAAAGAAGAAATTTTAGGAGAATTGACCTTTAATTAATCACCAGTTTATTTCTTGTTTCCCAATACTTTTCAAATATGCATTAGTTTTACTAAAATGTTTATTACCAAACCATTTCCCTTGGTTAGCGCTCATAGGTGATGGATGTCCAGATGTTAAAATTAAATGTTTAGTTTCGTCAATAAATTTTGCTTTCTTTTGTGCAAAAGCGCCCCAAAGTAAAAAAACCAAATGCTCCTTTTCATTAGATACTATTTCTATTACTTTATCTGTAAATTGTTGCCAATGCAAATGCTTATGACTATTTGGAGTATCTTTTCTAACCGTTAATGTAGCATTTAGTAACAAAACCCCTTGCTGAGCCCAGCGTTCTAAATTTCCTGAATTAGGCTCAAAAATAGTATCAAAATCGGTATTAATTTCTCTATAAATATTTCTTAAAGAAGGTGGTATTTTAACAGTATCATTTACTGAAAAAGCCAATCCATTTGCTTCTCCTGTTCCATGATAAGGGTCTTGCCCCAAGATAACAATCTTTATATCATCAAACGAACATTCCTTAAAAGCATTAAAAATTAATTCTTTTGGAGGAAAACATTCATAAGTAGTATATTCAGTTTCTATATTTTGCAATAAAGCTTTAAAATAGTCTTTTTCCAACTCATTTTGCAAATGTGTTTGCCAAGAGGCTTCGATTTTTAGGAACATAACATAAAATTTTACCAAAAATAGAAATTTATACTGCAATAGAATGTAAATTTGCAAGTAAAAAGGAAGAGAAAAGAATGATTTCAGTTACGAATAAGACCTTACAAGATTTAGAATTTCATACCATTTTAGAAACGATAGCCAATAAGTGTAATACCGAAATTGGCCAACAAAAAGCACAACAAATTGTTCCTTTTTCAAATAAAGAACAATTATTATTTGAATTGTACCAAACTTCAGAATACGTAGCATCCTATTCTAATAATAATGCCATTCCTAATCATGGTTTTGAGACCATTACTAAAGATTTACATTTTTTAGGTATTGAAGATAGTTTTCTAGACACTACTAGTTTTAAAAAAATTGCTCATGTTGCAGAAACAGCCAATACGCTTTTACTCTTTCTAAAAAAGTTCCATGACTATTATCCAAAATTAAATCAAAAAGCATTAACAATTGAGAGTACCAAAGAAATTAACAAAGCTATTGATACCATTTTTGATAAATATGGAGAAATTAAAGATAGTGCTTCACCAGATTTAGTCAATATTCGTAGAAATATGCAAGTGGTTCGTGGTAAAATAAACCAAAGTTTTGGAACCGCACTTTCACAATACAATTCATCGGGTTATTTAGATGACATTCGCGAATCGGTGGTTGAGAATCGTAGGGTTTTAGCTGTTTTAGCTATGCATCGTAAAAAGGTGAAAGGATCTGTTTTAGGAAGTTCAAAAACGGGAAGTATTGTTTATATTGAACCCGAAGCTACTTTGCGTTATTCTAGAGAATTAAACGAATTAGAACAAGATGAAAAAGAAGAAATCATTCGTATTTTAAAACAGTTAACCAACGTTATTCGTCCCTATAAAAGTTTATTAGAGGACTACCAAAACTTCTTAGCTGATATAGATGTAATTTCGGCTAAAGCCAAATATGCCAATACTATAAAAGGTATTTTACCCAAAATAACAGAAGAAAAACACCTGTATTTTAGAGATGCTTTTCATCCTATTTTATATCTAAATAATAAAGCAAAAAATGAAATTGTACATCCACAAACGATTGAATTAGATAACGAAAGTAGAATCATTGTTATTTCTGGGCCAAATGCTGGTGGAAAAACCATTTCACTAAAAACAATAGGTTTATTACAATTAATGTTACAATCAGGAATCTTAATTCCTGTTCATGAGCGTAGTGAAACCTTTTTATTTGATCGAATTTTAACAGATATTGGTGATAATCAGTCTATTGAAAATCATTTAAGTACTTATAGTTACCGATTAAAAAACATGAATTACTTTTTAAAGAAATGTAATTCAAAAACCTTATTTTTAATTGACGAATTTGGTACAGGTTCTGATCCTGAATTAGGTGGAGCATTAGCTGAAACTTTCTTAGAAGAATTTTATACTAGAGAAGCCTTTGGAATTATTACAACGCATTATACCAATTTAAAAATTTTGGCAAACGAATTACCTTGTGCTATAAATGCTAATATGTTATTTGATGAAAAAACGCTAGAACCTTTGTATAAATTACATTTAGGACAAGCTGGAAGTTCATTTACGTTTGAAGTGGCTCAAAAAAATGGTATTCCTTTTGGTTTAATAAATCGGGCCAAAAAGAAAATTGAACGCAGTAAAGTACGTTTTGACAAAACTATTGCTACGCTTCAAAAAGAGCGTTCTAAATTGGAAAAAACATCTCAAACATTAAAAGAAGAAGAATCTAAAGCTAGAGAAGAAAGTAAAAAAATGGAAGGTATCAATGCTAAAATTCAAGATAAATTAGAACGTTATCAAGAATTGTATGATGCTAACCAACGCTTGATCTATATGGGGCAAAAAGTTGATGACATTTCTGAAAAATACTTTAATAATAAAGATAAAAAAACATTAATTGGAGATTTCTTAAAAATGGTTGAAATTGAAAATTCAAAGAGAAAGAAAATTTCAGCAAAAGAAAAGAAAGTAAAAGAAATTGTTGAGAAAAAAATTATAGAAGAAGTAAAAGAAAAAGTAGAAGAAATTAGAGTCGAAAAAAAAGAGAAGAAAATAAAGGCGCAAAAAATAGAAGCTGAAAAACCAAAAGTTACTTTAAAAGTTGGTGATCGTGTACGAATGAATGACGGAAAAGCAATTGGAACCATTGATAAAATTGAAAAGAATAAAGCAATAGTAAACTATGGTATTTTTACTTCTAAAGTTAGTGTTGACCAATTAGAATATATTCAACCCATATAAAGTTAAACTTAGAAAAATCGAAAATGGAAATCGAAAATTTGCCTAAAGAAAAAAAAATAATACTTTTTGATGGTGTTTGCAATTTATGCGAATCATCCGTTCAATTTATTATAAAACGTGATAAAAAAGATATTTTTCGATTTATAGCCATTCAATCTGAATTGGGTCAAAAAATTATTAAATACATAGGTATAGATAGTTCAAAAACCGATTCTATTATTTTATATATTCCAGGAAAGGCCTATTATTATAAAGCAGAAGCGGCTTTATTTATTGCAAAAGAGTTATCAGGTTTCTATTCTTTACTTGGCTATCTTAGTTTTATACCAAACCCTGTTAAAAATATAGTTTATGATTACATTGCCAAAAACCGTTATAAGTGGTATGGTAAAAAAAACGCTTGCATGATTCCAACTTCTGAATTGAAAGCTAAATTTTTATAAAATAATAAACGCTCAATTATAAATTGAGCGTTTATCATATTAAGAATTATTCGTTACATTAATTCTTAATAATTTTCTTATCTAAAACTCCTTCCGATGTTTTAATTTTTAGAAAATAAATACCTGAATTTAAATCAGAAACATTAAAACTATAATTCATAACTGAATTTGTATCCATTTCTTTAATAATTCTACCATTAATATCAGTTAGAGAAACACTATCAAAAATCAAATTATCACTATTAATAGAGATAATATTATTAACTGGATTAGGATAAATATTGAATTTTAAAGCTAAAAATGAATCTGATTTTAAGTTTGCTCCTGTATATTTATAAATACCATCAGCTATCACAGATGTCGTAAAACCACCAGCCCAACCAGTAGTTCCGTTTAAAAACTTTATTCCAGTTCTTTGAACACCACTATCAATATTCACCCAACTAGCACCCAAATCGGTACTATAGGCAGAGCTATAAGTAGCAGTATCATTATCACTAGCAGTTCCAACCAAAATAGTAGTTCCAGGAATAAAACTTAAACTTCTGTATGGATGTGTATATGGAGTTCCAGCACTCCATGTAGAGCCTCCATTTGATGTTGTGTATAGAGTATAAGTTGCAGTTGCAACAGGTCCACTTCTTGCTAATAAAACTCCTGTATTATCATCGCTAAAATATATAGACCCACCCACATTTGTGCCAGAAAAATCAGAAATAGGTGTGTTCAATTTAGTCCATGTAACTCCCATATCTGTAGTTCTATATAACTTCCCCATGTTAGTTACAAACCAAAATGAATTGCCTGCAGCTACATTACCTCCATTATACCCATATTCACCAGAAATTATATTAGGTAAGCTTGCTGCTGGAACTGCAGTCCAAGTTGTACCTCCATTTGTTGTTCTATAAACTTCAAAATCTGTAGCTGTTATTGGATCTCCTTGAGTAATTCCTATATTAGCATCAAAAAAATGAACCACATTAAAAAATGAACTAGGATTTGTATAAGCTGTTGCATTTTGCTGTACCCACGTAGTACCCCCATTTGAAGTTTTCCAAACACCTCCCATACCATTTGTTGGACTAACAGCACCAACCCATGCAGTAGTAGCGCTAACAGGAGAAATATTTGTTAATTCTAAATTAATATTCCCCACATTAATGCTTCCTGATGTCCAAGAAGCACCACCATCAGAAGTTCTTGTGAAAAGTTGATAATTTGCAGGTGTTGATGAGCTACCATCATAGCCTAAAGCCCATACTGTATTAGCATCAACAATGTTTATATCTTCAACACCTGTACTTGTTGAAGAAAAACCTGTCGATTGAGAAGTCCATTGAGAATAACAAATAATACTAAAGAATGAAAAGAGATAAAGTAATTTTTTTTTCATGATTGTTTAATTTTTTATAATAATACATAAAATATATAGCAAAATACAAAAAAACATCAGATCTTAAATACAAACCATTAAATTTTAACTAATTTTTAAAATAAAACTCTTAAAGTCTAAGTTATAATCAATAAAAAAACACCAAGAGGCATTGGTGTTTTTAATTGTTCTAAGAAATTATATATTACCTTATTGTTGCTTTATAATTTTCTTATCCAAAATTCCTTCAGAAGTTTTAATCTTCAAGAAATAAATACCAGAATTTAAATCGGAAACATTAATATTTGTTTCGGTTACAGCATTATAAGTAAACGATTTCACTATTCTGCCATTAATATCAGTTATTGAAATAGTGTCAAAAGTAACTTTACTACCACTAGAAATTGATACCATATTATTTACAGGATTCGGATAGACTTTAAAAAATTTAGCATCAAAAGTAGAAGTACTTAAAACTGCAGCTGTTATTTCTACGTCATCTATCGCTAATCTATATTGATCTGCTAAAGAAAAACAATTAAACCCTAAATAATAATCTCCAGAAGTTGAAGGAGTAAAACTTAAATCTGCTTGCGTCCATGCTTGAAGTGGTACACTATTGTATGTTTGCAACGTATTAGTTTGAGCAACAACAGTTTTATCTGTCCCCATAGTTACTTTAAAATTTTCCGGATAAACCGTACCGTCAGCTATTCTATATTTAAATTTTATAGAATAATTTGTACCCGCAGTTAAATTTAATCGTCTTGAAAACAACCATGCATTTGCTGCATTGCTAGAATTGTAGTTATATCCTGCATAAGATGTACCTTCAGCAGCTGTAGGAATTGGAGCTCCCTGGACATAAATTGTCCAATTGTTTCCAGTACCTGCATTTAATAAACTCCAATCATCACTTGTTTCAAACCCATAACTATATGGAGGAATAGCTGCAGAAAAAGCTGAAGTTGTGAAACTATAAGGACCACTCCAAATACTCTCGTTAGGAGAAGCACATATTTTTTTAATGTAGTAACTATAACTTGTTGCAGTATTTAACATGGAAATATTATAAGGACTAGAAATCGAATTAACTATCGTGCCAGTACCTAAGGTAAAACCTTGAACTCCATATTGAATCGAAAAATTAGATCCAGATCCTATCCATGAAATAGACGCACTATTGTCGGTAATTAAAGACGCAGTAACTGCACTTGGTGAAGCACAGATAACATCTTTTCCTAAGAATGTTTGTGGTCTCCAATTTGAATTTGTCATTGTAGTTGGAATTGCAGTTGTGCTTTGAGCACTTTTCAACCCATTTGTTAAAGTAGTATTACACAAAGCTAAATTAGAAGTTGTTGCTAAAGTTCCTGTTGCATTTTGATAATCAAAAGCCACATAAAGAGCTCCTCCCGTGTATGTAAATGATGACCCTCCAGAATATTGATGATATACTTCACCTGTAGTAGTAGGTATAGTAAAAGTTGCATTACTAACTGTTGTCATTCCTGTAATTGCCGTTGCCCATGTTGCCGATTTCAAATTTGTAGCATCAGTAGTATTTTGCATATAAACAATAAAATTTCCTGTAGTTGCAATATTTTGTGCGCTAGAGTAATTAAAACCTATTGAATTTACAATATCACCATTTACTAAACCTGACGCCATAACTTCCGCAGCTGTTATGAGATAAACCGTTCTTGCATATCTTTGGGAACCTTGAGGAGCCCTAGAATTTGCAGAAGTAGAACCATTGTTAACAAGAGCTGGAAAATACTGTGTCTCTTGAGATTGGCTAAAAAAACTAACCAACATAAGCAATAAAAGTAATGTTTTTTTCATGATTTATAAATTATTAATTTTCAAGTAAATGTATATGAAAAAACATTACAAAATCATCATAACAAACTAGTTATAAGCGATTTATTTAAAAATCAAAAAACAAGTAAAAAAAAATATTTTATTGCGTTATATATTCAAAAAATAGTAAAAACATAATAATTATTCAAAAAAAACAAGTGTTTTTATTAAACTAATTTTATCTATTTTTTTGGAACAAATAATAATCAGCCATAACTAATGCTGCCATAGCTTCTACAATGGGAACTGCTCTAGGTACTACACATGGATCGTGTCTACCCTTTCCTTGCAAATTTATAATTTCACCGTCTTTAGTTAAAACATCTTGTTTTTGAATTAGTGTAGCTACTGGTTTAAAAGCCACTTTAAAATAAATATCCATACCATTACTTATTCCTCCTTGAATTCCTCCAGAAAGATTTGTTTTAGTAGTACCATCTTCATTAAATAAATCGTTATGTTCACTCCCCTTCATTTTTGCTCCTTCAAAACCACTTCCTAATTCAAAACCTTTAACAGCATTTATTGAAAGCATTGCTTTTCCTAGTTCTGCATGTAATTTATCAAAAACAGGTTCTCCTAAACCTATAGGAACATTTTGAATGACGCATGTAATCACTCCTCCAACAGTATCTCCTTGTTTCTTTATTTCTTTAATATGATTTTCCATCATAGTTGCAATCTCAATTTCTGGACAGCGAACAGCATTACTTTCTATTTTAGAAAAGTCTAAATCCTGATAAGTTTTATTTAATGCAATTTCTCCAACTGCTGAAACATATGCTGTTATTTTAATATCTGCAATAACTTGTTTTGCAATTGCTCCTGCTACTACTCTACTAGCTGTTTCTCTTGCAGAACTTCTTCCACCACCTCTATAATCTCTAGTACCGTATTTCTTATCATATACATAATCAGCATGACTTGGTCTGTAAGTTTCTTTAATATCTGAATAATCTTGAGATTTTTGATTTGTATTAGGTATAATAAAACCTATGGGAGTTCCTGTTGTTTTACCTTCAAAAATACCTGATAGAAATTGCACATCGTCTTCTTCCTTTCTTTGGGTTACAATATTTGATTGTCCTGGCTTCCTTCTTTGCATTTCATTTCTAATTGCATCAAAATCTAATAATATTCCTGCAGGACAGCCATCAATAATTCCTCCCAAAGCCTCTCCATGTGATTCACCAAAAGTCATTAGTGAAAAAATCTTACCAAATATATTTCCTGCCATAATTTAATTTTCGAATAATTATAAATATCTTCAAAACAAATTTATAGAATATTTACTGGTTTTTATAAACTATTACTTAACTTTTAATTTAAATTAAAAATATGTAACCCTCAAGTATCTGGATTTAATATAGTTTACAAAATATTAATTGTTAAAAAATACTATATTTGTTAAAATTGATTAAATAAAATTTATGAAAAAAATAATCTTACTACTATTATTGTCTCTATTGATTTACTCTTGCTCTAGTGATTCTTCAGGTGATGAGTTACAAAATGAAACTTTTTCAATTCCCTTAAATACAAATAATTATTGGACCTATGATGTAAGTGATAATTTAATGAACACTTTCAGAGATTCCCTTTACGTAGGAAATGATATTATAATGAATTCCAAAACTTATAAAGAGATGAAAGTTAAAAATGATGTATCATTTGGTTTTTATTCAAGTTCTTTAAAAGATAATGGAGTTCGCGTTGATGGAAACAGATTATTACTTTCTGGAGACATATCACTAAATGTAGGGCAAAATTCACCCATAAACTTAGATTTAACGTTAGATGACTTTGTTGTTTTTGATGCAGATGCACCACTAAACGAGAATCCTTCAACTAAAACAGGCATTATTCAACAAGTTATTAGTGGTTTTCCATTAACAATAAATTATACTCTAAAATCAGTTGGTGGCCAATCATTTTCAAATTACACCTCATTAAACGGTGATGTTTATTCTAATGTTAAATCAGGGAAAATTGTTTTAACAGCATCAATTACAACTGTACAAGAGATTTTAGGAAATCCAATAACTGTAAATGTGTTACCACAACAAGATGTTTTAATTTCGGAACAATTTATAGCTGAAAACATAGGAGTGGTTCATACAAACACTTTAACAACTTATACTTTAAGTACTTTACCTCCTCAGATACTTGATAATTTAAATTTTCCTAGTTTTTATTCTGCCACTCAAAATGAGTTTCTTGATACTTACTTGATAAATTAATATCATAGTTGGAATTTTATAATCTATTTTTATAATTTTATAAAAAAAATTTCGTTTTAAGTTCTAATTTTGTATTCACAATTTAAAATAAATTAATAACAAATGAAAAAATTATTTTTAACAGCTTTCATGCTAGTAGGATTAGTGTTCAGTACACAAGCACAGGACATATCAGAAAATGCATTAGGACTTAGACTAGGTGACAATGATGGTTTTGGTGGAGAGATTTCTTACCAAAGAGGATTATCTGATAATAATCGTCTAGAACTTGATTTAGGGTGGAGAAACAGTAAAGATGTAGATGCTATTAAATTAGCTGGTTTATACCAATGGGTATGGAACATAGATGGTGGTTTCAATTGGTATGCAGGTGTTGGTGGAGGATTAGGTACTTGGAACTATAATAAAAATGGTTATAAAGATGATGGATCATTTTTCTTTGCAGCAGGTGATATAGGAATTGAATATTTATTTGATATACCATTACAATTATCATTAGATTTTAGACCAGAAATATATTTTGGTGGAGATTATGCTGATTATAATGACAATTTTGGTCCAGATATCGCACTTGGAATTAGATATAGATTCTAAATAAAATAAAAAAGGAACTCAAATGAGTTCCTTTTTTATTTTATACTATATTTTTTTGCTTTAGGAATAATTACAATACAATAAGGATTTGTTAATGCCATTGTTACATTTTCACCCTTTGATGGAGCTATAGTTCTTGAATAAATAATAATTTCGTCATTCACTTTTTCAAGTTTATCAATAGCAACAGCATAACCACCAGTGTTTTTTTGGCCTAAATATAAAAATAAAATGACTTTTTCATCAAAATTAAAATTATAAATTTCAGACAATTCATTTGAAATGTTTAATCTTTCAACTTCTTTATTTAGGTCTATACTATTTTCTATAACCAAATAACTAAATTCATCATTCCCGCCATATTCTGAAGAATATACAATTTCAAATTCAGTCTCTTTTTTCAATTGGTTTTCTGTTTTTGTATTTTCTTTAATTGATGAAGATTCATTTTTCTTAGTTGAACAACATGAAATCATCAAAAAAAACAGAATAATGTTAATGTAAATTATTTTCATTTTGCATAGGATTTTATAACATCCTCATATACCTTTTCATAAAGAGGTAGTATGTTTTTTATATCAAATTCAGAAGCCAATTTTAAAGCATTTAATTTAAATTGATTTAAAACTTTGTCATCTTCTAAAATCGAAATGGCATTTTTACTCATTTCTTTAATATCACCTACACTACTTAAATACCCTGTAACTCCATCAATATTTACTTCGGGTAAACCTCCTGAATTACTTGATATTACAGGAACACCGCAAGCCATAGCTTCTAAAGCAGCCAATCCAAAACTTTCGGTTTCAGAAGGAAGTAAGAACAAATCTGTAAAGCATAAAATTTTATCAATTTCATTACTGTTACCAAAGAAAATAACCTTGCTTTGAATACCTAATTCTAGACATAACGTTTCTGCTTTCTCTTTTTCTGGTCCATCTCCTACCATCATCAATTTTGCAGGAATTTCTTTTTGTATTTCATAAAATATTTTAACAACATCGTCTATTCGTTTTACTTTTCTGAAGTTTGAAATATGAGTAACGACTTTTTCATCTGAAGTTGCCATAAGTGAACGATGACATGGGTCATTTACATCTAGTTTTTCTTTCTCAATCTCTATGAAATTTGGAATAACTTTGATATCCTTTTTAATATCAAACAATCTATAAGTATCTTCTTTTAAACTTTGTGAAACACTCGTTACAACATCAGATTTATTAATACTAAAACTAACCGCTGGTTTATAAAATGGATGATTTCCAACAAGAGTAATATCGGTACCGTGTAAAGTAGTGACCATTGGAATTCTTATTCCTTCTTCTTCTAGCATCTTTTTAGCCATATAACCCGCATAAGCATGAGGAATTGCATAATGAACGTGAAGTACTTCTATTCCATGTAATTTAACCATATCTACTAGTTTACTTGATAAAGCTAATTCATAGGGTTGATAATGAAATAAAGGATATTCTGGTACGTGTACTTCGTGATAAAAAATATTTTGATTTAAAAGTGCTAAACGAACTGGTTGACTATACGTAATAAAATGTACTTCGTGACCTTTTCTTGCTAATTCAAGACCTAATTCTGTTGCAACAACACCGCTTCCCCCAAAAGTAGGATAGCAAACTATAGCTATTTTCATTAATTCAATTTAAAAATCTAAAAGTACCATATTTTTATTACTCCAATTTTTAAATATTCGTTAAATTATTTTTTAAATGCATTTTCATAAGTTGAAATCCATTGATTGACATTAATTTTTGAAACCAATTCACCAATTAAATCATAAGGAATATCTTGTTCCTTTTTAAAACGCATACAACTTTTACCAATATCTAGTTTTTTTGTAGAGAACTTACCATATTCTGAAATGAACCAATTATAAAGTTCACTATTAGCATAAATTCCCATGTGATAAAAATTGATACTGTTTTTTTGAGAAGCAAAACTCATAAAAGGCAAGGGCAATTTGGGATTACAGTGATAACCTGAAGGATAAACTTCGTGAGGAATCACATAACCAATCATTCCATAACTCATCTCTTCTTTAAATCCTTCTGGAAGATTATTTAGAATAACATTTCTAAGATTGTTTATAGCCTCTTTCCTTTCTTCTGGAACTTCTTTAATATATTCTTCTGGAGTAGTTGCTCTTGATGTCATATCCTTTCATTTTAATCCATTATAGCTTCATAAATTACTTTTTGTATGTTTTCTCTTATATTTTCTTTAGATAGAATATTTGTTTTTGCTTCAGGATAAGTCCTATTAGATAAAAAGATATATACAATTTCACTTTCAGGATCTGCCCAAGCCATAGTTCCTGTAAAGCCAGTATGCCCAAAACTAGTCATAGATACACAGCCACATGTAGGACCTGCTTCGCCTAATTGAGGTTTATCAAAACCCACACCTCTTCTGTTTTTATCTTTACAATAATAACAAGTATTAAAAACATTAAACGTTTTTTCTGAAAAGAATTGATGATTATCATAGTTTCCTTTTTGAAGATACATTTGCATCATTTTTGCAACATCTAATGCATTGGAAAACAATCCAGCATGACCACCTACACCTCCTTGCATAGCAGCTCCCATGTCATGAACATAACCTTGAATAGTTTGATATCTATAATAATTATCTATTTCTGTAGGAACAATTTGGTTTTTATCAAAACGAATCAAAGGATTGTATGTCATAGTTGTTAATCCCATTTTTGAATAAAAATTTTCAAAAGCTAGCTGATCTAATTTTTTTCCAGTTGCTCTTTCTAAATATTCTTTCATTAAAATAAAAGAAAAATCGCTGTATTTATATTTAGTTTTGCGAAGTAAATCACTGTCTGCAATTCTCTTTATAATAGTATCATTATAATCTTTTCTCAAAAATAAATCTTCAAAAACTTTAATAGGAAAATCTTCTGAGTATTTTTTTCTATAATATTTTTTATCTGGTTTACCCAATGAGTCTAATGTCGCTTTATAAAAAGGAATCCAAGCCTGAAAACGTGCTTGGTGTGTTAACATATCTAATAAAGTAGCATTCTCTTTGTTTGTTCCTTTAAAAACAGGCAACATAGTACTTAATTTCGTTTTTAAAGTAATCTTCCCTTTATCATATTCTGTCATTAAATTGGGTAGCGTTGATAAGATTTTCGTCAAAGAAGCTACATCATATAAATCAGAATTTTTTACAGGCATATCATTTTCATAAGTATGATATCCAAAGGATTTGTCATATACAACTTTACCTCTTCTTGCTACTATAATTTGAGCACCTGGAGTCATTTTATTGGTTATTGCAACATTTGCAATGGAATCGATTTTAGTTAATATTTTTGAATCTAAGCCAACATTTTCTGGTGATCCAAAACCAAGAATATTTACTGGTTTAGTATTTAGACCATCATTAATATAAAAATCTTTATTTATTGAAACTGGTAGTTTCCCTTTTGTACCAATAGCTCCAAAAATAGCTTCTGCTGCTACTGTATTTGAAAAATTATTATTTTGGTAAGCTAAAATAAAACCCTCAAAATCATCAAAATTATTTATTTTCAACAAGGAATAAGGTTTGGTAAAAAACGTTACTATAACTTTATTATCCTTAGCAATTTCGCTTAAAATATTTAGTTCGCTTTTATCTAAATCATGGTTTTTCCAAGCGCCATCTTGTTTATGATAACCAATTATTACTTTAGTAAATTTTTTTAATTCTTCTAAAGCATTATCTAGCTTATTTATATTAATTTCTTCAATTGTTGTATATTTTCTTAATTCACTTAAAAAAAAATCTGAACTATCATCTCCTAGCTTAACATATGCAATTTTTTCACTTGCCAAATTTTGAATGGGAAAAACACTCTCTTTATTTTTAAGTGTTGTAATAGCATTTTCATATAACGAATAATTCATAGCATCATATTTTGATTTATTCAAATCTTCATATAAATTACTAATCTCTATAGGTTTATATTGATTTAAGCCTGCTAAATATTTGTATTTTAATATTTTTTTCACCGAATAAGCCAAACGTACTTCTGAAATTTTACCTGATTTAAATGCTTCATCAAATTTTTGGATAGCAATAGGTACATTTTCAGCAAAAAGTAAAATATCATTTCCAGCTAAAAAAGCTTCTAAATCGATATCTCCTGGTTTTTTAAAATTACTAGCTCCTTTCATATTCAAAGCATCTGTAAAAATAAGACCATCAAATTTTAATTCATTTTTTAAAATATTAGAAACTACATTATAGGAAATGGAAGTTGGATAACCATTTCTAGGCTCAATACTTGGTACATCTAAATGAGCTACCATAACACTTGCTAATCCATTTTTTATTAATTCTCTGTAAGGATACAATTCAATAGAATCTAGTCTTTTCTTTGAAAATTTGACAATAGGTAAAGTATGATGTGAATCTGATTCTGTATCTCCATGACCAGGAAAATGTTTAGCTGTAGCAAAAACACCTTCGCTTTGTAAACCATTAGTCAAAGCAATAGCAGCATTAGTAACATTAATTTTATCTTCGCCAAAGGAACGGTTACCAATGATAGGGTTATTAGGATTTGTGTTGATATCTACAACTGGAGCAAAATTAAAGTGAATTCCCATTCGTTTGGATTGTTCTCCCATTTGCTTACCCATCTTCTCAATTAAACTATAATCTTGAATAGCTCCTAATGTCATATTCCAAGGGTATCTATATGTTGAATCGAGTCTCATACTTAATCCCCATTCTGCATCTATTCCTATAAACAAAGGAACCTTTGACTTAGATTGATAACGATTAGTTAATTGTGCTTGTCTTATTGGACCTCCTTGAAAGAAAATTAAACCTCCAACTTTATATTTCTCTATTAACTCATCAACATCAGAATAATGTGATTCATTTTTATTAGAATAAGCTGCTACCATAAATAGTTGGCCTACTTTTTCTTCAAAACTCAATTGATTATACACGCTATCAACCCATTTTTTTTGAGATAAATTAGATTGTTTTTGAGCATAAATAATTGGTGCTAAGAATAAGAGAAAAAATAAATAACGCATTTGAATAATATTAAAAAAAAACATCATTAAATTGGGTCTAATGATGTTTTCAAATATAGTAAAATAATAACAAAATAATTGTAAATCTTTTATAATGAAATTAATTATTAATGCAAGTCTATATGTTTATCGTGATACCCTAATAAGTAAAGTACTCCATCTAAACCTATACTAGAAATTGCACTTTGTGCATTATCTTTTACCATAGGTTTTGCGTGAAAAGCTATACCCAGTCCAGCTAAATTAAGCATTGGTAGATCATTAGCTCCATCACCTACAGCAATAGTTTGACTAATATCTATCCCTTCTTTCATAGCTAATTCTTTTAAGTATTCGGCTTTTTTGTTTCCATCTACGATTTCTCCAACATAATTTCCTGTTAATACTCCATCTTTAATTTCTAATTCATTGGCAAAAACATAATCTATACCTAACTCTTTTTGAAGATATTTACCAAAATAGGTAAATCCTCCCGAAAGTATAGCTGTTTTAAAACCATATTTCTTTAAAGTATCAATAAGTCTTCTAGCTCCTTTAGTAATTGGTAAATTAATAGCCACTTCTTCTAGAACACTTTCGTTCAAACCTTTTAAAAGCTTCATACGTTGTATAAAACTTTCCTTAAAATCTATTTCCCCTTGCATTGCTGACTCAGTAATTTTTTTTACTTGCTCACCTACACCAGCTAATTCTGCTAATTCATCGATAACTTCGGTTTGAATTAGAGTAGAGTCCATATCAAAACAAACTAATCGTCTGTTTCTTCTGAAAATAGTATCTTCTTGAAAAGCAATATCTACATCTAACTCTCTAGAAATCTGCATGAATTTTTCAGTAAACTCTGCTTTATTATGAATTGCACCTCTAATTGACAGTTGGATTGAGGCTTTTGGATAAGCATCTTGCTTTACTAATGATACCCTTCCAGTTAATCTCTTAATTGCATCTATATTTAAACCTTTTTCAGAAATAACTTTGGTAACCTCAGAAATTTGCTTAGCCGATAATTTCTCTCCTAGTAATGTAACAATGTAACGGTCTTTTCCTTGAAGATCAACCCAATTCTCATAATCATTAAGAGGTATAGGCTTAAACTTTGCTTTTATACCAAGTTCATATGATTTAAATAATAAATCTTTTAAAACAGCAGCAGATTTTTTACCTGATTCTATTTGAAAAAGTATTCCTAAAGATAGAGTATCATGAATATTTGCTTGACCTATATCTAATATTTTAGCATCATATTCAGATAAAACAGCAGTTAAAGAAGATGTTAAACCAGGTTTATCTTGCCCTGATATAGACAATAAAAAAATTTCACTTGCCATTATAAAAATAATATTTTAAAAAAATCGATTGTGCCAACTATCACTAGCAGGAACTTCCCAAAAATCTTTCCATTCTTCAATAGTATTTACAAGATTATTAAAAACAACAGTATTTGCTGAAACAGCTTTTTCTTTAGCCATTTTTTTGAATTCAATTAAAGTTTTATGAGCAATATGCTCTCCTAATTTAAAAGTAACATTCATTTTATCTAATAAATCAACTCCATATTTTTGTTCTAAGTTTTGAATAAACTGAACAGAAGCATCAATTGAACATCCAGTTGCTGTTTGCATATCTTGATTTACTGCAATAATAATAAAACGATTATACTCAATTTTAAAAGAAGCTTCTAAACTTTGACCGTGTGCTGACCAATTTTCAACAAAATCTTTAGTTGATACTTCAATTTCTGCAACTTCAATATCAGTCAATTTTCTGTTTGATTGATATATCCAAATTCTAGAATGAGTTGGTAACGTGTCAAATGGTACGTACATTATTTTTGTATGATATTAGTTAGAATTTTTGTAACTACAAAACTATTCGTTTTACTATCAAATAGTTTAGCTTCATAGTACGTAACTTTTACAGTTTGATTATTTTTTATTAATTTATCTTGAATCAAATAAGCGTTATCAAAATAATCTAACAAAATTAATTTTGTTGTTTTACCAGATTCTTCTTTTATAATTACATTAAAAAAAGTTTCGGCTTTAGTTCCATTGAAAACACCTTCAATAGTTAAATCATCAGAAACTGTATCTTCATTTTTATACCCATCTCCTAATTTTAAAATCATATCAGGACAAATTGTAAGCATTTTTAAGGCAATTTCTTCACCAAATTTCTCCATTTGAGCATTATTCTCAAAATCTAATTTTTCATTATCGGTAAATTCGTTTATATGTTTATTATATGATTCAAGCATACATAAACCAAAATTCAATTCCAAATCAGAACCGTTCATTGAAGCTGTATCTAACTTTGAAGTACATTCACAAGTTTCTTTTGCTATTTTTTCTTTTACATCTTGAGAGAAACAAGTTGTTGAGATAAAAAATAAAAATAAAATAAAATTCTTCATATTATAAGTCATGAGCGTTAGCAATTAGTTCTGCAATATCCATTACTTTAACAGAACCTTCTTTCTCTTTATTTTTGACTCCATCTGTCATCATTGTATTACAGAATGGACAACCTGCAGCAATAATTTCTGGCTCTATACTTAAAGCTTCTTCTGTTCTTTCAATGTTAATCTCTTTATTTCCTTTTTCAGCTTCTTTAAACATTTGTGCCCCTCCTGCTCCACAACATAAACCATTTGCTCTTGAACGTTTCATTTCAACTAATTCAGCGTCTAATTTTTGTATTAAATCTCTAGGAGCTTCATACACTTGATTAGCTCTACCTAAATAACAAGGATCATGAAAAGTAATCTTTTTACCTTTAAATTGTCCGCCTTCTATAGTTAAACGTCCATCATCTAATAACGATTTTAAAAATTGAGTATGGTGAACGACTTCATATTTTCCACCTAATTCTGGATATTCATTTTTTAAAGTATTGAAACAATGAGGACAAGCAGTTACAATTTTTTTTATTTCATAAGCATTCATTACTTCAATATTGGTCATGGCTTGCATTTGAAATAAAAATTCATTTCCAGAACGTTTTGCTGGATCACCTGTACAGCTTTCTTCTGTTCCTAAAACAGCAAAAGAAATATTAGCTCTGTTTAAAATTTTCACAAAAGCTTTTGTAATTTTTTTTGCTCTATCATCAAAACTTCCTGCACAACCCACCCAAAATAAAACCTCAGGTTGTTTTCCTTCAGCCATCATTTCGGCCATTGTTGGTACTTTTATACTATTCTCTGACATATTCTTATAATTTATATAGATTTTATTTGATGCTAATCAAACAAAACATTCTTTTTAAATTGACTTATTCGAGATATTTGTTCTCAAAAAACAAATCGTTATTTATTTTTCTAATAAATCTGAAATTTTACTCTGTAGCTTTTAAATTAAACTAGATAAATATTATAGCTAAACTCTGAAACTTGTTTTTATTTCTCCTTTGTTACTATTTAGATCTTTACTAGTTTTCGTTTTTCCAATTTAGTCTATCCATTTGGTTGTACTGCCATGGTGCACCATTATTTTCAATGTTAGTCATCATATTATTCAATTCCATAGGAGCAGCGCTTTGTTCCATTACTAGATAACGTCTCATATCCATAATAATAGAAAGTGGACTAATATTTACAGGACATTCTTCTACGCAAGCATTACATGAAGTACAAGCCCAAAGTTCTTCTGTTGTTATATAATCGTTTAATAAAGATTTTCCATCATCAACAAAAGTTCCTTTATTAGTATCTATATTTTTACCAACCTCTTCTAATCTATCTCTTGTATCCATCATTATCTTTCTTGGAGATAACTTTTTCCCTGTTTGATTTGCAGGACAAGAAGAAGTACATCTTCCACATTCAGTACAAGTGTAAGCATTTAATAATTGTACCCAATTTAAATCTTGCACATCAGATGCTCCAAATTTAGCAGGAACAGCATCAGGATTTGCTGGAGCTGCAAAAGGATCTGCTGATGGATCCATCATTAGTTTCACCTCATTCGTAACACTTTCTAAATTATCAAATTGTCCTTGTGGATTTAAATTTGCAAAATAAGTATTTGGGAAAGCTAATAAAATATGTAAATGTTTTGAAAAGTATAAATAATTCAAGAATACTAAAATTCCACAAATATGCAACCACCAAGAAGTTCTTTCAATCATAAAAACCACACTATTATCCATTCCATCAAAAATAGGTGCAATGAATTGAGAAATAGGAAAACTTCCTGCTTGATGATAATGAGAAAAACCTCCAGATACATATTGTAAATGAAAATCAGCGGCATTCATTGTTAAGAATAAAGTCATTAAAACAACTTCAAAATAAAGAATGTAATTACCATCATTTTTTGGAAAACCTTGCATTTCTGGTTTCCAAAAACGTTGTAATTTAACTACATTTCTTCTTATCCAAAAAACAATAACAGCCACTAAAACTAATAAAGCAAGCACTTCAAAAGAACCAATTAAGAAATCATAAAAGCCACCTAAAAAAGCAAATATTCTATGAGTTCCAAATAATCCATCAATGATTATTTCTAGAACTTCAATATTAATAATTACAAAACCAACATAAACTATAATATGAAGGAAACCTGCAATAGGTCTCTTTACCATTTTAGATTGTCCTAAAGCAATCATAGCCATATTTTTCAATCTAGCTGATGGGTTATCTTTACGATTTACATCTTGACCCAATTTTATATTGCGAATTAGCTTTTTGACATTTTTAGCAAAATAACCAATTCCAATAATCAATATTATAGCAAATAATATATTAGGTAAAATACTCATAAGGCTTAGTCTTTATTAGTTTGTTCTTTTATTTGATTCTTTTCTGGAGCTACATAAGGTTTTTCTTTCTTACCAAAAAGAGAAACATTAACGTAACGCGTTGGATGTAATCTTAAATCTTGTAATAACAATTCGAGTTCTTTTGAAGCTTTGGTAAAATTAGTATACATAGCTTCATCATTCATTAATTTGCCCATTGTACCCTTACCACTTTCAATACCTGACATAATTTTATCTACACTAGCTAAGGTTTTTTCTAAATTTTTAACTGTTTTACCTAAATTAGCTTTAGCTAAAGAATCAGACATAATTGCAAAATTAGATGTGGTTTTGTCTAAATTAGCAAAAGAATTATCTAGCTTTACTTTATTCTCACTCAATAAAGAATTTAAATTTTTTGAAACACCACTAAATTCAGTCATTGTTCTATTAAGTTCTGAAATGCTACTTTTAAGATTTGATTTTGTTTTTTGATCCAAAATTTCATTAAAATTGGCAAACAAAATATTAGCGTTATCTAATAACTTGTCTATTTTATCTTTCAAAGGAATCATTTGTTCTGCCAAAGCATCAGTAAGACCTAATTTTGAATTTGATTTAAGAAACTCACCAGATTCAATAATAGTATTATCTTCATCATTAGGAATAATAATAATTTCTTTTCCTCCAAGTGGTGAAGAACCCGAAAGCTCAGCTATACTAGATTTAGAAATTGGATAATCCGAAGTAATTGCCAACTCAACTTGAACTTTCTTATTATCCAAAAAATGATATGAATTAACTCTTCCTACATTAACTCCTTTAAGTTTTACTAGAGATGAAGGTTCTAAACCTTCAACTGAATCGTAAATAACATATAGCTTTTTACTAGAATCGAATAGATTTCTACCCTTTAAAAAACTATAACCCCAGATAAAGAGTAAAATTGAGGAAATAACTAAAATAGCGGTTTTAATTTCTTTGGTCAGTTTCAAAATAAATTATTTTTAACAAAAATAAAACTTTATTTTATTTAATTGCATCTGATAGGTTAATTTTTACTCCATCTTTATAAGCAACAATAAAAGCCGATTCAAAACCTTTACTTTTGGCTTCAGTTAATTTATTTTGTGCATTTTCATAAGTATCCTCAGAACCAAAAAGATACTTATAAATTTTTCCAGATTGTTTAATATGTACTCCATTCAAACCTTTAAAATTAGAAGGAGTAGTTGCAATTTTTGAACCACTTGCAGATAATTGAACCATGAATTGAATTCCTTTCCTTGAATTATCTATTACTGATTCTATAATACTTTCTGGTGTAGTTACTTCTTCTTTTATAACAAGATCAACTTTTGAAACAGAACTACCCGATTTAAAATATTGTTTTTTATAAGATAAAATTGCATCTGCTATTGCTTTAGCCATCTCGTTCTGTCCTTTTTCAGTATTTAAATATTCTCCTTCTACTTTATTAGATAGAAAACCTATTTCAATAAGAACACCTGGCATATAAGAAGCATCCAAAACCCATAATGGTGCTTGTTTTACACCTCTACTCTTTTTACTTAACCCATTTTTAAAGTTTTCTTCAACAAATGCTGCTAATTCTATACTTTGATTTAAATATTCTTCTTGTAAAATTTTTAAACCTATTAAAGATTCTGGTCTATTGGGATCAAACCCTTTATAATTTTCTTTATAATCATCTTCCAATAAGATAACAGAATTTTCATTTTTTGCCACATCTAAATTCGTTGCACTTCTGCTTAATCCCATAACAAAAGTTTCTGTTCCAAAAGCAGAATAATTTTTAGCAGCGTTACAATGTATTGAAACAAATAAATTTGCATCTTCTTTATTAGCTCTAATGGCTCTATCTTTTAATTCTACAAAAACATCTGTTCTACGAGAATAAAAAAAATCAAAATCACTGTCTTTACTTAAATACTCTCCAACTTTTAAAGTAACAGCTAATGCAATTTTTTTTTCTACAAAACCATGATGTACATTTCCATAGTCTTTTCCACCGTGACCAGCATCTAAAACAACTTTAAATTTTGATCTAGTCTGAGAAAATGCAAACAAAGCATTAAAAAACAAAACTATGATTATTAGCACTTTAAGATTATTTTTTAATCGAGGTATATAGCAGGTTTTTATTAGCATAGTTATAATTTTATTAAAAGCTTATTTTTACAAAAAAATATATGTAAGTTTGACACTTCAAAAAGTAAGCCAAATTTTTACAAAAATACTATTATTAGCGTTGTATACAAAGTTATTTCATATCGTTTTTTTAGCAATTTTTCTAACAATTGGAAATAATGCATTATATGCTCAAGAAATAAAACCTAAAAAATCTTTTAAAAAAGATAAAGAGGTCTTATCTAGTAATCCTAAAGAAGCTTCAATAAAAACTGATTCTACTAAATCAAGTGAAATTAACACCACTGAAACCATAGAAGTCAATATAAAAAAGGATGACACTATAAAGAAAAAACCTTTACTTGAAGGTGTTGTTACTAGAAAAGCTAAAGATTATGAGAAAGCCAATCAAAAAACAAAAGAACTTACTCTTTATAATGAAGCTGAACTATATTATACCGATATTGAACTAAAAGCAGGAATTATTGTTTTAAATTATGAAAAAAACGAAGTTTATGCTGGACGTATAAAAGATAGCTTAGGAAATTATACGCAATTTCCTGTTTTTAAACAAGGTGATAATATAATTGAGCCCGATTCTATCCGCTTTAATTTTAAAACTAAAAAAGCATTAGTATGGAATTCTAGAACTAAGCAAGGTGAAATGAACATAAAAGCTGAAGTTTCTAAAAGAGAAAATGACTCTGTATATTTCCTTAAAAATGCTAGAATTACGACTTCAAAGAATATTGATGATCCAGAATATTATTTTTTAGTACGAAAAGTAAAATTTGTACCTGGCAAAAAAGTTGTAGCTGGGTTAACCAATTTAGTTATCGTCGATGTTCCAACACCTGTAGGATTACCTTTTGCTTACTTCCCAATGACAGATGAAAGTACTTCTGGGTTTATTGTTCCCACACCAGGACAATCTAATCAGCAAGGATATTTTTTACAAAATGGAGGTTATTATTTTGCTTTGACAGATTATTATGATCTTGCTATCTTAGGAGATTATTACACCAATGGTAGTTACGGATTACGCTTTGAAAGTAGTTATGCCAAACGTTATAAATTTAATGGTAGAGTAAATTTCAGGTTTGAAAACAATATTCAAAGTGAAAAAGGTTTACCAGATTATGTTAAATCAAAGCAATACAATATTCAATGGTCTCACAGTCAAGACGCAAAAGCAGCAGCTAATTCACGTTTTTCAGCCTCAGTGAACCTAGGTAGTAGTCAATATTTTAGGCAATCTGTTAATTTAGCAAATATAAGTTCTGGATTAAATAACAACTTAAGTTCTTCTGTTTCTTATTCAAAAACTTTCCAGACAATTCCACAAGTTAATTTATCCTTGTCAGCAACTCACAATCAAAATACAAATACAGAAGTTATCAATATGACTTTACCTACACTACAAGCTAGTGTGGATCGTGTTTTTCCGTTTGCTCCTGCAGATGGAGCTAAAAAAGGGTTTATAAAAAACATTAATTTCCAATACAATTTAAGAGGAGAAAATAGAATTGCAACTGCTGATTCTCTTTTTTTCAAACCTCAAATGTTTAGAGATGCTAAAACTGGTTTTCAGCATACAATTCCTATTAGTACAAATTTTAAAGTTTTTAAATACTTTAGCGTAACTACTGGAGCTAGTTATAATGAAGTTTGGGCTCTAAATACTATTGAAAAAAAATTCAGTACTACTGAAAATAAAGTTTTAACAGAAGATGTTAAAGGATTTGATGCTTTTAGAACGTACAATTTTAATGCAAGCATTGGAACAACAATTTATGGTACATTTAGTTTTGGTGAAGACAAAAAATTTCAAGCATTAAGACATGTTATGCGTCCAAGTGTTTCTTATGGCTACACACCAAGTTTTGATCAATATTATGACACTTACGCTATTGATGCAACTGGTAATACTTATAAAGATTACACTCGTTTTGAAGGAGGACTTTTTGGTGCTCCTGGAAAAAGCTATTCTAATAGTTTAGGCTTTTCTTTAAGCAATACTTTTGAAGCAAAAGTAAGAGATGATGAAAATACTAAAGGTGATCCTAAAAAAGTAATGCTCTTAAACAATTTGAACTTTTCTGCTAGTTATAATTTAGCAGCTGATTCACTAGCTTGGTCTCCAATGCGTGTGAGTGGTGGAACTCAATTATTTAAACAGAAAATGAATGTTAACTTTGGAGCTACTTTAGATCCTTATGCAATTGATAACTCTGGTAGAAGAATTGAAAAATATAATATTGATAATGGTGGAAGTTTATTTAGAATGACTAGTGCCAATATGACTTTAAATTATGGTTTTTCAAGTTCTGATGGAGATAAAAAAGGAAAATCGTCTAGTCAAACCGAACAAAATGGTGGACGTCAAGATGATTTATTTGGTACGGGGAACAATTTAAATGATAATAGACAAAGTCTCTTTGATGACGATGACGATGAAGACGAAGAAAAGAAAAGTGATGAATGGTATAATACCAAATTACCTTGGGATTTACGATTAGCCTATTCTGTAACTTATAACAATAGTAATCGTCAAAGCGAAATAGCCTCTCACTCCTTAATGGTTTCTGGTAACATTGAATTGGCACCTCGATGGAAAGTTGGTGTTTCTTCTGGTTATGATTTCAAACAAAAAGGAGTAACATTTACTCAATTACGTTTTGAAAGAGATTTAGAAAGCTGGAGAATGAGTTTTAATTGGGTTCCTTTTGGAAACAATACTTATTGGGGCTTCTTTATTGGAATAAGCTCTTCTATTTTGAGTGATATTAAATGGGAAAAAAATCAAATACCTGATAGAGTATTTAGATAACCCTCAAACGAGTAAAATTTACAAAACATGAAAAAAATAATCTTTACAGACAAGGCACCAGCACCAATAGGACCTTACAATCAAGCTGTATTAGTTGGTAACACTCTATACACATCTGGTCAAATTGCTATTGATCCAGCAAACGGTGAGCTAGTTTTAACAGACATTGAGACAGAAACAAAGCAAGTAATGGAAAACATGAAAGCGGTTCTTGAAGCTGCAGGAATGATTTTTGAAGATGTTATAAAATCTAGTATTTTCATCAGCGATATGAATGATTTTGCTAAAATAAATAAGGTTTATGGTAGTTATTTTGACGAAAAAAACGCACCTGCTAGAGAAACTGTTCAAGTAGCTTGTTTACCTAAAAATGTAAACGTAGAAATTTCTATGATAGCTATTAAATAAAAGAATTATATATTTAACAAACTCAATCTCATGCTTCAAAAAGTATGAGATTTTTTATATTTTAATCCCTTCAAAATGAAAATAGTAAAAACCATTTTATTTTACCTAATATATACCCTTTTGAGTATTTCTCTTTCAATGCTTCAAATACATTTAGAAATTGGTAGTAGACCAAACTCTAAATTTGCTGGATCCTTACATGATTTTATTATTATTAGTATTGGAACAGTTTTAGGATTAATTACTGCAATATTATTTTTTATAATTAATCATTTTGGATTAAAAAGTAAGATAAAAGAACTTTGGAAAATGATTGCGATACAAATAATTACATTGGTAATTATTTCATTAATAATACATAAAATTCATTATTTCTTAGAATTTGGTTTAGATGTTATTTAAAAATAAAAATCCCAAGCTTTCACTTGGGACTCTTAAAAATATATAACTGTTTTTTTTTACTAAGACAAAGCTGCTTTTACTTGATCGGCTGCTTCTTGGAATTGAACAGCAGATAAAATTGGCATACCAGAATTATCAATTAATTCTTTTGCAATTTCAGCATTTGTTCCTTGTAAACGAACAATAATTGGCACTTTAATTGCATCACCCATATTTTTATAAGCATCTACTACACCTTGTGCTACTCTATCACAACGTACAATTCCACCAAAGATATTAATTAAAATTGCTTTTACATTTGGATCTTTTAAAATAATACGGAAAGCAGTTTCAACACGTTTTGCATCAGCTGTTCCACCTACATCTAAAAAGTTTGCTGGTTCAAAACCTGCGTACTTAATTAAATCCATAGTTGCCATTGCAAGTCCTGCACCGTTAACCATACATCCTACAGTTCCATCTAAATCAACATAATTTAATCCTACTTCTTTAGCTTCTACTTCGATTGGATTTTCTTCACGAATATCACGTAAGTCAGCTAAATCTTTATGACGGAATAAAGCATTGTCATCTAAATCAACTTTTGCATCAACAGCAATAATTTTATCATCAGATGTCTTTAAAACTGGGTTGATTTCAAACATAGATGCGTCTGAACCAATATATGCTTTGTATAATGAATCAACGAATTTTACCATTTCTTTGAATGCATTTCCTGATAAACCTAAATTAAAAGCAATTCTTCTTGCTTGAAATCCTTGTAGGCCAACCGCTGGATCAATTTCTTCAGTAAAGATTAAATGAGGAGTATGTTCAGCCACTTCTTCAATATCCATTCCACCTTCAGTTGAATACATAATCATATTTCTACCTCTACCTCTATTTAATAATACAGACATGTAAAATTCTGAAGTTTCACTTTCACCAGGATAATAAACATCCTCAGCTACTAAAACTTTATGTACTCTTTTTCCTGTAGGAGGTGTTTGTGGTGTAATTAAATCCATACCTATAATTTGACCAGCAATTTCAGCCACTTGATCTAAATTTTTAGCTAATTTAACTCCTCCACCTTTTCCACGACCACCAGCGTGAATTTGAGCTTTAATAACATGCCATCCCGTTCCTGTTTCAGCTGTTAATTGTTTTGCTTTAGCTACTGCTTCTTCAGCATTATTGGCCACATGACCACGTTGAATACGCACTCCGTAGCTAGCTAATATTTCTTTACCTTGATATTCGTGTAAATTCATAATATAATAGGTTATTTCTTTTAAAAAGTGCCACAAAAATAGGAAACTAATTTTTAATTGGCTAACATTTTTATGGATAATTTGGAAAAGTTAAAGCCAGTAAATAAAATTCACAAACCTATATGTTGTTATATTTATAACTTAATGTTATTTTTTGTTTAATATTATCAAAATTAAGAATTAGTACCTATAAATAGCATTAATTTGCATAAAAATACAGAAGATGAAAAATCAAGATTTATTGCAACTTGTGGAAGAATTTGGCTCTCCTCTATATGTTTATGATGCAGAAAGAATTGAAACCCAATATAACAGATTAACAAAAGCTTTTTCAAAAGTGGAGCAATTTAAAATCCATTATGCTGTTAAAGCTTTATCGAATATTTCTATTTTAAAAGTGCTTAAGCGATTAGGGTCTGGATTAGATACTGTTTCAATTGAAGAAGTTTTATTAGGCTTACATGCTGGCTTTGAACCTAAAGAAATTATGTACACACCAAATGGTGTTTCCCTTGAAGAAATTGAAAAAGTGGCGCAAATGGGTGTACAAATTAATATTGATAACTTATCTTTTTTAGAACAATTTGGAACAAAACATCCAACTGTACCTGTATGTGTAAGAATCAACCCGCACGTCATGGCAGGTGGAAATGCTAATATTTCTGTAGGCCATATTGATAGTAAATTTGGAATCTCAATTCATCAATTACCTCATTTATTACGTATTATTGAAAATACAAATATGAATATAAATGGTATTCATATGCATACAGGTTCTGATATTTTGGATGTTGATGTGTTTCTTTATGCTGCAGAAATTTTATTTGAAACGGCTAAAAACTTTAAAAATTTAGAATTTATAGATTTTGGGAGTGGTTTTAAAGTTCCTTACAAAAAAGATGATATAGAAACAAATGTAGAAGAATTTGGTAAAAAATTAACCAAGCGTTTTTTAACTTTCGAAAAAGAATACGGAAAACCATTAACCCTAGCTTTTGAACCAGGAAAATTTTTAGTTAGTGAAGCTGGTTTTTTCTTAGCAAAAGTAAATGTGGTAAAACAAACCACTTCTACTGTTTTTGCAGGAATTGATAGCGGTTTCAATCATTTGATTCGACCAATGTTATATGGTTCCCAACATCATATTGAAAATATATCTAATCCTAAAGGAAAAGAACGTTATTATTCAGTTGTAGGTTATATTTGTGAGACTGATACCTTTGCGAATAATAGAAGAATTGCTGAAATTCATGAAGGAGATATTCTTTGTTTCCGAAATGCAGGAGCGTATTGCTTTTCAATGGCTTCTAACTATAATTCGAGGGTAAAACCAGCTGAAGTTATTTGGTTAAATGGAAAGGGATACTTAATAAGACAAAGAGAAAGTTTTGAAGATATTATTCGCAACCAAGTTGAAATTGATGTTTTAAATGATACTGTTTTAATTTAACATAGATAGCTTCTTTAACGAGAAGCTTTTTTTATATCAAATAATTATTTATGTTTGGAATTCATTAGTAATACAAATGGAAAAACTATCCGAAAATAATAGAGGACTCCAATTAACAGTTCCAGTCATTTTATTTATAACAAGTCTACTTTTATGTGTGTTTTTTTTAAAGAACTATGCTATTTATATGACAATATTACTTGTTATATTAATTACTTTTTTTTCTCTGTATATACTTAAAATTTATAAACAGACAGAAAATATTTTTTATGATACTAATTACCTTTATTTAATTGGAAATCAAGGAGAAAGAAAAATAAAGCTAAATCGAATAAAACGAGTAAAATTAACTTTATCCGAGCAAAAAATCTTTGGATTCCAATATTATTTATATCGAATCGATTTTAAAATAGGAGAATATAGTTTAGATTCTGTTGAATTTTGGATTAGCAATAGCAATAAAAAATTAGGAGAATTTGAAAAAATGATAAGCTATTATTATCCTAATATTAATATAGAACATCATGCAAGTACTTTTAATAATTAAGAAAAATATGATGAAATATATAACAGCTATAATAGTAAGTCTTCTTTTTAATAGTTCATTTTCACAATTAAAAGTCTTAAAAGATTTTGACTTCCAAAACAAAAACTATAAATTTTTCTTTTATGAATCCTATAATGGTCAAAAAAGCAAAGATTCTATTATAAAACCATTTGCAATTAGTGATAGCAAGAAACTTGAGGAATTAAAAAATTCTTGGATAGGAAATAATGAAGCTACCGAAATACCTGATTGTGGTTATGATTATACCATTTATGTTATTGAGGAAGACTCACTAGTAAGTACTTTAAGTGTAAATACAGTGTGTGGACATATTCATGCTTTTGGTAAAGAAACTTCCTTCGATTTTACTCCTAACAATCCTTTTAAAAGTCTGATAAAAGATTCTGATGTTTATGCAGGAGTTTTTACATCTAGTGTACTATTAAAATCAAGAAGATTGTATGCGCTACTTAAAAATCAAAAAAATATATATTACAAGTCAGTAGAATATGATAATTGGGTTAATTATGATGGGCAATTTTCTTATAATATCTATTCAAAAAATGAAAATATTGAATTAAAAAATAGAAATGAAATAATTGAAGATCTTTATAATAAGTTTAATAATGATGATGTTTTTATAAAGTATTCAAGTATTTCAACTAATTCTCTAGGTGGATATATTTATTGTAGTAGTGCTTTTTATGAGGAGTTAAAAAATAATATTCCAATTTGGAATGATTTTGAACTTACATTATCTAAAATAGGAATATGGGAACCTTGGAGTAATGTTTACAGTAGAAAATATTATTCAGCATATCTTTTTACAAATGATGAAAAAAAACTAGATGAATTGATAGAAAAAGTAAAAAATATTGAAGGTTTAAATGATAATAGTATTACAATAAAAAAATATTAATTATTTCAATTCGAAACTTATTTTACAATTAAATAACTGTTCTGTATCATATAATTTCGACATAATCATAAAAAAAGCACCAAAACAAATTTATTTTGGTGCTTTTTAATTAAAATTAATCAAGGTTAAATACGGTAACTTTCCAATTTCTACTTACTGGGTCAATTGCTCCAAGAATAGATGCATTTAAGAGTCGAATCCTTATTGTATTGTTATCAGTTACGTAACAACTCCAAGTTAATCCGCTTTCTATTGAACCTAGGGGAGAACAACTACATGTACTATTTTGAGATAATCCATTAACAGCTATTTCTAGTTCTTGAGAAAGCAAATTGCCAATTGACGGAAAATCTAAATTTTGATTTATAACAATTCCTTTCATCAGAATTTCTCTCACATCATCTTGATTTGTAAAATATAAGTTATTCCCATCATATTCCATTGCTCCTTCCTCAGGTGTAACAAGATTTGTTCCCACTGTAAATTTTAATGGAGCTGAATTTAATGAACCATCAGAAGCTGGTAAATTTAATTTTGCTGAAGGATCAAGCATTCCTACACCTACATTTCCATTTGCTCTTATTGTAAAAGAACTACTATCTGATACATTATCAACCTTTGTAGTATTTATAACTAATTTTGTTGGTAAACTTGAACTTGTAGGTGCTCCATCAATAAAGTAATGAATTCCTCCTACTTCCTGCATTCCATTCCCGTTATTTGTTTTATATACTAATGCTCCTATTTCTTGATCAGGATTTAGTAATGTTGGATTATCTAATGTACCTCCAGTATTGTATAATATTACATTGGGAGGATTTGTATTAGCACTGGTGATTTGAAAATCATTATCTCCTGGTCCTCTAAACTCAAATCTTTCAACAGGATCATCTGTTCCTATTCCAAACTTTCCTGTGTCTGTTACCACAATTTTTGTACCGCTAGCATCAGCTTGTTTTGAATAAATTAGTGGTTCTCCATTTTGATTTGTCCCTGATTTCCATTCATCTGAACTGACAGGAATCCAGTCTGTGTTTGAATTATCCCAATAAAAAAAACCTTTTGGGTAAACTCTTGAATTTTTAATTAAATTATTAGACAGATATATTAACATACCATCCTGATCCATAGAAGGATTAATTTGCGATAAATTATTTACTCTTGGAATTAATAAGCCATCTTTTGGGCTAGGATTAGAATAATCAGTAGATTTAATATCTAACATTGCAGAAGGAGAAGTGGTATTTATACCAACTTGTCCTAACATTAATGAGCAAAATAATAAGCTCACCATACTTAGGTACTTTTTTTTCATTTGTTTATTTGTTTGTTTGTTTCCAACAAATTTAATGTATTACTTTCTTAATTAAAAAATAAAACCCAAACAAAACATCGACAAAAAACCCATAAAACAGACAAAATACATTTTCATTACTATTATCTTTAAGTTTAATAACATGATTAATCTTGTTAAAATAAATTATTTTAACTTAAAATTAACAAAAATAATTAATTTATAACACAAATTTATTTTATTGTGATTAAATCAATTAGAGCGAAACTTAGATTATTTTATTATAGAATCAATTTTGAATTTTAAATAATCTATGTCTTTTATATAATAAATTTTATTTTCACTCCTTTCAAGTGTATTAAGTAATTTTGAATAATAAAAAACGGCACTATCTTTTTCTTTTTTAGAATTAAAACAACTACCTATTTTATATAAATTGTCAGATAAAGAAGAAACTTTGTAATAGTAAATAGCAGAATCAAACATTTTTAAATTTTCAAAACACAATGCTATGTTTCGATTATTATTCATTTTTGTACCCAAATACTGAGAATAAGGAGTATCTATTATTTTATACAATTGTAATGCTTTATGAAATTTTTGTTGATTATATAGTGCAATTGCTTTGTATTCAAGAAAAATAGTCTCTTTTTTGTACTTCTTATGAAGTTTATCTGCAAACAATTCAGTTTGTAAAGGATTAATTTCAAGTAAACTATCTAATTTAAAAGTATAAATATCGATCTTTTGTTTGTAAATATGTGAAGTATCTTTTTTAAACTCGTAATCCATATCTCTCTCATAAGATTTCGATTTAAAGCTCTTTGCAAAAATACTCAATTCAAGAAAAAATACTCCGACTATATTAAATGCGATATATACTAAAATAACAAAAGCTACTATTTTAAAAATTTTAATCTTCATTAAAAAAAAATAAAAAATAGATTAGATAATATATAAAAAAGAATGTTCCTACGTATAAAATATTTTTTCCATGTTTTCTATCTGATGCAGTATATTCAAAAACTCTTTCTCCATTAGGTAACGTTTTCTTTTGTGTCAATAAAACATAACCAATAATAAAGCCCAATAAACCACCTAACATTGCGAAAACATATCCAATTACTATCCAAAAGGAATCGCTTTTTTCGGGCTTCCTTAATTGTGAAACTCTTTTGTTTTTAGCTTTTTCAATAGCTTCTTCGGTAATTTCAATTCCTCTATTTTCTAATAAACTAATAGCTAAAAGATAATCTAATTCATTCCACTCGTCTTTTTTATGTATAATTTCTATTAATTCTTTATCAGAAAAAGAGAATAAATAATAATCTTCTGGCAACGTTTTTATAAATTCTCTTGAATCACTTAATACAATTTCGTCAGCTTTCTTAAAATCTTCTTGTTTTATTTTAACTTCAAATTCATTTAATAAAACACTACTAAAACTAGAATCTAAAGAGTTTTTGTTTTAAATATATTCGTTTACTAAAGCATGTTTTGTCAATAAATTAGAAATATATTTAGCTAATTCTTCAGTTGGATATTTTTTATAGGTCACAAATGCCATATACCCTAGTTCATTATTTCTTCCAAGATTTTAGCTTCAGTACCATTTGGTAGAGTAATTTTTAATTTCAAAGCAACTGTTGGTGCTATTTGAGTAATTTCTTTTTTATTATATGAAGCTCCATGTTTTATTTTCCAACCATAAAAAAGTAAAGGTACGTGAGTATCATATGCATATGGTGAACCATGTGTTGTTCCTGTTGCTCCGTATTCTAAATAACCTGGTTTTTCTAAAATAACTAATTCACCATTTTGAATAGGGTCATAACCGTTAGCAATAAATTTTAAGTACATATCACTTCCAAAAGCTGCTAAAATTTCTGAATCTGTATAAACTCTTCTAACAAAGTTTTGCTTGTAAATAAATGTCTTGAATGTATTTTTAATTTCTGTTAAATCTAAATTACTTGCCTCAATAACTTCTTTATCGAAAAACACATTTGAGTTTGAATAATCTAAAATAACATTTTGCCCATATTTTTCTTCTGAAAAAACTTCTAACTCCTTGGTAAACTTTTTAGTATTTATTTGGTCTACGTTATATTTATTATCTTTTAGATAAGTTACATTTTCAGCACCAGCATGATCTGCAGTTAAGAATACCAAATAGTTATTTTTACCAACATTCTTATCTAAATAAGTTAGAAATTCAGCAATAGTTTCATCTAATCTTAAGTATGTGTCTTGCAATTCAATTGATCGAGGTCCTAATAAATGTCCTATATAGTCTGTAGAGGAGAAACTAACAGTTAAAAAATCAGTTGTATTATCTTTTCCTAAACTTTCTTTTTCAATAGCTTTCATTGCAAAATCAGCTATTAAATTATTTCCAAAAGGAGTTGAACGCAATACACTAGCATCATTATTTTCATACATTTCTTTCATGTTATAAGGAAAGAATGGTATCTTTTTATATAGTTTACCTTCGTATGGATTATTATCATTCAAGCTTTCATTATACACTTCCTTTGGCTTAAATAATTCCCATTTTTTATTTAAATATTTCTCATAATTTTTTTCCTCGTTAAATTGAGTAACCCAATCTGGTAATTTTTCACCATAATATGTACTTGAAACAAAAGATCCAGTTTTACTATACCAAAATGCCCAATCTGCAAAATGACCTGCTGGTAAGATAGCTCCTCTATCTTTTAAACTAATACCAATTACTTTTCCTTGAAAATTTGTTGCCAATTTCAATTCATCTGTAATAGTAGTACTCAATAAATTTTTAGGAGACATTTTCCCTTCATAATCGGTTCCATTTCCTAAAGTAGATACAGAATTATCATCGGTACAATACATATCTTTACCTATAGCTTTATTAAACCAATTATTTCCCACAATACCATGAACACTTGGAGTTGTTCCTGTAAATATGGAGGCATGACCTGGACCTGTATAAGTTGGCATATAGGTATAATGCATATTATGAAATGTATATCCTTCTTTCATTAAACGTTTAAATCCATTTTCAGAAAAATCATTAGAAAATCGATATAAATACTCCATTTTCATTTGATCTACCACAATACCAATTACTAGTTTTGGGTTATCTTGGGCTTTTAAAAAGGCACTAATAAGTAAAGCGAAAAGTATAGAAAACTTTTTCATGGTTCTTGTAAAATTTAAATATTTTGTATTCTTAAACAATAGTTTCAGCTACTTCTAAAAGATTATTTTGTTATTTCGAAAATATCGTAACAAAAAATATAATCTTCATTATAAACGTATAATTGAGTTTTATTTTTAAGATCCTTTCGTACTATAAAAGAAATCTTTAGAGGAAAACCATCAATATTATTGCATAGATAAGAGTTAATTTCATCTACTTTTGTAACTTCTTTTGGAAGGTACTCAGCTATTGAATAATATTGGATAACATTAGAATAGATAACAATTTTATTTTTATCATAATCTAATTTTACAATGGTTTTTGCTGGTTCTGGTGTACTCCATTTCCCCCATTCTCCTTTTTTGTTTTTTTGTAAAACAGTTAGTGATGTCGTTTGAAAATTAAATTGTTGTGCATTTACTATACCTACTGTAAGAAAAGTAAATAAAGTAATATATTTAAATAGTTTCATAAAAAATTAAAAAACAAAATTATGTATTTCTTCTTTTGCATTATTAAACTCGTTGATAATAGTATCAACAATAGTTTGAACAGGTAAAATGTCATGAATTAGACCAGCAATTTGACCAATTTCTAATTCTCCATCTTCTAAATCTCCCTCAAACATTCCTCTTTTTGCTCTTGCCCTTCCTAGATATGACTTCAAATCGTCTGGTGTAGGACATTTGGCATATAACTCTTGCAATTCGGTATAAAATTTATTTTTTATTAAACGAACTGGTGCCAATTCTTTTAATGTTAGAACGGTATCGCCTTCACTGGTTTCTAAAATTGTTTTCTTAAAATTATCATGAGAGCTTGATTCCGTTGATGCTGCAAATCGGCTTCCCATTTGAACTCCATCTGCACCTAATGTCATCGCTGCTAGCATTCCTCTTCCAGTTGCAATACCACCAGCTGCAATTAATGGAATGCTTATATTCTCTCTTACCATAGGAATTAAAGTAAGAGTTGTAGTCTCTTCTCTTCCATTATGACCTCCAGCTTCAAAACCTTCTGCTACAACTGCATCAACACCTGCTTCTTGCGCTTTTAGAGCAAATTTTGAACTACTTACTACATGAACTACTGTGATTCCTTTTTGTTTCAGAAATGATGTCCATGTTTTAGGGTTTCCAGCTGAAGTAAAAACTATTTTTACTCCTTCTTCAACTATAATTTGCATGATTTCCTCTATATTAGGATATAACATAGGTACATTAATTCCAAAAGGTTTGTCTGTAGCTCTTTTGCATTTTTGAATGTGCTCTCTTAATACCTCTGGATACATAGAACCAGCACCAATTAATCCAAGACCACCTGCATTACTAACAGCACTAGCTAATTTATAACCACTGTTCCAAATCATTCCACCTTGAATAATTGGATATTTTATATTAAAGAGTTGGGTAATTCTATTCATTATTGTTTGATTAATTTCCCTTGCAAGTTAGTATTATTAGTAGAAAAATCATAGATATAAATACCCGAAGATAAGTGTTCTAAAGAGATGTTTTGTTGATTTTGGAAAACAGAGACTTGTAACACTTTCTGTCCCAAATTATTATACAAATTAAACTCTCCATTAGAACTATTATTCAATTTAATAAACAATTCTTTCTTAACAGGATTAGGATATAATACTATTTCTATATTTGGAAAAGATTCAATGTTTAAAGCGTTGTTTAAAGCCAATTGAAAATCGGGAACACCGTATCCTTTAAAAATATCTGGATTATTATATTGATCGGCAGATTGTTTTACATATTGTATTACTTCACTAGCTGTCAAATTTGGCAAAGCAGACCAAAAAGAAGCCACCATTCCAGCTAATATTGGACTTGAGAAAGATGTTCCGCTAGCAGTGGTAATTGTTCCTACTGTATTACTGATTGTGGCACTTTGTCCTTTCGCACAAACATCTGGTTTTACTCTACCATCAAATGAGGGTCCAATAGAACTAAAACTAGCATAAGCTTCAGTATTTGTTACAGCACCAATTGTTAAAATATTATCTGCATCGGCTGGTATGCTAATATGTTTTTCCGAAGTATTACCATCATTCCCAGCACTTACCACACAAACAATACCTTTTGAAAGTGCTATTGAAGCTCCTCTTGATGCAAAACCAATTTGACCATTTCTTTGTGAATAAGAATAACTATAATTAGAATTATCATAATCTGTATAACCTAATGAAGAATTAATTACATCAACTCCTAAACTATCAGCCATTTCTAAGGCTTCCACCCAATATGATTCTTCTACTGGATTTTCAGAAGTAGTATCTTCTGTAATAAATAAATAATACTCAGCATCAGGAGCAGTTCCTACTAATTGTCCATCTACAAAACCACCCATTGTAGAAAGCACATTGGTACCATGAGAATATCTTGTGTAAAAATTAGTATTTCTATCAGGAAAATTATACCCTCCCAAAATTAAATTATTATCTCTCAATCTCTGAAAAGATGAAGCTGTATCTACACCTGGAAAACCTGCATCAAGTATAGCAATGACTTTTCCTTGTCCAGTATAATCTTGTTGATGTAATAAATGACCATTCAACATTTGAATTTGATTGTTTGAATTCCCGTAATTAAAATTGGTCATAATCTCAAACTCTTCATTATTCCTATTAGAACTGGAAGGATTATCATTTCTTGTTGAAGGATTCAAACTATGGTTTGCAAATTGAATATGATCTACAAAGTTTAGAGCTTCTAGTGATTGAATATTGAACTGTGTTCCTCTAATATGTAAAGCATTTAACCATTTAGATTTAGCCATAATCGTAATTCCTGAAGTTGCAGCAATTTGATTAATATATGTTTGAGAAATAGGAATATCTTTAATATCTAGAGCTATGTTTTGAGTTGTCCTTCTGTCTAAAGCTCTTTGTGACAACATTTCAAGAGGATTATTTGTATAATATACTTCATCCGGCTTATCTGTAAAATAAACCCAAGCATCTTCTTGTGCGAAAGAGCAAAATGACAATAATAGAAATAATAGTGTTCCTAATTTTCTCATAATCAAAACAATTTATATTCAAATATATTAAATTCTGAACTTTAGGTTATTAAATTACTGTGAAATATAAAAACACACCATAAGCAACTAACAGCAAAACTCCTTCTTTTAAACTCAGACTGCCTTTTTTTGGTAAAATTACCATTGGCAACAAAATAAAAGCAAAACCAAGCATCCAATAAATATCCTGACTTATGATTCTAACATCTACTTTTTCAATAGGTTTTATAATTGCTGTCACTCCTAAGACACTTAATATATTAAAGATATTAGAACCTATAATATTACCGATAGAAATATCATTTTCTTTTTTAATAGCAGCGATTATGGATGATGCTAATTCAGGAATACTAGTTCCAATAGAAACAACAGTAATTGCAATAACCCGTTTACTAACGCCTACACTTTCAGCTAGATTAACAGCTCCTTTTACTAATAATTCAGAACCACCCCATAAGGCAACTCCTCCAATTATTAAAAGTCCAAAAATCTTAACATAAGACATATTTTCTTCCATAGGAACATCAATATCTACTTTTACCTTTTTATTATTTCGAATTAAAATAATTAAAAAAATAGCTAAAAGACTTATAAAAATAAAACCATCAATACGAGTTAAACCTCCATCAATTATAAGAAAAACGAATAACAAGGTTGAAGCGATCATTTTTGTAGGCCAATCTGTAATGTAAAAACTTTTATCAACTTGAATAGCATTAATAAGTAAAACTACACCAAGAACTAAACCTATATTTCCAATATTAGATCCAATTACGTTTCCAAGAGCAATATCTGGAAAACCATCTAAAGCCGCTTTTACACTAACTATCATTTCTGGTGCTGAAGTTGCAAAAGAAACAACCGTTAAACCCACAATAATTTTTGAAATATTAAGTCGTAATGAAAGTCCTACTGAAGATTTTAATAACCAATTTCCTCCAACAACTAATAATACTAGTCCAATAATAATAAATAATATATCCATAAAACAATTAAGAAATTACACCACTGCCCAATACTTCATCTTCTTTGTGCCAAGCAACAAATTGACCTTCTGTAATAGCTGATTGAGGTTCATTAAATACTACATACATTCCATCTTCAAATTGATGTAGGATAGCTTTTTGTAAAGGTTGACGATAACGAATACGAGCCATTACTTCCATAGTTTCATTTGGCTGTAAGGTTAAATCTTCACGGATCCAATGTATTTCATTTTTTTTAATAAACAAGGCACTTTTAAATAAACCAGGATGATTTGCTCCTTGTCCAGTATAAATAATATTTTTTTCAACGTCAGTTTCAATTACATATAAACCTTCTTTAGTTCCTCCTACATTTAGTCCTTTTCGTTGTCCTTTAGTAAAGTAATGAGCACCTTGATGTTTACCAACAGTCTTTCCTATTTCATTTGAATAATCTCTATTTCTTGATTCAAAAGCAAAAGCTTCTTCTTGTGAAGAAAATTCTGGAGTTTCTGTATTAAAAATAGTGGCTTCTTCTGGTACTTCAATAATAATACCTTCTTTAGGCTGTAATTGTTGTTGTAAAAACTCTGGTAAACGAACTTTTCCTATAAAACATAATCCTTGAGAATCTTTCTTTTCAGCTGTAATTAAATCTAATTTTGCTGCGATTTCTCTTACTTCAGGTTTTGTTAATTCACCAATTGGGAATAAAGCCTTAGACAATTGTTCTTGAGATAATTGGCATAAGAAATAAGACTGATCTTTATTACCATCTTTACCTGCTAATAATTGATATGTTTCTTTTCCTTCCTGTTCAATAGTTCCTTTTCTACAATAATGACCTGTTGCTACATAATCCGCTCCAAGAGACATTGCTATTTTCATGAATACATCAAACTTAATTTCTCTATTACATAATACATCAGGATTTGGAGTTCTTCCTTGTTCATATTCTTTGAACATGTAATCGACAATTTTTTCTTTATATTCTTCAGACAAATCTACTGTTTGAAATGGAATTCCTAATTTTTCAGCAACTAAAAGTGCATCATTACTATCTTCTAACCATGGGCATTCATTCGATATAGTTACAGAATCATCGTGCCAATTTTTCATAAAAAGACCTATAACTTCATAACCTTGCTCTTGTAATAAATAAGCGGCCACACTAGAGTCTACTCCTCCAGAAAGTCCTACTACTACTCTTTTCATTTTCTTAACTATTATTTTTCATTTTTGGGTTTTAACTCTGTTGGAGCCATTTTACCTTCTTTATTTTTCTCTAAGGTAAAAGTCTTTCTTGTTTCTCTGGAAATTTTCTCCTTAGAAACTAGCTTCCCATTTTCATACGTTTCCCAATAACCCCATTTTCTATCATTCTTAAATTGACCTTTTACATTGATATTTCCTTTTCCATCATAATATAATGCAGGTCCATCTAATTTTCCACCCTTATAGTTTATCTCTTCTAAAATTGTTTCATTCTCAGCATATTTTTTATATAAACCTTGCTTTTTTCCATTTACATAGTTTGAGACTTCAGCTAAAGAGCCATCTTTATAAAAAACTTTCTTTACTCCATTGAGTTTACCTTGTTTATAGTTTTCAAGAGACATTAACTGGTCACTTTCAAAATGAAAATATTTCCATTCTCCATGTGGTAATTTATTTACCAACAAACCTTCACTTACTTTATTTCCTTTTTGATTGTAAAAAATGGCATAACAAGAACCATCTCCTTTAGAGAAATTCCTTGTTGCTATTACAGTTCCTGCTTTGGTATCATCAAAATATTTAAAAACTCCAGTTTCTTTACCATGATTAAAGTTACCTTCATATCTAGGTCTTTTTGATTCTTTATAAAATCCTTTCCAAACACCATGACGTTCACCTTTTGTATCAAACTGATTATTCTCAACTTGAGAGAAAACTGTTAAACAATTTAGAGCAAGAAATAGGAAGGCTATGAGGGATTTTATTAACATTTGTCTTATATATATCATATACTTATAGGTTTTTTACAATCAATTAATTAAACAATAATAAATCCAACGTTAAACTTTTTACTTTTTTACTTTTTTCTTATTTAACGTTATGCTTTTTTGTTTAAAGTTTTTTTACATTTGCTTAAACAATTAAAACAAAATGCTATGAAAAACTTTGCAAAATTAATCAAATTAACTTTAATCGCTACTACATTTGTAACGATGTTTTCATGTTCTGATGATGACACGGTGGTAACTCCAGTAAACAATAGTATTGCAGCCGTTACATCAAGATCTCCACAATTTACAACACTAGTTTCTGCTTTGGACAAAGCAGGATTAGTACAAACATTAGACCAAAATGGTCCTTTCACAGTTTTTGCACCTACAAACGATGCATTTAATGACTTTTTAACAGCTAACAACTTTGCTTCACTAGATGATGTACCAGTTGCTGTTCTTAAAGAAATATTATTAAATCATGTGATTATGGGTACAAATTTATCTACAGATTTATCCACTGGTTATGTAAAATCTATGGGTAAAGGTTCCGCTTCTGACACAAACACATTAAGTTTGTATATTGATACAGAAACAACTACAGATGTTGTTGTTAATGGAATTGCTACCGTAACTACTCCAAACATCCTTGCAGCTAATGGTGTAATTCATGAAGTTAATGCTGTAATAAACCTAGCTACCATTATTGACCATGCACGTGCTAATCCTAACTTTTCAACTCTTGTAACAGTGGTAACAAGTACTGACACGAATGGAAATGGTTTTGGTGATCAAAGTGCAGTAGCTACTACTTTGACTACAAATACAACTCCATTAACAGTATTCGCTCCTACAAATGATGCTTTTGCAGTTGCTGTTGGTGCTGGAGGTTTTGCAGAAAATGCTACACCATCTCAAGTTTCAACAGTATTACAATATCATGTAACTGCAACTGGAAATGTAGTGTCAACCACATTAACAGATGCTCAAGTTATTCCAATGATAACAAATCCGATACAAGAAATAACAATAGATTTAACAAGCCCAGCCACTCCAAAAATTACAGATCAATCTGCTACACAAGCTACTATTGTTGTAGTTAATGTACAATGTTCTAATGGAATTATCCATGCTATTGATAAAGTTTTACAACCAACTCTATAATATCAAAAATAATTAGAAGTAAGTTAAGGTTATTATTTAATCTTCTTAAAAACTCGATTGATATTGCATTAATCGAGTTTTTTATAAAATTGTTTTTCCTAATTCTACTGCTCTACTATTAGCTGCAAAAATTCCATTTTTGATAAATTCTAATAAATTATTATCTTTAAAAACTAACATAGCAGCTTCAGTTGTCCCTTTTTTTGATGCTACTTTATTAATCCATTCTTCATGTGATAAATCGCTTCTGTTTTGAAGTTGAACTGCTCCAATAAATGTTTGACTTACTAAAAACTCTGCTTCCGATTTAGAAAAACCTAATTCAATTGCTGCTTGAATCATTGCATTCATAAAATAAAATACATAAGCAGGTCCGCTTCCTGAAACAGCTGTTGTAGCATTCAACATTTCTTCTTTATCAATATAAATAGACTTTCCAGTGGTGTTAATTAAATTTTGAATAATAAACAATTCTTTTCGATCTACACTTGATGAAGCACAAAAAACAGTCATTCCAAGACCGATTTGTGTTGGAATATTTGGCATTGATCTAACTATTTTTTCACAACCCAATTTTTCTTTAATGGATTCTAATGTTACACCAGCCATCACAGATAGAATAAGATGTTCCTTATGAATAAAGGATTTTATTTCTTTTCCTAATAAACTAAAATCTTGAGGTTTTACTGCAATTATTATAATATCTACATCGAAAATAGCCGCTACGGGTTTGGTAAAAAAATTATTTTCATCTATTGAATAACGGTTTTTATTTACGAAACCACTCCTCGTTAATACTAAAATATCTGAAGCATTAATAAATCGAGAACTGACGAAACTATTTGCATAGGTTTGCCCCATATTTCCATAACCAATAATAAGTATTCTCATGTATTTTCTATTTATTTGTTTTTTTGAACGTTGAGAAACAATCTTTAAAAGATTTATGCTAAAGATATTTAGTATTTACATTTAGAAAAACAATTTCCTATTTTATAACAATTTCCTTAGTATTGTTTCAAAAAAAAATCCCTGTTGTTTGAACAGGGATTTATAAAAAATTACTTTTTTTATTTATTTTTCTTTTGAGCTTCTGCTTGTTCCATCATTTCCCTCATTTTTCTTTGGAATTTACTCTCAGATTTAGGTTTCGCTTTATTCTCTTGAATTCTAGCGTGAATCTTATCTTCTTTTACAATATAATTTTTAATTACTAACATAATTCCAATTGTAATCAAATTAGAAATAAAGTAATACAATGATAAACCAGAAGCATAGTTATTAAAGAAAAACAACATCATTAACGGAGAAATGTAAATCATTATCTTCATTATTTTGCTCATATCTGGCATACCTTCTTGTGTAGGAGCACTCATTTGTTGGTCTCCAGTAGTCATTTTCATGTAAAAGAATATCGCTATTGAAGCCAAAATTGGGAATAAACTCACGTGAGAACCATATATTGGAATTCGAAACGGTAATTCATAAATGCTATCATAAGAAGACAAATCATTTGCCCAAAGGAAACTTTTTTGTCTTAAATCGAACATTGATGGAAAGAACTGAAATAATGCATAGAAAACTGGCATTTGCATCAATGCAGGTAAACAACCTGCCATAGGGTTTACTCCTGCCTTAGAATACAATTTCATTGTTTCTTGTTGTTTCTTCATTGCATTATCTTTGAATTTTTCATTCAATTCTGCAATTTCTGGACGTAAAACTTTCATTTTAGCTTGAGAAACATACGATTTGTAAGTTACTGGTGACATTACTAATCTTACCAAAATAGTAAATAAGATAATTGCAAAACCATAACCAATTCCTATACTAGAAATAAAACCAAAAACTGGAATAAAGATATAACGGTTAATCCAACCGAAAATTCCCCAACCTAATGGCATTATTTCATCTAAATTTCTATCATAACCATTTAAAATTTGATATTTTGAAGGACCATAATACCAATTCATATTATAGTTTATTGCTCCGTTTTTAACTTCTAAAGGAACTTCAGCTATAAAATTCTTTGTAAAAACAGTATCTATTTCTTCATTATCTACTAAATTATCAGAAGAAAATCTAGCTGATTTGAAAGGAGTGTCTGTCAATAAAATAGACGTAAACATGTGTTGCTTAAATGCAATATAAGAAACATCAGCAGCAGTATCTTCTGAATCTTTAGCTGCATTTAAATAATCATCTTTTCCACCCTCATATTCAAAGACTAATTCTGTATATCTGTTTTCATACGAGATACTCTTTTCATTGCGATAGGTTTTTAATTGCCATTCTAAATTAACTGGTTTAGAAGGATTAATTACACTTTCTAATCCTTGAGAACGAATAGAGAAATCTAACATGTATTCTCCTGGCTTAAGAACATAACGGTATTCTAAGAATTGAGTTGGACCTGCTTTCAATTGCATAGTCACTACTTGGTTCTCTCCTTCTTTTGATACTTTAGGTTCGAAAAATAAATCAGAAGTGTGTAATAGTCTATTATCCGTAGTGTTTAATGCTAAATCGAATTTTGCATTATTTTCTTTTATAATCTTTACAGGTTTATTTGAATTCTTTTCAAATTGGTCATATCCTAATACAGTAGCATCAATAATGTAACCTCCTTTATTAGCTATTTTTAAAGAAAGAAGATCATTTTTTATTTCTGTAAAATCTTCTTTAGCTGAAGGCAATGTTGCTGAATATGCAAAAGTACCTAAAGCAGCTTTTGTCTGTTCTTGAGAAATTGAATCTGGAAGTATTTGAGCAGTTTCTACAACTTTATCGGTTATTTTTACTGTATCTTCTTGTTCCTTTTTAGCCTTTTCTAGCTTTTCTTTTTCTTTTAATTCTTCAGGTGTAGGCTGATTTGAATACATCATCCACATTAAAATACCAGAAATTAAAACAAACCCAACAATTGATTTTAAATCAAACTTTTTTTCTTCCATTTTAATTATTTGTTCGAAGGCTTAAGCCAACGGCAATTACTATTATTTACAAATATTCCAATAGAATTTTATTAGCCCCGATTGACGTGGAAATCTTTTTTATTTTTAAAATAAAAAAATTGCAACAAAAAGCGGGAAAATGGTTGGCTAAAAAACACCAAGCCATTCGCTCAAAATTCTATTTATTCTTATGTTGAACAGCTGCTTTCACGAAACTCACAAAAAGTGGGTGCGGATTTAAGACTGTACTTTTATATTCAGGATGATACTGTACTCCTATGAAAAATGGGTGGTTTTTTATTTCTATTACTTCAACTAAACCAGTATCTGGATTTATTCCTGAAGCAATTAAACCAGCATCTTGCAATTCGTTCAAATATCTACCGTTAAATTCGTAACGATGACGATGACGTTCCATTATTTCTGTTTTACCATAAATTTTGTTGGCCAACGTGTTTTCTTTCAAGCTACATTTCCATGCTCCTAAACGCATGGTTCCTCCCATATTAATTATATTTTTTTGCTCCTCCATTAAATTAATTACTGGATGCTTTGTACTATCATTCATTTCTGTTGAATTGGCATCTTTATATCCTAAAATATTACGTGCAAATTCTATTACTGCCATTTGCATTCCTAAACAAATTCCTAAAAAAGGAATATTATTTTCTCTTGCAAAACGTACTGTATCAATTTTACCTTCGATACCTCTGTTCCCAAAACCAGGAGCAACTAGTATGCCATCTAATCCTTTTAGATGTTTTTCTGCCGTTTTGACATCTAAATGTTCAGAATGAATAGAAATCACATTCACTTTTGTTTCATTGGCAGCACCAGCATGAATAAAGGCTTCTAAAATAGACTTATAAGAATCTTGCAATTCTACATATTTTCCAACTAGACCAATATTCACTTCATGTCTTGGATTTTTATGTTTTTGTAAAAACTCATTCCATTGTTTTAAATCTGGACTATTTTTTTCAGGTAAGTCTAATTTTTTAAGCGTTACAGTATCCAAACCTTCTTCTAACATTAAGTTAGGCACGTCATAAATAGTAGATGCATCAATTGATTGAATAACCGCTTCTTTTTTAACGTTACAAAACAAAGCTAATTTCTGACGCAAATCATCCGATAATTCATGTTCTGTTCTACAAACTAAAATATCCGCTTTGATTCCGCTTTCCATTAATGTTTTAACAGAATGCTGTGTTGGTTTTGTTTTTAATTCACCAGCAGCAGCTAAATATGGAACTAAAGTTAAGTGAATTACAATTCCATTTTCATCTCCTAATTCCCATAATAATTGACGAACAGATTCTATGTAAGGCAATGATTCGATATCACCAACAGTTCCTCCTATTTCAGTTATTACGATGTCAAAATTTCCGTTTTGACCTAATAATTGCATTCTCGATTTAATTTCGTTGGTAATATGTGGTACAACCTGTACCGTTTTTCCTAGAAATTCTCCTCTTCTTTCTTTTTCAATTACAGATAAATAAACCCTTCCTGTGGTTACATTATTGGCTTGTGATGTAGGAACATTCAAAAAACGTTCGTAATGTCCTAAATCCAAATCGGTTTCTGCACCATCATCTGTTACATAACATTCTCCGTGTTCATAAGGGTTTAAAGTACCTGGATCGACATTAATGTAAGGATCGAATTTTTGAATGGTCGTTCGATATCCTCTTGCTTGTAGCAATTTTGCCAGAGAAGCTGCTATAATTCCTTTTCCTAAGGAAGAAGTAACACCTCCAGTAACAAAAATATACTTCGTTTGATTCATTGTGTTGTGGTTTGTTGTAGTTGTGTAAAAAACTTGGCAAAGATATGTTTAAATATTAGATTTTTGAAATTACATTTTATAAAATTCCAAAAACATTTTAATAAAAAAATGCCATTTGATTTTCAAATGGCATTTTTTTATTAAAATGTTTTTGCTTATTCTTGTGCAGTTCCTATTTCATTTATTTCACTAATATCAGACTTAGGATCATCACCATACTCGTTTTTTCCATTATCACCCTCCGTACAAGCTAATATCAAATTATAAATTGGAATTAAGAGATACCAACCACTTTTCCCTACATCGTGCATTCTTCTTACTCCAACTGCTATTGAAGGAACTAAAAATACTAAACTTGAAATTGAGCCTAAAATCCCATTACCATTTTCAGGATTACCAATAAACAAACCTCCAAGTCCATCAATAATACCCAAAACAATACTAATGATAATATTTACCAATACAAAATACCAATATTCTTTTCTTCTAGCTCTTCCATTGAAATTTGCATAATTTTTAATTACGACTTTTTTCCACCAATCAATTAAGTTGTAGTCTTGTTCTTTTTTTTCCATAATTAACATTTTTAGTATTGTTTATATTCAAATATCTTAAAAATTAAAGAAAATAAACAAAGGGATAATACAAAGTTATTAACAAATTTATTTTTTAGGAAAATTTCTTCTAATATTTCTAACTAGTTCTTCTAATCCATTTAATTTTAGTTCGTAAACCAGTTTTAATTGTTCACCTAATTGTCCTTTTGGAAAGCCTTTATTACTATACCAAACTACATAGTATTCTGGCAAATCGATTAAGTACCAATCTTTGTATTTACCAAAGGGCATTTTTGTATGAGCAAGTTTTATTAGTTGGTCGTTGTTGTTCATTTTTTAAGATACTAGAAAATAGATGAAAGAAAATAGACTAATTAACGAGAGAATACTTTATATTATCTATCTACTATTAAAAATTTCTACTTCCAATTAAAAGTGACTTCTTTTTCGATGTCTGGATGTAAGCTTAATAAAACAGGGCAAGTCATTGCTGCTCTTTCTAGTATTGTTTTGTTTTTATCGGTAGTTTCGATTGACATGTCTAATACTACGATTATTTTACTTATCCTTCTTGGTTCTGACTGCATTATTTTGGTAACCGAAATTGTAGAATCTTTTAAATCAATATCTAAATCTTTTGTTTTTATAGCCATAATAGAAACCATACAACTTCCTAAAGCTGTGGCTACTAAATCGGTTGGAGAAAAAGCTTCTCCTTTACCGTGATTATCAGTTGGTGCATCCGTTAGTATTTCAGTTCCAGATTGTAAATGTATGCAAGTGGTTCGTAAATCCCCTACGTATGTTATCTTAGAAGTTGGCATCTTTTTCTTTTTCTTTTACTTTTTTAATAGAATAGTCTGTGTCGTAATACATTAAGTAAACTCCATTATTAATAATATTTCCATTATCATTAACATAATCGAATGTATTCTCAAAATATTCAGTTTTATTTGATTGAACCGATTTTGCATACCCTTCTTCTTGATAAATACGTAAAATAGTATCAAAAGTAACATCAAAGCCTCTTGCTGCTGCACTACTTGGTAATGTTCCGTTTTCTTTAAGATATTTATTCGCAAAAACCTTATCTGATTCTGTTTCTATCTCTTTTCTGTTAGAAGGAAATAACATATTCAATTCGGTTAAATTCGTCATTGGAATTTCTTCAAAATCCAAAGTATCATATAATTTTAAAACTACTAATTGAATGTCATAATCTGATTTTAATTTAATCAATAAATTAGTTACGTTTAATATTTGAGAAGTCGTTTCAGATTCAATAATAACAAAGTTCTTTTTATCCTTTACTAACAACGTTTTCAATTTATCGGTATCTACTCCTCCTTTATCATTAAATCCTGGAAATTTTACTCCAGGATATCTAGAAACTAAATACTCCTTAGTTGAACCTTTTTTAGTACTAACTACAGCAATTACATTTCCATTATTCTTTTCAAAATGAGAAAATAATTTATTCATCATGTAATCTTCAGAAGGTACAGCATTGTATAAATTAGGATATTTCATACCTACTTCTTTGGATAGAGGAGAAATGACTGGAATACTGTCTTTTAACAATAATTCGGCAGTTTTTTCTGCAAGTGAATTTTGGAATGGTCCAATTACTGCATCCACATTAGAAAAATCATTTTCTAAAATCAATTTAGAAATATTAGAACTTGTTCGAGAGCTTTCTACATCAAGAATTTTCACATTTAGAGGTAATCCTAAAACTCTTGCAGAATCTATAGCCATAATTGCACCTGAATAAAATTCTAAGGATAGATTTAAAAGTGGATTTTCTTTTAATGTCTGTTTTATAGATGTTGTAGCATTCCCATCTAACTTACTCAAATTAAAAGGTAACAATAAAACTAAGTTCTTTTTGTTATTCTTATTTATGGTTTCTACCAAATTTACGACTTTCTTTTCAAAATAAATACTATCTGCTTTTTTTGAAACTCCGTCTGAGTAAGGTAATTTTAAAATCATTCCTTCTTTTAGCCCATCTTTCAAATCAGGATTTAATGCCACTAATTCTTCTTTAGATATATTTAATTCTCTTGTAAGACTGAAAAAAGTTTGTCTAGGTTTTACAGTATATAATTTTACATCATTATCTGTATTATTATTGATTACTGTAACTGTTTTTTCAATTTTTCTTTTCAGAGTTAGAATTGTTCCTTCTTTTAAACCGTCTTTTGAATCTGGATTTAATGCAATAATATCTTCTATTGTGATACCGTATTTTTTTGAAACTCCATAAAGTGTTTCTTGTGGTTGTACTTTATGAGAAAATGTCTCGATTGTGTTTTTAGTACTTTGTACTTCCAGATAATTTTCATTTACAGGCAATGATTCTTTTCCTACAATAATTTCTTGTCCTTTTTTTAAACCATCTTTCAATAATTCAACATTCCATTCCTCCAATTGAGGAACAGTCACTTCATATTCTCTTGCAATACTATATAAAGTTTCTTTAGCTTTTACTTCGTGAATAATATTTTTAGTTTCTGTCTTAACTATAGCAGTTGTCGTTTTTGGAATTAACAAGACCGTTCCTTCTTGAATTCCATTTTTAGCATCAGGGTTTAACCTATAAATATCAAAAGGTGTAATTTGATATTTTCTAGATATCTGATAAATCGTTTCACCTTTTTCTACATTATGTCTTAAAAAATTGTCTTGTTTCGCCTTGGCTGCACAAGAAATAAAAACAAAGAATAAAATTAAAAGCTTAAAAATTCTCATAATTAGGTTTTAAATTGTTATTGAATAACAAATAGATTTGGTATTTATTATATTTATAGTCAAATTTTATTCCAATTTTAATTCAACTATTTTTGCATTTTCGTACAAAGGTAAACTTTCTTTGGTCTTAATAGCAAATAAAGCTTCTTCAAACAATTTAAATTTATCAGTATAAACGCAATAAGTAAACGTATTTATATCATAAAAAAAGCTTGTTTTTAATTCACCTTTATCAGATAATTCTCTAGCATATTTATCTCTTTCGCTTTGACTTTTAGTTACTTTATGCACAATATAAAACCCATCTTCCACTTGTTTTAAATTGTTAATTCTTTCTATTGCAGGAATTTTTTCATTATTAAAATTACTTTCTTTAATTTTTGCTCGAATTTCTTCCAAACCAATTTGCTTTTCCTCTACATCGACAATACTTCTTTCTTTTTTAATATTATTTTGATAACGAATTAATTTTTGAAGTGCCAATCTATCATCATATTCTCTTGCTGAAGCACTATAAAAACTTGCTTTTTCGATACGCTTTGTAATGATATACTCTTTTTCTTTTTCTATTGTAGCCATCTTAAAAAATAGCGATTCATTAGTTTTATCACTATCAGCATGTAAGGCTTTAATTTTTTCAATTTGCTCTTGTTCGGCTTTATTTTGAGCCTCAATTTCAGCCATAGATTTACTACGCTTTTTGAGTTCTTGATCTTGAGCCACGTTAACCCTTTGTACCTTATTCATCAAAGAAACATAATTTTTTCTTGATTCATTTAGGTCTTTCTTTAATTGAATAATTAACTTACTTGTTTCAATTCTATTAGCTTGTGTTTCCTTTTGTAACTTTTTATATTCTTCTACATCTACTATATTAGAATTTTTTAGTTTTTCTAAATCTTCATACATATCTCCAACTAAAGAATCTAATTTAGAAGTTAAAACATCTTGAATATTTTTGTTAGAGGCTAAAATTAATTTTAATTTATCTACAGAAGAACCTTTTGAATTATCGATTTCTTTTAAATCAATTTTTAATGAGTTCATTTTTATTATTTTCTGATTCATTTGTTCTTGGACAATTAATTTGTCTTCTAAATCTTCAATTTTAGCATTTTGAGCTTTATTCTTTTCAATCTCTGCTTCTTTTTCTGCTATTGTTATCATCAATTCATCAGAAATATCCTTTGGAGTAATACCTTCTTTATTAACAGCTAAAATAGTTCCTTCGGCAAATCTGTTTATAATTTCAGGATTTTGTAATTCCAATTGTTTGATACTAATTTTATACAATTTAGATACTGAATATTTAGTTTCTCCAGATTTAACCTTATGAAAAACAGTTTCTTCAGTTATAATTCTAGGTTTTCCATCTATTGTTTTTTTTCTTAAAGGAATAGCAATAACTTGTCCAGTTTTCAAGCCGTCTTTTAAATTATCTTTGTTTAATTCTTCTAAATCTTGAACAGAAACATTATAAGTTCTTGCAATTCCAAATAAAGTTTCCTGAGATTGAACAGTATGTGTAGTTGCGTTCTTATAATTAACTTCATTTTTTAAAAGTGGAATAGCAATTTCTTGACCTATTGATAAACTTGCTTCAGCAATTGAAGCATTTACTTTTTTAATTTCATCAACAGATACATTAAATTTTTTTGAAATAGAATATAGAGTTTCTTTAGGTTGAACTATATAAGTTTTAGTTTTAATTTCTTGAGCAAAAAGCAAATTGGAGCATGCCAATAAAATCAAAATATATTTCATGAAGCGATTGTTTATTTTTTGAATTGAAAAAGTCATTACAAAGTTATTTATTGTAACGACTTTTCAAAGCTTTTGTGTTAAAATTATCTAAAAATTATAAAAAAATTATTCCCACTCAATCGTTGCTGGTGGTTTTGAGCTAATGTCATACACTACTCTATTTACTCCTTTAACTTTATTGATAATTTCATTAGAAGTTTTCATTAAGAATTCATAAGGCAAATGTACCCAATCAGCTGTCATACCGTCAGTAGATTCAACTGCTCTTAAAGCTACTACTTTCTCATAAGTACGCTCATCACCCATTACACCTACACTATTTACAGGTAATAAAATAGCACCTGCTTGCCATACCGAATTATATAAATTATGTTCTTTTAAACCATTGATAAAAATAGCATCTACTTCTTGTAAAATAGCCACTTTTTCAGGTGTAATATCACCTAAAATACGAATAGCTAAACCTGGTCCTGGGAAAGGATGACGCCCTAATAATTCAGGATCAATTCCCAAAGTAGCTCCAACTCTACGCACTTCATCTTTGAATAACATTCGTAAAGGTTCAACTATTTTAAGTTTCATAAAATCTGGTAAACCACCTACATTATGATGCGACTTTATTGTTGCTGATGGACCTCCAGTTGCAGAAACTGATTCAATCACATCAGGGTAAATAGTTCCTTGTCCTAAAAATTTTACATCTGTTAATTGGTGTGCTTCATCATCAAAAACTTCAATAAAAGCATTTCCAATCGCTTTACGTTTTGCTTCAGGATCATCTAAACCAGCTAAAGCATCATAAAAACGTTGAGAAGCATCCACTCCTTTTACATTTAATCCCATTCCTTTATATTGATCTAATACACTTTGGAATTCATTTTTACGAAGTAAGCCGTTATTTACGAAAATACAATACAAGTTATTTCCTATAGCTTTGTTCAATAAAACGGCTGCAACTGTAGAATCAACTCCTCCTGATAAACCTAAGACTACTTTATCAGTGCCTATTTTCTCTTTCATTTCTGCAACAATTTCCTCAACGAAAGCCTTAGGAGTGAAATTCTGAGGTACTTCAGCAATTTTGACTAAGAAATTCTCCAACATTTGTTTTCCTTCAGTAGAATGATACACCTCAGGGTGAAATTGAATAGCATAAGTGGTTTCCCCTTCTATTTTATAAGCTGCATTTTCAACATCTTTTGTGCTAGCAATTCTAACACCGTTGGTTGGCAATTGTTTGATAGAATCAGAGTGAGACATCCAAACTTGACTATTTGGGCTAACTCCTTCTAAAAAAAGTTCATTTTCTTGAATAAAAGAAAGGTTGGCTCTTCCATATTCTCTTGTGTTAGAAGCAGCGACTTCTCCACCTGAAAAATGAGCTAAATATTGTGCCCCGTAACAAACCGCCAGTAAAGGCATTTTACCTCTTATTTGAGATAAATCTGGATGTAAAGCCTCTTCAGAACGAACTGAAAATGGACTTCCACCTAAAATTACTGCTTTGTATGATGATAAATCTTCTGGAATTTTATCGAATGGAAAGATTTCACAAAAAATATTTAACTCTCTTACTCTACGAGCAATTAACTGTGTGTATTGTGAACCGAAATCTAAAATTAATACGTTGTGTTGCATTGTTTTTAAAAGTTAGAAGTTAGAAATTAGAAGTTAGAAGTTTTAAAATTCACACTCATAACAAGTAACTCATTTTTATATGTAATAATTTGTTGTTTTAATGTTTATATTAATTTTGAGATTAAAATTAATTCTCATAAATCAATCCTTTTAATGTGGGTTCTTTTAAATCTATATAGAATATTGATATAGGTTCATCTCCTGATGTTTTACCATCTTTATTTAAATCTAATATAGCATTAATGTACAGATAATCATTTTCAGAATCATAATCAGCTCCAATAACTGAATAATTTTTCGGAATTATCAAGGATTTATTTTCTCCATTTTCATCAAAAAAGTAAAAACGTCTTAAATCTTTACTATTGATGTACTTGTCTTTATTGGTATCCTCATCATAAACAGAAATCATATAAAATTTTCTAGTGAGAGGTTGGAATTTAAGTGAATCAACAGTTGGTGAAGGATAATAACATGTTTTTATTAGAACTGGTTTATCAAATAGCTTTTTACCTTTATTTTCTTTATGATCGAAATGAAAAACATTAACTAAATTATACCCATAAAGCGCTTTAAAACCTGGTATTATATTTTGCCAATTATCCTGATTTTTTTGGTTATCATAATAATAGTTATGATGAAATTCACTTGAACCTGTATAATAACTTTTGTCTTTTTTATTATAATTCAATTTAAACAAAGGAGAAATTCTCACATTAGGATTTCCTGTTAAAAGTACTCCTAATGATTTTACCTTAAAATCTAAAGAATCTTTTTTTATAACGTTTTGAGCATCTTTTGAATCAACAACTTCTTCAACTTGCAATCCTTTTTTATCCAAATCATTGGAATGATTACAACTAATTAAAATTGATACGCATACTAAAAAAAATATCTTATTCATTTGTTAGTATTGAAAAGTTCCAAATTCACTATTGATTGTTAATTTTTTTTCTTCAGAAGCTTCCACTCTACCTACAATTTGAGCCTCAATATTAAATGATTTCGAAATTTCAATAATATCTTGAGCAATTTCAGCTGGTACATAAATTTCCATTCTATGGCCACAATTGAAAACTTGATACATTTCTTTCCAATCTGTTTTCGATTGTTCTTGTATCAATTTGAATAAAGGTGGCACTGGAAATAAATTATCTTTTATTACATGTATATTATCAACAAAATGAAGCACTTTTGTTTGTGCTCCTCCACTACAATGCACCATGCCATGAATAGTATCTGATTTGTATTTCGAAAGAATTTTCTTAATTACTGGTGCATACGTTCTTGTTGGTGATAAAACTAATTTACCGGCATCGATTGGGCTATTTGCAACAGTATCGGTTAATTGGGCTTGACCCGAATAAACCAAATCATTAGGAACAGAAGCATCATAACTTTCTGGATATTTTGTAGCCAAATATTTAGCAAAAACATCATGACGAGCAGACGTTAATCCGTTACTTCCCATTCCGCCATTGTATTCTTTTTCGTAGGTAGCTTGACCAAAAGAAGCCAAACCAACTATTATGTCACCAGCTTGAATGTTTGCATTATCGATAACATCAGTGCGTTTCATTCTTGCTGTTACAGTTGAATCTACAATTATAGTTCGTACCAAATCACCTACATCAGCAGTTTCTCCACCTGTAGAATGAATTGTCACTCCATGTTGTTTTAAATCTTGAATTAGTTCTTCAGTTCCATTAATAATTGCAGATAAAACTTCAGCAGGAATAAGACTTTTATTTCTTCCAATGGTTGATGAAAGTAAAATATTATCAGTCGCTCCTACACATAATAAATCATCAATATTCATGATTAAAGCATCTTGAGCAATACCTTTCCACACTGAAATATCACCAGTTTCTTTCCAATACATATAAGCTAAAGATGATTTTGTACCTGCTCCATCAGCATGCATTATGATACAAAAAGCTTCATCATTCGTTAAATAATCGGGAATAATTTTACAGAAAGCTTTTGGAAACAATCCTTTGTCTATGTTTTTGATGGCATTATGCACATCTTCCTTAGCAGCAGAAACTCCTCTAAGATTGTAGCGTTGGCTCGTATCGGAACTCATTAAAAAGTAGTTTGTTGTGTTGTGGCACAAAGATAGTTTTTTATCTCAAAATTCTAAAATTTGACATTAAAAAAGGCTTAAATTTTTACTAGAAAGACTCCTTCAACGTATTCAGAAGGATTTTCTGGAAAAAGTACATTAGTAATTTTAAATGAAGTATAACATTCTTCAATTTCAGATTCTACGTTATATTTCAAATTAACTTCATTAGAAACCATTGTAGTTTGATTATTCAAAGCAATTTTAATATCAATATTTCTAGCATTGATAGTTGTTTTTGGTAATAAATGGATAATATTTACTTCTTCAACAAATTCAAAAGGAATATCATTACCAATAACATCAGTAACTGTAATATCTGTTATAGAATAGGTTTCATTCTGAAAAACGTTCTCGTTAGTAGTTTCATCTAAAATTTCGACAAAAAAAGAAGCTGGAACAGGTTGTTTTCCTTCTATACATTTATCAGAACAACTGCACAAAATAAGAGTTATAAAACTTATAATTGCAATACTAATTTTTTTCATTTATTTATTTACTTAAAATTTCAATTTCAACTCTTCTGTTTGCGGCTGCTTGTTCTTCATTTGCCTCTGGAATAGGATAAATAGGATGATTAATTCCAAAACCTGTTACAGATACTCTAGTCATTGTTATTCCTTTTGCAACTAAAAAACGCCTTACTTGCTTTGCTCTCTCTAATGATAATTTTCTTCTATCACTACTTACACAACAAATATGACCTTGTATTTCGATTTTTAAAGTTGGATTATTTTGCATTACAAATAACAAATCATATAAAGCTCCATTCGATTCAGGTGTTATAGCAAAAGTATTCTGAAAAAAATTAATATCTTTAAGAAGTATTACTGTTCCTTTCTTTGCTAATTTGATTTTTTCATGCAAAGGCAAATTATCATCTATTTCTTCTTCCTTAATCCCTAATATTTCATTCTCTCTCTCTAAATCTTTTTCTAAAATATAATATATAGTTGCTTTCCTATTTTCTGCTTTATTTTGGGATTGATTAAAGTTTTCACCATAACTTCTTGTTTTAAAATCTTCCCTAATAGCTACTTTATCAAGAATAAAATCTGAAATAAAATCGACTCTTTTTTGAGCTAATGAATCATTGTACTCTACAGACCCAACTTCATCTGTATACCCGTTAATTGCAACAATTTTTGATTTACTATTTTTTTGAATCCAATCCTCTAATCGAAGCAACTCCTTTTTAACCAAATCAGATTTATTACTTTCAAAATAAACAGAGAATTGCTCTTGAGCAAAACTGCCATTTAAAAGAAGAAGTAATAATAATGATAAAATAGGCTTCACTTTAAATATTTTTTACGAAGTAACACTTTTTTTAGAAAATAAAAAAATAGGCTACAAGTAATTTAACGTGAAGCTTTAGTAAAAAGTATAAAAAAAGCCTATTCAAAATTTTGAATAGGCTTAAAATTAAATTTCTTTTTTAAAACAGACACTATTTTCGATACCTATATATTGTCCGTAATTTGGTATGATTGAAAAGCCATTTTTCTCATATAAGCGAATAGCTTCTGGCTGTTTTACACCGGTTTCAAGTACTAAATATTTACAATTTAGCTCATTAGACCAATTTTCGAGAGACTTTAAAACTTTAGTAGCAAAACCTTTATTTCTATATTCCTCAGGAACATACATCCTTTTTACTTCCATTGTTTCCTCATCATACTCTTTTATAGCACCACAAGCTACAGCTATAGCATCTAAATAAAGAACGATAACATATTTGATAACCGAAATACTATTAAATTGAGCATAAAAGGAATGTTCGTCTCCATCTCTTATTGCCAAATCTTCATCTAGTTTCCCTACTAAATCAATAAAATCTTTATTGGATGAGTTGGTTTTAACAACTTCAATCATTTGTAATAGATTATCTTAAAAATAATAACTCTCTATATTTGATAAGTGTCCACATTTCATCATCAACTAATAGTTCTAATTTATCAGCATGGTAACGAATTTCTTCAAAACATGGTTTTACTTTATCACAATAAGCTGAAGCCATTTTTGATAAATCAGTAAGATTATTAGCTTTCTTACGCTCTTCTGTCATAGCATCTACCTTAGTATTAATTCCTTCTATATGCTCAGAAATTTCTTTTATTAATGAAATTTGTTCTTTCGCAATTTTTTCGAAGTCTTTACCAAAAATTTCTTTTAAACCTTTAACATTTTCGATTAAAGTATTTTGATAACGTATAGCAGTTGGCACTACATGATTTCTTGCAATATCTCCTAAAACTCTACCTTCAATTTGAATTTTCTTAGTGTATTCTTCTAATTCAATTTCATAACGAGCTTCAACTTCAACATGATTCATAATTGATAACTCATCAAATAAATCCATTGCTTTTTTAGAAATTTTAGCTTTTAATGCTTCTGGAGTTGTTTTATGATTACTTAATCCACGTTTTTTAGCTTCTTTTTCCCATGCTTCACTATAACCATCACCTTCAAAAAGAATGTTTTTAGTTTGCTTGATATATTCTCTTAAAACATTGAAAATTGCTTCATCTTTCTTTAGATCTTTTTTAGCAATTAAAGCATCCACTTCGATTTTAAAATCCTTTAATTGTTTTGCAACAATAGCATTCAAAGTTGTCATTGAAGTAGCACAGTTAGCTGAAGAACCTACTGCTCTAAACTCAAATTTATTTCCTGTAAAAGCAAATGGAGAAGTTCTATTTCTATCTGTATTGTCTAATAATACATCAGGAATTTTACCTACAACGTTTAATTTTAAATCTGTTTTTTCTTCAGGTGATAGTTTTCCTTTAGTAACACCTTCTAATTCTGCCAATACTTTTGTTAATTGTTGACCAATAAATACAGAAATAATAGCTGGAGGAGCTTCATTAGCACCTAAACGGTGATCATTACTTGCAGAAGCAATAGCTGCTCTTAACAACTCTTCATAGTCATGTACTGCTTTAATTGTATTTATGAAAAAAGTTAAAAACTGTAAGTTACTCATAGGAGTTTTACCCGGAGCCAATAAATTAATTCCAGTATCTGTAGCTAGTGACCAGTTATTATGTTTACCAGAACCATTAACGCCTTTAAAAGGTTTCTCATGAAACAAAACTTTATAATCATGTCTTTCAGCTACTTTTTGCATCACATCCATTAATAATGAATTATGATCTACTGCCAAATTGATTTCTTCAAATATAGGCGCCAACTCAAATTGACTTGGAGCAACTTCATTATGACGTGTTTTCACAGGAATTCCTAATAACATACACTCATTTTCTAAATCACGCATGTAGTTAAGTACTCTTGAAGGAATCGAACCAAAATAATGATCATCAAGTTGCTGTCCTTTTGCAGAAGCGTGACCTAATAAAGTTCTACCAGTTGCTAGCAAGTCAGGTCTAGTATTAGCTAATGATCTATCAATCAAGAAATATTCTTGTTCCCATCCCAATGTAGGAGTCACTTTTTTTACATTTTTATCAAAATATTTAGCTACATCAGAAGCTGCACTGTCAATAGCCTGAAGTGCTCTTAACAAAGGAGTTTTATTATCTAGGGCTTCTCCTGTATAAGAAACAAATATTGTAGGAATACATAAAGTAGTACCATATATAAAAGCTGGAGATGTTGGGTCCCAAGCAGTATAACCTCTTGCTTCAAAAGTATTTCTAATTCCTCCATTTGGAAAAGAAGAAGCATCTGGCTCTTGTTGTACTAATTGACTTCCTCCAAATTTTTCAACAGGATCACTACCATCAAATGAAGTTTCAAAAAAAGCATCGTGTTTTTCTGCAGTGTTACCTGTTAATGGTTGAAACCAGTGTGTATAATGAGTAACATCTTTAGATAATGCCCACTCTTTCATTCCCATCGCAATTTGGTCAGCTATAATTCTGTCTATTTTTGTGCCCTTTTGAGTTGCATTTTTAACAGCTTTGTATGCTTCAGGTGTTAAAAATTGTCGCATTGACTTATCATTAAACACATTACTTCCAAATATTTTGGATTTTTTTTCTAATTTTTCAACAGCAACAATTTTCCTACTTGCTGTCTCTTTTAAAGCTTGAAAACGAAAAGTTGACATAAATTTTATTGTTTTTTAAGTTATACCCCTTAATTTTGAATACAAATATATAAAAATATAAACATTATAATAAAAACACCCTATCATTTTTTAAAAAAACCAACAAGTAAATATTTTTTTTAAAATCATTCAAAAAAATCATTCTTCAATAAAATATTAATGTTATTAACAATTTAGTGTTAATAATTTATAAAAAATCCTTTTATTTGCAAGTTATTACGGTTACTAACCGACAAAAAGAATATATATGAAAGGATCCAAATTGAGACTAGTTATGTTGATAATTAGTTTTTTTGTCTTTATGAGCAAGTCTAATGCTCAATGTGCAGGAAATGATAATACTATTACAATATGTACCAAAGAAAACTATAATCAAGGTATTGGTAACCCAAACGGAGTAGTAAATCTATTTACCCTTTTAGGCGTAGGTGCTGTAAATGGAGGTTCTTGGACAAATCTTAATAGTTCAGGAGGTTTAAATACGTCTACAGGAATATTGAATACTTGGCAAATCAATCAAAGTGGAATTTATAGTTATCAATATACTATTAATGGTATTTCAGGTTGTACTGATAATACTTCAATCATTACTTTAACTCTTGGTGGCTTTCCTGGTGTTGATAATCCAAGTGCTGTAGCTTGTGATAACAATGCATCTGTACCTTTATTTAGTTTTTTAGGAAGTAGTCCAAACCCTCATTTTAATGGAACATGGTCAGGAGGTCCTGCTGGCTCAGTAAATGGAAATTTCTTTAATGCTCAGTTAGCTGGCATTGGTACTTACACATTAACTTATACTGTTCCTGCTATTGGAAGTTGTCCTTCTAGAAGTGCCAATGTTTCTTTAACAGTTCATCCTTTACCAGAATCTGGAATTCCATCAAATCTAACTTTTTGTGAAACAGATGATTTTTCAGGATTTACTAATATTAATTTGTTTAATCAATTATCTGGTGAAGATTCAGGTGGATTTTGGTCAGATAATTTTCCTACAGGAGAAATATCTGGAATTGGAGATTCCTTTATAAATATTCAAAATATTGCCACTAATTTTGGACCTGGAACTTATACATTTACCTATAATGTGAATCCAACTCATCCTATATGTACTCCAGCATCTTCAAACGTAGCTATTATTATTGAACCCATAATTGATATTAATGGAGCAAATCTCAACATTACACCAACTCCAATTTGCTATGAAAATTTAAGTACAACAATTTTAACCGCTACAATTACTCAAGGTGTAAATCCAATTCCTGATGGAACATATAATATCACCTATACTTTATCTGGAGTAAATTCGGGAACTGAAACAGTAAGTATTACTTTTATTGGTGGAATTGGAACTTTTATAATAAATTCCGCTTTTGTAAATTCTATTGGAATAACTACTGTAAATATTACTAATATTATAAACCCTAGTAGTGTTACAAACTGTACAAGACCAATAACCAATCTTAGTAATACATTTGAAATTGCTGAAAGTCCAAATGTAAACGATACACAAATCTCTGTCACTAACTTTTGTCTTGGAGAAACTGGTCAAGTAGTTATTAGTGATATTAATAATTCTAATATTGAGTTATCAGATGACAGATACATCATTACTTACATTATTACTGATCCAAATGGATTACAAACTACTGAAACTATAGTAATTATAGTTACTAATGGTGATGGAGTATTCTCAATTCTCAATTCTTTAATTACAATTCCAGGAAATTATACCGTTACTATTATAAATGTTGAAAATGAAAATTCTGGTTGTTCAACTGATACAAATATAACAAGTCCATTTGTAGTTTTTCCTATACCAGAGGCAGATAATATTATTGTTTCGATAGATGACGTTTGTCTTGGTGATACTGTTGTAGTGACTTTATCTAGTGCCAATAATTTATCAGATGGACTTTATGATTTAGATTATTCAATTTTTGGAGCTATCAATGTTAGCAATCAGATAGTAAATAATGTTAATTTCACTAATGGTTCTGCTACTTTTACTTTGCCTAATACAATATTAACTAGTGGCGCATCAACTTTTGTTTTAAATGTTTTGACTAGTGTTTCAAATACATGTGGTACGAGCAGTTTTAATGATGCAAGTGACAATTTTATAATTAACCCACTACCAGATACAACTGGAGCCACAATAACAGCAATTGATATATGTATTTCAGAAATAGAAACTATTTTTATTGGAAATGCAAATATCTTAAATGATGGTGAATATACCATACTATATGATTTAACTGGTAGTAATAATAGTACAGATAATTCTGTGATTGTAACTTTTACAAATGGAAATGGTGATTTTACAATTCCATCTTCATTATTAGAAAATGGAGGAACAACGACAATTACCATTCAAAATATATCTTATAATGTAACTAATTGTGGCACTACTGATTTGTCAGCCAATCCAATAAATTTTATTATTACTGATCCTGGTGTTCCAAGTTTAGCAGTAGATGGCAACTTATTTTGCTTACAAGATTTACCAAACCCAACAATTGCTAACTTAACTTCAAATATAACATCTACTGGAACAATTACTTGGTACGATGCGCCCTTAAACGGAAATATCTATACTTCAACAGATCCAATAACAAATGGAACAACTTATTATGCTTCTCTTACTGATGCACAAGGTTGTGAAGGTTCTTCTAGACTTGAAGTCATTGTTGACTTAACTTTTTGTCCAAATTTATTTATTCCTGATGGTTTTTCACCAAATAATGATGGCTTAAATGATACTTTTTATATTAAAGATGTTGATGTTATTTATCCTAATCATGTACTTGAAATTTATAACAGATATGGAAATTTAATATACAAAGGTGATATAAATACACCTGACTTTGATGGTAAATCCAACCAATCCACAGTTCTGGGTAGTGATATTTTACCTACGGGAGTCTATTTTTATATTTTACATTATAATGACTCAACAAACAAAAAGCCAACACAAGGAAGGTTATATTTAAGCAGATAAGAAAAAAATGAAAAAATTGAATTATATATACGGACTTATTTTGTTGGCTTTTTGTACTTCATTTGCGCAACAAGATCCTCAATTCACTCAATACATGTATAATATGAGTGTAGTTAACCCTGGATATGCTACTGATGATTTAGGAGTTATTAATTTTGGAGGAATTTATAGAGCACAATGGATTGGAGCAACTGGTGCTCCTACTACATCCTCACTTTTTGTACATGCTCCTTTATCTGAAAAATTAGAATCTGGTTTTAATATAGTTAAGGATGAATTAGGTGATGATGTTTTAAATGAAACTACGTTAACAGCAGATTTAGCTTATAAAGTATCATTGAGCCAAAAAGCAAAACTTTCGATTGGTTTAAAAGCTGGTGTCAATTTCTTTAATACAAACTTTAATGGCTTTCGATTAAATGATGATGCTATTGGAACTGATAATGCATTTCAAAATTTAAATGAGACCTTTCTTAATGTTGGTGCAGGTGCTTTCTTTTTTACAGAAAACTATTATTTAGGTTTATCTGTACCTAATTTTTTACCCAATAAACAATTAAAAGAAGCTAGTGGAATAAATGCTATAGGTGTAGATGAATTGCATTTCTTCTTTACAGGAGGCTATGTCTTTAATTTATCAGATAATATCAAGTTTAAACCAGCTTTCATTACTAAATTAGTTCAAAATGCTCCATTATCAGCAGATATTACAGCTAATTTTATGTTTTTTGACAAATTTGAAATCGGAGCAGCTCATCGTTTTGATGATTCCTTTAGTGGATTAGTCAACTACAAAATTACACCTCAATTAAGAATTGGTTATGCCTACGATCATACCATTAACAATCTAGGTCAATTTAATTCTGGTTCTCACGAAATAATTGTGTTATTCAACTTGGATACTTTTGGCAACAGAGGATATGACAAATCACCTAGATTCTTCTAAAAGCAAAAATTTTATGAAAAAAATTGTAATTATATACTTTATAACAACTTTGAGTATTTTTGCTCAAGAAAGTCAACTAAAAAAAGCAAATAAGTATTTTAAAATAGCTTCCTTTGAAAAATCTGCTGAAGCTTATGCTGCTTTAATTTCTGATGGAAACACAGATCCTTTAGTTCTAAAAAAAGCAGCTGATTCTTATTATTATATTTCTGATTTTGAAAAAGCAGTAGGTTTATATAAAACATTAATTGACAAACAAAAAGAATCTTTGGATGACCAATGCATATTTCGTTATGCACAATGTTTAAAAGCTTTAGGTAAGACAGAAGAATCAAATACTTGGATGCAACTTTATGAAAAAGAAATTCCAGAAGTTGTTTATAAAGCTACTATTGAAAAATTAGAAACTATTAAAAAACAAGGGAACAAATTTGAAATAAAAAATGAAGTAATCAATACTCCTCAGTCTGATTTTGGTCCAGCAATTTATAAGGATAAATTGATTTTTTCATCAGCCTCAAAATCTAGAGGATTATTTTCAAGAAAATACAAGTGGAATGACCAAGCTTATCTTGATTTGTATCAGACTACTTTAACAAATACGACCTTAGATAGTACAGTTGTTCCTTTCTCTAAAGAATTAAATTCCAAACTTCATGAAGCAGATGTTACTTTTACAAAGGATGGAAAAAGAATTTATTTTACCAGAAATAATAGTGAAAATGGAAAACGTAAAAAAGATGACAATAAAGTTACCCAATTGAGTATTTACTCGGCTGATTTAGTAGATGGCAAATGGACTAACATTACTTCTCTTCCATTTAATGGTTTAAATTATTCAACCATGCATCCTTCTTTAAACAAAGAAAATAATCGTTTGTATTTTTCATCTGATATGCCTGGAACTTTAGGGTCATTTGATCTTTTTTATGTTACTATTGATACCAATGATAGTTTTGGTAAACCAATTAATCTTGGTGAAGAAATAAACACAAAAAATAGAGAACAATTTCCTTTTATTAGTAATGAAGGAAAATTATTCTTTTCATCAGATGGTCATCCTGGCTTTGGTTTGTTAGACGTTTTTATGTCAGAAGTTAAGGATGATGTTTATACAAAACCACTAAATTTAGGTTTACCAATAAATACCAATTTAGATGATTTCTCATTGATTTATAATGACACTTCAAAAAGAGGCTTTTTCGCTTCTAACAGAGAGAACGGAAAAGGAGATGACGATATTTACAGCTTTTTACAAATTGCTCCTTTACAAGATTTTCAATATTATGTTCAGGGTATTGTAATTGATGAAGAAAATGATGTACCAATAACTGAATCAACGGTATTCTTATTCGACGAAAAAGGAGACAAAATAAACGAAATGTTGGTGAATGAAACAGGAAATTTCTACTTTGATTTACAACCAGGAACCTATAAAATAAGTGTTTACAACCCTAATACTATACCTGCTGAAAAAACCTTTACAGTTTTAGATAATGGTACTACAAAGACAGAGCAAATTATTAAAGTAAAAAGAATTCCAAAAACATTCTTAGAAGAATTAATTGCTGAAGAAGGAGATCCAAAGGTGATTACTGATAATGGTGTTTTAATGTTTGATCTTCCTGAAATTTTATTTGATTTTGACAAATTTAATATTAGAGCTGATGCCAAAGTACATTTAGACCAATTGGTAGATAAATTAAATCGTTATCCTTTAATAAATATTGCTATTGGTTCCCATACAGATAATCGTGGAACAGAAGAATACAACAGACAATTATCACAGGATAGAGCAACTTCAACCATGAATTACTTAGTAGAAAGAGGAATTAATGCTTCTAGAATAACTGCTGAAGGATTTGGTGAAAGCAAACCAAAAGTAGATTGTATCGATCATCAATGTTCTGATGAAGAACATCAAATTAACAGACGAAGTGAATTTGTTATATTAGTAAAACAAGAATAAGATAGAAGACCTCAAATAGAGGTCTTTTTTTTATCTTTGGTTTATGAAATCGCTAGTAACAAAACTTTACAATAAATAAAAGCAATAACATATATGAAAGAAAACACTTAACATATGATTATGTTAGGTTGTACTCCAAAAGGAAGACTAACAGAACAACATGACATGTTTTTTGGAATAGGGAATTCCTTATATGATTTAAAACAAGATATGTTGGATTTTTGGCCAGAGGCTAAAGGAAAAATTCATTTAGATGCTTGGCAAAAAGTAACTCAAATTGATGGCTATTCGATAGAAATAGTTTCAAAAAGTGAAATTCTTAAGCAAGAGGAAAGGCTATTTTTTATCAATCTAGGAGGTTATAAAGAAAATGAATTTGAAGAATATCATTACAAAGTTTTAACTGTTGCCAAAACTAAAGCAGAAGCTATTAAAAAAAGCAAGAAGACTACTTTTTTTAAACATTGTGGTTTTGAGGGAGCTGGAGCATCACATATTGATGATAAATATGGAATAGATGTAGATGACATTTATAGAGTTAATGACATTTTAAGTCCAAAGTTTAAAGAAAAGTACCAATTAAAAATTACCAAAACAATCTCTACTCATGAGGACAAAAAACATATTAGCTATTTAAAATTTGACAAAATAAAAGCGTCCTAAAGATTAGAGCGCTTATATTTTTTTATACTTTACCTTCTGTATCATTCCTCTTTTTCCATTCTTTTGTATCTTCAACTTCATCTTTAGGAGTTAGAAAAAAGATAGCTAAACCAGCCACTGTCAATCCAATCATAATTATCCAAGCCACAGTATCTCCCCATTTATAAATCCATGAGAGCAATCTTGGCACTCTATCAAAAAACTTTAAAACTATGGCAAATGCACCAAAGAAAGCTATGTAACCTCCTATTTTTTTCATATAAATTTGTTTATGTTTGTACTGCAATATAAAAAAATAAAAATAAAAAAAGAGTCCTAAAAAAAATTAAGGACTCCTACTTTGTTATTAAAATGAATTTAGTTAATCATTTATTTACTAATTTTCATTACATTGTTATCATTAATACCATAATAATCTATTACTGCTTTATAATCATTAAAATCTACAGGATTTGCCATTCTGTTTCCGAAACTTGCAGGAATAACAACTGCTCTAAAAACTTGATTTTGTGTCCATACAGATGGTAAAGTATTTAAAGCGTAATTAGATCCTAAAATTACATTTGCATTAAATGTGGTAAAATCAAAATTATAATCAATTTCTAAATTTCCATCATAATACGTTTGTGGCATTAACCTCCAAACATCTTGTCCATTTACAACATCATATAAATGATAAACTAACACCATATCAGAATTATAAATTTGATAAGGGAAATCTAAAAACACATTATAATTATTTCCATTATTAAAATCTACATTAGAATACTCAAACACTTCACTAATGGTGTCATTATCTGGTTGTGTAACTGGTACTTCTCTGATAACTTCTTCTTTAACACAACTTTGTAGCGTAATCATCCCGATTAAAGCTAAAATTAAGGTAACTTTTTTCATAACTATTCGTTTTTTAAATTGTTTCTTACAAAAACAAACCAATAGTCGTGCCAAATTTTAAATAGTATATAAATTAATTAAATTTTATTTGTCATATATTTTCCTGCATTTTCATAGGGTACAATTAACTTTTCTAGCTTAAGTGATTGTACTGGACATTCTTTATCATTAGCAAATAACCACTTCTTAAGTTTATATTGATCTAATTTTAATATTCCATCTTTAGAAATTTTACCAATATTATTAATATCACTTTCTAAAGCTACTGTACACTTTTGTACTCTACCATCTGCTCTTATAACAAAACTATTTGCTTTAGCTGCATAGCAAGTTGATTCTCCTTCTTCGGAATTAAAAAATAAACCTTTAGATATAGCAATTTTCTTTAAATTATAAAGAAGTTCATTCTTTGATAATTTTAAATTTTCCATACCAAATATAGGATGAAAATGAAAATTAAATCTTCTATCATTACTAAATGGAAAAGAATTATTTAAAATAAAAGATTCTACTGAATAAATATTTGTATCGGAAACATTAAATCTTATTACACAACTAAAATCATGTTTTGATTTAGACATTGAAACTAAATTTGAATAAATTTTTTCAAATGTATTTTTTCCATTTATTGTAGGCCTAAGTTTGTTATGCTCTTCTTTTTCACCATCTAATGTAATTTGAAATGATTTAACTTTACTTCTAATTAATTTTTTAAATGTTATTTTATCTAATCCATATGCATTAGTTGTTAAACTCCCGAAATAATATACATTATTCTCTTTACATAATTTAGAAGCCCAATCTGATAATTCTAGAACAACACTTTTATTCAGTAAAGGCTCACCCCCAAAATAAGATAAACTTAATTCTTTTATTTTATGAATTCTTGCTAAAATTAGATTTTTAATCCCTAATATTATTTCTGATGAAATTTTACCAACCTTAAAGTCTTCATAACAATATAAACATCTAAAATTACATTGTTCAGTCACAAATACAATTATTTCTAAACGCTCGTTATCAAATGATTTTAACCATATTTTATTTGTATCCATTATTTAAAAAATTACTATTTTATTAATAAAAAAACATGCTATCTAAAATTCATATAAAACATTAACTTTAATGTAATCAATACTTTAGCATTAAGATTAAACATTTAATATTCTTTTTAAATAGCATTTTAAAAACTAGAAGAAATTAACCTTCTTTACATACAATATTTATTAGGCTATGACCTTGCTTATCATTATCAGGATTAGTAGAAAAACTTCCTAAAGAATCGTCTTTTTTGGCATAGCCTTTCAAGTAATTTAAATATTGATTATAGCTCTTTAAATCAGTTATAAAAATTGATCCATCTTCTCTTATTTTCAATTGATTTTCAATAATTTCATTAAACTCTTTTTGTGTTATCATAATAAATAAATTTTATTTCCCTACTCATATGGCTTTTCGGTTACGCCCCGTTTTTGATATGGTTTCTAGACTCCATTTTTAAATCCTATTAGTTAGCTAACTACTATGTAAAATTGGGAATTTAAGAGCAAAAAAAAATCCCTAACAATAGGGATTTTTTATTTAGTTTTAAGCTGATATTACTAGAAATCATATTTTCTTTCAATAGCAAATCGGATTAAATCGGTCTTTCCATAAATATTCATTTTTTTTAGAATATTTTTTCTGTGTGTGTCTACTGTGCTTTTAGCTACAAACAGTAAATCGGCTATTTCTTGTGATGTTTTACCTTCACCAACTAATCTAAGAATCTCTTTTTCTCTTGTACTCAAAATAATTTCTTCTTTACTAACTGTGTCCTTAGTAATGATAGCATCATCATAAAAAGAATTATTTTTAGCTACACTTTTTATCGCTTCAATTAATTTTTTCAACGAGGAATTTTTCATAATATAACCTAATGCTCCTGCTTCTTTCATTTGAAGAATGGCTTCTTCTTGATCAAACATACTAAAAGCTATTACTTGTATTTCTGGATATTCTTTCTTTATCATTCTAGTAGCAGCAATACCATCGCATTTAGGCATTCTTATGTCTGTTACTACAACATCTGGTTGCTTTATTTTCACCAATTCAAGTAACATTTCACCATCTAAAGCTTCTCCTACAACTTCAATGGTTTCTTCATATTCTAAAGCTAACTTAATTCCATCTATTAGAGCTTGATGATCTTCTGCAATTACAATTCGTATCATAATGGTAAATCTATTATAATGGTTGTTCCTCTTCCTTTTTTTGTATCAACTGTAAAAGTTCCTAATAACTGTTCCACTTTTCGTTCTATATTTTTTAATCCTATTCCATCATTTTTATCTATTTTATTACTCTCAAAACCTTTTCCATTATCTTCTACCATTACATTAATCTCGTTATCATATTGGTTCAAATAAATATTTACTTCACTAGCATTTGCATGTTTAATACAATTTGTTGCCAGTTCTTGAATAATTCTAAACAACAAAACCTCAACTGTATTCTCTATTCTATTATTTAATCCAGAAGGAATTACATTAAAAATGATTTTATTAGGAACTGACATTTTTTCTGCCATCTTTTTAACAGCTAATAACAACCCTTCTTTTCCAATAACTCCTGAGTTTTTAAGATGTGCAATATTCCGTACTTCATTATAAGCTTCATCAATTATTTGATTCGTTTTGTCATATAACAACTCATTATTTTCTTGTTCATTCAAGGTTTCAAAATTTATTTTTAAAATAGTCAATAAACTTCCTAAATTATCATGCAATTCATCTGCTATTTTTTGTCTTTCCTTATCTTGAATTGCCAACATTTTATCAATTTCATTCAATTGATTTTCTTTTAACTGATTCACCAAATGATTTACTTCAATAGTTTTTTGTTGTTCGATAATTTTCTTTTTATTCTTTAGATTTTTAAAAGATAAAAAGCCAATTAAAACAGACAAGAAAAGTAATAGTAAACTAATGCTAATTGTAATTTTATTTTTAAAATTAATTGCTTTTAAATTTTTATTTTCCTTTTCTTTTTCAACTGTTTTGTATTTAATATCAATATCAATTATCGCTTTATTTTGTTCTTTTTCATCCAAAATATCTTGATAAACTTTTTGCTTTTCTAAATATTCAATTGCTTTTTTATAATTCCCATTTTCTTTATAAGTATTGGCCAAAAAACCATAAATAATTTCTTTATTTTTATTCTTAAACTCCTTTACCGAAATGGAATCAGCTTTTAGAAAACTTGAAATAGCCTTCTCTTGTTTTTGCTGCTTTTTGTAAACGACTCCTCTATTTATGTAGATATACGATATATATTCATTTAAACTGTTTTTTTCATAAATTTTCATTGCTTTATCATAAAAAAACAAAGCTGAATCTAGTTTCATAAGTTGGTCTGAAGCATAAGTAGCTCCAATATTTTGCATGATTCTAGCACTATAAACTTCCTCATTTTGGTTTTCATTCTCTTTTAAAGCTTTAAAAAAGTAATCAATCGATAATTTAGGATTGGAATTATAAAAAGATTTGCCCAATTGCATATACCCTTCACTTAATATCTTAGGATCATGAACTGTTTTAGCATAGTCTAAAAATTCTTTTATGTAGATGTTATAATCAATCTTATTATTTTCGATAGCCAATAATAAAGAAACCATCTCAATATTTATTTGAGCTACTTTTGAAATACTATCTAAAATTATATATCTTTTTTTTGCTGCTAAATAATTTTTATAAGCCAAATCATCTTCGTTGATTAACTTAAAATAATTTGCTTTCAAATACTCAAAATTTGCTTTTTCATTATAGGATAACTGAGTACTTTTAATATGATTAATTATGTTTTTTGAGGAATCAATTGCTACATGATTGATACTTCTCTTTAGTGCTTCTAAGTAACTATTTTGACCAAATGAAAAAGCAACAATAAAAATTGCTGCTATAAAAAGTAGTTTCTTTTTTAAGCTATTCATTAAGAACAACCTTCAAAAGTAAGTACACCACCATTACCTACTTTAGGTTCTTCAATCAAGTCAAAATTGGGAAATTTTGGCAAGCTTTCTTGGAAAATCCTTAATATCTTTTCAGAACCATTAAATCTATCATCATGAAAACACATAAAATGAATAGTTTCTTCCGATTTTATATTTGTAAAATCACGTCCGTTTGCCAAGGGTTGCAATTCATTTAAATAAATTGGATTTTGATCTACACTAATTTTTCGCAAACTTTTATCTGAACCAGATAAATCTTTATTAGGACCATTTTCAACAAGTAGAACCCCTAAAATGCCATAATATTTAGCATTAGAAATATTATAATATGCAACGTATTTATAAGTACCCTCTTCTAATTCCGGTAACATTGTTCTTACTTCAACTGTTTTGTTTTCTAAGTTTATTTTTCCACAAGACTGATATGTTTTCATATATAGTATTTTTATTTTTAGCTAAATTAGGATTCTAAAATAGTAAAAAAATCACTAACAATGGGTATTTATTAGATTGATAAAAATGTAAATAATATAAAATAATCGATAAAACCTGTAATAAAATTCATTGAAGCAATACTTAATTTTACAACAACAAATTAACAATATATTACATCATGTAAAATGTAATGATAATAACATCTAAAAACCAAACAATTATGAAAGCTACAAAAATTATAGGAATCGTTTTAATTGCATTATCTATTTACCTTGGCTATTTAGGAATCAATAAAGTATCTAATAATACTTCAGAAATTAATTTTTTAGGAATAGAGATTGACGCTTCTAATGAATCAGGTCAAAATCAAGGATTTATTTTTCTTGGTTTAGCAGGCGTATTGCTTTTGGGAGGAGTTTACACCGTAAAAAAGTAAACTCATAATTAACATTAATTTTACTTCTTTACTATTATAAAACATTTCAGATAAGATTTAAGAATGATTTGGTAATTTTTAAATAACAATTTCATTACAACATACAAGTAAGTTTGTGCAACAACAATAAACTTACTAAATGAAAACAAAAATTACACTATTAGTATTACTTTTTAGCATTTTATATTCGAAAAACATAGCTGCTGAAAAAGGTAATAACTATTTTAAAACATCAAAAATTCATACAATAAACAATGTCTTAGTATCCAATATTGCATTTGCATCAGATTTTTATATCGTTAATGAAAATGAGTCTACTATTACTATTGAACTTACATTAAACAGTCCTTCAACCGGAAACACAAAGGTTGATGTGACTGTTTCTACTTTTGGAACAGCTACAAATGGTTCGCAATTTACATTTGCCAATCAAACCATTACTTTTCCTTTAAATAGTACTTCGGAAACTATTATTATTCCTATTACTAATGACGCTATTTTTAATGGTGATTCTTATTTTACATTAGCATTATCAAATCCTATAGATGGAACAATTACTGGTACTTCTAAAACAACTATTTACATCTTAGAGGATGAAGAAGATGTACCAACTACTGCTACAGCATTAGACATTAATTACCTTTCAAGTTATTTAGTCGATGCTACTGGTTCAGCAGAAATCGTTGCTCATGATCCTACTTCCCAACGCTTATTTGTAATGAATTCTACTGCTTCAAAGGTGGAAATTTTAGATTTTTCAAATCTTACTTCAATTTCTCCCGTTCAATCTATCGATTTATCTTCATATGGAATAGGTGGAACTAGTATTGCTGTAAAAAACGGAATGGTTGCAGCAACCGTTCAAGGAGCAAATTTCACCAATGGAAAAGTAATCTTTATGGATATTGATGGCAATATTGGATCTATAGTTGAGGCTGGTGTTTTACCAGATATGGTAACTTTTACTCCAGATGGAACAAAAGTAATAATAGCAAATGAAGGAGAACCAAATGATGACTATACAATAGATCCTGAAGGAAGTATTTCTATTATAAATGTTACTGGTGGTTACAATGGTGTCCTGCAAACTGATGTTACTAACTTAAATTTTAATGCTTTTGATAGCCAATTAACGACTTTACGAGCCAATAACGTTCGTATTTATGGAGTTAATGCTACCGTTTCTAAAGATTTGGAACCAGAATACATTACTGTGGCTTCAGATGGATTAACGGCTTGGGTTTCACTTCAAGAGAATAATGCAATTGCTACAATCGATTTGGTAAACAATCAAATTACAGCTATTACACCATTAGGTTTTAAAGATCATATGTTAACTGGAAATGAATTAGATACTTCAGATCAATTTGGAGAAATCTTTATGGGAAATTGGCCTATAAAAGGAATGTATATGCCTGATGCAATTGCAAATTATACTGTCAATGGAATTACCTATTTGGTAACCGCTAATGAAGGTGATTCTAGAGATTATGGTGGATTATCTGAAGAAAAAAGAGTAGGAAGTGGTAGCTATGTTTTAGATGCAAGCGTTTTTCCAAACGCATCCTTATTAAAAAACAATAAAAATCTTGGCCGATTAACTGTTACAAATGCAACAGGTGATACTGATGGCGATGGTGATTTTGATGAAATTCATGTTTTTGGAACTCGTTCTTTTAGTATATGGAATACGTCAACAGGACAATTAGTATATGATAGTGGTTCTGATTTTGAAAGAATCACAGCTGCTGATCCTGTTTATGGTGCTTTATTTAATGTTAGTAATAATAATAACAATCTAAAAAATCGTAGTGATAACAAAGGACCAGAACCTGAAGGAATTACTGTTGCTGAAATTAATGGCGCTACTTATGCTTTTATCACTTTAGAAAGAACTGGTGGATTAATGACCTATGATATTACTGATCCAATGGCTCCAACATTCATCTCTTACAAAAATAGTAGAACAACAAGTACTATTGGTGGTGATTTAGGACCTGAAGGAATTATTTACATTGCTCCAGAAAATAGTCCAATTAATAAAGGAATAATTATTATGGCTAATGAAGTAAGTGCTACTTTAAGTCTATATGAAATTTCTAATGACGTTTTAAACACACCAAATTATTTTATTACTACTAATACATTGGCTTACCCAAATCCAGTAACTAATGGAATAGTGTATTTCAATGAAGCAACAAACGTAAGTTTATATAATATGCTAGGTAAAAAATTAACAGAAAAAGAAAACACAAACAGTTTAGAAATGAATTACCCAAAAGGAATTTATTTCATAAAAACAAAAGATGGAATCACGCAAAAAGTAGTTGTTGAATAATTATAAATGTGTTATGTTGATTCCGAGAGGCCTTCCAAATTGGAAGGTCTTTTTTAATTGAAATGATATTAAAAGCACGAATACTTTTTAAAAATAATGGTCTTTATTGTACTATTAGCTTCCCTTTTTTAATTAATCTAGAGGAAGACAATACATAAACATAATTTCCTGATGCTAAGTTTTTAATAGTGAGTTCATCATTATTTTGATGTGTTGATTTATATACTCTTTTGCCATCTATTGAAAACACTTCTACACTAATTGCCTCGTCTAAATTGGAAAATAAATGCACTAGATTATCAGGACGCACAGGATTAGGATAAAGTAATAGTGTTTTCTCTTCATTTATTGGATTTGTAGTTGACAGTATTGGGGTTCCATTTACATTAATATTATCAATATAAAGGTTTTGTCCATACCCTTCATGTACCCTAAAAAGCAATAGCACTTTATCAAAACCTTGATAATTTGATAAATCTATAGTTTCAGTACGCCATTGGGTAGCAGTAGGAACAAACACAGTTGTTGGATTTGAAGGAGCAGTTGCTAATTGATCACTTTCCTTAAAATATAAACTTTGAAAGGTAACACCACAATCAGTTGAAACTAAAACTTCAAGGCCTTCATAATTGATACTTCCCCATATAGCGTAAGCAACATCAAAATTTAGTGAAGCATTTTCATAATTAGTCATATCTACAAAGATTTTTATATCGTCAGTTTGACCTGCTGTAGAGTTATAAGCATTTATATAAATACATCGATCACTTAATCCATAACCTCCAACTGTTTCATTTAATTCCCAAGTTAAATTAACATCAGGATTTACAATTTCAAATCCATTAGGAGGAAAAACAGCTTGAAAATCTTCTATAAGTGGTGGAATTATAGCGAGTTGTTGCAATGTATTTATCGTAAGTGTATCAGTATCTGATTGCCCATTCGCATCAGTCACTGTTAAGGTTACAATGTGTTCACCAGGAGTATTGAAAATAACATCAGCCTGCCAAGTAGTAGCTGTTGCTGGAATACCACCCTCAAATGTCCATAACCAAGTAGCATTTTCGTGATTTAGCATAGAATAATCTACAAAATGATACGCACTATATGTATCACATACTGAATTAGATTGCACTAATTTATCTACCATTATTTGAGCTAGTGGAGCCGTTTGGGGTTCATATAATGGACTTTCCCATACCCCTTTACCGTAAGTTGCAATTCTTATTTTCCCATCTCTGTAAAAAGGTATTCCTTTACAAACACTAGTTTTTAAAGGCAATCCGTTAGAAAAATCTATCCAATCTGGCATACTATCATTACGATAAAATACGCTTTTATTGGTAAACAAATAAATACCTCCACTCGAGTTTCCTAGAAGACTAATTCCATGAAAAAAATGATTTTGTATTGTTGGAGTTGCCATATTGGTCCAGGTAGAACCACCATCTATTGTTTTAAAAATTCTTGGTAGATTACCGTAAGTAAGCCAAATTTTATCTGGGTCAATTGCGTCTGCTTGTATATTAATGAAAACCCCAAAATTTCCATTTGGCATATTCATACTACTCCATGTTTGTCCACCATCAATCGTCTTCCATATTATACTCAAAGATAAAGAAGGCAATTGTTGGCAAACGTAGATGATATTTGGATTAGATCGGAACACTTCTATATTGGTTATTTTATCATTCACATCAGTTCCAAAAGTTTCCAACAAGCTAAATGTGTTCCCTTTATCTTCCGTTTTCCATATTTGATTGTCTTTACCAGTATAGGCAACAGCATAACAACGAGGGTCAAATTCTAATTCACTGGAACTATTTGTCCAATAGGATTCATTAGGTTGAATACCAAATCCTACGTTAGTAATAGGATCACCTATGTTTTGAGGTAATATTCTACCGCCTACTTGGGTGGAGTATACTCTTTTATTCTCACCAGGATTAACATATCCTGAAGCAGGTTCTCCTCCTCCTGTATTCAATACATTCCCTAATCCGTAATTTTCATAAAACGCTTTCACACCATTATGATAGGCTCCTCCATATAGGATATCTTCGTTCCAACCACTTCCAAAACCCCAAAAATCAGTACTATGCACCCCTTTCATTTTGGTTTCAAAATTACTGGTGCTAAAGAAATCAGAAGATTTTACTATTCCTCCATCATTAGTAATCCAAGTTGTATTACCTATCTGCCTAAAATCCTGCATATCCACATGTAAAATACTATTGGGAAAAGGAGCTGTTCCCGAATATCCTGCTAAAAGTGTAAAGGTTTCTCCTCCATCATTGGAACTCCATAAATTAATACCTCCAATTAAAAGCTTATCTGGATCAGTATTGGAGGCTAGCAAAGCACAATTATAAAAATCCTGATAAATTCCTCCTCCATCAGGATTTGATGCTGCCAAATTTACATGATTAGCGGTATAAGGCGCTCCGATGGGTCCATTAGGTAATGTCCATGTTGTACCACCGTCTGTGCTCTTATACAAACCTATAAAGCCATAATCTGTTGCTTTTGAATGACCAATTAAATGGGCATACACTCTATTGGGATCCGCTTGAGAAACAGCAAGCCTACCTCCATCAACATTTCGATTAGGGTTTGAAGAAGTATACCAGCCAGTAGATTGTACAGCAAAGGTTTGTCCGGAATTTGTAGACTTTAAAAACTCACATATATTGAGAGTATTATTTTTTTTAAGAAGATAAATAATAGTAGGATCAGCCGTATTCACTTTTATATCATAACAAAAGGAGTTAAACAATCGATTCCAAGTATTTCCATTATCAATAGATCTATAAAGCCCCCCATAACCAGCCATAAAAATGATGTTAGTTTGTGTGAGATGCACCACTATTTCGGAAATGATTCCATTGCCTGGATAATTAATATCAGCAAATACCTGTTGCCAATTTACCCCTCCATCACTAGTCTTGTATATTAAATTATCATTTCCTACATACACTATATCAGGATTTGTAGGGTCAATTTCTATGGCATTTACGCCCCGATTGCTAAAGGCTACATTCAAACTCACATTAAACCAATTATCACCTCCATCAAGACTTTTATAGACTTCTCCTGGTTCTGTTCCACAATAGACTATATTAGGATTAGAGAGAGATTGGTCGATACAATACACATTACACTGTTGATTATCAATAGCACCATCATCAACACCATGAGTTTCAATAGGTCCAATCAAAGTCCAGTCTCCATTTAATAGTGCTGCAGTTTCTGTTCTAGAAGAAATTTGATTGTATTTTTTAATTTCTTCTCTATTTCGATCCTTAATACTACCATCTGGTGCTATTAAATCCATAATAGATCTTTTCCAACTTTTATAATACTGAGTATGTATATTTTTTTCAAAATCATGTTCTCGATAATAAGCATTATAAGCAGCATCAACACTATAAACATTAGGGTTGTCGTCATACATCATTTTAGCCCACTCAGGTGCTTTTTCGATTAAAAAGTGGGGTGGTTTTTGCAAAGATTGCGCAGTTGCTACTATCGAATAGCAAAGCAATAGTACTTTAAATAATTTTTTCATGTGTTAGTGGTTGTTTGTTGTTTTATGGTTAAATCGTAAATATGAAAAATAAATTAAGAGACTATGAATGAATCCATTTTATTTTGTAAAATAGAACACAATACTTCTAATTTATTGATTCGTGAGCAAATATACACTTTTTATGAAATTTCATCAATAAAAAGAGTATTTGTATGAAAATAAAATCGCTTTTGTTTTAAAATGATGCTATTTTGACAAAAATAGTAGTATGAAATTGTTTTTATAATCCACTTTATTTTCTACTACCTGTAATTCCATAACTATTTTTTAAAATATTGTAACAAGGAAGTCAGGTTTTAGCCTTAATTTGCCAACAAACAATTAATATTAACATAAAAAACAAAACATTATGAAAAAGAAAATAGCTATATTGGCTACCAATGGATTTGAAGAAGTAGAATTAACATCACCAAAAGAAGCACTTGAAAAAGAAGGCTGGAGTACAGAAATCGTCAGTCCGAACTCGGGAAGTATTAAAGCTTGGGCATCTACTGATTGGGGAAAATTATACCCAGTTGATAAAACAATAGACGAAGCTCATTTTTCTGATTATAACGCGTTGCTTTTACCAGGAGGTGTTATTAATCCAGATCAATTACGAACGAATGAAAAAGCATTAGAATTTGTAAAAGCCTTTTTTGAAGCGGGTAAACCTGTAGCAGCCATTTGTCATGGACCACAAACACTAATTAGTGCGGAAGTGGTAGCCGGTAGAAAAATGACTTCTTATCCTTCTATCAAACAAGATTTAATCAATGCTGGTGCAGAATGGCATGATAAAGAAGTTGTGGTAGATAAAGGATTAGTAACTAGTAGAACACCAGATGATTTACCAGCGTTCAACAAGAAAATGGTGGAAGAAATTAAAGAAGGGATGCACGAACCTGCTTTGTAGTAAAACAATCAATTGATAGTAGAAAAGACTTTCCATTTATGGAAGGTCTTTTCTGTTTTTAAAGTGACCTATACTCAAATGGTAATTAATAATTTAGGAGTTAAAAAAAGATTTAATGAAATACCTTAAGAATTATAATTAATACGTCTGGAAGTATAAGTAATACCATATTACTTTTATTTAATACCTCTGGAAGTATAAGTAATGGCATTTTAATTATAATTAATACCTTTTAGGTTATAATTAATACCATTTAGATTATAATTAATACCATTTAGATTATAATTAATAGCTTTTTGATTATGATTAATAGCTTTTAGATTATAATTAATACCTTTTAGATTATAATTAATGTCTTTTAGATTATAATTAATAGCTTTTTGATTATAATTAACAGCTTTGAGATTATAATTAATGTCTTTTAGATTATTGATAATACCTTTTTGATTATAATTAACAGCTTTGAGATTATAATTAATGTCTTTTAGATTATTGATAATACCTTTTAGATTATAATTAATAGCTTTGAGGTTATAGCTTATATAATTTAGAAATTTATCAAATAAAAAACCTTCCATTTCTGAAAGGTTTTTATACTATAATCTCTTTACATTGGAAATATTCTCTGAGAACCCGATAAAAATCAGGATAAGCGAGTCACACACTTTTGCAAAAACAGTTCTCTGCTTACATATTCCTTCTATACTGACCTCCTACTTCAAATAATCCTGAAGTAATTTGTCCTAGCGTACAGTATTTAGTAGCATCCATTAATAATTCAAAGATGTTTTCGTTTTTAATGGCTGCGTCTTGTAGTAAATTGATTTGCTCTTTTACTTTATCCGCGTTTCCTTTATGTAAGTTTTCCAAGGTTTTAATTTGGAACAACTTCTCTTCTTCCGTAGCACGAATGACTTCTGATGGGATTACTGTTGGTGATCCTTTTGAACTTAAGAAGGTATTTACACCTATAATTGGAAATTCTCCTGTGTGTTTCAACATTTCGTAATACATCGATTCCTCTTGAATTTTACTTCTTTGATACATCGTTTCCATAGCACCTAAAACGCCTCCTCTTTCTGTAATTCTGTCAAATTCTGTTAAAACCGCTTCTTCTACTAAATCCGTTAATTCTTCTATAATAAAGGAACCTTGAATTGGGTTTTCATTTTTCGCTAAACCTAATTCTTTATTGATAATCAACTGAATAGCCATGGCTCTACGCACTGACTCTTCTGTTGGTGTTGTAATCGCTTCATCATACGCATTAGTATGTAACGAATTACAGTTGTCATAAATAGCATACAACGCTTGTAAAGTCGTACGAATGTCATTAAAATCAATTTCTTGTGCATGTAAAGAACGTCCTGATGTTTGAATGTGGTATTTTAACATTTGTGCTCTTTCATTGGCTCCATATTTCAACTTCATGGCTTTCGCCCAAATTTTACGTGCTACACGACCTATTACTGCATATTCAGGATCAATTCCGTTTGAGAAGAAGAACGATAAGTTAGGTCCGAAATCGTTGATATTCATTCCTCTGCTTAAGTAATATTCCACGTAAGTGAATCCATTCGCTAAAGTAAAGGCTAACTGCGTAATAGGATTTGCTCCAGCTTCAGCAATATGATACCCTGAAATGGAAACAGAATAGAAATTACGAACATTCTCTTTAATGAAATATTCTTGTACATCGCCCATTAAACGTAAGGCAAATTCAGTAGAGAAAATACACGTATTTTGGGCTTGATCTTCTTTTAAAATATCTGCTTGAACTGTTCCACGAACTTGTGCTAAGGTTTTTACTTTAATATCATTATACACTTCTTTTGGTAAAACTTGGTCACCAGTTACTCCAAGTAACATCAAACCTAAACCATCATTCCCTTCTGGTAAAGCTCCATTGTAAGTAGGTCTTTCTGTTCCTTTTTCTTTATAGATTGCTTTGATTTTTGCTTCAACCTCAGCTTCTAATTCATTTTCTTTGATGTATTTTTCACAATTCTGGTCAATAGCTGCATTCATAAAGAAACCTAACAGCATAGGTGCTGGACCATTGATTGTCATAGAAACCGAAGTGGCTGGATGACTTAAATCGAAACCAGAATATAATTTTTTAGCATCATCTAAACAACAGATTGAAACACCTGCATTTCCAATTTTACCATAGATATCAGGTCTGTGATCAGGATCATTTCCGTATAAAGTCACAGAATCAAAAGCGGTTGATAAACGCTTTGCCGGCATGCCTAAGGATACATAATGAAAACGTCGGTTTGTTCTTTCTGGACCACCTTCACCAGCAAACATACGTGTTGGATCTTCCCCTTCTCGTTTGAATGGATATAATCCTGATGCAAAAGGGAATTCTCCTGGTACATTTTCTTGTAAATTCCATTTTAGAATATCGCCCCAAGCTTGGTATTTTGGTAAGGCAATTTTTGGAATTTGCGAATGCGAAAGCGATTCGGTATGCGTTTGTATTTTAATTTCCTTATCACGCACTTTAAAGCTGTAAACAGGATTTTTATATTTATTTACTTTTTCATCCCAAGTTTGAATGATTAACCAATTGAATGGATCTAAATTCATTTTTACTCGGTCAAATTCTTTAACTAATAGAGAAATAAAGTCTTTGTTTTCCTCATTAATTTGCAAAGAATCTTCAAGGACACCTACTTTATCAATTTGAGGTAAATTGCCATTAACAGATTCAATAGTTTTAAAAATTCCGTATAATTTTTGAGCCACTTCCACTTGCGTTAAAACCGTTTCATCATACTTACGATTGTTTTCAGCAATTTCAGATAGATAACGGGTTCTGTGTGGAGGAATTACGAATATTTTCTCGCTCATTTCTCTTGTAATCTCAAAAGTAGATTGTAAATCAGACTCTGTCTTCTCTACAATTTTATCCATGATAGATTTATACAACGTATTCATTCCTGGATCGTTGAATTGAGAAGCAATAGTTCCAAAAACAGGCATTTCGTCAGGATTTACATCCCAAAGATTATGATTGCGTTGGTATTGTTTTTTCACATCACGAATAGCATCAAGAGCCCCTCTTTTGTCAAATTTGTTTAACGCTACTAAATCAGCAAAATCTAGCATATCGATTTTCTCTAATTGCGTTGCAGCACCAAATTCTGGAGTCATAACATATAAAGATACATCAGAGTGATCCATGATTTCAGTATCACTTTGTCCAATTCCAGAAGTTTCTAAAACAATTAAATCGTATTTAGCAGCTTTCAAGACTTGGATAGCTTCAGCTACATATTTAGACAAAGCCAAGTTAGACTGACGTGTTGCTAACGAACGCATATACACTCTAGAATTGTTAATAGCATTCATACGAATTCTATCTCCTAAAAGTGCACCACCAGTTTTACGTTTTGAGGGATCAACCGAAATTAATCCAATGGTTTTATTTGGAAAATCGATTAAGTAACGACGAACCAATTCATCCACTAATGAAGACTTTCCTGCTCCACCTGTTCCTGTAATTCCTAAAACAGGAATTTTAGAGGTTTCATTTGCTTTGTGAATTTTATCTAGAGTAGCTTTAGCTATTTCAGGAAAATTTTCTGCAGCAGAAATCACACGTGCAATTTCTCTTGGGTTTTTATTTTCTAAGTGATCGGCTTCATTGGTTAGTTTGTCACCAATAGGAAAATCGGAACGTTTTACTAAATCATTAATCATTCCTTGTAATCCAAGTGAACGACCATCATCTGGAGAATATATTTTTTCAATTCCATAAGCATGTAGTTCTTCAATTTCTTTAGGAAGAATTACACCACCACCACCAGCAAAAATTTTGATATGACCTGCTCCTTTTTCGTTAAGCAAATCAAACATATATTTTAAATATTCTGTATGTCCTCCTTGGTAAGAAGTCATTGCAATAGCATTAGCATCTTCTTGTATAGCCGTATTAACAACTTCTTCTACACTTCTATCATGACCTAAATGAATGACTTCACATCCAGTAGACTGAATAATTCTACGCATGATATTGATTGCTGCATCATGACCATCAAATAGTGATGCTGCTGTAACAATTCTTACTTTATTTACAGGAATATAAGGTTGTTGTTGTTCCATTTGTAATTTTATCTCAATTTTAAGGGTGCAATTTACGAATTTAATAAATTTCTTAGCTTATTTATACTCATAATTTCGAACTAAAAAAAAAGACACTATCTTTGATGAAAAGAATATAAAATAATACGTATGAAAAAAATTGGATTAGTTTTATTAGCCTTTATTGGTATAAGTTGTGCTGAATTACAACAAGTAGTTGACCAATTACCACAAGGAACACCAGGGCTTAGTCAATTAGATATTGCAAATGGTTTAAAAGAAGCTCTTGATAATGGAATTGACAAACAAGTAACTAAATTAACAGCAACTGATGGTTTTTTCAAAAATGATTTGGTAAAAATTCTATTACCAGAAGAATTACAAAAAGTAGACAAAGGATTAAGAGATATTGGTTTATCTAAATTAGCAGATGAAGGTTTAAAAGTATTAAACAGAGCTGCAGAAGATGCCGTAAAAGAAGCAACACCTATTTTTGTTGATGCAGTAAAACAAATGACTTTTAATGATGCAAAGAATATCTTAATGGGTAATAACAGAGCTGCTACATCTTATTTAGAAGGTACTACATCAAATGCTTTGTATGATAAATTTAATCCAGTAATTAAAAGTTCTTTTACTAAAGTTGGAGCTGATAAAGTATGGACAAATATCATTACTAAATACAATAGTATTCCTTTTGTAAATAAGGTAAATCCAGATTTAACAGATTATACTACTAACAAAGCAATGGAAGGTGTTTTTAAAATGATTGCAGTTGAAGAAGGTAACATTAGAACCAAGTTGAGTTCAAGAACTTCTGATTTATTGAAAAAGGTGTTTGCTTTACAAGATAACAAATAAGAAAACTTTAATATTCAATAACATATATATAACACATCGTTAACATACCTTAGGCAAAAATAGTTGGATATTTGCAGTGTTAAAAGTAACAAATCTCATATTTGTTTGGTTAAGGTTAGTTAAAAAAATACCACGTTCTCATAAACGTGGTTTTTTTATATTCTAAATTTTCATTTTAAATAATGAATAACTAATCCCTTTAAAAAATAATTGCTTTACGAGATAAAAAAACCAGATTTGAACTTTAACATAATATAACAAATTTATAGTAAAGTGTTAACACAAATAAAGCCAAAGTAGTTGGATATTTGTAGTGTTAAAAGTAACAAATCTCATATTTGTTTGGTTAAGGTTAGTTAAAAAAATACCACGTTCTCATAAGCGTGGTATTTTTTTGTTTTTAAAACTTTTCTTTTAAATAATTCACTACAGTTTCATTAAAAATCATAGGTTGCTCAACATTTACTACATGTCCACAATTTTCCACTACAAAAAGTTCGGCTGTTTTTACGTGTCTTTTAACTACTTCTCTAACTGCTGGAAGAAACATATAATCTTCTTCACCCATTACATATAAAGTCGGTATTTCTAATTCTACTTGTCTAAACCAACGCAAAATTGGATTTATTTCTGCGGTAAGTTTAAACCATTTTATGAATTCTTTTTGATACAACTTCTTAGCTTCATTAATAAAGAGTAAACGTGATTTTTTATGATTTTTTTTTGGCATTATTACAAATGCAAAAAATTTATATAAAATTAAATAAGGTAATACATACTTAAATAAATTTCCTAACCGCATTAATATTTGAGAACGAAAATTCATTTTTAAAATGGCTCCACCTAAAATCATACTTTTTACTTTTTCAGGATGCATTTCAGCTAATTGACGAATTATAATGGAACCTAGCGAAATGCCCACAAAATGAGAGGATTCAATTTGTAAATGATTAATCACCTCAATTACATCAGTAGCAATGGATTTAAAAGTATATTTTTGCTTGAAAGCCGTTTTGATTTGTTGGTTCGAATTACCATGACCTCTTAAATCTAAAAGCAACACATTAAAATGCTTTTGAAAAGCCCTAATTTGTTTGAACCAAATAGAAGAACTTCCACCAGCTCCATGCACAAAAGTCACCCATTGTTTTTCTGGATTAATTTGTGAAATATCTTCGGCAGATTCAGCTTGATAAATTGTATATGAAATCAATAGAGTTTTTTTAGAAATACAAATGTAGCATATTAGACCAAATAGTAACTCTAAACAATTATTAATTAATCTTGTATTTTTTCATGCAACTTTTTAAAGTAGGCAAGCGCTTTAACCAATCTACTACCATACCAAGAAAACATTTCTCCATCAACAAAAACAGTTTTTGCATGATGAGTCACTCTTCCAATTTCAAAAGCGTGTTCGTCCTTAAAAGGAAAAGGTTCTGAAGATAAAAATACATAATCTGGATCTCCTTCTAAACGAATTTTCCTTAATTCCACTTCAGGGTAACGGCTTTCTTTGTTTTCGTAAATATTACTAAAATGATTTAATTGTAATAGTTCGTTAATAAAAGTTGAATTTCCAGCTACCATATAAGGATTAGCCCAAATAAAATAAGCTGCTTTTTTTATAGGTCTGTCTTTTATAAATTGTTTAAAATCTTGTAACGCAAAATTAGTTTTATCAATCCACTTTTGTGCATCAGTACGTTTATTAAATAGTAAACCAAAATCTTGGATCATCTTACTATTATCCTCAATAGTAAGAATATCGGTTACCCAAACTGGACAAATTTGGCTTAACTCTTCTACTATTTCTTTGGTATTTTCTTCTTTATTACAAATAATAATATCAGGTTGTAAGGCTTTTATCTTATCAAATTTTATTTTTTTGGTTCCACCAACAACAGTTTTAGTAGCTTTTAGATGATACGGATGAATACAAAATTTAGTAACTCCAACAATATCATCTTCCAAACCTAAATCGTATAATAATTCCGTTTGAGAAGGTACTAAAGAAACTATCCGTTTCGGTGTATTTTCAAAAGTGTGTGAGGTCCCTATTTGGTCGATGAATTGTCTCATTTTTTATTTAAAAAATTACTGATAGTTTTGTAATTGGTAATAAAAAGCAATCCTAAAATAACATTGACAATTGAAACTGAAAAATTAAAATAATCAATTTTAGTTCCCAAAATCGCATAATTAGTGGCTTTCATTTTAAAAATATTTACGGCTTCAAAAATAAAATTCGGGAAATAGTCAACAATTAAAAAGCCTCCAATTAAAAGAATGGCTAATTTTAATAGTTGTTCATTTTTAAAATCTCCTAAAATAATGACATCATCATCAAAACCTTTATCTAAATCTAACTTATCAATAATATAATCTGTTTTAAATAACAAAATATAAAACAGTGTTAGCATTAAAAATACAGAAGTAATAATAACTAATCTTACCCAAATTTCATCTTTATAAAAAACAACATTAGAAATGTTTTGAGGTAAAAAAGTAAATAACGAAAGAATTAAAGAATAAAGTCCGTAAATCTTGATAATTAATCGAAAAAAATCTCTTTTAGTCATTCTTATTTATTTAAAATAATTTGTTTCATCTCTTGCTGTAATTTTAAAGCTTCTTCCCTAGCCTTTTCAGCAAAATCAATCCCGTTTGAAGCATAAATTATACCGCGAGAGGAATTAATTAATAAACCAATAGATTCATTCATTCCATATTTACACACTTCTGACAAACTTCCACCTTGAGCACCTACACCAGGTACTAAAAGAAAGCTATTAGGAACAATTTTTCTAATTTCTGTAAAATATTCCGCTTTGGTGGCACCCACAACGTACATTAAGTTTTCAGAATTTTTCCACTTTTTTGAGGTTTCTAAAACTTGTTTATATAACTCTCTTCCATTGATTCCGGAAAGTTCGGGATTAGTTTGAAAATCGAAAGCACCTTCATTTGAGGTAAGCGCTAGCATAATCGTATGTTTGTTTTCAAAAGTCAAAAAGGGTTCTACTGAATCTTTACCCATATAAGGAGCAACAGTAACCGAATCAAACTGTAGATCTTCAAAGAAGGCTTTGGCATACATTGATGAAGTATTTCCTATATCTCCTCTTTTTGCATCTGCAATTGTAAAAATTTCTGGGTATTTCTCATTAATGTAATGGATTGTTTTTTGTAAAGACTGCCAACCTTTAATACCATAAGCTTCATAAAAAGCGGTATTTGGTTTATAAGACACACACAAATCATGTGTAGCATCAATAATAGCTTTATTGAATTCAAAAATGGGATCTTCTGTTTCTAAAAAGTGTTGTGGGATTTTAGTCAAATCTACATCTAAACCAATACATAAAAATGATTTTTTTGTTTCAATTTGATTAATTAATTGTTCTGTTGTCATGAGAAATAGTGTTGTTCCTGCAAATCTACAAAGTTTAAACTTCAAAAATAAATATTGTGTAAATATCTATTGAAATTATATAAATAATGAAAGGCTTGTGCTGTATAGATTTGTATTATAAATAGTAATACATATGAAAGCTATAGTCCTATTTAATAAATTAACCATAAACTGTATGTGTATTTTAATTGCTACTTGTACAAACGATTTAATAATTAATGCCAAACAAGTTAATTATTTTGAAATGTTCATGTTATCATTAGCTATTGAGTGTAAAAAAAATATAGTAGAAGACAAATTGCTTAAAAATAAAGAGCTTAAAAACAAATTATTAAAATTATATAAAGATTGTCAAAAATCATGTAAGTCGTTCTCCAAGGCTGCTGCTTAACTTTGTATTAAATAAAAAATCAAATAAATAAAATCATTATGGAAGCTATATTAGAACCTAAAATTGGATTAGAAAAAAAAGATTTATCAAACAGCATAAAAGATTTAACCATTGTATTATCTAATGAAATGATTTTATACGTAAAAAGTAGAAAATTTCATTGGAATGTAACTGGAAACAGCTTTATGGAATTGCATAAACTTTTTGAAAACCAATATGGTAAGCTTGAAGAAACTATTGATGAAGTAGCTGAGAGAATTAGCAAGCTTGGAGGAAAGACTATTGGTACAATGAAAGAGTTTATTGAACATTCTATACTATCAGAGGAATCAAAATATGTGAACCAAAATCAAATGCTTGAGGAATTATTAGATGATCATGAAAAGATAATTGTTCAATTAAGAATATTTATTGAAAATGCAGAAGAACATAAAGATGCTGGAACTGCAGATTTTCTAACAGGAATTCTACTAGATCATGAATCTAAATCATGGATTTTAAGAAAATATTTAAGCTAGAGAGTAAATAAAAACAAAATAAATTATTAATTTAAAAACAAATATTATGAACACTACAGAATTAAAAGGAAACTGGAACGAAGTTAAAGGTAAACTAAAACAAAAATATGCTGATTTAACAGACGATGATTTACTTTACGAAGAAGGTAAAGAAGATGAATTGTATGGTCGAATTCAAAAAAAAGTTGGAAAAACTAAAGATGAAATCAAAAAATGGATTGCAGACTTGTAGCATATAGTTATGTTATTTAACAATACAAAAAGAGGTGAAAGCCTCTTTTTCAATATAATTTAAGAAATATAATATGGACACAAAAAGTAAACATCACAGCGCTTTAGATTTATTAGGTTTTATTGCCATAATATTTATTGCTTATATGTTAAAAGGACTAATCATTCCCTTATTGTTTGCTATAATTTTAAGTGTTTTATTATATCCTATTGTGTCTTTTTTAGAAAAAAAATTTAGATTCAATAGAGTTTTATCTGCTCTTGTTTCTATAATTACTCTAACTATTTTAGTGATGTCTGTTGTTTCTTTTGTAGGAATTAAAGTAGAGGAAATTGCCTCAAAAAGAAATGAATACTATACTAGTGCAAAAGAAAAAATAATCCCCTTAATTAATAAAGCAGAAAAATCCACAGGCATTCAATCTGAAGAAATTATCCAAACTGAGAATATGAAAATGGGCAAAGTCGTAAAGGATAATTTTTCGGATATTACCAGTTTTTTAATGGCTTCTGGAAGTATTTTAAGTAATCTAGTACTAGTTCCTTTATACATGTTTTTCTTTTTATTATATAGAAAATTCTTTATTAGTTTCATCTATTCAATTTGTTCAAAAAAGTGCAGTAAGGGAGAAACTAAAGAAATTTTAACCAAACTTTACGAAGTGCAACAAAACTATTTAATTGGTCTACTTACCGTTATGCTAATAGTTGGTTGTTTAAATTCTATTGGATTATTAATATTAGGAATTGATTATCCTTTTTTCTTTGGTTTTTTATGTGCTTTGTTATTATTAATACCTTATATCGGCATTATAATTGGTTCTCTTTTACCAGCTATAGTAGCCTTAGCAACAAAAGATTCTGCTTGGTATGCCGTTGGAGTAATTGGTATTTTTGGATTTATCCAATTTATAGAAGGCAATTTTATTACACCAAATATTACAGGCTCGAAAGTGAGTATTAATGCTTTTGTATCAATTCTATCCATAATTGTTTTCTCAATGTTATGGGGAACATCAGGTATGGTTTTGGCTTTACCTGTAACTGCAAGTTTGAAAGTAATTTTCGATCATTCTCCTCAGTTTCGTGCTATCGGATTTTTATTAGGTCAACCAACAGATGAATTTTTAAAGAGTAAAGCAAGAAGACGATTAAAGATTTGGAAAGAAATAAGAAAAATAAAAAACAAACAGTAATGAAATTCATGCTATATATTACCTTATTAAGTTCGCTACTAAGTTGTAAAAAAATTAAAAACGAATTCAACATTGACGAAGATAAATTAGAAGAAATAGGACAATCAATTATGAATAATTCTACTATTGATTTACTAATTAGAAAAAAATCTTTTTTAGGTATAACCATTAACGATTCTATAAACAAACATGAATTACTATTAACTAAAAATAGCTCCTCTATAAATATTGATAATTATACTTTATCGACTGTTCAATATGATAGTTTAGCTCAAATAATTACTTCTCCAGATAATAAGTTCATTATAAGTGATATCATAGTTACTTCATCTGAAGCTTTTACAGAATTAGGGTTAAAAGTGGGATCAACTTTTAAAGATATTAAAGACAATATCAGGTATTATGAAATTAAACAAACAGATAATGGTACTACATATGTTCAGGATTCGATTTTTAAATACATGTTGAATTATAATAAAAAAACAGCTAATTCTTCTATCTCTGATACTATAAAAATCAAACAAATTATTATTAATAATAAAAAATAAATATCATGAAAAAAATTACATTTTTAATCTCATTAGTATTCATATTAAGCTCTTGTTCTCCTAAAATTGTTGGAGAATGGAATGTAAGTAAATATCAAACTACTAAACCTGGTATTGAAAATATTTCATTGAATAATATTGGTACAATGACATTCAAATCTAATAATGAAGGAGAAAAAAATTTAGACTATACTGTGCTAGGTATAACCAAAAAAGACAATGTTCCTTTTACTTGGAAAGCCACAGAAAAGTATATCACTATTGATAGTGAAAACTCAGATTTTGCGAAGACCTGGATTATTTTAGAAAGCAAAAATAGCTCTCAAATTTGGAAATCTACAAATGGTGAAAATGAAGTACAAACAATTGAATTAACCAAATAATTACAAAGTATGAATGAGCAAATTGAAAACTTTAAGAACATGCTAAGTAAAACTTGGATCAATCTTTATGAATCCATGCCTTCAATTGTGTTTTCAATAATCGTATTTGGTATTGGTTTATTAATCATACGAAAGCTAAAAGGTGTTGCTTACACTTTTATTGATAAAAAATCAAAAGACCCTTTAGTAAGTGATTTTTTAGTAAATGTAATCGCTTTAATATTAACAATTTTCTTATTAATTATCTCGTTAAGCATATTAGGTTTAGGAGAAATCACAGATAAAATATTAGCTGGAGCTGGAATTACTACTTTTATTATTGGATTTGCATTAAAAGATATAGGAGAAAACTTTCTTTCTGGAATAATAATGGCTTTCAAAAGACCTTTCAGAATTGGTGATTTAATAGAAATTAATGGTTTTAAAGGTAAAGTTATTAATATGTCTTTGAGAGAAACTTTAATTAAAACATTAGATGGAAAAGAAGTTTTTATTCCAAATGGATTAATTGCGAAAAATGGATTGGTAAATTATACTTTAGATGATTTATTACGAACCGATTTTTTAATTGGTTTAGATTACAATGATGATACGCAAAAAGCTTTAGACATTATTGAAAACATTTTAAAAAATGAAGAAGCTATATTGCAATATCCAGAACCATTTGCAGTAATTGATGAACTGGCAACCAGTACTGTTAATGTTAAAGTTTTCTTTTGGTTCATGACTGATAATATCAAAGTGCCAGGTGCAAAATTAAAAAGCAATATAATGCTAAAAATTTTTAAATCATTGATGGATAAAGGGTTTGGTTTACCATCAGACATTGTTGAAGTTAAAATGTTAGAAAAATAGTACTTTTATAGCAATATAAAAGTAAAGTAATTATTTATCATTGTAAACGTTATCAATATCAGTATAAGGTTGCAAATTATATAGTCAAACTTTGAAAAAGAAATTTAAAAAATATTTAAAAATAATACTCTGGATAATAAGTTCAATTCTTGGACTTTTTTTTCTTTTAATTATTGCTTTACAAATTCCTTTTGTACAGAATTTTGTTAAAGATAAGGCTGTTAGCTATTTATCGAATAAAATACAAACAAATGTAGCTATAGGTTCTATTGAAATTGGATTACCCAAAAAAATAATCATAAACGATTTCTATTTTGAAGACCAAACTGGTGATACTTTAGTAGCTGGAAAAAAACTAGATGTTGATATTAGTCTTTTTAAATTAATATCAAATTCCGTTGAAATTAATCATGTTTATTTAGAAGGAATAACAGCTAAAATCAACAAAAACAAAGATTCTCTTTTCAATTTTGATTATATTATTGAAGCTTTTGCTAATAAAAATGAGACTTCTACTTCTGAACCAATGGTTATCGATATTAACCAAATTAAAATTAAGAAAAGTAAATTCTATTACAAAGATGTTGTTAGTAAAAATGATTTAGATGTTACTATTAATTATTTTGAAACAGAATTTAATACTTTTGACCTCAACAATTTAGCTTTTGATATTCCTAAAATTCAGCTAGACGGTTTGCAACTAAATTTGAATCAAGGTTTAGTTGAAACAACTACAAAAGTCAAAGAAAATATTAAAAATCAGACTAAAGCTAAAATTCTAGATCTAAAACTCAATGAAATAAACCTAACTAAAATAGCTGTTTCTTACAAAAATGAGACTTCAAAATTAAACACAAATATTGCTTTTGAAAAACTAAAAACTACTGTTAAAAACATAGATCTTAAAAATCAAAAAATTGAAATAAACGATTTAATTCTTGAGGATACTTATGGAAAATTAGCTTTAGGAAAACTTGATCAAAAAATAGTTGAAACAAAAAGCGAAACTACTAATTCAAACTGGAATCTAAGTGTAAATACAATTAGTTTTTCAAACATTAATCTAGATTACGATAATAACACCTTTGAAGTGCACAAAAAGAGTTTAGATCCAAATCATTTATCTGTTACTCAATTAAATTTTAAAGCAAATGATTTAACTTATACTACGACAAAGTCATCTGGTATTATAACTAGTTTCAACTTTTTAGAAAAAAACGGTTTTATACTAAATAATTTAAGTACACAATTTGAATATGCAGAACAAAATGCTTTTCTTAAAAACTTAAACATTATTACTCCACAAACTCATTTAAAAAATGAAAATATAGCCTTAAAATACACTTCTATAGCTTCATTAACAAAAAATCCAGAAAATATTCAGTTGCAAGCTAACTTTAGTAATAGTAGCATAGGTTTTAAAGACATTCTTTTATTAGTTCCAGATTTAGCAACTACTTCTCCATTTGATCAATATAAAAACAGTATTGTAAATTTTACAGCTAATGTAAATGGAAAATTGAGTAACCTTCAAATAAAAACGTTTAAAATATCAGGAATTGGTGCAACAAAAATAGATTTAAAAGGTTCCATTTTAGGTTTACCAAATGTAGACCAAACTTACATCGATTTAATAATTTCAACTATAGAAAGTACTTCAAAAGACATAGCTAATTTAATTCCCAAAGGATCAATACCAAATACAATAACATTACCAGAACATTTCATCGCTAATGGAAATTTTAAAGGCTATATCACTAATTTTGAGACGAAATTAAATTTAAAGAGTTCCTACGGAAATGCAATTGTTGACGCTTCATTAAATTTATCTAAACCTAATCATGAGGCATATAATATAATAACTTCTTTAGACCAATTTAATATTGGTAAATTAATTCAAAATAAAGATTTAGGAACGGTTTCTTTAAATACAACTATAAAAGGAAATTCTTTTGATCCTAAAAAAGCCAATGCAAAAATAGAAATGGAAATTCTTTCCGCAAATTACAATCAGTATAATTACAATTCTATCATTTTGAATGGAACGATAAAAGAAGGAAATTTTAATGTATTTTCAAAAGCTACTGATCCTAATTTAACATTCAATTTAAATACTTCTGGAGATTTTGGTAGAGAAACTCCAAAAGCCAAACTAAATTTAAAAATAGATTTAATAGATTTAAACAAACTCAACTTATATGCTAATGCTTTAAAATTAAAAGGAGATATTAATGCTGATTTTGATACTCTTGATTTAGAAAACCTCAACGGAAATTTAAGTGTCACCAATTTCTTAGTCGCTCTAGAACAGGAACAATTCCCAATTGACACCCTAACTTTAAGAGCTGTTTCTTCCGCTGAAAAAGATTCCATTATTTTAAAATCTCAGTTTGCAAATGCAACTATTAATGGAAACTATAATTTAGCTACAATTAGTAATGCTCTCACAAATAGTTTTTCTAAATATTTAAATACCAATTCCAATTCCGGTAATAAAACACCTTCCGAACCACAACACTTAACTTTTGAAATCAATATCAAAGAAGAAGAAATTATAAAGAAAATTGTTCCCGATTTAAAAGAGATGTCAGCCATTTCAATCAGTGGAAATTATAATTCTGCTAACGATTCAATAGTAGTTAATGCTTCTGTTCCAAATTTAAACTATGCTGGAAACCAAATTACAGCAGGAAATTTTTCAATTACTACTAAAAATGAAGCTTTAATATATAATTTAAATGTTGCCAAGATTCAAAACAATGCTTTTATAGTACCAAAAACAAAAATTTCAGGTAAAATTGAAAATAATCAAATCGATTATCAAGTAAGTATTATTGATTTAAAAGAAGTCGAAAAATATGCTATTTCTGGAAATTATTTGGTGAAAAACGAACTATCAGAAATTAATTTAAATCCAGAAAAATTAGTTCTAAACTACGAAAATTGGACTATTGATTCAGACAACAGTATTCAAATGTCACAAAGTGGAATTAATATTAAAAATTTCAATCTTTCTAAAAATCAAAATTCGATAACTATTCAATCTAAAAGCGATGATTTTTCAGCTCCAATAGAAGTCAATTTAAAAGATTTTAAATTACAATCTATTACAAATATTGTTAGTTCTAATTATGAGTTTGGTGGAACAGTTACAGGAAATACTACAATTGAAAATTTAAATAAATCTCCTCTTTTTATTGCTGATTTAGCTATTGAAAATTTTACTATAAAAAAGGATACGGTAGGAAACATGGCTTTAAAAATTGATAATAAAATAGCCAACACTTATACTGTTGATTTAGGATTAACAGGTAATGATAATAAAGTAAAAGTTATTGGTGATTATAAAACTGGTTCAGAAATTTTGAATTTCAATATTAATTTACAAAAATTAAAAATGAGTTCGCTTCAAGCTTTCACTTTAGGCAATTTAAAAGATAGTGAAGGGTACTTAAATGGTAAGCTACAAGTTGCTGGAAAAGCTTCTAATCCTAATATTGATGGTAATATACAATTCAATCAAGTTGGTTTTAATTTAATTCCTTTAAATTCAAAATTTAAATTAATCAATGATAAAATTATATTTAATCACAATGAAATTGTATTCAATGATTTTAAATTAAAAGATGAAAACGATAATAATTTAAAAATTAATGGTACAATTAATAGCTCTGATTATTCCAATTTAGGATTTAACTTAAATATAGTAGCAGAAAACTTTAAAGCAGTTAATTCAGAAGCGAAAAACAATGACTTATTTTACGGACAATTGTACTTAGACAATTCAATTAATATAAAAGGAAATCTAAACAATCCTGTTGTTAATGGGAATATTAAAATTAATAAAGACACTAAGTTTACAATTGTTTTACCACAAGAAGATCCGTCAATAGCAGATAGAAAAGGAATTGTAGAATTTATTGATCAAGACCAACCTGTTTTAATTACTGTTGAAGATCCAATGAAAAAAATTACAGAGACAAGCATAAAAGGAATTAATGCTTCTGTAAATATTGAAATTGATAAAGAAGCTGAAATTTCTATTATTATTGACAAAACTAATGGAGACTTTTTAAAACTAAAAGGAGAAGCTAAATTAAATGGAGGAATTGATGCTTCTGGGAAAACAACGTTAACAGGTAAATATGAATTTACAGACGGTTCTTATGAAATGAGCTTTAATCTAATTAAAAGGAAATTTGATATAAAACCAGGAAGTTATATTTTATGGACAGGAGAACCAACTACAGCTAATGTTGAAATAACTGCCATTTACAAATCTGAAATTGCTCCTATTGATCTAGTAAATGATCAATTAGGAAACGTTTCGACAGAAACTAGAAACACTTACAAGCAAAAAATTCCATTTGAGACGCAATTAAAAATGACAGGTGAACTAATGACTCCAGAGATTAATTTTGATATCGTATTACCAGATGGAAATAATGATGTTTCTACAGAAGTTATTAATACAACTAAAGCCAAATTAGAACAAATTAGACAACAAGATGATGTTTTAAACAAACAAGTTTTTGCTGTTTTATTATTAAATAGATTTATAGGTGAAAATCCTTTTCAAAGTGAAAGCGGTGGTTTAAGTGCTACTAATTTAGCAAAACAAAGCGCTAGTCGAATTCTATCTGAACAATTAAATCAATTAGCAGGTGATTTAGTTAAAGGTTTTGAAATTGACTTTGATTTAGAAGCCACTGAGGATTATTCCTCTGGTCAAAAACAAGATAGAACCGATTTAAATGTTGGTATTTCAAAAGAGTTATTAGACGATCGCTTGAAAGTAACTGTTGGAAGTAGTTTTGGAATTGAAGGTTCTCAAAATGAAAATGAACAAGCAAATAATATTGCTGGTGATGTTACTGCCGAATATTTGATAACTAAAGATGGTAGATATAAATTAAAAGCCTATAGAAAGAATAATTATCAAGTAGCTTTACAAGGACAAGTAATTGAAACTGGAGTTGCTTTCATAATTACCATGAACTATGATAAATTTAAAGAACTATTTCAGAAAAAAGCAACAAAAAAACAATAAAATTCTCTATGAAAAAGCATTTGCTCCTTTATTTAGTTACAATTACTCTACTACTATTTTCTTGTAGTGGTACTAAAAATATTCCTGAGGGTGATTTGTTATATATTGGACATCAATTAGAGGTTAATGGTGAAAAAGTAACCAAATCGGAAAGAAAAAATATCGAAAACAACTTAGATGGTTTAATTAGACCAAAACCAAATCGTTCAATTTTAGGTATGAGACCAGACATTTTCTTTTATAACCTTGCAGGAGATGTAAAAAAAGAAAAAGGTTTTAGACATTGGATCAAATATAAATTAGGAAGAAAACCCGTTTTATTTAGTGAAGTAGATTTATCATATAATAATAAAATTATTCAAAATTATACTGAAAACAAAGGCTTCTTCAATGTACAAACTATTTCAGACTCTACTAAAAGAGGTAAAAAAGGAATTGCAAAATATAAGGTAACATTAAATCATCAATACAAAATAAAACAAATTGTATATCCAGAAGATTCAACGACAATAGCCAAACAAATTACCAATTTAAAAAAAGATAGTTTTTTAAAAGTTGGTGAAGCTTATGATTTAGAAAAAATTAAAAATGAAAGAAATAGAATTGACACTAAACTAAAAGAGTTAGGATACTACTATTTCAATGAGAATTTTTTAATTACTAAAGTAGACAGTACAGTAGGAAACCATGAAGTTGATGTTATTTTAGCTATAAAAAAAGACACTCCAGAAAAAGCCAAACAAGCTTTCAACATCAATTCAGTTTATGTTTATTCTAATTTTAAAATTGATAATGACACTTTGAATATAAATCCTAATGCAACAACAAAATATGAAAATTTCACTATCATTGATGATGAAAAACTTTTTAAGCCTGTTGTTTTTGAAAACACTTTATACTTTAAAAAAGGGGATTTATACAACAGAACAAATCATAACTTATCATTAAATAGAATTATTACTTTAGGTACATTTAAGTTTGTAAAAAATCAATTTAAAGAAAGTGATACTATTGGTAATTATCTAGATGCTTATTATTATTTAACTCCATTACCTAAGAAATCCATTCGATTAGAGGCTTTGGCCAAAAGTAATTCTGCAAATTATTCAGGAACGGAGCTAAATATTAACTGGAGTAATAGAAATACCTTTAAAGGAGCAGAATTATTGGCTTTATCTGTTTTTGGAGGGTTAGAAGTACAAGTTTCAGGTCAAAATAATGGTTTTAATGTATATCGATTTGGTGGAGAATCTAGCTTAACATGGCCAAGATTTATTCTTCCTTTTAAAACACATACAGCTAGTGGTTATGTTCCTCGAACAAAAGCGATATTAAGTTATGAATATCAATTCAGATCAAAACTGTATTCTTTACAAACTTTTAAAAGTTCTTTTGGATATTTATGGAAAGAGAATAAAAGAAAAGAACATAATTTAAATGTTTTTGATATTACTTATACTTCATCAAATGGTATTACTGATTTATATAAACAACAGATAGCAGAAAATACTTCATTGGAAAAAGTGATTCAGAAACAGCTTATTTTTGGTCCAACCTATTCTTATACCTATACGAACTCGATGTTGACAAATAAAAAGAATACCTTCTATTTTAAAGGTGCTTTAGATTTATCAGCAAATGCAACCAGACTTATATTAGGAGCCAATGATGTTAATAACCCTAAAACTATTTTAGGAGTTCCTTTTAGTCAGTTTTCAAAATTTGAAATCGACTTCAGACATTATTTGAATTTTAATAAAGATACCAAATTAGCTAGTAGAATAATTATGGGAGTTGGCATTCCTTATGGTAATTCTAATGAACTTCCTTTCATTAAACAATTTTTCATAGGAGGAACAAGTAGTATTAGGGCTTTTAGAGCGAGATCTATTGGTCCTGGAACTTTCATTGATACTACAAATAATACTTTTTTACCAGATCAATCAGGAGATCTAAAATTTGAATTTAATACTGAATTAAGAACAAAAATTTATGATTTAGTAAAAGGAGCTGTTTTTGTCGATGGAGGAAATATCTGGTTATTAAATGAAGATATTAATAAACCTGGAGCTACTTTTTCAAAGAACTTTATGAATCAACTAGCTATTGGAGCTGGTGTTGGATTGCGTTTTGACTTCTCTTTTTTAGTTTTAAGAACTGATTTTGCTTTTCCTTTACGAAAACCTTATTTACCCAAAGGAGAAGAATGGGTTATTGATGATATTAATTTTGGAAATGGAAACTGGAGAAAAGAAAATCTGATATTCAATTTAGCAATTGGCTATCCATTCTAGTCATAAAAGCTACTATTTTATTTTATGATTGTAAAGAATAAATATAAATTGATATAATTATGTAAGATTTTCAAAAAATTATATAAGTAAGAGAATTCATTTTATTTCTAGTTTTGAATAACTATAAGAAAAACTAACCATGCCTATTCAAAACCAAAATAATTCATTGATTATAAAGCAACTAGTCAATGATATAAAAAAGAAGTTTATTGTTTTTTTTATTGATATAGCTAATGTAGTAAATTATCAAAATAGTGTATTTAAAAACATTTTTACAAATACATTTGAGTTTAATGAATTTTTAAAACAGTGTTACCAAATTGGCAATAAATCTGTTGGTTTAATCTCAATTACAGGTATTATAATTGGTTTAGTATTAACCATACAATCTAGACCACCTTTAGTCGATTTTGGTGCAATTGGAATGTTACCAGGAATGGTTGCCATATCTATAATTAGAGAAATGGGACCTGTTATTACAGCTTTAATTTGTGCTGGTAAAATAGGATCTAGTATGGGAGCAGAATTAGGTTCCATGCGAGTAACCGAACAAATAGATGCTATGGAAGTCTCTAATACAAATCCTATAAATTTTTTAATTGTACCAAGAGTACTTGCAGCAACAATAATGATTCCTATTTTAACCTTATATGCAGATGTCATTGGAATTTTTGGGAGTTGGTTAGGTGTAAATATAAAAGATAACGTTAGTATTACTCTTTTTATTCATCAAGCTTTTAATAATGTTGATTTTATCGATTTAGTACCTGCACTGATAAAGTCCTTTTTTTTTGGAGCTGTAATTGGACTAGTTGGTTGTTATAAAGGATTCCATGCTGGAAGAGGAACAGAAAGCGTTGGTATAGCAGCAAACTCTGCAGTTGTTACTTCATCATTATTGTTAATAATTGTTGATTTAATTGCTGTACAAATAACAGATTTATTATGAAAAAGGTATTAATTGATATAAAAGAGGTAAAAAAAAGTTTTGGAAAACAAGAAATTCTAAAAGGCATTACCTTACAGCTTCTGGAAAATGAAAATCTAGTGGTTTTAGGAAAATCTGGATCAGGAAAATCGGTTTTAATTAAATGTATAGTTAACTTATTGAAAATAGACTCAGGAAGTATAAAAGTAGATGAACGAGAAATTTCAGAAATAAATGAAACTGATTTAATAGAAGTTAGAAAGCAAATTGGCTTTTTATTTCAAGGTGCTGCTTTATATGATTCTATGACTGTTAGAGAAAATTTGACTTTTCCATTAACTCGCTTGGATGAAAAATTTTCAAATGAAGAGATCACACAAAAAATAGAAAAAGTTTTAGATGATGTAAGTTTACCCAAAGCAATAGACAAAATGCCTTCTGAACTTTCAGGTGGCATGAAAAAGAGAATTGGCTTAGCCCGAACTTTAATCGTAAATCCAAAAATATTATTGTATGACGAGCCTACAACAGGTTTAGATCCGATTACATCAGATGAAATTAGTAACCTGATAAATGAAACCAAAGATAAGTTCCATACTTCTTCCATTATAATAACGCATGACATAAAATGTGTAAAAACAGTAGCTGACAGAATCGTTATGTTAAAAGATGGAATTGTATATAAAGAAGGAACACTATCTGAGTTTGAAAACGATACCGATAGCTATATAAAGTCATTTTTTAATTAAAAAAACAAACATGGAAACGCAAAATAAATCTTATAAAATAAAACTAGGAGTTTTTGTAACATTAGGAATAATTTTTCTAGTCTCAATAATTTTCTTAATTGGGAGTCAACAAAATCTTTTCAGCTCTGAAATTAAAATAACTACAAAATTCAGAAATGCAAGTGGATTACAAGTTGGAAGTCAAGTGAGGTTTTCTGGTATTTCAATAGGAACGATAAATAATGTTGAAATTATAAATGATAGCACCGTTCAAGTGGATTTTTCTATTAAAAATAAAATCAAAAAGTTTATTAAAAAAGATAGTAAAGCTTCAATAGGTTCTGAAGGTGTTATTGGTGATAAATTATTGGTTATATCACAAGGAAGTACAAAAACGGAATCAATCGAAGATGGAGATATTATTAAATCTTTCGAACCTATAGAGATCGATGATATTTTAGCATCTGTAAAAGTCACAGCAGAAAATGCAGAAGTTATTACTGATGAATTAGCCATGTTACTTACTGATGTTAATGATGGAGAAGGTACATTAGGAAAACTAATGAATGATGAAAGTATGGCTGAAGATTTAGAAAAAACCATGGAAAATTTAAGAAAAAGTTCTAAAGGATTAAATGAAAATATGGAAGCAGCAAAACATAATTTTTTATTAAGAGGTTATTTTAGAAAAAAAGAAAGAGAAAAAAAGAGAGCATTAGAAAAAGCACAAGAAGAAGCTGAAGAAAAAGAAGCTAAAAAATAAAAAATAATCTTTGTTTGATTGATACAACTAATTTATTCCATATATTTTTTATTACTTTTACTAAAATCAAAAAACAACAACTGTGAAACTATTTTTAAAGCTTGATTCTAATATTTTAGCTAAAAAAATCTTGGAAGAAAAATTAATAAATTTCAATGTAAAATATGAAGTTACTAATTCTTCTGAAATTTTATTTTTAGAAAACATACCAACAGAAACCTATCAACAAATCACTACTTTATTAGAAGAATATGGGTTTGAAATAATTGAAAATCAAAAAAACATATTGGTTCAAAAAATTAAAGATGCCATTATTGAAATGGTTTTTAGTGAAGATGCTCCTAATGTAAAAAGTTCCGTTTATTTAGCAGAAAAACTAGATCATAGTTACGGCTACTTGTCAAATATTTTTTCAGAAGTTACTTATACTTCAATTGAAAATTTTATTATCATTCAAAAAATAGAGCTGACAAAAAATCTTATCATTAATGAGAATCTTAGCTTAACAGAAATTGCTTTCAAATTGAATTATTCAAGTGTAGCTCATTTAAGTACACAATTTAAAAACACTACTGGCATAACTCCTTCTGCCTTTCAAAGAATTATTACAAAAAGAAGAGAGATTGCTACAAAAAATATAAACTAAAAAACATGCAAAAAGATTATATCCTTATTACTTTGGCTGATGATGATGAAGATGATCGTCTATTCTTTACAGATGCATTTGATGAATTAAAAATTAATACTGTTGTCAATACTTTCAAAGATGGTAGAGAATTGCTAGATTTTTTACATCATCCTGAATCTGTTTTACCAAATATTATTTTTTTAGATTTAAACATGCCAATTTTAAACGGTATCGATTGCTTAAAAGAAATTAAAAAAAGTGATAAATTCAATGATATTGCCATTGCCATTTATTCAACCTCATCTTCAGATCAAGATGTAGAAAATACTTTTGTATTAGGAGCAAATATTTATATTAAGAAACCTAGTGACTTTAATACTCTAAAAAAGGTTTTATCTGAGGTAGTAACCATAAACTGGCAATACCATACTAGCGGATTAAATAAAGATAATTTTTTACTGCGATTATAACCCATTTTTTATGAGAAAAAATAAATTTAAATCTTCAAAATTTCATAAAATAATTTTCACTATTAGTTTATTTGTTGTTCTCTTTATTGGAGCGATAACTTATAAACATATAGATGATGTTTCTACATCTTCAAAACAAATAATGCATACTTATGAAGTTAACTTAGAATTAGAACGTTTATTTTCTTATATAAAAGATTCAGAAAATAGTATGAGAGGTTTTTTAATTACTAATGAAAGCATTTATTTAAATCCTTATTATACTGCAAATAGTAATATTAATCAATCATTTAGTACATTAAAAAAGTTAACTTCTGATAATAAAAAACAACAAAAGAATCTAAATGAATTATATGAAATAATAAAAAAACGTTTAGACTATAATGGACAATATTCTGATCCAGACGTAAGCAAGCATATAGAGGACACTAAGAAGTTTAAAAAAGATTTTTTTAAAAGTAGTAAACTCTTAGTTGCTATAAGGAATAAGATTAATGAAATGGCTGATTTAGAAAGTTCCTACCTAAAAAAACGCAATTCTCTTTATAATGAACAAATTAGTTTTACTCCAGTTTTAACACTTAGTATATTATTTATTACCATTCTACTAATTGTATATTCATATTACAAAACAAATAAAGATTTAGAAAGGCTTAAAGAAATTAATAATAGTTTAAATAAATCCATTTTTTTAAATTCTCAGGCAGAAATACTATCGAGTTTTGGAACTTGGGAATGGAATTTAATCACTCATGTTACTACTTATTCGGATAATTTTTATCGTATTTTAGGTTATGAACCTCATTCATTTCCATCTACAAATGATAATTTTTTAACATTTGTGCATCCTGAAGATAAAGAAATTGTTTTAGAAATCATGAGCAAAGTCGTGAAAGAAGAAAATTTACCACCTTCTACTTTTAGGATTATAAGGTCAGATGGAGAAATTCGTTTTTTTAGAGCAACTGGTAAATTATTTGATGAAAAATTAAAAAGCAAAACAGTTTTAGGTGTTACGCATGATATAACCGATGAAATCAATAACAATTTGCTTTTAAAAAAAAATATTGAGGATTTAAAAAAAGTGAATAATGAACTTGAAATTTTTGATGAATCAAGCAAACAAGCAGAAATTTTAGGAAATTATGGAAGTTGGGTTTTAAATTTTGAAAACAACAAGTTTATATATTCTGATAACAATTTTAGATTAATGGGATATGAACCTCAATCATTTGAACCTACAATCGAAAATCTTTTACTTCACGTACATGAAGAGGATAAAGAAATTGTGATTGAAGCTAATGAAGCAGCACTGTCTAATGATGAAATTCCAACAATGAATTATAGAATTATTAGAAAAGATGGTGAAGTAAGACGTTTTAAAACCGTAGCTAAATCATTTATTGATCTAAGTGGTGAAGAAAGTATAATTGGTACAACTCAAGATGTAACAGAAGACTATTACAAAAGTAAATTACTAAAAGAACGTAATTTAGAATTAGAACAAAATATTAAAGAACTAAATGAATTCAATCATGTTGCTAGTCATGATTTACAAGAACCTCTAAGAAAAATTCAAACCTTTATCTCCAGATTAAACGATAAAGAAAAAGAAAATTTATCAGATTTTGGTAAAGATTATCTCTCGAGAATTCAAAGAGCTTCAGATAGAATGCGTATCCTAATTAACGACTTACTACAATATTCTAGAACTAATAGAGGAGATAAAAATTTCAACAATGTAGATTTAAATGAGGTTTTAGCGAACAGTCTACTTGAATTATCGCAAAATATTGAAGATAGAAAAGCAAACATTCAATACGATTCTTTACAAGTTATCAAAGGAGTAGAGTTTCAAATGCAACAACTTTTCACAAACTTAATAAGCAATTCCTTAAAATATTCTAAAGAAAATGAAGTTCCAAAAATTGTGATTAAATACAAAAAAGTAAAAGCTAAAAATGAAGCTATTTTAAAAGACAATTCCAATAGAGTTTATCATAGAATAAGGTTTAAAGATAATGGAATTGGTTTCGAACAAGAAAATGCAGAAAAAATATTTTTACTTTTTAATAGACTTCATGGAAAGACCGAATATCAAGGAACAGGTGTAGGTTTAGCTATTTGTAAAAAAATAGTAGAAAATCACAATGGTTATATTTTTGCCTCTAGTGAACCTAATAAAGGATCTATATTTACTATTTATATACCTAAATCTTAATTGATTAAAAGTATGAAATTTAAAAGATTTTGGACAGTTTTAAAAAATACTTTTACAGGATTTTTAGACAAAAAAATCTTAAAAATGAGTGCTGCTTTAGCTTATACAACTGTTTTTTCAATTGGACCTCTACTGCTTGTAATTCTTTATTTGTGTGATATATTTTGGGGAAGAGAAGCTATAGAAGGTTCGATATACAATCAATTAAAAAGTTTTGTTGGAAAAGAAAGTGCTATTCAAGTTCAAAATATGATACAAAATTTAACTATTTCAAATAGCACTAGTCTTGCTGGAATAATTGGAATTGTAATGTTAATCATTGGAGCAACTTCTGTTTTTGCTGAAATTCAAGATTCAATTAATACGATTTGGGATATTAAACCAAAAAAGAAATCAGGTTTTTGGTTATTCATTAAATCTCGATTACTTTCCTTTGGAGTTATAGGAAGTATTGGTTTTATATTATTAGTTTCATTAGGTATTTCTGCAGTAATGGATACAATTAGTCAACAGCTTACCTCCTATTTCCCTGAAGTATTATATTATTTAGTTTATATTGCTAATTCTTTATTAACTTTTGTTATTATTTCATTGTTATTTGGAGCTATTTTCACGATTCTTCCAGATGCTAAAATAAAATGGAGACAAGTAAAATTTGCCTCATTTGCAACTGCTTTGTTATTTATTTTTGGTAAATTTTTAATCTCTTTTTATATCTCTAATTCTAATATAAATTCAGTTTATGGTTCTGCTGGTTCATTTGTTATCGTAATAGTTTGGGTCTACTACTCTTCTGTTATTTTATATTTTGGAGCCCAATTAGCAAAATCATATGCAATAGAATATGCTTCACCTATTCAACCTTCAGAATTCGCAGAATTCATAACAGTAAAAGAAGAAAAATCAAATAGTCAAATACTACAAGAAAAAAGATAATAGATTCTTTACTATGATTTAAAAAACACTCTTTGTAGTGTTTTTTTTATGTCTTATAAGTAGCCAAACTTAAAATTCTATAATAGAATTAAAAAATGATATAACATCCTTACAGCCTAATCGACTTAAATTTGTCTTATAAGTTCTTCGATAAGAGATAGAAACAATTATAATGGTAAAATGGAAATAGTATAATTTAAACATAAAATGATGTAAGATACATTTTCTTTAAAAAAACCAACTTTGTAGTGTATTAAAAATGAATAAAATGAGAAAGACAAACCCCAAAAGAACCTTACATTTTTATTTGATATTATGTGGTCTGACATTGTTAACGGTTACTTCTTGTGTCTTTACAAATAATAAAGAAGAAGATAGTTTAATGACTTATATCAATGGAAACGATTATAAATATGAAAATGTTGAAGCCGAATTGTTAGCCGAATTTAGTGAGAAAAATTTGAACCTTATCTCAATTAGTAATAAAGTAAAAGAAAAAGAAGTTCCATTTAGAGTAAAGTGTTTGGCAAAAAACTTAGCTCAAGAACAAATTAAAATAAATAAAATAATTAATCAAATTACATCTGAGAAATTAATAATCATTCCAAGTATCAATATTCAAAATGACAGTAATGAGTTGGATAAAGTAGACAGTGAAAATTTTAAAAAAAAATACTTAGAAATTGTCACAAAGATTATTAAAAGTCAGATTCATGATTTAACAATGCTATCTGAAACAACAAAAGATGTAGATTTTAAAATTTTAGCATTGCAAACCATCGTAAAACTAAGTAATTCTTTAGATGAAGTGAAACAAATTAAGACTACTCAAACATGAAAAAATGGATAATAGCACTAGTGTTGTTAACATTGTTTACATTAATTGCAAATGCCACAACTCTAATCATCTATTGAAATAAGAAAAAGAAAAACAATTAAATATAAATACTAAAAAGAAATAACATGAAAAAAAGAAAAAAAATTGTAGCAACACTAGCATTACTTTTAACAACTTCATTAGCTGTTAATGCACAATCTAAAGATTCAAGTGCAGAATTTGGTTTTAAAGGAGGCCTAAATTTCTCAAATATGTACACAGAAGATGTAGACGACAACAATGTACTGACCAGTTTTAATGCTGGTGTATATGCCAAATTACCCATAACAGATGCAATAGCAATACAACCAGAGCTATTATATAGTAGAAAAGGTGCTGAACTAGTTTATGACAATGCATTTGCTGAAGGAACGGCAAAATTCAAGTTAAATTATATAGAATTACCACTTCTATTAAAGTTAAACCTAACAGATAGTTTCAACGTTCATGCAGGACCTTATTTTGCATATTTAATTGATGCACAAGTAACTAACGAAACTAACGACGGTACATTTGATTTTGAAGATACCTACAACAATGATGATTTCAACAAATTCGATTATGGGTTATCAGCTGGTGTTGGTTTAGATTTTGAATCAATAGGAATAGGAGTTAGATACAATTATGGTTTACAAACCGTAGGAAAAGAAAGACAATTTGCTGGAACAACATATACGGTTCCTGATGGGAAAAACAGTAATTTAAGTTTGTACTTAGCTGTTAGATTAAATTAAAAAATATAAAAATATTATCATGTCAAATTTATTATACCTCATAGCAGTCATATTAATTATAGGCTGGGCACTAGGCTTTTTTGTCTACAGTGTAGGATCTTTAATTCATATATTATTAGTTATAGCAGTTATAGCCATAATATTTAGAATTATTCAAGGAAAGAAAATTTAAAAACAAGTATTAAAATTTAAAAACAAATATTATGAAATCAAATAAAGCATTATTAGGAGTAGTAGCAGGTCTAGCTGCTGGAGCAGTTATTGGAGTATTATTAGCGCCAGATAAAGGTTCAAAAACAAGAAAAAAAATATCAAAAAAAGTAGGACATTTAAAGGATGACCTTAAAGAAGGACTAGACAATACAATCAACTCACTAGAAAACAAATATGATGAACTTCATGAAAAATTCAATCATATATCAGAAAATGTTGAAGAAAAATTTAAAGAAAGTAAAACTAAACTGAAAGAGGAATTAGAAAAAATATAAGAAAATGGAAAATGTAGCTACAAATATTGAAATGCTTTTTGAAAAAGCTCAAGATTATACAAAAACTAGCATCGATTTATTAAAATTAAATGCTATTGATAAAACAGCAGATATTGCTGCATCCTTAACTTTTAGATTAGCTTTGGGATTAATTGTAGCTATGTTCTCCTTATTTATTAATATTGGGATTAGCCTGTACATTGGAAAACTAATAGGTGAATACTATTTAGGTTTTCTAATTGTATCAGGGTTTTATTTACTATTAGGTATACTACTTATTCTTTTTAGAGATCGTTTTATCAAAATTCCCATAACGAATTTAATCATAAAGAAACTTTTAGAAACTAAAATTAGATAAGATGAAAAAAGTAGACCAAAATCAACTTCTAGATGAAAAAATAAGGCTCTTAAAAAAGAAACAATTAAATGATTTTTCTGTTTTAAAAGAACAATTTTTTGTCACTGCGGAAAGCCTAAAACCAGTTAATATAATAAAAGAAACTATACATGATTTTAAAAATTCTAAAGATATTAAGAATTCATTATTAGAATCAGCTTTAGGAATAGCAGGAGGATTTGTTACAAGAAAAATGATTATTGGCAAATCATCAAATATATTTAAAAAAATATCAGCAACAGTTATACAGTATCTAGTATCGAATTTTATTACAAACAAAGCAGAAAAAATAAACATAAATGAAAAAGATATTCAAAATAGTGCTAATTAGTTCATTACTTCTAGGTACATGTGCAAAAACGTTCTCTCAAAATCAAGGTGACAATTATAATAGAAAATTCAAACTAGGTATAGGAGTTTCCACAGGGTTACCATTTAACGATCCTTATAATTTCAATTTAGGTGGAGATTTAAGACTTCAATATAATTTATCAGAAACTTATTCATTAACATTTACAACAGGGTTTAATAATTTATTTGTTAAAGATGATAATACAGATCTTAGTTATATACCAATAAAAATAGGATACAAATCTTTCATTTTTAAAAATGAATTTTATGTAATGGGAGAAGTTGGAGTTGCCTTTTCAGTCACTAAAGAATATGATACTAATTCCTTATTATTTTCTCCTAGTGTTGGATATGCAACAAAATATGTTGATATCAGTGTGAGATATGAGTTTCTTAAAGATTTTCCTGTTATAAAAGACAATGCTGTTGATGATGGCTTAGGACAGGTAATGTTGAGACTGGCATATGGTTTCGATTTATAGAATAGAAATTATATAAATCTATATTAAAATTCTATAAAACAATAAGGAGGGAATCAAACTAATTTTACAAAATAATAATAACATTAATAAAAACAATTTAAGATGAAAAATTTAAAAATCACTTTAGGATTATTTGCAGTTGCAGTGTCATTGACTGCCTGTACAGATGAAAAAAAATTACAAGCTGAAAAAGATGTTGCCATGTATGCTAACTATGTAGATTCAGTAAGTGGAATTGAAATGGATGAAGCAGCTACAGAATGGGATGCTATCCAAAAAGATCATGATCGTTTAAAAATGAATGCTGAAAATTCTTTAACTGGTGTAGAAGAAAGTGCAAATTTAAAAGAATCGGTTGATAATACAACTGTTAGATATGAAGAATACAAAGTAAAAGTTGTTTCTGAGAAAGAAAAAGCGGATATGGAAAATGCTAAAATGAACATTCGTAAAGCTTTATTAGGAGATGGATATGATGGGTCTGATATGTCTTTTGCATGGGTAAATAAAGATAATATATTAAGCGTTTATGATAATTTTGTAACTACTGTAGAAAAAAATAAAGATTCTTATTCAAGAGAAGATTGGGATGAAATTAAATTAATCTATGAGGCTTTAGATACAAGAAAAAACACTGTTGAAAAAGAAGGATTATCATCAGAAGATAATAGAAAAATTGCAGCTTTAAAAATTAAATTTGCACCAATGTATACCGTAAATAGAATAGGTGCAAAATCAGAAGAAAACGAAGAAGCAAAAAAATAATTGGTTAGGAAAAAGAAACAGCAAGATATTTCTTGCTGCTTATTAAATTCATTAAAAAGAATTTTAGTTAGTGAACCGTCTGAAATAGTTTTCAGGCGGTTTTTTTATTTTATTTTCTATTTTGATAAATAGGAACTTTCAATCCAACATGAACATCTATAGCATTTGTGTATCCAAAAAGACCATTAAAAATAGAACCAGAACCAACTGTTAATGGACCAGTTCTAAATCCAAAGCCAGATAAAAGTCCAGAATCTTGAACAACAGAGAATGGCAAATAAACACTAAACCACTTAGATTCATAACGAGGTGTTAAACTAACCGTATTTTTTATATAATTAGAATTTGGCTTAGTTGCTTTATTCATATTCAAATCGGTATTGAAATTTAAATAATATTTGCTATAAACATTCCAATCTGCATTAGCATGTAAAGCAGTAGGTAAAGAAACTGTAAACGATTTATTTTCACTAACTCTAGTAAAATAAGTATCTAAATCATCATTAATTGCATATTCAGCATCCGAAAAAGTTACACTATCAGCTTGATACACAACCTTTTCACCATCATTAAACTTTATAGAACCTATATCTGTAACAGAAAAGCCGAATTTTAATAAATATTTATTGACTCCTTTACTACCATCTGAATTAGACTCATTTGTTCGTAATTCATATGTTAGACCAATGTCAGTACCAAATCCACTACCACTATTTTCAATAGGTGAATCAAAATTATTCAAACTTTGTAAATTTCCAGTTTCAATTTGTCCATTTATTGTAGTAGTACTTGTCAAAGGAACACCTGTGTAATCATAATCTACAGTTAAATTTCTACCCTTAGCATATCCAGAATATATGCCTCCCAAATATTTAACCGAAATACCACCTTTTAAAAAATGTCTGTCATTATTCATTAAAATCGTAGCATAAGAAGCCCCTATTTCAAACCATGAGTTTGATGCTATACTAAAATTTTGATTGTTAACATTATAACTTTGATTCACATCATTTTGTAGATCTTCTAAATATATTCCATCAATCTCAGTTATATGTCCAATACCTCTAACTCTTGTGAATAAAGCTATTGCATTATTATCGTTAATATTCATTTGAAATGAAGGTCCTAAAACATCTGCATTCACATAAAAACTATTATTACCTGAAGGAGTCTTTCTTGCATAATCTTCAAAATTTGATGGATCATTAAGAACATCACTTAACTTCACAGAATAGTAGTCAGAATTTGCAAAACCACTTCCAGAAACAATATTAACATCCGTTTTAAATCTCGAATCAACAATATTAGCTGGATTATTTAAAACACTATAGATTCCTGCATAATTGTCATATTGGCTACCAAAAAAAGATTGTGATTGTGTCGATAAACTTAAAATACACATCGCTAATAAAAATACATTTTTAGACATAAGTTTATAGATTTAAAATTAAAAAAGGCTATAAAACAAGTCTATAGCCTTTCAAAAATAATGTTTTTATTTTAAAATACTTCTGTTTCTTTCAATTTTTCTGTATTAGCAACTAATTGAAGTTCTTCTACAATTTTTTGAATATCTCCATTCATAATATTACCCAAATCATATAAAGTTAAACCAATTCTATGATCAGTAACACGACCTTGTGCATAATTATATGTTCTAATTTTTGCAGAACGATCTCCACTACTTACTTGTGATGTTCTTTTCGTTGCATCTTCAGCTTCTTTTTTTGCTAACTCCATTTCATACAAACGAGAACGAAGTACATTCAATGCTTTATCCTTATTTTTATGTTGCGATTTTTGATCCTGACATTGAGCTACTAATCCAGTTGGAATGTGTGTTAAACGTACTGCCGATTTTGTTGTATTTACTGATTGACCACCTGGACCTGATGAACAAAAGAAATCTACTCTAACATCATTCATATCAATTTGAACATCAAACTCTTCAGCTTCAGGTAAAACCATAACAGTAGCTGCTGAAGTGTGAACACGACCTTGAGTTTCTGTTTGAGGTACACGTTGCACACGGTGTACACCTGCTTCATATTTTAGTGTACCGTAAACATCTTCACCAGTAACCTCAAAAATAACCTCTTTAAATCCTCCAGATGTACCTTCATTCATATCTACAACAGAAGTTCTCCAATTACGAGATTCACAATATTTGGTATACATTCTATATAAATCACCCGCAAAAATTGAAGCTTCATCACCACCAGTTCCTGCACGAATTTCAACCATTACATTTTTTGCATCCTCAGGATCTTTAGGAATTAACATAAATTTAATTTCCTCTTCTAACTGAGGCAAACGCTCTTTAGCTTCTTCTAATTGCATTTTTGCCATTTCAACCATCTCAGCATCTGAACCATCTGCGATAATTTCATTCGCTTCTTTAATATTACCATCAAGAATAAGGTATTCTTCTCTCTTCTCAACTAAGGCCTTAAGATCCTTATATTCTTTATTTAATTGTACATAACGTTTCTGATCAGCAATAACATCCGGTTGTATTATTAAATCGGATATTTCATCAAAACGTTGTTTTACATATTGCAATCTATCTAACATAGTATTCTCTTATTTTGGAGTGCAAAGTTAATAAAAAAATCAATCCGTTATTACACATTACAATTGTCTTTTTTTATTCTGATAATTAATCACTTATGATTTTTATTTAAAATAAGTCTAAATTAAATTTGTCAATTAAATTTCACGTATTACTTTTGCGCGATTATTTTAATTAAATCTAAATAAGTTATGAAGAAAGTAATATATACTATTGGATTATGCCTTATATCTTGTTTTTCATATTCTCAAGATAGTTTTGAAACTGATATTACAATAGATAATGATACTGTAAAACCAAAAAAGTATATTCTTAAAGAAGTTGTAGTGAATGGAAATCCACAAAATAATACTCCTAGCGTAAGCAAATCAACTATTAAAGAAATGGATTTACCGCAAGCTACAAGTGTAATAACTTCTAAAACTATTTCAAACCAACAAGCAAATTCACTTACTGACTTATTAAAAAATGCCAATGGAGTTTATATTATGGGAACAGCAGGTGGTTATCAAGAAGAAATTGCTTCAAGAGGTTTTTCTTTACGTAGCGATAATACTTTTAAAAATGGAATGCGTTATTACAACGGAATGATGATTGAAACTTCTGGTTTAGAGAAAGTAGAATTTTTAAAAGGAAGTGCTGCTATGCTTTATGGTAATGTGGCTCCAGGTGGAATATTAAATTTAGTAACTAAAAAACCTAAATTCAATTTTGGTGGTGAAGTTGGATTTAACATTGGTAGTTTCAATACCTATAAACCTACTTTTGACTTATATAATAGCATTGGTAAAAATAAAAAAGTAGCCTTTAGAATTAATGGAAGTTACGAAAAAGCTGAAAGCTTTAGAAATTATGTTGAATCAGAAAAATACTACATTAATCCATCCTTATTATTTAAACTTTCCCAAAAAACAGAATTGCTAATAGAAGCTGATTACATTAATGATAGTAGAACACCCGATTTTGGAGCTGGAGTCATTAATTACAAAGTTGTTGATCTTCCAAGAAATCGCTTTTTAGGAGTAACTTGGGGGAAATATGACGCTGAACAACTATCTAATACAATTACAATAACTCATAAAATTAATGACAACTGGAATATTAATTTTATAAATGGTATTCGTTATTATGAAACAGAACTATTCTCCAATGCTCGTCCAAATACAGGTGGATTAATTGCAGACAATGGTGATTGGAATAGAAATGTTCAAAAAGCTGACACAAAAGATAATTATTTTACACAGCAATCTAATTTGAACGGATTATTTAGCATTGGTAAAACCAAACATAATTTCTTATTTGGTGCTGATGTTGAAAATTATAAAACTTATTCTACTAGATATAATAATGAAGGGTATGATACAATAAACATTTTTGAAGAGTACGATCCAACGAATGAAGGAACAATACCAACAATTACAAAAAATAGATTAACAACAACGCCTATAAGTCGCTTTGGAATTTACATACAAGATTTAGTAAGTTTAACAGAAAAATGGAAGGTTTTAGCTGGTGTAAGATATAGCTATCAAGACACTGAAAACAATGTTCTTACATATACTAATGGCACCACTACAACTACAAATAATTATGACGATGCCTTTTCTCCAAGATTTGGTTTGATATTTCAACCAACAAAAAATAATACAATTTTTGCTACTTATTCTAATTCTTTTGATGTGAATACAGGTGCTGATATTAATAATGATCCTTTAAAACCATCGATAATAGATCAATATGAAGTTGGTATTAAAAACAAGTTGTTCCATGAAAAAATACAAGCAAACATTACTTTCTACCAAATAAATAATGACAATTTAGCACAAACTTCTTTACTTGATCCAAATTTTAGAGAACTAGCAGGTTCAATTAGAAGTGAAGGAATTGAAATAGATATTACAGCGAAACCAATAAAGGGATTACAAATTATTGCAGGATATAGTTTTAACGAAACTAAATATGTAAAAAGCAACACTTATATAGAAGGAAGTTTATTGAGATACAATCCAAAAAACACTGCTAATCTTAGCTTTAATTATGAATTTGAAGAGGGAAAATTAAAAGGATTGAATTTAGGAATAATAAATACTTACTTTGGTGAACGCTTTGCTGGAAGATCAACACAAATTAGAGTTGCAAATGATAACAGACAATTAATATATTTGCCTGATTTTTTTCAAGTGGATGCTACTTTAGGTTATAATTACAAAAAGATTACTTTGAAAGCAAAATTGAGTAATCTTTTTAATGAACTAAGCTATAATGCCCATGATGATAATAGTTTAAACCCAATAGCACCAAGAAATTATTCCATTGCATTAAATTATGCATTTTAAAATTAAATAACACATAATGAAACAAGTAACTCTTAGAAACTTACATCGAGATTTAGGCTATTTTTACGTAGGCTTGATTATTTCTTTTGCCTTTTCAGGAATTATGATGAATCACAGAAGTCATTGGCACCCTGAAAAATTCACCTTAGAAGCTAAAAATATAAAAGTAGTATTACCTACAAATGAAAAAGATATTGACGATACCTATGCTGAAAACTTAGCAAAAGAATTGAATATTGATGACAAAATAAGACGACACAATATACGAAAAGGAACATTTAAAATGCAATTCGAAAATACGGAAGTAGAAATTGATTTAAAAACTGGAAAAGGTGAAATTATTTCTTTCATTAAGACTCCAATAGTTAGTCAAGCTATGTTTTTACACAAGAACACTTCTAATTGGTGGATTTATTTCTCAGATATTTTTGGAATATCATTAATTATTATTGCCGTTACTGGTGCAATGATGATAAAGCATGGTAAACATACTTTTAAAAGAAGAGGCTGGAAATTAGCTTTAATTGGACTACTCTTCCCTATTCTTTTTTTAATATTCTCTTAAAAAATTATCAACTCCCCAAATATCGACTTATTTTTTTTGGGGAGTTTTCTTACCACCACCACTGATTCTTTTCTCAGAAAAACATAAATAAATAGAAATCAATTTGTTATATTTTTTATTTTAAATAAGTCTAAATAAATTTTGAAATTCTATTTTTCAATATTATTTTTGCTTTATTATTTTAATTAAATCTAAATAAATGAAAAAATATTATATTGCATTAACTAGTTTTTTCTTTGCATCTAATGCCATTGGACAACAAAATGAACAAAAAGAGAAAGACTCTATTAAAACTTTAAATGAGATAACGGTAACTAGTAATTATAAATATGCTCGTGAAAAAAGTAATACTGTTTCTAAAATGCCTTTAAAAAACATTGAAAATCCACAAGTTTATACTGTAGTAACGAATGAACTATTAAAAGAACAAGTAGTTACCAATCTGAACGATGCTTTAAAAAATGCAACCGGTATTACACGTCTTTGGGAATCTACAGGACGCAATGGTGACGGTGCTGAATATTATTCCATGAGAGGTTTTTCTGTACAGCCTTCTATGGTAAATGGATTACCGGCATTAACAAATGGAAACATTGATCCTATAAATATAGATAATATAGAAGTTATAAAGGGTCCTTCTGGTACTCTATTTGGTAGTAGCGTGATTTCTTATGGTGGTTTAATCAATCTGGTAACTAAGAAACCAAATAAAAATTTTAGAGGTGAATTAAGCTATAATTCTGGCACTTATGGAATGGATAGAATTACAGCTGACATTAACATTCCTGTAAAAGAAAATTTAGCGGTAAGAGTCAATAGTGCCTATCAAAATACAGATTCATTTCAAGATGCTGGATATTCAAATTCTTTTTTTATAGCTCCATCCATACGATTTGAAGCTAATGAAAAATTAACTTTCTTAATCAATACCGAAATATATAATTCAACTTCTGCAAATGCTCCAATGCTATTTTTAAGTCGCTATTCTCCTCTATCTTTTAGTGATATGGAGCTTTTTGATAGAAATTATAAAAAATCTTTTACATCTAACGATTTAACGGTAAACAATCAATCTTTTAATATGCAAGCTCAAGCTTTGTATAAACTCTCCAATACTTGGACTTCTCAAACTGTACTATCAAGAAGTACTACTAAAACAAATGGTTATTATCAATATTTATGGGATTTAGCAGATGGAAATAACTTTTCACGTAATATCGCTTTTGTAAATGGAGTAAATTATACAACAGACATTCAACAAAACTTCATTGGAGATTTTAAAATTGGTAGTTTAAGAAATCGTTTAATCGTTGGTTTAGATTATTATGATACAACTATTAAAAATGGTGGTTCTGGTTGGGTTACAAATGGAATAGTTTCTTTGGTAGAAGGAACAGATACTGGAGATTTAACTCAAGCTGGTACAGACGATCTTTTAATAGGAACATATTCTGGAAATACTGAGGCAAGTCAAAAGATATTTAGTGCTTATTTTTCAGATGTTTTAAATATAACGGATCGATTATCTGTTATGGCTAGCTTACGTTTTGATAATTTTGGTGAAAAAACCTCAAGTGATGGTGATGATGAAGCCAAAGATCAAATAGCATTTTCTCCAAAATTTGGTGTGGTGTACCAAATTATTGAAAATAAGATTTCTGTATTTGGTAACTATATGAATGGTTTTAAAAATATTACTCCTCAAAGCATTTATGACACTCAAGGGAATCTTGTGGAAATTAAGAAATTTGATCCAGAGCATGCAAATCAATATGAGTTTGGAATAAAAACGAATTTATACAAAGATATTATCTCTGCCACTGTTAGTTATTATAACATTAATGTAAAAAACAAGGTTACAACAAATCCTAATAACCCCAATGACGTCATTCAAGGTGGTGAAGTAGAAAGCAAAGGTATTGAAGTTAGCTTTACTGCCACTCCAACAAAAGGGTTAAGTATTATAGCTGGTTTCAGTAACAATAAAAGTGAAGTAACAAAAGATTATTTTCCAAACAATGGATATTTAGGTTTACGTCCTGAAGAAGCAGGTCCAGAAACTTTAATTAATTTTTGGGCTAATTATAAGATTTCAAATGGAAGTTTAAAAGGTTTTGGAATTGGTTTTGGAGGTAACTATGCCAGTGAATACAAAACACTTAATCGATCAAATATTGGAACTTTTGAATTACCAAGCTATACTATTTTAAACAGTGCTTTATCCTATGATGCTAACAAATTCAATGTTACATTAAAATTAAATAACGCATTAAATGAAAAATACTATTCGGGTTGGTCAACTATTACACCTCAACAATTAAGAAGTGTAATTGCAGGATTAACCTATAAATTTTAGTTAGTTGAATTAGTATTAAAAAACTCCTCATTTCGATGGGGAGTTTATCATTAGAAAAAAGAACAAAATGACGATTAAAAAAGCCATTCTAAAAATACATCTTTGGTTAGGACTAGCTACTGGAATAATTGTTTTTATAGTTGCTATAACAGGCTGTTTATATGCTTTTCAAGAAGAAATTCAAAATGTAACGGAAACTTATCGATTTGTTGAAAAACAAGATAAACCTTTTCTTTTACCTTCTAAAATTGAAACGATAGCTAAAAATGAATTACCGAACAAGCACTTACACGCTATTCAATATAGAAAACCGAATCAATCTGTAGAAGCCATTTTTTATAGCAATGACCCATTATATTATGACATTTGTTATATTAATCCCTATACTGGAAAAGTACAACGAACAGTTAATGAATTCTCTGGTTTCTTTCGTTTTATTTTAGATGGCCATTTCTACCTTTGGTTACCTCACGAGATAGGACAAACCATAATTGCCTCTTCTACACTACTCTTTGTGTTTATTTTAATAAGTGGTTTTATTTTATGGTATCCAAAAAATAAAAAAGCTGCTAAACAACGATTTTGGTTTAGGTGGAAAGAAACAACAAAATGGAAACGCAAAAACTATGACTTACATAATATAACTGGTTTTTATGTATTAAGTATTGCTTTAATATTTGCCATTACAGGATTGGTTTGGGGCTTTCCTTGGTTTGCTTATTGTTATTATACGGTAATAGGAGGTGAAAAATCTTTAGTTTATGAAGAACCTACTTCATTTAAAATTAAAAACAATGATTTAGTAATTAATCCTTTAGATAAAGTATGGCTACAAATGCAAAAAGAATATCCAAATGCAAATGCTATTGAAGTACATCCTGTTGAAACGGATAGTTCTACAATTGCTGCTAATGCCAATATAGGAAATGGAACATATTGGAAAACAGATTATCGCTATTTTGATCAATATACTTTAGAAGAAAAGAATGTAGAACATATCTATGGAAAATTAAATAATGCAACTACCTCAGATAAAATAATACGAATGAATTATGATATTCATACAGGTGCTATTATTGGTTTACCAGGAAAGATACTTGCTTTTTTAATTAGTCTTTTAATTGCTAGTTTACCTATAAGTGGCTTTTTGATTTGGTGGGGAAAGACTTTTAAATCACAAAAATGAAAAGGTTAATTCTAAGAAATATACATCTTCACTTAGGTTATTTTTTCGTTGGATTACTAATTGCTTTTGCTTTATCTGGTATTATAATGAATCATAGAAACCAATGGCATCCAGAAAAGTTTGAAATCCTCACAGAAGATATTCAAGTACAATTACCCAATGAAGATAAAATTTCAAAGTATTATATTAAAGAATTAACAAGATCACTACAAATATTTGAGACATTAAAACGGTACAACATTTATAAAGAAAAATTAAAAATACAATTTGAAAATACTGAAATTGAAATAGATACAAAAACAGGGAAAGGTGAAATCCTTTTTTTTTATTAAAACACCTATAGTCAATCAAACAATTTTTTTGCACAAAAACCCTTCTAGTTGGTGGATTTACTTTTCCGATATTTTTGGAATTTCTTTACTTTTCATTGCTGTTACAGGTATAATGATGATAAAAGACGAAAAGAAAACTTTTAAAAGAAGAGGTTGGAAACTAGCTATTACAGGATTACTCTTTCCAATTTTATTTTTATTATTTTTAAATATATGAAATTCTTTTATTTACTATTTTCTTTCAATATAGTAATTCATTTTAAATATTGGTTTATTACACAACTTATAAGTTATTTTATCAATAATTAAAGACATGCTATACTAAACAAATTTATTAGAAACAGTATCACAAAAAGGCAACATTTTACTAATATTAAATCCTCTTTTTCAAAAGAGGATTTGTCGTTTTTAAAACATAAAAATTAACTAAAAAACAAATCACTTTAAATTTTATGCAAAATAAAAAAAAATACTTAAACAATTATATAAAACAAAGAAACAAAAATACATTTTTTCTTAAAAAACTAAACATTTATCAATTAAAACTAATATTAGTGACAAATATCACATAAAAATAGTGATTTTTATCAATATAATATACAATTATAGTATTCTATTTTTGTAAAAAAACAGATGTATACCTCAATTCTAATTAATAACAATGTCATATTAATTCATTCACTTTTAAAGACTAAAAGAATACTCATCAAAGATGTTAAATCATTAAAAGTGAATGAAGCGATTACATTTCAATATTTTAAAAACGTTATTTTATTCTTATACATTTTTTCTTTGATTTCAACAATACTTCTATTCAATATTTATTTAAACGAATTTGTATGTTTCATATCAATTTGCATATTATTGATTCTATTATTTTACATAACCAAATATGATTATATGAATTTGTTAATTAGAGATACCAATTCAGAATATAAAATCTTTATTAGTAAAAAAAAGATGGGAGATTTAGACAAACTTATAACAAAACTTGAAGTATTAAATTATAACAAAATCATGAATCAATGAATTTGAACAACCCTGCGTATCTATTTATTGTTGCAATAGTGTATGGCTTTATTGTTACAAAAAAATATTATAAAAAATGAACCCAATTTTAAGTAAAGAAATTTTAAGCAAACATTTAAAAACTTCTATTAACCTATCAGATAGTGAATTAAATTATATCTTTTCTCACTTTAAAATTAAAAAATACAAAAAACATCAATTTCTCTTTCAAGAAGGAGACTTTATTGAATTTGATTATTTCATATTGAATGGAATTGTAAAATCATACATGACAGATTCTTATGGAAAAGAACATATAATAAATTTAGCTTATGAATATCTCTGGATTAGCGATTATCTTGCTTTATTTGGCAATAAAAGAACTAATCAATGTGCTTGCTGTATTGAAGAGACTAATGTTTTATCAATATCCTTAAATGATAAAGATAAGTTATGCAATGAAATTCCTAGTATTCGAAAATATTTTCGAGAAAAAAATCGAAAAGCTATAATTAGTTACCATAATCGAATAACTTCTATGTTAACATTAAGCATCGATGAAAAACACGAATGGTTTAAAAATGAGTTTTCAAAAATTCTAAATAAAGTACCTAAATCATTAATCGCATCTTATATAGGTGTATCAAGAGAAACATTAAGCAGAACAAAAGAAAAAAAATATAATCGAAAATGGTCTAAAAATCATTTATTACATGAAAAAATATCAATACAGTAAACAAATTTCTATTGCTCTTTAAATACTTCCCATGAAAGTTTTAAAAATTTACATCACTAATGAGAGTGATAAATTAATTGCTTTTTTAGTTGATCGAGAAATTATAGATGACCTTTATATCACTTTTGATCTAACAAAAGTTTTAGAAAATTACACTAATTTTAATATCAATTATGAAGAACTAATTAATCTTGAAACAACCAAACAGTTTTTTTATAAAAATGAAGTTTTAATTTTAAGTATAAAACTAGATGATGATAATCATGTCCAATTTCTCATTGAAAAAAATATTTCATTACAACATTTAAAAAAAGTTCCTGAAAATGTTATTCCAAAACAATTTAAAAAAATAATTTCCAATGCTATAAAAACTACTTATTTACAAACTGTTCTCTATTAAAATATACTAATAAATAATAACTTTTAAAACAGAGTTTGATTCTTCTAAAATCAAACTCTGTTTCATTAACATAGATCCTGATTTTATTCTAAAGTTAAAACTTCATAAATTTCAATAACAATAATGCTATTTTTGTATTTTAAAAATTACTTCACATTTTATTGATTTAAAACATTTAATAAGAAGATGAAGCATTATAAATAGAAAGGAATGAAAAAAACAATACTGGCATTTTTCAAAATTGCACTTCTTCTTTATATTGTATTATGTGGAATATTATATTTTTTTCAAGAGAAAGTTATTTTTTTACCTATAAAACTAGCTAAGAATTTCCAATTCCAATTTGATCAAAATTTTGAAGAACGTAATTTTAAAACTTCAGACAATACATTATTAAACGGATTATTATTTAAGGCAGAAAATTCAAAAGGATTAATCTTCTATTTACACGGAAATGCAGGTAATTTGAGTTCATGGGGTTTTGTTGCTAAAACGTATACTGATTTAAATTATGACGTTTTAATGTTAGATTATCGAGGTTATGGAAAAAGTGAAGGAAAAATAACCAGTCAAAACCAATTATTTAATGATGTTCAAACTGTTTATAATACCATTAAAAAAGAATACAGTGAAGATAAAATTATAGTCCTTGGGTATTCTATAGGAACGGGAATGGCTTCAAAATTAGCTTCTAACAACCATCCAAAATTATTAATTTTACAAGCTCCTTATTACAGTTTAACCGATTTAATGAAACGTACTATTCCATTTGTTCCAAGTTTTATTTTAAAATATAAATTAGAAAACAATCGCTACTTGAAAGACTGTAAAATGCCAGTCATTCTTTTTCATGGTGAAGAAGACCAAGTCATTTATCCTGAATCTTCTTTAAAGTTAAAAGAAGCCTGCAAATGTGTAGAGAAAGTTATTTTATTAGACAAACTAGGCCATAATGGAATGACTGATGATCTAAACTATAAAAGGGAGATAAAAAAGATACTACAATGAATGAAGAATACATCAAAAGAATAAATGCTGTTTTTGAATACATTGATGCCAATTTAGATAGTGAATTAGCATTGGAAACACTTTCTCAAATCGCTTTTTACTCTCCTTTCCATTTCCATCGCATTTTTAAAATGATTACCAATGAAACGCTAAATAATTACATTGGTCGTAAAAGAATTGAAAAAGCAGCAGCATTACTATTACATAAAAAAGATATTGCCATTTCTGATTTGGTTACCCAATTAGGTTTTACAAGTAGTTCTACCTTTACGAGAGCATTTAAAAAATATTACGGACAAAGTCCAACCGCTTTTCGAAAATCAAATCCACATAAATTTAGCAAGATTAGTCAATTGAATAGCAAGAATGGTCAAATAGAAACCAATTATGACACCTACATTTGCAACATAATCAATCTAAAAAAATGGACTACTATGCACGCAAACATCGCAATTAAAGAAATGCCAAAACAAGATTTGGCTTATGTAACACATATAGGTGTTGAAGGATTAGAAACTGCTTTTTACAAAATAATAAAATGGGCAACACCTAGAAATATTCTTGAAAACCCTACTTCCAAAATCATACGTGTTTTTCATGATAGTTTTAAAATAACACCTCCAGAAAAAGTAAGAATGAGCATTGGAATTACTTTAAATCAACCTATTGCAGTAGAAGGTGAAATTGGATTAACCCAAATAGAAAAAGGAAAATTCATAGTAGGTCGTTACGAAATAGAACCTGTAGATTTCGAAAAAGCGTGGACGGGTCTTTTTATTTGGATGAATGAAAATGGCTATACAAAAGCAGCCGCTAACCCCTTTGAAATCTATCATAATAACTTTACAGAACATCCTGAAAAAAAATGTATTGTGGATTTGTGTATCCCTATTTAACAGTTTTAGTTTCTTTAGGCATATAATTTAATAGTATTTAATTCCTCTTTTAGCTTCCATTTTGACAATAAAGTTACATGTACTGCTTATTTTATTGTTCTTTTTGCCTATTATATGGTGCTTATTGCCTATTTAATTGCTCTTTTTTACAATTGAATAGCTTCAATAGTCATTTGGTAAACCTTTTTTTAAATAAAACAATCCAAAAGAGTCTTTTTAAAAAAGTGTTTATTTCTTAATTCCTAGATTTTTAGTATCTTTAAACTACAAATAAACAGCTTATGGAAACTACAAAACGATTTACTGCAGCTATACATAAATTATACAATGCCTTTCACAACAATACTCTAAATCCTTTATGTTGTAACCAATGCGCGGTGGGAAACATACTCGATAATAAAGATTTTTGGAAACATTTATCAAATTATAACGGTTCATTGCAATTGAACTATGTTGGTTTAGTCAACCAAAATTTAGGAAAACGTTTTAATGGCTACACACCTATTGAACTTTTACAAATAGAAATGGTATTTCTAAAAGCCTGTGAGTTTCAATTGCCTTTGCATCGTAGCAATTCGTCCAAAAAAATAATAACAAAAGATATTTTGTTTAAAGGACTAGAAGCCGTTGTATCCAAACTTTGTGAATTAGACCGTATTCCAAATGTAATGGATTGTTCGGTGTTGTTTGAATATGAAACTACTTATTCAAATAAGGAAACTTCACTTCTAATGCATACAGTATAACTTCTTTATTGGTTTACCAAAAATAAAGATCTATAATCTCTAATTGTTAAATCATTGGAGATTTTTTATATTTACTCTATAGAAAAATTTACCAAAACAATAATAAAGAGAAAGTTATGACTAATATTTCAAAACAGCGCCTTTTATCGCTGGACACGCTAAGAGGTTTTGATATGTTTTGGATTATTGGTGGTGACATCCTTTTTAAAGCACTTGGCCAACAAACAAATTGGTCATGGGCAGATGCTTTAGCACGTAATATGGATCATGCAACATGGGAAGGGTTTTATGGTTTTGATCTTATTTTTCCTCTTTTTATGTTTATCTCAGGCGTTGCCATTCCTTATGCGTTGTTTAGCCAACTTGAGAAAGGAGTAACTACAAAAGCATTATATCCTAAAATTTTAAAAAGAGCTTGTATCCTTATCATTTTAGGAATGGTGTATAATGGTGGTTTGAATTTCGATTTTGAGAATCTAAGAATAGCTAGTGTTTTAGGACAAATAGGACTTGCCTACCTTATAGCAGCCCTCATAGCAATACACTTTAGAAAATGTAATGCAATTGTATTTTGGATTATTGGAATACTAATAGGATATGCTATTTTACAATTAGTGGTACCCGTTCCAGAATATGGAGCAGGAATACTAACACCAGAAGGAAGCATTAATAGCTATATAGATCGCATGCTACTTCCAGGAAAACTTTACGGAACAGTATTTGACCCAGAAGGCTTACTTTGTATCGTTTCTGCAGCTGCAATTACACTTATGGGAACTTTAGCTGGATTAATACTTCGTTCAGATCATTTCACTCCTTATAAAAAGGTATTGCTCTTTGTTATTACTGGTTTAGGATTAATAATCATAGCTTTAGTATTAAACAATTGGTATCCCATAATTAAATCGATATGGACCTCCACTTTTAACCTTTTAACGGGTGGAATTAGTTTTGTTTTATTAGCTATTTTCTATCTAATAATTGATGTTTGGAACTACCAAAAATGGACCTTCTTCTTTCGAGTTATTGGCCTCAATTCGATTGCCATATACATGGCTGTGGCTATGGTTCATTTTCAAGCCACTTCTGATTTTTTGTTCAGTGGTTTTGCTTCATTTTTTGGCGATTTTAAACTGGTAATACTAGCTTTAGGTCTTATCATTATAGAATGGCTTTTCTTGTATTTCCTTTACAAAAAGAATATTTTTATTAAAATTTAATGCTAAAGTTACTTTCTAGCATTAAAATAATCTTCAAAAGCCGTACAACCATAGATTAGATTATCATAATCATCAGGGTATTCCTTTTTTAACTTGGCGTAAGTTGTATTCAATTTAAAGATAGAATCGTTATAGGTATTATAATCTTCATAAGACGAATTCGGATTTTTATATCTAATTTGAAAAGAATCACATCGACCTATCATTCGTAAACAAAGTGCTTTAAATTTATCGGTTTTAGCATTTTGCATCGCTTTTTCATAATATTTTTTCGCTAAAAATCCATTTTGAAATTCGGCTTCATCTTCAGGATAAGGCTCTACATCATTAGCAGAAACTCCAAAGCGTCTCATCATCCAAGCATTTCCATGAATTGTCATGTTGTAGTAACAATTCGCTACCAAGAAACTATAATAGTCTTTCTCAGTACCGTTTTCGGTTTTATCAATATATTCTATTAGTTTAGCCGTAATTGTTTTTTTATTTAAAATGAATTTTTCTTTCTTTTCAATAAAATCTGGAGTATATTTTAAAGTAAAAAATGGATTCTCATCATCAAAACCATCATCCATATTAGCTCTTTTCCATAAATAATCGCTTTCATTCCAGTAATCATTATCTATTTTTTCAAAATAGCGTAAGGCCGTTTTTAAATCGTTTTTTCGGATGTATTGTGTACCTACTAAATCGTAAAGTTTCTGTAATTCTCCTCTACATGTTTTGTATTTCCAAGTGGAAAAATCATCAATCAATTTTGTATGCGATTCCACATCAGCAATTAAACTTTTTACTTCTTCAACAGTAGACATCACATTGATATACTGAAAATAATCATAAAAATAATCTCTATAGGATCTTGACTTGTTTCTCTTGGATTTCCATGTCATCTCATGATTTATAGTTGAATACAAAAACGCAGCATCGGTCTTATTTCCGTTATATTCTAATATTCGACCTAAAGCAAAAACAAACTGAGCATTATTTTTATGCTTTAAAATGTTTTCTTGCGTTTCTGGAAGAATCACGAAAGCACCTTGCGTTTGATTGGCAGTACGGCATAAAACTTCTGTGATTTCCAACTGATTGTTTAAAGGAGTAGATGTAAAGGCTTGATTTTTTATAGCAGCAATCTCTTTCAAACAAGTTGCATAATCCTCAGTAACAAATAAAAGTTGGATTTTTAAAACATTCCATTCCAAAGCATGCTCTATTTTATTCGTTTTAACCGCTTTGGCAAAGGCTAAAACTTGAGCAGCATACTTTCTATCATTGACAATTCTAGCTTGAATTTTACTATAGGAAAACTCATAACTATACTTTTCTTCATCACTCAAAGTAGTAACAGAAGGATCAAATAACGAATAATAAGGTGTAAAAACCCAATCCTCAATCTTATTTACTTCACGTAACAATAAAAAAGGTAGCGCTTCGTTTTTTGGGTCTAATTCATATACTTTTTTAATATATTCTAATGCCTTATCATGTCTCCTGATACTTGCCAAGGCATACACATTTGCTTTTTCTTCTTTGGTTTTAGCATGAGTTAAAATTTCAGAAATGGAAACCTCATTACTAAAATTATAAAAAACAGCAAAACGTTTATCAGGTGCATGTATAAAAACTTGTGCTGCATAAAAACTTTGTAAAGCCTTATCTTTTTCCACAATAGCTTTAAAATACAAACTCCAATAATACACAATATCCTTCTGTTTCTCTGTGGCAAAAGTAGCATCAAAGAGACGAGAAACATCTTTCAATTGGTTGTTGTAATAAGCCAATCGAATGGCTAAAAAAGCATAACGTCTCTTTAATTCAGGATTTTTAACAACTTCAGCTAATTTTTCAGCAGCTTGAATTAATTTCCCTCTTTGAGGTATAGAATAGGAGTCGTTTCTTTCCCAAGGATCGCTATATAAAACATTAAATACTTCACATTTCTTTGCAAATTTTAAATAATCGATGGCTTCCATGTCATTCTTGGCAAACAAATAAGTCACCATATTATTATGTACTTTTTCATTAAAAGATTCGTAAGGAATGCTATACACACATTCAGATACAGCGTTATAACTAATCTTACCTTTACAGTAGTTGTGCCAAAAAACGATATTCGGATTTTCTTCTAAAGACTTGTATTTATCCTCATTAGGATAAAAAAGGTCTGATGAATAATTGAATTCAGAAAATCCGTACATATTAAAATGCTCTGGTCTTGAAAAGCAAAAACGAATGTCTTCACCATAAGGATAATATCCGCAACCTAGAACAGAAGTGGAAATATTAGTTATTAAAAAGAGTATAAAAAGTTGCCATTTCTTCATGAGAAAAATATTTTGTTTGTTCGTCGTCTAAATGAAATAAAGCCACTGTAACCTGTTTATCCAAAATCACATTTTTCTTTATAGTACTAATTGCTTTATCTAATTGTTTCGCTGTTATTTTATCGTATTTAATCTTATCTCCTATTCGCAAATAAACATTGGAAAGCGTGATGTCTTTCGTAACTTCAAACCAAAGCGGTTTTATAGGTTTTAAAAAAGGTTCAATTTTATCAAAATCATTATAAATCACTTTGGTAAACTCATTATTTTGAAACAACTGCATCCAAGAATATATTGGTAAAGCAATGTCTAAATGTAAAGGATATTCACGTTGCCTATTTAAGTACAAGCCTAATTCGTTTACATCTAAAATAGAATTCTTGTCTTTATTATCCAAGGGATTAATTAAATTATAACACATCAACATGGCTTTATCCACTGGAGGAATGCCCATTTTATCAGGATATTTGTAAGGATATAAACGAAGCGTACAGCTCACTTTTTTCTTATAAATCTCCTTTATTTTTTTTAGAAAATAAAAGTAATTGTCTTTTGAGTTTATGGTCCAATCACAATCCATTTGAATTTCGTCAACAGCCTTTACCCTTTCTAAGTTTTCTTTTTTCTTTTTATTGATTAAGAAGACAATATTATCAGCTAAAAGGTCTAATTCTTCTTTTTTACTTTCTAAAAACACTTCGTTTCTGATATATACACAAGGAACTATGCTAAATTTCTTATTAGAATAAAAAGACAAATTATTTTTTGAAACTGGAATATTACCCATTAAATCGTTGTGTTCCACTTCAAAAAATTTCACATATAGTTTTGAGACTTTTTGAGTATCAATTACTTTTTGTTCCTTTTCTGAAAAACTCCAATTATCCGATTTCCAATAGTAAAAGGCACGTTCCACATTTTCAACTTGATACGGTTTAGAACAGGCTTGAAAAAGTAAAAAAAGTAAAATCGGTAATAGGTATTTTTTCATTGGAAGTGCACCATTTAAGCATTTATTGGAAATCCACTATAAAATTAGACATATAATTTTAAAATCGAAATAAAAATACTATTTTTCCTAACTATTAATTTATACTTTATAAAAATCCTTTTCCAATGAAAATATTTAGACCCATATTTACTTTATTTGCCATCACATTTCTTTTCAGTTGCTCGCAAAACAAGGAAGAAATTGATTTAAAACTGAGTCCAAAAATTGGAGACCAACAAACGATTGTTTCCCAAGTAGTAACTACTGGGAACGAACAAATGAGTATGAAAAGTACTATGGTCGTTCGTTTTAAAGTGGCTTCAAAAGACGATCAAAATGTCTTCACCTTTCATACAGACCTTCGTTATATAAAGACAGAAACCAAAATGTTTGGAGAAGTAGAAAAATACGATTCTACAAAAGACGAATCGTTGATGACTAGTGATGAAAGAAGCATGCATGAGGAATTTAAAAATGCTTTAGAATCGAACTTTGAAATTCGTATTGATGAAAAAGGGAGTATTGTAGAACCTTTTCATGCTATTGACGGGAATCCATCAACAGAAGCTTTAGTAGATATGAGTAATATACAATTGGTTTTTCCAAAAGAAAAAGTGAAAGTAGGTAGCGAATGGAAAAATGAAAAAACCAATCCCTTGACCGAACAAGTAACCAAGTCAACCTATACTATTAAAGACATTACTGAAAACGAAATCATCATTTCAGTAGCTGCCGAAATAGATGGCGTTTCAGGATTATTAGGCAAAAGTAAGGTAGATGGGGAATATATTCTAAATAAAAAAGATTGTACCTTACTAAAAGGAACCTTAGAAATGAATTTACAAATGGGTGGAAAAGTAACCAATACGTATTATAAAAAAATGCCGAAGAAGTAATTTTAGTTTAATTTATTGAAGACAATAAAACAATATTCTAGGATAAGATAGTGAGCACGGATTTATAAAAATAAATAGTATGAAACATATCTTTATTTACTTTATGTTCTTCTTTTCTATAACTTCCAAAAGTCAAGTAGTAGATAAGTTAACTTTTGATACCCTCAAAATAGAATTAATAAATTTTTTAAGTTCTAAAAAAGATACCAATAAGTCATCAATAGAAAGACTTAAGAATAATGAGAGTGAATTTAATTTAAGGGGATTGTTTAATAATAGACGAGAAGGAGAATTAATAAATGGATTATATAGTTTTTCTATTTTTGGTTCTCACACAAAAGGATATTTTGTTATTGTTGAGAATAATTCTTACACCATATTAGATTTATCTACTAGAGAAGGCTTAGATAAATCAATAAAAGATGTACTAGATTTTTCTGAAAGAAGTAAATATTGTGTTTCTATTTCTAGTGATATAGTCTCTCGATTAATTACGGTATATTATAACATAAATAAATATCCTTTGGCAGGTATTGATCTTAATTGTGAAAGAGGGGTTTCAACCACAGATGATTTACCCTAGAAATACAATGTAAATTGGACTCACAATCCGTGCCAACAAACAAAATCAAATTAAAACTAAACCACTCTTAGCAGTGGTTTTTTTACTGATAAAAATAAAAAAATAAGAACTATCCGAGAAGTTATGCTAATTAGTACTTAAATTGAGTATTTGAGCTATTTTATTTAGTATTTGCACTACTTTATTTAGCATTTGCGCTATTTTATTTAGTATTTGTACTATTTTATTTAGCGTTTGTACTATTTATTTTAGTTTTTTCGCTATTTAATTTAGTATTTGTACCGTTAGCGCATTCAATCACAAAAAAACCTCGTTCATCACAAACGAGGTTTTATGCTATTCACTAAGTACTATGGACTAATCACTATGGACTAATTACTTTTTCACAGGAATATTCTCTAAAATCTCCAACACAAATTTCCAATACTTTTGAGCCGAAGCAATACTTGCTCTTTCATCTGGACTGTGTGCTCCTTTGATGGTTGGTCCAAAAGAAATCATGTCCATATCTGGGTAATTGGTTCCTAAAATACCACATTCTAATCCAGCATGACATGCAACAACATCCGCTTTTTTACCGTTTTGTTTTTCGTAAATAGAAGATAAAACATTTAAAATTTCTGAATTCGCGTTTGGTGTCCAACCTGGATAACTTCCTGAAAATTCTACTTCGCAACCCATTAATTCAAAAGCTGAACGTAAGGCATTTGCCAAGTCAAATTTAGCCGTTTCAACAGAAGAACGAGTCAAACATTGAATGCTTAATTTTCCTTCACCAACAGTCACTTTTGCAATATTATTTGAAGTTTCTACCAAATCAGCAAAATCAGCACTCATTCTATAAACACCATTATGAGCGGTGTATAAAGCACGAACTAAATAATACTGAGCCATCGGTGGCATCACTTTTTTAGGAGTCGTAGCCGATTTTTCAATTACAATTTGAAGATTCGGTTCAGTGGTTTTTAATTCGGTTTTAATTTCATTGATAACCGCTTGCATGTCGTATACAAAAGCTTCATCGTAAACATTAGCAATAATTACTTCCGCTACACTCTCTCTAGGAATAGCATTGCGAAGACTTCCTCCTTTTATAGAAGCGATTTGTAGTCCAAAATCATCAAAACCATCAAATAACAAACGATTCATGATCTTGTTTGCATTTCCTAAACCTTTATGAATATCCATTCCAGAATGACCACCACTTAGTCCCTTTACAGTAATAGTATATCCTACTGAAGATTCTGGTACGTCTTCCTCGTCATATTCGGCTACAGCCGTAACATCAACTCCGCCAGCACAACCGATGTCGATTTCGTCATCTTCTTCTGTATCTAAATTTAAAAGTATTTCACCCTCTAACATACCTCCTTGTAAACCCATTGCTCCTGTCATACCTGTTTCTTCATCAATAGTAAACAAAGCTTCAATAGCAGGATGCGGAATATCCGTACTTTCTAAAATAGCCATAATTGTCGCTACTCCTAGTCCGTTATCTGCTCCAAGGGTAGTTCCTTTTGCACGAACCCAATCCCCATCGACATACATTTCGATGCCTTGTGTATCAAAATCAAAATCGGTATCATTATTTTTTTGGTGTACCATATCTAAATGCGATTGCATCACTATGGTTTTTCTATCTTCCATTCCAGCAGTAGCTGGTTTCTTTATAATCACATTACCTACTTCGTCATTCACAACCGCTAAATCTAGTTTTTTAGCAAAATCATTCATGAAAGCAATCACACGTTCTTCTTTTTTAGAAGGTCGTGGTACAGCATTTAAATCGGCAAATTTGTTCCAAAGTGCTTTTGGTTCAAGGTTTCTTACTTCTTGGCTCATATATTTATTTCTAGTTTTTATTTTTTTTTAATATTAATGTTATTTTACTTAGAATATTTTTTAGGATTCATTGAAGTATTAAAAACCGACATGATATAAATTGTCTTATCTAGTTCATCGACAAAATAAAGAATTATGAAAGGAAATATTTTCATAGGTAATCCATGATAATCTTTATATCTTATTTGGTAATTTGAAAAATCGGTTAAAGATTGAATTGTCTTATCAACTATTTCATAAAAATAATCTCCTAAACCAATCTTCTTAAATTCATAATAATCAATAGCATCTTGAATATCTGAAATTGCTCTTGGTTCAATTACGATAGCATATTTCATTCTTAAGATTTCAAACGAATTTTCTTTTTAGCTTCTTCCCACGAAACAAAATCTTCTTTTTTGGAAGAAACTCTTCTTTCATCTAGAATACTTTTCATTTCGTCGGAAATTAAAAACTCATTCTCAACTGTTTCATAATTAAATTTCTCAATTAATTTCATAAAGAAACCTAACTCATTATCTGGAATATTTAAAGTTACTTTTGTCATGAATAAATTAATTTAATTACAAATTTACGAAAAAAGAAATCTGCTATTCTATATTTGTATTATTTTTATAAAAAAACTGTGAACAGAAAATACATTTTACCTTTACTTTTACTCCTACAAATCGTCATTGTAAAAACATTGTCTTTATTTCCACAATTTGTTGAAAATTGGTATTCCAAAGGGTTGTATCCCAAAATTGCTTTTGTTTCAAGAAAATTATTCGGTTGGATTCCTTTTTCTACAGGAGATATTATGTATTTTATTCTTATTTTCTTTTTGCTGCGATGGATTTGGAACCATAGAAAAGGATTTTTTAAAAATTGGAAAACAAATGGATTGGCTATCTTGAGTTGGTTTTCTGTTTTCTATTTCTGCTTTAATTTGCTTTGGGGAATGAATTACTACAGAGTTCCTTTACATGAAAAATTAGCTATTAAAAAAGAATATTCTTTGGAACAATTAGAAGCTTTTACTACAAAAATGATTGCTAAAACCAATGCTTTACAAATGCAAATTACAGGTAATGATTCTTTAGCAGTAGAAATTCCTTATACTGAAAAAGAAATATTCCATTTGGCTTTAAAAGGCTATCAGCATTTACCTCAAAACTTACAAGAATTTCAATACAAAAATAAAAGCATTAAGGCCTCTTTATTCAGTTATCCTTTAAGTTACATGGGTTTTGGAGGCTATTTGAATCCGTTTACTAATGAATCTCAGGTGAATGTATTAAAACCAAAATACAATTGTCCAATGACGACTTGTCACGAAATGGCACATCAAACAGGCATTGGCAGTGAAAGTGAATGCAATTTCATTGGATTTATTGCTGCTATTAAAAATGAAGATATTTATTTCCAATATTCAGCTTATAATTTTATTACGCGTTATTGTTTAGGTAACTTGGAAAAAATAGAAGAAGGGAAAAGCAAACTTTATTTTGAAAAAATCAATAAAGGAGTTATTAAAAACTTTGATGAAAATGAAGCTTTTTGGGAAAGTTACCACACACCTATTGATACTTTCTTCGAATATTTTTACGATAATTTTCTAAAACTAAACCAACAAAAAGACGGTTTAGAAAGTTATAGTAAATTTGTAGGTTTGATGATTGGGTATGAAGAGTTGAGTGATTAGTGATTAGTGATTAGTGATTAGTGAAATTTACATTTTTTTTATAAGTAATAATACATTTAATCCACAAGGAAGTAAAATGGAATTGCGTATTTACCTTTATTAACTATCTTACAGCCAATACCATTCAAAAAAAAATTACTCAAAAGTCACTTGAGGAGAAAAATTCAATTCTTCAATTACTTTTATATTTTGAGTATCTATTAATTCGTACACTTTAACTTTTAAAATAGTTGCGTTTATGGTTCTTTTTTCATCAAAATAAGCATATTGAACCAAATACTTTTTGTTATCCCTTTCTAAATATTTAAAATCTTTTGAAAAGACTACACTTTCATTTATTTGTTCCTCTATCTTTTCCAAATGATTTCCGTTATTATCATATATTTCTAAAGAAACATTATTAGGAGCATAACCAACAGATGTTAAATACTGTTTCTTATTTAAAAAAATTGTTTCATTCTTTAAAGTAACAGGCCTTTTTTCATCATTCTCACTAAAATTTTCTATCTCAAAAGAATTTAAAGCATTGATAATTTCTGGAGTAACTAATTTATGTTCTTTACAAAAACTGCCTTCATATTTTGGTGCAGTATAATTAGAATAATTTATTGTAATACTTTTACCTTCATGCAAATACTTATTTTTAAAAGTAAAGAAAGTGATTCCTTTCAATTTCCAGTTTTCAAAATCTCTTGATACAGATAAAAATTCATATTTATTTTTAAACAAAATGATGTCTATGTCTCTATTAAATTGCCATTTTAAATAATATTCTTTTTTCTGACTATCATAAATAAAGCAATCTAAATAAGGGTCTCGCAAAGAACCTTCTGATCTAAAAATAAACAAATGTTTACTATTTGCTTCTATATTATCGATTTGGTAAACTTGATAAATGCCATAATAGTCAATACCTTCAAAATAATTGTTCGTTTTCTCATCTTTTGCAAAATGGAATCCACTAAGGGTTTGCTGATTGGTTTCTTTTAATTCGATATTACTTTTTGTTGGTTTAAATGGTTCTAGTACTGTATAGAGGTTTGAATTAGAAATACCTTCTTTTAACAACTCTATTAAACTTTTATCTTCTGTAGTAATACTGTTTGATGAAACAATAGTATCTTCCATATTTTCTACATTTATTTCTTGAGAAACTGTATCCTGATTAGTATTCTTTTCTTTACAAGAAAGTAAGAGTAATAAACCAATAGCAAAAAATACACTTTTAAATTTCATCTGTTTTTTATTAAATTAACTAAATCTCATCACTAGTAAAACTTACTACTTGTTTCTTTTTATAAGGTCGAATGATTAGTCTTGCTTCTCTATCAAAACGAATGTAATTATACACCCAATTTAAAAACACAACCGCTTTATTTTTAAACCCTATTAAGGAAAATAAGTGAACAAACATCCATACAAACCAGGCAAAAACACCACTAAAATGATAATTTGGTAAATCTACAACAGCCTTGTTACGACCAATCGTTGCCATAGAACCTTTGTCTTTATATGCAAAGGGTTTCATGTCTTTTTTAGCTAATAGTCTAGCAAAATTATCTGCAAGATGCTTTCCTTGTTGGATGGCAGGCTGTGCCATCATAGGGTGACCTTGTGGGTAATTTTCTAATGACATGGAAGCAATATCACCCACAGCAAATATATTCTCATAGTCTTCCACTTGATTATAAGCATTCACTTTTACTCTATCAGCTCTAGCAATTAAAGAATTGATATCTAATCCATTTACTAAAGCACCTTGAACACCTGCTGTCCAAATTACAGTAGCACTGTCAAAAGTTAAATCAGAATTGGTTGTTACTGTTCGACTATCATATCCTGTAACACGAACGTTTTTCCATACACTTACTCCTAATTTTACTAAAAATTTTTCTGCTTTGGTCGAAGCATTTTCACTCATGGTATTTAAGATCCGATCGCCACTTTGAATCAAATTGATTTCCATCTTGCGAATATCTAAATCAGGATAATCTTTAGGTAAAATGGCTTTTTTCATTTCTGCTAAAGCTCCAGCTAATTCAACACCTGTTGGACCACCACCTACTAAGACAAAATTCATTAAACTATGCCTTTCTTCAATATCATTAGTTAAAAGTGCTTGTTCAAAGTTTTCTAGAATCAAACTACGAATGTTTAGCGATTGCGGAATGGTTTTCATAGCCATACAATTACGTTCCATTTCTTTGTTGCCAAAAAAATTAGTTTTTGAGCCTGTTGCCAAAACCAAATAATCATATTTTAGTTCACCAATATCGGCAATAATTTTATTGTTTTTCGAATCAATTTCTTTAACTTCCGCTAAACGAAAATAAAAATCATTATGCTCCTGAACTACTTTACGTATCGGATAAGCAATAGAATCGGGTTCAAGACCACCAGTTGCAACTTGATACATTAAAGGTTGAAAATTGTGATAATTATGCTTGTCTAATAATACGACTTGAACTTTTTTATTTCTTAGTTTTTTGGCCAAAGCAATGCCTGCAAATCCACCTCCTATGATTACAATTCTAGGAAAACTACTGCGAGGTATATTCATTTTTTAAGATACTTAAATTGTATTTCAAAGATAGTAAATTAATGTGGCAATTTTATAATGAGTCATTATGGTAATTTTGAATCTAAATACTGCTATTATTGACAATTGAAATTGATTTTTGTGATTGACATTGAAATCCTAGCCCTGATAGCAGTGAAAATCTTTTTTTACAAATTTTACTAATTTTGTTGAAGGACAAAACGACCATCGGAAGTTCTTGTGCTTCTTAGAAAAATGTAAAATTGTAAAAAAAATTGTAACGAATAGCAGGAAGTAGCTACTTATAGATTATGAATCCAACATCGGAAGAAAATTTTGTAAAACAATTACAGGAAAATCAGAATATAATCCACAAAATTTGTCGGTTATATACTACTGATGAGGATGCGCATAAAGACTTATTTCAGGAAATTACCATACAATTATGGAAAGCATTCCCGAAATTTAGAGGAGATTCTAAGTTTACCACTTGGGCCTATCGAGTAGGTTTAAATACAGCCATCACTTTATATCGAAAGAAGAAAAAAACACTTACAACTATTGAATTTGATAGTACTTTTCATAAAGTAAAACAAGATGATTACAATTATGAAGAAGAGGAGCAATTAAAATTGTTATATAGTGCTATTAGTGAATTAAATGATATTGAAAAAGCACTAGTTTTTTTATATCTGGAAGACAAAGATTATGCAGAAATTTCAGAAACACTAGGAATTAGTGAAGTGAATGCAAGAGTAAAAATGAACCGAGTAAAAGGAAAATTAAAAAAAATATTAAATCCGTAATCAATGGATGAATTAGAAATATTAAAAAAAGATTGGAAAAAAAGAGAACATTCTTTTAACCAACTTTCAGAAACCGACATCTATAAGATGCTTCATAAAAGATCTTCCTCTATTGTGAAGTGGATTTTAATTATAAGCATTTTAGAAATTTTGTTATGGCTTAGTTTGAGTTTTTTAACAACAGATGAAAATTATTTTAAGACTCTTGAAATTTATCACTTGAGTAAGGTAATACCAGTGATAACTATCATAAATTATGGAATTATGATTTTCTTCATTTTTCTATTTTATAAAAACTTTAAAAACATTAACACTACTGAAACAGTAAAAAAATTAATGCAATCTATCCTAAAAACAAGAAAAACTGTAAAATATTATGTTTGGTATAATTTAATGATGTCATTTATATCATTTGTATTAGTCTTTACATTTCAATTTAAATATGATCCAAATTTAAATGAAGTCATAGAAAAAGCCACTCAAAATGTAAATCCTAATGTATTTTACATTATTTTATTTGCAGCTTATATTGTTTGCGCTATGATAATTATTGGTATCATCTGGCTTTTCTATAAGTTGCTTTATGGTATTTTATTAAAAAGATTAAACAATAATTACAAAGAATTAGAAAAATTAGATCTTTAAATTATAACTCTTATGATAAAAGTCATCGTTAATTTAGTAAAATTTCCAATACTAATCACTTTAATGTTAGTTAGTTATTTTGCAAATGCACAAAAACTAGACAATGCACTTCTATGGAAAATCTCTGGTAATGGTGTTGAAAAACCATCTTATCTATATGGAACCATGCATGCAGTTTGCGAAACCAATATAGATACTGATGTGATGAAAGCTTTTGATGAAACCAATCAACTATATCTTGAAATTGACATGGATGACCCAAATTTACAAACAACAATGATGGGTAGTATGATGATGAAAGATGGAGTGACTATCAGTTCATTAATCACTGAAGAAGAATCAAAAATAGTAGACAGTTTTTTAAAAGAAAATATTGGTTTTTCATTAAAAATGATTGATACATTTAAACCATTTATGTTGAGTTCAATGTATTTACCAAAATTATTAGATTGCCCAATGAAAGCGGTAGATATGGAATTAATGAAAATAGCTACAGCACAAAATAAAGAAGTATTAGGATTAGAAACTATTGAAGATCAACTAAGTCTTTTTGATAAGATTCCATACAAAACTCAAATTGAAGAAATAGTAAAAACAGCTAAAAATAATATGACTGATGACAGAAATGAAATGACAAAAATGTTAGCTGTATATAAAAGTGAAAACATTGAAGAAATGCTTGCTTTAACACAAGATTCAAAAAATAAGATGTTTTCGGATTTTGCTGATGATTTATTAACAAAAAGAAATCAAAACTGGATTCCTATCATAGAAAAAACAGCTAAAGAAAGTCCAACGCTATTTGCAGTTGGTGCTGCACATTTAGCGGGTAAAGATGGTGTGATTAAATTACTTCGAAGAAAAGGGTATAAAGTAGAAGCTATAAAATAATTTCTATTTTAAATAAATTTAAGAGGCTTTTTTAGCCTCTTTTTTTATCACTATAAATAAAACTCTTCTTATTCTAGCTCATAAAGTTTAATGAATAAGATGAAGAAATACCAAATTACCATAGTTAATGAAACTCAAGATTTTAAAAATGGTTATAAAATTCCAAAATACATTAAACTTAAAAATTTATATCAAATTGAAATTATTGGAAAATAAAAAGTCATGACAATTCTATTTCAGAATCATTTGAATTAATTGATAGAATTTGTTCTCCATGTATGCTGAAATTTGACAAAAATAATAACAGTTGAACTACATTTTAATAAATTACATTTATCTAATTATAGAAATGTACCCTTTAATACTATTATTATTTTTTGCGAATTCCCGAGTAAAAAAATATAAATTAAAAATGGAAGATTAAAGAGTATAGTTTAATAAAGCATTATAACAAAAAAGATTTACTGCGTTTTTCTTTTTTTGTTGTTCATTGGTACCTTGAAAGTTTATTTATTCTCTTCATAATTTCTATAAAAAGCGTTTAAAGTAAGCTGCTTTTATTATTAACAAACTAGTTTAAGCTACGTTTATCTTTTGATATTCTTTTAAACAAAAAACCCTCATCAAAAATGATGAGGGTTTTAAAAGAAAGGCGACGACATACTCTCCCACATAACTGCAGTACCATCTGCGCAGTCGGGCTTAACTTCTCTGTTCGG
>NZ_VEVQ02000010.1 GCF_006491595.2 Flavobacterium jejuense
CATATGCAAGAATGTTTCACACAAATAGGAAGAGATGGAAGTCCTCAAACATTTTGTAATGACTATTATACCAGTCCTATTTTAGAAGAAAACCATTATTATCCTTTTGGACTAAAGCATAGTGGGTATAATGCTAATAACTCACAACCTAATTACAATTATAAATACAACGGTAAAGAACTGCAAACGGAACTAGGACTGAATATGTACGATTACGGAGCTAGGAATTATGACCCTGCTTTAGGTAGATGGATGAATATTGATAATTTAGCCGAAAAATTTATTACTTATTCTCCTTATCATTACGCTGGTAATAATCCTGTTAGTAATATAGATGTCGATGGTAACGAATTTACTGAGGCAATGCAAGAGTGGATTGATAAGTTAACAGCTAAAATAAACTCAATGCAAGATTCTAATAATGAGTCAATTGAAAATGCAAAAAAAACAATTGCTTCTGGTAAGTATGGATGGCTTCAAAGTGAAAAATCATTAACCAAGAAAATAAAAAGGCTTAGTAAACAAAACGAAGAGTTAAATACAGTTAGTAAAGAAATAACTGAATTAGAAAATTCAACTCAAGTTTATGATTTAGTATATGACTCTGGGGGAACACAAAGAGACTTTGCAACAGGTACGAGTTCAACAAAAAATTATACAACATTTAATTTTGCTAATGGAAATGTCGAGATTTCGATCTCTTCAGGAACTAGTATAGGATTATTTGCACATGAATTAAAGCATGCTTATCAATTTGAAAAAGGTGAGTTTAGCGTAGGAAAGAGAATACCAAATGTACTTTACACAAATTTATTTTACGACAAACAAGATGAGATAATTGCTTATAATAGAGGCGCTCTTTTTGGTGAAAGTTTTAATGGTACTCTAAATAGTGCTTACGATAGATTACCTAATGGCCCTTACGATTTTAGAAATACATCTTTAATAAATAGTAAAATAAATAATCCTTCAGAGCTACAAAAAATTGCTAGAGGATATATTCAAGCTTTTAGAGTGAATGGTCAAACATATTATTATGGAAAAAAGATAAACAATAGGTAAGATGAGAAATATTATTTTAATTTTTTTTGTTTTTGTTTCATGTAAAACAACTTTAAAAAAGAGTTATGTATCAAATTGTATTTTATATGGTAAGCCAGAATATACACTTTTTATAGAAAAAGATGATAAGTTTAGACTTATTTCTTACATGAATGATACAATTGAAGGGAAATGGTTTTTGTCAAAAAATAAATTGACTTTAAAATCTGATTTTTTTATTAATAATGAAGGCTTTAATATTCAAACTGATTCAATTTTGCCTAATACAAAATATACAGTTTATAATGGTTTTGAGCAATATGTTATTAAAAATAAAAAGTTGTTTTTAGTTTTGAAGAATGGAGCAAAAGATAAGTGTTTTTACTATTAAAATTGCCTAATTACCAGTATAAATACAACGGTAAAGAACTGCAAACGGAGCTGGGATTGAATATGTATGACTATGGGGCTAGGAATTATGATCCTGCACTAGGTAGATGGATGAACATTGACCCTTTAGCTGAAAAAGGACGTAGATGGTCTCCGTACACTTACGCAATGAACAATCCTGTTTACTTTATTGACCCTGATGGTATGTGGATTGACATTAATGATGGAGGGAATACATATAGATATAATAATGGCAAATATTATACACAAAATAAGGAAACAAAGGAATGGGATGTTGAGGCTAGTGTAGAGGCAGATAGTTATGCGGTAATGTTTCAGAGTTAGTGAAACATGTTTTTTAGTTATCTAACAGATTGATAATCAATAAAAATTAAAAATAATTGTAAAAAAGATGAGCTATATAGTTCATCTTTTTTTATGTTTAAAGTTCTTAAAACAAAGAAAATGATAAAAAAGTCAATCTCGTGTATTAGAATTAGTGATACTGATATTTGCCCTCATTGTAACACTAAAAACTTAATCAAAAATGGCTTTACCAAAAATAAAAAGCAACAGTTTTATTGTAAAAATTGCTATAAAAGAAGTATCGATTTTTATTGTTACAAAGCCTATAAACTAAATACAAATGCTAAAATAATTCAATTTATAAAAGAAGGTTTAGGAATAAGAAGCACAGCAAGAGTGTTACAAATTGCAACGACTACCGTTTTAAAAAGAATTATTGCCATTGCAAAAAAGATTCCTAATCCTATTTTTTATAAGAATAAGATCTATGAAGTAGATGAAATGCGTTGTTATTTAAAGCGAAAAGACAAACCCATATGGATCGTATATGCTTTGGAAAGAAAAACGAAACGTGTGGTTAGTTTCAGTCTAGGAAGGAGAACCAAAAGAACCATCCAGTATATAACTAATTCATTATTACTTTCAACTCCAAAAGCCATTTATACAGATGGTTTGGTACATTATAAATCTTTATTGGAAACAGTAGTTCACAAAGTAAAACGTTTTGGCACTAACCAAATTGAAAGAAACAATCTTACTATGCGAACTCATTTAAAGCGATTGCAGCGAAAAACGATTTGCTTTTCTAGAAGTTTTAGTATGTTGCAATGTGTATTGCGTATTTATTTTTGGGCTTGACCCATTTTAAAATAAGTGTTATCTTTGTCACGAATTCTTCCATTTAGAGTTCGTTAAAATAATAATCTGTACAGGCGTAATCTGTTACGCCTCTTAAAACGTTTATAGCATGCAACTGTATAACACCTTAAGCGCAGAAGAAAGAGCAGAGCTTATTGATCAAGCTGGCAAACAACGTCTTACATTGTCTTTCTATGCGTATGCCAAAATTAAAGACCCACAACAATTTCGTAACGATTTATTTCTTGCTTGGAATCCTTTAGATGCTCTTGGGAGAATCTATGTAGCTTATGAAGGAATTAATGCACAAATGAGTGTTCCTGCTGATTATTTTGAAGCTTTTAGAGAGACTCTCGAAGCGTATGATTTTATGAAAGACATTCGTTTGAATGTGGCTGTGGAACAAGACGATCATTCGTTCTTAAAACTAACTATCAAAGTGCGTCATAAAATTGTAGCCGATGGCTTAAATGATGAAACATTTGATGTTACCAAAAAAGGAGTCCATTTAAAAGCCAAAGAGTTTAACGAAATCCTTGAAGATCCAAATACTATTGTAGTTGATTTTAGAAATCATTATGAAAGTGAAGTAGGTCACTTTAAGGGAGCCATTACTCCAGATGTAGAAACCTTTAGAGAAAGTTTACCTATTATTAATGAACAGCTTAAAGACTTTAAAGAGACCAAAAACCTTGTGATGTATTGCACAGGTGGTATTCGTTGTGAAAAAGCTTCTGCTTATTACAAACATCAAGGGTTTAAAAATGTGTACCAATTAGAAGGAGGTATTATTAATTATGCCAAACAAGTCAAGGATGAAGGTTTAGAAAGTAAGTTTATAGGTAAAAATTTCGTTTTTGATAATAGATTAGGAGAAAGAATTACAGATGATATTGTGTCTCAATGTCATCAATGTGGAAAACCCTGTGATAATCACACTAATTGCGCTAATGATGGATGTCATTTATTGTTTATTCAATGTGACGATTGTAAAGCAACTATGGAAAACTGTTGTTCTACCGAATGTTTAGAAATTACACATTTACCTTTAGTAGAGCAAGTAAAGCTAAGAAAAGGTAAGCAAGTAGGAAATAAAGTGTTTAGAAAAGGAAAATCAGAAAATTTAAAGTTCAAACATTCTGGAGAATTATCTGACGTAGCTTTAGATGTAGTTCCAAAAGCAAAACCCATTCGCGAACACGTAAAAATTAAAAAAGTTTTGTTAGGTAAAGCCGAACATTATTTTGTAAAAGCAAAAGTAGCTCAGTTTTTAATTGAAAATCACGAATTGAATATAGGTGATAAAATTCTTATTTCTGGACCAACTACAGGAAATCAAGAATTAATATTAGAAAAAATGTTGGTAAACGGAAAAGAAATCACTGACGCTAAACCAGGAGATAAAGTTACTTTTGAAGTGCCGTTTAGAGTACGCTTATCAGATAAATTATTTAAAAGAATAAGCTAATGACTACTTCTGGAAGAATAGAGTTGATGGCTCCTGCTGGTAATTTTGAATCATTACAGGCATCTTTAGATAATGGTTGTGATTCCGTTTATTTTGGAATAGATCAATTAAATATGAGAGCTCGTGCAACTGTAAATTTTGCTTTAGACGATTTACCAGAAATTGCTAGGAGATGTAATGAAAAGAAGGTGAGAACCTATCTAACTTTAAATACTATTATTTACGACCACGATTTATCAATTGTAAAAACATTGTTAGCAAAAGCAAAAGAAGCTGGGATTACAGCTGTTATAGCTTCGGACCAAGCAGTGATAATGATAGCAAAAACAATGGAGATTGAAGTGCATATTTCAACCCAATTGAACGTTACAAATATTGAAACAGTAAAATTTTATGCAATGTTTGCTGACACTATTGTATTATCAAGAGAGTTAAGTTTACGCCAAGTAAAAAAGATTACAGATGATATAGAAAAAGAACAAATCAAAGGGCCAAGTGGAAATTTGGTAGAAATTGAAATCTTTGGTCATGGAGCTCTATGTATGGCTGTTTCAGGAAAATGTTATTTAAGTTTACACTCACATAATTCATCAGCAAATAGAGGGGCTTGTAAGCAAAATTGCAGAAAAAAATATACTGTTATTGATCAAGAAAGTGGTTTTGAAATAGAGATTGATAATGAATATATGATGTCTCCTAAAGATTTATGTACACTAGATTTCTTAGATCAGGTAATTGATTCGGGGATTAAGGTTTTGAAAGTAGAAGGTAGAGGAAGAGCTGCTGATTATGTAGCAACAGTTATTAGAACATACAGAGAAGCAATCGATTCCTACTATGAAGAAACTTTTACAAAAGAAAAGATTAATGCATGGATGAAAAATCTTGCAACAGTTTATAATCGTGGATTTTGGAGTGGTTATTATTTAGGGCAAAAATTAGGAGAATGGTCAGATAATCCAGGTTCTAGTGCTACACAGAAGAAGGTTTATGTTGGAAAAGGAATGCATTATTTTCCAAAAGCAAGTATTGCAGAATTTAAAATTGAAGCCTATGATATTAAAATAGGAGATAAAATTTTAATTACAGGACCAAGTACAGGAACACAAGAGTTAGTTTTAGAGGAAATGTATGTAAATGATATAAATACAGAAAAAGCAATGAAGGGAGATAATTGTACCATAAAAATACCTTTCAGGATTCGTTTGTCTGATAAAATATATAAAATAGTGGAGAATTAATGGTCATTGTTACTTTACAAAGAGAAAAGTGTATTGGGTGTAATTATTGTGTAGAAATGGCACCTAATTTATTTCAAATGTCAAAAAAGGATGGAAAAACAGTATTGTTAAACGCTATTGATTCTAAAGGTTTTTATACATTAAAATCACCCAATCATACAATTGTTGAAAATGGTGAACTGGCAGTAAAAGCCTGTCCCGTTAAAATTATTTCAATTAAAGTAGTATAAAAAATAGAATTAGTACACTTTATAAAACCTATTTACGTTAAAATGTAAATGGGTTTTTTGTTTTAATGCTAATTTTCAGTTCCAAAGGATAACTAAATTTGTATTATCTTTACACTCAAAATACGTTTTAGACAAGTAGTGCTGTTTAAGCGCAATCAATATATATTCAAATTATGGCATGTAATAACTGTTCGACAGGAACCACAAAAGATGGAATTCCTAAAGGATGTGGCAATAAAGGATCATGTGGCACAGGCAGCTGCAATAAATTAACAGTTTTTGATTGGTTATCCAATATGACTTTACCTCAAGGCCAAGAACCTTTTAATTGTGTAGAAATAAGATTTAAAAACGGACGAAAAGAATTTTTTAGAAATCCTGAAAAATTAACGTTGTCTATGGGAGATATTGTGGCAACAGAAGCTTCTCCAGGACACGATGTAGGGATAGTTTCTTTAGCAGGAGAATTAGTAAAAATTCAAATGAAAAAGAAAAATGTAGGAATTGATAGTGAACTTCCAAAAATTTATAGAAAAGCCTCTCAAAAAGATATTGATATTTGGAGTGAAGCTAGAAATAAAGAAGAAAAAGTAAGAATGAGAGCTAGAGAAATAGCTATTTCTCTAAATCTTGAAATGAAGATTTCTGATGTGGAATTTCAAGGAGATGGTTCTAAAGCTACTTTTTATTACACGGCCAGTGATAGAGTCGATTTTCGTCAGTTAATAAAAGATTTTGCAAGAGAATTTAGCATTCGAATTGAAATGAAGCAAGTCGGTTTTCGTCAGGAAGCTTCTCGTTTAGGGGGAATAGGCTCTTGTGGAAGAGAATTGTGTTGCTCAACTTGGTTAACTGATTTTAGAAGTGTAAATACTTCAGCAGCTCGTTACCAACAATTATCTCTTAATCCACAAAAATTAGCAGGTCAATGTGGTAAGTTAAAATGTTGTTTGAATTATGAATTAGATACGTATTTAGATGCGTTAAAAGAGTTTCCAGATTTAGATACTAAACTGTATACTGAAAAAGGAAATGCAAACTGTCAAAAAGTAGATATTTTTAAAGAATTAATGTGGTTTTCTTATGAAAACCAACCTGCACATTGGCATGTTTTATCAGTTGCAGATGTAAGAGAAATTTTATCTCAAAACAAGCAAAAAATTAGAGTTTCTGCTATTGAAGATTTTGTAGTAGAAACTACAAAAGAAATAGAAAAGAATTTTCAAAATGTGGTTGGTCAGGATAGTTTGACACGTTTTGATCAAAAGGCTAAGAAGAAAAACAACAATAAAAATAAAAAACGTCGTAAACCAACAAATTTTAAAAATGGTCCTAAAAAGGAGTAAAGTAGTATGGCTTTTTCTGGTAGTTATAATACTCTTTATTTCATGTGATGAAGAAAGAGTATTTGATGAGTATAAAGCTTTAAATGGTAAATGGAAAAAAGAAGATGTGATTCGATTTACATTTGATCAGAATGACACTATTAATCCCTATAATTTATTTTTAAGTATTAGAAATAATAACGAATATCCTTTTAATAATTTATTTGTAACAGTTACGCTGAAACAACCCGATAGTTTGGTTAAAATAGATACCTTAGAATATGCTATGGCAAATCCTGATGGTTCTCTTATGGGTGAAGGTTTTTCAGATATTAAAGAAAGTAAATTGTGGTATCAAGAAAATTTTGTGTTTAAACAAAAAGGAAATTATACCATTGAAATTCAACAGGCATTAAGAGAAACAGGGAGTGTTTTAGGTGTTGAAGAATTAAATGGAGTTACTGACGTAGGATTTAGAATTGAAAAAACAAAATAATATATGGCTACAAAAAGAACAGAGAAAAATAACTTTTCAAAGTATATAAAATTTTTTTGGAAAACCTTTTTATTTGGATTAGGTTTTATTGTATTGCTATTTCTATTTGCTTCATGGGGTTTTTTTGGAGCCATGCCAACATTTGAAGCATTAGAAAATCCAGATTCTAATATAGCTACTGAAATTATGTCTGCAGACGGTGTGGTTTTGGGAAAATTTTATGCTCAAAATAGAGTTCCAGTAACTTTTGAAGACTTACCTAAAGATTTGGTAAATGCTTTAGTAGCCACTGAGGATGAGCGTTTTTATGAACATTCAGGAATTGATGCTAGAGGTACTTTAAGAGCTGTAGTAATGCTTGGTAGAGGCGGTGGAGCAAGTACCATTAGTCAGCAGTTAGCCAAGAATTTATTTCATGGTAGTGATGGATCTAAAAATATTGTTCTTAGAATTATCCAAAAAATAAAAGAATGGATTATAGCAACTCGTTTAGAACGTCAATACACTAAGAAAGAAATAATTGCTATGTATCTTAATCAAGTTGATTTTGTTAATGGGGCCATAGGAATTCGTTCAGCTTCCAAAATTTATTTTAACAAAGAACCAAAAGATTTGACCACAGAAGAAGCTGCTGTATTTGTCGGGATGTTGAAGAATCCATCTTTGTATAACCCTAATCGTGATACTAGAAAAAAAATAGTATTAGATAGAAGAAATACAGTTCTTGGACAAATGGAAAGAAGTGGTTTCTTGAAAACGGCAAAAAAAGAAGAGTTACAAAAAAAGCCAGTTGTTTTAGATTTTAAACCTGAAAGTCATAATGAAGGTATCGCTACTTATTTTAGGGAATATCTAAAAGGATATATGAAAGACTGGGTTAAAAATCACAAAAAAGAAGATGGTTCTGAATATGATATTTATAGAGATGGTTTAAAAATTTATACTACTATTGATTCACGTATGCAAAAATATGCTGAGGAAGCTGTAGAAGAACATCTAACTATCTTACAAGCAAAATTTTTTGAGTTAGCCAAGAAAGAAAAAAATGCACCTTTCATTAAAATTAATGAAGAAGAAACAGAAAGAATCATTAAAAGTGCAATGAAAAATTCGGAAAGATGGAGGATCTTAAAAGAGGACGGAAAATCAGATGATGAGATTTTAAAATCTTTTGAAGTAAAAACAAAAATGAAAATATTTTCTTGGAAAGGTGAAAAAGACACCATTATGACACCAAGAGACTCAATACGATATTATAAGCATTTTTTACAAACAGGTATGATGGCTATGGAGCCTCAAACAGGACACATTAAAGTATGGGTTGGAGGAATAAATCACAAGTATTTTCAATATGATCATGTAGCTCAAGGAGCAAGGCAAGTAGGTTCTACTTTTAAGCCATTCGTGTATTCAACTGCTATAGAACAATTAGGAATGTCTCCATGTGATTCAATTATTGATGGACCATTTACTATGCCAAAGGGGAAATGGGGTATCTCAAAAGCATGGTCACCTACTAATTCTGATGGGAAGTATAAAGGAATGGTAACTTTAAAAACAGCTCTAGCTCACTCTCTTAATCCAGTTTCTGCTAAATTAATGGATAGGGTAGGACCTCAAGCTGTAGTAGACATGGCGAGAGATTTAGGAGTTACCTCTGAAATACCAGTTACACCAGCCATAGCTTTAGGAGCTGTAGATATTACTGTAAATCAAATGATAGGTGCTTTTAGTACTTTTGCGAATCAAGGAGTATATATCAAGCCAACTTTTATTTCTAGAATAGAAGATAAAAATGGAGTGATTTTAGACCAAGTTATTCCACAATCAAAAGATGTTATGAACAGAGATGTAGCTTATGCTATCGTAAAGTTAATGGAGGGTGTTACAGAATCTGGAACTGGAGCACGTTTAAGAGGTGGAAATGTTAGTGGTTTAACTTCTTATAAGTATAGATTTAGTAATCCAATTGCAGGAAAAACGGGAACATCACAAAATAATTCAGATGGATGGTTTATAGGTATGGTGCCTAATTTGTCTGCTGGTATATGGGTTGGAAATGAAGATAGAGCAGCTCACTTTAGAAGAACACTTTATGGGCAAGGAGCTTGTATGTCTTTACCTATATGGGGTTTGTTTATGGATAAATGTTATAAAGACAAAGAATTAAAAATTTCTAAAGAAGCTTTTGAAAAACCTGATAAGATATCTATTAGGGTTGACTGTACAACTGTTGGAACTATAGTAGATTCAACAGATGTTGAGGCTGTAGATATGAAGGAATTCGATTTTTGAATTAAAAGAAAGTAATTATGATTAAGCGAACAGTAAAAAATGTTAGTGAAGCCTTACAAGGTATTGAAAGCGATATGACAATTATGTTAGGTGGTTTTGGCCTTTGTGGAATTCCAGAAAATAGTATTGCTGAATTAGTAAATAAAAAAATAACAAATCTTACCTGTATTTCTAATAATGCTGGTGTTGATGATTTTGGATTAGGGCTATTATTACAAAATCGTCAAATAAAAAAGATGATTTCCTCTTATGTAGGAGAAAATGCTGAATTTGAAAGGCAAATGCTTTCTGGAGAATTAGAGGTGGAATTAACGCCTCAAGGAACTTTAGCTGAAAAATGTAGAGCTGCTCAAGCTGGAATACCTGCTTTTTTTACACCTGCAGGATATGGAACTGAAGTAGCAGAAGGAAAAGAAACTAGAGAGTTTAATGACAAGATGCATGTAATGGAATTGGCTTTTAAAGCTGATTTTGCTATTGTTAAAGCCTGGAAAGGAGATGAAGCGGGTAATTTGATATTCAAAGGAACAGCAAGAAATTTTAATGCAGTAATGGCTGGTGCTGCTAAGATTACTATTGCAGAGGTGGAAGAGTTAGTTCCAGCTGGAATGTTAGACCCAAATGAAATACATATTCCAGGAATTATGGTAAATCGTATTTTTCAAGGAGAGAAATTTGAAAAAAGAATCGAACAACGTACTGTAAGACAAAAATAATATTATGGCTTTAGATAAAAATCAAATTGCGCAGCGAATTGCAAAAGAAGTAAAAGATGGTTATTATGTTAATTTAGGAATAGGAATTCCTACTTTGGTTGCTAATTATGTTCGTGAAGATATTTCAGTTGAATTTCAAAGTGAAAATGGTGTTTTAGGAATGGGTCCTTTTCCTTTTGAAGGAGAAGAAGATGCAGATATTATCAATGCAGGAAAACAAACTATTACTACTTTACCAGGTGCAAGTTTTTTTGATTCGGCTTTTAGTTTTGGAATGATTCGTTCTCAAAAAGTAGATTTAACTATTTTAGGGGCTATGGAAGTTGCTGAAAATGGAGATATTGCTAATTGGAAAATCCCTGGCAAGATGGTAAAAGGAATGGGTGGAGCAATGGATTTAGTAGCTTCTGCTGAGAATATTATAGTTGCGATGATGCATGTAAATAAAGCAGGTGAATCTAAACTTTTGAAAAGATGTTCGTTGCCTTTAACAGGTGTTGGTTGTGTTAAAAAAATTGTTACTGAATTAGCTGTGCTTGAAGTAACTGAGAAAGGGTTTAAATTATTAGAAAGAGCTCCTGGAGTTTCTGTGGAAGAAATACAAAGAGCTACAGAAGGTAATTTGATTATCGAAGGAAATATTCCTGAAATGAATATAGGTTAAAAAAAAGAAAATTAATAAATAATAAAGCCACAATTCACTGAAATTTATTCGTGTCTTGTGGCTAATTTTTAAAATATGAGTTATCCAAAAGTAATTTTAAAGCAAGGTAAAGAAAAATCAATTTTAAGACGTCACCCTTGGGTTTTTAGTGGAGCTGTTTATGGAGTTAGTAGGGAAATTGAAGATGGAGAAATGGTTGATGTTGTTGATAATATAAATAAACATTTGGGAACTGGTTTTTTTAGTAACAGAGGTAGTATTGTAGTGCGTCTTTTAACTTTTGGAAAAGAAGTTTATGATGCTAATTTTTGGCAAGATAAATTAAAGTCAGCATGGGAATTGCGTTTAAAATTACTGGATTTAAATGTAACCAATGCTTTTCGAGTAATTCATGGTGAAGGAGATGGTATTCCTGGATTAATTATTGATTATTACAATAAAAATTGGGTTATTCAAGCCCATTCTTCTGGGATATACTTGCAAGTTGAAACGATAGCTGAAGCTATAAAAAGTACATTTCAAGGATTTTGCGAAACCATTTATTGTAAAAGCAGTGGAACACTTCCGCAAACAGGAAAAGATTTCTTCTTATACGAAGGAAATACTCAAACAATTGCTAAAGAAAATAATATTCAATTTCATGTGAATTGGGTAGAAGGGCAAAAAACGGGTTTTTTCTTAGATCAAAGAGAAAATAGAAAATTATTAGGTAATTTTTCGAAAGGCAAAAAGGTTTTAAATACTTTTTGTTATACAGGAGGTTTTTCAATTTATGCCATGAATTCTGGTGCAGAATTAGTAACATCAGTAGATATCTCTCAAAAGGCAGTAGATTTAGCGGAAAAAAACATGGAATTAAATTTTCCAGATTCTAACCATACTGCTGTTGCTTCAGATGTGTTTGAGTTCATGAAAGAACATTCTAAACAATATGATGTAATTGTTTTAGATCCACCTGCTTTTGCAAAAAATATTAAAAGTAAGCATACAGCTACGCAAGCATATAAAAGATTAAACATTGCTGGTATAAAAGCGTTAGCGCCTAAAGGTATATTGTTTACTTTTTCTTGCTCACAAGTGATTGATGACGTTTTGTTTTACAATACGGTTGCAGCAGCAGCTATTGAAACAGGGAGAAATATTAGAGTATTACATAAACTAGGTCAAGGTCCAGACCATCCGACAAATATATATCATCCAGAAGGGCATTATTTAAAAGGATTAGTGCTTTTTATTGAATAATTTTTAAATTTCATTACTTTTTTAGCAATATAAAATGATTATTTATTAAAATTTAACAATAAATATATTTTTACTGTAATTGTGTGAGTTAAAAAAAAGTTACATTTGTTTTTTTAACTAATTATTAACAATCAGACAATTATGAAAAACAAATTACAAAAAGCATTAGCACTGTCTTTGCTTACTTCTTTTTCATTTCTATCTCAGGCTCAGGAAGTAGATAGAAATGTTAAAGAAAAATTTTTTGATGAAAAAGGCCAACCAACTTTAATCATCTTTAATGAAGGATCAAAATTATCTTCTTCTAATTTTCAAAGTATTTTGAAAGAAAATTTAAAGCTTAAGAGTGGGTTTTCCTTTCAGAAGATAAAAGAAGAAACAGATAATCTTGGTTTGCTTCATGAAAAATTTCAATTATTTTACAATAATGTTAAAGTAGAATTTGCGACTTATACAATCAATTCTAAAGGCGGTAGAGTTGTTTCTATGAATGGTGAAGTATACAACCCATCTACAATTAATGTTAATCCTACCATTAGTGTTGCTAAAGCATTAGAATTAGCAAAAAGAACTACATCAAGTAGCTCATTTTTGTGGGACAATACAAAAGAAGCTTCTTTAATTGGATATTCTAAGCCTCAAGGAGAATTAGTTTTATTACCAGACTTAAAAGATGTTTATATAGAAGGTACACAACCAGAATTATTATTGGCATATAAATTTGATATTTATGCTACTAACCCTGTAAGTAGAGCTGATGTATATATAGATGCAAAAAATGGTAAAGTTTTGTTTTACAATGCAACAATAAAACATGCTACAAATTTTGGACATGGTTCAGCACATCTATTTGGAGAAAGTCATACTTGTTTAGAAAATAAAAACGCTGAAAAAATCACTAAAACATTTGAAGCATTAGTTGCTGGAACTGCCGCAACAAGATATAGTGGTAGTCAAAGTATTCAAACAACTCTTAGTGGAGGAAGCTATATTTTAAAAGATAACACTAGAGGAAGTGGTGTTAATACTTATGATTTAAATACAGGTACTAGTTATGGGTCAGCTGTAAACTTTACAGATAATGACAATAATTGGACAACAGCTGAACATAGTGCAAATAAAGACAATGGAGCTTTAGATGCGCATTGGGGTGCTGAAAAAACTTATGATTATTGGAGCGCTGTTCATAGTAGAAATAGTTTTAATAATTCAGGAGCAGCTATAAATAGTTATGTGCATTACAGTTCAAACTATGATAATGCATTTTGGGATGGTTCTAGAATGACTTATGGAGATGGAAGTGGTACTTATTTTGATATTTTAACAGCTTTAGATGTTGCTGCACATGAGATTGGTCATGCAGTTTGTACATATACAGCTAATCTTGCATATCAGAGAGAATCTGGTGCATTAAATGAAGCATTTTCTGATATTTGGGGAGCAGCAGTTGAATATTATGCAGCTCCAAATAAAAGTCCATGGTTAATAGGAGAAGATATTGAGCGTCGTTCTGGCCATGCAGCACTTCGATCTATGAGTGATCCTAATAGTGAAGGACAACCTGATACTTATGGTGGAACATATTGGAGTAATCCAAATTGTGGAACTCCAACACAATCAAATGATTATTGTGGAGTACATAGAAATAGTGGGGTTTTAAATCATTGGTTTTACATTTTGTCAGTTGGAAAATCTGGAACAAATGATATAGGGAATAGTTATAATGTTACAGGAATATCTATCGATAAAGCGGCAAAAATAGCTTATCGATTAGAGAGTGTATATTTGTCATCTAATTCAACATTTGCGAATGCAAGAACTTATGGAATTCAAGCAGCAATAGATTTGTATGGGGCAAGTTCAGCGGAAGTAATTGCAACTACAAATGCTTTTTATGCAGTAGGAATTGGTTCTGAATACTCCGATGGAGGTGGAGGTACTACATGTTCTACAACTATTACTTCATTTCCATATTCTGAGGGTTTTGAAAATACATTAGGAGCATGGTCTCAAGGTTCTGGTGATGATTTCGATTGGATTGTAGATGCAAATGGAACTCCTTCTAGCGGTACAGGACCATCTAGTGCTGCTGAAGGTACTTATTACGTTTATGTAGAAGCGTCGGTGCCAAATAGTCCAACTAAAACAACAATTTTAAACTCTCCTTGTTATAATTTGAATGGAGCTACAGAAGCTACATTTACTTTTAAATATCATATGTATGGAGCATCTTCGATGGGAACATTAAAACTACAAGCTAGTACAAATGGTTCAACTTGGACTGATATTTGGTCAAAATCAGGAAATCAAGGTAATTCATGGCTTTCTGCATCTGTAAGTTTATCTTCTTATACAGGTTCAACAGTGCAATTACGTTTTCATGGAACTACAGGATCAACCTATCAAGGTGATATGGCTGTGGATGATGTGATGTTGTCTACAGGTACAATAAACCCTCCTACGTGTACCAATGTAAATATTAATTTTGTATTTGATAATTATCCTGAAGAAACTAGCTGGCAAATCTTAAATTCAAGCAATCAAGTAGTAGAATCAGGAGGAACTTATGGAAGTCAGGCTGATGGTTCTTCTTTAACGATTACTAAATGTTTAGCTGCTGGTTGCTATACTTTTAAAATTAACGATAGTTATGGAGATGGTATTTGTTGTTCTTATGGTAATGGAAGTTATTCTGTTACTTCAAATGGTAGTACTTTAGCAAGTGGAGGTTCATTTGGGTCAAGTGAATCAACTAATTTTTGTGTAGGAACTTCGGGCTTGATCTCTAATATTTCTACTATTACTGAAACAAGTGAAGGTATTGATTTTGTAATGTATCCAAATCCTGTTAAAGGAGATATTTTACATGTTATTTCTAATGACGGAATGAAAGATTATAAAGTGTATAATATAATGGGACAATTGGTTTTGCAAGGTCAGATTAAAAATGATCAAATAAATATAGGATCTTTAAATGGAGGTATTTATGTGGTAGAGCTAAATACTTACAAAGAAAAAATAACTAAGAAATTTATAAAAGAATAAATATTTAGGTTAAGTTAGTTATATTAAAGCAAAGAGGCTACAATACATTGTAGCCTCTTTCATTTTTATATTTGATGAAATTATAGATTTGCAAAGAAATCGTTTCCTTTGTCGTCTGTAATAATGAAAGCAGGAAAATCTTTAACAGTAATTTTACGAACCGCTTCCATTCCTAATTCTGGGAAATCTACTACTTCTACTTTTAAAATATTATCTTGAGCTAAAATTGCAGCTGGACCACCTATTGAACCTAAATAAAAACCTTTATGCTTCGCACAAGCATCAGTAACTTGTTGCGAACGGTTTCCTTTGGCTAACATAATCATGCTTCCACCCACAGCTTGAAATTCATCTACATATACGTCCATTCTACCAGCCGTTGTAGGGCCAAAACTACCTGAGGGCATTCCGTCTGGTGTTTTTGCTGGTCCAGCATAATAAACAGGGTGATTTTTGAAATAATCTGGCATTGGCTTACCGGCCTCTAACAGCTCTTTTATCTTAGCATGAGCAATATCACGAGCTACAATAACAGTTCCGTTTAATTTTAAACGTGTTTTGATAGGGTATTTTGTTAATTCTGCTAAAATTTCAGTCATTGGTCTGTTCAAATCAATTTCTACTGCTGGTTGCAAATGAGGAGCTACTTCTGGTAAAAATTGTTTTGGATTAGTTTCCAATTGTTCTACAAAAATTCCCTCTTTGGTAATCTTACCTTTAATATTTCTATCAGCAGAACATGATACACCCAATCCAACCGGACAAGAAGCGGCATGTCTTGGTAAACGAATTACACGAACATCATGGGTAAAGTATTTTCCACCAAATTGTGCTCCAATGGCACTCTCCTGGCAAATTTCTTGTACTCTTTTTTCCCATTCTAAATCTCGAAAAGCCTGACCAGCCATATTTCCTGAAGTAGGTAAATTATCAAAATAGCCTGCGGAAGCTTTCTTGACAGTAGCCAAATTAGCTTCTGCTGAAGTGCCACCAATAACTAAAGCCAAGTGGTAAGGTGGACAAGCTGAGGTTCCTAAATCTTTAATCTTTGTTTGAATGAAAGTTTCTAATGATTTTTCATTCAAAAGTGATTTCGTTTGTTGGTACAAAAAAGTTTTATTAGCAGAACCACCACCTTTTGCTAAAAATAAAAACTCATATGAACTTCCTTTTTTTGCGTAAATATCAATTTGTGCTGGTAAATTAGAACCTGAATTTTTTTCTTCAAACATACTTATTGGCACAATTTGAGAATAACGAAGATTTTTCTTCTCATAAGTATTAAAAATACCTTTTGATAACCATTCAGCATCATCAGCACCTGTATACACATTCTCACCTTTTTTTGCCATTACAATTGCTGTTCCTGTATCTTGACATGAAGGTAATTCTCCATCAACCGCAACCGAAGCATTTTGTAATAAATTATAAGCAACAAATCGATCATTATCAGTTGCTTCTGGATCATTTAAAATATTTTCTAAGCTTTTTAAATGCTTGGTTCGTAACATAAATGAGACGTCATTCATGGCAACTTCGGAAAGTAATTCTAGTGCTTTTGGGTCAACAGTTAAAATTTCTCTATCTCCTAGTTTTTCTACTTTGACGTAATCTGAACTTATTTTTTTGTATTGGGTATCGTCCTTTTCAATTGGATAAGGGTCTTGGTATATAAAATCCATTGCGTGTTATTTTTTAGAGTTGTAAAGTTAAGGAAAGTGAAAGGATTTGAGAAATTCTAATTTGTCAAAAAAAAAATCAACTAAAAATGATTTATTTTCTTTCAGAACTTATTATAGGGTTTGCTTCTATAAAATTGTAGCCAATATCAATTGTTTTTGTGGTAGTGTCATTGTAGTAGAATTTATAGTAACGACCGTCGGTTTCTATTTTACTAAAAAGAAAACCTTGATTCCCATTTCTATAAGAAAAGTATAAAGTATATTTTGTTTCAAAAGGTATAGTTGTTTCTTTACCTTTTTGTAATTCTAATTCTAGTAAAAAGAATTCAGAATTATATATTTTATGTTGTACTATACTGTTTTCAAAAGAAGGAAAATGAAGACGATTGTCAAGAATAAAATTATAATCAATTTTATTCTTCACTTTTTGATATAAATAACTTAATTCATTATAAGCTGCATAAAAATCTATAGGAGCTCTTCTAGTGCAATCTTGTATAGTTTTAATAATTTTTCCATTTTTAACAAAGGTTATCGAGTTGTTTTGTGAATCTGGAGCAGTACATCGATAATTGTCTTTCATTTTCAATATATCAATTTCATTAAATTTTTCAAATATTGGTTTAATAATATTTGAATTTAGTTGAGTTATGAAATCATCTTCACTAGTGTTAAAACCTAACCCTTTAAAATACATTGTTCCGTTTCTATTGATATAAGTTGTGTTTCTACCAGTTAATCCTAGACCAATATGATCTCTGTCAACAATTATGGCGTCATAAAGAGTTGAATCATTATAAATAATAGTGTCTTTGACTAAGTCGTATTTATTTTGATTTTTATCTTCTAGGATTAAATTATTGTTGTTTAGTGTTTTGATTTGATATTTTATCCAAATGGAATCTGCTAGATCCCAAAATTGTAATGTTGAATTTTTTACTTTATACTTTGTTTTTGTGCCTAGAAAACGTAAAGCAGTAATTTTCATATCTGTTTTTCTTCGGTCAAAATTCAATGTTTTCATTATTGTTGGAACATCTTCATAAAATCCAAACTTATATTCAAGTATACTATCGTTTAAGATATTTAAACCAAAGTTTTCATAATCATTATATTCATCGTTTAATTTTTCCTTTACTGCCCAATTACCTATCAAAGGATTCTTCTCTTCTTTTTTACAAGAAAATAAAATAAAAATTACAAATATGTAGTAATAGTTTTTCATCTAACTAAAAAAACCAACTTGCTACCAAAACTCCAGTAATTACACAGATTAAATCCACTAAAAGCATCATGCCAAGTGTATAACGCGTGTTTTTAATACTCACTGAACCAAAATAAACTGCAATAACATAAAAAGTGGTTTCTGCACTACATTGAAAAATACAACTTAAACGTCCTGCGAAAGAATCAGGACCAAAAGTTCTCATGGCATCAATCATAAATCCTCTTGAACCACCTGAGCTAAATGGTCTTAACAGAGCTACTGGTAGCGAATCTGTTATTTCTTTTGTTACACCCATATGCGAAAAGATAAAAGAGATTCCGTAGCTGATAATTTCGAATAAACCACTGTTTCGTAGTAAAGAAATTGCAACAAGCATTCCCATTACATAAGGAAAAATCATTACTCCTGTTTTTAAACCGTTATTTGCCCCTACGACAAAGGTGTCAAACATAGTCGTTTTCTGTTCGTTAAATTTTTTCTCATGAATAAAAGAAAAAATTAAAGTAAACCCAATAATGGCTAATAATAAAACACCTGATAAATTAGCTGTAAAATAATTTTTACCTATTAAGTCTAAAGTGTTAACATAAAACAACAAACCAATAATAGCTCCAATTAATCCCATTAAAACGGCTAAAAGCGAAACACTTTTAAAATTGATTTTTTGTTTCATTCCAACTAATAAAAAGGCAGCAATTGTGCCTACAAAAGAAGTGATAATACAAGGTAACATGACGTCAGCTGGATTTGCTGCATTTTCAGCAGCGCGATAACCAATAATAGAGGTTGGAATCAATGTCAAGCCTGCCGCATGCAAACACATGAACATGATTTGAGCATCACTGGCCTTGTCCTTGTCTTCATTTAATTCTTGCAAACTTTGCATAGCTTTTAAACCAAAAGGAGTAGCTGCAGAATCTAGCCCTAAGAAATTAGCTGCAAAATTTAATGTCATATAAGATATGGATTCATGATCTTTTGGAAGTGAAGGAAATACTTTTGCAAACATGGGGCTTAATTTCTTAGCTAATTTTTCAGAGGCACCTGAAATGATTAATAACTCCATGATGCCACAAAAGAAGGATAGATAAGCAATTAATGGTAATATTAAGTCTAATAAACTACTTTTTGCCATAGGTAACAATCCATCAGATTGTTGAATGCCGCTGTAAATTTTTACAGTTTGTTTGTTGTAAATGTAAATTGTGTCTGTTGCCGTTTTGGCTGTCTTAACTATAAATGTATTGTTTTTTGATGTGGTGATTGAATCTTGTACAAATTGGGGAATATCCTTTAAATATTTTTCTGATATTAAAATTGGTTCTCCTTGTTTACCATTTAAAACATAATCTATAGAGTAATAATTGTTAGTAAATAAACCAATTATAATAAATGCAATAGAAGAAACGAAAATTGCTAACCAAAATCTACTTAAAACCATAAAATTGAATTTTTGTAAATATACAATTTATGAAATAAGTTTTTCAAAACATTTAGTTGGTAAAATATACTATTGGTTTTGCTCTTATGTTTTGTTTTTTAACTTTATTTATTGAGTAATAAGTGTTAATATTGATTAATATTAATTTAATTATAAAAAAAAACATAAATTTGTTCACTTTACAAAATTAAATTATCAAATAATGAGATTAAAATTACTAAAAACCACATTATTGATTTTGTTAACATGTACTTGTTTTTCTCAAAATAAAGAAGATGTTTCTAAGATCATAAAGAATTATGATATTCAAAAAATAAAGGAAAAGATTACTTATTTTGAGAACATAGAAAAAAAAGAAAAAGAAATTGCAATTAAGAAAGCAAATGAAATGGGATGGCCAATTTTTGTTTATGGAGAAAATGGTTCTTTTCAAGAATTGATGAAATTAACTCCAGATGGTTTTCCTATTTATTATTCTACTACTAATGCAAATGCAGCTAAATCTACAAGAGCTGTTCATTTAAATTCAGGGGGAAGTTTAGGATTAAATTTGAATGGACAAGGAATGGTTGCTAGAGTTTGGGATGGAGGAACAGTAAGACGCTCCCATACTTTATTTGAAGGAAGAGTAACTACTGTAGACGATCCTTCAGGAACAACATATACTTCACACGGTACTCATGTAACTGGAACTGTAATTGCTTCAAACTCTTCAGCTACTGCTAGAGGTATGGCTTATCAAGCTACAGCTAGAACATTCAACTGGACAAATGATGAAAGTGAAGCTACTAGTGAAGTTTTAGGAGGTATGTTAATTTCAAATCATTCTTATGGTGTACCAATTACAAGCGAAACGGGAGATGTTTTACCAGCTTGGTATATTGGTGCTTATACAAGTGCTGCAAGAGACTGGGATGAAATTGCTTATTTGGCACCCTATTATTTAACTGTTATGTCTGCGGGAAATGAGGGAAATAGTAATGCTAATTCTAATCCTATTGCAGCGGGTTTTGATAAATTAACAGGAGATAAAACATCTAAGAATACATTAATAGTAGCTAATGCTCAAGATGCAGTTGTGACAGGTGACGGAACCTTAATAAATGTAAGTATAAACTCTTCAAGTAGTCAAGGTCCAACTGATGACAGAAGAATTAAACCAGATATTACTGGAAACGGAACTTCATTAACTTCTACAACAAGTTCGTCTGATGTTGCTACGGCAATTTTGACAGGTACTTCAATGGCAAGTCCAAATGTAGCAGGTACTTTACTTTTATTACAACAACATTATAAAAATGTGACCAATAGATTTATGAAAGCAGCTACTTTAAAGGGTTTAGCTTGTCATACAGCAGATGATGCAGGTAATGTTGGTCCAGATGCTAAATTCGGTTGGGGATTATTAAATGCAAAGAAAGCAGCACAAACAATAACTAATAACGGACTTGATTCGTGGGTTTCAGAAGAAAATTTATCTCAAGGTGAAACTTTTACTATGAGTTTTGTTTCTGATGGAGGTTCAAACAATCCTTTAATTGCTTCAATAACATGGACTGATGTTCCTGGTTTAGCAAAGAATAATGCTGTAGAAAATGAAGCAACTCCAGCTTTGGTTAATAACTTAGATATAAAAGTTACTAAAGATGGTGTAACTTATTATCCATGGAGATTACAAGCTGATCCAAATAGTTTAGCAACAAGGGTAGATGATAATGATGTAGATAATGTAGAACAAATAAAAATTGATAATCCTTCAGCAGGTGAATATTTAATAACAGTTACACACAAAGGTAATTTGACTAATGGAAATCAAGACTTTTCATTTATTGTGACTGGTGCGAGTTCTGATTTTTCATTAATATCAAAATCGGATGATTTGGTAGTATGTAATAATCAAAATGCTGTTTATGAGTTTGATTATAAACAAATAGGATCTGGAACAACTACTTTTTCTGCAACTGGTTTACCAGTAGGATCGAATGCAGTCTTTAGTCCAACAAGTTTAAGTGCTGATGGAGCGGTTACAATGACTGTAACTGGATTAACAAATGCTCAACCTGGAGATTATTCTGTAAGTATTGTTGGGAATAATGGTTTAGAATCTGAAACAAGAACAAAACAATTAAAATTGTATTCTACTATTTTTCAAACTAATTTATTAATATCTCCTGCTAATAATCAAAATCCAGTTGCTACAGCAGTAACTCTTGATTGGGAAGATGATGTAAATGTTGAATCTTTTAATTTGCAAGTTGCTACAGATTCAAATTTCAATACTCTAATAGTAAACCAATCAAATATTTTAACTTCAGAGTATGACTTAACTAATTTGTCAGAAGATACTGTTTATTATTGGAGAGTTATTTCTACTAATAGATGTGGTACGATTACTCCTGCGAGTACAACAGTTTTCAGTTTTAGAACGGGTGTTGTAACTTGTGGTTATTCATTTTCAGCAACTGACTTTTCAAATGCTAACATTGCTAGTACTGCAAATAGTACAGGATTAGTGCCTATTCAAGTAACAGGTGGCTTAGTTATAGGAGATATAAATGTGGTTTTAGATATTTCACATACTTATATTCAAGATGCAACTTATTATTTAGAAGGACCAGCCTCTATAGGTAGCCCAATAGTAACTTTGTTTGATCAACCTTGTGGTGATAATGACGATATAAATTGTACTCTAGACGATTTAGGTGGTAATTTTATATGTGATCCAATTGCTCCAGCTATTTCTGGAGTTGTGAAACCTTTAGAAAACCTAAGTACATTAAACGGATTAAATGCTGACGGTACTTGGATATTGAGAGTTGTTGATCCTTTTAATGGAGATGGTGGTTCTATAAATGGAGTTACGTTGTTAATTTGTAATATAGAACAATCATTAAGTAATGCTACTAATGAGTTTTCTTCTAATATTAATGTGTATCCAAATCCTGCAAATACAAGTATCACTATTTCATTAAAATCTAATTTATCAGGTAACACAAATTATACTTTGTATGATTTAAGAGGTAGAGTAATAGTTGAAAAAGAAGATACAACTTCTATGGTTCGTTTGAATACTGAGAATTTAGTTGAAGGAGTTTATTTATTGTCAATTAAAAATGGAAATGATAAAACAACTAAAAAAATAATTATAAAAAGATAAATTTTTATTTATAGTAGTAATAAAAAAGGAGTTAGTTTAAAAAACTAACTCCTTTTTTATACATGAATAATTTCATCATCAATTAACAAATCTTCTCTTCTAAAACGTAAAAATATTTGTGCCACAGCGATTACATCTTTTTCGCAGTAGGTAATAATTCTATCGATGTCTTTTTCAATGTAAAAAACATGAGCCACTTCACTACCATCAATATCGTCTTTCGGAGAAGGTACATTTAAAACTTTGGTTAGTAGTTTTAAAGAAGTAAAATGTTTGTAATCTCCAAATTTCCATAATTCTAAGGTATCAAGATGAGGGACTTCCCAAGGTTTTTTACCAAATAAATTTAATTTATCAGGTAATGCCACTTGATTAATAATCATTCTGCGAGCCATAAAAGGGATGTCGAATTCTTTAGCATTATGACCACACAAGACATGTTGTGGTTGATTGAAATGATTGTTTAGTAAGTTTGAAAAATCTTGAAGAATTTTCTTTTCTTCTCCCCAAAAGCTGGTCACTCTAAAATTTCTAATGTCTGCTTTGTTAGTAAAATACCCTACTGAAATAGTAATAATCTTACCAAATTCAGCCCAAATACCGGCTCTCTCATAAAAGTCTTCCGCTGAAACTTCATCTCTTCTTTGATATTGCGTTTTATTTTCCCAAAGTTTCTTAGTTTCTTCATCCATTCCTAAATAACTATCATACTCTGGAACAGTTTCAATATCTAAGAAAAGTATATTGTTGAGGTTTATTTTTTCAATCATAGATTTATTTTCTTTTGGCTAGTATTTTATAGGATTCCTCAACATAAGTGTATAAATCATTGCTATGAGGATCTGTAGTGGTTTGTAGTCCTTTTAAATGTCCTAAACGAACAATGATTAAGTTGTCTTCAGGAATGACAATAACAAATTGCCCCAAGTGGCCTCTTAAATAAAAAAGTTTTTTGTTATTGATGGTATGCATCCAAAAACCATAGCCATATTCAGGACTTTCTGGAAAGCGAGGAGTAATACATTTTTGCACAAATGTGGAATCTAAAATTTGATTACCATCCCATTTTCCATTATTTAAATATAGTTTACCTAAACGGGCAAAATCTCTTGCGTTACTTGCAATACAACAATATGCTTTTTCAATTCCATCAGGTTCATGGTCTAATTGCCATAAGGCATTATTCTCAGCGCCTAATGGTTGCCAAAAGTTTTTAGAAACATAATCAGAAATATATTCACCAGTTGCTTTTTCAATACACATGGCTAATAATTGAGTAGCGCCACTTAAGTATTTGAAAGACTGTCCTGGTTTTTCATTAATTTCTAAGCCTAATATTACTTTTTTTAGATTATTATCAAAATAGGCTCTAGTAACAATTGAAAACGGACTGTAATATTTTTCATCCCAACTTAACCCAGAAGCCATTGAAGATAAATCACCAACAGTAACTTCTTTAGCAAAATCACCTTTAAGTTCAGGGAAAAAATCTATTACTTTTTGATCTAGGTTTTTTATTTTCCCTTCCATAATTGCTTTTCCTAAAGCCATGGTGATAACGCTTTTTGCCATTGAAAACGAGTTGGATTTGGAGTCTTTAGTATAGTTATCAAAATAACTTTCATGAACTATACTGTCATTTTGAATGATTAAAAATGCGACAGTTTTTAGTTCTCTATGAGTGTTTTCTAACGTTTCTGTTGCAGGTATAGTGTTGTAATCTTTGGATATGTTCCAAGGTTGTGCAATTCCTTTTTTTATTTCTCTATTCGGAAAATGAGTATAATCTTCTAAAAAGGCTGTTGTATACCCTCTAAAATAAATTGTTCTTACTGCTCTTAAAAGATAATCTACATCAAAAATGTACATTAATATAATAATGGATACAAGAATTATTGTAAACCATTTAAAGAATTTTGTTAGGAATTTCATGTTTAGTTTATAGAATTATAAGTATAAAAGTAAGGAAAAATGTTTTTAAAATTTAATTATGAAGCAACCTTTTCTAGATAAATTAATCATATGTAAAAAAAGAGTGTTTCATATGAAGAAATTTACTATTCTGTTTTTGTTTTGTTTTCTGTTTTATATAGTCATGAATATTTTAAAGAGAATATTTTTTTTAATAAAAAAACAATAAAAATTTACGATGATTCTAATGTATGAATTGGATTTGTTTAAAAGGATATTTTACTTTTATTAGTATATGGAAGGAATTTCTTATAATTATCAAGTACTTTATAATTAGTTTAAAGTAACGTGATTAAAATTATATTTAAAATCAGAGATTAAAGTTAGTGTTCTGATGCTAGTCAATTTGTGGAATTGAAATATTCAATATAGTAACAAACATATTAGTTTGTAATGGAAATTATTAGGTTTTAAAATAGACTTTGCTGTTTTATTGGGTTTTCATGATCTAATAACCATTTTTTTCGCCACAATCCCCCTGCGTAACCTGTAAGCGAACCATCTGAGCCTATTACCCGATGACAAGGGATTACAATCCAAAGGGGATTTTTTCCATTTGCTGAAGCTACAGCTCGTATAGCTTTGACATCTCCAAGAGTTTTGGATAGTTCTAAATATGAAACTGTTTTTCCGTATGGGATTTCGAGAAGTGCCTTCCACACTTTTTGCTGAAAATCTGTTCCTTTAGTGTTTAATTCAAAATTAAACTGCTTTCTTTTTCCTTCAAAATATTCTTTTAATTGATTTACAGCTTCTTTTAATTCTAAAGGTATCTTTTTTGATATTTCTCCTTCTTCATTAATAGATATTAATGAGATTCCATTTTCGTCTCCTTTTATTTTAGCTGTTCCTAAGGGTGTATTTATAAATACTGTTTGCATTGTATAAATATAAAAAAACCATCTTATTAAAAGATGGTTTTTCGTAAGTAAGATATAAAAAAATTGTTGTTTTCTTATTTGAACATAACTGATTTCTCTTCTTTTTTCTCCTCAGTTTTTACTTTACCTTTAATGATTAACACTTTAGGTGCAGCTCCTTCTTCACTAGTAGTAACCGTTACTGTTTTTGTAAAATTTCCAGGAGATGCTGCGTTATAAGTAGCAGTAATACTTCCTTTTTCACCTGGTTTAATAGGTGTTTTTGTGTAATTTGCAGCTGTACAACCACATGATGGTTTTACGTTTGTAATTAATATTGTTTCTTTTGTTGTATTTGTAAATGTAAATTCATAAGAAGCAGGTTTTCCTTTTTCAATTTCACCAAATTCGTGAGTTTCAGTTTCCCATTTCATAGCAGAAGCTTTTGTTTGAGCAGCAGCAGGAGCTACTGTGCTTGGAGCTTTGCTTATGGCTTTTTTTGCTTCTACTGCTTGTGCAAAAGATAGAGAACAAATGAATAATGCAACAATTGATAGTTTAAGCGTTTTCATATTAAGTGTTTTTGTAATTAATTGATACGCAAATTTAAAAAGTAATAGTAACTTTGTTGTTAACTAATGTGTAATGATTGTTAATGACTTGTTAATGGCGTTTAACAAATGGACTTAATTCGTACCATTACAAAAAAAATAAAGTGAAGTTTACTCGTTTCAATATAGTTATTTTAATTGGATTTCTTGCGATTTTGGGAGTTGTTATTATGCAACTTTTTTTATTGAATCAAGCCTATTCTTTTGAGAAGAAGGAAGTTGAAGATAAAATTTATTATGCTTTATTAGACGTTGTAGAGCGTATCTATGTTGATAATAATTCTGAATTGATTGTAGGAAATCAAATTAAAAGAGTGGCCCATAATTATTATGTAGTAAACGTTAATGATGCATTTGAGAATAATATATTGGAATTTTACCTAAAGAAAGAATTTGCAAAAGTTAAATTAGATCTCGATTTCGAATATGCTATTTATGATTGCGGTACAAATAATATGGTTTATGGTAATTACATAACATCAAACAGTCAACCTAGTAAAAAATGTATTGATTGTTTTACAAAAAATGATGAATTGATTTATTATTTTGCTGTTCGATTTCCTACATTAAAACAAAGTTATTTTACTAGTTTAAAACAATATTGGTTGTATACAATTGTTTTGTTTTTGGTATTAATAGTTTATGTGTATTCGGTTTTGTTAATGTTAAAACAAAAAAGATATACTGTTTTGCAAAATGATTTTATTAATAATATGACTCATGAGTTCAAAACCCCATTGGCTTCTATATTGATAGCCTCTAATTTTGCTAATGATCAAAAAGAAATCAAACAAAACCCTAGGTTGTCAAAATACATTCAAATTATTATTAAACAAAGCAATAAGTTAAATGAACATATAGAACAAATTTTATCTTTAGCTAAGACGGATAGTAATAATATTGATTTAAGTAAGACTGAAATAGATTTTAGGAAAGTTTTGGAACTTATAAAAGAGAATATTTTATTGAAATATCCAGAAGATATTGTATTTGAATTTCATTTTTCTAAAAAACTTATTATAAAAGCTGATGAATTTCATTTTTACAATATTTTTTACAACATAATTGAAAATGCAGTAAAATATGGTTCTAAAAAACCAATTGTAAAGATTTCAATGCGTGAAAATGAAAAAACAATTTCAATAATTATTTTAGATAATGGTAATGGTGTGCCTAAAAAGGATTTGCCTTTTATTTTTGATAAGTTTTATAGAGTAGAAAGAAAAGATAGTAAAGAAATTGAAGGATTCGGGATAGGGTTGGCCTATGTTAAAAAAATTGGACAACTGCACGGTTGGAAAATAAAAGCAGAAAATGCGAATCCAGGTTTAAGAGTTTCAATTGAAATACCAAAATCAGATATTCATGAATAAGAAAAGAATTCTATATGTTGAGGATGACGAAACCTTGGCTTTTTTAACCGCAGATAATCTAGAGCAATACTTTGATGTGGTTCATTGTAGCAACGGTTCAGCTGCATTTGAATTATTTTGTAAGGAAGTATTTGATTTATGTGTTCTCGATATTATGTTGCCTGATATGGATGGTTTTGAAATAGCTACAGAAATTAGAAAACGAAACAAAGAGATACCTATTATTTTTTTATCAGCTAAAACGATGAAAGAAGATAGGATTAAAGGATTGAAACTTGGGGCTGATGATTATTTGGTAAAACCGTACTCTATTGAAGAATTAATTCTTAAAATTGAGATATTCTTAAATAGAAGTCAAAAGAATATTGAAAAATCTAAAATGACTTATATATTAGGTTCATTTGAATTTGAGTTTGAAAATTATTCTTTAAAAAACGATAAAAAACAAATTACATTAACAGAAAGAGAAGCTTCATTGTTAAAATTGTTTTTAGATAATGTAAATACAGTTTTAAAGAGAGAAAAAATTTTAACTTCATTATGGGGAAATGATGATTATTTTTCTGGAAGAAGTTTGGATGTATTTATTTCAAGGCTTCGAAAAATTCTTAAAGAGGAAGCAAGTGTGAAAATTGAGAACATACCTAGGGTAGGCTTTAAGATGGTTATTGATTAATTTTAAACGAGTTATAATTGTTAATAAAATTTGTTAATAAAATTTTGAAAAAAGCATTGTTTAAGTAACTTTGCAATTATGTTATTAGATAAATATATATCCGAATTATTATATCGTTACCAATGTGTAACTGTTCCTGGCTTTGGTGCTTTTGTTACCGAAGTTCAGTCTGCCAATGTTAGTGGTAGTGCTAGTACTTTTATGCCACCTAGAAAAGTTATTTTATTTAATAGTAATATTAAAAATAATGATGGTTTGTTGGCAAACCATATTGCTCTTTCAGAAAATAGTAGTTATGAAAATGTTGTAGTTAAAATTGCTTCAGTTGTTAATTCATGGATTTCTGCATTAGAGAATAAAAATAAAGTTACTTTAGAAAATATTGGAGAGATATATGTTAATGGAGAATACAATTGGGTATTCCAGCCCTATACAGAAATTAATTATTTAGTTTCTTCGTTTGGATTAAATAGTTTTGTTTCACCTGAAATGAAACGAGAAAAATTATTAAAAGAGGTTCAGGTTTTTGAAGCTAAAGAACCAGTTGTTTTAATTTCAAATAAGAAAAGAAATTATGGGTATTTGAAGTATGCTGCCGCTGTTACTTTATTTTTAGGTGCAGGTTTATCTGCATATAAAATACATTATGATCAGCAAGTTGCTACTGATACTTTGATGGTTAAAAAAGAGGTTCAAAGAGAAGTTCAAAATAGAATACAACAAGCTACTTTTTTTATAGATAATCCTATTACAACGGTAGAGTTAGCTGTAAAAGAAGAAAAAAGACCTTATCATTTAGTGGCAGGAGCTTTTAGGAGTGAAGATAATGCTGAAAAAGCACAAAAACTATTAATAGAACAAGGATATCAAGCTACTATTTTAGAAAAAAACAAGTATGGTTTGATTCCTGTTGCTTATGGAAGTTTTAAGATGGCCGAAGAAGCAGAATTGTTAAAAACCAAACTTTTTAAAGAAGATAGTATAGAATCTTGGATTCTAATAGATTAAAAAAAATCCCTTTTTGGGATTTTTTTATGCTTTGTATTGTCTCAGCTTATTATCTTTGCATAAAAAAAGCAATGCAAGTAAAATATCCATCAGAGTCACTTACTACTTTAACTGATTTAGTATTACCAGGAGAAACAAACCCTTTAAATAATCTTTTTGGTGGAGAATTATTAGCTCGCATGGATAGAGCTGCTAGTATAACTGCTAGAAGGCATTCTAGAAGAGTCTGTGTTACGGCTTCTGTAAATCATGTTGCTTTTAATAGAGCAATTCCTTTGGGAAGTGTAGTAACAGTTGAGTCGAAAGTGTCCCGAACTTTTAATACCTCCATGGAAATATTTATTGATGTTTGGATTGAGGATAGAGAATCTGGAATAAAAAATAAAGCTAATGAAGCAATCTATACTTTTGTAGCAGTTGATGAAACCGGAAGGCCAATTCAAGTAGCACCAATAGAACCTCAAACGGCATTAGAAAAAGAGCGTTATGAGGCAGCTTTAAGAAGGAAACAATTGAGTTTGGTTTTAGCGGGTAAAATGAAACCTAGCGAAGCCACCGAATTGAAAGCCTTATTTTCATAAATATAAAAGTCCGATTGTTGAACTTGCAGTCGGACTTTTTTTTAATTGTTATAAGCTCAAGCTCTTTAAGCAGAAAAGAATTCTTCTAGCTCTTTCAAGGTTTCAGTTGTAGGAACTAAGTCTTTTACTACGTTTCCTTTTTCAAGGACAACAATTCGATCAGATACTTCAACAGTATGTTGTAAATCATGGCTAGAAACTAAAACGGTTGTGTTTTTATCTTCTGCTAATGATTTGATGATTTTCTTTAATCTAATTTGAGTGGTCGGATCAAGATTAGCAAAAGGCTCGTCTAAAATAATGACTTCAGGTTTTCCTATTAAAGCTCCTACAATTCCAGCTTTTTTTGCATTTCCTTTGGATAAATCTCTCAAGTATTTTTTATTGTTTAAAATTTCTCCATTAAAAAAGTCTTCATAGTTTTTGAGAAATGCGTCTACATCTGCTTTGTTCCAACCTCTAAGTTCTCCTATAAAGTAAAAATATTCTTCTGGTGTAAGGTAACCAATTAAGAAAGTTTCGTCAATGAAAGAGTTGGTGAAAGTTTTCCAAGATTCATCAGTATTTATTTGAATTGTATTTGTAGTTATTTTACCACTTGAAGGTTGAATTAGATCCAATAAAAGACTAAAAAAAGTAGTTTTTCCTGCTCCATTATTTCCTACTAGACCAAAACTTTGTCCTTTAGGTATTTCTAAATTTTCTATGTTTAAAACGGTAGTTCCGTTGTATGTTTTTGATAAGTTTGAAACTTGTATCATGATATTTTTATTTCAAGGTTAATTAATGCTTTGTGTTTTGAACTCCAATTATTTTTTTTGCTTGTAAGCTTCAAGTGTAGCATACTTTTCTTTTTTGTAAACAGATTCAATCATTTGGAAAACCTTGTTTTTAAATGCAAATCCTAGAATTCCTGTTAAGGCAACAAATAAATAACCATATTGCCAGCCCAAAGTATAATATCCTATTGCATAAATAGCCATTGGTAAAGCTAATTTTGGTAAAGAGATTAAAAGTGTTTTTATGTTAAATGATTTTTTATCTCCAAAGGCATTTTTATTTGAAGTTAAATCTATTGGGGTTTTTATATAAGCACCTCCTAATAATACGATATGAGAATTGACACCAATATTAAAAATAGCTCCTGTTAATATAGCTAAATAAGATTCTATTCCAAAGAATAAATAAAAACTGGCTAATAAGGTTGTGATGCTAGTTGCAATAACCATCAACCACCATTTTGAAGATAAATAATCTTTGTAAGTGATGTTTTGAGTCATCATTAAGGGATAATAGGAGCTATCCCAGCTAGGTACAAATTGACCAAAGTTTAATAAAAAACCACCTGAGACGAATATTCCTGCAAAAATTTTCCAAACAGGGTTTTTATAGGCTTCAATTGAATTGGTAAAAAACAACAAACCATAAAAAAGAAATAAGAAACTCATCATTAATGTAGTTTTGGCTCGTTTATTTCTTTTTAAAAGACGAATGTCGTTCTTTAAGAAAGTTCCTAAGCTTCCTAATTGATCCAACCATGTGAAGTTTTCAGTAGTAGCTAAATCTTGTTTGATAGATAATCCAGCATCTAAATACAAGTTGGACTTGAAAAATTTGAAATTGACATAATACATTGAAATTAATAATGCAGCAGGAATAACAATCAAATAGGAATGATGATAAAAAGCTTCAAAAAAACCATTGGTATATTGAGTAATATCAAAAATGGCATAATATTGAAGTGCTCCAAATACAGCAAAAATCCCTACAACAATATAAAATATTGCATCTTTTTTGTCTATTAAAATCGATAAGAAATTATTAATATAAATGAAGAATAGAATACTCAAACACCAAAATATTGCTTCTAATGTAAATCCTTTAGAAATTAAAACAATTGTGAAAGGGATAAAGAAAAACCAATGAATAAAATTAAAAAAAGAAACAATGGTTTTGCTTAATGTATAATGTACTATGCTGTTTTTTTTAATATTCTGATTTAGAAAGGGTCTAATGGTTAATGACGGCATTTTTTGAAAGAAAAACCGAATGATTAAATCAAATACTAAATAGTAAATAATGAATTTATTGATAGTAGAGAATGGCTCTAAACCAGCATCTTCCATTATAAAATATGAGCCTATTCCAAGTCCAATAAAGACAATTATAAAATAAATTGCTCCAAAAATCATTAGAATTTTCAAGGCTAAATTGGAAGAAAAAGCGGAAGATCTTAGGAAGGACTTCCATTCTAATTTGAGAAATTGTTTTACCATATTTTAGTTTTATTGGTTTCTTATTGGTAGTGATAATTGTAAAAATGTTACGATTAATTTACCAAACTATATTCTGGATAGGTTTCTTTTAGGTAATCCTCAGCCTTTGAAGGGATGATTTTAACTATAATATACGTTGTTAATATCATTGAGATAGATAGCAAAGAAATTCCAAATAAAATGTAGTCATTTTGTTGTATAGAAGAATTACTAATTGAATTTAATATGTGAAAGGGTAGCATTAGAATTCCTGAAAAAGAGCCATAGCCAAAGATAATCTGTTCAAAAAGCCAAACTTTTCCTGTTTTTTGTTTACGTTTTTTTATGGCTTTGTTTTTTTGAAAGAGCTCTAAAAGTATAATAATTAAGATTAAACCAAATAATATAATGATTACTTCATTTGGATTAAATGTTTTTATAAAAAAGAATAAGCCAAAAACAAGACTAACTGTTAGTAAGATTTTAGGAACTGAAAAAAAAGTCTTAAAATGATGCCAAACGATTTTATTATATCTTTTGCTTAATGCTTTTTGCCTTTTTTCAACGACATCCATAAAGCCAAAAACTCCAAATTTTTTAAATTCCATTTGTAAAGCATCTTCAAAGCTTAGATTAGGACTTTCGTTCCACTTTGCTTCAATTGCGTTTGCTAAATGATCTACTAATTCCGTTTGTAAATCATAATATTCTACAAAATGTTGACGTGTGAATTGATATAAATGCTCTATTTGTTGTTTAGAAAGTTTCATGTTTTAAGCGTTTAATAAATTATCTTTTAAAAACTTAAAATGAGCTTTGTAGCATTTGACTAGAAAAATACTACTAATAGTATTAATTATAAGAATGCTCGTTAAAACGTTATCTTTATTTGCTGAATCTGAAAAAACTATAATAGAATTCATGAATATAACATATAAAATTCTTTTAAAAACATATTTATAAGTAGTATGTCCTTTTGAAAAAAATAGGTTTAGTCCAAATCCTGTTGAAATGGCAACCCAAGTTAAATACCCTATTTCGTATGATATGTTTTTATTGATTTTTGCTGTAATTGCTGGATAATATGATAAAAGCAAACTCAATATTATTAAAAGACTTATAAAAAGAATTCCGAAAGGTTGTAAAAGATTCTTTAATTTTTTCAAGATTAGGACGGGAAAACTTGACCAAGTGGATACCCATATACTTTCGGAAAGCTTAATTTGAGACTGCCATTTTTGGAGAACTATTTTTATTGCTTCGTGGAATGCAACATTCTCATAATTATGTTCAATATCAGAAGCTATGTGGTCGATAACTTCATGTCTTACACCGTCAAAAACTACTTCGTTTTTTACTAGAAAACTATTTATTAGTTCAATTTGATCATTATTCAACGGCATATATTTCTTTGTTTTTATGTAGATGTTTTAAAATGTCATCTTAGTAACTCAACTTTGGATTAACAATAGTTTGCATATTTTTAATAAACTCTTCTAATTCAGAGAGCCTATTTACGGTTTCTTTTGTGCCTTTTTCGGTAAGTTTATAGTATTTTCTTAAGCGATTATCTACTCTTTCAACTTCTACATCTAACAAATCTTCGGCTTCTAATTTATGCAAAGCTGGATATAAAGCTCCTTCTGTAATATTTAATTCACCTTTTGTAATCTCTTTTGCTTTTTGAGTAATTTCATAGCCATACATTCTGCCGTTTTCTTCTAATAGCTTCATTATGATAGTGTTTAAACTACCTTTGTATAGTTGTGAATTTTTCATAGTGCTAATTTTATGATAGCAAATATATACATAATACTCTTATGTATAACAATCTTATGTATATATTTTTTTACTTTTCTTATTTAGGTTTCTTATTTTTGTATAAAATATAAAAGAAATGTCAACATTCTATAAATTAGTTATAAAAGAAATAAAAAGAGAAACACCATCTTGTGTGTCTATTCTTTTTAATGTGCCAGAAGAATTACAATCGTTTTATCAGTTTATTGCAGGACAATATGTAACGCTAAAAGTAACTTTAGATGGACAAGAGGTGAGAAGAGCTTATTCTATTTGTTCATCTCCAAAAAGCGGTGAATTAAGAGTAGCAGTAAAAGCTGTAAAAAATGGTTTCTTTTCTTCGTTTGCTAATGAAAAATTAAGCGCAGGAAATCTTATTGAGGTGGGCCTTCCAGAAGGTAAGTTTACATATGAGCCCAATCCAGAGAAACTAAAAAACTATGTGGCTTTTGCTGCAGGAAGTGGAATTACACCTATTTTATCAATTATTAAATCGGTTTTAGAGGGAGAGCCAAAAAGCACTTTTGTTTTAGTGTATGGAAATAAAACTATTGAAGAAGCTATTTTTCATGATCAATTGCAAGAATTACATTTGCAATATGTAGGTCGTTTCTTTGTGCATTATGTATACAGTAAGATTAATGTGGATGGAGAATTATTTGGACGTATTGATAAATCGGCTGTTAACTTTGTTATAAAAAACAAGCATAGCGAAAAAACTTTTGATAAATACTATTTATGTGGTCCTGAGGAGATGATAAATTTAGTGTCGTCTGTTCTAAAAGAAAATAATGTTGCTGAAAAAGATGTAAAATTTGAATTGTTTACCACAACTTCTACTGAAAATGTAGTACAACTAGAAGGTCATACAAAAATTACTGTGGTTGTAGATGATGAGGAAACTTCATTTGAAATGAGTCAGAAGCAAACTATTTTAGAAGCCACTTTAAAACAAGGTATAGATGCCCCTTACTCTTGTCAAGGAGGTGTTTGTAGTAGTTGTATTTGTAGAGTTACTGAAGGAAAAGCAGTAATGAAGAAAAATGCGATTTTGACTGATGGAGAAATTGAAGAAGGGTTAGTTTTGGCTTGTCAAGCAGTCCCAACGACTGCAACTGTTTTTGTAGATTTTGATGATGTTTAGTGAGAAATAAGCTATAAAATAAAAAAAATGCTCCAATTAATTCGGAGCATTTTTGTTTGTATATAAAATTGGAAATTATTCCATTACTTCTTCAATCTGTTGTTTTCTGTTTCTAAACCAAATTTTTAAAAGGTTAACCAAATAGAATAAAACAGGAACCACAATTAAAGTAAGGAAAGTAGCAAAGATTAACCCAAAGATTACTGTCCATGCTAATGGTCCCCAGAAAATAACATTATCTCCACCCATATAAATATGAGGATTTCCAGTTGCAAATAGGCTAAAGAAATCGATGTTGAAACCAATTGCTAGAGGAATTAATCCTAATACAGTTGTAATAGCTGTTAATAAAACTGGACGTAAACGTGCTTTTCCACCAGTAACAATGGCATTAAAAATATCCTCTTTGCTTAACTGAGCTTCTTTTGGAAGATCTAGTTCTTCTTTTCTTCTAGCAATTAATAAATCGGTATAATCGAGTAAAACCACACCATTATTTACCACAATTCCTGCCAAAGAAATAATTCCCATCATTGTCATCATAATTACGAAAGGCCACCCAGTTATCATTAATCCTAAAAATACACCAATGAAACTTAAAAATACTGCCACCATAATAATTCCTGGTCTTGAGACAGAGTTAAATTGAATAATTAATATTAAAAAGATTAAGAATAATCCTGTTACTAATGCTCCCATTAAGAAAGCCATTTGTTTTCCTTGTTCCTCTAATTGTCCTGTATAATCAAATTCTACTGTTTTAGGAGCATCAAAATTACCCATTTCTGCTTGAATTTGAGCTACAACAGCTCCTGCATCAGTAAAACCTGGTGATAATGCCGAATATAAAATAACAACTCGTTCGTATTGTTTGTGTTTGATAGCACTGAAAGAAGAAGTGTTCTTCTGAGAGGCTACCGTAGAAACTGGAATTTCTTTAATTTGGCCAGAAGCCATATCTCTAAAAGTTATATTTTGATTAAAAATAGCACTTTTGTTATATCTATTTTCTTCATTAAAACGCACATAAATATCATAATCTTCACCATCGTTTTTATAGATACCTGCTTTCTCTCCAAAAATAGAACGACGTAATTGATTTCCAACTTGTCCAGCTGAAACACCCATTTCTCCTGCTTTAGCTCTATCTACAACTACTTTCATAGCAGGTTTTCCTTTATTTACATCTACTTTTAACTCATCTACACCAGGAATGTTTTTTGTCGTTAAGAAGTCTTTCATTCTTTCAGCAGTAGTAATTAATTCAGTATAATCGTTTCCTTTAATTTCTATATTGATAGGATATCCTGCGGGTGGACCTACTGCATCTTTTTCGACCGAAATCGAAACACCAGGATAGATGTCTTTTAAAGCAGCTTGTACTTTTTTACGTAAATCTTCCGAATTTAAACCGTTTCTGAATTTGAATTCTCTCATGGAAATAGTAATCTTTCCCTTGTGAGGCATTTCTGCAGTTGATCCTCCATCCGTTTGAGGATTTCCAGCTCCTTCACCTACTTGAGAAACAGCACTTTCAACTAAATAGTTGGTTTTGTCTTCTGGATTGATAATTTCATCTTCTCCTATTTTTTCGTTCAAAACGGCATATACTCTTTTTTCTATCGATGTGGTAATTTCATTTGTTTTATTAATATCTGTTCCCTGAGGGTATTCAATATAAACAATAATTTGATTAGGAGTGTTATCTGGAAAGAACTCTACTTTTGTTCGACCACTTCCTACACTCCATCCAAAATATAATCCAAGAACTAGTAAGAACATAATAAACATTCCTATTACAACAACGAAAGGTTTTCTGCCAGATAAAAAGAATTTTAAACCACTTTCATACCAGTTTTCCCATTTTGTTAAAACTTTATTTTGAAAGGACGTTGTCCAACCTTTAACTACATATTTATACAACCAGAACATAATAGCTGTAAAAATCATTACAGAACCTAATGCTCTCACAGCTCCACCAAATATTACAATAAAAACCCCTATTCCGATAAGTATAATACTCAATCTAATTAATGCTTTTCTAGACAATATTTTTTCATTAATATCCATAAATTGGGATACTAATACTGAGTTAAAAAAGATAGCTACAAAAAGAGAGGAACCTAATACAACTGATAAAGTTATCGGGAAATATTTCATAAATTGACCCATTACTCCTGGCCATAAACCTAGTGGTACAAAGGCAGCAACTGTTGTAGCAGTAGAAATTATAATTGGTAATGCAATTTCACCAATTCCTTTTTTAGCTGCTTCAATCCTGCTCATGCCTTCATCTTCCATGAGTCGGTATACATTTTCTACAACTACAATTCCATTATCAACGAGCATTCCAAGTCCCATAATCAATCCGAATAGAATCATGGTATTCATGGTGTATCCCATTAAATTAAGAATCATAAATGACATGAACATAGACATAGGAATTGCAAAACCTACGAAAAGTGCATTTCTAAAACCTAAGAAGAACATCAAGACACCAACCACTAGTATGATACCAAAAATAATATTGTTTACTAAGTCATCTACTTGATTTAAGGTTCTAGATGATTGGTCGTTCGCTAATGTTAATTTTAAGTCTTTTGGGAAATAGTTTTCTTCAGCCTTTTTAACAATTTCTCTAATTTTTTCAGTGGCTTCAATCATGTTTTTACCAGCACGTTTTTTAACGTCTAGCATCACAACACTTTTACCAAATTCTCTTGCGTAAGTGGTTTTGTCAACATCTTTGAAGGTAACTTTTGCAATATCTTTTAGATAGACGGCACCACCTTGAGTTTTTACTACAAAGTTTTCTAAATCATTAGGCTGTTCCACTTCTCCCAAAATTCTAATCGTTCTTCTTTGACCATTAGCAATTAAGTTTCCAGCAGACATGGTAACATTTCCATTTCTAATAGCATTGATTACATCATCAAAACTCACTTTAGAAGCCATCATTTTGTAAATGTCAACGGCTACTTCAACTTCTTTTTCTTGAGCTCCACGAATATCAACTTGTTTGATTTCATCTAAAGCTTCAATCTCATCTTCAAGATATTCTCCAAAAACTTTTAATTTATCTACAGGATAATCTCCTTGAATGTTAATATTTAAGATAGGAACTTCTTCCGAAAGATTTAAATCAAAAACATTAGGTTCGACTTTAGCACCATTAAAGGTTGGCCAGTCTTCTCCTCCAATTTTTGTATCTATCTTGTCTTTAACTTTTTGTTTAGCTGCTTCAACGGTGATTTTCTCGTCAAATTCTACTGTAATTATCCCATAATCTTCTTGAGAAGTAGATAATACTTTAACGACATTACTAACATTTCTTATTTCGTCTTCTAATGGATCAATAATAAGACGTTCGATATCTTCAGCCGTATTTCCAGGATAAACCGTGCTAATGTATATTTTTGTTTCTTTAATTTCAGGAAAATCCTCTCTTGGCATACTATAATAAGCCGAAAGACCTAAAAATAAGAACATTACCATCGCTACATATATGGTCATCTTATTTTCGATGGCCCATGATGATAGTTTAAATTCTTTATTGGTGTTTGTAGTACTCATTCTTTACTTATTTTATTATGGATACTTTTTGTCCGTCTTTAACACTACGAGCTCCTTCACTAATGACTAAGTTTCCGTCTTTAATTCCTTCAGTTATTTCAATATAATTACCTTGAGACAATCCTGTTTTTACAATTACTTTTTTGGCTACAGCCTGACCATCTTTGGTTACATTTTCAGCTACATAAAGATATTGTTCTCCATCAGCATTTTCAGAAATAATACTAATAGGTACAATGATTGTTTTAGGATTTGAATAATCTTTAATTTGAACTTTCGAAGTTAAATTGGGTTTTATTTGTCCGTTTTTACTAGGAATATTTATTTGGATATTAAAAGATCTATTCTCCGGATTAATATAGTTGCTTGCTTGAGTAACTTTAGCATTAATAGTTTCGCCTAAAATTGGAAAATCTACAATTACATCTGTTCCTTTTTTAACAGTAGCTATGTTTTTTTCAGGAACTTCAGCTTCAAGATACATATTGCCTAAGTTTACGATTCTCATAATAGGACTTCCTGGGCTAACTACACTCCCTTTGTCAGTAATAATATCGTCTATAGTTCCAGAAAAAGGAGCTCTAACAATTGTTTTTCCAACTTGAGACTTCATTTGAGAAACTGCTTTCAATTGTGCTTCATAGTTTGTTTTAGCTTGTAGATATTGAATTTCAGAACCTATTTTTTGATTCCAAAGATTTTGTTGTCTTTCAAAAGTTGTTTTTGCTAAAGCAGCTTGAGTTTCCATTTGAGCTAATTGCGAACTTAACCCACCATCATCTATTTTAGCTAATGTTTGACCTTTTGATACTTTTTGTCCTTCCTTAACATATACTTGTTGTAAAACACCAGCAAATTCTGCATTTAATACAATGTTTTCTTTTGTTTGAACAGTTGCTTGAAGTTCAAGATAGTGATTGAAAATAGTGTCTTTTACAGGTATTGTAGTAATTAATGCTAATTTATGGTTTTCGTCTAGTTTACCAATAGCATCATCTAATAAAGCTAATTCTTTAACAATAGCATCTGATTGAGCTACTAATTCTCCTCTTTTTGCTCTTAATTGTTCTAAGTTTCCTTTTTCAATTACAGCAGCAGTTGAGTTCTTTTTATCACCACCACAAGAAAGTAGTACAAGTGAAACGATTAGAGTAATATATATATTTTTCATTTTAAGAAAGTATTATTGTTGGTTTGTTATTTTATCTAAAGTTGTTTTTTTATTAATTACATCAATCATGGATTGAAGATAACTTTGTTGCGCAGAATAAAGTTGACGTTGTGCTTCAGTAAACTCAAAACTTGTAGAAAGTCCTTCTTTAAATTTAATTTGTTGTTTGTTTTCTATACGCTCTGCCAATTTTAAATTTGATTTTGAAGTAGCATATTGTTCAATACTATATTCATAATCGCTTTTTGCAGATTCGAATTGAAGTTTAAGCATTTGTTCAGCTTCTGTTAATTGAGTCTCAGCTTGTTCTAAAGCGATTTTTGCTTGTTGACTTTTGGCTCTTTTTCCAAAACTACTAAAAATAGGAACATTTAAATTTACTCCTATAGTTGAAAAATTAAACCATTTTTGATCTTGTTGTAAGAAGGTGAACTCGTTAGAAAAGGTATTATAACCAAAATTTGCAGTAGCTGAAAGAGTTGGTAAATAAGCAGCTCTTTGTAATTTGTATTCTAATCTTCTTTGTTCTTTAAAATTCTCAGCAATTTGATATTCAATATTATTTTGAACATTAAAAGAATCGCTTCCAAAAGTTAAGTCTACTTTTTTGGCAGTCAAATCATCTAAGTTTTCAGTTAGTGTTAATTGATCTTCAATATCTAAACCAAGCGTAATCTTTAACATTTTAGTAGAAATGTCAATTAAACGAGTGGTGTTACTTAAGCTACTACTAATTGAAGCTAATGTAATTTGAAGCTGTTCAACACTTTCTTCCTCAATCAAACCATTTTTATATGTTTCTTGAGCGTCAAACAAGTTTTTTTCTAGAGTTGCTTTGTTTTTTTCTAAAATAGCAATGTTTTCTTTAGCTAACAAAACATTCCCATAATAGTTAGTAACCATTTCTCTAATGTCATTGTCAGTCTTAACCTTGTAATTCTGATAATATTGTAAGTATGTTTTTGAGGCTTGTAATGCCACAATGTATGAACCATCAAATATTAATTGACTCAAAGAAGCACTTGCATTCATATTGTGTTTGGTTCCGAATTCTACTTCCGCAAACTCACCTGGGTTTCCACCAAAAAATTCAGCAGGTACTACTGATTTTTGAATAACAATATTATTTTGATACCCTACAGTTCCATTGATTTGAGGTAAACCACTAGCGGTTGTTTCCCATTTTTTTTGTTTTGCAGCTTCTATGTCTCTACCTGCATTAATTGCTTTGTAATTGTTTTGTATAGCATAATTTATTGCTTCTTGAAGTGTAAAAGAATATTCTTTCTTCTCTTCTTGAGCATTTACAAAACTTACAAAAAGTAATATGAGTATTACAATCTTATGTTTCATTTTTTAGTTATTGGTTATTATATTTGTTAAAACGTCTATTCCTTTTGGCGTGCAAATACCTCTTAAATGGTATTCTAAGTATTTTAATTGTACTTCTCTTGGCCTAAAGTTTTTTGGGTTGAAAATTTCTACATCTTTAATACTAGTCATTCCTGCAAAATAGAAGCGACTAATCAATTCCTTGTCGATATCCTTCCTAAATAATCCTAAAGAGATGCCTTTTTCTAGATTTTCGACTACACAACTTCCCATTTTTTCGAACTGTTTTATCGTTAAAGATTTGTGAATTCTTGGATAATACTTTTGTAATTGATAAATAGGTGAAGTGTTTTCATCTTTTAAATTCTGTACTACAAAATCTTTAATAGCAAAAAGTTCTTCTATTGGATTTTTGTCAGCTAAAATTATATCATCAATTCCACATGAAATTTTTTCAAATAAGTTACTTGTGGAGGCTTTCACTAAACTATCTTTGTTTGAAAAATGCTGATAGATGGTTTTTTTAGAAATTCCCATTTCAGAAGCAATATCATCCATGGTTACACTCTTGAATCCAAGTGTAAGGAACATGTCTGTTGCTTTATCTAAAATTTGATCTTTCATAGGTTTTTTAAATTCATTTTAAATATGTTGCTTTAAATTCTGTGCAAATATAGAACGGAAACTTTTAATACAAAAAAAGTTTCCTAAGTTTTTACATAAATTTAACATTAACTTAAGAAGCGTATTCTTATTAATTAATATGATTAATTCTCAAAATAAAAAACTTACTTTTGTAGAAGAATCTTTATTATTTACAATGCACACAATTAGCCAATATCAAGAAATTATAAACAATCATTTTGACCATTTAAAAACGATTAAAGACCCAAAAAATTTATATGAGCCTATAGATTATATTCTTTCGTTAGGAGGAAAAAGAATGCGACCTGTTTTAACTTTAATGACTGCAGAAATTTTTAATGCTTCCTATGAAAAAGCAATTAATGCAGCAACAGCAGTTGAGGTTTTTCATAACTTTTCATTAATTCATGACGATATTATGGATGATGCACCACTAAGAAGAGGGAATCAAACGGTTCATGAAAAATGGGATTTAAATACGGGTATTCTTTCTGGTGATGCTATGTTAATATTGGCATACCAATTTTTTGAAAGCTATGAACCAACTGTTTTTCAGAAATTAGCAAAATTATTCAGTAAAACAGCTTTAGAAGTTTGTGAAGGACAACAGTATGATGTTGATTTTGAAACAAGAGATGATGTTACTATTCCTGAATATTTAAAAATGATTGAATATAAAACGGCTGTTCTAGTAGGTGCAGCAATGAAGATGGGAGCAATAGTTTCGGAAACTTCAAATGAAAATGCTAATCTAATATATGATTTTGGATTAAACTTAGGAATTGCCTTTCAATTACAAGATGATTATTTAGATGCTTTTGGAGATCCAGAGACTTTTGGTAAACAAGTTGGAGGAGATATTATAGAGAATAAGAAAACGTATTTGTATTTAAAAGCATTAGAATTTAGCGAAGAAGAAGATAAAGAACAGCTATTGCATTTGTTTTCTATTCAACCTAACGATAACATAAATAAAATTGATTCAGTAAAAGATATTTTTATGAGTTCAGGTGCAGCTAATGCTACTCAAGAAGCAATTAAGAATTATACCATGAAAGCATTTGAAACATTAGATAAAATGGATGTTTCCAATGATAAAAAGAATATTTTGAGAGCTTTTGGAGAAAAACTAATGAAAAGAAATGTGTAGAATAGTAAATTTAGTTTCAAAAGTCAATTTTAGTTTTGAATTTGGTTTGTGAAATTGTTATTGAAATTGAACTAGAAAATGTATGTACCAACCACCAGTTAATATTGATGACTTAATTAATCAGTCAGAAGAAAATCACTTGTATTTTAAACTGATTGAACAAACGAACAAGGATTTTGCTTTGGCAAATGAACCTGTTGATATTCCTTTGGATATTTTTCCATTCCAGTTTAAAGAATTGGTTCATGAAAAAATATACAAACTGATTCAATATAAATTTGCCGAATATCTTAATTTACTCTATATAATTGATGTTTCTGAAAGCGAAATTATGAAACTAGACGGTTCTGATTTAGTTGAACTTGCAGAACAAGTTACCTTTCTTATTCTAAAAAGGGAATGGCAAAAGGTTTGGTTTAGAAACCGAATGTAACTTTTAACATTAAATACCTCGATATTAAATTGTGTGAACTGATAGAGCTTGAATAATCAGAAACGCTTTTTGTTTCAAATGTTTTATTATTAGTTAAATTTTTTCCAATTAAGGAGTAACTAATTTTTTTATTCTTTGGAGTGTGACTTATTTCAGTTTCAAGAAAGACATAATTATTATTTTGATTTAAATCAGGAGAAATAAAATTACTTATAAAATCCACTTTAAAGTTTTTAGCATTATTTCTATACATTATCTTAAATTGATCGGTTAAGCTATTGAAATTATTTTTTATTGCAGTTTTTTTAACTTCAAATGAGTTATTTATAAAAGAAATTTTATTTGAAAAATTTATTTTTGAATTAAAACCTGTTCTTGCAGTTAGTTGTGAATAAAATGTTTTTCCAAGAATATCTCTTAATTCAGAATTATTAATGATATTCTTGTCAAAAGATAAAGAATAGTTGCTACTCATTTGAATGGTTGTTCTTAAAGGATGGAGATAAGTTTCTCCAGATAGATTTATTCCATAATCCTTATTTCCAATATTGGCAAAATAAGCATTCGAAATACTAATGTTTTGATTTATTATGCTTTTGTAAAAATAATTATTTTCTCTGTAATCATGAGTTAAATTTATTGAGAATTGTTTTAGATTAAAATAATCATTAAAATTATAATTTATTAGATAGGAATGAGTTTTTAAATATTGAAGTGAAAAATCGTTAGAGGCAAAGTTTCTATAATTTCTTTGGATAATCCCATCAAAAAGTTTGTCTTCCTCTGGCAAAATTTGATTGAATGAATATTTAAAAGAAGTGTTGTTTTTTTTATTAAATCTATATATAAAAGTTAAACTAGGTGAAACTAATAGATCATCTTCGTTAATTTTTGTTTTTTTGATATAGTTATTAAAAGAAATATTATTATAAAAAGTATTAAGTCCAATTTTAAATGAATACTTCTTATTATTAAAAATAAAAACTGGATTCATTTTAAAATGTAATAAATCATATTTATTGTCATTTTTATAATTTTTATCAATGCTGTTGTTAAATTCATCATTTAATGAAGAAATTAGGGAAGTTGATGTTTTAAAAAAAGATGTATGTAGCCCAAATTTTATTTTCTTATTAGTTAAAAATAAAGATGAATTTAGATTTATATTTTCTTTATCGAAAGTACTGTTTTGGAATTTACTAATAATTGAGTTGTTTAAATCAATTATAGTTCCTGGAGTAAGATATAAATCTTGAGGAGCTTTACTTCTTGTATATGTAAAATTTGATGTTAACGCTATACTATCTGAAATTTTATAAGTACTGCTGAAATTTTGATTAACTAAAAATGATTTTGTGTTGACGGTGTTTTCTTGAACAAAAGAATTGTTTGAACTAATATCATTATAATTTGTTTTTTGATAGAAAAATTTACCAATATAATTCCAATGAAACATTTCTTTCTCATTGTTTAAATAAGCAAAATTAAAATCAAACAATGTTGGTTTTTTTTTAATACTATTATTTTCAATTATTGAAAAAACATCATTATTAGTTGTAATTGATGAATTATTTTCATTAACTCTTTTCAGTTTATCACTGTAGAAACTAGTATTTATTTTAAGATTAGATTTTCTATAAGCTTTTGTAAGTATATTTAAACTAGTGAAGAAATTGTTGTTTAATCTATGAAAACTATCATCTAAAAAGGAGTAGAAATTACCTTGATTAATTAGTTCTTTAGCAATTAAATTCTTATTTTTTTGGTTTTCAACTGAAATTATATCTGAATCAAAATTATAAGGGGTACTATTTTGTCCTACGTTATTAAATGAGCTTACACCAAATCCTTTAATCTTGCTATTTATAGCTAAACCATTAATGTTGGAATTATACATGTTTTTATAACCATAACCTAAATTTGCATTGCCTGAAAAATCAGTTTTCCCTTTTTTAAGTACAAGATTTAAAGCTACATCGTCTGAGTTAGAAATTCCTTTTAACAAAGAATTTTCTTCATAGTTTTCTATTCCTTGTACTTTGTCAATCATTTCAACATTAATATTTTTGCTACCTATAGTGTATTGAGAGTCAAATAAATCATCACCATCTAAAAGCATTTTTTTAATAGCTTTGCCTCTGTATTTTATTTCTCCATTATCTTCTACCTTTATACCAGGTAATTTTTTTAATAAATCTTCAACCACTTTTTCACTACCATCTTTAAAATTTTCTGGATTATAAGTTAAAGTATCCTTTTTAATAGTAATTGGTATTTTTTTTTCAACAATAACTTCTTTTAATTTAGTTGTTCTGGCATTTAGTTTGAAATTTACAGTTATTTGATTATTATTAGCAGTGTAATCTTTTAAATAAATGATGTTTGGTTCATAAGACAAATTAGAAACTTCAACAAATAAAGAGTCTTTATTGTTTTTTAATAGTATTTGATATTTACCATTATTATCAGTTGTAGTAAACTGAGTAATTAAGTTGTTTTTTTCTTTAATAAGTATACTTACGAAAGGTACAACACCTACTGAGTCAGTTACGGTTCCTTTTAAGGTTTGGGAAAATGAAATGCTATTTATAAATAATATTATAAATATATATTTATTCATGTATAAAATATTCTCTAAATCCTTTACTCATTGGTCTTGTTTCTCCATTTTCATTAACTACTCTGTATAAAGATTCATCGTATTTTTTTCGATAAATATTAACATAATCATCAAAGGTTATTAGTTCTTTATTTATATATGGATTTTTAATATTTTCTGTTTCATTCTTGATTTTTATTTTTTCCGCAATAAAATGAAAGGTAGCGACATTGTCATTTGAGTAAACTTCTAGTATTAATCCTGGTAAGCCATAAAATTTCCATGGTCCATCAGAAAACGTTAATTCAGTTGTGAAATATACTTCATATTTTCTTGATCTGAATTCACAAACTGCTTTTTGACACTTGTAGTTTAAAATAGTTTTGGTATCTTTTTGAATTTCCCACTTGAAAACTGAAGTAGAGTCCAAAATATCAAAAAAATTAAATCTTATTTGGTCTTTAAAGAAAATTTTTTTTTCTAAAATTTCTTTGTAAAGTATTGGATTTCTATTGAGTGAAATGATTTCTGAATCAGTTCCCGAATTTGTTCTGCTCCTTTCAAAATCTTCTTCATATATAGAATACTTGCCATTACCTTTTAGGTAGGCTTTAATATTAGTAATAAGATTTATATTTTTAGCAGTTTGCTCTAGACTATATTCAACTTCGTAAGTTTGAGAGAATGTTTTTAAACTTAATAATATGAGTATGGAAAAAAGTGTTTTTTTCATTTTTACAATATTAAAAACCACTACAATTATTTTGTAGTGGTTTATTTTTAACATAAAAGTCTTTTATTCAGCTTTAGTTAATGTTGCTTCTGGATGTCTTTTAAGAAGTTTGTCTTTTGCAACTTGACAATTGTCTCCAGTAGTTATAAAACCACATACTGTTTCATGGTCAACATACTGTCCATTGTAAGTTAATGTTGCAGTACAGCAATCTGAAGCAACTTCTTTTTTCTTGATTTCCTTTTTTTTATTTTCTGCATAAAGACCGTTAACTATTAACGATAGGGTCAAAGCTAAAATTAATTTTTTCATATCTAAAGTTTTAAATTTATTTGTATCAAATATAGACTTAGGTGTAGAAAAAAAAAGTTAATCATAGTTAAATGTGTTACAGAAAAACTATAATTGTTTTAACATTTTTTAAAAATAAACTCGAATAAAAGGAATAAAAGCATCAGCATAAACACCTTGGTTTTCTTTATATAAAACATTATAACGAATACCAAGTGTTACATTCTGAGTTCTATATCCAGCTCCTACAAATAAGGCAGTATTCCAAAAATTATCTGTATCTCCTCCATAAAAAGGGTCATAAGAAGTATTTACTCGTAATTGTTCAATTTCAGTAGAAAGCTGAATTACTTCAATAGGATTAAATAAAGCTATAATACTTCCTCCATAAATATTGGATTGATAAAAACCCTTTTGGTTGACATAACTATACTGAGTGCCTATTCCTGCAGCAACATATTCATTAAAATTATAAATAGCACTAGGAGCAACAGTTATGTTAGTATAACCATTGCCAAAACCAAGTCCTAAACCACCTCCAAATTGCACTCGTTCCCAGAATATACTTTTTGATTTAACTGTTTCGTTTTCTTGCGCATTAACTTTGCTTAAAGAGGTTATAAAAAGCATTAAAATAAAAGAAAATGTTAAAAAGACTTGTTTTTTCTTTTTCATAGTATCGATTCTAAAAAAATTATGTTATAAAAGTACAATTTTCTTTAAAAGATTATAGCAAATGTTTTACTTTTGCATAATATTTTTTAACCAAATCGTCATTAGACAAGATATATGGATAGGTTTTCCTTTTTAAATGCTGCTCATACAGCTTTTTTCGCAGATTTATACGATCAATATTTACAAAACCCAGATACTGTTGAACCTAGCTGGAGGAGTTTTTTCCAAGGGTTTGATTTTGCAAATGAGTTTGCAAATCCAGTGGAACAACTGTCAGCAATGGCAAATGGAAATGTTGGAGTTACTGAAAATGCTGAGAAAATACTTAAAGAGTTCAACGTTCTAAAGTTAATTGAAGGATATAGAACTCGCGGACATTTGTTCACTAAGACAAATCCTGTAAGAGACAGAAGAACATATTCACCTACTTTAGCTATTGAAAATTTTGGATTATCGCAATCAGACTTAAATACTGTTTTCGATGCAGCCAAGATAGTCAATATGCAGCCAAGTACTTTAGCAAATATAATTAAGCACCTAGAAAGTGTTTATTGCTCTTCTATAGGTGTTGAGTACATGTATATTCGAGATCCTAAAGTGCAAGAATGGATTAAAAACAGATTAGACATTAATGACAATCAACCTAATTTTTCTGCAGATCAAAAGAAAAATATTTTGGGAAAATTAAATGAAGCTATTTCTTTTGAAACTTTTTTGCATGCTAAATATGTAGGTCAAAAGCGTTTTTCTTTAGAAGGTTGTGAAGCTGCAATTCCTGCTCTAGATGCTTTAATTGAAGCAGCAGCAGAAAAAGGAGTGGAGCAATTTGTAATGGGAATGGCTCATAGAGGAAGATTGAATGTGTTAGCTAATATTTTTGGTAAAAACACACAAAATATTTTCTCTGAATTTGACGGAAAAGATTATGATGATGATATGTATTTCGATGGTGATGTAAAATATCATTTGGGATTAACATCAGACAGAAAAACGAATTCGGGAAAAAAAATAAATTTGAACTTAGCACCAAATCCTTCTCACTTAGAAACAGTTGGAGCTGTTATTGAAGGTATAGCCAGAGCAAAACAAGATAGAAATCACCCTAATGATGCGTCTAAAGTGTTGCCTATAGCGCTTCATGGTGATGCAGCTGTTGCTGGTCAAGGAATAGTGTATGAGATTGTTCAAATGGCAAAACTAGACGGCTATAAAACTGGAGGAACCATTCATCTTGTGATTAATAATCAAGTAGGTTTTACAACCAATTATTTAGACGCGAGATCATCAACTTATTGTACGGATGTGGCTAAAGTTACTCTTTCTCCAGTTTTACATGTAAATGCAGATGATGCTGAAGCAGTGGTACATGCAATGTTATTTGCTTTAGATTATAGAATGGAATTTGGTGGAGATGTTTTTATTGATTTGCTAGGATATAGAAAATATGGACATAATGAAGGTGATGAACCTAAGTTTACACAACCAATTTTATATAAAGCCATTTCTAAACATAAAAATCCTAGAGATATTTATGCTGAAAAATTGAGAAGTGAAGGTATTATTGATGCTAATTACGTTAAAGAATTAGAAGAAAAATACAAAGCGAAGTTAGATGAAAATTTAGAAGAATCTCGTAAGAAAGATTTAACAGTTATAACGCCTTTCATGCAAAATGTATGGACTGGTTTTGAGCAGGTTTCTGATGAAGGGATGCTTAAAAAACAAGATACTTCTTTCGATAAAAATAGCTTAACGGAAATTGCAAAAACAATATGTGAATTACCTTCGGATAAGAAATTCATTAACAAAATCACAAAAATCATCAAGGATAGAAATAATATGTATTTCGTAAAAGATGAGTTAGATTGGGCAATGGGTGAATTATTAGCGTATGGTTCTTTATTAAAAGAAGGCTATGATGTTCGTATTTCTGGACAAGATGTAGAAAGAGGAACTTTTTCCCATCGTCATGCAGTTATAAAAGTAGAAGATTCAGAAGAAGAAGTAGTTTTATTAAATGATATTAAGGACAGAAAAGGAGATTTTTATATTTACAACTCACTGCTTTCAGAATATGGAGTGGTTGGTTTTGAATATGGATATGCCTTAGCTTCTCCTAATACTTTAACCATTTGGGAAGCGCAATTTGGAGATTTTTCAAATGGAGCCCAAATTATGATTGATCAATATATTTCTGCAGGTGAAGATAAATGGAACAATCAAAACGGATTGGTAATGTTATTACCTCATGGTTATGAAAACCAAGGAGCAGAACACTCTTCTGCAAGAATGGAACGTTATTTACAAATGTGTGCCAAACACAATATGTACGTTGCAGATTGTACTACACCAGCCAGTTTCTTCCATTTGTTAAGAAGACAGATGAAAAGTAAATTCCGTAAACCATTAATTGTGTTTACACCAAAGAGTTTATTGCGTCATCCGTTAGCAGTTTCAACAGTAGAAGAATTGGCAAACGGTCAATTCCAAGAAATTTTAGATGATCCAAATATAACGGATAAGAAAGCCATAAAATCTTTGGTTTTCTGTACTGGAAAAGTCTATTATGATATTACTGCTGAAAGAGAAGAATTAGAAAGAAATGATGTTGCTGTTGTTCGTTTAGAACAATTATTTCCATTAGCAGTAAATCAAATCAAAGAAATTATAGCAAGCTATCCTAATGTAGATGATTATGTTTGGGCGCAAGAAGAGCCTAAAAATATGGGAGCTTATAGTTATATGTTAATGAATTTTGATTTAGTAAAATTAAGATTGGCTTCGCCAAAAGCATATAGTGCCCCAGCAGCAGGAAGTTATGCACGTTCCAAAAAACGTCAAGCAAAAGCTATCGCAATGGTTTTTGATAAAACAATAGTTCAATAAAAAAAATTCAAATGTCAACCCTTTTCCAAATTTTCGGAATGACTAAGGGTAAACTTTTAAACTAAAAGAATATGATTTTAGAAATGAAAGTCCCTTCTCCAGGGGAATCAATTACAGAAGTAGAAATTGCAACTTGGTTAGTACAAGATGGTGATTATGTTGAAAAAGATCAAGCTATAGCTGAAGTAGATTCAGATAAAGCTACTTTAGAATTACCAGCTGAAGCTAGTGGAATAATTACATTAAAAGCAGAAGAAGGTGATGCAGTGGCTGTAGGAGCTGTTGTTTGTTTAATCGACACTAGTGCAGCAAAACCAGAAGGAGATGCTCCTAAAACTGAAGCTAAAGTGGAAGAGAAGAAACAAGATACCGGAACTTCTGCACCTAAAGCTCCAGCTGAAACTCAAAAAACGTATGCTTCAGGAACTCCATCTCCAGCAGCTAGAAAAATATTAGAAGAAAAAAACATACAACCATCTGATGTTGTAGGAACAGGGAAAGCTGGAAGAATAACTACTGAGGACGCTGCTAATGCTGTGCCTTCTATGGGAACTCCAACAGGAGGAAACAGAGGTTCTGAAAGAACAAAACTATCTATGTTGCGTAGAAAAGTAGCAGAGCGTTTAGTAGCTGCTAAAAATGAGACAGCCATGTTAACTACTTTTAATGAAGTAGACATGACTGCTATTTATGATTTACGTAATCAATATAAAGATGAATTTAAAAACAAACATGGTGTTGGTTTAGGATTCATGTCTTTCTTTACAAAAGCGGTTACAAGAGCTTTAGAATTATATCCAGACGTAAATTCAATGATGGATGGTGATTATAAAGTGGGGTACGATTTTGCTGATATTTCTATCGCAGTTTCTGGACCAAAAGGATTAATGGTTCCTGTAGTGCGTAATGCGGAAAACCTTACTTTTAGAGGTGTTGAAGCAGAAATAAAAAGATTAGCGCTTAGAGCTCGTGATGGGCAAATTACAGTAGACGAAATGACAGGGGGAACATTTACTATTACAAATGGTGGTGTTTTTGGAAGTATGTTATCAACACCAATTATCAATCCTCCTCAATCTGGTATTCTAGGAATGCACAACATCGTGGAAAGACCAGTGGTTAAAAACGGACAAATCGTTATTGCTCCAGTAATGTTCGTAGCTTTATCTTATGATCATAGAATTATTGATGGTCGTGAGTCTGTAGGATTCTTAGTAGCTGTTAAAGAAGCATTAGAAAATCCAGCAGAATTATTAATGGACAACAATCCTAAGAAAGCTTTGGAACTTTAGTAAATAAAAAATTTCAGATAAAAACCCCAAAATTTGTATAAGAGTTTGGGGTTTTCTTTTATTTACAATTTATAGCTTTTTCAAAACAAAATACTACTTCAAATACAAATAATGATTCGAGTAATCAATAATAGCTTTTCCACTTAGTAGTATGTCAGCACCAATAATTCCATCAACTGGTTTGGTTTTATAACTAGTTAAAGCTTCATTTACATGACTCATATCAAAAATGATGACATTGAAATGGGTAGTTTTCCAATGGCTTAATTTTAATTGATTGTTTTTAGATAATTGAGTATCCATTCCAGTAGCTCCAGCTCCAGCTGCTTTGGTTTCTGAAATTTCTGCAAATAATTGAAATTTTTCAATTCCCTCAATGCCTACACAACTATTACTTGCTCCAGTGTCTAAAATAAACGTGCCTTTTACATCATTTAAAGTGGCTTTGATTAATAAATGTTGCGTTTTTAAAACACTGAATTTTATCTTTTTATACTTTTTTTCTTTTAAGAAATCTTGCAATTCTTCCATAAGTCAAAAATAGCATAATTAGTAGAAGCATTCCAAATACATAGTAATAAAAAAAGTCAGTTTTATTAGCGTCAATTGCCCCATAATAAACAAATGCGCTCCAATAATAAGGCGATTTTTTAGCATTTGTAATCGATTTATTCTCTAAATAATTTATTTTAGAAAGATAATTCGATTCAAAAAACGAATGTGTAGAGGTGTAATTGTCATAGAAATTAGTCATAATTTCTGAAGTAGCATAGTCATTAATTTTCCAAAGACTAAACAATACATTTTTGGCTCCTGCATATTGAAAAGCTCTAGCAATACTAATAGCTCCTTCTCCTTTTTGTAGTTTACCAATTCCAGTCTCGCAGGCACTTAAAACTACTAAATCGGGTGTGCAATTTTTCAAACCATATAATTCGTTTACCAACATCACATCGTCATAAAAAACTAAAGTTGCTGGTGAACTAAAAGAACCACTTGTGCCATGAGTAGATAAATGTATTATAGCATATTGACTCACATTCTGTTTGAAGTTAGTTCTATTAGCAGCTTCATTCATAAATAAAGTGGCTTCGTATTTCTCAAGAGCTTTAGATTCTGCAATAGAATATTCAAGAAAAGCATTGGTGTTTTTAAAAACAGGAAAAAATCCAACAATTTTATCATTTTTTTTAAGTCTAAATCCTTTTAGATAAAAGGATGCATTGGTTTGGTAAGCAATTTTATTTTGGTATACCAAAAATGGAATAGTACTATAATTTTTAGAAGTCGATTTTTGAGTAACCAAAGCATCAAAAGCTACAAAATGAAGTAATCCGTCTGGAATGATGATTAGATTTTTATTTTTCTTGAATTGGTCAAAGCCTAATAATTGGTATAAAGTGTTTGCTGTTGAAGTGAATGCTAAAATATCAGCATTAATGTTGTTAGCATTATCAAAAAAGTGAATGAATTTTTGTAGTAAAAATGTATTTTTCTCGTTTAAATCGATTTTATTCCAAGTCACTTGATTGGTGTTCAAATAAAAATAATAGCACTTCTCTTTTGTCCAAAAGTAATACACCAATTGCGCTTTGTCTTGTTCTAATTTTTGTTTCAAACTAGTTAATGAAAATGAAGTTTCAGTTTTGTTTTCAAATTGAAGATTTACTTTGTTGTTTGCATTTTTTAATTGTATGCTAAGTGAAGCCAATTCGTTGTTTAATTCGATCAATTGAGTTCCATTTTCCTGAGTGATTTGTAATCGAATGTATTCATTAATTAACGATTCTTGCTTGCTTAATAATTGATTTTGTAATTGTAAGTCTTTGTTGTTTGGAAATTGTTCCAGCAATGTTTTTTGATTGTTTCGCTCTTTTAAAACCGTGTTTTTTGTTTTTTCAGCATATTGAAAAGCAAGCTCAAGGTAATTGGAATCCTTATTTTTTTGATAGGTGTTCCATAACAAATCCATACATTTTTCAGTTCGTTTTCTGTTTTCAATCTGATGCCGGATTTCAGCTTCTTGTGAAACAAGTTGGTCACTTATTAAGTCACTCACATAAAAACTCAGGTCATACCATTTTAATTTTTTTGTAGTATCATTTTCAAGATATGCTAAGCCATCAAATATCATTAAAAAAGTATTTTCTGGATATAAATTGGCTTTTTTTGGATCAACCCAATTTTTCTCAAAAGGCAACAAGGTTTTTAGAGCTTTTGTAAAACAATTTTTAGCTTTTTCAGTATCATTAAGATGAATATAAATAGTAGCTTCTTCAGCATATAATTTAGCAAGTTCTCTTGCTTCAAAGGATTTGCCTTTTAGAAATTCAACTTTTGCTTTTTCGAAATAGTTTAGTGCTACATCAGGATTATTATTCTTTAATGCCAAAAAAGCATTAGTTTTCAAAGACTGGATAGCATTGGTGACAACTTCATTTTGTAATATATCAACAGAATTATTATTCTTTTGTAAACCAATTGTATTCAATGTCAATTCTTCTTGAATTCGTTTTTTTTGAAGAATACTGCTATTTTTATATTTTTCTACTTTTTGAAGGAGTTCAATGGCAGTTTTATAATTGCCAATGGTCTTGTAAATAATCGATAAATTAATGTAACCAGAAATTATTGTAGGTTGATTGTGCTCTTTTTCAGCCATAAAAATATACTTTTTTATGATGTTTTCTGCCAAAGTAAAATTGCCAGTCTTAGTATACAAAGTACCTAAAGGTTTAAGACAATATTCAGTAATATCATAATTAGATAAATTATTATTTGAAAACAACAACCAAGCTTTTTCGTATGAAGCAATAGCATTTTTCTGAAAATTATTTTTCATTTCAAACGAACCTTTATTACAGTATAAAATGACTAATGCAAGTTGTTCGTCTTTAGAGGTAGCTAATTTTGAAAATTCGGCTTCTTTTTGATTTAATTCTGATAATGCGTTTTTAGTTGGATTGTCAACAAAAGAATCTATAGCATCGTAAATGGTATCTTCTAAATTTTGTGAAAATGTAGCGATAGTGAATAAAAAAAAGAAACAGAAGAATTTAAAATTTCCAAATTGCATAAAATTGCCACGAATCAAAATCGTTTTTAAAATTTTTATAATAACGAATACCTACGCTAGGTCCAATTCTTGCAAATCCGAAAGTAGTGTCTATGAAAAATTGGGTCTGAACTTGTGTTTTTTCATTAGTGGTTTGACTACTATTTTCTGCTAATTCCTTGTATTCATTTCCAGAAACCAAGGAATTAGGACTAGTAGGATCTTGTGTGATTTCATAATAACGAATGGTCGAATTTCTTGTCGATTCTGATGCAATTATTGTAGTTATTTGCGGACCAAAGCCAACTCCTATGTAATTATTGATGTTATAACGCAATGAAATAGGAACGGTTTCAATAATTTTTCTTGATTTTTCCACACTGTTTTCTCTTCCTACAAAAGCCGCATCTATAACCGTACCAGTTGCGGTATCAAATGGGCCAACTATCTCTGGTTCTGCAGAAATCGTTTTAGTATTTTCACTCTCAAAATCATGTTTATTGGCATAAAATTCACTTTGCCAATAAAAACGATAGGATTTAAAAGGCGAAATAGTGAAACCGGTGAAATAACTTCTAGAATTATTCAATTTTGGAAAATAATTGTATCCTGCTTTTACACCTATTGAAATTCCAGGATTAAATCGGGTTCTAGAATAATTGGTTATAATAGGTTCGTTTTTGTCAAAAATAATTTTGGTTCTGCTTTTAGTACCTACTTTATGAAAGTCTTCTCCAAATTTCAAACTGTATTTGACAAATCCTTTAGTAGAATCTTTTTCAGTAACATTTTTTTGTTGGGTTCCAGGCAAATAAATATTTTTAAAAGTAAATAGGATTTGTTTTTGTTTGATTAAAGTATCTAAACAGCTGTAACGTACTTCTTCGTTCTTAGGACAAATGGGACATTCTGGATACATGCTTTCTATTTGAAGCGTCGATTTGTCAAACATATCAGGAATATCTGTTTCTAATCGAATAGTTCTTGCTGGTCCTTCTCCATCATTTTGAAAACGCGTTTTGAATTTTATGCGTTTGAAACGAACCAATCGATAATTGATAAACAAACCGCTAGTTGACATTTTATTGGGATCATGTGATGTTACAATTTCCATTTCCATGTCTTTTATTTTATGATTTTCATAATTGTCATCAGGCACATAAATGCTTCTTACTTTAAGAATCGCACTAGTGTCTTTAATCATTTCAGGAGTCGTTTTCAAACTGAAAAAGATATTACGTTGTTCGTTAGGATTGAGGTTTTTAAAAGTGATTTTTTTTCCATTTTTAAAAGTCTGTTTGGCTTCTTCAATAGATAAGGGTAAGTTTTTTCGTTCTGTAGTATCTTGAAATTTATAAGAATTGTAAATTATGTTTTCTGTTGAAGCATAAGAAGAAATATTATCATCATAATCATTGGTATACACCAAATCTTTTCCTAATGCTATAATGTTTTCATTATTATAATTTCTAATTTCAAGTAATTCGAAATTATCGTTTTTAAATTCTTTTTCATTATAATAAAAATAAATAGTACCATTGGTCACATATTCTTTTTCGTTTTTATAACTCAAAACAATAACGAAATCTTCATCAGGTAATGGTTCTCTATTTTTTCTTAGCTCAATATTGTCTTTTAGCAGTTGAATTTCATTGTCAGAAATACTAGCAGTTTCATTGGTTTTTACTTTAGAAGGACGTGTTGTGGGTGTTTTTCCAGTGTCATAGTTATTAGTTGCCCAAAGTCTTACTTCATATTCACCAGGTTCTTTATAGGTATGTTTTGGTTTTTCTTTTGTGCTAAAATTTCCATCACCAAGTTCCCAAAAATAACTATAAAATGCTTTAGGAGCACCGGCAATTTGGTTCAATACTGGTTTCTCAGAATCAAAAATAAAAGTATTGCCATTTTGATTAGGTAAAATAGTAGCTTTCCTTGAAGTAGTATCTTGAATTTTAGTTTGAGAAAGTCCAAAACCAAAAACAAGAAGAAAAAGAAAAAGGACTATTTTTTTTAACATGATTTTTAAATTTTTAGGTTTAAATATAAGAAAAAGTGACGAACAAGTCATCACTTTTTCTAAACAAACTAAACTAATTATGGTAGAGCGTTAATTGCAGCAACTAATTGTGCTTCTGTTCCTACAACCGTTTCTCCAAGAGTGAAATTATAGATAGCGTTAGTTGTAATAGTAACGGGTTTAATAGCATATCTCCATTGTCCGTTTTCTTCGGTGGCGAAAATAATATGACAAGCTAAACCAACAGGAATTTGACCATAGTGTTCAGAAAATTGTCCTGTTGCAGCATCATAAGTATCTAATTTTGCTAAAGCATTTCCTTCTCCATCATAATGTAAATAAACGGCACTATTTTCAAAATTATAGCCCGTTGGGATAGTGGCTAAAATTTGTGTTTTAGGGCCAGTAAAATTGTAAAACTTATCCACATTGGTCCATCCAAAATTATTAAAGAAGGCATAATAAGTACCATCTCCATTGGCACCTTGTTCTAGAAATACACCACCTTGACCACCAGCAGGGTCATTTTCTTCTCTCCATTCTAAGTTTCCGTCTGCATCAATTTGTCCATTCCATAATATCATGTCTGGTTCAGCTGCCGTTAAATCAGCTGGAATTCTCAAGTTCATACTACAATTGAGTGTTAATTGTTGTCCGTTTTGAGTAGCATTGATGTAAAATTCTCCTCCTGAAATAAGCATAGCCATGTCACCAGTTGGCAACATTCCCATAGTAGTCTTGTCCGTTACTAGCATGTTTCCTCCATCAAATACTTCAATATATTTAATTGCAATAGTTCCTGTAATTGCATTTCCATTTAAAGTAATGCAGTTTGGATTGATGTCAATTTCAACTCCATTTACAGAAGTAAAAGTAGTAGTTCCATTGGCCACATCTAATTGAAAATTTTGTGTAATTCCATTTAAAGCATCTTCTTTTATGGCACCAAATTCAACTGCTGTTGGTCTAGGGTCGCAATTTCCATCACAATCGTTGTCGTCATTTTTTACACAACTTATAAATAGTATTGCGGTTAAACTGAATAAGAAGGAGATTTTTAATAACAAGTTTGTTCTCTTTTTTAATAGATTTAATTTTTTCATGATTTCTAAGTTTTTTAATTTATAGCTATTTTGTAGTATATCAACTTTGTTTTAGAATTGTTACCTTTTTTCAAGAACTATTCTTTTTTAAAATTTATTTATACTATCATATCAATTAAAGAAAATAATTGTTACCCTTCATTTTTTAGAATCAATTGCTATCTTTATATCTTAGCTAACAAATAAGTAGATATGAGTGAAAAAAAAATGCATGAAGATCAATTGTATATAGAAGGTTTAAAGAATAATGATTCTAATATTATTAATACCATTTATAAAAAATTTGTTCCAAAAGTGATACACCATATTAAAATGAATAGTGGAGATGAAGACAGCTCTCAAGATGTTGTTCAAGAAGTTTTAATAACTATTTATAAACAAGCAAAAGAGAATAATTTAGAATTAACGTGTCCATTTGATGCTTATTTTTTCTTGCTTTGTAAAAGGCGTTGGTTAAATGAGTTAAAAAAATCTTCTAATAAAGAGGTAACATTACAAGATGATAATGTATCTAAAGATGAATCGCTCCAAGAAATGCTGTTTCAAACCGAAATTTTTACTGAAAAACAAGCTTTATTTGAAGAAATGTTTCAAAAATTAGGAGAAAAATGTCAAGAGGTACTGAAATTGAGTTTTGTAACTAAAACCATGGAAGAAGTAGCCACAAAGTTAAAGGTAACTTACGCTTATGTAAGAAAGAAGAAATCACTTTGTACAGGACAATTAACAAAGTTAATTCATGAATCGGTTCACTATCAATCTTTAAAAAATCAATAAGATGCAAGAAGAAGTGTACATAGTATTTGAACAGTATTTGCAAAATGAAATGACTGTAGAGGAAAAATTGAATTTTGAGAACCAAATTCAAAACGATACAGATTTAAAAGAAAGTTTTGAGTTATATAAAGAAGCAAATCAGTTTCTTAAAATTAAATTTTCTAATGAAACAGTAGACTTTAAAAATAATTTGAGTCTTATTTCAAAGCAATATAGCAGTAAAGAAGCTAATTTGGGTAAAACCAAGGTGATACCAATAAATTCAAAATGGTTTGCGATTGCGGCAACAATAGTCATTTTTATTTCGATATGGTTTTTCATGCAAAATGGAACACCAGAATATAATGATTATAAAGAACATGAAAAAGCTTATTTTACGGAAAGAAGTGAAGGAAATAATACTTTAAAAGAAGCTGAAGAAGCCTTTAATGCAAAAGACTATCAAAAAGCAATAGGTTTTTTTGAAAAAATAGATCAAAAAGATTTTGGAGGAGAAGAGCATCTTTTTTATGCTATTGCATTAATTGAAACCAATCAATTTGATAAAGCGGAAGTGATTTTGCAACTTATAAAAGAAGGTAATTCAATATACAAAGAGAAAGCAATATGGTATTTAGGTTTGTCAAACTTAAAACAAAAAAAGTATGATGAAGCAAAAATAATATTAGAAACACTATCAGATGAAGCTGAAGATTATGATAAAGCACAGGAGATTATCAAGAAGCTATAAGAAAGAGTAAAAGAGTAAAAATTAAAAGCTACTGAACATTCAGTGGCTTTTTTGGTTTATAACCAATAAAGATTTTACTTTTGTAGCCTAAATAAAAAAGTTTTGAATAGTTTATTAAATTTTACCGATACGCATACCCATTTATATAGTGAAGAATTTGACCAAGATAGAGATGAAATGATACAACGAGCTATGAATGCAGGTGTTTCTCGTTTCTTTTTACCCTCAATAGATTCTAGTTGTACCCAAAAAATGTATGATTTGGAACAACAATATCCTGACAATGTTTTTTTAATGATGGGTTTGCATCCTACTTATGTGAAGGAAAATTATTTAGAAGAATTGGCACATGTGGAAAAAGAATTGGCTTCAAAAAAATTTTATGCTGTAGGAGAAATTGGGATTGATTTGTATTGGGATAAGACTTTTCTGAAAGAACAACAACAGGCTTTTCAATATCAAATTCAATTGGCAAAGCAATATAAGTTAGGGATAAATATTCATTGTCGTGATGCTTTTGATGAAGTTTTTGAAGTTTTAGAAAGTGAAAAAGCAACTGATTTATTTGGTATTTTTCATTGTTTTACTGGAGATTTGGGTCAAGCACAAAAAGCCATCTCTTTAGGAATGAAATTAGGAATAGGAGGAGTAGCTACCTTTAAAAATGGAAAAATTGATCAATTCTTAAGAGAAATTGATTTGAAACATATTGTTTTAGAAACAGATTCACCCTATTTAGCTCCTGTTCCTTATCGCGGAAAAAGAAATGAAAGTAGTTATACTTTGCTGGTTGCCCAAAAGTTAGCGGAAATTTATCAAGTTTCAATTGAAGAAATTGCAAGAATAACGACAGCAAATTCACAAGCAATTTTCGGAATTTAACGATGAATTCATCTTCATTAATTATTTTTTTTGTTCTTTTGTGTATTGATTTTTATTAATATGTCAAAATTCGATAGCATTCGCCCTTATTATGATTCTGAAGTAAATGAAGCCTTGTGTTCTTCATTAAATCATCCTATGATGAAAGCAATGATGAATTTTACCTTTCCGGAAGTTGCTGATGAAGTTTGGAGGGAACAATTAAAAAAGACACATTCTATTCGTGATTTTCAAATCAATTTTGTGTACCAATCCATTCAGAAAGTGCTTGAGAAAAGTTCAGATGGATTGACAACATCTGGTTTTGAAAAATTAGAAACTCATACACCCTATTTGTTTATTTCAAATCATAGAGATATTATTTTAGATACATCTTTATTGAACGTTTCTTTGTTTGATCATGGTTTGGTAATGACAGCATCAGCTATTGGAGATAATCTAGTTAAGAAGGATTTTGTGTCCAAATTGTCTAAATTAAATAGGAATTTTTTAGTACAAAGAGGTCTTACGCCTAGAGAATTATTACAAAGTTCTAGACAGATGTCAGAATATATGTATCATCTCTTATCAAAAGAGAACCGTTCTGTTTGGATAGCGCAAAGAGAAGGACGTACAAAAGATGGTAATGATGCTACACACCAAGGAGTTTTGAAGATGGTAGCTATGGCGTCAGATGAGAATAATGTAACTGATTTTTTTAAAAAATTGAAAATTGTTCCAGTATCTATTTCCTACGAATATGACCCTACTGATGCTTTAAAAATGCCTCAATTATTGGCTCAAGCTAAAGATGAGGTTTATATAAAGGAGAAAAATGAAGATTTTATTACTTTGTTAAGTGGTATAATTGGTCAAAAAAAACACATTCATATTCATGTTGGTGATATTATTGAACATGAATTAGACATAATTAAAACTAATTATGATAATACAAATAAGCAAATTCAAGCTTTAGCAAATGTTATTGATGATTCTATTCTTCAAAATTACAAATTATGGCCTACAAATTATATTGCTTATGATATTTTAAATAATACTGAAAAGTTTATTGAATATTACACTTTAGAAGAAAAACAATTATTTCAAAGACGTTTTGAAATGAGAATTGATACTGATAATATTACCCTTAGAGACGGTTTTTTAGCTATGTATGCTAATCCTGTTGTTAATAAAATGAAGTATCACAATGCCAAATAAGCCAACTATTTTATTAATCTACACTGGTGGAACTATTGGTATGGTGAAAAATGCTGTTTCAGGTGCTTTAAAAGCATTTAATTTTAAAAAATTGCTCAATAAAATCCCTGAAATTAAGTTGCTTGATTGCGAAATTGATACCATTTCATTTGAGGAACCAATAGATTCTTCAAATATGAACGTTAAATATTGGCAACAAATTGCGACTATAATACAAGAAAATTTCACAAAATTTGATGGTTTTGTTGTTTTACATGGTTCAGACACGATGTCCTATAGTGCTTCAGCATTGAGTTTTATGCTTGAAAATCTTACAAAACCAGTTGTTTTTACTGGGTCTCAACTTCCTATAGGTGACTTAAGAACAGATGCGAAGGAGAATTTAATTACAGCTATACAAATTGCTTCTCTTAAGGAAAAGGGAAAATCAGTTATACAAGAGGTTTGCTTGTATTTTGAATACAAACTATATAGAGGAAATAGAACTACAAAGATTAGCGCTGAGCATTTTAATGCGTTTGCATCTCCAAATTTTCCAGAATTAGCTGAGTCGGGTGTGCATTTAAAAGTAAATAAAGAAGCAATAATTAGAAATCAAGGAAATAAAACATTGAAAGTTAATCTTGGTTTTGATCAAAATGTAGTTATTTTAAAAGTTTTTCCTGGAATTACTGAAGAAGTTATTGAAGCAATTATAAATATAAAAAGTCTTAAAGGTATAGTTTTAGAAACCTATGGTTCTGGAAATGCACCAACAGAGAAATGGTTTATAAACAATTTAGAACAAGCAATAAAAAAGAATATTCACGTTATCAATGTGACACAGTGTAGTGGAGGAGCTGTATCGATGGGGCAATATGAAACGAGTACGCAGTTAAAAGATATTGGAGTTATTTCTGGACATGATATTACAACAGAAGCAGCAATTACAAAGTTGATGTATTTATTAGGTCAAAAAGTATCTCATAAAGTGTTCAAAACAATTTTTGAAACTAGCTTAAGAGGAGAAATATAGTAAAAAATGACACTAAAATTTTTATACCTGAGAATTTTTACGTTATTTAGCGCCCTTGAAATCGAAGTATTAGCAATGGAGAGGTGTCCGAGAGGTCGAAGGAGCATGCCTGGAAAGTATGTATGCCCCTAAAGGGCATCGAGGGTTCGAATCCCTTCCTCTCCGCAGGAATAAAATATTTTTAATTTCATAAATAATTTTATACATTTAACCCAATTAACTAATTAAATTAAGAACAAAAGCGATGAAAAGATTATTTTCTATTTTAGCAATCACAGGGCTTATGACTTTTGGTAACATTCAAGCTCAAGAATCTACTGATGCAGATAGTACTGCAATGGCTACTGAACAAGTTGATGTAGCAACTGATGAAGCAGTATCATCTGATGAAGCAGTGTCATCTGACGAAGAAGTTGTCGAAGAGGTTATTACCACAAATGATGACGAAGCTACTTTTACTCAAAAAATGAAACAACGTTTTATTGAAGGTGGTCCTGGATTTATGGGAATTGTATTAATCTGTTTGATTTTAGGATTAGCAATTGCTATTGAAAGAATTATTTATTTAAACCTTTCTACTACAAACTCTAAAAAATTAATTTCTGACGTAGAAGATGCTTTAAAGTCGGGTGGTGTAGAAGCTGCTAAAGAAGTTTGTAGAAATACTTCTGGTCCAGTTGCATCTATCTTCTATCAAGGTTTAGACAGACAATCTCATGGAATTGATTCTGCTGAGAAAGCTGTTGTAGCTTACGGAGGAGTACAAATGGGACAATTAGAGAAAAACGTTTCTTGGATATCTTTATTCATCGCATTAGCACCGATGTTAGGATTCATGGGAACTGTAATCGGTATGATTGAGGCGTTTGACCAAATTCAGTCTGCTGGATCTATGGAGCCATCATTAGTAGCTGGAGGTATTAAAGTTGCCTTATTAACAACTGTATTCGGTCTTATAGTAGCTATTATTTTACAGATATTCTATAACTATATTATCGCTAAAATCGATTCTATCGTTAATGATATGGAAGATGCATCAATTAGCTTAATTGACATCTTGTCTGATTACAGTAAATAATAACTAAAAAAAGACAATTCTCATGAATTTACACAAGTTAACAAAAATTGCAGCTATTGTCATTGCCGTATTAGGTATTCTGTTTTTAGGATTACTTATGGCAGCTAGTGAAGATGGCGCAGAAAATAAATGGATTACACCTTTAATTTATTTATCTTACATTGTACTTGCAGTTTGCATTGGTATTGTATTGATATATGTTTTAAAGAATTTGTTTTCCGACAAAGATAATTTAAAAAAGACTTTAATTTCAGTTGCTTTATTTGCAGCAGTAATGTTGGTTTCTTACCTTTTAGCAAATGGAGGTGAAGTTAAAGCTAATGGAGAAGTTTACTCTAGCTCAACAACAAAATTAGTTGGAGCAGGATTAAATGCTTTTTATATCCTTACAGTTGTTGCAATTGGAACAATGGTATGGTCTGGATTCACTAAAATTAAAAAATAATTATGGCAAAAAGAGAAGCACCAGAGGTAAATGCTGGTTCTATGGCAGATATTGCTTTCCTTCTTTTAATCTTCTTCTTGGTCACAACTACCATTGGAGTTGATCAGGGAATCAATAGATTATTGCCTAGATATGAAGAAAATCCACCAGTACCACCTATTAATGAAAGAAATATTATGCGTGTTCTTGTGAACAGGGATAATCAACTTTTAGTTAATGAAAAACCAATGGATATTAAAGATTTAAGACAAGCTGCTATTGAATTTTTAGATAATAATGGTAAGCAAGAGTGTGCTTATTGTTTAGGAAAGAAAGATCCAAATTCATCTGATGGACCAGATGATGCAGTTATCTCTTTAATGAATGACGGTCAAACAACTTATCAAACGTATATTGCTGTTCAAAATGAACTTGTAGCCGCTTACTATTTTTTAAGAGATAGAGAGAGTATGAGACGTTTTAATAAAAAATATACTGAAATTGAGTATGTAGCCAATGATCCAGCATCAAAAGCACAAGAAGGTTTAGTAGAAGAGTTGCAACCAAAGGTTAAATTAATTCAAGATTTATATCCTATGAGACTTTCAGAAGCAGAACCTAAAAAGAACTAATAACCCTTTAAGTTTTAGAAACTATGTCTAAATTTAAAAAGAAAAAATCAGCTGGTACGCCTGGAATTTCTACAGCATCATTACCTGATATTGTATTTATGCTTTTGTTCTTCTTTATGACTGCTACTACAATGAAAGATAGTGATTTGATGATTGAGAACAGATTGCCTAAAGCAGATCAAACTGCAAAATTACACAAGAAAGAATATCTTATGTATATTTATGTAGGTAAACCAAAACAAGGTTATGCTTCTTTAGGTACTTCAGATCGTATACAGTTAAATGATAAAATTTCATCTGTTTCAGATATTAGAAGTTTTGTTATTACAGAAAGAGCTGAGAGAAATTCTGAAGCTGAGAAATATTTAACAGCTTCTTTAAAAATTGATAAAGAAGTAAGAATGGGTTTGATACAAGATATCAAAACTGAATTACGTAAAGTTGAACAATTAAAGGTCAACTATACTACAAATAAAGGGAATCCTTTAGATTAGTTAATCTTTTCATTTAAATATATAAAAGGCACGCATTGCGTGCCTTTTTTTATTAATTTTATAAAATAATTTTTAATTCTTTATAGAATGAGTAGGATTCTCCTATTAATTAATTTACTAATTGTTTTTCTTTCTTATTCGCAAGAGAATGAAAGAAAAATCCCCACAGATTCACTTTTTAGAGAAGATCAGTTTTATTTTTCAGTGACCTATAATTTGTTAAGAAATACTCCTAGTGGATATTCTCAATATTCCTTTTCTTCAGGTCTAACTTTTGGTTTTTTAAGAGATATTCCTTTTTCAAAGAATAGGGATTGGGCAATAGGTTTAGGTCTAGGTTATTCTTATAATGATATTAAACATAATTTAAAAATTGCTAATTTAGAGTCGTCAGAATCTAATGTATATAGTATAGATGATTCCTATAACAAAAGTAAACTTAGACTGCATTATGTTGAGTTACCTCTAGAAATTCGCTGGAGAAATGCAAGTTATGAGAGTCATAAATTTTGGAGAATTTATACCGGTTTTAAGGTTAGTTATTTGTTTGCTAGCAAAAGTATTTTTGAATCTAACACTGAAAGTTATAATATAAAAAATAGCAACGAACTTACAAAACTTCAATATGGTCCCTATTTGAGTGTTGGTTATAATACTATAAATTTATACGCTTATTATGGTTTGAAATCTAATTTTGACAATGTTAAGATGGAAAGTAGGGATTTAGAATTGAATTCTTTTAACGTGGGTTTTATCTTTTATATTTTATAACCAAAAGTACCAAAAAGAAACCTGAGAGAGTATTCCAATAAAACTACCAATAATGAGTTCGATAGGTGTGTGTGACTTCATGTGTAGTCGAGATGATGCAACAAAGCCTACTGAAACAATAATAAAAGCTATACTGTTTTTTAAAGGTAATTGTAAATGTAGACTGATAGCGTAGATAAATGTTGCTAATAAACAAATAGCAATCATGTGTAAACTGGCTTTAAATTTAAGTGATACTGCAATAAATGCAAGTAGAGAGCTTAAAAATCCTCCAAAAAAGAAATAGTATAATTCAGGAATATTGTCAAATGAAGAGCTAAATTTTATTAGTATAAATAATAAGATAGCTTGAATTATTATTGGGATTTTGCGTTCTTTTAAGCTAGCTTCTGTAAATGAGTTAACTAGTCCTATAGAAAAGAATAAATAATATAATGATAAGGGTAATAGTAAGGTTAAAATCCCAACTTGTAAAAGTGTCATATAAAACAAAGTTGGATAGGTGTACATTTTAGAAACTAAAAAATAAAAAATGGTACCGTAAACAGAAATGAATATAGGATGATAAATGTATGAGAAAAAAGGTAGAATTTTTTTTAAATCCATTTTTTAGTGATTTATATTTTTTTTCTCAACCTTGCAACAGGAATATCTAATTGTTCTCTATATTTTGCAACAGTTCTTCTGGCAATAGGGTATCCTTTTTCTTTTAAAATTTCAGCTAATTTATCATCAGGAAGTGGTTTTTTCTTATCTTCTTCACTAATAACTACTTCTAGTATTTTTTTAATTTCTATAGTTGATACATCTTCTCCTTGATCATTTTTCATAGCTTCGCTAAAGAAATCTTTAATTAATTTCGTGCCATATGGAGTGTCAACATATTTGCTATTAGCAACTCTTGATATGGTAGAAATATCTAGACCAATTAGGTCAGCAATGTCTTTTAAGATCATTGGTTTTAATTTGGTTTCATCTCCATCTAAGAAGTACTCTTCTTGATAGTACATGATAGCATTCATAGTGATATAAAGTGTTTCTTGACGTTGTCTAATGGCATCAATAAACCATTTTGCTGAATCTAATTTTTGTTTGATAAATTGAACTGCATCTTTTTGAGCATTGGATTTTTCAGAAGTGACTTTATAGCTTTGTAGCATTTCTTGATAGTCCTTTGAGACATGTAGTTCGGGAGCATTTCTTCCGTTTAGTAAAAGTTCTAATTCACCATCAACAATTTTTATGGTAAAATCTGGAACTACATGTTCTATAGGTTTTTGATTGCCATCATAAGCGCCACCTGGCTTAGGGTTTAATTTTTCAATTTCATCGATTACTTTTCTTAACTGATCTTTAGAAATCTCATACTTTAAAAGCAATTTGTCATAATGTTTTTTTGAAAAAGCATCAAATTGATTTTTGATAACATCTATAGCTAATTCAATGGAATCGGTAGGGGTTTTGTGTTTTAATTGTAATAATAAACATTCTTGTAAATCTCTGGCAGCAACTCCAGAAGGCTCAAGTTCTTGAACTATTCCAAGAATTCTAGTTACTGTTTTTTCATCAGTATATATACCTTGCGTAAAAGCTAAGTCGTCTACAGTGTCTTGGATAGTTCTTCTGATATATCCCATATCGTCAATACTACCAACTAAAAATTCAGCAATATCTCTTTCTTCATCACTAAGGATAAACGTATTCAATTGATTTAGTAAATCTTGATGAAAAGTTACCCCTGCAATAAAAGGCATACTGTTGTCTTCATCGTCATCACTATAATTATTTGCTTGATATTTGTAATCGGGTGTCTCGTCGTTACTTAAATATTCGTCGATATTGATATCTTCAGCTTCAATTCTTTCACCTTCATAATCGTCATAATCATCATTATTTGAAACATCATCGTATTCATCATATTCCAAATTTTCTTCTTTACCATTTTCTAGTGCAGGATTTTCAACTAATTCTTCTTGAAGACGTTGTTCAAATGCTTGCGTAGGTAATTGAATTAACTTCATCAACTGTATTTGTTGAGGAGATAATTTTTGAGATAATTTGAATTGTAAACTTTGTTTTAACATTGTAAATGGGGATCGTAAAAACTATTAATCGTTTAGTCTAATAAACAAATATACAACTAAACGATTAAATAAGGAATATTAAAATTCTGCGTTTTGAGGTGTTCTTGGGAAAGGAATTACATCACGAATGTTAGTCATTCCTGTAACAAATAGTACCAATCTTTCAAATCCTAATCCAAAACCAGAGTGTACTGCAGAACCGAAACGTCTTGTGTCTAAATACCACCACAATTCTTCCTCTTCAATACCAAGTGCTTTCATTTTTTCAATTAAGACATCTAAACGTTCTTCTCTTTGAGAACCACCAACAATTTCACCAATTCCTGGAAAAAGAATATCCATGGCTCTAACAGTTTCTTTTCCAGGTTCTGTATTCTCATTTAAACGCATGTAAAATGCTTTAATATTTGCTGGGTAATCAAATAAAATAACAGGACATTTAAAGTGTTTTTCAACTAAAAATCTTTCGTGTTCACTTTGAAGATCGGCTCCCCATTCTTCGATGATATAATTGAATTTTTTATTTTTATTTGGTTTACTACTTTTTAAAATGTCAATAGCTTCTGTGTAAGATACTCGTTTGAAATTATTTTCTAAAACAAAATTCAATTTTTGTAATAAACTCATTTCACTACGTTCTGTTTGTGGTTTTGATTTTTCTTCCTCTAAAAGTCTTCCTTCTAGGAATTTTAAATCATCTTCACATTTGTCAATAGTATATTTTATAACATATTTTATAAAATCTTCAGCCAAATCCATATTAGCAGCTAAATCATTAAATGCTACTTCTGGTTCAATCATCCAAAATTCAGCTAAATGTCTAGAAGTATTCGAGTTTTCTGCTCTAAAGGTTGGCCCAAAAGTATATACTTGACCTAAAGCCATAGCATAAGTTTCAGCTTCAAGCTGACCAGAAACAGTAAGGTTGGTTTCTTTACCAAAGAAATCTTCTTTGTAATCTACCTTTCCTTCTTCGTTTCTTGGAGTTCCATCAAAAGGCAAAGCGGTTACTTTAAACATTTCTCCAGCTCCTTCTGCATCTGAGCCTGTAATAATAGGTGTGTTTACATATACAAAACCTTTTTCTTGAAAATATTGGTGAACAGCAAATGATAATACTGAACGTACTCTCATAACTGCACTGAATGTATTTGTTCTTACTCTTAGATGCGCTTGTTCTCTTAGGAACTCAAGACTAGGACGATTTCTTAATTGTATTGGATATTTTTCAGCATCACTGTCTCCTAAAATTTCAATTTTTGAAACTTGTATTTCTACTGTTTGTCCTTTTCCTTGACTTTCTTGTAAAGTACCTGTTACAGAAATAGCAGCACTAGTAGTGATTCTTTTTAATGTTTCTTCTGGAGTGTTTTCAAAATCAATAACACATTGAATATTATTTATAGTTGACCCATCATTTAAGGCAATAAACTGATTGTTTCTAAAAGTTCTTACCCAGCCTTTGGCAGTTACTTCTTGTAACGTTTTAGTATTGTTTAATAGGTCTATGACTTTAATATGTTTCATTTTGTAAAAATTTAATATGCAAATATAAAATTATTCGTTTTTAGTTTCAATATCTTCTTTATCTTCTGCTAAAATATCTATTGTTGGTTTTGTAAATTCTTGTTCATTAGCTATTGATTTTTCTAAAGAAAGTAACAAAGCTGGTAAAAAAATCAAATTGGATAGCATTGCAAAGAGTAATGTTGTTGCTACTAACCCACCTAAAGCAATAGTTCCACCAAAACTAGAAAGGGTAAATACCGAAAATCCAAAAAATAACACTACAGAAGTATAAAGCATACTTACACCAGCATCCTTAACGGTATTGTAAACGGATTTTTTTATTCGCCAATTATTGGCAATCAATTCTTGTCTATATTTAGCCAAGAAATGTATGGTATCATCAACCGAAATACCAAAAGCAATACTAAAAACTAATATAGTAGATGGTTTAATAGGCACTCCTAAAAAGCCCATTAGTCCAGCAGTAATAATTAGAGGAAGTATATTGGGTAACAATGATATAATGATCATTTTAAAAGATCGAAATAAGTAAGCCATTAATAAAGAAATAAGAAAAATGGCAAACAATAAAGATATTACTAAATTACGAACCAGATAATGAGTTCCTTTTTCAAAAATATAGGCTTTTCCTGTGATTGAAACAGTATATTTTTCTTTTGGGAAAAGCTTGTCTATTTTTTGTGCTAATCGTTCTTCGGTACGTTTCATTTTATCTGTTCCAATGTCTCTCATAAAAGTAGTGATTCGAACAAATTGACCTGTACTGTCTACATAGCTTTTTAAAAGGTTTTCTTTTCCTTTGCCTGTAGATTTTTTTATGTATGAAAGTATAAAGGCTTCTTCTTGTTTGGTAGGAAGTTCATAATACTTTGGATTACCGTTGTAATATGTTTGCTTAGCGTATTTTAATAAATTTACTAGGGAAACAGGTTTTGAAAGCTCAGGAATTTCTTCTATAGTTTCTTGAAGTTCGTTTATTCTTTTTAATGTAGCTGATTTTAAGGCGCCTTTAGGGCGCTTAGTGTCTATCATTATTTCAAGTGGCATTACACCATCAAATTCTTTTTCGTAGAAACGAATATCTTCAAAAAAGCCAGTATTTTTCGGCATATCTTCTATAACACTTCCGGATATTTTCATTTTATTAATTCCAATGATTCCAAAGATTAATAATCCAATGGCAACGGAGTAGATGGCAATGGTTTTTTTCTTAATGGTTATCAATATCCAATCAATAAAAAACTGAATATAATTTTTCTCTAAGTGTGCTAAATGCTTGTCTTTTGGTAAAGGCATGTAGCTATAAAGAATAGGTATAATTATTAAACTTAAAAAGAATAAAAATATAATATTTAGTGAAGCTATAATACCAAATTCTTTTAGTAAATCACTATCTGTAATTATAAATGTTGCAAAACCTGCAGCAGTAGTTAGGTTGGTCATTAAAGTAGCATTACCTACTCTTGAGATTACACGTTGTAAAGATTTGGCTTTATTTCCGTGTTTTTTAATTTCTTGTTGGTATTTATTGATTAAGAAAATACAATTTGGTATGCCGATTACAATGATTAAAGGAGGTATAATTGCCGTTAGAACAGTTATTTCATAATTTAGTAGGCCAATAGTTCCAAACGACCACATTACTGCTATGATTACAATAATCATAGAAATTAATGTTGCTCTAAAGCTTCTAAAGAAAAAGAAGAAAAGTAAGGATGTAATTCCTAAGGCTGCACCAACGAAAAGACCAATTTCACTAAGAATACTTTGAGAATTAAGTGTTCTTATGTAAGGCATTCCTGAAATTTTTAAATCAATACCTGAAGCTTTCTCAAAAGTTTCTATTCTTTCTTCGCTTAAGTATTTATTTACAAATTTCTTTCTTTCTGGTGTGTTTACTATGTCTTTGTTTATATAGATGGCAAAACGGACTGCTCCAGACTTTTTATTAAAGAGCATGTTTTCATAAAAAGGCAAGTTGTCGAATAATTCTTCTTTTTTCTCTTTTAAATAAGCATCAGATAGTAATTCGTTATTAACAAATGGAACTAAATTGAATTTTTGATTTAAGGTATCTTTTTTAAGTACTTTTAAATCACTAATTGATAAGGTTAAATCAACAGCTTTATCTTTTTTTATTTCATTAATAAAGTTTTCCCAGAGTTTTACATTTTTTTCTGTGAAAAAAGAGTCGTCATTAAAACCAATGACAATAAGGTTTCCTTCTTCTCCAAATTTCTCTAAAAAGAGGTCGTATTGAATTGAAATTTCATTATCTTTAGGAAGTATGTTTGCTTCTGTGTAAGTTAATCGGATATTTTGCCACTGAAATGCCATAAAAAAAGTAAAGAGCACTAAAGCAACTAAAAGTCCTATTCTATTTCGTAATATTTTGGTAGCAATAAAATCCCAAAAACTGGTCGTTAACCATTTAATCATCATCGGAAAAATTAGAGCGCAAAGGTAATGATTCTTACTCAATTACTTAGGGAACAATGAAAAGATTTAAGGAAATTTTAAAAACCTAAATCGATAAAGTAAGAAATTTTTACAGCTATATTATCTTCGAAAGTAGGTAATTGATTTGGTCCATATCTATAAAACGCGGTTAGACCTAGACCTCTGAAAAGTTTATTGCATTCTATTCCGCTTTCAAAAAAGCCTTTTTCTAATGAGCTAAAAGGTAATCCCATATGAGTATTATCCTCATTTATTTTTCCCCAAGCAAAACGAGTAACAAATGAAAATTCTGGATTAATGCGATATCCTAATCGAATTCTATTGAGGGTATGTTTTAACTGCAAAGTGACATATTTGTCTGAGAAAAATTCGTTGAAATACATGGTTTCAAAACTGTTTTTACCAGCAAATGTTATTCTTTGTAAGAGTGCATCTCTATTCAGATTATTAGGTTGTAAACTGTATAAATGAGTTAGAGGAACATCTCCAAAAGCAATACCTGTTTGAAAAAGCACAGAACTTGATTGTCCAGATAGATAAGAAACTTCATAAAACGTTTTGAAATCTATTTTGGTAAAATTAAAATCATTGCCAAAGATTCCTGGAATAGTTTGAGTTGCTTGAAAAGAAAATTTCGGATGTCTTTTTTCTATTTCAATTCTACTTTTTGGAGTTTGCATAAAATTACTATACGGATTCCATTGAATAGCAAGTTGAGCGGCCGTAATCGTATATTCTTTATAGGTAACATCATTATTTACAAATGTATAATCAAATTTTGGATTGATTTTATTTGTCGATAATGAAAAATAGGCATCTGTCTTTGGGAAAAATTTACTTTCAGCAAAAATAGAAGCAGCTCTATTTTGATAAAAAGTTGAAATGTTAATAGGTCTAGGATCGTATATTTTAAAACGTCTAGGGTCAGTTGCGAAGGAGATTTGAGAAATTTCATTTAAATCATCAGTGTAAGAAGCACTTACCCAAGTTTCAGACTGAGGCTCTATTAAATAAGAAGGAGTTATTCCAAATTTAAACCCCTCATCTTTTATACCATAAGCACCATAAAAAGCTATTTTATAATTTTCAGATAATTTATCATTGGTGACACCTCCAAATCCTAATCGGAATCCTTCAAAATTATTGTATTTCACTAAACTTCTTAAATCTACATCTACATAGCTAATTGGATAATAGCCATTTAATATTTTTTTTCCAAGAAAAATCTTTCTTTCTAAGTTTTTAGATTCCGATAAACTATCTAGAGAGGTGTAAGTTCTTAATCTTCTTTTATCGATAGTGTCTTTTGCAAATTTTTTCCAATAACTATCTTCTCTTTTTAAGCCATCTTTTTCAATTGAAATTTTAATTCCATCTTTTTGAAGTGTTACTCTTTTATCTAATTCAATGTCAAAAGGGGTTGATTCGATAATTAAGTAAACTTGGTCAGTGGCATTGGTATTTGGAGTTGGATCTAATGACGAACTAAATTTGATTGTATTTCCTAAAATTTTAATGTCATCTGCGTTGTTTCCTTTTAAAACAGTAATTTTTCTTTTTTTGGGAAACCAAAGGTTTTCTTTTTCTTGATAATCAAAGGTATAGTCGGCATTAATATGTACTATACCGTAAATCCTGTAATAGGCTTTGGCTATAGCAAAAGTTTCTGCGTCTATATATAAGAGACCTCTCAGTCTACTCGATTTAAGCTTTTTAGGTTGGAAGAAGATTTTATATGTTTTTCTGTTTTGAATATTTAAGGAATCAATCATATAGAAATTATATAAGTGACGCCCATAATTTGAAATAGGATTTCTTACAGGTGTTTCCATTATTTCAAAAGGATTTTCATAAACCGAATACGAAAATAAGTTAAGACCTAAATACTCATATAAAGGTTCTTTAAACCCAGCCATTCTGGTAGCTATAACTGTTTCTTTATATCCTTTTTTAGTATACTGAATAAGATTTACCTTTTCAGTTTGATACAAATGATTTTTTTCTATTAGTTTTTTGAATTTGTAATTTGTAGAGTCTAATTCAATTTTTCTTTTACCAAAAAGCGTTTTTTTATAAATAGGTTCAATTTTACTTGATATAGAATCTGGATTAGCTGTAACTAGTAAACTTTCGTAGTTTTTATATTGAAAACTTTCCAAAGCTTTTTCAGGTTGGTTTAGCTTTTTATTTTCGATTACTTTTTTTAGAATTTTATTTACTTTATTATCAGTATAAATTTCAACTTTTTCAAAAGTATTTATATCTATAGCCATTTTAATAATGACTATTTCTTGCTCTCTAGAAACATATACATTTTTTGTTTGGTAGCCTTTATATGTGATGACTAAAGGTTTATCGTAAGCTTTAATTTCTAATTCAAATTTTCCTTCCCAGTTTGTAGTAATGGTTTTGTTTAAGTATTCCACTTTACAAAATGCTAGTGGAACTCTACTATCGATATCTATTACTTGTGCTTTGATTTTGTTTTGACCAAATGAAATAGCAGTACTTAGTAAAACAAACCATAAAAGGATGTATCTCATTAAAAATGATTTGATGATATTACAAACTTACATAAAATTATAACGTATTGAAATAACATTTAATAATGATTAACATTTGAAATAAAAAAATCCCGATATAAATCGGGATTTTTTTATTTTATAAAAAGGTAAAAAATTTACACTTTCATAATTTCAGCCTCTTTTACTACTAAATGATCATCAATTTTTTTGATATAAGCATCTGTTAATTTTTGAACGTCATCTTCAGCTTTCTTGCAAATATCTTCAGAAGTTCCGTTTTTCTCTTCTTTTTTAATATCGGTATTGGCATCTTTACGAGCATTACGAATACCTATTTTTGCATCTTCAGCTTCAGATTTGGCTTGTTTTACTAAATCACGTCTTCTTTCTTCTGTTAAAGCAGGGATGTTTATAATGATGTTTTCTCCATTATTCATTGGGTTTAACCCAAGGTTAGCAATCATAATTGCTTTTTCTATAGGTTGAAGCATATTTTTTTCCCATGGAGTAACGGTTAATGTTCTTGCATCTGGAGCATTAATGTTTGCAACCTGAGACAAGGGAGTTTGTGAGCCATAATAATCTACAAAAACACCACCTAACATTTGTGGAGATGCTTTACCAGCTCTAATGTTTAAAAATTCTTTTTCTAAGTGGGCAATAGAACCTTCCATAGATTCTTTAGCACTGTCTATTATAAAATTAATTTCTTCAGTCATTTTTTTAGATTTTAACTATCTTAATACTTTGATTTTTTGCACTTAATTCTTTTTATTTTTTTGTACTTCAAAAATCGTACCTTATACTTATATCGTTACTGTTGTTCCTACGGTTTGTCCTTCACAAACTTTTAATAAATTTCCTTTTTTATTCATGTCAAAAATGATAATTGGTAATTTATTTTCTTGACTTAGAGTAAAAGCAGTTGTATCCATTACATTTAATCCTTTGGCTAATACATCTTCAAAAGAGATATAATCAAATTTTACCGCATTGACATCTTTTTCAGGATCAGCAGTATAAACACCGTCTACACGAGTACCTTTTAGAATTACATCTGCATGCACTTCAACTCCCCTTAATACAGCAGCTGTATCTGTTGTAAAGTATGGATTTCCTGTTCCTGCGCCAAAAATAACAATTCTTCCTTTTTCTAAGTGTCTTGTTGCACGTCTTTTAATATATGGTTCAGCAATAGCTTCTATTTTTAATGCTGTTTGTAAACGTGTCTGCATACCAGCGTCTTCTAATGCTCCTTGTAAAGCCATTCCATTGATAACTGTGGCAAGCATGCCCATATAATCTCCTTGAACGCGATCCATTCCGTTACTAGCTCCTGCAACACCTCTAAAAATATTTCCTCCACCTATAACGACAGCAATTTCAATTCCTTTACTATGAATTTCTTTAATTTCTTGCGCATATTCTGCTAAACGTTTTGGGTCAATTCCATATTGTCTATCGCCCATTAATGCTTCACCGCTAAGTTTTAGAAGAATTCTTTTGTATTTCATCAGGTTGTTTGTTTTTATGATGCAAATATAAATATATATCTACAGAAAAAAAATGTTGGTGTAATTATGCTTTTATTTCTTCAAAACTATTTTTAGCTTCGGTGTATCCTATTTCAAAAATGGTCTTCATTTTTGTCTTGTTGGTTTCAAATGTGCTATAATTGGCTAAGTCTTTTGGTTCAATCACCCAATCGCACAAACTAAATTTTTGATAGTTACCTTGAGCAGAAAGTAAATTAAATGCTCTGGTTGTAACAGCTTTTATTGAAGTTAAGTCTTTGGCTTCTATATTTTGAATTGGACTTACATAAACACCTATTATACAATCGCAGTTTCCTTGAAGTAAATCGGTTGGAAAATGATTTAAAATACCACCATCACTATATAATTTTTTATTTACCTCATAAGGCGTTAACATTCCAGGGAATGAAGCAGAGGCTAGAACGGCATCTGTGATTTTAGTATCATCACTAAAAATTTTTAACTTTCCTTTTACTAAATCAGTGGCTGTAATTTTTACTGGAATCGGCAAATCACCTATTTTGGTTTCCCCAAAAATAGTATTGAAATAGATTTTAAAAGAATCGGAATCAATTATACCTGGTTTTTTTAGAGTAAAGTGTTTCCAATTAAAAAAATAGATGGATTGAAAAAAAGTCAAGATTTCTTGTGGTGTTTTTCCAAAAGCATACATAGCAGCAATAATGGCACCAGCACTCGAACCAGAAATAATACTGGGTTTAATGCCTTGCTCGTCTAAAAACTGTAATGCACCCGCGTGAGCAATTCCTTTTGAACCACCACCAGATAAAGCAATTCCTATTTCTTTTGATTTAAAGTCCATATGTAACTTAACTAACATATAATGTTCAAATTTAGCTTTAAATTTGTAAAATAAAATAGAGTAATATGAAAAATATAATAGAAAAGGCTCTTTTAGGCTCTTTTGCATATGAAGAATACAAAGCATTGGTAACAAAATTGATTGAAGAAGGTAGATCTACAGGAAATAATCAAAGTGAAGCTTTGTTGCATTATTCACAATTAAATGAAACTAGAATAAAGCGTTTGGATAAAACTATTGTTGTTGAAGAGTCAATCGCTTCAGACTTAAAACAACTGAAAAAGGAATTCATTTGGCTGGTAATTTCTGAAGGTTGGTGTGGTGATGCCGCTCAATTATTACCCATTATGAATAAAATGGCTGAATTATCGAATGCGATTGATTTAAGAATTGTATTACGTGATGCTAATAAAGATTTAATGGATTTGTTTTTGACCAATGGTAGCCAATCTATACCTAAATTAATTATTTTAGATGCGAATACTAAAGAGGTTGTGGCTGATTGGGGACCAAGACCAGAACCAGCAAGAAAATTAATAGCTGACTACAAAGCACAATATGGAGTAGTAGATGAACCTATTAAAATTGATTTGCAAAAATGGTATTTACAAGACAAAGGATTAACCACTCAAGAAGAATTAATGCAACTTTTGAGGAATCATATTATAAATGCTAATAAAAAAAATCAAGAAATATTACACTAAGAACTTCTTTTGAAGCAATGCTATGTTGTATTTTATTTCTAATATATAAGTTCCTTTTGCAAGAATCGTTTTTGGTGATATGTTTAAAGTGTCGCCTAAAACAAATACTTTTTCGGCATAAATTAGTTTGCCTGCTATTGAATGAATAGTGACTTCAATTTCAGTGTTAATAAATTTTTTGAAGGCAACATTGATTTGATTATTTACAATTGGATTCGGAAAAAGCAAAATAAAATCATTATTGACTGGTGGGTTGAATGAACCATTTTTAAAAATAGGTAAAGTTTCAAAACTGGAACCTAAAACGGATGAGGATTGTTCGTCTGTCATACATAGCCAGTCTTTCATAATGGTAGCATAAAGTTGTCTGAAATCAAATTGCATGGGAACTTGTTGGTTTACTGCTGCATTTTGTGGTAAATCAGGTGAGGAGCCAATCATTCCAGAAACAGGATGATCCGTTCCGATGACATTGGCAACACCAGTATTTAAAGAACTTCCAAAAAAGATGACTGGAGCACTAGAACCATGATCGGTTCCTAAGCTGTCATTGCTTTTTATTCTTCGTCCAAATTCGCTAAAAGTCATGCCTGTTACTCTATCTTCTTTACCCATTTGTTTTAAATCAGCTTGAAAAGCACCAATTGCTCCTGATAAGATAGATAAATTTTCTGGTTGTCTTCCCAGTTTTCTGTCTGATTCCATGATTTGATTTTCATGTGTATCAAAACTTTTATGATGATTGACAATGTAAATAGGCGTCTGTAAACCTCCATTAATTAATCGAGCAACAATTTTTAGTTGTGCTGCTAACTTGTTATCAGGATATTCAGTAGTTTGCTCTTGTGGAACGTTGTATGCGGTTTGTATGGTTTCTTTGTAAGCATTACTTTGATCTTTCATTAATCGCAAGAAAGTAAGTTCTAAGCCATAATCGGTATTGGGTGCTGGATCAGTAGTTTCATTAATGACATTTAGTAAATCATTAGGATCTGGAGCACTGTATCCCATATTTATATTTGGTCCTTGTAAAGAAAAAGGTAAAGTAGAGCCAATTTGTACTGCTAAAGGATCTCTCATGTCACTATTTGGATAGGCTTCAGGATAATTGGGATAAATAGAATCCAAAGCTCTTCCAATCCATCCTGTATCTAATGTTTCGTTACTTTGAGATCCAGTAAACCAAATGTCAGTAGCCCTAAAATGACTATAACTAGGATTAGGATAAGATACTCCTTGTACAATCATTAATTCTCCTAAATTATATAGTTCTTGCATTTCAACCATAGAAGGGTGCAAACCAGTAGTTGGATTGTTGTTCAAAGCTAAAACTTCGCTTTCATCAATTAGAATATTTGGTCTTGCGTTAGATAGCTCAGTCCATTTATCTCGTGGAAAAACAGTATTTAAACCATCATTTCCACCACTCATTTGTACAATGACAAGGATCTTGCCACAATTGATTGCGGCATTTGCTAGGGTTTGTAAATTGCTACTCTCTAATTGAGAAGAGGCTAAAACAGGAATTTTATTAAATAATAATGGTGTAGCAACTAAAGCGGACGTTTGTATAAATTTTCTTCTTTTCATTTTCCTCAGATTACATTAATTGAAATTCAGCTAATTGAATAATTGTTAAAAACAAACTGTTTAAACGAGAGGTTACAGCTGATTTTTTGGTTTCATCGGATGGATCTTGCGTGTAATTATTCCATGCTTGTGTCCAATAATAATCAGTTGCTTGACCAGAAAGTAAATTCTGTGTCTTTATTATATTTTTTTGTTCCATACTTAAATCAACTGGCAAAAGGTATTTGATACATTCATCAACTAATAAATTAGGATCCAAGCAAGTGGAATTTGGAAATTGAGAAACAAATTGTAAGGTATCTGCTTTTATTTTAGTTGTTAATCCATTTTTAGTTAATGTTATGCCGTAAAAAGTATAGTCGAGATAAGCAAATCGTTTCTGAATGGTGTTGGAGTTAATCCAATATTCATGAAAGGAAGGATTTTGATAAAAAGCTTGCCAACCAGCAACATTAGGAATGCTTCCCATGCTTTGACCCATATCAGATAATAGTCTGTCTAATCGTTCCCATAAATAATATTGAGCATTGTAATTTGTAGGATCAGAAACGTCTGTCTCGATAGAAAAGGTCCTTATAAAACCAATAAACAAATCTAATGGTGATTTAATATAAACCCCTCGATTTGCCATGTCGTAAAAATGCTGACTTTTGAAAAGTTTTTCTAAAACAGGCATAATTTCCCAATTGTTAGCTATAAAATGTTGTGCTAATGGTTCAATTATGTTTGCTTCTATGTAGGGATCAATATCATAATACACAAAAAAACGATATAATCTTCTACAGATATATTGTGAAACCACTTCAGATTTAGCAAAGATCATATCAATGAAAGCATCAAGTTCTAATGCTCCATTATTTGGAATAGTTGTATTGTTGAAAAAGGGAGAAAACTGTTTGTCGGTTTCATCGTGTTTGTTAGCTACAAAATCTGTAGTTGGATTAGAGGTGTTTAAATTTTGTACTCTCCAACCTGTTAATACTTTTGCAGCTTCAATTACATCAGGTTGTGAATATTGACTATTGGATCCTTTTCCTAAAGTGAATAACTCCATAATTTCGCGCGCAAAATTTTCATCAGGAGCTGTTTTTGTATTGGCTTGATTGTTCAAATAATACATCATTGCAGGTTGAGTAGCAATACTTCTTATCAAAGTTTTAAAATTTCCACCAGAATAGTCTCTTAAGTTTTGAATGTATTGATAACATACTCTAGCCGTATTACCAGAAATATATTGGTTTGAACTCGCTTTAATGAAATCAAAATCAACAGGAATAAAATGATACCAAAATAAGACCATTTTTTCTCTAATAGTGATATCTTGTTTTATAGCTAAATTGGTCATCCATGAAGTTAAGCTATTCATTCGTTTTCTGTCTGTAGTATTTCCTGTTTCAGCATCTACAAATGGATCAATGGTCCAATCTTCTCCATAGGGTAAACCATTTTCATCTGGCTCGTCTAGTTCATAATTGTTTATAGGTGGTGAAGGTGGTGTAAAATCAATATTCAAAATCAAATCCACAGCTTGAGACATAGACAAATTAGCAATAGTGTCTAAATCTGTCTTTTTGAAACCAAAACCAGTTCGTTTTAATAAATGTATTGCTTGTCTGTCAGTCCATGGACCTGTATATAGTTCTAAACCAGATGTAACAGGATTAACGCGCTCTAATTCTGCATTTGTTTTTGGTTTTTGTTTGGAATTTTTTTCTTGAGCAAGATATTTCCTACCGTTGAATACTTTTCGGGAATATTTTTCAAATAAGGGATCTGTTTGGGTACTATCGAACTCAGAATTTAAAAATAATTTACGAATGAGCGCTCTCCGAGTAAAGGTCTTGTTTCTCATATGCTCAGTGTTTTAGAAGGTTAGTTTTATACAAATAAAAGCGTTCCTTCTTAAATTTTAACCCCCAGAAAAAGGGGTGTCTAAGATTTTTTAAATACTAACCAAATGCGACAATATTGCAGAAAATCGTCTTTTAGAAATTGAATAAACAAATTCCAATAGAAAAATTGTATACTTTGTCTAGATAATTGCCTACAGTATAGCCATGATAATTACCTTCTATAAACAAACAAATGCCATCGCCATTTTCAAGACCAATACTTGCTTTTTGATAGCTTCCTTGTAAATTTCCTCTTCCAATGGCAAAGGATTGACCAAGTCCGTATTGAGCTGTAATTCTTGTTTCTTGTCCAATTTTTGGGCTGATTCTGAAATTAGTGAAAACGGGTAAGGCAATTAATTTGTAACTCGCATAAAAATCGATTCCACTGTTTACACTTACTCCAATCCATTTGTTATGATGCAGACCGTAACCAAATTTTGCTCCAACTCCGTCTGGAATAAACCAATTGTCATTTGTACTGCCATCTGCAAAGGTTTCTCCTCTTTTTTTGTTTCCTTTAAAGGGAATGGTTAAATCAAATTGAGTAAATGTTATTTTTTGAGTTGAAGAAACAACCTTTGATGTATTGATAGAATCCGTATCTTGACTGTAGCCTAAATAGCTTATAAAAAGTAAAATAAAAATAGTTTTAGTTTTCATGTATAGTGTGTTGTTCAAAATCTTCAGGAGAAACAGCATTTTCAACGGAATATTTTCCAATTTTGGTCCTTCTTAAAGCAGTTAAATGGCCACCTGATTGCAAAGCAAGTCCAAAATCATAAGCAATGGAACGAATGTAGGTTCCTTTACTGCATTTTATTCTAAAATTAATTTCTGGTAAAGCGATACGAGTAATTTCAAATTCGTAGATAGTTGTTTTTCTGGTTTTTATTTCTACTTCTTCACCAGCACGGGCATGTTCGTATAAACGTTTTCCATCTTTCTTTATAGCAGAAAAAACAGGAGGCTTTTGATCGATTTCTCCTAAAAATTGTTTTGTGGTTTCTAGAATCAGTTCGTTTGTAAGATGACTAGTTGGAAAAGTAGCATTAATTTCAGTTTCTAAATCGTAGGAAGGTGTAGTTGCACCAACTGTAATCGTACCAGTATATTCTTTTTCTTGAGCCTGAATTTCAGTAATAGTCTTTGTGAATTTCCCAGTACAAACTATAAGCAATCCTGTAGCTAAAGGATCTAAAGTACCTGCATGACCAATCTTGAATTTCTTTGGTAAACCGTAGTGATTTTTTAATAAATATTTTAATTTATTTACGGCTTGAAAAGAGGACCATTTTAAAGGTTTATCAATTAAGAGCACTAGTCCATTTTGGAAATCTTCTGCTGTCATTTAGATAATGGTTAATTCTTTGATGAAAAAATGAATGATTAAGATGGCTAAACCTGCAAGAATTCTGTAATAACCAAATATTTTAAATCCGTGTTTGGTTAAATACCCAATGAATGATTTAATTGCAATTAAGGCTACAACAAAACCTACTATGTTTCCTATTATTAATAAGTTGGTTTGATCTTGGGTTAGTTCAAAACCAGCTTTATAGTAATCATATAATTTTTTTACGGTTGCTCCAAGCATTGTAGGAATGGCAAGGAAAAAAGAAAATTCGGCAGCTGTTGTTCGAGAAAGTTTTTGACTCATTCCACCTACAATACTAGCACCACTTCTAGAAACACCAGGAATCATGGCTAAACATTGAAAAAAACCAATCTTTAATGCTGTTAAGTAGGATATTTCGGTATTTTCAGAATTACCAAACCATTCGTCTACTTTTAAAAGTAGTATTCCGCCAATAATTAATGAAATAGCAACTACTATTGGACTTTCAAGCATACTATCAATAAAGTCATTTAACAGTAATCCAAATACAACCGCAGGGATAAAGGCTACAAATAACTTAAAATAGAAATCCATACTTTGGAAAAAACGTTTAAAATAAAGAACAACTACGGAAAGTATGGTTCCTAACTGTATAACAATTGTAAAAAGTTTAGTAAAATCATCACCAGCAATTCCGAAAAAGGAAGAGGCAATAATCATATGACCTGTAGAGGAAACTGGTAAAAATTCAGTTATTCCTTCTATAATAGCGAGAATAATAGCTTGTAGTGTATTCATAATTTTACAAAAATATGTTTTTTTATAATAGTTTTAGTTGTTTTTTTGTAGTTTGGAAAAATTTGATGTTGTAACGTTTATTAAGAAATAGTTTTAATGAAAATTAACTTTGGTATTGTTTTAATCTTATTATTTCAATCTTTAATAGCTCAAAATCCTAAAAGGAATGAATTTGAGACTATTAAGGAAAAAGTTGCCGAACTTTATATTAACTCTCCTGTTAAAGCAAAAAAAGAAGCCTATTTGCTTCATGAAGTAGCTGAAACCAACGATGAAAAAATAATTTCATATCGATATCTAGGCTATATTTATGATTTTTCTGGAAATGTAGATTCTGCACGTTATTTTTTTCAAAAGCAACTTCAATTTTCAAAAGAAAAATTTTTAAATAAAGAATTCTATTATCAAGCAGTTATTGATTATGCAAATTGGGGAACCAATTATGTAGATAGTAATGTTATAATTGAAGAACTAACTCAGGCTTTACTCACGATAAATGAAGCAGAATTTCCTCAGCAAAAGGGTTTAATGTATATGCTTATGGGAGACTTATTTTTGAGGAAAAATCAACTTGAAAAATCGAACGAATATTTTGATAAATCATTTAACCTTATTAAAGGAAATGCTGCCGAACTTGATTATTATCTTAGAAAAAGTGAGATAGCACTTAAAAAAAGAGATTATCTATCAGCTAAAGAAAACTTACTAAGTGGATTTGCACTTTTCAATGAAAAAGAGAAGTACGAATATTCTTTATATCTTAATAAGTTAGGCTATGTCTATTTATTATTAGGAGATATTGATAATTCAAATCAATGTTTGTATGAATCTTTACATTATCAAAAAAAGAATGGTTTCTTGAACTTGTTTTCTAGTACTTATTTGAATTTATCACATTTAGCAAAAATTGAGAAGAACGAAAGATTAGTAAAATTCAATTTAGATAAAGCTCTTGAGGCTAATCAAGGTGATGTTCAAGTTTTGAAAGATATTTATTTAGCTTACAAAGACTATTATTCTAATCAAGGAGATTTTATTAATGAAAACGAAAGTTTAGCACAGTTTAATAAAATTAATGATAGTATTTTTAATGTTGAAAAAGCGAAATTAGGTATCGATTTAGAGTCGAGATTTCAATTAAGAGAAAATAAGAAAGAATTAGCTTTAAAAGAGAAAATAATTCAAAAAGAGCAAAAAATAAAATCATTATTAGTACTAGGATTTGTAATGTTACTTTTATTATTGTTGGCTTTAATAGCTTTATATTTTAATAAAATAAAGACACAGAAAAAACTTAGAAATAATCAAAAATTACTTCACGAAGAGCAATTAAAATCCATGCTAGAGAATCAACGAACAGAAATCATAAAGGAGAAGATAAAAGCCAAGCTTGAAGAACGTTCAAAACTATCTTTAGAACTACATGATGGAATTGCTAATGAGATTGGTGCTTTAAAAGTGTCTTTAACAAATGAATATGCACTCGATGCAACAAATATAAATTCAATTGTAGATAAAATAGACAAACTCTATAACGAAGTAAGAGATTGGTCTCACGATTTACATTCCGATAAAATATTAGATATAGAGTTTTCCCAATTAATAAATAGTCTTTGCTTAATCGCTGAAAAAAAAGGAATAAAAACGACTAAGAATGTATTAATTGATGAAAAAATTAATACTTTAGAAGATTCATTTTTATTAAATATTTATAGAATTTTACAAGAAGCTATTAATAATGTATTAAAACATGCTAATGCTACTGAGATACAATTAGACATAATACAATCAGAAACAGAATTGTTTCTGATAATTAAGGATAATGGTATTGGGTTTTCAAAAAACAGTTCCAAATTAGGTATTGGATTAAAAAATATAGAAAAAAGAATAGAAATATTAGGAGGGAAATTCAATATAATGTCTTCAGAAAAAGGAACAACATTAGATATAAAACTACCATTATAAAATGCCATATAAAATAATCATAGTTGACGATCATAAAGTTTTTGCAGAAAGCATAGCATCAATTTTAAGGAACAAATATGAAGTGGTTGAGGTTACTTCAGTTGAAAAAGCCCTGCAAATTGTAAAAACATTTTCTCCAGATTTAATTCTTACAGATTTGCAATTGCCTGATCAAGATGGTTTTTTTTTAATTAAATCAATAAAAAAACAAGGGTTGCCAGCAAAAATTCTTGTTTTAAGTAGTCTTGCCAATCAAGCAACTATTCATAAATTGGTACAACTTGAAGTAAATGGCTTTCTAAATAAAAATGTTTCAAGTATCGATTTATTAAATGCTATTCAGAAAATAATTCAGGGAGAATCTTATTTTCAGGCTGATATTTATAACGATTATATTAAGAATTTTAAATTAAAATCTGAAAAAGTAAACGAAATTACTCCTAGAGAGATTGATGTTTTGAAATTAATTATTGAAGAGAAAACAACAAGTGAAATTGCAGAAATTTTAAATATATCTAGTTATACTGTAGAAGGTTATAGAAAAAACTTATTGTATAAAACAGGAGCTACAAATGTTGTTGGACTTATAAAATATGCAATGAAAATTAACTTAATTTAAAATAAAAATAACAAACCCCTTTTTTCAGGGGTACAGGAGTTTTGTAAATGCGTTTACTTTGTACTTGACAAACAAATAAACAAACAATTCAGGGCAACTGTAAATTAGATTAAGAAATACCCTTATTTGCCTATGCTGATTAAGGGTATTTTCTTTTACATTAAAAAGACTTTAAAAAAAAGAGAAAATTTACTCACAATAACTTTGTAAATAAATGTAGTAACCCTTTTTTAGAGCAATTAAAAGAAAATTAGTTGGACATTTTTTTGTGTAACACCTTTTTTAGTTCATCTAAAAGAGGTGTTTTTTTTGTCTGTTTTTATAGGTTTTTCTGAGAAAAAAAGACAAACCCCTTTTTTCAGGGGTATAAAGGAAATTTAAATGGCTTTACTTTGCATAACAAACAAATAAACAAACAAACAATTCAGGGCAACTGTAAATTAAATTGAGGAATACCCTTATTCACCTACGCTGAATAAAGGGTATTTTCTTTTTTATTAGTTTGCACTTTTCTTAAAAATAGAGTAGATAACAATTCCAAAACCTGCTAAAACAGTTGTTGGAGCTAGACGAATTCTTCTAAAGCTAAAAATATCCTCACTCCAAACATTTGGATCGTCACTAGAACCACCACTCATTAGGATAAAACCTAAAGCTATTACAGCTAAGCCAATTAAAAGGATAGTGTAATTTCCTTTTTCAAATAAAAATTCTGGATTACTATTTTCGTTATTTTTTTTCATAATAGTTATATTTATTTTTTGACAATCTTAATAAAGGTCATCAGTTCTTAAATTTAAAAAACGTTGGGTGGCAAAGAAAGTACTAATCCAAGTAATAACGATACCTATAAGTAAAACACCTCCAAAAACGATGCTTAGAGAAGTGTAATCTTTTAACAAACCTAAACTTGGTAAAAATTCATCAGCATAATAAATTAAAGCTAAAAGAGCTAATATAGCAAGAAAAGAACCAGCTAAACCTAATTTAATACTTCTCATAATAAAAGGTTTTCTGATGAAAGATTTAGTAGCACCAACCATTTGCATGGTTTTAATAGTAAAACGGTGCGAATAAATGGAAAGACGCAACGAACTATTGATAAGCAACATAGCAATTATTGCTAAAAAGCCACTGATAATCAACATCCAAAAACTAATTCGTTTGATGTTGTCATTTACTAATTCTACTAATTGCTTGTCATAAATAATTTCAGAAACCATTTCGTTTTTCTTAATATCATGCTCAATCGCTCTAATGCTATCAGCGACTACATAAACTCCTTTTAGGTTAATATCAAACGAATTTTGTAACGGATTAAAACCTAAAAAAGACATAAAATCTTTTCCTACGATATCTACATTGTTTTTGGCAGCACTATCCTTATGCACAAAAGCATATTCTTTAATGAAACGAGAATTTTTCAATTGCGTATCAAAAGCATTCAAGACACTGTCTTTAGCTTCATTTTTAAAGAAAACAGTCATCGGAATATTCTCCTTAAAATCATTTGTAATTTTTTTGGAATTAATTACAAACAACCCTAAAGTTCCCAGTAAAAACAAAACCAAAAAAATACTCAACACAACCGAAAAGTAAGAGGATATTAAACGTCTTTTGTTATAATTTTCAAATGAAGATGCCATAAAATTTAGAAATATGAGGTAAAAATAGTAAAGAAATTTTGTTTATACAGAATATAACAACAAAGTTTTAACTTTAGTGTTTTAAAATGTATTTTTGCAACTGATTTTTTTAAGAAGCGAATGGCTAGTGCATTATTGGAATCCATTTTCCCGCTTTCCATTCTATCTTTTCTTTTTTTCTTTAAAAAAACAAAAGGATGCCATTACAATCGGGGCTAAAAAGGAAACCATTGGCTTTTTTGGAATCAAAATAAAAAGGAATAATTCAAGCATTAGGCAAAATTAGACCTTAGGTAAAATAATAAAGACGAATGACTTAAGCTTGCGACAGCATGAGACCTTAGGCAAAATAATAAAGACGAATGAAATACTTTCACAACGAAATCGAAGCCAAATGGCAAAAATATTGGGCAGAAAACAAAACTTTTGCAGCGACTAATAATGCTACCAAGCCAAAATACTATGTTTTAGACATGTTTCCTTATCCATCAGGAGCAGGATTGCACGTAGGACATCCACTGGGTTATATTGCTTCAGATATTGTGGCACGTTTTAAAAGACATAAAGGATTTAATGTATTGCATCCACAAGGATATGATTCCTTTGGTTTACCTGCTGAACAATATGCCATTCAAACAGGACAACATCCAGATAAAACGACCAAAGAAAATATTACTCGTTATAGAGAGCAATTAGATAAAATCGGATTTTCATTTGATTGGAGTAGAGAAGTACGCACTTCAAATGCCGATTATTACAAACATACGCAATGGATTTTTATTCAATTATTTGAATCTTGGTACAACAATGATTCCAATAAAGCAGAAGCTATCTCAACTTTAATTGCAATTTTTGAAAAAGAAGGCAATGATACTGTAAATGCAGTTTGTGATGACAATATAACTGCTTTTTCAGCAGAGGAATGGAATGCCTTTTCGTCAGAAGAACAACAAAAAATCCTATTACAATATAGATTAACCTATTTAGCTGAAACCGAAGTAAACTGGTGTCCAGCTTTAGGAACCGTTTTAGCTAATGACGAAATCGTAAATGGAGTTTCAGAAAGAGGAGGACATCCTGTAATTCGTAAAAAAATGACCCAATGGTCGATGCGAATTTCAGCTTACGCAGAACGTTTGTTACAAGGTTTAAACGAAATTGATTGGACAGAATCTCTAAAAGAATCACAAAGAAACTGGATTGGAAAAAGTGTAGGAGCAATGGTTTCATTCAATGTACAACCTACAACCTACAACCTACAACCTGCAACAATCGAAGTCTTCACAACAAGACCAGATACCATTTTTGGAGTAACTTTCATGACTTTAGCACCAGAACACGATTTGGTAGCTAAAATCACAACTCCTGAGCAAAAAGCAGCGGTAGAAGCTTATGTAGAAGCAACAGCAAAACGTTCTGAAAGAGAAAGAATGGCAGATGTTAAAACCATTTCTGGTGTTTTCACTGGAGCTTATGCTGAACATCCTTTTACAAAAGAATCGATTCCAGTTTGGATTGGCGATTATGTGTTAGCAGGTTATGGAACAGGTGCAGTTATGGCAGTTCCTTGTGGTGACGAACGCGATTATGCTTTCGCGAATTTCTTCAAAGGAACCAAAGGAATGCCTGAAATCAAAAACATTTTCGACCAAGATATCTCAGAAGCTGCTTTTGGAGCCAAAGAAGGTTTTAAATTAGTAGATTCTGATTTCTTAAATGGTTTAGGCTACAAAGAAGGTACAAAAAAAGCTATTGAAGCTTTAGAAAAAATAAAGCAAGGTAAAGGAAAAACCAATTACCGTTTGCGTGATGCTGTTTTTTCAAGACAAAGATATTGGGGTGAACCCTTTCCAGTGTATTATGTGAACGGATTGCCACAAATGATTGATAAAAAACATTTGCCAATCGCTTTACCAGAAGTTGAAAAATATTTACCAACAGAAGATGGACAACCTCCTTTAGGAAATGCTACGGTTTGGGCTTGGGATGTTGAAAAGTTGTCGGTTGTCAGTTGTGAGTTAATAGATAACGTTAAAGTATTTCCGCTGGAGTTGAATACTATGCCAGGTTGGGCTGGTTCTTCTTGGTATTGGATGCGTTATATGGATGCTCATAATGAAGAAGAATTTGCAAGCAAAGAAGCTTTAGACTATTGGCAAAATGTAGATTTATATATCGGTGGAAGCGAACACGCAACCGGACATTTATTATATTCCCGTTTTTGGAATAAATTCTTAAAAGATAGAGGTTTCGCACCCACAGAAGAACCTTTTAAGAAATTGATTAATCAAGGGATGATTTTGGGAATGAGTGCTTTTGTATATAGGTTAGAGATAGGATTTTCTGCTTATAATGAGAAAGAGGAAATTGAATTTAAAAAATTAATAAGTTCACTACCAGTTTTTATTTTACCTAAAGAAGATAATGGAATGGAATTTTATGAATTTCAATCATTATCAGATGATGAAAGATTAAAAAATGTACTTTCTTTTATTCAAGAAAAAAACATAAATAATTTAGAACTTAATTATGGAGGTTTGTTGTTTACTGTTAGTCCAATTCACGTTGATGTTTCATTAGTTAACATATCAGATGAATTAAATATTGAAGAATTTAGAAAAAATTCTCTTTATAGTGATTATAAAGATGCGGTTTTTGTAGGTTTAAATGGGGATTTGATTTTTGGAAATGATGGAAAATACATCGTTGGTCGAGAAGTAGAAAAAATGTCAAAATCAAAATACAACGTAGTTAATCCAGATGAGATTTGTAATGAGTATGGTGCAGATACGTTGCGTTTGTATGAAATGTTTTTGGGCCCATTGGAACAAGCAAAACCTTGGAATACTGCTGGAATTACTGGTGTTTATGGTTTCCTTAAAAAACTATGGCGATTGTATTTTGATGATAATGGTTTAATTGTTACCAATGACGAACCATCAGCTGAAATGTATAAATCGTTACATAAAACCATCAAAAAAGTGACGGAAGATATCGAGAATTTCTCCTTCAATACTTCGGTTTCTCAATTCATGATTTGTGTAAATGAATTAGCCACTTTAAAATGCCATCACAGAGCTATTTTAGAACCATTAGCGATTATATTATCTCCTTACGCTCCTCATATTGCAGAAGAATTATGGAGTGCGTTAGGTCATGAAGGGTCAATTGCAATGGTAGCTTTCCCAATTTTTGAAGAAAAATATTTAGTTGAAAGTGAAAAAGAATATCCTGTTTCATTCAATGGAAAAATGCGTTTTACCTTGAAATTACCATTGGACTTAACTCCAAAACAAATTGAAGAAATCGTAATGGCAGATGAAAGAACAATTGCGCAATTAGCAGGAAATATTCCTAAAAAAGTAATTATTGTTCCTGGAAAGATTATCAATTTAGTAGGATAGTTGTATAGGCTTTTACTAGTAAAACTCTAAATCTCAAATACTGTTTTAAACCACAGTGTTTGGGATTTTTTTGTTATAATTTCTTTTTTTATTCCATTTTACTTGTTAAAATGTGATTTTTGTCCTAAAAAAATCTTATAGAAATGTTAAAATGCGATTTTTATACAATAAAAACAGTTTTTAATCCTTTATTTCATATAAACAAAACAAAATGGCTTTCCTTTTTATTTAAAATCAAATAAAAAGCAATCAGCTGTATAAACTATCTATCTAATAACTATGAAAAAAACAACCCTAAACTCAATTGTAGTAGTATTTATTTTTTGTACTAATTTGCTAACAGTAAGCGCTCAGGAAAAGAATGCTAAAATAGCGGAAGATTTAAACACTTTAATCACGAAATCATCTAGTTATCAAAATTATAAAGTAATTGAAAAAGGAGCAGTTTTTGGTTTTCAATCTTCATTAGACAAATATATCGAGCATGAGCAAAATACTCAAGATTTATTGAGAAAGGAAATTGTAGAAAATAAGAAGAATATCTTAGGATTACAAAATCAAATACAAGAATTAAAAAAATCAAATGCGATTTTAACTGCTGAAAAAGCTAATATTTCTTTTTTAGGATTATCTATAAGTAAATCTAGTTACTCCGTTACAATGTGGACTTTGTTTTTAGGCACCTTATTTGTTGCTGGAATTTTATTTTATAAATTTAAAAATGCTAATGCTGTTACTAAGCATTCTAAATCGGTACTAAAAGATGTAGAAGAAGAATATGAGTCGTATAGAAGAGTTTGTATCGAAAGAGAACAAGGTTTAAGAAGACAATTATTTGAAGAAGCAAAAAAGAGAAAAGAACTTAAGAACGTCTCATAAAAGCACAATTTTAATCTTTAATTTTTGTAACATTTTCATGTTTTACGTATAATAATTAAAAGTAAAACATGAAAAAATTTGAAGTACACACTTTAACTGTAAAATCGGATTTTAAAAGTATGAAGGAAGAGTTGGCAAAAGATGTGCAACAATTTCTGAATAAGAAAGCAAATGAAGGCTATGAAGTAATAAATGTTTTATGAAGCAATGGAATTAATTGCCTTTATCACTTTGTGAAGGTAAAAATGTCAAATTGGCACAAAGAAAAAGTGGAATATAATTTGATGATTATTTTGTAACTTTAAGTTTTAAAAACAAAAAAATATTATGGATTTTACCTATTTAATATTAATTGGTGGTATTGCTCTTTTTAGTTGGTTAGTAAGTGCAAGATTAAAAAGCAAGTTTGCTCACTATTCAAAAATTCATTTAAGAAATGGAATGAGTGGAGCAGAAATTGCGGAAAAAATGTTGTCAGATAATGGAATTTATGATGTAAAGGTAATTTCCACACCAGGACAATTAACCGATCATTACAATCCAGTAAACAAAACTGTAAATTTAAGTGAAGCAGTCTACAACCAAAGAAATGCAGCTTCAGCAGCTGTTGCAGCTCATGAATGTGGACATGCTGTACAACATGCCCAAGCTTATAGTTGGTTGACTATGCGCTCTAAAATGGTGCCTATGGTAAATGTTTCATCGAGTATGTCTCAATGGTTAATTATGGGAGGCTTAATTTTAGGTTATGCTGCTAAAACGAGTATCGGTTTTTATGTTGCTGTTGCAGGTTTAATTTTAATGGCTGTAGCAACAACCTTTAGTTTTATTACTTTACCAGTAGAATATGATGCTAGTAATAGAGCATTGGCTTGGTTGAAAAGCAAAAATATGTTGAGTCAACAAGAATATGCTGGTGCAGAAGATTCTTTAAAATGGGCCGCGAGAACTTATGTAGTTGCAGCTTTAGGAGCTTTAGCTTCACTTTTATATTGGGCATTTAGAATTTTAGGCTCACGAGATTAATTATGTTTAAAATATAGATAAAAACAATCCCAAATTCTAATGAAAGAATTTGGGATTTTTATTTCAATACATTATTTTTTTAACTTCTAACTTATAATTGTATTTGTCTATCAATTTGTTGATCTAGTGAAATAAATGTTTCTGTTCTAGAAACTCCTTTAATGGCTTGAATTTTTTTATTTAATAATTGCATTAAATGTTCATTGTCTTTACAGATGATTTTAATTAAGATACTCCAATTTCCCGTTGTGTAATGACATTCCAATACTTCTGGAATTTTTTTTAATTCCCTTACTGCTTCAGAATTACTAGAAGCCTTGTCCAAATAAACACCTACAAAAGCCATTGTGGAATAGCCTAATACTTTAATGTCAACAGTAAATTTTGAACCAGAAATTACACCAGCTTGTTCCAGTTTTCTTAGTCTTTGATGAATAGCAGCACCAGAAATGCCTATTTTTTTTGCAATTTGTAAAATAGGTTTTCTTGCGTCTTCCATTAAGTCTCTTAATATTTCTTTATCAATCCCATCTATTTCAATTTGCAACTGGTTTATCTTCATAATAATTCTATTTGTAAGTGAACTAGTGTAAAAATAAGTTTTTATAAACAAAAAATCCGAAATTAATTAAAATTTCGGATTTTGTAATGCTTTTATTTTTTAACTACTTACATTTAAAGGGTTGTAACCCAAATAATCAACGGGAATTTCCTTAAAAATAACTCCGTACTCTTCTAGTTCTTTTAATATAGGAGTGTAGATTTCTTTAGAAATAGGCAATTGTACTCCAGGTGTTTTAATTTCTCCGTTTAATATTTTTAAAGTAGCTATCGCAACAGGTAAGCCAACTGTTTTGGCCATTGCAGTATAAGTTTGATCATCACCTATGCAAACCATAGTAGAATCTATTTGTTTTTTCTCATTATTGATGACGTATCCAAACTTATGGTACATCACAATCATGTCCTTGTCATGAGGTTGCAAAGTCCATTTTTCTGATAAAATTTTTTCTAGTACTTGTGCCGGAGTAGCTTTTTTTAGTCCTACGTTTTTATCTGCATTAAATAAATCTAATTCTAAAAGTTTATCCCAAATAATATCGTCTTGGTCGATTTTTTGAGCATGTCTTAATTTGATTTCAACAGTATCGGTTGGATGATATGGTAAAAAAGAATTCGTAAATTCACGATAGGTCATCTCTTCAGAATTATCTATGGTATACGAATCATCTGTCATTCCTAATTGTACTAAAATATCCCATGCCCTTGAATATCCTACTCTTCTTATTGTTCCTCTGTAAACAGTTAAAGCATTATCTAAACCATAAACACTTCTGTACTTCAGAGAATCTCTATTGGCATAAGCTTCAAAACGACCAAAGCTTTCTACTTCTAAAAATTCAGTTCTTCTAAATAATTTGTTATATGGAATATACTTGTAAGTGCCTTCTTGAATAAATTTGGCAGCACCACCTTGACCAGCTAAAACTACATTTCTAGGATTCCAAGTAAATTTATAATTCCAAAGATTGGTATCGCTTTCAGGAGCAACTAGTCCACCGCAAAACGATTCGAATAAAATCATTTCACCTCCTTTTTCTCTAATCTCGTCTATGATTTTCATAGCGCTCATGTGATCGATACCAGGATCAAGACCTATTTCATTCATGAAAACCAAACCATTTTCTTTAACTTTGGCATCCAATTCTTGCATAGCAGGGCTTATATAAGAAGCTGTTACCATATGTTTTTTATAGGTAAGGCAATCTTTAGCCACTTCAATATGCATATGAGCAGGTAACATCGATACTACGATATCTGCTTTCTGAATTTCTTCTTTTCTCTGTTCCGGATTTAAAATATCAAAAGCAATTGGCTTTGCATTTGGGTGATTGCTAGTTTTCTTTTGAGCTAACTCTAAAGACAAATCAGCAATAGTTATGTGTAATTGTTCTTCTTTTGATTTGTCTAATAAATATTTGATTAAGGAAGAAGCACTCCTTCCAGCACCAATCACTAATATGTTTCTCATTATTATAATTTACAAAAATATCACACGAAGATACTAAATTGTTATATTTATAAAAAATAAATTACTTTTTTAATTACAAAGCGAACAAATACAATATTTTTATCTTTACAAAAAAAACAATATGGAAAAGAAAATCCTTTTAACAGCTTTATTAATGGGAATAATTGGTATTATCTTAGGTGCTTTTGGTGCACATGGATTAAAGAAAATAATTTCAACCGAACAATTGGCTACTTTTGAAGTGGGTGTTCGTTATCAAATATATCATGCCATGTTTTTATTGTTTGTGGTAAATACTTCTTTCTTAACATTTAAAGAGAAAATAATTGTTTTTTATCTTGCACTAGCTGGAGTTATACTTTTTTCGGGATCAATTTATTTACTGTCAACAAGTATAATTACTTCAATAAAAACAAAGATTATTGGTCCTTTAACACCTTTAGGAGGATTACTGCTAATTGCGTCGTGGAGTTATATGTTTTATTGCGTTTTGCTAAAAAATAAGATTTAGTTCTTCATTCTAAAATTAAATTTATAATTTTGCACTTTAAAATATACACAACATAACTCATTTTTTATGAATAGCTACGCCCAAATTACGAAAACGATTTCGTTGGAAAAATATGGAATTAGAAATGCTTCACAAATTATTTATAACCCTTCATATGATTTTTTATACAAAGAAGAATTGAGTGAAGGTCTATCAGGATTTGAAAGAGGTCAATTGTCAGAACTTGGAGCTGTTAATGTTATGACAGGTGAATTTACAGGTCGTTCTCCAAAAGATAAATACATTGTTAAAGATGATGTTACTAAAGATACAATTTGGTGGACTTCTGATAAGGCAGTAAATGACAACAAACCTATTTCAACAGCAACATGGGATGCTCTTAAAGAAACTACAGTCAATCAATTATCAGGAAAAAAGCTTTACGTTGTTGATGCCTTCTGTGGAGCCAATGAAGATACTAGATTAAAGGTTCGTTTTATAATGGAAGTGGCTTGGCAAGCACATTTTGTAAAAAATATGTTTATTAGACCAACAGAGGCTGAATTAGAAAATTTTGGAGAGCCTGATTTTATAGTGATGAATGCTTCAAAAACTTCATTTAAAGAGTATGAGAAATACAATCTAAATTCAGAGGTTTATGTTGCTTTTAATTTAACTGAAAAAATTCAATTAATAGGGGGAACATGGTATGGTGGAGAAATGAAAAAAGGGATGTTTTCCATGATGAATTATTATTTGCCATTACAAGGAATTGCTTCTATGCATTGCTCTGCTAATAAAGGAAAAGATGGAGATGTCGCAGTTTTCTTTGGACTATCAGGAACAGGAAAAACTACGCTTTCTACAGATCCAAAAAGAGAATTAATAGGGGATGATGAACATGGATGGGATAATGATGGTGTTTTTAATTTTGAAGGAGGTTGTTATGCAAAAACAATCGATTTAAGTGCTGAAAATGAGCCAGATATTTATAAAGCTATCAAGAAAGATGCTTTATTAGAAAATGTTACTATTGATTCAAGTGGGAAAATTGATTTCAAAGATGGCTCTGTAACGCAAAATACGCGTGTCTCTTATCCAATTAATCATATAGATAATATTGTAAAACCAATTTCTAAAGCGGGTCATGCAACTAAAGTGATTTTCTTAACAGCAGATGCCTTTGGAGTTATGCCTCCTGTCTCTAAATTAACGCCTGAGCAAACAAAGTATTATTTCTTGTCTGGTTTTACTGCTAAATTAGCAGGAACTGAAAGAGGAGTGACAGAACCACAACCTACTTTTTCAGCTTGTTTTGGTAAGGCATTTTTGTCGTTACATCCTACAAAATATGGTGAGGAGTTAGTTAAAAAAATGGAAAAGCATAATGCAACTGCATATATGGTTAATACAGGTTGGAATGGAACTGGTAAACGTATTTCTATAAAAGATACTAGAGCAATTATTGATGCTATTTTGGACGGTTCTATAGAAAAGGTAGAAACTAAAGTTGTTCCTGTTTTTAATTTTGAAGTACCAGTTTCTTTACATGATGTAAACTCAGCTATTTTAGACCCAAGAGATACTTACGAAGTTTCAAGTCAATGGGAAGAAAAAGCAAAAGATTTAGCGACTAGATTCGTTAAAAACTTTGAACAATATACAGATAACACAGAAGGACAGCAATTAGTAAAAGCAGGTCCAGTTTTGTAAAATAAAATTAACTATTAAAAAAGGGTTCTAAAATAATTTAGAACCCTTTTTTTGTTATGTTTGATAAAGTTATTTTCCTTTATTTACTTCAACTATGTATTTTTCAAGTGCACCTGTCATAGACGGTGTTCCTGGAGAAGGAGCCATTATATCTACTCTTAAACCACTATCTATAGCTTCTTTATGTGTAGTTGTACCAAAAACGGCTATACGAGTGTTGTTTTGTTTAAAATCGGGAAAATTCTTGAAAAGTGATTTTATTCCTGTTGGACTAAAGAATGCAAGAACATCATAGTAAACGTCTTTTAAATCAGATAAATCACTCATTACAGTTTTGTAAAAAATTGCAGGAGTCCAAGAAATTTTCAAACTATCTAAGGTTTGAGGAATGTCATAATTTAGCTGATCAGATGCTGGTAATAAGAATTTTTCGTCTTTGTACTTCTTAATTAAAGGAGCTAAATCAACAAAATCCTTTTGACCAACATAAATTTTTCGTTTTCTATAAACCACATAACGTTGCAGGTAAAAAGCAACAGCTTCAGATTGACAAAAATACCTCAAATCTTCTGGAACTTTAAAACGCATTTCTTCAGCAACTCTAAAAAAATGATCTACAGAATTTCTGCTTGTTAAAATAATAGCAGTAAAATTATTTAAATCTATTTTTTGAGCTCTAATTTCTTTTGCAGGAACACCTTCAACGTGTATGAAGGTTCTGAAGTCAACTTTAACTTTAAGTTTGTTTTGTAACTCAAAATAGGGGGAATTCTCTACTTTAGGCTCTGGTTGTGAAACCAAAATTGTTTTCACTTTTAAATTTGACATACGCTTTGTTCTAATTTTTTGTAATAAAATAATAGATAAAATAGTAAGGTGCTATTTCAAGGGTGCAAAGATATAAAATAAAATAAAATATTTTGCGTAATACTAAATTTTGATACATTTTTAAAGCAACAAAATAGGTTGCTAAGTTGATAATGATGATAATTGCTATGATTCCATAGTAAATCCAGTCTTTATTTAAAACAGGATTATAGTAAAGTATTACATTAATTGGTAAAAGAAGGAAGCCAAAGTAAGTTCGGTAGCTGACTTTCAATAAATTAAATTGTTCACTGAACTCTTCAATTTTAAAAGAAGTAGCTATAATTTTCTCAATTAAATATTTTGATAAAATAAATACAGCAATGAAAGTAAAAATTTGTAAAAAGACAATTCCTTCGCTATTTTTTGTAAATTTAAATTGTTTTAATAATAAAAGAATAAAAAAAGCAAATGAAAAAAGTTGAACGAAAAACATTGAGATTGTAAATCCACTCATCAAGTTACTAGTGTCTTTGTAGATTTTGGTATATTTATCTGATATAGCTAGTTTAATGAACTCATTAAAACGAGCTTGGAATACATTTTTGTTTATTCCTATAATAAGTGAACTTAGGACAAATAAAATTGTTGCCCAGTCTTTAAAGTGAATAATTCTCTCGTGAAATTGTATTGCTTGCATTTGTGGCAAATTTACAAAAATTAACTTCAAATAATTATTATAAATTTATTAAGAGATAAACTTAAGAAATAGTTTATTTTTGTATTCGAAAATTAAATAAAAGAATATTGAAGGCACTAGTAGTTATACCTACATATAATGAGATTGAAAATATTGAAAGTATTATAAAGGCAATATTTTTACTAAATACTACTTTTCATATTTTAATTGTTGATGATAATTCACCTGATGGAACTTCAAAAAAAATTGAAGAACTACAATCGATATTTAAAGACAACTTATTTCTTTCAATTAGATCTAAAAAATCTGGATTAGGAACTGCTTATGTTCATGGCTTTAAATGGGCTTTAAATGAAGGTTATGATTTTATTTTTGAAATGGATGCTGATTTTTCACATAATCCTAATGATTTAGAAAAACTTTTATATGCTTGTCAGACAGAAAATGCAGATGTAGCTATCGGATCTAGATATTCAACAGGAGTAAATGTGGTTAATTGGCCTTTAAATAGGGTCTTAATGTCTTATTTTGCTTCTGTTTATGTGAAGTGGATTACTGGTATGAAAATTCATGACGCGACAGCTGGATTTATTTGTTACAAAAAGAATGTTTTAGAAAAAATTAATCTGGACAGAATAAAGTTCATAGGTTATGCGTTTCAAATAGAAATGAAGTATAGGGCTTATGTTCAAAAATTCAAAATTGTTGAAGTTCCTATAATTTTTACAGATAGAACAAAAGGACAATCAAAAATGAGTGGTTCAATTATTAGGGAAGCTGTTTTTGGAGTGATATTATTACGAATAAGAAAAATTTTTAACAAATTATAATGAGTACTTTTTTAATTAAAAATGCAAAGATTGTTAATGAAGGAGTTGTTTTTGAAGGAGATGTGTTAATTGAAAACGAGTTCATAAAAGAAATTGCAGAACAAATAAGTTTAAAATCATCTGACTGTATTATTATTGATGCAGAAGGGAGTTATTTAATACCTGGAGCAATAGATGATCAAGTTCATTTTAGAGAACCAGGGTTAACACACAAGGGTACGATTGAGACAGAAAGTAGAGCAGCTATAGCAGGTGGAATTACTTCTTTTATAGAGCAACCTAATACTATTCCAAATGCTATAACACAAGAGTTATTAGAAGATAAATATAAGATTGCAGCCAAGACTTCTTATGCGAATTATTCTTTCATGATGGGTGGAACCAATGATAATTTAGAAGAAGTATTAAAAACGAATCCTAGAAATGTTGCTGGAATAAAATTGTTTTTAGGTTCTTCAACTGGTAATATGCTTGTTGATAATCAAGAGGTGCTTGAAAAAATATTTTCATCTACCAAAATGTTAATTGCAGTTCATTGTGAAGATGAAGGAACTATAAAAGCCAATTTAGAGAAATATAAAGAGCAATATGATGATGATATCCCTATGAAGTATCATCATTTAATTAGAAGCGCAGAGGCTTGTTATTTGTCTTCTTCGAAAGCAATTGCTTTAGCTAAGAAAACAGGAGCAAGATTACATGTGTTTCATTTGTCAACAGCTAAGGAAATGGATTTGTTTACCAATAAAATTCCTTTAGAACAAAAGCAAATTACAGCAGAAGTATGTGTACATCATCTTTGGTTTAGTAATGAAGATTATGAGAATAAAGGGTCTTTAATAAAATGGAATCCTGCAGTAAAAACGGTTGATGATAGAGAAGCATTATGGAATGCATTATTGGACGATAGAATTGATGTAATCGCAACTGATCATGCTCCTCATACTTTAGAAGAAAAGATCAATCCTTATACGAGTTGTCCTTCAGGAGGACCATTAGTGCAACATGCGGTTGTAGCTATGTTTGAGGCTGTTCATAGAGAGAAGATTTCTGTTGAAAAAGTAGTAGAGAAAATGTGTCATAATCCTGCTAAAATTTTCAAAATAGAAAAAAGAGGTTTTATAAAAGAAGGATATTATGCAGATTTGGCCATAGTAAACCCTCATTTGCCGTGGAATGTAAAAAAAGAAAATATTTTATACCATTGTGGTTGGTCTCCTTTTGAAGGGACTAATTTTAAATCTAGGGTTACACATACATTTGTTAACGGTAGATTGGTTTATTCTAATGGGAGAATTAAAGAAGTAAAAGCAGCTCAAAGGTTGCTATTTGAAAGAGAATAATTATGAAGAAAATTGTTTTTTTGTTGTTACTGGCTTCTATCTCATGCAATGAAAGTCCGGTTCCTAAACCAGATAAATTATTGGATGAAGATATTATGGTAGATATTTTATATGACACTGCTTTACTTCAAGCAGCAGAAGCTTATCTGCCTAATAGATTAACAGAAAATCAAATTAGAATTAAAAATTATATTTATTTAAAATACAGTATTGATAGTGCTACTTATTATCAAAATCAACTTTATTATGCATCTGATTTTAAAAAATATAAAAGAATGTATAAAAAAGTTACTGAAAGAATAGTAGAAGAAAAAACAGAAATAGATACTTTGGTTGCTGAAGAAATTAGAAATAAACCAGAAAAACCACCTTTAGAGAGAAAAAAAATTACTGGTAATAACTTGAAAGATAATAAAGATACTCTTTCATATTAGTAAAGGAATACTCTGTCTTTTTTTTAATTTTAATGGTACTATACTCACTTTTTTTGTGAGATGCTATTGCAGTTTGTTTAGTGAACTTTCTTTTTCTACCTGATAATTTAGACAGTAACCAATCTATTTTCCAAGCGAAATTAGTTAGTGTTTTGTTAGCATTAATGAATGGTCTTTTTAATTGCATGGCATCTGCAATCCAAAATAAAATAGTTTCAAATGTTACATTTTCAGCTACAAGAGTAAAATGTTCACCATTATTATTTTGTTGCATTAGTAAATACATAATTGAGACAACATCTTCAACAGTTATAATACCTGTTTTTCCTTTTGTATAAAATGTAGCTCCTTTTTTTATCGAATTGAAAAAGAAACTGCTACCTTGTTTAGGAAAGCCAAATCCAAAAATCACTCCTGGATTCACAATGATAACTTTTAAGCCTTCTTGTTGTCCTCTCCAAACTTCCATTTCTGCTCCATATTTAGAAATGGCATAATCACTGTGTAATTTTTCAGGATTCCATTCCGTTTCTTCGCTAATTATAGATTCATTTTCTTTAGCGTCACCTAAAGCAGCAATTGAGCTAACATAGCAAAGTTTCTCTATTTTAGAATCTAAACAACAATTTACAACATTGGCTGTGCCTTCAATATTCGTTTTTCTAAGCCTTTCTTCGTCTCTTGGGTCGAATGAAATTAAAGCAGCACAATGGTAAACTTCTCTAATAGTATCAAATGCAATTTCTAAAGAAGGTATATTTGTTATATCTCCTTGAACCCAGTTTATTTTTTCAAATAAGTTTAATTTGTCTTTATGTAAAAAAACATTTTTTACAGCTTCAATTTTCTTCTTGTCTCTATATAAGGCTTTTACTGTTTCATTCTCTTGAAGCAGTTGAATAAGTAAATGAGAGCCGACTAATCCTGTTGCACCTGTAACTAATACCATAAGGTAAAGATAAAAATTCTTTGATTGGAATAAACTTTTAAAGACCTAAACTTTTAAACTTTTAAACTAAAAACTATCTTTGTCAAAATTAATTAGAGAAATGAAGAATTTAGTAGAAGAATTACGTTGGAGAGGCTTGTTTCACGATATGATGCCTGGAACAGAAGAACAATTACTAAAAGAAGCTACAACAGCTTATATTGGTTTTGATCCAACAGCAGATTCTTTACATATAGGAAGTTTAGTGCAAATTATTTTATTAATGCACTTAAGAAGGTTCGGACACAAAGCTATTGCTTTAGTAGGTGGTGCAACTGGAATGATAGGTGATCCGTCTGGGAAATCCAATGAGCGTAATTTGTTAGATGAAGCTACTTTAAATCACAATGTTAATGGAATAAAAGGAGTTTTATCTCGTTTTTTAGATTTTGATGCTAAAGATGAAAATGCTCCTATATTAGTTAATAATTACGATTGGATGAAAGATTTTTCATTTATTGATTTCGCTCGTGATGTTGGAAAACGTATCACAGTGAATTATATGATGTCTAAAGATTCTGTAAAAAAACGCTTAAGTGGTGATGATGGTGCAGAAGGTATGAGTTTTACAGAGTTTACCTACCAATTGATTCAAGGGTATGATTTTTACCATTTAAATAAAGAATACAATTGCTTATTGCAAATGGGAGGCAGTGACCAATGGGGAAATATTACTACGGGAACAGAATTAGTACGCAGAATGAATGTTGGGAATGATGAGGTTTCAAAAGCTTATGCTTTAACAACACCATTAATTACAAAAGCAGATGGTTCTAAGTTTGGAAAATCTGAAGGTGGAAATGTGTGGTTAGATGCAGATAAAACCACGCCATATACCTTTTACCAATTTTGGTTAAATGCGACTGATGCTGATGCTGAAAAATACATTAAAATCTTCACATTTTTAGATCAAGAAACTGTTGAAAAATTAATTGCAGAGCACAATGAAGCTCCTCATGTAAGAGTGTTACAAAAACGTTTAGCCGAAGAGTTAATGCTATTAGTACATTCACCAGAAGAGCTTGATAGAGCAGTGTTTGCTTCAAATGCTTTCTTTAGTAAAGATATGTCAGAACTTATAAATATGTCTGAAGTTGATTTATTAAATATTTTTAAAGGTATTCCAATGGTAGAAATTTCTAAATCTGATTTTGAGGAAGGTTTAGATATGGTTGCTGCTTTGGCTACAAAAACTAATTTTTTAGCATCAAATAGCGATGCTAGAAGGGAATTAAAACAAAATTCAGTTTCTTTGAATAAAACAAAAGTAAAAGAGGATAGAGTTATTACTAATGAAGATTTAATTAATAATCAATTCCTATTATTACAAAAAGGAAAGAAAAATTATTATGTAATTAGAGTGGTTTAATTTACAAAACCATCAAATTACAACCTCTAATGTCAGAATTATCAAAACGTCCCAACACTTCGAAAGAATGGTTGGGATTTTTTTTACCCAAATCTTGCGTAGCAATAAACGAGCATGAATTGATGTTTGCTAAATCTATTACGTTAATTCCACCCGTTTTTCCGTAATCAACATAAGATAAAGCATCTTCTGTGTCTCTAGTGAGAATTTGCATCCACGGTGGACATTCAAAAACACCATTTCCTAAGGAATAAGCTTGCGACAATAATTCGGTCATGCCATATTCAGAATGAATGACAGGAACTCCAAAACCTTGGCATAAAATTTTATGTAATTCTTCACGAATAATTTCTTTTCGTTTCCCCTTCATTCCTCCTGTTTCCATGATAATCGTATTCTTTAACTCAAATTGATGCAGTTCAATTAAATCCAATAAAGCATAAGTCACACCAATTAAAATTACATTTTGACCCGATTTGTCTAATGTAATTAATTTGGTAACCAAATCCTGATAATTATTCAAATAAAATCCCGAATCTGGATGATTACTACTTTGAATTAGATCATCAACCATATAAATTAAAGAAGAACCCTCTCTTTCTAAATAGGATGGAAGTAAAGCTAAAATACAATAATCTTCAATATTGCCATAAAACTCAGAAAACCCTTTGCGATAACTTTGTTCGTAAACAGAAAGATCCGTTACAAAATGTTTACTAGTTTGCGTTCCAGTTGTGCCACTACTGGTAAAGGTTTCTTGGACACTTTCTGTAGTACTTATAATTTCATGGCTTTTAAAAAATTGAATAGGTAAAAAAGGAATTTCTACAAGCGTTTTTACATTGGATTTGTCCTTTCCTAATAAAGAGCAAAATTCGTTATAGACTTTATTGTTGTCAAATTGATATCGAAAAACTTTAAGGGCTAGTTTTTCAAAATCTCTTTTACTTGAAATGGTAAATATATCTTCGGTTGCAATCATTTTAATTAAATTCTATTTTATTTGTAGGAGCACAAAATAGACCTTCGGTTGAAAAGCACACCTGCTATCCACTATATCTTTGCTTTTTTAAAGAAAAAAGCAAAGGATGCCGTTCCTATCAGGGCTATACATCACATTTCCAATTTCTAGATGCCCTTTTCAAGGAAAGTAAATACAAACCAAAAAATTATATTCTGGCTAACTAAAATTGAAATCTTTGCAAAAGTATAAAATAAAAAAAGCACCAACTATATGTGTTGGTGCTTTTAATTTTTTTTAAATGTATTATTTACTTTTTTCTAGTAATTTTTTCACCAAAGCTTTTAATTCTTCAATTTCTTGATTTTGCTTCTCATTTATTTTGTTCTGCTCAATTATATACAAAGTCAATTCTTCAATTTTTTCTTGTTGAATTTTAGCCATTTCTCCTAACTCTAAACCATTTCCTTTTACTTCTTTTGCGCTAGGAACATTAATTAAATGACCGTTTTCTTTAATGTGGTTTTCAACTTCTTTTAATGAAGGCAAATCGTAATCTTTATTGAAAACATAATCTGCCCAAGTATTGTAAACTTTAACTTCTTCTGCTCTAATCTTTCCTTTTACTGATAAGCGATAAATTTCTGATCCATCAGTAAAATTATAAGTTCCAATTCCAATATTTGAATCAGTTAGTATGTCTCCTTGAATCAAGGAACTTCCTTTTACAACAAACTTATGAGTTGACATTATTGGGTCATTTGAAAAACCACCAATAATTACTTTACTATTTGATTTAGGAATTTGCAAATAAGCTCCTCTTTGATCACCATAATCATTTACTTTAAAAAATTCTCCTTGTGATTGATCATATAAGGTAAGTAGTGTGGTTGATCCTTCATATATATTTATATTAAATCTTTCTTTTCCAAGTCTATCATTTATGAAAAAACCTACTGCTTTAATATTGTATGGGCTTATCATTGACATGTCATACATGTTGAATATTCTTCTTTGAGAATTTATAGGGTTAGTTTTTCCTGCAGCAAAAATTATACTTTCATTTATTCCTTCATCATAATTTGAGAATGTTTCATCAGATAATTCTCTACCAGAAAAATCTCCTTTTTTTGCTTTTAAGTCTCCGTTAACTTCAAGCTTACTTGTGGGAGTTGTTGTTCCAATTCCTATGTTTTCTGTTGAAGGATTGGTTGTTGAAGAAACTTGTCCATTAGGACTGCTTATTTGTGAATAAGTAATATAACTTATAAAGAACATTAATAATGTTGAAAAAGAAAAGTTCATTTTATAGATTTTAATTTATACAAAAATAATTATTTTTTGAAGAATTACATGTTATATTTGAATTATGAATTGGAAAATTAAAGCGACATTACAAAAAATTTTATCCTTAAGTTTATTAGGTGATAAATTAAACCATATTCCAGTTACTTTAAGTCAAGAATATCACAAAAATGTTTTTAGCTATCAAAGTCATGAATGTATTCGTAAGTTTGATTATTGTAAATCTGATTTTCTTAAAAAGGATAGAGTGGCTCTGGAAATAGGTACAGGTTATTCTGCTATTTCGGTGGTTGTACTTCGTCTACTTGGGTTTAAAAAAATTGTTACTGTAGATGTGACATCAGATTTGATTTTCTCTAGTTTTAAGAAACAATCTAAATATTTAAATGAAGATGTTTTTTTAAATGAAATCGTTTCGAAGAGTATTTATTCTAAAAATGAAATCCTCAAATTAATAGATGTTATACTAAGTAAAGAAACATTTAATGAACTTTTTGAGTTTTTAAATGTAATTTATATAGCTCCTTATCAATTTGATGATATTGAAAAACATGTTTTATCAATTGATTATATAACATCTCAAGTTGTTTTAGAGCATGTACATCCAGATATTTTAAATTCACTTTTTGAAAAAACTTGTAAATGGTTAGTTGATGACGGTTTGTCTGTACATACCATAAATTTTATTGATCATTTTGCTAATCCAGGTTTTTTTCAAGACAAGTCTATTTCTGAATTTAATTTTTTAAGGTTTTCGGATAAATATTGGAACTATTGGGCAGGAAATTCGATAGCATATACTAATAGGTTGTCTTATGTTTATTATTTAGAACTTTGTGAAAAAAATAAGCTTACTGTAGTTGATTTTATTGGCGAAAATTATCGTAAAAGAGTTGAGTTAGATTCTAATTTAATTCATGAAGATGTGCTTAATAAGTATGAAGCTATTAAATGTATTGATGATTTAACCAAGTTTCAAAGGGGAACTTTAATTATATCTAAATAAAAAAGCACCAACGATAAGTTGGTGCTTTTTATGCTTTTTTGAGATTCTGAAATAAATTCAGAATGACAATAGTATTATTTTACTACTAATTTTCTTGTAGCAGTTTTTCCCTCTTCGGTTACTTTAACGATGTAAACTCCAGCGTTTAAGTTTCCTGTGTTGAATGAATTGTTGATTACATTTCCTTTAGCTACTTCTTTACCTAACATGTTGTAAATTTGAACATTCATGGTAGTATTAGCAGTAGAAGAGAAGTTTAAAGTGTTTCCAGATAATGGATTTGGATACATAGTTAAACCTTCAATTGCATCAAAAGATTTTGTTGATAAAGCTAAATCACTTAAATCACGAGCAACAACTTGAGGAGTTCCATTAAATTCAGCAACTAGTACTGTTATGTTGTTAGCACCCGTTGGAACTAAATCAGTATTAACTACATAATTAGCTTCAGCAAAAATAGATCTAAATGCCATAGTTGTTCCGTCAGAAATATCGTAGTTAGTATTTACAGCAAAAGTTGTAGCTCCATTTCCGTCAGCAAAAGTAGCTCCGTTGATTTGCACTAATTCACTTTCATAAGCTTCAATATTTCCTGTAATATCAGAGATTGTTACTACTTCAGGAGTGATTGTGTTTCCAGTAGAAGAAGCAGTAATGTCTTCATAAGGCACTAATTGTAAAACGCCACTATAAAGTATTGCTTGTCCTTTAAGACCTGTCATTCCGTCACCTTCATTGAAAGTGTTTAATATGATTCCAGCATTATCATCAACTAGAATAGCAGCTGTTCCGTCTTGAATGTATTTCTGATTTCTTGCTGCTCTAGTGTAGGTTACAATTGCTTCACTAGAAATTTCATAAAATAAGCCATCTCCATTTGCAATAACATCAGCTCTTAATGTAGCAAGGTTATTGACTACTGTAAAAGGACTAACTGTAAAATTTACTGTTGAGTTTACTGCTGGTGATATAGGTGTACCAGAATCATCAACAAGTTCCATGTAAATAGTATGTGCCCCTGTAGATAAGCTAGTTAAAGAAATAACTGAAGTGTCAAATTTATCAGTTGCTGAACCAGTATCAACAGTATAGCTAATGTGTCCATCTCCAGATCCTGGATTTGCTACGGCAAAATTTTGTACACTAAATGCTACATCAATATCAGTGTTCGGAGTTGTTGATCCATCAGTTGGACTTGTAATTGCTAAACTAGGTGTTAATTGTGCTACGAATTGAAAATTATCGATATACATAATTGATGATCCCATCCAATTAGCAGAGGTGTCATAAAATCTAAATCCGATGTCAATTGGTCCAGATGTAGTAGCTGTATAAGTAAATGTTAATGTTTGCCATTGATTTAAAACGGAATCATCACTATAATTTTGGTATGTCTCTACAAATAGTCTAGCTCTAGCTCCATTGTCTAAAGCATAAATATCTACTGAAACATCATATGTAGTTCCAGCTATAACATTTATTGTTTGTCTTAAATCTGTATTTGCTTGTGTTTGAGTTGTGATTGTGAATTTTCCAGATTTAACACCTTCTGATATAATAGTTGTTTCCTCTTCAATAGTTATTCCTGGATCATTTGTCCATGTATCTAATACTCCAGTTGTAAAATTTTCAAAATCACCATTAATTGCTAGATTTTGAGAAAAAGTAATTGTGGAAATAAATAAGGTAAATAAAAAGTAAATTTTTTTCATTTTTTTAAGTTTTTTAAATGTCTACAAATGTATGAACAATTTTCATTTTTATGAAAATAGGTATGTAAAATAATAGTTAAATAAGAGATTGGGGTTTTAGTAACTAATTGATAATTAGTTTTCGAGTGGCAGAAGCTTCTTCTTCTTTTACTTTTACGATATATACTCCAGTATTTAGAGCACTAATGTTTACTTCTTTTGTAGTAACTATGGCTTCAAATACTTTTTTACCTAAAACATCAAAAATTTCTACTTTCTTTTCTAAACCTAATTTAGAAGTGATGTAGATTTTTCCATTACTTACAGGGTTAGGGTAAATAGTTAGTCCCTCAATTGAAAGTTCTTGAGTTTTGCTAGTACTTGGATTGCTTTTAGTGTTCTGTGATAAAGCATCTACAGAAAACAAAAGGGTACTAAAAAGAATTATATAAAAGTATTTTTTTATCACTCGCACTATTTTATTACAGGGTAAATATAATCAAAATTTATAATACAATAACAATGCCAAATAAAAAATCCCTCATTTTGAGGGATTTTTAACTTTTAGTATAGAAAAATTATAATCCTATAGTCCAACCAGTTGTCCAAGAAGGAGCATTTTGATTGCTTCCTGCTCCAGTATTACTACCTACTGTTATGTAAGAAGTGTTTGTACCTGCATATTCAGATTGAGTAGTGATAGAAGCTCCGAAATAAATTGGGTTAAAAAGAACATGACTATTATCTATGTTAGCATTAGAAACAGCATCAGTTGTTGCGTCTTTAATTTTTAAACCTTTAGTAAAACCATCTATATAAATATTTTGACAATTCCAATATCCAGTTCCTTCTTTTAAATACATTCCATGCTCTGAACCAGCTAGTGAACCTTTTAAAATAGTAAAGTTTTTTAAAGTTGCATTTGTTCTAGGTGTTGCGTCAAAGTTGTCTCCATTGTTAGAACCTTCTACACCTGCTTTTTCAATATCTTTTATAAAAACATTTTCAAATGATCCAGTAAATCCATCAGCGAAATCTAATCCGTCATCTTGTGCATTAACAATTACCAAGTTTTTTGCATTAACGGCTCCACCAAAGAATTCTATTCCATCATCTCCACTCATGTAAGCTTCAACGTTTTCAAATACTGTTCCAGATCCTACTGCGAATAAAGAAACACCATTAAATTCTTTATCACTTGAGAAAGCGGCACCAGTATATTCAACTCTTAAGTAACGAATTACTCCTGAGCTGTCATTATTGTCTGAACCACCATAAGTTAAGTTAGATACTTCTGCTAAAGCTGACTCTCCATTAGAACCTCCTTTGTTTGTATATGCTTTTCCACAAATTACTAATCCACCCCAATCACTTTGACTTGGTGAGCTAATAGCACTTGTCATAATAACTGGATTGCTAGCAGTACCATTTACATATATGTAGGCTCCTTGAGAAATAGCAATATAAGCTGAAGTTCCACCAGAAGCTTCTACTCTTGTTCCAGCTGGAAATGTAACAGATGCACCGTTTTCAACAACAAATGGTCCAGTTAATTTGTAAGTTATTGATGGATCTAGTGTTAGCGTTTGTCCTGATTTTAGAGTACCTTGAAAATTAGAAGGATCAATAGTTACAACATTGTTTGTATCATCTCCATTATCTCTTGAACAAGATGATAGTGTTAAAGCTGCAATTGTTAAAGCAGATAATAATAATTTTTTCATTTTAGATTGTGTTATTTTAATTTTAATACAGCAAATTTAAGTATAGATTGCTACTAGAGTTTTATGTAAATGTTATGTGTTTATTAATAAAAAAAGGGCTGTCTTTATGGAAAAACAGCCCAATCTTTATTAATTGTTAATTTATTGTTTAGAATTCATACTTCAATGAAAAACCAAAATTTCTACCTTTTTTGTATTCAGAAATAGTTACATCTTGTGTTTCTTGAACCCTTTTGACGGTTGGATTATTTAAGTTTTTAGCACTTATACCAATCCCTAAATTTTTATTTAATTTATATTTTAAGATAAAATCTGCAGTTACAACTGCTTTATCAACAATGTTGCCTTTGTAATTAGTTCCTAAAGCATAGATTCTATCTGAAAAATAACCAGTAGTAAATGTTGCTGTAATTGATTTTTCATTTGCCATTTTCTTGTTGAAACTAATATCAGCATTGGCTAATAAATCTGACGCCCCTGTTAGAGCACTTTCGTCATATGTGAAGAAAGCGTTTATAAAACCTTTGGTTTCTTTGAAAACTTTATTTTTGTCTAAATCTTGATTAGTGTGTAAATAGGATACATTTAATCCAGCACTTAAACTTTCTCCTGTGTCAGATGAAATATTCTCTATTTCATAAATAAACTTTCTTACCTCTAGTTCAGCACCAAAACCAATTGCTCTTTCACCAGAATTAATCCAAGAAATATCATTAGAAGCTGATGCAACAGTTGTTTCATTTATAGGATTTTGGATGTATTTACCAAAACCTGTAATAGAAATTACTTCACCGTTTTTAGGAAAATATTCCCATTTTAAATCAAAATTGTAGTCAGTCGAATTATATAAGTATGGATTACCAAAATATGCTTGGCCTACCTCTTCATATAAGAATGGAGCTCTTTCTTTAAATTGTGGTAATGTATAAGTCTTACTAGCGGCTAGTTTAATATTCTGCTTCTCTGTTAATTCATATTTTGCAGCTAAAGAAGGCAAGTATTCCATAGTGTCAAATAATTTTTTTGTCTTGGTAGGAATAAGAGTTGTAAAATATTCAATATCTTGGATGATATATTCAGCTCTGAAAGCTACATTTACAAATAATTTTGATGTAAATTGATACTCTAAAGCACCATATCCTGCTGAAATTATTTGTTGACCATTATAATTCTGAGGTTTGTAGGCATTCGGTGAGTTAACGTCACCAAACAAAGTACTTAATGTAAATAAACCAGCGTTGTAGTTGTTTTGATTAAAATATGAATCAATATTATTTATGTCTATATTTGGTTGAGTGACTTCATTTACTGGCTTCATGTTGTATTGAATAGCATCAAAATTAATTGTTTTATATCTTCCACTATAGCCAGCAATCAACTTGCCTTTATAAATATCATCTGAATCTTTTTTGAATTTATAAGATACTGCAAAGTTTCCAGCTACTTCATCATCAGTCATTTCTTGATAATATCTGTTGTTGTCTGCTTTATTGTAGTTTGAAGGGACTAAACCTTGAGATAGATCATCATCATTTCTTGGTATGAAAGTATTTTGTATTCTATCTGGAATAACATTAGTCATCATGTTATATGATAATCCCCAATTTAAATCAATTCTTTCATTAAATAATTTATGCTCACCTAATAGTTGATTTACCCATAGACTAGTTCTGTCAAATGTAGATCTTCTCAAAAAACCTCCTCCATTCGGAGCTCTGTCAAAAACGTTTAATGTTCCTGTATATTCGCTATGATCTTGGTTAGAAGAGTTGATATACATTGAATTAGCTTTAAATAAATTTTTGTTGTCTACTTTATAGACTAAATTTAATAGACCATTCGTGTTAGTTGAATAATTATATGAATTCTGAAATAAATCAACAACTTTTGTTCCATCTTGTGTAATTGACCCTCTTCTTACGCCTTCTTTGTAACTATATGCATTATCGAATGATCCATTTATAAAGAAGCTAAATTTGCTATTTTCACCTATTGAATAAGAATCTCCGCCTCTTAAATAATAAGAAGAATTGATAGGAGTGGCAGCTTGTTTATCCCAACTTGTAGAGAAATTATAATTAGATAAACCGTTTGAAGGTTCTTTTGTATTGCTAAATCCTGTAAAATTTGGACCGTCTTGTAAATAAAATTTATTTTGTTGAATTGCATTTGAATTTACACTAAATCCAGTTCCAACTTCTAGCATTCCTGAACCAGTATAATTTTTAGAAACTATATCAACATTTGCTCCAGCAAAATCGCCATAGTTTTTATAGTTGTATGTTTTGTCAATTCCAATATATTCTACAATATCTGTTGAGAATAAATCTAGAGAAATATTTTTTGTGGAAGGATTGTTTGAAGGTAATGGAAGCCCATTCAATGTAGTCATATTATATCGGTCACCTAATCCTCTTACGAATATTCCGCTTGAGCTTTCTGATTTTGAAATTCCAGTTGTTTTTGCAACCGCAGCTGCTACATCACTAATTCCTTTTTTTGAGATTTCTTCAGCTCCAATTGCTTGTTTAATTTCTACAGCTTTTTGTTGTTCTTGTAATAAAGCGGTTTCACTTTCTTTTGTAACTGTATGAGTGATAACGACGTCTGCTAGTTGTACTCCACTTGCTGCTAAAGTGTAATTAATCACTTTCTTTTCTCCAGCTTTTATGGTAAATGGGATTTCTTTAGTTTCGTATCCTAAATAACCTATTTCTAAAACATAACTTCCTGGTTTTATAGAAAGAGAGTATTTTCCAGTATAATCAGTTGATGAGCCTATTGTTGTTCCTTTAATAAGTACGTTTGCAAAAGGCAATGGTTCGTTGTTGTATTCTTTATCTGTTATAACTCCGCTTACTGTTCCGTTCTGAGAAAAGGTTAACGTAGTTAAAAATAAAAAGCCTAATAAAAATTGTAGTTTCATCGTGTTGTTGAATTTTGGTGCAAAGGAACTCCAACTAAGTTATTAGACTGTTACTTGTAAATTATAAAAATGTTTCTATAAAGTTAATTAAATGTAAACTCATTAAATTATTGTTAAGCGCTTGAATCTTTTTATATTATCTTTACCTTTACCACTAAGAAACAAGCAAAATTGTTATGAAAAAAAAAGAAATTAAGATATTATTAGTTGATGATGAACCAGATATCTTAGAAATTGTAGGATATAATTTGTCTCAAGAAGGGTATCAAATTGTTACAGCAACTAATGGTAAAGAGGCTATAACTAAGGCAAAAAAGGAGCTTCCACAATTAATTATTATGGATGTCATGATGCCAGAGATGGATGGTATTGAAGCTTGTGAAAATATCAGAAAATTTCCAGAATTGGAAAACACAATAATTACTTTTTTAACAGCACGTTCTGAAGATTATTCTCAAGTAGCTGGATTTGATGCAGGTGCGGATGATTACATAGCTAAACCAATTAAACCAAAAATTTTGGTTAGTAAAGTAAAAGCTCTTTTAAGAAGATTAAAAGACGATTCAAATGCAACAGATACTTTGCGCTTAGGTGATATAGAAATTAATAGAGAAGAATACAAAATCATTCGTCAAGATGAAGAAATTGTTCTTCCTAGAAAAGAATTTGAACTTTTCTATTTGCTAGCAACAAAACCAGGTAAAGTTTTTACAAGAGAAGAAATTTTAGACAAAGTCTGGGGTAATGAAGTAGTTGTAGGAGGAAGAACGATAGATGTTCATATTCGTAAATTAAGAGAAAAAATTGGTGATGATTTCTTTAAAACAATTAAAGGAGTAGGATATAAGGTAGAGTTTTAATGGTCATTAATTTTAAAAAATCATATAAATTTGCTGTTAAATCAGCGACTTATATAACTCTCTTTTCTTCTGGAGTATTATTCCTTTTTAATCATTTTTTTCTAAAAAATAACCCTTGGTTTGTATTTGGGTTTGCTTGTGTTTTATATGTTTTCTCTTTTTTCGTATTACAATATAGAGTAGAACGATTTATTTATAGAAGAGTAAAAAAAATATATGACGATGTTTCTCTTTTAGAAACTACATCTTTCAGAAATCAGCCAGTAACTACAGACATGGCTACTCTTACAAGGGAAGTTCAGAAATTTGCTAGAGATAAAAAATTAGAAATTGAAACTTTAAAGATTCGGGAGGAATATCGAAGAGAGTTTTTAGGAAATGTGTCTCATGAATTAAAGACACCATTATTTACAGTTCAAGGTTATTTATTAACCTTGTTAGATGGAGCAATGGACGATAAAAATATTCGAAAGAAATACTTACAAAGAGCTGAGAAAGGAGTTGAAAGACTTATTTATATAGTGAAAGATTTAGATATGATTACCAAATTAGAAACAGGTGATCTTAATTTAGAACTTACTGAATTTAATATTGTTGAAGTTATTCAAAATGTATTTGAACTGTTAGAAATGAGAGCTTCTAAAAAGAATATTTCTTTAACCTTTGATGCAAAATATAAACCTATTAAAGTTATTGCAGATCAAGAAAAAATTCAACAAGTAGTTACTAATTTAGTTATGAATTCTATTAAATATGGAAAACAAGGGGGAACTACGGAAGTAAGCATTGAAGACTTAGTGAATAATAAAGTAATTATAAGGGTTACAGACAATGGTGAGGGAATTGAAAAGCAGCATATTTCTAGACTCTTTGAACGATTCTATAGGGTAGATAAAAGCGGAGCTAGAAGTGAAGGAGGTTCTGGTTTAGGACTTGCAATTGTGAAACATATAATAGAAGGGCATAAAGAAAAAATTTATATTGAAAGTCAATTTGGAATTGGTTCTGAGTTTTCATTTACTTTGGAAAAGACAAAATAATTTTTTCCAACTAACATCAGTTGTGTAATTGCTAAATCCTCTGTATAAATCTATTTTGTTTAATTTTGATATTTCAAAATCTTCTTGTTTACAACATGGAGCAATGCCTTCTTTTTTGAATTTTTTTGCTAAATACTCTTGTTCATATTGTCCTGGAGTAGGGATAAAAAAAGCTTTTTTGCCAAGTTGAGCTAAATCCATAACAGTAGTGTAGCCTGATCTGGATAAAATTTTGTCACTTTGATTAAAAGCTATTTCAACCTGTTCACTATTCATGAAATTGTAATAGGTAATGTTGTTTTCTTCAGTTACTTTTTGTTCTTTTTCAATTGTACCTTTTATAAAGAGTGTTTTTTCTTTAGATCCTTTTAGTTCGGTAATTAATTTTTCTTCTAATAGTGTTCTTTGAGGTTCTGGACCAGAGAGAATAATCATTAAATCATATTTTTTTGGGCTCGTTTTTTTGTAAAGTCTACTTAAAGGACCAATATATTTAATATTTTTAAAGGGTTCTTCTAAGTGACCTAAATCACCAGAGAGATTTGGACTTTTTTCTTTATCAGGAACCCAACATTCAGTAAATTTTTTTACAAAGTGATGGTGTAATTTAGTAGTGAACCATGTGGTATTACCTGTTAAAACATTTAGTTGGTGGGTAATAAATACTGATGGGACATCTTTTGAAAAAACACCTAATCTATTATCTGAAATTATTCCTTCAATTTGGTATTTGTCAATAAGTTTTTTAGTAACTTTTTTTTCTTGCTTTATAGCTTTTATAATGTCTGGAATTTGAGAAATCAATTTTATTTTAAAATTACTCCCTTTTTCGGCATAGGTAACATTGTAAGATGGGAGCATAATGGAAATCAAATGCGGAAATTCTTTTTTTAATAATTCAAGAGCTACTCCGTCAGAGGCAATAATGGGCTCGAAACTATTTTTCTCTAGCGCTTTTATAATAGGGATACACCTTGTAGCATGACCTAATCCCCAATTAAGAGGGGCAACAAGAATTTTTTTTGACATCTGATTTTAAAATTATTTTTTTATTATAGATATAAATTGTTCTGCTAATTGATTTTCATAATCAAAATATAAGTCATCATTATTATATTGAACTTCGGGTTTGTATTTATAAAGTTTCCACTTTTTTTTGTTGTATTCCAAAGCGGTTAAGTTTTCTATCCAATCTCCAGAGTTAAGATAAATGGTTGAACCTTTAGAATTTGTTATTGTTTCCATTTTAGGTTCATGTATATGTCCGCAGATCACATATTCATAATTATTTTCAATAGCCAGTTCGGTACATACATTTTCAAAGTTAGTTATAAATTTTACAGCTGATTTCACATTGTTCTTAATTTTTTTAGAAAGGGAATAAGGTTCTCGTTTTAACTTTACTAATATCCAGTTTAAAAAACGATTAATTAAAATTAACATATCATAGCCCCAACCACCTAGTTTTGCCAACCATTTAGCATGTGTTATTGAAGAGTCAAAAACATCTCCATGAAAAATCCAAGCTTTTTTTCCGTCTAATTCTAGAACCAATTTGTTTAATAAATGTAAGTTTCCAAGATTTAAATCAGTAAATTTTCTCAAAAACTCATCATGATTGCCCGTTAAGTAATATACTTTTGTTCCATTAGAACTTAATGAGATTATTTTTTTGATTACTTTAAGATGACTAGCAGGGAAATAGGATTTTCTAAATTGCCAAATATCTATAATGTCTCCATTTAAAATTAGTGTTTTGGGCTTAATTGAAGAGAGATATTCTAATAATTCTTTCGCATGACAACCATAAGTTCCTAGATGAACATCTGAGATAACAACTACTTCTACTTTTCTTTTTTTCATTTTATAACGATAAAAAAACTAGTTATTCTATTGAATTAAAACACTTTAATGTCATTATTAATAAAATAAATATCTCACAAATAAAGAAATTTTAACTTTAATTAAGGTTAATCAATCATTATCAAAACTTTATTTCATTAATTTTACCAAAAATTAAATAATCAAAGTGGGAAGTAAAAATAAACTGAAGCGATTTAAGGAAAACGAAACTTTTGCAAACGTATTTCAACCAACTAGAGAAGAAGTGGTTTCTGACAACTTTCCATTAAAAGGGAAATGGAATAAAGAATTTTTTAAGAATGACAATCCTATAGTCTTGGAATTAGGTTGTGGAAAAGGAGAATATTCTGTAGGTTTAGCGGAACGATATACTAATAAAAATTTCATTGGAATAGATATAAAAGGGGCTCGTTTTTGGAGAGGAGCTAAAACAGCTCAAGAAAGAGGAATGAATAATGTAGCATTTGTTAGAACACAAATTGAACTTATCGAACATTGTTTTAATGAAAATGAAGTAGATGAAATATGGATTACTTTTCCTGATCCACAAATTAAGTACAAACGTACCAAACATAGAATGACAAACACTGAGTTTTTGCAACGATATAAAAAGATATTAAAGACAAATGGTTTGATGCATTTAAAAACAGATAGTGAATTTATGCATGGCTATACATTAGGCCTTTTGCATGGTGAAGGTCATGAAGTACTTTATGCTAACCATAATGTGTATAAAAATGAAGGAGCTCCAGATGAAGTTATAAAAATTCAAACATTTTATGAAAGTCAATATCTAGAACAAAATAAACCAATTACCTATATTCAATTTAAGATTAAATAATAAATGGAATACTTAATCTCATTACTATTAGGTTTTTTAATCGCTTTTATCGGAATTCTTCCACCAGGAATGCTGAACATGATGGTTGCAAAGCTTAGTGTAAATGAAAATAAAAAAGCAGGTCTTTTATTTGGCTACGGAGCAGGTTTAATTGTTGTTTTACAATGTTTTTTAGGATTATATTTTGCTAAGTTTTTAGATAGTCATCCTGTTGTGAGTGAAAACTTAAAAAAATTTGCAGTACTAATATTTATTGTACTAACTTTTGTTTTTATTTATAATGGACTTAAACCTAAAAAAGAGAAAGCAGAAGTGACGATTGAAAATAAAAAGAATAGATTTCTTTATGGAATGATTTTATCCTCATTCAATATGTTTGCGATTCCTTATTATGTTTTTGCAAGTTTAACCTTGTCTTCAAAATATATTTTTAAATTTTCAACGAGTTCAAATCTCTTTTTTGTTGCTGGAGCAGGTTTAGGAACGCTTTTAGTATTTCATATCTATGTATCAATTTTTAAAAAAATTGAGAATAAAGTTGGGTTTTTAATCAAAAACATTAATTTTATTATAGCGGCAATTACAGGTATTGTTGCCATTTCCTCTATTTATAAAATGGTTTCTTCTTAAAATTGAAAGCAAAAGAGTCACATAATGAAAATTTTTTCGAACGAGTATATGATGTTGTTCGTTTAATTCCTGAAGGAAAAGTAACTTCTTATGGAGCTATTGCAAAAGCCATTGGAGCCGCTCGTTCTGCGAGAATGGTTGGCTATGCTATGAATGCAAGTCATAATATGGAAAACGTGCCAGCACATAGAGTTGTAAATAGGAAAGGTTTGCTTTCTGGAAAACATCATTTTGATGGAACTAATTTGATGCAACAATTGCTTGAAAATGAAGGAATAACTGTAGTAGATAACCAAATAGTAGATCTTGAAAAGCATTTTTGGGAACCAGATTTTTAGTTTTTTAAACTTATTCGGTCAAACAAATTAAAAATGTAGTTTTATTATCTTTATTTTGATAAGTTAAATAACCACCATGTGCTTCAATAATATTCTTAGATAAAGTTAACCCTATTCCTGCTCCTTCTTTTCGAGTAGTGAAAAAAGGCATAAATATTTTATTTTCAATTTCTGGTTCTACACCATTTCCTGTATCAGTTATAGCGATGAAAAGTCTTTTCTCTTTTGTTTCAGCAGTAATTAAAATTTGTTTGTTTTCTTTGTTTGATAATGCATAAATACTATTCGTCAATAAATTAATAAGTACTTGTTCCATCTGTAATTTATCAACTTTTAGTCTATATTTAAAGTCAATAGTGTTAGTTATTGCAATATTTTCTTTTTTAAATAAGGGTTGCATGATTTCTAAACTATTATTTATAATTTCGTTTAGTTCTGTTTTTTCTTTTTGAGGAGTTGGCAACATAGCTAATTTTCTATAGCTTTCAACAAATTGTTGCAGATGATCACTACGATGTAACATGGTTTGAACGCTTTGTTTCATGTCATCTAAATCTTCAGTAGAAAGGGACTCTTGGTCGATTAATTCTTTTAAATTTTGTGAAAGTGAACGAATAGGAGTTAATGAATTCAATAATTCATGAGAAATTACCTTCATCAAATTAATCCAAGCTTCTTTTTCTTTTTTCTCAACTACTTTTTGAATAGAATCCAATAAAACCACATAATAGTCTTGATTGTAAGTTTTAGTTCGTGAAGATTGCATTACAAAAGTTTGACTGTCTCTCTTGTTTACTCTAATTTGTAATGATGTTTTTATTTCACTAAAACCTTGTTCTTCAATTATTTTACAAAGTGAAGGCAATTGGTTTTTTAAATAATACCATTTGCTAACTTTTGGAGCTTCAAAATGACTGGAAAAATAATCATTCATAAAGAAGATATTCCAGTCTTCATTTTCTTTTTGCAAAATTAAAATACCAGTTTCGACATTGTTTAAAATAGAACGATAAATGATGTCTTTAGAAACTTGCTCATTTTGTTTGTTTTTTAAAGTTTCGTATAATTTAAAAAGATTTTTGTAATTTGAAAATGACTTGTGTTTGGAAAAATCAGCAGAAAAATCACTTTGTAGAATGGCCTGAATGGTTTTGTCATAAAACTGAAAAGCATTTTTAAGATATGTATAAAGTTCTATTGTTAATAATAAAACTAATAATCCTACAAACAATGAAGTGTAGAATAGATCTTTTTGAAGTAGGTAAGTGGTAAATCCAAACCCCATCAGAATAATAACTAATCGTATAAATAATTGATTGTATATTTTAATTGATCCTAACATTTTAAGGAGTTGTAATGTTGTATTTTTCTATTCTTCTATACAAAGAGGCTCTAGATAAACCTAACTCTTCAGCTGATTTACTGATATTAAATTCGTTTTTTGTCAATACTTTTTCAATGGTCATTTTTTCAACATCAGAAAGGGGTAACTCCTCTTGATTTTCGTTATAGGAGCTTATAATTTCTAAGTCTAAATCAGTCGTTTTAATAGTATTATTTTCACATAAAATAATGGCTCTTTCAATTCGATTTTCCATTTCACGAATGTTCCCATTCCAAGCATGTTTTTCTATTTGTTCTAATGCTTTTTCGTCAAAAACAACTTCTTCTTTCTCATATTTAACTTTCATTTTGTCTAAGAGAAAATGAGCTAATGGAATTTTGTCTGAAAATCGTTCTCGTAATGGAGGCAAAACAATTTCCATCGTATTGATGCGATAAAATAAATCTTCTCGAAAGTCCTTGTTTGAAACAGCTTGTTTTAAATCTAAATTAGTTGCTGTTATAATGCGAACATCTATAAGTCTAGGTTTAGACTCTCCTAATCTTGTGATTGTTTTAGTTTGAATAACTTGCAATAATTTTGATTGAAGTTGAATAGGAATATTACCAATTTCATCTAGAAAAATGGTTCCGTTTTGAGCAGCTTCAAATCGTCCTAGAGTATCCACTTTCGCATCAGTAAAGGCTCCTTTGGCATAACCAAATAATTCACTTTCAAAAATAGTAGCGTTTAATGAACCTAAATCAACATGTACAAAAGGGTTTGTTTTTCGATTGGAAACTAAATGAATATGATGTGCTAACACAAATTTACCAGTCCCATTTTCACCTAAAATAAGGACATTTGCATCAGTTTTGGCTACTTTATCAGCTAGTTCATATGCTTTTTTAATGTTTTGTGAAGCTCCTATGAAATAATTTGGAATAATATCATTTTGATTTTTTTTTGTCTTTGATTTTCTAGATTCTTCTACTGCTTTTTTTACGGTATTTAGTAATTTATCATTATCCCAAGGTTTTAAAACATAATCAAAAGCACCAGATTTTAATCCTTCCACAGCAGTTTCTACTTTTCCAAATGCAGTCATTAGAATAACAATGGTTTTTGGAGCTAATTTTTTTATCTCTTTTAGAAAATATAATCCTTCTTTCCCATCTTCAAAACCGATACGGTAATTCATATCTAATAAAACCACATCAATGTTATGATCAGCTAAAAGTTGAATTACATTTTTAGGATTATTTAGAGTATGAATCACCTCAAAATGTTTCTTTAACAACATTCTTACAGAGAAAAGGATGTCTTCTTGGTCATCAATAACTAAAATTTCGGCTTGTGTTTTTTTCATCTAGTGTTCAGTTTCGTACAAAAGGTGTTCAAAATCGGACAGTTGTTGTTTTTTAATAATTGCAATCAATTGAAATGTAGTGTTTTGTGAATATTAAAATGATGGCATGAAATTCCCCATATTAATAGAAAAATACAATAATGGACACTATCATCAATCGTAAAAATAATAAAAAAAAGAAGCTCCTTCTAGTTATTCCAATAATTTTACTCTTATGTTATTTCATTTTCAGTGGTATGATTAAAAAGAGAACATATAATGTTAAACAATCAGAAATAACAATAAAAAAAGTTGAAAACGATTATTTTGAAGATTTTATTTTGTTTCAAGCTAAAGTAACGCCTTTGCATTCCATGTTGGTCAATGTTATTGAAGGTGGAGCAGTTCAAGAAATTTTTGTTGAAAATGGAGATATGGTAACAAAAGGACAACCTTTAGTTCGATTGTATAATCCAAATACAGAATTGACTTATATGCAACAAGAAACGTCAATTATAGAACAAATTAACAACTTGAACAAAGCTAAGTTAGATTTAAGAAATCAAGAATTAAACTTAGCAAAAGATTTAATTGCTATTGAACATGATTATTTAGATGCTGAAAATTTATATAACTTAAATCAAAAGTTATTTGAACAAGAAATTATTGCCAAAAATGAATGGAAAGTGACTCAAGAGAATTATCGTTTTCAAAAAGAAAGAATGAGTATTATAAAACAAAGTGTGACCAAAGAAAAACAGGCCAACTTAATTCAAATTGGACAATTAAATCAGTCTATTGGAATTATGAGTCAAAGTTTATCGATTTTGAGAAAAAACAAAAACAATTTTTTAATAACAGCTCCACTTTCAGGACGATTGTCTTCATTTGAACCTATTTTAGGAAAGACTTTCACGCAAGGCAATAGTATTGGAACTATAGATGTTATGCAAGGTTACAAATTGGTGGCTGATGTGGATGAATTTTATTTAGACAGAGTTGCTATTGGTCAAAAAGGAACAATAGATTTCAATGGAAAAACGGTTGAGGTGCAAATTGGAAAAGTGATTCCAGAAGTGAAAAATGGTCGTTTTATTGTAGAGATTAACTTTGTTAAAGATGAAAATTTAGAATTAAACCAAGGATTGTCTTTCGGGGTACGAATTAACCTTTCTGAGAAAACAAAAACAACTTTGCTGTCAAAAGGGAGTTTTTACCAAGATACAGTAGGAAAATGGATTTTTGTGGTAAACGGAAACAAAGCAGAAAGAAGAAACATTAAATTAGGTAGAGAAAATCCTTTATATTATGAAGTAATCGAAGGTTTAAAAGAAGACGAGAAGGTCATTACATCAACTTATAAGGATTACAATGAAGTACAAATTTTAAATATTGAAAAATAAATTATTCACTAATTATTCACGACTAATTATTAAAAAATGATAGAAATTAAAAACCTTACAAAGGTATTTCAAACGGAAGAAGTAGAAACAAAAGCACTAAACGAGGTTTCAATCACAATCAATCAAGGAGAATTTGTAACTATCATGGGACCTTCAGGAAGTGGAAAATCAACACTTTTAAATATTGTAGGTCTTTTAGATAGTGCAACAGGTGGAAGTTATCAATTACTAAATCAAGAAATGATAGGCATTAAAGAACAAGAAAAATCAAAGGTAAGAAAGCAAAATATTGGTTTTGTGTTCCAAAATTTTAATCTTATAGACGAACTATCGGTTTATGACAATATAGAATTGCCTTTAATTTATAATAATATTGCGGCTTCTGAAAGAAAGATAAAAGTGAAAGCTATGGCTGAGCGTTTAGGTATTTCGCACCGATTGAAACACTATCCTCAACAACTTTCTGGAGGACAACAACAGCGTGTTGCTGTAGCAAGAGCATTAATCAACGATCCAAAGATAATTTTAGCCGATGAGCCAACAGGAAATTTAGATTCTAAAAATGGAAATGAAGTAATGGAATTATTAACCGATTTACATGCTCAAGGAGCCACTATTTTAATGGTAACCCATTCTAATTATGACGCTTCTTTTTCTCAAAAAACCATTTTCATGAAAGACGGAATCATTCTTTCAGAGAAGAACAATAGTAAAAACGTGGATGTATTAATTTCTTAAAAAAATAAAATCATGATAAAGATAATTGTAACGGTAACCGCTTTTTTAATTAGTTTAATTTCATTTGCCCAAGTTTCAGAAAATAGAACAGTAGGTGATTTTTCTAAATTACAAGTGTCAAATGCTATTGAAGTTTTTTACACTGTTTCGAATACTAAAAGTGTAAAAGTAGAAACTGACGAAAAAGAAAATTTAAAATATATAAAAGCAATAGCTGAAAACGGAACATTAAAGCTTTTTGTAGACACATCAGACTATAAAAAGGAAAAAAACAGTAAAAAACGTTCAAAAGGTAAAAATGTAAACTGGATTAACGGAGTTGAATTTGCTGTACTAAAAATCACGATTTCTGGACCAAATTTAGAGGCAATTAAAGCAAGTTCGTCTGCTGATATTAAAATTGAAAACACCAATACCAGTTCAAATTTAGATATTGCAGTTAGTTCTTCAGGAAGTATTTCAGGGAATTTCAATTGTACAAATTTAACCATTGACGCTTCTTCAAGTGGAGATTTTACAGGCAAAATTGATGCAACTTCAGCTGCAATTGAGTCAAGCAGTTCAAGCGATGTAAATTTATCAGGAAAAGCTACAAAAATTTCAGTAAAAGCAAGTAGTTCATCTGATTGTAATTTAAAAGATTTTATGGTTGAAGAAGCCATTATTGGAGCAAGTTCTTCAGCTGATGTTTCCATAAAAGTTACAAAATCAATTGAAGCAAAAGCTACATCAAGTGCTTCGATTGAATATTTTGGAAATCCATCAGCAGTTAAAAAAGAAGAAAGTTCTTCGGGTTCAGTTAAAAACAAATAAGCATCAAAATCATCAATCGATGTGAAGCCAAATTTTATGGAACGCAACGTAAAAAATCAAAAAACGAATCATTATGTTAAAAAATTGGACAAATCTTTTTATCTATCATATAAAAAACAATAAGTTATTTACTTTTCTAAATATTTTAGGATTGAGTATTGGAATTGCAGGTTTAATTTTTGCAACCTTATATTGGAATGACGAGCAGAGTTATAATGAATGGAACCCTGAAAAGAATAAGGTGCATCAGGTGATTAGTGACTTAGGAAATGATATTATTTGGGGTTATACAGCAAGTCCTTTAGAGCAATATTTAGAGGAAATACCTGAGGTAGAATCACATTGTTACTTTAACACTTGGTATTATAATGAAATGATAACCTACAAAGGGAAAAAAGAATTAATTGAAAAAATATTCGATGGGCAAAAGAATTTCTTTGAATTTTTTCCATTCGAATTTACTAAAGGAAACAGCAAAACGGCTTTAGTGGACAATACTAGTATTGCACTCTCAGAAGAAGTTGCCCAACGCTTATTTGGCAACGCTGAACCAATGGGAAAACAAGTGCTGTATTCTGGTAGAACTTTGGTAGTAAGAGGTGTTTATAAAATCAATAAAAAGTCATCAATTGCTCCAGAAGCTGTTACTAATATAATTGATAAACAATTAGAAGCAAATGCAGATCAATGGGGTAATTTTAATTTTGGATTGCTACTAAAACTTAAAGATCCTGCTCAAAAAGCTAAAGTTGAAAAAGCATTAGACCAATTGTTTTTTAAATATAAAATTGCTAAAGAAGCGGCAGACGAAGGTATTTCAGTAGAGGAATATACCAAGTTATATGGAACTATTTCTAATGTTTTAGAACCCTTAGCTACTGCAAGATTGCATTCAAAAGCACATGGCTATCCTGAAGGAAATGGGAATTATCAAATGGTCCTTATTTTAGTAGGTTTGTCTTTTTTAATTTTACTCCTTTCTATAGTAAATTATGTCAATCTAGCCACTGCAAATGCAATTAAAAGAGCTAAGGAAGTTGGAGTGCGAAAGATTATTGGGGCAACAAAAAATAATATTATTCAACAATTTTTATTTGAGACTGTCATTACGGTGCTCTTTGCAATTATTATTTCTTTAGTGATAGTAGAATTAACATTGCCTCTTTATAATGCTTTTTTAGAAAAAGAATTACTTATTCACGGCAGTCAGTTTTATGTACAAATTATTTTAATATTTTTAGTTACAGTACTTGTTGCTGGTATTTTCCCTGCTGTTTATGTATCTAATTTTGATACGTTAAAAGTCTTAAAAGGAAATTTTGGCAGAAGTAAAAGCGGAATATGGTTAAGAAACGGAATGCTAATTCTACAATTTTCAATTGCTACTTTTTTTATAGTAGGTTCTTATATTGTTTATGAACAAGTGCAATTTATGTTGGATAAAGATTTAGGATTTCAAGGAGAACAAGTTCTTGAAATTGCCTATAGAAATCCATATGATTACAAAGAGAAAAATTACCAACAGAAATTAATCACAAGATACAATACTATAAAACAAGAGATTTCCAAAATTAAAGGAGTAAAACAAGTCTCAACAGGAGCTTTTAAATTTGGAAATGGAGCTACTTCATCTTCAAGTTTTAGATATAAAGAGGCTACCATTCAAGGGCAAAATATGGCTGTGGATTTTGGTATGCTTGAAATGATGCAAACAAAAATCGTACAAGGAAGGTCTTTTAATGAAAAATTTGCATCAGATACAATAAACACAATGATGATTAATGAAACAACTCTGAAAATGATGCATGAAAAAGAGCCTATTGGTAAAACAATTGAATGGAATGGAAATAAATTAAAAATCATTGGAGTGGTGAAAGATTTTCATTTATATGGTCCGCAAGCTGAAATTCCACCTATGTCTTTCTTTCATTTTAAAACGATAGACTGGATGCTTCAAAATGTGAATACTATATACGTAAAAGTGGAACCAGAAAATTTGGAGCAAACTATTACAAATATTGAAAAATTTTGGGTTAAAAATGTGGAAACAGAATATCCATTCAGTTATGATTTTGTAGATAAAAGTTATGCGAGAACTTTTCAAAAATTCATTAAAATGAAAAATTTATTTTCACTACTTAATATAGTGGTAATATTAATTGCTCTTTTCGGACTATTTGCATTAGCTAGTTATTCCATTCAGAGACGAATGAAAGAAATAGCCATTCGAAAAACACTTGGAGCTGAAACAAATGTCCTTTTGAAAGAATTGTCTAAGCAATATATAGTATTTTGTGTCATTGGTTTTTTAATAGCATTATTTCCTGCCTATTATTTGTTAAACCTTTGGTTAGAAGATTTTGCTTTTCGAATTTCAATTTCTTGGATTCCATTTGTAATAGGATTTGTGGTTTTGTTGTTTTTAACCCTAGGAATAGTGCTCTCAAGAGCTTATTTAGCTACAAAAGTTGATGTTTTAAAATATTTAAAATATGAGTAAGATTGTCGCTTTTATTTTCTTTTGGAGTATATGTGCCAATTCGCAAAATGAAATTTGGACTTTAGAAAAATGTATTGAAGTTGGTTTGCAAAATAGTTTGGAAATAAAAATCAAACAAATTGAAATCAAGCGAACTCAAAAAAGTCATAATTCAATTGTAAATAAGCTATTACCAACTGTGAGTTTTGATGTGAATCAAAGTTATAATTTTGGTTCAACTATTGACCCTTCAACTAATGGAAGAGTAAGTTCTAATATTCAATATGATAACTTTTTTTTAGGTGCTAGAATGAATTTGCTGGATTTTAATGCTATTGCAACTTCACAACTTACAAAGCTAAATATTGAACTAGCTAATGTAGAAAAAGAAGTGCTGGAAAATGAATACCAACTGCAAATTGCGGAAAGTTATTTTACTGCGTTATACAGTCAAGAGTTATTAAAAATACAGGAAGCACAGTTTAAAAATGCTCTGCAGAATCTAGATAGAGTTCAAAAAGAAGAAAGTTTAGGAAGCAAGCCAAAGAGCGATTTGTATGATATGCAACTGAATGTAGCTCAAGAACAGGCAACAATTTTAACAACAAAACAAGAATTGCAAATTCAAAAAAAGCAATTGTTTCAACTTTTAAATAGTGAAACTATAACTGTTGAGAATATAGAGTTATTTCCTTATTCAAATGAATTAGAAATAGCGAATATAATGGATAATCCAAATTTAAAATTAGCCACTTTAAAGTACAAACAAGATTTAAAAAGAATAAAGCAAGCTAGAGGGAATAATTTACCTTCGTTAAGTGCTTTTTACAATTATTCAACTTTTTATTACAAACCTTTAAATCAGCCAAATGTAATTGTAAATAGTTTTAATAATCAACTTACGGACAATAAAAATCAACAAGTGGGTTTGGCTTTGAGTATCCCTATTTTTAATGGATTTCGTAATTCAAAAAATGTAAAAGCATTAAAACTTGAGAGTGATAAATCAAAATTAGTTGTTGAGAAAGAGAAAATTAAAATTAACCAACAAGTTAAAATTGAGCAGGAAAAGAAAGAACAATTAATACAATTAGAAGACAAATTAGTAACTATTAACTTGCTTTCGGAAAAAACTTATAAAACGGCTCAATCAAAATATGAGGCAGGAAAAATGGATGCTGTTGTTTTATCAACAGTTAAGAATCAATTGTTACAATCGGAGTATAACTTATTGAAAAACAAGTTTCAGCTTCAATTTGCAACAGTTAAAATCAATCTTATACAGTACAATCACTTATGAATGGTAAAGCTATAAATTCGAACTATTTAATTATAAGAAAACTTTAAACTTTAATGCTTTCACACTTTTAAACTTCTAACTATCTTTGCAATTCAAATTCAGTCTTAATAAGAATTTGAAAAAGAAAGAGATTCAAATGGAACGTAATTAATTATTCTATTTTTTTAAGCGTTGCATCGAATACAAAATTAATAAACTCTTAATGAGATGAAGTTAGATAGAAAAGAAATCCTTAAAGCTTTAGAAACGATAACTGTTGCTGGTGAAGGGAAAAATATGGTTGAAAGTGGTGTTATTCAAAATGTAATCACTTTTGGAGATGAGGTTGTAGTAGATGTTCTTTTAGCTACACCAGCGTTACATATCAAAAAAAGAGCTGAAGTAGATATCATGAAAGTGATTCATGAAAAAGTATATGAAAAAGCGAAAATTAAAGTAAATATTAAAGTTGAAGCTCCACAAAAGCCTGAAAGTCCTAATGAAATTAAAGGGAAAGCTATTCCTGGAATTAGTAATATTATTGCAGTTTCTTCAGGAAAAGGAGGTGTTGGTAAATCAACTATTACTGCAAATTTAGCTGTTACTTTAGCAAATATGGGATTCAAGGTAGGTGTTTTAGATGCTGACATCTACGGACCATCTATGCCAATTATGTTTGATGTAGAAAATGAAAAACCAATTTCGGTTGAAATTGAGGGTAAATCAAAAATGCAACCCGTTCAAAGTTATGGTGTTGAGATTCTATCTATAGGGTTTTTTACCAAACCAGATCAAGCTGTTATTTGGAGAGGTCCAATGGCTGCAAAAGCATTGAATCAAATGATTTTTGATGCCAATTGGGGAGAAATTGACTTTATGTTAATCGATTTACCACCTGGAACTGGTGATATTCATCTGTCTATTATGCAATCATTGCCTATAACTGGTGCAGTTGTTGTTAGTACACCTCAAGCAGTTGCACTCGCAGACGCTAAAAAAGGAGTTTCTATGTTTGCCAATGAGAGTATTAATGTGCCCGTTTTAGGAATTATAGAAAACATGTCTTATTTTACTCCAGAAGAATTACCTAACAATAAATATTATATCTTTGGTAAAGAAGGAGCAAGAAATCTAGCAGCAGATTTAAACGTGCCATTTTTAGGAGAGATTCCTTTAGTACAAAGTATTAGAGAAGCAGGAGATTATGGACGTCCAGCTGCTTTACAGACGGCTACACTTTTGGAGAAGGCATTTGAAGATTTAGCTAGAAATGTAGTACAGGAAACGGTCAATAGAAATGATAATTTACCTGCTACTGAAGCGATAAAAATAACTACAATGGCAGGATGTTCTGCTGTTAAAGGAAAATAAAAATGAATAAAGAGGAAATTGTACTAAATATCGAAAAGGCTTTAAATGAGATTCGTCCTTTTTTGAATTCTGATGGAGGTGATATTTCATTAGTCGAAGTTATCGATGATAAACATGTTAAAGTTCGTTTAGAAGGAGCATGTACAAGTTGTAGTTTAAGTATAAGTACTATGAAAGCAGGTGTAGAGACAACAATTAAGAAATATGTCCCACAAATTGAAACTGTAGAAAATATTGCTTAATTATGAAAAGGTAAAACTGATAAAAATCATATAATTTGACTTTTATTTATTATTCCTTTGTACTACCTATTTAAAAAAAATGATTGAAACAGATATACTTATAATAGGAGCAGGTCCTACTGGGCTTTTTACTGTTTTTGAAGCAGGCCTATTAAAATTAAAATGTCATATTATTGATGCTTTGCCACAACCTGGTGGTCAATTAGCTGAATTATATCCTAAAAAACCCATATTTGATATTCCTGGATACCCAGAAGTATTAGCAGGTGATTTGGTCACCAATTTAATGGAACAAATAAAACAATTTGAACCTGGTTTTACTTTAGGAGAAACAGCAAATACTATAGAAAGACAAGAAGACGGAACATTTATTGTTATTACAAAAGAAGGAACGCAACATAAAGCAAAAGCTATTGCTATTGCTGGAGGTTTGGGTACTTTTGAGCCTAGAAAACCATTACTAAAAGATATTGAATTTTACGAAAAAGAAGACCGTGGTGTAGATTATTTTGTAAAAGATCCAGAAAAATACCGTGGAAAAAACATTGTAATAGCTGGTGGAGGAGATTCTGCTTTAGATTGGAGTATTTTTCTGTCAAATGTGGCTAATTCAGTCACTTTGGTACACAGAAGGAATGAATTTAGAGGAGCTTTAGATTCTGTAGAAAAAGTACAAGAATTAAAATCAGCAGAGAAAATAAAATTGATTACTCCTGCCGAAGTGGTTGGTTTTAAAGGAAGTGAAAGAATAGAATCTTTAGATGTAGAGATTAATGGTGCTCGAATGAATGTGGAGTGTGATTATTTTATTCCTTTATTTGGGTTAACTCCAAAATTAGGTCCTATTGCAAATTGGGGACTTGAAATTGAGAAAAATGCTATTAAAGTAAACAATGCGCTAGATTATCAAACCAATATTGATGGGATTTATGCTATTGGAGATGTGAATACTTATCCTGGAAAATTGAAATTAATTCTTTGCGGTTTTCACGAAGCGACTTTAATGTGCCAAAGTGTTTATAACAGATTAAACCCTGGTAAAAGATATGTGCTAAAATACACAACTGTTTCTGGTGTGGATGGTTTTGATGGAACGCGTAAAGAAGCGGAAAAAGCAGTTGTAAAAGCTATTGACTAATGACAGACGTTACCATAAAAATAACTGACAGAAACGGTGTTTTACACGAAGTTCAAGCTCCAACAGACATGAATATGAATGTGATGGAGTTAATTCGTTCATATGAACTAGCTGAAGAGGGAACCATTGGTATTTGTGGAGGAATGGCCATGTGTGCATCTTGTCAGTGTTATGTCTTGAATGATGTTTTGAAATCAGAACGTAATGACGATGAAGAAGCGATGTTGTCAGAAGCTTATCATGTAAAAGAAAACAGTAGATTGGGTTGTCAAATTCATCTCACAGAAGATTTAGATGGACTTGAAATAGAAATAGCACCAGAACAATAAATAAAAAAGCGAGATTTTTAAATCTCGCTTTTTTTAGTTTAAATGTATGGGGTAATTTATATCTGAAAATGAAATAAATCCTGTTTTCTTATTTATATCAAGTAAATTTAGTAATTCATAAACTTCATTTCTCTCTAATAAAATCATGAAGTTACTTTGTAAAGTAGGAATTGGAATTTTCTTCTCATAAATTGAGTTTTGATATTCCTTTTCCCAATAATCACAATCAATAGATTTTAAATACTTAACCAATCCATCCAGTTCATAATCTGTTAGATTAAAATTTAAATTTTTATAGGAAAGTTGGTAAGCTTTAGCAGTAGCACAATAAACTAAAAAGCCATTTTTATTTTTTGTTAAGTATTTAAAATGTTTACACATGATTTTTATTTTACAAATGAATCAATAATTTTATCTGTTTCTTCTTTAGTTGCTGTTGGTTTTAAATCAAATAAGTGAGAGAATAAAGGTTTATTGTTAACACTTTTTTCCATTTCAATAGTTTTGTCTTGATCAAAAACTGTTTGCCATTTTGTTCTTACGTTTTTCCAAAGCGCTCCATTTTCTTTCCACCATTTTTGAGCAGCAACACATTTAGAATCTGCTACTTTTACATATAAATCTAGTCCTTTTTCCTGAGCAACTTCTGTATCATTCCCTTTTTCATCGCGAACTAGTTTTCTATTATCTTGCTCATGTAACCAACCATATTTAGTTATTTCATGAATGTTTCTGCGTTCTAATACATTATAATCTTTTCTAATAGTATGTTCTCTTCTCGGTAATGGTGCATCAGTAACATTCATCCAATAGTCTTTTCCGTCTTTGTGAATCCAAGTAGCTGTGCCTTCATATCTTGGACTATCATCAACTTGATACACTTTTTGAGTCCATTGTCCTTTAACATCTTTTGGATTCAATTTTTCATATTTCCATGTTTTATCTTTAAAAAAATGATAAAATTCGGTGTTTTCATATAGCCAATCTTGTCTCCAATGTTTAATAATCATTTCATCATTTACAATTAATAAATGTTGTAAAACTAATTTGTTTGGAGAATCTTCAACCAGTTCTACCCATTCTAACCCATGATCTTTTTTAGTTGGTGATGGTTTGTGGGTGGTGTCTTTAGATGTCTGAAAAGTCTCAGTAAAATTAAATTCTACTTCGTAGCAACCGCACATTTTTTTAATGGATTGAATGTCTTCTTTTTTGTCTTGTGAATAAGTTGCAGACAATGAGATAGATGCAAGTAAGATTGCGAACGCTTGTTTCATAATAATGATTTTAGTTAAATTATTTCTGGTACAAAAATATTAAATTAATTTAGAATAAATAAAAATAACACATATATTTGCAAAATAAATTTATTAAGACTAATTCTAAATAATGAAAAATTTCCTTTTTCTTTTGCCTTTAATGATTTTTTCAAATCCGTTTTTTTCACAGGAAATAAATGTAGATTCTTTAAAAGTAAATGAACTAACAGAAGTGGTGCTTACAGCACAAATTGAACCACAATCTTTAAAAAAATCGGTGCATAATGTTAAGGTAATTTCGGCACAAGATATTGCTAATTTAGGGGCAAATAATCTGGGAGATATATTAAATCAGTACATAAATATTACAGTTAGACCAAGTAGTAGCTCAGGAAAATCAACAGTTTCCATGTTTGGTTTAGATGCTGGATATTTTAAAATATTGGTTGATAATATACCTTTAGTAAACGAAGGTGGTCTAGGAAATAACACCGACCTTTCTCAGATTAACTTAAATGATATTCAGCAAATTGAAATTATTGAAGGCTCGATGGGTGTTACGCATGGTGCGAATGCTGTTTCTGGCATTTTAAATATCATTACAAAAAAATCAACTAATGAGAAATGGAATATAATTGCAACTGTTCAAGAGGAAACTGTAGGAAAAGAATTTGCTTTTTTTGATGAAGGAAGACATATTCAAAATCTTAAAATTTCCCATAATATAACAGACAATTGGTTTGTAAGTATAGGTTCAAATAGAAATGATTTCAGAGGTTTTCTGGGAGATAGAAACGGAAAAGAGTATACAATTAATGATGGAACTAGAGGTTATAATTGGTTGCCAAAAGAACAATGGCAGAACAATGTATTGCTTTCCTACAAAAAAAATCAATTTAGAGTATTCTATAAATTTGAGTGGCTTGATGAAGTGATAAATTTCTATGATACTGCAGCTCAATCGGGTTTTAATTCTCAGTATGGCTCTTACAAATATGGGGATGATGAACGATTTTATTCCACTAGATTTTACCATCACTTAAATGCCGTTGGAAAATTATTTAATCAATTTAATTATAATATTTCCTTTTCACATCAATATCAAAAAAGAGAAATTGAAGAATATCGATATAATATTTCAGATGATGTTGAATCGAATACTATAAAGCAAAAAGATCAATCTATGGAAATTCTCTATTCGATAGGAACATTAAGTAATTTTTTTAAAAACAAAAAAGTTGATTTTCAATTAGGCTACGAAGCAGTAAAAAATAGAGGTTTTGCAATTGTAGATGAAGAAGATAATCAGAAAAAAAACGTTTATAAGAATATTGATAATATTGATTTTTTTGCCATTTCTGAAATTAAAATATCAGAATCTTTTTCTTTCAGACCAGGTGTAAGGTATTCAGTTCAATCTTTATTTGAAAATCAATATGCGATTTCTTTAGGGAACCGTCTTTTACTGCCAAATAGATATGAACTAAGAGCATCTATTGGTAAATCTTATAGAACACCAACTTTTAGCGAACTTTATAGTCAGATTATTTTTGACGGACATTATTTTATTGGAAATGAAGATTTAATTCCAGAGACAAGTACTTCTTATGAAGCAAGTATAAAAAAACAAATTGATTTAACTTCAGGAATAGATTTGAAAACTAGCTTTATGGTGAGTTATCTTAATGTTGATGATAGAATAACAAGTGCATTAACAGGCTTTGAAGGAGCAACTCCTATTTATGAATACATTAATATAAGTAAGTTTAAAAGTATAAATTTTGCCTTGACGAATGCTATTCAATCAGAAAATTGGAAGTTTTCTTTAGGTGGCTCTTTAACTGGAATTTCAAGAAAAATTGAAAATTTAGAATTTGCATCAGACGATCAATTTTTATATAATTTTAACTTGAATTCAAGCATATCTTACACAGTTCCAAAATGGAAAACTACCTTTTCAACTTACTATAAATTTACAGGTAAAGCACAACAGTATATATCAACTACAGATGGTTATGTTTTGTCGGAAATTGAGCCTTATAGTTGGTTAGATACATCTGTTAGAAAATTATTTTATAAAGATAGAATAGAGCTAACAATTGGAGCTAGAAATCTTCTAAATATAAATAATGTAAATCAATCCAATTTAAATCAAGGAGCAGGTCATGCAGTCTCTTCTCAAGTTTTATTAGCCTACGGAAGAAGCTACTTTTTTAAACTAACATATAATTTAAATTTTTAATAACCATAATTTTTTACCATGAAAAAACAATTTTATTTTTTATCATTAATAGCACTATTTTTCGCATCATGTTCAAGTGATGATTCTAGTACAGAAAATACAGATGGACAAGTAAATAGTCCTATAGAAGAAGCTTTAGTTTCTCCTTCATTAGGTGGGCCAAATCAACAAAACCAAGTTTATATAGATTTAAGTACAAATCAACAAACAGCAATTTTAAGAGATTCATGGGATTTAGGTTTTTCTACAGGTAGTGACTTCAGAGTTATCATAAACGGTTCAATTAAAATGGCAGTTAAGCAGACTACTTCAACAGATATTTCAGAAGTTCAAAGTGAGGATGCAGCTGTAGCTGTTGGTTATACAACTTATTCCACTATGGGATATGTCGATAATCCAACTGGAATATTACAAGGTACTGGAGAAGGAGAAGGAACTGCAATTGCAGCAATTTCATCAAATAATGAAGAAAACAAAGTATATTTAGTTAATTTAGGTTATGAAGTTGGGACAGCAACTCCAACCGTGGGTTCGGTTTCAACAGATGGAGATGCTCGTGGTTGGAAGAAGATTAGAATTACTAAGCAAGGAGACGATTATGTGTTGCAATATGCTAATTTAGATGCTACTACTGCTCAGTCTGTTACTATTTCAAAAGATAGCGAGTATAATTTTGTATTTGTTAGCTTGAATAATGGTCAAACAGTAAATGTTCAACCTAAGAAAAATCAATGGGATTTAAATTTTACAGGTTTTACTAATTATTATCCATTTGGAACTTCTAGTATTACTTATTATTTTTCTGATTTTGTTTCTACTAACATGTTAGGAGGTACAGAGGTTTATGAAGTTTTAGCAACGGATGCTACTCAAACAGAATTAGAATTTGAAAACTTTGTATTATCCAATGTTGATCAATCAAAATTTACTATTTCATTAACAGATCAAAGAATAATAGGTTCTTCATGGAGAAATGGAGGTGGCCCAAGTTCTTTGCCTAGTATAAAGGATGATCGTTTTTATATTCTAAAAGATGTTGAGGGTAATTTTTATAAATTAATATTTTTAGCTTTAACTAATGATAATGGGGAAAGAGGTTATCCAGTTTTTAAATATGAAATATTAAAATAACATGAAAGTAATAAAAATTTTAATTCTTATTTTAAACCTATATGTTGGTGGATTTATGATTTATGGAAGTTTAGGTAAATTTAAGCCAAGTTCTAAGCCAACAGAGATTATTGAAAAAGTACAAAAAGGAGAAGAAGTAGCTCCAAATGAAGAGGTCTTAAAAATAAAAAATTATATTTTTGGAATGAAGCAATCAGGTTTTTTTTGGCAATTTCTTGGTATCATGGAGTTTTTAGCTGGAATTTTACTTGTAAGTCAAGTTTTCTCAAGAATTGGAGCAATAATAGCTTTACCATTAACGGTTAATATATTTTTATTTCACTTGTTTTTAGAAGGTCATGAAATTGGTGAATTGATTCAAACATTTGCTTTATTGATAGCAAATATTATTTTGATTGGATCAACCTACAAAATATGGAAACCTTTGCTATATGATAAAGGGATTTTGAAGACTATATAAATTGCGTTATTTTTTATTAGTTGAAGGCTGTTTTTAATGTAAATTAAGGCAGCCTTTTTAATTTTTATAATCTTTTAATTGGCAAGGTCCTTCTAAAAATTCCTTTTTAATTTGTAGGGTACCATCTTCTTTAGTGTCTATAAACCATTTGATTAAAGCGATGGTTCCATTTACTATTTCAATTCCTGTAATACTTCTAGGATGTACACAGCTTCCGTCATTAAAGTAGTGCAATGCATTTTCAATTGGACTGGGGAACCTTGGTCTGTGAGTGTGACCAGTGATGGTTATTTTGTTGTTATTATGAGCAATCCATTTTTTTATTCTTTTTTCTACTTTAATTAATTCAACATAGTTTTTTGCAGGACTAGTAGGGTCTTTTATACCCCAAACTTGCAAAGGTTTCCAAAGAATTCGAACTAAAAAACGATTAATTTTCCAACCAACGTAATTCATAAAATCTGCCTGATGTCCATGAGTTAAAAACAATTCTTGGTTATTATTATCTAGGTTTTCTAAAATTATAGCTTCATGAAACTTTATATTGGGAAATAAAGGGACTTTTTCTCCTTTTCTTTGATCAAAATATTCATATAAATTTTTCTTAACAACATTTTCATTGCGGTAAACCATATCATGATTGCCATAAATCATTTGTAAACGGTTTTCAAAAAAGAATTGTTGTAGTAATTGATATACATTTTTATTGGCTTCAAATATATCTTTGAAAAACATGTTTTCCCAAAGTTCATCACCATCTCCTAATTCTATATATGTAAAGTCTTCTTTGAAGTAATGTTGTAATGCATGAAAATAAATATTCCTATTATTCGCAAAATCATCTGCAAAACTACTGTCTCCACGATGACAGTCACTAAACAAAATGAATTTATCAATATTACTAAATGAAATACGTTTTGCTTCTTTATAAGCTTTATTTAATCTCTCTTGAGAGGACATAGCAAGCAATAATTTAGAATTTGTAAAATATATTTCAAAAAATAAAATTGAAATTACCCAAAAATAGGTTATTTTTTGTTGAATTGCTAAGCTTTATTAATTCAACCGTTTGGTTGCGATTCTTTACAAGTGTACTTTTAGGTAATGCTAATACAGTATTTTAATATTTATATAAAAAGAACTGTATTTTTTACAGTTCTTTTTATTTGGTAATCTATTTAGATAAAATTTAGGAATAAATTTATATAAGTTCCATTTTTTTTAGAATGGTCTCTTCAATTGCATTCCAAAGTCCGATTCTTTTTTGAAGTGCCAAAGTAGAGATGTCTTCTACTTCTTGCCATTTTTTCTCATCCTTACCACATAACTCTTCAATCATTTTCATAGCCATTGGACCGTGTTCATCAGCATCTAACTCTATATGTCTTTCAAAATAATAGATTAATTTAGAGAGGTTTTTGCCTGGAAAGTTTACTTGGAATTGCTTTAAAATGGCTGTAAACATTTCTGGAATTAAATCTTCCCTACCAAAAGTAAAGACAGCAGCAATTTGATGAGAATCACCTTCTTCTATGACTCTAAATGTAAAATCTAAGAATTCTTTAACATTTGGATGCAATTCACTATGTTTAATTGAAACAAAAATATTTTTTGTAGTTTCAACATCATCTAGAAAGTTTCTAATAGGTAATGTATTTGCACCTAGAGCACTCATAGCTTCTAGATATAACTCATAATGACTTTTTCTATTTCCTTCTTGATCGATGTCAGTTTCTTCTGCAACAACTATTTCATTAATTAAATAACGAATTTCTGGGTTGCCTACTGGAAGCCATGGAGTAGTTGTACAAGTTAATTTGTTTTGAAGGGCTTTTAATAAAGACATAAAATCCCATACAGCAAAAACATGATTTTCCAGAAAACAATTTAAATCTTCAACAGTTTTTATTTCGTTGTATAAAGAATGTTGAAGTAATTGTTCTTTAAAAGGTAAGATTCTGTGGTTAATAATTTGGGTTTCCATAATACAGTATTTTAAATTATATACGAGATCTATTTTATAATAGATTGCAAATAATGTTCCAAAATTAAAAATGCTTCGCGAAATAACGAAGCATTTTGTATTAATTTTATTTATTCTTCTATTATTTAAAAGCATTTAAGCCTGTAATATCCATTCCAGTAATTAATAAATGGATATCGTGAGTACCTTCATAGGTAATAACCGATTCTAAATTCATCATATGTCTCATGATTGAGTATTCACCAGTAATTCCCATTCCTCCTAGCATTTGTCTGGCTTCTCTAGCAATATGTATTGCCATGTCAACATTGTTTCTTTTAGCCATAGAAATTTGGGCAGAAGTTGCTCTACCTTCATTTCTTAATACACCAAGTCTCCAAGTCAATAATTGAGCTTTAGTGATTTCAGTAATCATTTCTGCTAGTTTTTTTTGTTGTAATTGTGTTGCGCCAATAGGTTTATCAAATTGAATACGCTCTTTTGCATAACGTAAAGCAGTGTCATAACAATCCATAGCAGCGCCAATAGCACCCCAAGCGATACCATAACGAGCTGAATCTAAGCATCCAAGAGGAGCACCTAGTCCAGATTTGTTAGGTAATAAATTTTCTTTAGGTACTTTAACATTGTCAAAAATTAACTCTCCTGTTGCAGAGGCACGAAGTGACCATTTATTATGTGTTTCTGGTGTTGTAAAACCTTCCATACCACGTTCTACAATTAATCCATGAATACGACCTTCTTCGTTTTTAGCCCAAACTACTGCAATGTCAGCAAATGGCGCATTTGAAATCCACATTTTGGCACCATTTAAAAGATAATGGTCTCCCATATCTTTAAAATTAGTAGTCATACCACCTGGGTTTGATCCATGATCTGGTTCTGTAAGTCCAAAACAACCAATGAACTCTCCTGTGGCTAATTTTGGTAAATATTTCATGCGTTGTTCTTCATTACCATATTTCCAAATAGGATACATAACTAAAGAAGATTGTACAGAAGATGTAGAGCGAACACCACTATCACCTCTTTCGATTTCTTGCATGATAAGTCCGTAAGAAATTTGGTCTAAACCAGCACCACCATATTCAACTGGAATATATGGACCAAAACCACCTATTTCTGCTAATCCTTTTACAATTTGCTTAGGAAATTCAGCTTTTTGAGCGTATTCTTCTATTATTGGAGAAACTTCTCTTTTAACCCATGCACGAGCTGAGTCACGAACAAGTTTATGCTCTTCATTTAATAAGTCATCTAACTGATAATAATCTGGAGCTTGAAATAAATCTGGTTTCATAATTAAGTCATTACTAGCTAAGCTATAACAATAGCTTTTATTAATTTAATAAAACAAAAGTAGTTAAAGATTTTTAACAAATCAACGAACAATTGTTATATTTTTAAACATTTTTTGTTGTTATGTTAAAAGATATTGCTGGATTAATTTTTTATTTTTTTAAATGAGAAAATAATACTAATTTAGTGTCCGTTATAATAATTTTATTAATTATAACTTACATTACTTGATGCAGAATTATTACTTCTAAAACCACTTAGATTAGTTAAAAAAGTTACTCTATTTTTTAAATGGGATTTATTTTTGATTAATTACAATTAGCAAATTTATTTTTTTAAATAAAGACATAAGATTCAAGTGTCTTAAAATGATTGAATCTATAAGTATAATTTTTTAAAAAACTTTATCATGTTAAAAAAAATCTTAAAATTAAGTGGTGCACAAGAGTTAACAAAAAACGAACAAAAAGAGATTAGTGGAGGAATAATTGGACCAATTCGTGAAGAAAAGCGTTGTGGTGGTGACGGAAGTTTTATTTATGTAAACGGAGCAAAAGTATGTTGCTACATTCCTTCTCAGAATAACTATATCTGTTAAAGAAAGAATTGTATAGACAATTAAAATTTAATAAAAAGTAAGGTTTCTGCAAAAGATGCCTTATTTTTTTTGTAGTAATTTGTTTGGTTTAAAGATTGATTGAATTATTTTTTTTAGACATAAAATATTTAAGGGAAACTCCATGATAACGTGCAGTAAACTTAAAAATAATAGTATTGAAAGACCAATATTGTAGTCATATAAATATATTCCTATAGATAGTATCCATAAAAAAAGTATTAAAATTGATTTCTTTTGGGTAATCTTTTTATGCCAACCAATAACTGTCGTTTTGGAGAACCAATTAAGGTAATGATACGTATAAGCAAATGCTATAAAAATCTGAATTTTTAAATTTACAATTTCATAGAAAAATAATTGGTTTTTAGTTTCAACTCCAAGAAAATTTAAAATTGAGGTGTTTAGTTTGTAAAAATTATCAATAAATATAGACTTCATAGTTTCTGAAAATTGATAGCTACTGTTATCGATTGATATAAAGATTAAAATAAACGGTATACTAATCATTAATCCTATATTGAGATAATTATAAGTGCTTTTTTTATTTAAATTGCCATACCACATAAATAGTATTGTGAAAACATAAACATGGATAATTGTAGGAAGTAAAATACCTATTATAATGTGATATAAAGAATATTGATGTACTAATAAAGCAGCAACCACTCCTAGCAGAAAAATTAAAATTTGTTGTTTTCTTTTTTTAAAAAACAGGAAGCTAAAGGCTAAAAATAAAGCTAATAAGAAGAAATGATTGTTGAATTTGGGTAGATTATTTCTTAAGCTTTTGATAATTAATAATTCTTTAAAAGACTCAAATAGGGGTGTTTTCAAAATTCCAGGTAAAGAAATAAGTAGAGAAAAGATAAGAATACAGTAGATCCACTTTTTACTAGTTACAAAATAGTTTTTTTCTTTTATCCAATTTATTTCAGTAAAGTAGTGCAATGGACCTAGAATAGCATAAACAATTATAAAGAGTTCAAAAGGGAATATATATGCTAATACAAATGAAATTAGAATTAATAAGGTATTTAGTTTGTCAATTTCGATTATTTTCATAACGTAAAAATAAAAAAAGCTTCAGATTAATCTGAAGCTTTTTAGTCTATAATAGCTTTATGGTTGTAAATTAATATTTAATTACCATTTTTTTACTGTCTATTTTTTTACCATTTATAAAAAGAGTATAATTATAAATACCAGCTGCAAGTCCTTTTGTATTTATATTTAGCTCTTTTTCACCTGTTTCATTTAAGTCTACTTTTTCAATTATTTTACCTAACATGTCTGTAAAAATGATTTTTGCATTATCAGATTCTGAAGGAAGGTAATATTTGATAACCGAAGTACTATTAAATGGATTTGGAATATTTTGATATAAGATAGGTCCTGATACTTTGTTACCATTATGAGTTGGGCCTGCCAATATTCCACCACAAGCACAAGCTTCAATTGCATCTAAACGAGTTAAAATATCATTTATTTGTGTTTGTTGGTTTGTGTTTTCTGTTTGCAATGTACTTAAAATAGGAGATAAGTCTACATTTACTGAAGCTCCATTTTCAATAGCTATAGTTAAAGTGTTTCCTGATAAAGTAGCAGAAGTAAGATTTTGAGAATCAGTGTTAACATAAGCCGATAAATCTATAATTGAAGGATCATTTGTTAAACTTAAAATATTACCAGTTAAAGTTAAATCTTGAGCATCTGTTCCGCTTAAAGAAGATAAGTCAATTGTATTAGTTCCACCAGAAATACTTAAAGTAGAACCAGATAAAGCCAATTCTTGATTATCTGTATTGTCTAAATAGCCACTTAAATCAACTGAAGTAGCATCATTAGTTAAGGTTAAATTATTACCGCTTAAAGTTAAATCTTGAGCGTCTGTTCCGCTTAAAGAAGATAAGTCAATTGTATTAGTTCCACCAGAAATACTTAAAGTAGAGCCAGATAAAGCTAATTCTTGATTATCAGTATTATCTAAATAACCACTTAAATCAACTGAAGTAGCATCGTTAGTTAAGGTTAAATCGTTACCACTAAGTGTTAAGTCTTGGGCATCAGTTCCAGTTAAAGAAGATAAATCTACTGTGTTTGTACCACCAGAAATACTTAAAGTAGAACCAGATAAAGCCAATTCTTGATTATCTGTATTGTCTAAATAGCCACTTAAATCAACTGAAGTAGCATCATTAGTTAAGGTTAAATTATTACCGCTTAAAGTTAAATCTTGAGCGTCTGTTCCGCTTAAAGAAGATAAATCCACTGTATTTGTACCACCAGAAATACTTAAAGTAGATCCTGACAAACTTAATTCTTGATTATCTGTTTGGTCAGCCCATGATAGATTTCCAGAGCCGTCAGTAACCAGTACTTGAGACGTTGTGCCATCTACAATAGGGAATTCATAAGCTCCAGCAATATTTAAACTGTTTGCTATTTGTAATTTACCTTCAGTATTTAAAGCTGCTATTGGAGCTTGACCTTCTGCACCCCAAGTAAAACCATAATTACTATAATCAGGAGCGTTGAATCTTAAACTACCCCCACTTGATGTAATAGGGCCGTATGCATTTTCTGTTTCAACTCCAACAACTTCTTTTATTTGAAATTTAAATATACTCGAGTTGCCGTCTGAATCAAGCGTAATAATTTTATCATCTCTTAGAGAAATGTTACCTACATCATCAATGTTTTTACTATTCATATCCAATGCTGTTGTAGCGCTATGGTTTCCTAAATCATCGCCATCACTTAGATTATACCAAGCTGAACCTGTCCATGTGTAAACTCTATTGTCTTCATTATCATATACAATCATCCCTTCATCAGATCCTCCTAGACTACTACCAAGTGTAGTGCGTTGATCATTCGTTAAGCTATTAATCTTAAAACCTTTATTTGTATCTGCTAATTCTAAAGAGGCATTCGAGTTTGGAGTATCTGTTCCAATTCCTACACTTAATGGATTGGTAGCACCACCTAACACCATAGTATTGTCATTTACAGCGGTTGCTGCGTTACCTATCGCTACAGCATTAAAACCTTGTACATTGGCATTATAACCTATGGCAATATTGTTCGTTGGGTTTAAAGCACTTGGATCTGTAGAAGAAGCACCATAACCTAACAAAATAGCCCCATCATTTTGAGCCACTACGTTACTTCCTAAGGCGGTTACCTGCATATTGTCTACATCTATAGCATTACCAATAGCAACCACATAATCTCCAGCAGCTTCAACATCAGCAGCATTACCCATAACGATACTATAATCTCCTCTGGTATCATGATCATGGCCTAGCGAAATAGTATATTGACCATCAGCAAAAGCTCTGTTACCAATCATTAATACATTGTTGTTACTTGGTGTGGCATCATAACCAATAAAAATATCGTTTGAACGATTTGTATTATCAAAATCTGCACGTGATCCCATACCTACATTATATTGCCCCTCTCTGTTTGTAAAACCAGCTGAATATCCAACGTAAGTATTGTGATTTGCGTTTGTAGTACTATTAGTACGGTTATTATCCCAACCAGATTGAGCTCCTATAAAAGTATTATAATCTGCGTATTCAGTGGCAACTCCAGATGCTGCTCCCACAAAAGTGTTGTAAATACCGTCTCCTACATCTATTCCTGAAGAATCTCCTACAGCTGTATTGTGGTGTCCATCATCGACATCACTTAAGGATTCATTTCCAATTCCTGTATTTCTATAACCTACATCTGATGAAATTCCTGATTCGTTTCCCACAAACACATTTCTGTGTCCAGTAGTATTGCTATAACCAGCATCTTCTCCTATAAATACATTCTCAAAACCTGTTGTAGTATTTGTACCAGATTCTTCTCCTACAAAAGTATTGTCATATCCAGTAGTGACATTTTCTCCTGATTCCGCACCAATAAATGTGTTGTCTCCTCCCGTAAGGTTTGAAAATCCTGCTTGCCAACCTATAAAGGTATTATCAAAACCAGTAGTATTTGAATAACCAGCTTGATAACCGATTGCTAGAAATTCGCTGGTTGTTACACTTCTACCTGCTTGATAGCCGATTAAAACACTTCCAGAACCACTAGTTAAAAAGCTTCCAGTGCTATCACCATACATGGTGTTGTAGTCGCCCGAAGTAATAGATATTCCAGAGCCTGTTCCTTGTACTTCATTTAGTGTTTGAGCCTGTAAAAAGTTGAACGTTAACAGTCCCAAAAAAACTGAAAATAGTAGTTTTTTTCTCATATTTCTCATTTTTTAAATTTAACAAATCTAAACAATTCTTAATAAAAATTTAACTTTATTATATTAAATGAAAATTAAATCGATGAAAAGCTCTTTTTTTTAATGATAAAACTATTATATTGCGTTAAAATCATTTTGAGTTTCCTATGAAAAAAATTGAAAAAGCAATAGAGCTATTACTTTTTGTATTTGTATTTGTAATTTATACTTTTTCGGTTTCTAAAACAATTACTTTTTGGGACAGTAGTGAGTTTGTAACAACTAATTATCATTTACAAAGTTCACATCCACCTGGAGCTCCTTTTTATACATTGCTTTGTAACTTTATACTATTGTTTTTTCCAGTTTCATGGGCAGCATTGGTGTCTAATTTAATTTCAGCTTTTTTCGGAGCTTTGACAATTCTATTTGTTTATAAAATTGTTAAATTAATAGTTTTGAATCTTTCTTCTAATAATATTTTGGTGGCCTTAATTTCAGGAATAATTAGTGCTTTAACCTTGGCTTTTTCAGATACTTTTTGGTCAGCATCAATTGAAGCTGAAGTATATACTTTATCTACTTTCTTACTAGTGTTATCATTTTACTTGATGCTTTTATGGCACACATCAAATTCATCGATATATTGTAGGAAACTATTGCTTTTTATTGTATTTATAATGGGAATTTCAATTGGTGTACATTTGATAAACTTAGCTATTTTAATTCCATTATCTATTTTATATATTCATAAAAGAAAAGGTTTAGATTGGAAATATATTCTAGGAACTTTTTGTGGTAGTATTCTTCTATTCTTGTTTGTTTACTCGTTTGGTATTCAGGGATTTTTAAAGATAGCCTCAAAAATTGATATTTGGCTGGTTAATTCTTATAGTTTGCCAGTAAATTCTGGTTTGATTTTTCTAATGGTACTTTTTTTAGTAGTTATTTTTGTTGGTTTATTTCAATCCTATAAAAAAGGTAATACGACATTAAATACCTTTTTATTAGCTGTTCTTTTTTTTGCTACAGGAACTAGTTCTTATTTGATGCCAATAATGAGAAATAATACGATTACTCCTTTTTCAAATCAAATGGAATCTACTAATGAATTGTTGAAATACATCCAAGCCAAACAGTTTGGTGTTGATAATATTCCTTTAATCAAAGGAAAAGTTTTTAATGCTCCTTTAGATAAAGATTTTCCTTTTTTAAACAATGATTTAATCTATACTTATAACTCAGATTCAAGAAAATATGAAATTGTAGATGATGGTAAGTTTAGTAAGATAAATTATGCCCATGAATTTGATATGTATTTTCCTAGAATGTATAGTCAAAAGCCAGTTAGTGTTTCTGAATATTCAAATTGGGTAACAATTAAAGGGGAAAAAGTTGTTTATCCTGTTAGGGGAAAGGAAATGGAATTGTTGAAACCTACTTTTAGCGAGAATTTGATTTTTTTTAAAAATTATCAAGTAGATTGGATGTACTTGAGATATTTGTATTGGAACTTCATTGGAAAACAAAATGAAATAAAAGGAACTGGAACTATTCTTAATGGCAATTGGCAAAGTGGAATTGACTTTATAGATAAGAGCAGAATAGGAGATTCTAGTGTGATTCCAGAGCGATACAATAAAGATAAAAGTAATGATGTTTATTATTTTCTACCTTTTATTTTAGGAATAATTGGATTGTGGTCATTGAGAAAAAGTAGAGTCTATTTGATTAGTACAATTGTATTTTTTCTAACCTTTGGTATTGGGATTACTATTTATCTAAATCCTTTACCGGAAAGTATTTTAATAAGAGAGCGTGATTATGTTTTTTTAGGATCATTTATTGTTTTTTCAATTTGGATTGGACTTTCTGTAATAACTTTAAATGAATGGTTAAGTAAAATTAAATCCGAAAAAATAAGAATAGCTATTATTTTAATTGTTGTTATGCTTTTTTCTCCATTACAATTAGTAGCTAAAAACTGGGATAATCATCAAAGAAGTAACGATACTTTTATTCATGATTTGGCTAAATCCTATTTGAATTCTTGTCCCCAAAACACAATTTTGATTACTAATGGGGATAATTTTACTTTTCCTTTATGGTATTTACAAGAAGTTGAAAATTTTAGAAATGACGTTAGAGTGATTAATTATGATCAATTAAATATAGCTTCTTACATTGATAAATTAAAATTTGAGAGTCTGTCTTCAAGTGTAGTTAAAATGAGTTTTTTTAAGGGAAATTATAGAGAAGGAACTCCTAAACTTTTTCCTTTAAAGAATGAAACAGATAAGCCTATTGATGTAGAATCATTATTTCAATTTTTAAATGATGAAAAGACTAAAATTAACTGGAATGGGAAACAACAACATTATATTCCTGGGAATGTATTTTCTATTACTCTTGATACCACAAAAACAGTTTTTTCTTCGATTAATTTAGATAAATTAAATGCTAGTTTTAATTCTAAGATAATATGGAAAAATACAAAAGACTTTTATCAATTAAATGATTTAGTAGTGTTAAGTCTTATCCAAGAAAATATAAATGATAGACCCATTTGTTTTTTAGTAAACGGGAATAATGAACATTATATTGGGTTGCAAAATAATTTAATTCATAAAGGATTTGTTGAACAATTGGTGCCAATTTCTAGAACGAATAAAAATTTAAATCCCAAGATTGTTGATGTAGAAAAAGGGAATAGTATTTTGAAGGATGAGATTTTTTTGAAAGCTTTAAATAATGAGGATTTATTTATTAAATCGGAAAGTAAGGAATATATTCAAGTTATAGTGAGAAGGAATTATTATTTTCTTGCACAAGCTTTAATTGAAGAAGGTAAAAGTAAGGAAGCTAAGCAGGTTTTAGATAAGTGTATGATATCGTTCCCAGATAAAACAATACCTTTTAAACAATATGCCTTTGCGTTAGGTAAGTTGTATTGTAGGATTGGTGAAAAGACAAAAGGTACCGAAATTTGTTTATTAAGTATAAAAAATAGTTGGGAAGAATTACAATGGATCACTTCTTTTAATCCAAAAAACAACCCTATTATTAACGTTAAAAAAGCAACTCAGCTTAAAGAAATCTACCAACAGATGATTCTTCAATTAGAAGCATTTAACCCTGAAGCTGTTACATTAGAAAAACAAAAAGCTATTGAATTTACTACTCTTTTTACAAAGTGGCAAATTAAAAATTGGCCTTATTAGAATGCAATAACTGATAAAACAGGTATTTCTACGCTATATCATGTGATTTTTTATTTAGAAATTTGAGTTAAATAAAGAAAAGACATGGGAGCAAATGAAAATCATTATGATGTAATTGTAATAGGTGGTGGAGCTATGGGGCTTGCTACAGCATTTCATTTAAATAAAAGAAGGTCTAAAACACTAGTTCTAGAACAGTTTACATTTAAAAACCAATTAGGGAGTTCTGCAGGAATTTCAAGACAATTTAGAATTCCTTATCCTGATACATATATGGTACAAATGGCATTGGATTCAGAGCCTTATTGGGATGAATTACAAAAGTATACTCGCAAAACACTTCTGGATAGAGTAGGAACGTTATGGTTTGGAGATCCAGCTGTGCATTCTACAGAAGGTAATATAGCGGAAGCAGAAAAAGCATTGAAAGAACTTAATGTGCCTTATGAGTCTTTAACGGCTCAAGAAATAGAGAAACGGTTTCATTTTAAAAATTTACCTAAAGAATATACAGGTTTGTTTCAAAAAGATGGAGCTAGTATTGATTTTAAAGCAACTATACAAACTTTGTATGACGAATGTGTAAGGAATAAATATACTACATTACAAGATGAGTCTCCTGTAATCGAAATTAAAGAAATAGGTGATTTGTTTCAAGTAAAAACACCAAAAGGAATTAGTATTGCAAAGAAAATTGCACTTACACCAGGGCCATTTATGAATAGTGCTACTAATTTGTTAGGATTTAATGTACAAGCAACTTATTGGAATATGTCTTCGGCTTATTTTAAAAAAACAGATCCTACTATTCAATATCCAACTTGGTTTGTTTTCCAAAATGCAGAAGGTTTTAATGGAAATCAATTTTATGGTTTTCCAGAAACAGACTGGGATCAGCCAGATTACATAAGAGTTGCACCAGATTTTGTAATGAAATCTTTAAATAAACCTAATGAACGTACTTTAATTCCAAACGAATATGAATTAGCTTATACGTCAGATTGGATTAAAAAGCACATGACTGGTTTAGATCCAAAACCTTATTTTACTTCAACATGTTTAGTAGCATTAAGTACTATTCCAAATAAAGAATTACTAATTGATTTTGCTCCTAATTATGTGCCTAATTATAAAAATATAGTGATTTATGTAACAGGTTGGGCTGCTAAATTTACTCCATATCTTGGTAAAATTTTATCAGATTTAGCTTTGGATGGAAAAACAGATTTTGATATAACTCCTTTTAAGTTAGGAGGAAATTATTTTAAAAGAATGAAATAAACACAAACAAAAAATTTTATAAACATGAATAAAAATACACCATTAAATTCTGGTATGACTCCAGATTTAAAATTAGAAGTTGCTATAATAGGAGCAGGAACTTCAGGATTATATTCTGCATTTAGACTGACCGAAGATAAAAAATATGAAGCAAAAGATGTTCATGTGTTCGATATGAATGCAAAAATAGGAGGAAGGTTGGAATCGGTTATTATGCCTGGAATGAATTTTTGGGGAGAATTAGGAGGCATGAGGTATTTAACTTCTCAGGAAATTGTAACAACATTGATTGAAGGGTGTCCTTTGACTGAAAAAAATATAGATAAACGAAAAAAAGTTTTAAAGGCTAATATGACTCCTATTAATTTTCCAATGGGAAATCCTGCTGATTTATTGATGTATTTGAGAAAGCAAGAACTTAAACAAAATGCATGGCAAGTTGAGCAAAGTAAAGGGGAGAAATTAAAAACAAGATTTTATTTAAATGAAGATGATTTAGGTTTTAGTTCGGATCAATTATTTAATAAAATTATTTATGAAGTTCTAATGGCAGATCCGTGGGTTGCTAAAAAGTATGGGAGCAAAATAATTAAGGGAAGTTCTGAATATGTATATTCTTTTGAACTAACGAGTGAAGATTGGGATGATATAAAGCCAAAATTGATATATAATTTTGAAAGTTCTCCTTACAATAAACAAAAAGTAAATGATTTAGGGTTTTGGAATTTAATTAAAGATCAAGTTTCTCAGGAAGGATATGTTTTTTTAGCAAATGCTGGAGGCTATTATTCAAACACTATCAATTGGAATGCTGCTGAAGCTTTTCCGTATATGATAGGAGATTTTTCAGATAATCCTGTCTATAAAACGATTAAGGAAGGGTATGATAGTATTGCTTATGCTTTGGCAAACACTTATATGGATAATAATGGAGCTTGTATTTGGTCTGAAAATAAATTATTGACATTTAACAATGAGCATTTACATAGTGATACTCATAAATATGAGTTGATTTTCTTAAATTTAAAAAGGAATATAGAATGGAAGGTTTATGCCAATTCAATAATTTTAGCAATGCCTAGAAAGTCATTAGAATTATTAAATCAGAATAATTTCTTTTTCAATGTAAACAAACATCAAAAGCTGAATGAAAATATTCGCTCTGTTATTAAAGAGCCTTCTTTTAAGATATTAATGGGTTTTGAAAAGCCTTGGTGGAAATCATTAGGAATCGATTCGGGGCATTCCATTACCGATTTGCCAATGCGTCAATGTTATTATTTTGGAACGGATGAAACCAATAATAATTCGATGCTCTTAGGTAGTTATGGAGATATGGAAACAGAAACATTCTGGAAAGCATTATCGGATAATGAGGTTTTATTTGAAGTAAAAAATATTAAATCAGCTTCTTTAAAAGAACTTAAGAAGTTAGATGATGTGCAAGCTTCAAAATTGATGGTTAATGAATTAATGAGTCAGTTGAGAGAATTGCATGGTGATAGTGTTGTTATTCCTGAGCCTTATGTGACCTATTTTAAAGACTGGACAGACAATCCTTTTGGGGCAGGATATCATGCTTGGAAAGCAGGTTTTTCTGTAAAAGATGTTATGCCATATATGCGTAAACCACTATTGGGAGAGAATATACATATTGTAGGAGAAGCTTATTCAGATCAACAAGGTTGGGTTGAAGGTGCTTTTTGTGAAGCTGAAAAAATGCTTGAAGAACATTATGGATTAGTTCGTCCTATTTGGATAAATTCTGATTATTATATGGGATGGTAATTAAGTATTATAAATAAAAAAATGAGGTTTTTAACCTCATTTTTTTATTTATAATAAATTGAAATTTAATCTATTTTTTCAAGTTTCCCTTTTTTGTTTCTAGTGTAAACAACACTTCGAAGTCCAATTAGATCTAAATCATTTAAAACATTTAATGCTTCATCAACATAGATGTCTTTTCCTAACTCTTCATGCCAACGAATTCTTTTCTCTTTTAAAATTGAATCCGTTTTAAATAAGGCTGTTTCATCAGGTAAAGAAGTAAATGTTAGATTGTTTTTATACTCTGATAATGATTTGAATTTTTTAAGTTTCAAATCGTTTGATTCCATCTTGTGTTTAAATTTATTGATATTTAAATCGTAAGTGTTATCGTCTTTTCTTTCAAAAATCCATTTAGCATTTTCGTCAATTAGTTTGAAATAGTCATTACCTGCAATTCTCTCATTACTTTTAGAAATAATAGATTCAAATCCAGAAAAAATTGGATTATAGTCAGCAGCATCAATTTTGTCCCAAGCTAAAGCATTTTTTTCATCACGTTCACCCATATCTAAATAAGCGAATCTGTCTGGCATTACAATATCACTTAGAACGCCTTCTCTTTGAGTTGAGCCTCCATTAATTCTGTAGAATTTTTGGGTTGTTGTCTTTAAAGCACCTAAATCTCCAAAAGAATTGCTTCTTACAAATTGATTAAGATCAATTATATTTTGAACTGTTCCTTTTCCATAAGTATGTTTACTACCTATGATAATTCCTCTTTTGTAATCTTGTATTGCAGCTGCAAAAATTTCTGATGCTGATGCAGAAAAATTATCCACCATTACTACTAATGGACCTGTCCATTGTACGCCAGGGTCTTTATCAGAAAGAATATCTTTTTTTCTATCTGAAGATTTTACTTGAACAACTGGTCCTTGTTCTATAAATAAACCAGTCATATTAACAACGGTTTCCAAAGAGCCTCCACCATTTCCTCGCAAATCCATTACAATGCCTTGAACATTTTGTGCTTTAAGCTTTTCTATTTCTATAGCAACATCTTTAAAAGCATCTCTATTATCTTTATTGTCAAAACTAATGTAAAATTTAGGTAAATAAATAATTCCATATTTTGATCCGTCTTTTTCAACAACTGATGACTTTGCAAAAGTTTCTTCGGTTTCTACTTCATCTCTTATAATAGAGATTACAGATATTGAACCATCGACTTTTTTAACAGTTAAACGAACTTCAGTTCCTTTTGCTCCCTTAATTTTTTTGACAACATCATCTAATCTCATCCCAGCAATATCAAGGGGTTCTCCATTTCCTTGTGCTACTTTAAGAATTACGTCTCCTGCTTCTAGTTCTTTAGCTCTCCATGCTGGTCCACCAGAAATCAACTCTGATACTTCAACAGCATTTTCTTTCTTTTGTAATCGAGCACCTATTCCTTCGAATTTACCACTCATACTTATGTCGAACTTGTCTTTTTCTTCTGGTGAAAAATAGAAAGTGTGTGGGTCAAATTGTTCTACAATTGAATTAATAAAAATGGAATACCAATCATTACTGTCTAATTCATTCTCAATAAAGTCAAAGTATTCATCCAATGATTTTAATGAACTTTCACGAGCTTCCTTCTCTATGTCATCAAACTTTTTCTCTTTGTAATTAGGATCTTTTTCTTTTTTGTTATGCTCTAACTTTTGTTTGTCAGTTATTGTAGATAATAAAGAAAGTTTTAATTGCTTACGCCATCTTTCTTTTAGATCTTTTTCATTTTTAGCATAAGATTGATTTTCATAATTAGTATCGATTACTTCATCACTTGAAAACTCAAAAGGTTTTGCTAATAAAGATTTATAAATCGATTTAGATTCTGAAATTCTTTTTAGTAATCGAGTATTAGTCAGATAGAAGAATGATAAATCTTTTGTTTTAATCATGTCGTCAATGACTTGCTTGTACTGATCAAATTCTTTAACATCACTAGCTAAAAAGAATCTTTTAGTGGGATCAATTCCAGTTATGTACTTGTCGTATACTTCTTTTGAAAAAGTGTCATTAATTTCTACAGGGCTATAATGTCCTTTTTCTAACACATAAGTCAATAGCTCCAAAAGTAATTTGTCTTTCTCTGGATCTTCAGTTTTTTTGGTAGGTATAAAACTCCATAAAACTGCGGATAAGGCAGTTATTAGCAAAATAACCTTATAATTTCTTTTCATAAAATCAACAATTTGGGTCATCAATAAAAATTTCTACTAATGTACATAAAAAATCATGCCATTAACCTGCAATTTAAAACATTTTTTTCACTTTAACTAAATTTTTTAATTTTAAGTTTGGAAATATTACTTTCCATTTAAATTTTTTAAATTAGCAAAAAAAATACATGAAGAAACCGCTTATTTTGGTGACTAATGATGACAGCATAGTCGCTCCAGGAATTCGATTTTTAATAAGTGTCATGAAAGAGATTGGAGAAGTGATCGTTGTTGCTCCGGATAGTCCACAAAGTGCTATGGGACATGCGATTACAATTAATAATACTTTGCATATTGACAAAGTTAATTTAGATAATGAAATAGAACATGAGTACAGTTGTTCAGGAACTCCTGTGGATTGTGTTAAAATGGCAGTACATGAAATTTTAAAACGCAAGCCAGATTTGTGTGTGTCAGGTGTTAATCATGGTTCAAATTCTTCTATTAATGTAATTTATTCTGGAACTATGAGCGCAGCTGTAGAAGCTGGTATAGAAGGAATTCCAGCTATTGGATTTTCACACTTAGATTATGGATGGAGCACAGATTTTGAACCTATTAGGGATTATGTAAAAGAAATTACAATGGCCGTTTTACAAAATGGTTTACCAGATGGAGTAGTCTTAAATGTGAATTTTCCTAAAACGGATGAAAAATCCATTCAAGGGATTAAAATTTGTAGACAAGCTAAGGCCACATGGGTGGAAAAATTTGATAAAAGAACAAATCCTCAAGGGAAAGAATATTTTTGGTTGACAGGTGAATTTGTTAACCAAGACAAAGGAGAAGATACTGATGAATGGGCTTTAAAAAACAGCTATGTGTCTGTTGTTCCAGTTCAATTTGACTTAACGGCACATCATGCAATACAAAAACTTAATTCTTGGGATTTATGATACAGAAAAAAGATATTTTTATAGGCTTACTTATTGGTTTATTAGGTGCTTTTTTGGGAACTTTTATAGCACTTCAAATCTTCACAAAACAAGGTTTTATTGAGGGTTTTAAGGTTATGAAAAGTGCTGGAATGATTGGCAAAGTAATTACCTTAGGTTGTGTGCCAAATTTATTGATATTCTTTTTGTTGTTGAAGAAAAATAAAGATATTATGGCAAGAGGAGTTGTTTTAGCAATGTTTTTATTAGTTATTATCACTTTAATTTTATAAAATGAAAAAGAATATATTATTAACTTTTCTTTTGTTTTCTTTTGTTTTTTTAACAGCTCAAAATGATATTAAAAAAACTGAGATTGGAAAAAATAATGTCACTAAAATTATTTTGTTACGTCATGCAGAAAAAGTACTTGACGGTACTAAAGATCCTAAACTAACTAGTGAAGGTGAAAAAAGGGCTGAACGATTAGGTTTTATGTTTTTAGATATAAAAATTGATAAAATTTTTTCTTCTCCTTACACAAGAACGAAAATGACTGTAGCTAAATTGGCAGAGAATAAAAATCTTGAAATAGAAGAATATGATCCTAAAGATTTAGCTTTTGCAAAATATTTACAAGAGAAAGAGCAAGGCAAAACATCAGTGATAGTTGGACATTCAAATTCGATTCCAAAGTTAGTTAATCAATTAATTGGGGAAGAAAAATTCAACCAATTAAATGAAGAAGTTTATAGTAAAATTTGGATTTTAACTTTTTCAAATGATACTTTGATTGATTGTAGTTTGTTTAATTTTTAGAGAGACTAAATCTATATTTTATATATGAAATATTATATTATTGCAGGAGAAGCTTCAGGAGATTTGCATGGTTCGAACTTAATGAAGGCAATTTACAAAGAAGATACTACAGCAACAATTCGTTTTTGGGGTGGTGATTTAATGCAAAAAGTGGGAGGAACTTTAGTAAAGCACTATCGTGATTTGGCTTTCATGGGTTTTTTAGAAGTAGTCTTAAACTTGAAAACAATTTTAAATAATATTAAAATTTGTAAAGCAGATATTGAAAACTTCAGCCCAGATGTTATTGTTTTTATCGACTATCCTGGGTTTAATATGCGAATTGCTACTTGGGCTAAAGAGAGAAATATACCAACTCATTATTATATTTCACCTCAAATTTGGGCTTGGAAAGAAAATAGAATAAAAGCAATTAAGAGAGATGTTGATTTTATGTATGTTATCCTTCCTTTTGAGAAAGATTTTTACGAAAAGAAGCATCAATTTCCTGTTGAATTTGTTGGTCATCCTTTGATAGACGCTATTCATAATAGAAAAGGTGTAGATAAAGAAGCTTTTAAGACAGAGCACAAATTAAGTGATCAACCTATTATTGCTTTATTACCTGGAAGTAGAAAACAAGAAATTATAAAAATGCTATCTGGAATGTTATCCATAGTAAAAGATTTTCCAGATTATCAGTTTGTTATTGCAGGAGCACCAAGTCAAGATTTTTCATTTTATGCTCCTTTTTTAAAGAGGAAAAATGTTCATTTTATTTCTAATAAAACGTATGATTTATTAAGTGTTTCTCATGCTGCGTTAGTAACTTCAGGAACAGCAACTTTGGAAACGGCATTATTCAAAGTGCCTGAAGTGGTTTGTTATAAAGGAAGTTGGGTGTCTTATCAAATAGCAAAGCGAATTATTACCTTAAAATACATTTCCTTGGTGAATTTAATTATGGATAAGGAAGTAGTGACAGAGCTTATCCAAGACGAGTTTAATTCTAAAAATTTAAAAATAGAATTAAATAAAATTATTGTTGGTCAAGAAAGAGGGAAAATGATTGAAAATTATACTATTTTAGAAGAAAAATTAGGAGGAGTTGGTGCCAGCGAAAAAACAGCCCAATTAATTGTTTCATCAATAAGGAAATAATCTTTATTTTCGCAAAAAAAGCTTTATTTTGAAAAAAATTACCTGTTTACTTATTCTTACTATTACTATTATTAGTTGTAAAACTCAATCGAATATTATTACTTCTAAAAAGGAAGCTGTTGAAAAAGGAGTTTATTCTTATCCAAAAAACAAGAACACTAACCAAAAACAAAGTGCTCTTGTAAATGAATCTTTCGATAAAGAAGATGAGAATGAATATGATAACACAACTTACACAAGAGTTTCAAAAAGTGAAAATACATTGGCAAACGAAATTGTTGATTTAGCTTTAGAAAATTTAGGTGTAAAATATAGAATTGGAGGTACAACTAAAACAGGCATGGATTGTTCGGGTCTTGTTTTTAGTAGTTATGGGAATTATGATGTTTCATTGCCAAGAACTTCCATAGATATGTCTAGACACGGAGAAATGATTAGTACAAGAGAAGCACAACCAGGAGATTTGATTTTTTTTAAAACTAATGGGAAAACAGTAATTAATCATGTAGGTATAATTGTAGAAGTTTTACCAAATGAAATCAAGTTTATTCATTCGTCTACTAAGAAAGGAGTTATTGTTTCTTCAACATCTGATGCTTACTATGGTAAAACATTTGCCCAAATAAATAGAGTTTTGAAGTATTGATTTGATTCAAAGATATGAAGTTTTTTAAGTTTCCAGTAATTACCTTAACTGCTTCATATGCACTAGGGATCATAATAAATCATTTTTTAAAATTTGATATAGCACTATTATATCTTTCTTTTTTCTCTTTTTTTGTACTATTTGTAATAGTTTTTTTTAGATCCAAAATGAAGTGGTTTCAAGATGTCACTTTTGGAATTGTGTCTTATTTGCTAATGATTTGTTTTGGGGCGTTATCTCATTATTTTCATATTGACACACATTATAAAAAACATTATTCAAATGTAATTCAAATTGATAATAGTATAATAGTAGGAAGTATTTCTACTGTTTTAAAACCTAGTACTAAATTTAAGAAATATATATTTGAAGTTTCACAGTGTAATTTAGAATCTAGTTTTGGTAAAATTTTATTGTATCAATCAAATACAAATCAAGCTTTGCAAGTTGGTCAGAAAATAGTGATTCATAAACCAATACTTCCCACTTTAAAAGCAACAAATCCCTATCAATTTGATTATTCAGAATATTTGCAAAAACAAAATATTTATCATCAAGTCTTTTGTAAAGAAGGAGATATTCAACGTATTGGAACAATCAAAAATTTTGATTATTACTTACAAAAAATAAGAGATAAGCTCAGTTTTAGTTTTGATTATCATCATTTTGATACGAGTACAAAGTCAATTATAGATGCATTGCTATTTGGACAACGAAATTTTATAGATAAGGAAACTATTACTAATTATTCAAAATCAGGTGTAGTCCATATTTTAGCTATATCTGGATTGCATATTGGTATTTTGTATCTGTTTTTAGCTTTTGTTTTAAAACCAATCGATAAATTTAAATATGGAAAAGGAGTTCGATTGCTTTTAATTCTTGGGTTATTATGGATTTTTGCACTTGTAACAGGTTTACCAGCTTCAGTAACAAGAGCTGTAACGTTGTTTAGTTTTATAAGTTTCGGTAATTACTTTAATCAACAGACTAATATTTTCAATGCAGTAGCAATTTCTGCACTAGTTTTATTGATTTTTAATCCTAATTTTATTTTCGATGTAGGTTTTCAATTGAGTTATGCAGCAGTAATTTCAATTTTGTTATTTCAGCCTTATTATGAAAAGTTTTATTTTACTAAGAATAGAGTTGGAGTTTATTTTATAGATATAGTTTTAGTTTCTTTGGCAGCACAAATTGGAGTTTTACCATTAAGTTTATATTATTTTCATCAATTGCCTTTACTTTTTTTATTAGCTAATATTATTGTTATTCCAATAGCTAGTTTGGTATTAATTTTTGGTAGTATTACTTTAGTTTTAAATTTTATTTTTAAACCATTTGCTTTAGTTTTGGGTAAATTTCTTTCTTTTATTATTCATTTGATGAATGAATATATCGCATTAATTGCGAAAATTGAAGATGGAATTATCCAAAATATTTCTTTTACTAGTAGTATGACTATTTTGTCCTATTTGGTTTTGTTAAGTTTTATTTATTGGATCTACAAATTGAAATGGTTTGCTTTTCGAAATGCTATGATTGTTTTGATGTTACTTCAAATAGCAATTATTTATACAAAATGGGACAACAATAAAGTTGAAGAGTTAGTCATTTTTAATAGTAAGCAGACTTTAATTGGAGCGAAAAAAGGCAATCAAATCCAGTTATTTAGTCATGACTCAGTAGGTAATAAAGATTTGATTTTAGATTATAGTAGAGGGTTGCATTGTAGTAATTCTAAATTTATGCCTTTAAAAAATGTATTGTGTTTTCAAGGTAAAAGGATTCTAATTGTAGATAGCTCTTCGGTTTATGTTAATAATGAAAAACCTGATTTGGTCTTGCTTTCCCAAAGCCCCAAATTAAATTTAGTACGATT
>NZ_VEVQ02000011.1 GCF_006491595.2 Flavobacterium jejuense
AAGGTATTTGTAAACTTTAACAAGAACGGCAGAAAAGTTGTATCCAACTATACAATGATCGGTCGTATATTTGTATTGGTTAATAGCAGTAATTTTTTCTACTCGAGAAAAGTTTAAAAGTCGAAGTATTCACTTCGGCTTTTTTTATTAGATTAGCATTTTTAATTTAATAGTATGAGTACCTCCATTACAACACCTAAACCTGATCATTTTCCAAAAGATTTAACCCAACTATCTAAATCTTATATTTTCAAAGCAACTATAGCTATTTTATCCATTTTGTTGTTTTTTACCTTGTATGTTTTATTAATAGCAAGCTTATTTTACCTTGTTTTTTTAGCTTTTACTTACCAGATCGAACATATTAATAAGTTAACTATTTTAATTAAACTGGGAGCAATTGCAGGTTCCGTAATGTTGGCTTTATTTACATTAAAGTTTGTATTCAAATTAAAAAACCATAAACCAGATAATCGGGTAAAGCTAGATAAAAGAGAAAATGAAGAATTATTTGCTTTTATTGATGAAATATGTAAAAGCACAGGAGCTCCAAAACCTAAAAATATTTATGTAGATCCAGATGTAAATGCCTATGTATCCTATACAAATGTTTGGTTGAGTTTGTTTTTGCCTACAAGAAAAGAATTAACCCTTGGTTTAGGGTTTAGTAAGTAGTCTTAACTTAAGTGAGTTTAAAGCTGTAGTAGCACATGAATTTGGTCATTTCGCTCAAAAAAGCATGAAAATAGGGAGTTATATTCATAGTGCTAACACAATAATTCATGACATGATTTTTAGTAGAGATAAATGGGATGAGATATTAGATCAATGGAGAAATTCAGATATTCGATTATCAGCCACAGCATGGATAATTACTCCAGTTATTTGGTGTATTAGACAACTACTTATGCTTTTTTATACCATGTTAAACATGATGCATTCGCTATTGTCTAGAGAAATGGAATTTAATGCTGATAAAGTTGCAGTTAAAGTTGCAGGAAGTGATGCTATAGTTTCTGCTTTATGGAAATTAGAATATGGTTATAATAATTGGAATACAATAATTAATAATGCTTTCCATGCTTCTAAAAAAGAAGTGTTCTCAAAAAACTTATATCATCATAAAAATATATCATTAGAAAAGGAGAAAGATAATATGAATTTACTTTTAAATAGTCTACCTGCAGACACTAATGGCTCTAAAATTTTTTTTTCTAGTGCTGAAAATGCTAAAGTGAGTATGTATGCAAGTCATCCTTCTAATGATTTAAGAGAGAAAAATGCAAAAACACCTTTTTTGCCATGTGATATTGATGAAAGAAGCCCATGGATTTTATTTGCAAATAAAAATGAAATTCAAGAAAAGTTAACTTACTTAGTTTATGAAAAATATATAAATAAGAAACCTACTCAGTTTAATGAAGAATCAGATTTTCAAACTTTTTTAGAGGCTGAATCATTAGAAAAAGAATTGTTTGAAGAGTATGAGAATACTTTTCAAAATAGATTTATAACAATGCTTTCTCCAAATGAGATTACTCTTAAAGAATTGATGAAGAGTAGTTTATATGATTTGAAACAGGAGTTAAAAACGCTTATGATTCCTGTTAAGGAAATTGAATCTTTGATGATTAAAGCTAGTGAAATTGCAGCAGGTACTACTAAAGAGAAAACCTTATTTTATAAAGAGAAAACCTATACTAAAAAAGAGATTGGAACTGTATATAATCTTTTAACTGAAGATAGAGAGCAATTATTTACCACTACTTTTAAAAAATGGGATGAAAAATTTTTAGTTTACTTTTATCAATTAGCCAAGAGTAAAAATCAAGAAGAAGGTTTATTGAAATTATATATTCAACAACAAAGAATTATAACTCTTTTTCAATATTTAATATCTTGTAAAAATGAAATACTTTATAAAATTAACCAATTACAAAGTTTAGGAGAGTACACACAAACTATGGTGGATAATTTGGCTCACGAAATAAAAGATATTGTAAAACAAATTAATTCTAGACTATTAGATTTTTATGCGATAGAATTTGTAAAGCTACCCAATATTGAAAATATTGATGAATTAAAGAAAGCCTTGTTTGATGATGGAATGATTAATGAAGAAAACGGGAGAATTTTTGAAAATAATGGTGTTAATAGAATAATTACAGCTATCGATAACGGAATTAGTAATTGTAATAGAATTGAAAATAAAAATCTTGAGCAAATTTTAAAAACACACAAAGATTTGCAAAAGAATTAACAAAAACGGAAGAAAAGCTGTATCCAACTTAACAAAAGAAACTTCTATATTTGTATTAGTTAATAGCAGTAATTTTTCCAAATTAAGGAAAGGGTAAAAATTATTAGGCCGAATATCTCATTTTCGGCCTTTTTTTATGCCTAAAATGAGGATAAAACTTTAACAAGAAAGGCAAATAAATTGTACACAACTTAACACCTTATGAACGTATCTTTGGTGTTAGTTAATAGCAGTAAATTTTCCAAATTAGGGAAAAGGGTAAAAATTAAAAGGTCGAATTATCTCATTTCGGCCTTTTTTTATATCAAAAAGTCAAAAAAAGACAAAACTTTAACAAGAAAGGCAGAAAAGCTGTATCCAGTTTAACAATAGCAAATCGTATGTTTGTATTGGTTAATAGCAGTAATTTTTTCTACTCGAGAAAATTCTAAAAGCCGAAGTAAACACTTCGGCTTTTTTTATATCTTAGAAATAAGTTCCAATGCTTTGTTTATTGTTTTTACATTCTCAAAAGTTAGTAACAATCTTAACCCACTTTTTGTTTGTTTTTCTTTCATTTTACAAATGTTTCCATTTTGTTGTACAAATTGTACTACTTTCATAAAACGATTACTTTGGTAGAAATTACTTTGTTGGTCACTTATAAAATAGCCAATCATTTTACCTTGCTTAATTACTATTTTTTCTAAACCAATAGCAGTAGCTTTCCATTTCAAACGCACACTATTCAATAAAGCAACAGCGGGTTTTGGTAAAGCTCCAAAGCGATCTATTAATTTTTGTTCGAATTTTTCTAAGGTTGGTTCGTCTTTTATACCACTTAATTCATTGTATAAATTCAAACGTTCAGTAATATTATTAATATATTCATCTGGGAAAAGAATTTCAAAATCGGTATCAATTTGAATGTCTTTCACAAATTCTTTAGTTTCCACATCATTATCCTGAGGATATAAATCAGCAAACTCATTTTCTTTTAATTCTTCAATAGCTTCATTCATGATTTTTTGGTAGGTATCAAAACCTATTTCATTAATAAAACCACTTTGTTCTCCCCCTAATAAGTCTCCAGCACCACGAATTTCCAAATCTTTCATGGCAATATTAAACCCACTACCTAGTTCACTAAATTGTTCCAAAGCTTGTATGCGTTTCCTAGCATCTTCCGTCATAGCCGAATAAGGAGGAGTTATGAAATAACAAAAAGCTTTTTTATTACTTCGACCTACACGACCACGCATTTGATGCAAATCAGATAAACCAAAATTATTGGCATTATTAATAAAAATGGTATTTGCATTTGGGACATCTAAACCACTTTCAATAATTGTTGTCGCCACTAAAACATCAAATTCTCCTTCCATAAAAGCAAGCATTAACTCTTCAAGCTTTTTTCCATCCATTTGACCATGACCAATTCCAACTTTTGCACTAGGAACTAATCGCTGTATCATTCCAGCTACTTCTTTAATATTTTCAATTCGATTATTAATAAAAAAGACTTGTCCACCTCTTTCGATTTCATAAGAAATAGCATCACGAATAATTTCTTCATTAAATGATACTACTTGTGTTTCTATAGGGTAACGATTTGGTGGAGGTGTGGTAATAACGGATAAATCTCTAGCTGCCATTAAAGAAAACTGTAACGTCCTAGGAATTGGAGTTGCTGTTAAAGTCAAGGTATCTACCGTTTCGGAAATAGTCTTTAATTTATCTTTTACATTTACACCAAATTTTTGTTCTTCATCTATAATTAATAAACCAAGGTCTTTAAACTTTACATTTTTATTAACCAATTGGTGTGTGCCAATAAGAATATCTAATTTACCTTCCTCAAGTTGTTCTAAGGTTTCTTTTTTTTGCTTAGCCGTTCTAAAACGATTAAGGTAACCAACAGTTACAGGTAGGTCTTTTAAACGTTCGGAAAACGTTCTGTAATGTTGATAGGCTAAAATAGTTGTAGGAACTAAAATAGCAACTTGTTTGCTATTGTCAACTGCTTTAAAGGCAGCTCTAATAGCTACTTCTGTTTTTCCAAAACCCACATCTCCACAAACCAATCGATCCATAGGTTTGTCGCTCTCCATATCCATTTTTACATCGTGTGTAGCAGTAATTTGATCAGGAGTGTCTTCATATATAAAAGAACTTTCTAATTCTTTTTGTAAATAACTATCAGGTGCATAAGCATAGCCTTTTTCTAACTTTCGTTTTGCGTATAATTGAATAAGGTTAAAGGCAATGTGTTTTACTCTTGCTTTTGTTTTTTGTTTTAAAGCTTTCCAGGCATTGCTACCTAATTTATATATTTTTGGTGGAGCTCCATCTTTGCCATTGTATTTGGATATTTTATGTAAAGAATGAATGCTTACATAAACAATATCATTATCGGCATAAACGAGTTTTATAGCTTCTTGCTTTTTACCTTCAACATCTATTTTTTGTAAACCACCAAATTTTCCAATACCATGATCTATATGGGTTACATAATCACCAACTGAAAGTGAGGTTAACTCTTTTAAAGTGATGGTTTGCTTTTTAGAATAGCCATTTTTAATACTGAACTTATGATAACGTTCAAAAATTTGATGATCAGTATAACAAGCGACCTGTAATTCTTCATCTAAGAAGCCTTGGAACAAAGGAAAAACAATAGTTTTATATTGTTTGCGAGTAGTTTCATGTTGTTCGGAGTCAATATCTTCAAAAATATCATGAAAACGGGCAGCCTGATTATCATTGGAACAAAATAAATAATTGGTAATATGATTGGCATGATTGTCACTCAAATTATTTAGAAGCAAATCAAATTGCTTATTAAATGAAGGTTGTGGCTGGATATGAAATTCAAATTTTGTATCTGACTTAAAAAGTGGTTTTGTATGTAACTCTACAATTGAAAAATCTAAAGCTTTGTGTAAAAATTGTTTTTCGTTTAGAAACAACTCTTCTGGTTTGGCATGTTTAATATCTGTAGAAAGTTTACTAAAGGCTTCGTTGGCTTTGTCGAATAATTTATTTAAATGTTGGCCAAGTGCTTCTGTATTTTGGATAAAAAGCACTGTTTTTTCATTAATGTAGTCTAAGAAACTTTCTCTGCTTTCTTCCAAAAGTTTGTTTTCAACATTTGGAATAATACTAATTTTTTTCAGTTTTTCAACTGATAATTGGGTTTCTACGTCAAAACTTCTAATGCTATCCACTTCGTTACCAAAAAATTCTATACGATAAGGATGATCATTGGAAAACGAGAAAACATCTACAATTCCACCACGAACTGAAAATTCTCCTGGTTCTGTAACAAAATCGACTCTTTTAAAATTGTATTCAAATAGAGTTTCATTAATAAAATCGATAGAAACTTTATCGTTTACACTTAGTTTTAAGGTGTTTTTTTCTAATTCTCTACGTGTTACTACTTTTTCAAAAATAGCATCAACATAGGAAACAATTATTGCAGGTTTTTTTCTAGAATTTATTCGGTTTAAAACTTCTGCTCTTAGTAGTATATTAGCGTTATCTGTTTCTTCAATTTGATAAGGTCTTCTATAAGAACCTGGATAAAACAAGACATCTTGATCGTTTATAAGTTGTTCTAAATCGTTTAAATAATAAGCAGCTTCTTCTTTATCATTAAAAAGCAACAAAAAAGGCAATTCCGATTTTTTAAAAATAGCATCAACTACAAATGAAAATGACGAGCCTATAAGTCCAGTTACATTTACTTTTTTTCGATTTAAGATACATTCAGAAATTTGAGAAATTTTTGGTTGTTTCTCATATTTTTGTATTATTTCAGAAGCTTTCAAGTCTTTTTTGTATGTTTAAAATTAAATAGAATCTTTTTGTTCAATTTCTAGTGGTTGATTTTTGTCATTTTCTATCACCTTTTCTTGAAACTTTTTATTAGCTAATCGTGTAGTATCTAATGCTCGAATCATAACGTCTTCACCTACTTCCTTTGGAATGGCTTTTTTTATTATAATTTCGTCCCATTGGGTATAAACTCCTTTTATTTCTTCATTAATTTCAGTGATTAAAGAAAGTATTCTTTTTTCTGGAATTTCCTCCAAATGAATGAATGTATCTAACGATTTAATTTTGGTGTTTAAAGTCACTAAACGGCTTCTTACTTGGGGAATATTGAAATTTTCTGGTACACTTAAAGTTAAACTGTCTGCTCTTTTTGAAACCGTTTTTACCTTTAATTGAAAAGCGAGTAAAGATGTCTTTGGCTTCTCTTTAAGTTCTCTTTTAAATTGTTCCCATTCATTCCATTCTTCAATGGTTTTGTTAACTTCTGGTTTTGCGTCAGGAAAAATAAACGACCATTTTTTGGAGATGGTTTTAAAAACAGCTTCTTTCTTTTCTGCTAATTTTAAAGATTCTTCATTTTGTTTTGAATAATCATTACAAGAAATTAAACTTAAAAAAAGGATAAATAGAGCGACTATATATTTCATTTTCATTTATAATTAGAACAAAAATACTAATGTTTGTTTAAAGTAAAATTTATTTATTTATTTTCTTAACATTTCTAACTAGAAATAATTTAATTAAAATAAATAATTCATCCTTACGAAAACCTTATATTTGTTCCTTAATTTCATTTAAAGCATGGATACAAAGGTTTTAATAATTGGTGCTTGTGGACAAATTGGTACCGAACTTACAGCGAAACTAAGAGCAACTTATGGTGTTGAGAATGTAGTTGCCTCTGATATTAGAAAACTAGAAAATGACGTTGTGAACAACGGTATATTTGAAGTAGTAAATGCTTTAGATTACAATCAGATAGAACATTTGATTGAAAAATATGAAATTACAGATGTGTATTTAATGGCAGCTTTGCTTTCGGCTACAGCCGAAAAAAATCCTGCTTTTGCATGGGATTTGAATATGAATTCGCTTTTTCATGTTTTAAATTTAGCCAAAGCTGAAAAAATAAAAAAAATATTTTGGCCATCCAGTATTGCTGTTTTTGGACCAACGACTCCTTCCCACAACACACCTCAATATACCATTATGGAACCTACAACGGTTTATGGTATTTCTAAACAAACTGGTGAAAGATGGTGTGAGTACTATAATAAGCAATACGGTGTAGATGTTAGAAGTATTCGCTATCCAGGATTAATTAGTTGGAGTACAGAACCAGGAGGAGGAACTACAGATTATGCTGTGGATATTTATCACAAAGCGATTACAGAAGGGAAGTTTACCAGCTTTTTATCTGAAGACACTGGATTGCCAATGATGTATATGGATGATGCTATAAAAGCTACCATAAGTATTATGCAAGCTCCAGAAGAACAAATAAAAATACGTTCTTCTTATAATTTAGCCGCAATGAGTTTCACTCCAAAACAGATTGCAACGGAAATAAAAAAGCATTACCCTAATTTTACTATCGATTATGATCCAGATTTTAGACAAAAAATTGCTGATAGCTGGCCAGAAAGTATAGACGATTCTTTAGCAAGAGAAGATTGGGGTTGGAAAAACGATTATACGATTGAAAATATGACAGTAGAAATGTTTGAAATGCTTACAAAAAACGTTTATTAGTTAAATAAATCTTTTTTTTAAATACTGATACACTAAAAATACTTTTTTTTAGTTTTTAAACATAAGCAAACAAAAAACTAAAACAAAATGAAGTTACTTTTACAATTGAAACGCATTTCTGCGTTGGCAATTGCTATTTCTTTTAATAGCATTTGTGCACAAACTCAACCCTTTCCCGCAAATCTTACTTTTTCAAATGGCTTAATGGCAACCAATAAGAGTGATGTAGATGCAACTGCAAGTTACGATATTTGGAAGACTAATTTTATTGAGAGTTGTTCCAATGGTCGTTACAGAGTGAAATTTGATAATCCTTCAGAAACGGTATCTGAAGGAATAGGATATGGCATGTTACTAACGGTTTATAAAGCGGATAAAGTTACTTTTGACGGGCTTTGGAATTATTACAAAGACAACCGTAATTCTAATGGTGTGATGAACTGGAAAATTAGTGGTTGTTCTGGAGCCATAGGTCAAAATGGAGCTACTGATGCTGAACTAGATGTTGCAATGGCATTAATTGTTGCGGATTATCAATGGGGAAGCACAGGAACTATTAATTATAGAGGAGATGCCGAAATCTTAATTGCGGCCATAAAAGCACATGAAGTGGAAGCGAATACTTATGTTTTAAAGCCTGGAGATATGTTTGGAGGAAGCTCACTCACAAATCCTTCTTATTTTGCCCCTGCTTATTATAGAGCCTATGGTGCTTTTACAAATGATAGTGCTTTTTGGAATGCTGTCGCGGCTAAATCCTATACGGTAATTAATGCTAATCTTACTCAGAATAATGCCGTTGGTGGTTTAGTGTCAGATTGGTGTCAAAGTTCAGGAGCTTACTCTAATGAAGCTGGTGGTTATGCAAATGGGGGTCAAAAATACACTTATGATGCTGCACGTACTCCATGGAGAATTGTAGTTGATTATGTTTGGTTTGGTGACAATACAGGGAAAGTTTATGCTAAAAAATGTTCAGATTTTGTAAGAGTAAACCTTGGAGGAACGGCCAACATAAAAGATGGATATAATCAAGATGGAACTTTAGCTGGGCAATGGCATAATGCTACTTTTGTAGGAGCATTTGCTTGTGCCGCAATGGCTGGAGAAGATCAAACTCATTTAGATGCTTCTTATACCGATTTAAAAAATCTTAATGAACCAAATAGTTATTTTAATCATACCTTAAAAACGATATATCAGTTTTTATTGACAGGAAACTTTTACTTGCCTCCTAATGCTACACTTTCTAATGACACTTTTGCTGCTAATGGGTTGGAAGTTTCAGTATATCCCAATCCTTCGAATGGAAGTTTTATAGTTGCAGCTCCTATAGCTTCTTCTATATGTGTTGTAGATGTACACGGAAAGGTCATTTTAGAAAAAAACACTTCGGATTTATCAAGCACAATTGATATGAATGCACAAGCTCCAGGCTTATACTTGGTGAAAATTGTAAATGAAGACAAGCAAGCGTTTAGAAAAATTGTGATTAATTAAAACGACTATTTTTCATAGCCTTCTAGTAAAGCATCCTCAATGGGTGCTTTAATTTTTATAACCTCATTTGAGGTATCATTGGGAATAGTCATCGATAACACATAGTGTTTTATTTTCCAAGTTTTGTTTTCTTTTACTAACACACCACTACCTCTACAAATTTTCATTTGTGTGTCTAACAATTCATCAAACCAAGCGGTTTTACCATCTTTTGAAAAGAAAATATGACGTTCTAAAGGAGTGAAGTTCCAAGCTTTACCTTTATCGAAATAAGGTTTGGCAAAAGTGATAAAGGCTTTTTTATCCCAATTTTCTGTAGCATCAGTTCCAATGAAAATCGATTCTTCAGCCATGACGTTGAAATACCCATCAAAGTTTGTAGTAGCAGCCGCTTTGTGCCAATTGTCTAACAAGATATTTATAGTTGCTGTTTCTTTATCAGTATTTTGAGCGAAGGCAAAAGTGGTCAAGCAAAATAGGAAGATGATTTTTTTCATGGTATTTATTTGTATAAAAATAACAAAAAGAATTGAGATGGATAAACTACTAAATAAGATAGAACTAATTTTTTTCTAAAAAGGAGTACATCCCTTAGAAACTATAAAACAACACTCCCAAACACACGTATTGTGGTTTGGGAGGAGTTGCTTTAGAGAATAATCTTCGAAGATTGCTAAAAACAATACTTATTGCTTTACAATTTTTAAAACAGCTTGTTTCCCTTCTGAAGTTATTTTTGCAAAATAAATACCATCAGAAAACCCAGCTAAATTGATAGTGGTATGGATGGCATTAATAGGAGATAGTGTTTGAATTTGTTTTCCTAAAAGAGAATTGATTTCAATCGTATCAATAGTTGAAGAATCCTTCATGGCAATGGTAACCTTATCTTTTGTTGGATTTGGATATACCATAAAGACAGAGGCATCAAAACTAGGTGCGTTTAAAGTAGCATAAGTAGTCGCAATAGTGGTTAATAAGGAATACTGATCAAAAGAATCTTGAGCCACTTCCCAGATCATCATTCCTCCTAAACCTTCTGAATCAGCAAGCCCAACTTTAGCTGCAATTGTAGGTCTTCCGTTGTAATATTCATTGTAATTATTAGGATCATTCCCTATTTGATCCACATCAGCATTTGCTGGATTAGCCGCTACAATTTCTCCAAAACTTCTATCAGGACCAGTAGTAGTGGCGTTTATAAAAGAATGACTGTAGAAAGGAACACCTAAATTCAATTTGCTGGCAGCCACATGCGATTTCCAAAAAGTCACAGCACTTTGCGCTTGTGCGTAAGAACTGTGTTGACCTGGACTACCCGGTTGCCAAGGACCAGTATAATCATACGCCATGATATTAATAAAATCGAAAGCAGCTAAGGCTTGTGGAGTAATTACTGAAAATAAAGTACCACCAGGAAGAGCAGACGTCATGAGTTTGTTTTGCGCATCTAAAGCCGTTTTCAATTCTAATACAAAAGGACTATAATTAGTATTTGCTGCAAAATCCCATTCCAAATCCACATCAATTCCTGCAATGTTATTCGTAACTGTATAATCCACTAATTGCGTGATAAAAGCAGCACGAGAACTGCTACTAGCCAATACTGCGTTCCAATTGCCTACATTCACTACACCACCACCAATAGACAAAAGAATTTCAATGTTGGGGTTGCTAGTAGCAATCGCATTTTTTAAAGGCGTAATATCCGTTACTACTAGATTGCCACTAGCATCAGGATTACCAAAGGAATAATTTACGTGAGTCAGTTTTGTAAAATCGATTTGATTCACAGCATATAATCTGTAATCAGGGACATAACCTATTACACGTGGTGTGGTTTGCGCGTAAAAGAAAGTCGTAAGAAAAAAGAGTATCGCCATACTTCTTTTTTGAAAAAGGGTACAAGTAGTTGTTGTCATGTTTGAATTTGTTTGTTTATTCAAACATAAAAAGAATGAGGGTATTAAAAAAATAATTTAAACAAACGGTAATTAATGACAAACGAACGACATTTTTTTTGGAATTAAAAGAGAATTGGACATAGTAAGCTGAGGTAGTTTACACAATCTAATGACTACTCCCTACCGTTTTTTGAACAGTCTGCTACGCGAACTAGTTTCTTAATACATAGAACTAGTTATTCGATACACAGAACTAGTTTCTTAATGCATAGAACTAGTTTCTTAATACACAGAACTAGTTTATTGATACATAGAACTAGTTTCTTAATGCACAGAACTAGTAATTAAGTTATGAGAATTAAAAATTTAATTACACGGTTATTTTAGTTAAATTATTGATAAAAAACACAACATCTTGTTAATATACTATTTTTGGCATACCAATTGAATTGCTTTCTTTAAATAAATAATAATTGTATAATCTAAAAATCAAAAGCTATGGCTAGGAAAAAATTAGTTAGAGTTAGAGACCTTGAGAAGGCCACTACTCGTTTGTCGGCAGTGAAAAGTATAGACCCTGCATTGGATTTAGCAAATGGCATTACCATTCCAAATTATGAAGTCGAAATTAAAGCTTTGGCAAAAAAAGTAGAGCTGTACAACACCACATTGAGTACCATAGATGATTTGTACAATGACTGTATTGCTCAAATAGCCGTTTTAAAAGACTGGAACGAAAGAGTATTAACAGGAGTAGCCACGAAGTTCGGAAAAGACAGTTCGCAGTATGAAATGGCAGGAGGAAAAAGAAAAAGTGAACGTAAAAAACCGACTCCTAAAAAGTAAAAAAAATGTGTAATTCTAATTGAAAACCATCAGGTGTGAGCTTGGTGGTTTTTTTGTGGTTTTATTTTAAAAAAACAGTATCTAGATGATATTCTAAAAAATCTTTTCTTGGGAGGTATTTTAGAGGTTCAGTTATTTTAAGTTTTTCAATAGGTGCAAAGTGAGTTTGAAAGAAATCAGAATTATTTTTCTTTTTTAGAGAGCTAGATAAAATAACTTCATAGTTTTGGTTGATGCCAATTATTCCTTTATCAAAAGCTTTATCATAAAGTGCAGAAAGACAAATGCCATTTTCAGGATTTAAACGATGCTCCTCGTTTTTTGACCAAGGCATAATGTGACTGGCTAATAATAATTCAGGCATATCAATACCAGTTATAGCACATTTTGTACCATAATTTGCTAAAACCATTTGTCTGAAAACTGATTGGTTTACTCTTGTTTTAACGGCTCTAATTTTTGTTTCTCCTTTGATGTCTTTTAGGTCAAAAAGGAGTTCGTGGTATTTGTTTTCTATGGTAGAATTTTCTTTTTCTGCGAGAATTTGTTCACTTAAAAAAAGTAATTCTTCTTGATTGTGGAAGAATTCGTCCCAAATGGGTTGGACTTGTTTTCTGCCATTTGGTAAGCCTCCAACACCTCTTTTTTGGTGAAATGGATCTATACTAGCAAAATTGCCTAATCGCATTACAATTGAAGCTGGAGTTCTAACAATCAAATGAGCCAATTCAATGACCTTTTGATTACGGGAGTGTGTTTTTCCAAACTCTATTTTTAAATAAAGGTTGAAAGCTAAAATTAGTTCTTCTCGTGTCCAGAGGTTTTTAGGCATTATTTATTAAATCATTTATAGTAATGTTTTTACCTATTTTTATTAAAGAATCTTTGTTAGATCTTAAATGTGAGGCAGAAAAAAAATCAACTTTATATAGTTCGTCAACTTTTTCCTCATAAGTTTTTTTCATTTGTATTAAAATAGCATCAGTATTTATTCCTTCAATAAACAAAAAAAGTCCAAAATTTGCACAAAACTGAAATTGATTATGACCAATAATGCTATAAATAGTGTTATTGTAACCAAAAAAGCATATGCAATTATTTTTAATAAGTTCAGGTCCTAGTTTTAGTCCACTGCTACAAGAAAAAGTATAAAAAAAAGTGTTTGAAAAGTTTGTTATGTTTAAATCAGGGGAAATGAAAATTTCTGAATTAATATTACCTAGGCAAGATTCATTTCCGTGACAATAGGGAACAAAAATAAAACTTTTCAAGTCTTTTGTAGATAAATTTATTGTTTCAGAGTTTATTTCATGACTAGTAAGTATTGTTAACCTATGTTGCTTATTGCTAAAATAATTATTAATATCTTCAAGACATGCATTCATGAATTGACCACCATTTGGATTAAGGTTGTCGAAAGTTAAAATAACATCAATCATTTAGTCGTTCTTTATTATTTAACAATAATTCGATGGTCAATTCATTTAGTTTTCTTGCAAACGATTTACCTAATTCAGTTTGATTTCTTATTTCAAATAGAATTTCATTCAAAGACAATGAAATCCCATTGGAAGTAAAAAAGAATGGTTTATCTTTATCTTCAGGCTTTTCAATAATCCAATCTTCGATTGCATTGTCTAAGCTGTTTTTGTAAAATAATTCGGCTTTAAAAACAATTTTTAATAATTCTTCTGAAGTGGCCATTTTATTAACTATTCCAAATGCGTGATTATTAATTAAATCTCTGTAAGTTTCATTCTCTATTTTACTAATCCCTGTAAAGAAAATTATTGGTACCAGTTTAGTTATATTAGTTATCTCATCAAAAACTTGATCACCTTTTTTTTCATTGACACTAAATTCATAATCTAAAATGATAATAATGTTTTTTCCTAGATTGTTTAAAACATAATCAATCCCTTCTTGGGAATTATTAATGAACTTAATATTGTCTTCACCATATTTATCCATAAGAGACCAAACCAATGGATCTTCCTTTAGTTTTAAATCATCATCTATTATAACAATTTCTATTTTCATGAATATTTATTTATTAAAAGGTAAATTGATTTTGAATGTAGCTCCCGACGGTTTTAATTCATTTTCTATTACCTCGATTGTTCCTCGCATGGATTCAATTCTTGTTTTAACAGTATATAATCCCATTCCAGCACCTCCATCTTCGGCTGTTTTAGTAAAAAAAATATCGAAAATTCTGTATTTATCTTCTTCTTCAATTCCAATTCCATTATCGGAAAAGAAGATTGTTAACTCTTCATTTGAAACATTACTACTACATTTAATAATTTTGTCTTTAGTATTTTTCAATGCCTTAATAGAATTGGAAATTAAATTATCAAAAATATCTTCAATAGCTTTACGATTATAATTAATTATTAAATCTTTATCAATTTCGATTATGGTTTTAATGTTTTCTTTTCTAAATCGGTCGTTATATATATCTAAAAAAAGATGATTCAATATTTCTTTAATGTTTATGTCTTCAAGATCAGTATCTGATTTAGCATATTTCAACATGAATTCAACACCATGTCTGAGATTTAAAAATTCCTTATAAATCCTTTCAGAAATAATTGAAAACCTTTCATTATATGAATTACTAGTTTTGTAGTTTTTGGAAAAATATTCTGCATCTCTTATAACATGTCCAATACTGTGTTGTGTCATGTGAGAGAACATTGCTGCATAACTTTGTAAAGAAACTAGACTAAAAAAAAGATTTTCAGTTTGTTTAGATTCTTCTTCGAGTTTTATGTAATCATTTAAACTTTTATTTACTGCTCCTTGAAGTTTTCCTAAGTTTTTTTCAATATTGGTTAATACTACACTTACTTCTTGACTTGTAGTCCCTTTTACTGAAGCTATATCTTCTTTTAAATCACTGATTGTTTCTTTTACACCTTTTAATCCTGATTGTGTTTTTTTACGAGATGTTACTTTACCAACTTTTAAAAATTTTTCAAGTTGAATAAGTTGCTCAATAATAAATTTTTTTAACTGATCCCAAGATTCATTATCAACAAACCCTTGTCTGTTTGTAGATTCTATAATGTTTGGATTATCTATTTCAGTAATTTCAACAAATCCCAATAAATCTCGGGTACTAACTTTGTCAAAAAAACCTGAATATCTTCTTTTGTCAATGCCTAAAATATCTTTCTGCTCATCTTGATGTTCAATGTATTCTGCAAATGGAGTAGTAATAACACCATCTCTATATATTTTTATTCCTTCAATTTCTGTTTCAAAATGTTTTTTATATTTTTCTTTTGCAGATTTATTAAAATAATATAAAGTAAATTTTACAGGTCCAGCTTTACCAATTTTAGTGTCAATTATTTTTAAATTATTCTCAATACATTGAACAATTTGTTGAGTGTTATTTTCCTTGTTAAAATTTAACTCAATTTTTAGAGTTGCAAAATCAATTAATTGAGGAACAACAATTCTATTCAAATATTTGTCATATTGACTTATAATAGTTATTCTGAAAGGAAACTTAATATCATTATTGTTTGGTGAAATTAATTTTGACAATTCTTTATATGCTCTGGAAATATCCGTTTCTGTCCATACGTTCTCTATTTCAGAGATTTCTAAAATTGTACCTTGTATTTTCCCATTTGAATCTTCTAGCCAATATTTATTTTCTATGTCAGTAAAAAAATCTTTTTGATCTTCTATATCTAATTTTAATTGATTATTCTCAATTTTTGAATAGCTAACCCAATCGGTTTCTAAACAATGCATTTGGTTAAAGTTTTTTTTCTTTGTTTTCAAAACAAGTTTAGCTCCAAGTTTATCAACTGCAAATCTTCCAACTCCTTTTTTACCTGAAACAGCTCTGTTATATGGAGGAGGAGATGTTTTACTTCTCCTTTTATTACTTGTCCCAATCACCATCCATTTGTTTTTAATATCAGAATAATCCATACCTAACCCATCATCAGAAATAATAATTTTAGATTTGTTTGAAACTGGATTTATATCAATGAATTCAACCGTTACAGAATTTGAATTAGAATCATAAGCATTTTTCACTAATTCAAATAATGCAGTAATTCGGTCAGTAATTAATTCTCTACCTAAAAGTCTATAAGCACTGACGTCAAAATTGAATTTTAAGTAATTATTGCCTTTTTTTGACATTATTAGTTAGTTTTATTATTTGTTCAAAAATTGCTTTTGCAAGAAGTGGAGGTACTGCATTTCCTATTTGTTGTTGTTGAAATGATAAGTTTCCTTTAAAAATAAAATCGTCAGGAAAACTTTGAATTCTAGCGGCTTCTCTTACGGAGAGACCTCTGTTTTCGAATGGATGAATTAGCATGTTCTTTCTATAATTTGCAATCACTACAGAAGGACTATCTGGATCTAATCTTTTATAGATTCCACTGTGACAATTATTAGTATCTGTATAATTTGTCATCAATTCTTTAGGTATGGCTTTCCAGTTTTCACCAGGTTTAATATGCTTATATCTTTCAATAACATAGTCCCTATTTTTTGACACATAATTTTGACTAACTTTTTTGGATTTACCACGCATTAACTTAGCATAAGAATTTGGATTTAAATTCTTATATTCTAAAAAGTCAAAAGAATCTCCATTATTTAATTGAGGTAAATCTTCTAATGCATCTTTAACTGTTACAATTTTTTTATGTTTTTTAGGAAATTCAAATTCAATATTTAATCTATTTCCAATCATAAAAAATCTATTTCTATTCTGAGGCACACCATAATCAGATGCTGTCAATACATTCCATTTGGTTTTATAGCCAAGTTTTTCAAACTCTTCTTTTAATCTTTCTATAACAGTTCCATTGTCAAAAGACTTTATGCCTTCTACATTTTCAAAAACAAACCATTCAGGTGTTAATTCTTTTACTTGTCTAATATATTCCCAAAATAAAGAATTATTTTTGTTTTCTGAATTTCTTGTTTTTGTATTAGATGTAGAAAATCCTTGACAAGGAGGGCCTCCAAATAATAAAAATGGGTTTTTATATTTTTTATCAAAAGTAACTTTTCTTATATCCTCAGTGATAATTTCAGATTTTGGATGATTAACTTTAAAAGTTTCAGCAGCATATTTGTCATATTCCACAGCTACAACCACTTCAATATTTGCCATTGATGCACCAATACTCATTCCTCCAGCACCACTGAAAATATCTATTGCTTTATAGGTTTTCTTTTTATTAGATTTCATTATTAAAGAAAAAACTTATTGGTTTTTTATAAAAATTTGCTAAAATGAATAATTGAGAAGCACTTATTTTTTTTATTCCATTTTCAATTTTTGATAAAGTACTTTGTTTAATTATTCCGTTTTCTTCTACTTTTTTTTGGGTTAAAAGCATCTCTTCTCTCGCTTTTACTAACTGATGCGATATAAATTGATTGATTTTTTTTTCGTTCATAGAGAAATATGTTTAATATTCCATATTGCAATATTCGTCAATTAAACTTGGTATTCCATTTTGGAATATTTGCTAATGAATTCCATTTAATCAATATTAACTATTCTCTTCTTAATAATAAGTAACAAACAGGAAAAATCCTTATAAAAAAACAGGAAAAATCCCCTTTGAATTCTAGTATATTTCCTTGTAAGTGTTTGATTTTTTGTTAGTTAATTTGTGTATCAATTTTTAATGCTTGGCGGTATAATGAAATTGTAAACAAACAAAACAAACATGGATTTAAAAGTAGTTATAGAACAATTAAGCAAATTAATTGATCCACTGGAAGAAATAATCAATGTTACTAACATTGCCACTCTTAATGATGGAGACGACTTTTTGGAATCTAAATCTCCTATTATTTTATCTATCGTTAATATCGAAGAGGATAAAACACAAAAAAACCAATCGGTTTATCGGGGTCTTGTAGATGATCAAAATATATCGCGATACAACCAACCGACTCAACATCTTATTATTTCTTTATTATTTAGTTCCTATAATAAAGATTTATCTAAATACTTAGACGGTATAGATAAACTTAAAACGATTGTTCAATATTTCCAGCAAAACAAGTCTTTTTATTATAAAAATGATAATTCAGAATTGCTCGATTATGCTAGTTTTTTAGCAAAAAATGAAGTAGCACAACAGGATTATTACAAAATTACTATGGAGTTTGTGAGTTTGTCTATGGAGCAATTAAACCAAATGTGGTCTTATTTAGGTTCTAAATACATGCCTTCTGCTTTGTATAAAATGCGATTGTTTATGATTCAAAATGATACAACAATAGAAGAAAAAGTAATTAAGAAGGTTAAAATTAATCTATGGGAAAACGATAAGAACAACCCAATAGGTCTTTTAGAGACTGGTGAATTTGAAAATTAAAAAACGAATACAATATAAACAATAAATAAAAATGTCATGAATGTAAGTTCTCTTAAAACACCCGGAGTATATATCAATGAGATTGATGCATTTCCACCTTCTGTAGCACAAGTTGCTACTGCAGTTCCTGCTTTTATAGGATATACCGAAAAAGGTCCTGCTGTGCCTGTACGAATTTCCTCTCTACTTGAATTTCAACAAACTTTTGGAAGTGCACCTAGTCCAGATAATATAACTATAAATATGGGTTCCAATGTTTATGAAGTAGCAGAAAGTAAATTTAAGTTATATAATAGTTTGAATTTGTTTTATGCCAATGGTGGTGGAGTATGTTACATTGTATCAATTGGGCAATTCTCAAGCAATCCTACATTTGCTTCTTCAGATGATTTTATAACAGGATTGAATTTATTAAGAAATTTTGATGAGCCTACTTTATTGTTGTCTCCAGATGCTGTGAATTTATCGGCAGATAATCTAGCGGCACTTCAACAACAAATGTTACTGCAATGTAGCGATTTAATGGATCGATTTTCAATATTTGATGTTAAACCTATTACTGAAGTTAACAAAAGTAATTTAATTGCAAGTAGTGAAAGCTTTAGGGATAAAGTGGGTAATATGAACCTTAAATATGGCGCTAGTTATTATCCTGATTTGCAAGTAAATGCAAGTTATAAGTTTAGATTTAGTAAAATTGATGCACAAGTTAATTTTGCAAGTATTTATGCATCAGATCCTGTTGTATTGCCTTTAATAACAAAGTTTAAAACGCAATATAATATTGTATATAAACCTACAGCAGTTAAAGGTATTGTGTACCAATGGAATGAGGCATCTTTTCAATCTACTAAGGATAAAGTAGTTATAGCAAATGATTTTACAAACACCAATGCTTATTTTTTAAAATTAGTTAATCTATTAGGAAAACTAGGCAAAACATCAACTATTTCAGATAGTGATTTGAAAAAATATGTTGAAAATGTTATTGCCACTTCATTGCGTCCTTATTTGCAAAGTTTAATAGATTTCAAAGCCGTTTATAATACTTTGAAAGATCCTGCAACTAATGCTGTTTTTATTGGTGGGAAACTAATAAGTGCCACTATAATTGCTGCTGATTTTGAAGCTATATGGGGAACACTATCTGTTTCTGCACCTAATCCTTATACAGGTTTATTAGAAACTAGTACTCCTTTAGAAGCAGATTTAAACAAAATTCAATTAGCATTAGATAAATTAAGAACGGGTATTCTTGCTGCTATGAATAGTGGAATGACTTCTATTGAAAACTATATTGAACAACAAGAAACTACTTTAATTGCTAATATGCCATTGTATGCAGAAATTGTAGCTAAACTGGCTGTTTCTATGAATACCGTTCCACCTTCAGGAGCTATAGCAGGTATTTATGCCAAAACTGATGCCACAAGAGGGGTTTGGAAATCTCCAGCAAACGTTAGTATAAATGGAATTATTGGTTTAACCGATGATATTAATGATGCGAACCAAGAAGACATGAATATTCATGAAACAGGAAAATCGATTAATGCGATAAGAAAGTTTACTGGAAAAGGATTTTTAGTTTGGGGAGGAAGAACTTTAGCTGGAAATTCTAATGATTGGCGCTATGTAAATGTACGACGATTGGCTAACATGATTGAAGAATCGGTTAAAAAAGCGTGTATGCAGTTTGTTTTTGAACCTAATGTGTCATTAACATGGGTAAGTGTAAAAGGGATGATAGATAATTATTTAGCAACCTTATGGAAAGATGGTGCTTTAGCGGGCAGTAAAACGGAACATGCTTTTTTTGTTTCCATTGGTTTAAATGAAACCATGTCGGCTCAAGATATTTTAGAAGGAAGAATGATTGTTAAAGTAGGTTATGCGCCTTCTAGACCAGCTGAATTCATTATTCTTGAATTCAAACAAATGCAACAAAAATCATAATAATTAGTGTTTAACTTTAAAATATAACGATATGCCAAATACAAATTTTCCGCTACCAAAATTTCACTTTAGTGTGCAATGGGGAGGAAGTAAAATCGCTTTTACTGAAGTTTCAGGTTTAAACAAAGAAATGGATGTTATAGAACATCGTGTGGGTTCTAGTCCTAATTTTTATAAAGAGAAAATGCCAGGGATGCAAAAGTTGAGTAATATCACCTTGAAAAGAGGCGTTTTTTTAGGAGATAATGAATTTTATGATTGGTATAATACCGTAGCTCAAAACACGGTTGAAAAAAGAACCATTACCATTTCACTTTTGGATGAGAATCAACAACCAAAAGTGGTATGGACTGTTAAAGACTGTTTTATTGTTTCTTTAAAATGTACGGATCTAAAATCGGATGCAAATGAAGCTGCCATTGATACTGTTGAAGTGGCTAATCATGGTGTAGATGTATTGTTTAAAAGCTAATTATTATGCCAAGTAATACTCCTATAGTAGGTTTTCACTTTTCAGTCATTTTTGAATTAGTCCCTCAATTTTCTATTGATACTAAATTTCAAAGTGTGAATGGGTTAAAAGCTACTATGGAAACAGAATCTTATACAGAAGGAGGACAAAACCGTTTTAAACACAATTTTCCAGTTCGTTCAGGATATCAAGATTTAGTTTTAAAACGGAGTTTGACTTCTGACTTGTCAGGTGTAGCCATGTGGTGTACTCAGGCCTTGGAAGATTTTATTTTTTACCCAGCTAATTTGGTCATTTCACTTCTAAATGAAAATGGAAATCCCATTAAAGTTTGGTATGTATCGCACGCTATTCCTATAAGTTATGAGGTTAGCGATTTTAATGCAGAAGAAAATAAAATAGTAATCGAAACCATGACGCTACGTTACAATTTTTATAAAGAAATCCCTATTCCAGGGTTTTAATTTACCAATATGGCTATAGAAATTAAAGAGTTGCGAATCAAAGTGACTGTTGTCGAAAACAACGAAGCTACTCCTTTTACAGAGAAGATAGGACCTGTAAAATGGCAGGAATTAAAGGCTTCAATGGTAAATGAATGCATCTCAAAAGTATTAGAAAAAATTAAAGAAAAATCGGAAAGATGATACTAGGACTGTTAGGAATAATAGATAAAATGCGCATAGAGGTTTTCCCTACAAAAGAATATGCGGAACCACCTAAGAAAACCATTTTTGTTCAGCTAAATCCTGAAAAATATTCCATGAAACATAATGTCGAGTTTTGTGAGAATCAGGCTATGGGTACTTCTGGAACCGATTTGCGCTTTAATAGAATTGAAGGAGAAGAAGTGAATTTTGAATTCTTTTTTGATAGTTCGGGTATTGTTCCTCCAGGAAAAATTAAAGATGGAAAGGGAGAAGAATCACTTTTAGATGCCGTAGGAGATATTGCTAATGCTTTAAAACCAGCGATAGTAAATCCTTTTGGGGAAGTTGAAACGGTAGAAAAAGAAGTAGAAGAGTTCAAAAATCTGTTAATGGGCTATGATGGTGAAACACATCAAACGGCTTATTTAAAATTGCTTTGGGGTGGTTATAGTTTAAGCTGCCGCTTAAAAAGTATGGATATTGAATACACGCTTTTTCGAAAAGATGGAAGACCTATTCGTGCTAAAGTAAGATGTGTTTTTAAAGGAACTATTGATTATAAGTTAATGGTTGCTAAAGAGAATAAAAACTCACCCGATTTAACACACGAGAGAACCTTCAAGATGAATGATAACTTAGCCTTATTATCAGAATCAATTTATCAAAATAATACTTTTTATATCGATGTGGCTAAGAATAATAAACTATTGAGTTTTAGACAGATTGATTTTGGTCAAAAAATAAAATTTCCACCAATTAAATAATAATGTAATGCCAACAGTAAAGCCTTTTTTTCCCTCTGACACGTTACTAAAACTAGAATTTACCATCAATGGTGAAATTACTGGATTAGATACTTTGTTAACAGAAGCAAAGGTGCACTTTGAGTTGAATAAAATTCCGTTTGCCAAATTTACTTTCGCTATCGCTGAAGAAGATTTTGAAGACAATGATGATTCTCCATTACAGGCATTACACCACGAACCCACTGATCCTCCTCTTGAAATAGAGGTGAAAATTAGTTTTGAAGGTGCTATGGAAACCCTTTTCAAAGGAGTTATAAAATCGCTAGATCAACAACATGAAAATTGTATGGTGGTTGCTAAAATTGAGTGTAAAGATGTGGCTTTACGATTGTCTCAATCTTCTACAGAGGAGGAAAATAATAATCAAACTTTTGAAGAAAAGTTAACCAATTATACTACCAATTTGACCTTAAGTGATAATCTACAAGGTCAACCTTGGGGAGAAGAAGAAATTACTCATAATACTACTACAGTTCCTTGGGATTATCTAATTGGCTTTTTAGATTCTATTGGTATGATGGTGGCTTTACGAAATAGTGAGTTTGTAGGTATTGATATTCTACAACCTGAAAGTGAGCCTATTTATGTAGCAGAAAATGGTATTAATGTTTTTGCTTTTACAGGACGTTTAGATGCAGAAAGGAGAAAATCAGCCGTAACTATTGAACGTTGGGACATCGAAAATCAAGAAACGGTAACCGTTTCGGCTTCTCAAAGTACTCCAGATAATCCGCACACTGTTCGATTAAGTGAAACACAATTACAAGAGGCTACTTTACAAAGAGTTGCAGATACTATTATAGCAAAAAGTAATCTGGTTGCTATAACAGGAAAGGTAACCACATTTGGTAATCTATTAGCTAAATCTGGAGATTATATAACTTTTACGAAAGTGAATACTCAAATTAATGATGAAGTTTTGTTAATTACACAAGAAGAACATAGTATTCAAAATGGTTGTTGGAAAACAGAATATATGTATGGTTTAGAAAGCGAAAGATCGTTTACTCAAAATACCACATCTGGTGTAAATAACACCCATGCAGAAATTGGTCAAACCAATACTATAAATGGTTTGCAAATAGGAATTGTTACTAAGATTATCGAAGATCCTAATAATCAGTTTCGAATTAAAGTAAGAATTCCTCAATTGTCCAGTAGTGGTGAAGGTGTTTGGGCAAGATTAGGCACTTTAAATGCTTCTAGCGAGATGGGAAGCTATTTTATTCCTAGCATCAATGATGAGGTCATTGTAGGTTGTCTAAATAATAATCCAGACACTCCTATAATCTTGGGTAGTTTATATAGTAGTAACAAAGCAATGCCCTATCCTATTGAAGAAAACAATTATAAAAAAGGATTTGTTACCAAAGAAGGAACACGCATTCTAATGGATGATGAGAAAAAAAGTATAGAAGTAAGTACTAAAAAGGGCAATAAATTATTGATTAGTGATGATTTGAAGGGATTTGTTTTAGAAGATGAAAATAAAAATAAAATCACTATGAACGATCAAGGTATTACAATTGAAAGTTGCAAAGATTTTAATGTAAAAGCAAAAGGGAATGTAAAAGTAGAGGGCATTAATATAAATGCTGAAGGAAGCGGTAATATGATTTTAAAAGGAACAATGATTAATCTAAATTAAAATGGCAGCAGCAGCAAGAATTACAGATATGCATACTTGTCCTATGACAACTGGGGCAGTACCTCATGTGGGCGGACCTTTAATTCCGGGTGCAAATAGTAGTGTATTAATAGGAAGTTTGCCTGCATCCATTGTAGGAGATAGTTGTGTTTGCACTGGACCACCGGATTCACTTTCTGCGGGTTCTTCTTCTGTTTTTATTGCAGGAAGTCCTGCTGTGAGAATGGGAGACGCAACTAGTCATGGAGGTGTTGTGGTTGCAGGTTGCCCCACAGTAATAATAGGAGGATAAAAAACAAAATCATGGATGATAAATCATTTTTAGGAACAGGTTGGAGTTTTCCACCCACATTTAAAAATCAGTTGGCTACTATTGAAATGGTTACCAATGAGGATGATATATTTCAAAGTCTGCAGATTTTATTGACTACTCAAATAAATGAAAGAATCATGCGATCAGATTTTGGTTGCGATTTGAGTGCTTTACTTTACGAAAGTATCACAGTGACTTTATTAACTAAAATTAAAGGCATCATAGAGAATGCAATACTAAAATATGAACCTAGAATAGACTTGTTAGAGGTCGATTTTACATCAGGGGAAACCGAAAGTAATGCAGGCATTATTAATATTGAAATAACGTATAAAATAAGAGCTACAAATTCTAGAAAGAATTATGTATTCCCTTATTACTTAGAAGAAGGAACGTTTGTAAAAAAATAATTCATACAAATGAAAAATTGTAATTCCATATTATCGATACATGAAGGCATAGGAACCACGCAAAAAGACCGAGTAAGACCAGCTTTACAAACCAGTTTTTTTCTTTTAGAGGAAAGAAGTGAAGAAAGTTTTCTATTGTTTGTACAACGTCTTTCTAAGTATGTAAAATTTTATAATGAATTTGATATTAATGATGGAGATTGGTCCAACTTTTTTCAAAAGGAATCTACTGCTATACTTATTTATATAGCTAGTTGGAATATTGAAATGTTAGAAAATACTTTTGAAGTTAAAAAAAATGAAATTTTTATAAATACCGATTTTGCAACCCAAAAAACTTTATTATTAGACTATTTCGAGGAAGTAAAAACTGTTTTTACTGATTTTTTAGACAGAGCAGCAACACTAGATGATGAAATTATTGAAAAAGAAAGTTTAGTAGCTTCTTCTTATGCAATCAAAGCGCAATTTATTTCGGTTTTTAACCAAATTAATGCCATAACTAATATTACTTCATTACTAAAAAATTATGTGTTTTTAAAAACAACCCAGCAACTTTTTGGTTTGCTTTTGTCTTGGAAGAATTATTCACAGAAAGCTGTTGCTTACCAGTTAGAAAATTATTCAAAACATACACCTCATTATGCTCTTTTTCTTTCTTTCTTAAAATTACTGTCGGTTGCTAAAGATAAGTTTAATGAGTTTACTAAAAATCATTTGGATTTTTATTACAAAGATGTTTTAAAAATTCAAAATAAAAATGCACAACCTGATTATGTTCATTTAGTGGTGGAACCTTTTAATACCAAGCCATTTTTACTACCAAAAAAGACTATTTTTTCTGCGGGTAAAAATGGGAATGGAAAAAACAAATATTATGCCTCAACAGCTGACCAAACTATTAATCAAATTAAATTAAACTCTTTTTTAAGTTATTACAGAAAAGACAATCACTTCTTTAAAGCCGATTTAACAAAAGTAAATGCAACTGGGAAAAGTTTTGATGTTTTTGCTACAAATCAAGAAGAATTTAAAGAAGGTATAATGATTGCCAGTCCGTTGTTGTTTTTACAAAGTGGCGAAAGAATTATCTCTTTGCAATTTAATAACAGCACTTCTTACAAAGCAAATCATTTTAATTTCTATATAACAGGTGAAAAAGAAGGAATTGAAATTACCCAAAAAGCAAACAGTAGTGGTTTTATAAAACTGACGATTCCAGCTACGGAAAAAGCCATTATTCCTTTCAATGCTGAACTGCACACTGATTTTTTAGTGGAGTCGCAATTCCCAGTATTGAAGATTATTCCTAAAACTAAAAACATACTAACTTCTATAGATAAAATCGAATTAAATGTAGAAGTCAATCAGTTCAAATCATTCGTCTTAGAATCAGATTTTGGAACTATTGACATAGAGAAACCTTTTTATCCGTTTGGCGAATTTCCAAAAAACGGCAATGGAATGAATATAAGTTCCAATGAGTTTTTTATGAAAAATAAAGCGGTTGCTACATTTCAAACTATCTCTCTTTTAAATAATTCTGTTATAAACAATGCCATTGCTGCAAGAAATAAAGTAACAGATAAAACACATGCTGAAACAAGATCTAATAAAGTTATAGATGAAATTTCACAACAAACAGAAATTACTAATCAAGTAGAAGAACTTGAAAAAACTAACATACACTATGTATCAGAAATAAATTGGATAAATGATAAAGTAACGGTTTTTCATTTAAATAAAGGACAATGGAAAGAATACTCAGATAGCTTAATCCCTATTACCAATACTTATCCTTTAAAAGAATATCATTTTGATGAGGTAGCAACTGATGAAATTGTTTCCAATGGGAAATTTAGAATTGAATTAGATAATCCAGCTTACAACGGTCAAAAATATATGGAAGATTATATTTTAGCCAGTCAAGATAAAAGCAGCATAACATTACCTTATAAGCCTAGAATTAAAGAATTTGTCTTTAATTATAAGGTTTCAGAAACCATTAATCTAGCCACAAGAACTAATGAAAAAAATCTAATTGAAATTTTTAAAGTAGTGCCTTTTGGGTTTGCCAAAAAGGAAAAAGGAACATTGCATTTCTCTACTTTAAATACTAATGAAGGTTACATTTATATTGGTTTTGATACTATAGAGCCTCAAAATGGATTAAACTTTTTAATACAGTTAGAAGAAGGAACAGCAAATCCATTACTAGAACCTGCTACAATTTCTTGGCAGTATTTAAGCAATAACCAATGGTTAGATTTTCAAGAAAATGAATTGGGTGATGAAACCTATTCTTTAACGCAATCTGGTTTAGTTAGTATTACTGTTCCAGAATTTAAAGCCAATACAAATACTGTTTTACCAGAAAATTTATTTTGGATTAGAGTATCGGTTTCTAATAAGCAAGCCATCTGTAAGTTTTTAGGAATTCACGTTCAAGCTTTTAAAGCGGTTCTAGTTGATTTTGAAAAAATTGGAACACAGTTCTTGGAAAACACTCCAAAGGAAACCATTACTAAATCCTATAAAGCTATAAACGGTGTTAAAAAAATAAAGCAACCTTACAATTCTTTTTTGGGCAGAATGACTGAAACAGACGATATTTTATACATAAGAACTAGTGAGAGATTACGTCATAAAAATAAAGCGATTACTAGCTGGGATTATGAAAGAATTGTCCTTGAAGAATTTCCAGAAGTATATCGCTTGAAAACTTTGAATCATTACCGATATGATACTACTTTATCCAACGTTTCTGCGGGTTATGTAACACTTATTCCTATTGCAAAAGTTACTGCTGCAGAGAACATTGCTTGGAAACCACTTTTAAGCTTGAATAAAATGCTTTTAATAAAAGAGCATCTTTATAAAAAGGCTTCACCGCATGTAAGGATAAATGTAAAACCACCAAAGTTAGAAAAAGTAATGGTACAATTTAAGGTGAAATTTCATAACTCACCAGGCATGGATACTCGATTATATATTGACCAATTGAAAGAAACAATCAATAGTTATTTGAGTCCTTGGGCTTATGAAGAAGACGATTTCAATTTTGCTAACGAAATAGAGTTTTCCTCCATAATTCAATTGCTAGACAATCAAACCTATGTAAATTATATCACTGATTTTAAGGTTACCCAATATAAATTAGACGAAAACAATGAAATCATTGGTAATGCCATCCAAAATCTAAATAAAATTTTACCACAATCCGATTTTACCTTATTTATTCCTACTGAAACACATTCAATTACTGAAATATAAATATCATGTCAACAGAATATTACATAGAAAAAGACAGAAAATTACTTCCTTCACAAGACTTTCAATACTTGTTAGGAGAAGGGTTCAAATATATTGAACAGTTTGGTTCTAAATTCTGGACAGACTACAATCCTCATGATCCTGGAATTACTATTTTAGATGTGCTTTGCTATGCCATTACAGAATTGGGTTATCGAGCGGATTTCGATATTAAGGACCTTTTGACTAGTAAAAACGGAAAAATTGAAAATAGTACATTTTTCTCAGCAGCAACCATATTTACTAATGCTCCTTTAACAGTTATTGATTATAGAAAACTACTTATTGATATTGAAGGGGTTTCAAATGCTTGGCTATTGCCAACAAAAACTTCAACCGATGCAAATGGTTATTTTAAACCGAATGATAACGAAACTTCTTTATATATCAATAAAATTGAAGATAAATTAAGTGTAAAGAAAACAGATAAAAACAATACTTCCTTACCAAAATTAGTACTGAGAGGATTAAACAAAGTTAAAATTGAATTAGATGAAGATCCTCTTTTAGGAGATTTAAACACTTTATTATTAGAGTTTGCTTTTTGGGAAAATAACCGTTGGGTTAATCTTAAAATAGTACCACAATTTACTAATTGGAATCATCCTGATGCACTATTGTTTAAAAAAATGAACAAGCCCTCTAAGATTACAATTGACAGTGTTAAGAAAATGCAAGATATTGTTTTTCTAGTGGTAAATAGAGCTAGTAAACCTTCTGATTCTTTACATTTTAGAATTTTTCCAGAAGATATTGCTGAAATCGATTTAGTAGTAAATCACTTTTCAAAAGAAAAAAATGTGTGTGAAGTCATTTCGTTATTCGAACAAAAAAAAGATAAAATACAAGACATTTTCTCTACAATAGCAGTTTCATTACATCAAAATAGAAATTTAACTGAAGATTATTTGTGTACTGAAATAATTGAAAAAGTAGACATAGGTATTTGTACCGATATTGAATTACAACCTGGAGTAGATGCTATTGAAGTAATGACGCAAGTTCAAATTGCAATTGATAACATCATCAATCCAAAAATTACTTTTTACACTTTAGCACAATTAGTAAATGAAGGATTTCACTCAGAGGATATTTTTCTAGGACCAAAATTAACACATGGTTTTTTAAAAGATGAAGAGGTTGCAAAAGCGCAATTGCCTAGTGAAATACATGCTTCTGATATTATTGCCGTTTTAATGGAGATTGCAGGAGTAAAATCGGTCAAAAATTTTATGATGACCGTTTATAATGAATTGGGCAAACCAATTGCAAACGCTACGAATGAAAAATGGATTTTAAAGCTTTCAGGAGAGGTAAAACCTATTTTCAATGCTCAAAAATCAAAATTGTTACTGTTTCAAAAAAGTATTCCTTTTTTACTTTCGGAAACCCAATTAATGTTGGTCGAACATAAAGTAATTTTATATAAAACACAATTTAATCAGAAGAAATTACAAAATACTAAAAACGATTTTGAAATAGAAAATGGTGATTATTTTGATTTTAATAGGTATTACAGCATTCAAGATGAGTTTCCTAGAAATTATGGTTTGGGTAAAAACTATGTTTCAGAAAAAGATACTCCCTTACGAAAAGCTCAAGCGAAGCAATTAAAAGGATATTTGTATTTCTTCGAACAAATTTTAGCTGATTTTTTTAACCAATTGTACAATGCTAAGTCACTTTTTGATGTGAAACCTATTACAAAGACTTATTTTCCATCGTATTTAGAAGTTAATCCTTTAACAGGTAAAGATTTTTATTCTAAAGAAGTATTTTCAGACGATTTAGAAGCCAAATTACTTACTGGAACAACAGCAGAAGAAGTTTCTCTTTATGAAACAAAAACAGCATTTTATGACAGGCGCAATAGAGTTTTAGACCATTTATTAGCCCGTTTTTCTGAAAGTTTTAATGAATATGTATTTATGATGTATCAATTATCTCAAACTACTTCTGGAATGGGTTCGATGAGTTTTGACAATGAAGATTTAATTGTGGATAAACAAAAATTTATTAATACTTACCCTGAAATAAGCAGTAATCGTGGATTAGGAATTGATTATTTGAATGCTAAAATAAATGAAACTACAAAAGTTTTAGAATTTGAATCGTTTTGGGATTCCAATCATAGAGGTGGTTATGAAAAACGAGTTGCAAAATTATTAGGAATAAATGAAATTCCGTTGCGTAATATTGTTACTGAAGAAGGGCCACAAACACAATGGACAGTAGAAACAGATTCGGGTAACTTTTTATTTAAAATTATTGCTCCTGGAGTTAATTTACCTGAAAAATGGGAATGGGCTCAGCTTCATTTTTTAGATCAAAATTTATATAAAATAGACAATTTTGGACCTAATTATTATTTGTATTTAGTAGATGGGAACAAGAAGATAGCCAAGTTGAATAAGAAATTTCTTTCTGAAACGGAAGCGTATGATTATTTAGTAAAAATGATAAGAATTATGAATGTTTACTATGAGAATTTTTATTGTTTGGAACACATTTTACTGCGACCTTTTAGCAACAGCACTTTTTCGGATGAAGATTTATTAACGGTTTGTTTAAATGATGATTGCGACGATGAGGCTAATAATGACCCTTATTCTTTTAAAGCCACTATCGTTTTGCCAGGTTACATTTCTAGGTTTAAAAATTTGATTTTTAGAAAATATGCAGAAAAAATATTTAGACAAGAAGCACCTGCTCATGTTTTATTGAAAATATGTTGGGTTAATGCTAGTGATATGCTTGGTTTTCAAAAAAAATATAAAAAATGGATTGAAAATTACAGATATTACAGACTCCATTTTTGCGAAAATACACTTACAAAAACACAAGAAACAAATTATATTAAATCATTGCACGAATTCATTTTAGCTTTAAAAGAGCTCAATACATTATATCCAGAAGGGAATCTATATGATTGTCAATTAAACGAATCAAACAATCCTATTATTCTTGGAAACACATCATTAGGAACATTATAAAAAAAAGATCATGGAAGCATATAACACCTCTATTTATCCCGTTTTTGAAGCCGATCAAGTGCTTAGTCAAAAAGAATTAAATTTCCTTGTAAGTCATTTAGAAGAACAGGATCGTATAACGCGAAAAAATCTAATTGGCTTAGGAATTGTTTGTGGATTAGATCTTTCGTTTTCTATTAAAAACAACATAAATAGTGTAACAATAAGCTGTGGAACAGCTGTAACTTCTTTAGGTTTTCAAATTAATTTTAAAGAAACTACGTTTACACAATATCACGATTTAGAACTCTCTGACCAATTTTTAAAACCAGACTATATAAGGGAACCATATTTAGATGCAATCTTTAAACATGCTTCCAAATATGAGGCTATTAAAAACTGTTTCGAATTATTAACTGCTGATGTTTCTGATGTTGATGTAAAGCCAATTCCAGCTAATTTTTTCACTGATAAATTAGTAATCTTATTATTAGAAGTTACCTTAATTGATCAAAAGAATTGTGTTACCACAAATTGTGATGATAAAGGGAAACGTATTGAATTTACTATTAGACCATTAGTAATTCCTATTAATGAAGTTACAGCAGTTTTAACTAAAGTGTATCAATTACCAGAATTATATTCTAAAGTTACGTTTCCTAGATACAATGTTCCTTATAAAAATATTATTACTGCTACAAATGTTCTTGATGGGTTTAGAAAAGTATATAAAGACAGTTTTTTAACAGAACTAAGCGATTCTATTGCTTCTGTTTACAATGATTTTAAAGAGGTTTTGTCAGAAGTAAGTAACTTAAATATTTTGGAAGACTGTAAAAATACCATTTCAGCAACAGTAGATAATTATAAAGGAAGTGTAAACTTGCAATATGTTTGGGATTGGATTGCAGACATAGTAGCTACTCAAAATGAGATTATTGATTTTAAAAAAATCAATCCTAGTTTTTGTTGTGTAGACGAAGGTTTATTTCCATTTCATGTAGTTCTTGGAGGTGATACAACTGGCAAATCGATTTTTAGAACACCTTTTATTAAAACTTTAAACGGAAGTAACGAAGAAAATGCAAAACTGAAAGAGTTGAACCTACTTTTTGAAAAATTAGTTCTTATTCTTACTTCGTTTGAAATTCCAAATCAAAATGTAATAAAAGTAACTCCTTCTTCTTTAGGGACTATTCCTTTAAGTGAAAAAGCGATTCCTTTTTATTATAATTCTATTTTAGATTTAAATAAAAAATGGAGTCCACAATTAACAGCAAAGAAAGAAAATAATACGATTCTTTCCTATCATTCAACAATTCCAAGCTATACTAATAAACCAGAAGTCAAAGAGCCCTTATTATTTGATATAGAACCTTATAACTTCTTTAGAATTGAAGGACATATAGGCATGAATTATAAAAAAGCTATAAATGACCTTAGTTTAATTAAAAATAGTTATGCTTTACCATTTAAAATAACAGCACTTAATGCAGTTGATTTTGTAAATAAAGAAGTAGATATTTTAAAATTTGATGGTCGTTGGGATGATTTAGAAACAGATTATGATTTAGCTCGAAAAAGAGTGTATAATATTACTGAATTTGTCATTAAATGGATGGATTTGAGAAAAAACACATTAGATGAAAATAATATTATTACTATAGAAAACATTAATAATTTTAAGAATATTTTATCACAATTAAAGAATTTGTTAACCAATGATTTAAAAGAATTTTTACCCAATTATAAATCTTTTTATGACATCTTTAAAAATCTAAATCATGTTTTTTTATTTCATAGATGGTGCATTCAATTATTTAATCCTAATCTATCAACTATTGCAGAAGATTTAATAGATAGATTAGATGATATTAACGAATTGTTTCTAGAGGATCCATTTACCGTTATTTATGAAGAAGCTTATCTAAGATGGCAAAAAACATATAAGGATTTATTCTTTTCTACATTCTTAAAAAAACATCCAGGAATAGAACATAAAGCTGGTGTTACAAAAGGAGGAACTTTTGTATTAGTATATATTGATACTTCTATTTTCAAAGCATCAAATCCTCCTTTAATTTATACCAATTTACTTGCTGCGGTTACAAATTATAAGGATAGTATTCCTATTGATGGTAATATTAAGGATGAGTTAATTAGTAGCGTGAAATTTGACGATTATAAATCTCAGATTAAAACAAAGCCAAAAGGATTAGCAATTGATAAATGTAAAGCAGAATCAGATAACATTAAGAATGATTTATTAGAGATTGCTAAGTATAATCTAGAAGCTAATTATACAGTTCAAATGAGCGATTATATTTTGGAAAACATTAAGGGAGTTTTACAATATGAAGTAGGCTCAACAGTTGAAAAAAATCCTTTTCAACAAATTATTATTGCTGATTTTTATTTGCCTTATGTGTGTTGTAGTGAAGGAAATACTCTGGAAGTTAAAATAGAAGTAAAAGAACCATTAACAATTTCTTTAGAACAGTCCAAATATTGTCAAACTGACGCAAAAGAATATGAGGTTAAAATTAAAGGAAAAGCTGGAGGAATTTTTACTGGAACAGGAAAAGAGGCTATTATTCAAAAAAGCGATAAATATTATCTTAAACCTAATCATGCCTCTATTGCAACTCCAAAACTATATGATTTGCAATATGAGATAGATGAAGAACTGAGTAATACAATCGAATTTGAAATAGTTAGCCCAAATGAATTGCAGTGGTCAATTAGTAGAGATGCGAATGAACCTAATGTAATTAAATTTATAAATGACACTACAAATGACACTCATGAATATGAATTCGATTTTGGAGATAATTCAGATATGATTACAACAAATGAAAATACTGTAGAACATACATTTGAATTTGATAACAATAGACAATTTACTATTACTATAAAACAACTAGGCGAGGTTTGTGAAAATATACAAACAATAACTGTTTCTCCTTTGGCTAGAATAGGCGATTTCAACAAAAACGACTTCAATACAAACGATTTCAATACAAACAAATAAAAATAATAGAATCATGGCAGTAAAAACAAAAACACAAATCATTGCAGATATAAATAGAAAAATCATTACAAATGGTGATATTAAAGCAGTAGATACAAATGCAATTTTAAGAGATATTTTAGATTGTAAAGAACTGAATGAACAATCAACAACAAACTTGTCCATTTTTAGTTTTCAAAGTACAACGCCCTTGATAGATAATAAAGGTGGAAGATTAAGTTATTCTTTAAGAGGTATAGTAGACTCATTTGTAAACATTACTTTTAGAATAGCTATTCTTGAAAATAATGTTAATAATCTTACTTTTTTACATAATGATGTGAAAATTTTAGAAGCATTAAAAACAATTATTGAAGACTCAAATATAGGAAGTGATATAGATTTCTTAGTAAAAATAAAAAGAAAGCAAAGTACTTCAACAAGTAATAAATTTAGAATTGGAAGTTTAAATTTTAATTGTACAGAAAAAGAATTTCTTATTAAAATTGAAAGCCAAGAATTAAATGACAATTTATTTAATGGTGATCAAATTTTTGCTTCATTCTCTATTCATTGTCCAAAGGATTTCTAAAAGTAAAAGATTATGCATCTGCTTCAACAACATACTTTTGATATTCATTGTTCGTCTCAAGCTTTTGGGAAAGAATTACATAGTCAATTGAGTTTGTTGTTAGAAAAAGAATTTTATCCAAAACTGGAAGTTTTATTTAATAAATATGACATTAAAAACAAGGTTTGGGTTATTGATACATTATCTATAGAAATACCAAATGTTTCCAAGAAATATTGGAAAACTGAAATTATTCAAAAAGGACTAACACAAATTGAAGATTATTTGAGAAAAAATAGAATTTCATACTCTGAAAACAGAAATGATGAGATGATAAATTCGAACAGTTTTTTTTCTAATAGTACTCATTCAGAATGCATTTTTTTAAATTTTTTAAAGACAGGAAGAATTATTGAAAATACAATCTCTAAAAATTTAGAAGAGATAATTTTAAAAATTGAGGTAACAGAAGTATTTATTGAAAGACTTCTCTTAAACTTGGAAACCAATCAAAATTGTTTAATCCGATGGATTTTTTCAGTTCCAGATTTTTTTAAAGAGATTGTTTTCAGAAAACTAAATAATTTTCCTAATGAAATAGCTGTTTTTTTAAATAAGATTCTGGATATCAATGACAAGGGTAATCATGAAACTAAACAAATTATAAAAAAAATAACTAAGAATAGTTTATTAAAAAAACAATGGATTGAATTAATACAATGGATGAATTATTTTCAAAAAAGATCCGTTTCAAAAGTAACGCTTGTAAAAGAGTTTATTCAGTTTTCAAAGGAATTTTGGGAAATAACAACCCATGATTTAAGCTTGATTTGCCAATATATTTATGAAATAAGTAGTAATTCATCAGACACAATTACGACAGAAATTAAAGATTTTTTTTCAAAAGTAGAAAACAGTATTCTAAAGAATTCTATACAGGAAAATAAATTTAAAACACTTGAAAACAGTAGTCTACAAGAAGGTAATTTGGCACTTAAAAACGGCAAAAACGATACCGATTTAGGAAAGGCACAATATATTAACAATGCAGGATTAGTGCTTCTACATCCTTTTTTGAAAGCACTTTTTGAACAATTGAATTTGTGTGAAAGCAATGGGAATTGGACCAAGAAAATAAGCCAACATAAAGCTATTTTACTTACACAATTTTTAGTTTTTGGAGAAGAAAAAATAAATGAAAGTGATTTAGTTCTTAATAAGATTTTATGTGGGTTTCCAATTGAGGCAGTTGTAAACGTAAAATTGAAAATGACTAAAGAGGAAAAAGACAAATGTAAAAGTTTACTGGAAGCAGTTAACGAACATTGGAAAGTAATGAATAAATCTTCTATTGAAGCACTCCAACAAACATTTTTACAAAGAGAAGCAAAATTAGAATTTGTAAGTGAAGATGAATTTGAATTATGGGTTGAAGAAAAGGGATATGATATTTTATTAGAACAATTACCATGGGGAATAGGCATGATACAAACACCATGGATGGAAAATTATTTAAACTGTCATTGGAGTTAAATTAAAGATGAATTTGTATGGAAAGAGCAATGTTACAAAGAGAAAATAAAACCACTACAAAAAGTAGTTCGTTTTTTAAACCAACCATTCAAAAAAAATTGAGTATAGGTTCGGCTAATGATTCTTATGAAGTAGAAGCAGATAACATGGCTAATAAAGTCATGCGAATGACTGAACCCTCACAACAAAATGTTTCACAAACAGGGTCATTAGTACAAAGAAAATGTACTGCTTGTGAACAAGAAGAAAAAATTCAAAAAAAGTCTTTAGCAGAAAATATAACCCCATTAATTCAACGCTCATCAAATTCTGAAAGTGGTGGTCAAGCACCCGGTCATATAGAAAGTCAAATAAATAGTTCCAGAGGAAGTGGAAGTAGTATGGATAATGGAACAAAGCATTTTATGGAAAGCCGTTTTGGTACTGATTTTTCAGAAGTAAAAATTCATACAGGAAGTCAAGCCGTGCAGATGAGTAGAGAATTAAACGCACAAGCTTTTACTGTAGGCAATGATATTTATTTTAATGAAGGAAAATATAGTCCAAATTCTGATTCAGGAAAGCATTTATTGGCTCATGAGTTGACACATGCCGTTCAGCAGGGTGATGGTATTGAGAGGAAGGTTCAGAAATATAGTCACGAGGATTGTGATGAAGCTGCAGATTTAAGGCCACATATTTGGCCAGCCGATCACTTGGCTAAAGCAATGGTAAGCAGAGCTATAACAGCATTAACGGTATCGCCTGTTAGTGCAACAACAGAAGCGCTTTTAGATAAATTTTTTAGAGATCATTCAGCCTCAACTGTCACTTCAGTATTAGGTGTTTTTAGAAGAATAAAGGCAGCTTTTGACGCAGATGATTATACTTATGAGTGTGAAACAGGTTGCGATAATGGGAATGCTTATACATATAGGATTTGGTCAGATATTCATCTATGTATGGACCATTGGCGTGGAAAAGCAAATAAGTGTCTTGCAAGTGTGATTATCCATGAGTTCTCACATTATTATGGAGGGACTTCAGACCATGTATATTTTACGGAATGTAATAGTATGACTGCGCCAGCTTCTCTTACTGTAGCACAAGCTGTAGACAATGCAGATTCCTATGAAGGTTTTGCCTATGATGTTTAAAATTTAAATGTAATGACCCAAGCACTTGTAAATAAAGAATCAAAATCAAAAAGAGTTAAAGCAAAGGCAAAAGCGTCTTTCTTTGCGCCTGCTCCTATAATTCAAAAAAAAATGAGTGTTGGTGCTGAAAATGATTCTTATGAGGTAGAAGCAGACAATATGGCAAATAAAGTGATGCGAATGCAAACGCCTAATCAGCAGAATGTTTCTCATACAGGGGCCTTAGTCCAAAGAAAATGTGCGGCTTGCGAAGAAGATAAAATTCAGAAAAAGCCATTAGCAGAAACTATCACACCCTTAATTCAGCGATTTTCTAATTCTGAAAGTGGTGGGCAGGCACCCAGTCATATAGAAAGTCAAATAAATAGTTCCAGAGGAAGCGGAAGTAGTATGGATTATGGAACAAAGCACTTCATGGAAAGCCGTTTTGGAACTGATTTTTCCAATGTTAAAATTCACACAGGAAGTCAAGCGGTGCAAATGAGTCGAGAATTAAACGCACAAGCTTTTACTGTAGGCAATGATATTTATTTTAATGAAGGAAAGTATAGTCCAAATTCTGACTCAGGAAAGCATTTGTTGGCGCATGAATTGACACATACAGTGCAACAGGGAAAGTCTAACATACGAAGACAACTTATGTGCGAGCCAGAACCAGATTTTGTTGATATGAGAGATGGAGCACCTAATGCTGCAACTTGTGGTGGACCATCAACTTGTCCTGCTACATTTTGTCAACCTTACACTAGTGAAAATCTAGCGCGACGTGAAAGAGATAGAATGGCTCCCATTTTATTAGCGGGAATAGGATTATTTGTAAATTCAAGAGTATTACCGTTATGGAGTACTTATCTTTTTGGAGGAAGTGCAACTCAGAACTTAACCAGTCAATTTGGTGCTGATTTCACAGCATCGCCTACCACTACGACTACAACTAGTTTTCTTATATCTGCTATTAGTAGAAACCTTTTAGCTTCACCTCCAAGTTTCCCTACAGGAGTAAATATGATTACGCTAAATTTATCTTCGCTTATTCCAACAGAAATAACAGCAATTAACACATCAGGTAACGCTCATGAAATGAATTTTAATGTAGTGAGTGATATCGCTGGAAATATTGCGGGTGGTATAGGAACTAATCAAACATCCTGCAGTTCTGGTGCACAACCGTCTCCTTTTAATGATGCAAGATTAGTAACAGGATCTATAATTGTAATAAAAAACAGTAGCAACAGTTTAACGGTTATTCCCTTGATAAATTATCAGGTCAAAGATACCATAGATTTATGTCCAGGAAATTGTGGATCGAGTAGAGAACAGATTGCGACTGTACCAATGTCACAATTTGAAGCTACTGGAATTTCAGGTGATGTTCCTTTTACTATTGATTTTCCATCTAATGCATTACCATTTACTTTAACATTACCATAATTTAAAATAAAATTTATAAAAATGATATAAGTTTATGAATCAAGCTTTAGCACATACAGAATCAAAACCAAAAGCAGCATCCAATAATGCTCCTCTTTTTAAACCTGCAATAGTTCAAAAAAAGATGAGTGTAGGTGCTGAAAATGATTCGTATGAGGCTGAAGCCGATGCAATAGCTGACAAAGTATTGCAAATGAAACCTATTGGAGAACATCGTTTTAACCAAACAAGTTCATTAGTACAAAAAAAATGTGCCCATTGTGAAGAAGAAGAAAAAGTCAGAAAAAAACCTTTAGCCGAAAACATTACTCCTTTAATTCAAAAATCATCCCTCATTTCTAGTTCAGAGTCTCAAGCACCAACTCATGTAGAAAATCAAATTAATACTACAAAAGGTTCTGGAAATCGTTTAGATAATCACACTAGAGATTATATGGAAGAACGCTTTGGGGTAGATTTTTCAGGTGTTAGAATTCATACTAATAGTCAAGCCATTCAAATGAGTCAAGATTTGAATGCTCAGGCATTTACTGTTGGTAATGATATTTATTTTAATCAAGGACAATATAATCCTAATTCTAATAAAGGGAAACATTTATTGGCTCATGAATTAACACATACGGTACAACAAAGTGGAAGTCAAGTAAAAAAACTTCAAAAAAAATCTGATAATCAAACCATACAACGAAATGTCTTTGGAGATATTGGAAGAGGAATAGCAAGAGGAGCCTCAACTGCTTGGGATTACACAGGTGGAGCTGCTATTCGTTTTGGTGGACGAGTTATTGAATGGGTTGAAGATAGGGCTGAAGAAATAATTAATGAAATTGCTCCAGGGTTATTACGTTTTTTGCGTTCTAGTATTTGGGAACCAATAAGAGACATGATAGCTAGAGGATTAGATGCTATGACAAGCGGTTTATTTAGTCGGCTACAAGAAGAAGGGTTATCAGGAATTTTACATGAATTTGTTGATAATATAATAGAAACTTTGCAAGGAAATATTGCAGATGCTTGTAGAAGTTTTGCACAATTAGCAGAAAAGATATTCAACTTTATAAGTTCACTTAGTAGTAGTGCTTTAGCCCGATTAAAAGCTACTTTTACTAAAATAAGTGGTTTTTTTAGTGGAATTTGGAGTGATTATGGGAAACCAGCAATGGATGCTATAAAACACTATGCAAGAGCAGCGTGGGATTGGGTGGTAGAAAAAGCACAATGGTTATGGGATTTGATTGCTCCTATTCGTAATGCCATTCAAAGAGCTTGGAATTGGATAAAAAGAATGTTTAATATTGCATGGGAAAGTGCTACTTCTGCTTGGGATTGGTTGGTTGAAAAAGCCACTCAGGCATGGGAATGGATAAAACAAGCTATTGAGCCTATTAAAGTTCCATTAATGATTATAGGAGGTATAATTGTTCTGTTATCACCACTAGGAATTTTTGCTGTTATTGGAGCAGCAGTTTATGGTATTTATAGAGCGGTTCAATGGGTAAGAGCTAATTGGAATGATGAAGTGTTTGTTCGTTTTAGAAATTTCTTACAACAAAACATCTTTGATCCTATACAAAGAGGAATCCAACAATTGCAAATTTTAGTAAATGCTGCCATGCAATGGTTGAGCGGTTTGTTTCGACAATTGCAAGCTGCTTTTCAATCTTTAGTAAATGCTGTTGCTCAGTCTTCCATATTTAGATTTTTAAGAGGAATAGTTCAAAGGGTTTCTTCCATGATTCGTAGTGTTACTATGTGGATTGTAACTCAAGCTACACGATTAGGAAGGTTTATTGCAGATGTAGCTCAAAGTATTTGGTCTTTTATTCGCCCAGCAGTAGTTTTAGTGGGCAAATTAGTTATTTTAGCCAATTTTCCTTGGTTAATTCCAATAGTAGTTATGGCTTGGTATTGGAGATTAATGCCAGATTGTTTTAAACCACCTATAATCAATTTTGTATTAAGAGTAATGATAGGTGTTCTTAGAGCAATGCCAAATTTTGCTATGTTTGGAGAAACTTGGGTACAAGTTAAAACTAGAATTGTAGGATTTTTACAAGAGACATTAGAAAAATCTGATGAAGAAAAAATAACAGTTGCAAATAGAGTGGCTCGAATGGTTTCTGAAATGGATTTAAGTTTACTAAGCAATCAAATAGCAGCAGCAGCAGGAGCACCAGCAGAATTTGAAGGACAAATGGAAGAGGAATTATTAGGAGTTAATTTAACAACAACATTACCATTTGAAAGAACCACTTTTGAAGAACCATCATTACAATCGCAATTTCAATCTTCTGGTTTAGGAGATAATGTTCCAGCAAGTGATGCCGCTTTATTCAGTCGTTCGGAATATACCAATCAACACATAGGAGTAGATAGTGTTGGAGAATTTGCTCCAAGTGAGGCTTTACAACAAGCTATTTTAAGTAGAATAGGAACAGAAGAAGGAATGGTAGAATTTGGGAATTCTGATGACCCTTCAAGAACTGTGCATGGAATTCTTTCCGAAATGATTCCATCTGGAGGCGCCATGGGTGAAGGTGAAGAAGGAGGTGAAGGAAATTCATCAGAAGGAAGTACTCCAGCACTTCCTCCTATGACACATGAAGAAGAAACTGAGTTTCGTTTGCAACAAATGATGGATCAAAGCAATGCAAAAATGGCAACACAAGCTTGCAATCCACCTTCACCAGAAGGAGCTTCACCAGAGGGAGCTGCGAGTGCTTTTCCAGAGGAAGCAAAATTTGGACCCCTTACCCGTTCACAAAGAGGGCGTTATACTATGAATCAAATGGCTTCTGGAATGGGTCATTGGTGGAGATGTAATAGAGGCTGGTTGATTCCATCAATTATAGGAGTTATTATAGTTATAGTTTTGGCTGAGGTATTATCAGGCGGAGCAGTTACAGCAGCATTGCCAGCAATTTTTTCAGCATTAATGCCTATTATGATAGGTGTTGCCGTATTAAGAGCTTCTTATTATTTAGGAGAATATGTTTATAAATCGATAAGTGGAGATATAGCTGGTGCCAGTAGAGCCTTAGCAAGAGGATTTGCAGTGGCTGCGGTCGAAGCTATTTTTGCCTTACTAGGAAGTTCTGCTTTTTGGAAATCATTAAGGGGAGGTATAAGTAGTGCTGGAAGAGTAGTTGGAAGAACAGCAAGTTCATTGGTAAGAGGAACAGGAAGATTAATTGCCAGTACAGGGCGTTTTGGAGCAGGACTTGTTAGAACTGTTGGAGCAGGAAGTAGATATATTTTAAGAACAGCAGGAGCTGTTATAGCACGCGGAAGAGTAATTATGCAAGGTGTGAGGGGAAGAGTAGGTCAAGGAGTTAGGACGTTGGAAGAACTTTCAGAACGATTATTTTCAAGACTTCGTTTTAGAAGATTTAGAATGCGTTTTACACGAGGTTGGTTTAGATTAGAGGGATACATTAATCCTTGGGTATTATTGGCAACAGGAAACCTTGAATTTATTGAGCAAGGACGGTTAAGACCATCTGGAGGAGGGGGATTATTAGATGATACTGTTCGTTTAGGAGATGAAGTGTTAGTAGGTTCTGGAAATGCTAGAGGAATTATTGTTGGGGTTGAAAGAAATCCTAGTAGATTTGTGAGTGAATTAGATGATTTATCTCGTACTGCAAGAATCGATGAGTTTAGAGGCTTGAGAGGACCAGCAGGAAGTAGATTGTCATCAGCGGAAAGATTAAGAATAATTCAAAATGGTGAGACTACAGCTGCATTAAGAAGAGGAATTCCTTCTCATCTTCCAAATGGAATGCATCCTCCAAATTTTCAAGCACATCATATTATACCTAGAGAACTAAGAACCGCTTTTGATGATTTCTTCAGAGCTATAGGTTTTGATATTGAAAATGGTCTTAGGAATGGAATAATGGTTCCACCAGATTTAGCCACTAGATCAGCAGCAATAGCTAGTCATCCTAATTTAGCTAGCCATTTTGGTAATTCAGCCTTGCATTTAGGATCTCACCCAGCTTATACTTTAAGAATTGAGGCAGAATTGATTCCTATAAGAAACGCTTTAACTAGTGGAACAATTACTGAAGCCCAAGCTTTAGCAAGAGTAGATGCTTTAATAGTTAGAGCACGAACGGCAATAAGTAGTGGAGGTGGTATTTCTTTAAACAGTGTTATATTTTAAAATATAAATTATGAGTAATTACAAAAGACTTTATCCTAAGTTAGAAAAAGGGAACACTTACATTGCAAATTTAATATATGATAAAGAATTTGAAAATGTTTTGTACGATGGAATTTCATTAAAAAACATGAAATCACCTAATGCGACATTAAAAAATTTGAGTGGTAAATCGTTAGATTTTTTATATGCATTGGGAGGAAAACTAATTGTATCTGAGAAAGTAAAATTATTTTTAGAGAAAACATATGATTGTTCCTATTTTGAGTTTATAGAAGTTAATTTTGAAAATAAGAAGATGAAACCTTATTATGTCTTAAATATACTAGAATTAGTTGATGCTTTTGATTGGGAAAAATCAGAATATGAATTGTTTGAGGAATTAGGACCGAAGGGTAATAAGGTAATCCAAAATATCATTAAAATGGAAATTGATGAATCAAAGACTAATAATAGAAAATTATTTAATTTATTAAATTTTGAAGGGAGCATTATTATCCATATTGATTTAGTCAATCAAATGCTTAATCATGGTATCACAGGAACATTAATTGACCCATTAATTGGTCAGAAGTAAACATTTAATATGCTTTTTCAAAACCTAAAATCATACACAATAAATTTTCTTAAATTAGAAAAAGATTCTAAGGACAATATTTCCTTTCAAAACACTTTTTCTGAAATTTTAGGAAGAGAAACCACTCATGAAGAAGGATTTCTTCTTTCTTTAGGATTAGTACCTCATGTACTTCCAAGTTTTTTAGATGAAATTATTAAAGAAGTCTATCCAGAAGGTGGCGATTTTCCAGAATTAGGTGGAGTAAAAACAGAAAATCATAGAGGATTAATTCCTACAGGGCAAACGGCTTTATATTTATTAGCTAAAAACGATGTTACTTATCGCTTGCAAATTCAACAATTATTTTCACCCGAACATTGGTTTTTTAAAGAGAATATTTTGCTTGTAGAAGAAGTTAAAGACGGAGAACCATTAATGAGTGGCAAACTAATTGTAGCAAAAGAAATAGTGCATTTGCTTTGTTATGGTGAAATTCAAAAACCAAAATTTGGCACAAATTTTCCAGCTAAAGAAGTTACTACTTTTATGGAATGGAATGATTTAATAGTAAATGAATCGGTTCATACTCAAATTAACCAAATTAAGCTTTGGATTAAACACCAGAAGACCTTATTAATGGATTGGGATATGAAAAAGCACGTGCTTCCAGGTTTTAGAACTTTGTTTTACGGACCTCCTGGCACAGGGAAAACTTTAACCGCAACATTATTTGGAAAAGAGTTTAATCGTCCTGTATATCGAATTGATTTATCGCAAGTAGTGTCTAAATACATTGGAGAAACAGAACAAAACTTAGAAAAAATATTTAATCAGGCAGAAAATAAAGATTGGATTTTATTATTTGATGAAGCAGATGCTCTTTTTGGGAAACGTACCAGCACAAAATCTTCAAATGATCGTTATGCAAATCAAGAAGTTAGTTATCTTTTACAGAGGGTTGAACGTTTTAACGGATTGGTTATTTTAACGTCAAATTTTAAAAATAACATTGATGATGCATTTTTAAGAAGGTTCAACTCAATTATTAAATTTTCAAAACCAAACATTGAGGAAAGAATTAAATTATGGACTAATGTTAAGCCAAATAATGTTGAAATAGATAGAAAATTGATAAATCTACTAGCTACAAATTATGAATTAACAGGAGCTCAAATAGTTTCCGCTATTGTTCATGCTTCTTTATTAGCAATAGAAGAAAAAGTAACTTTTTTATCAAAAGAAAATATTTTATTGGGAATTAAGGAAGAGTTTAATAAAGAAGAAAGACAATTTAATAGTTTGTAATATAAATCGTTTAAGAAAAAAATGATATAATAAAAAAGAGCAACATTTCTGTTGCTCTTTTTGCTCCCCCTCTTGGGCTCGAACCAAGGACCCTCTGATTAACAGTCAGATGCTCTAACCAACTGAGCTAAGGAGGAAGGTGTTACACCGTTTTTGCGAGTGCAAATATAGAACACAATTTTATATTTGCAAACATTTTTTTAGTTTTTTTTTAGTTTTTATTGAAGAAAGTTTCACTTATCCAAAAGTAAATATCTTTACCAAAAGTTAAAGCCATCAAAGTCAGTAAGATAATCATTCCTGCGGTTTGAACATAGCCCATTGCTTTGTCACTTAAAGTTTTTCCTGTTATCATTTCTGCAATAGTAAAAAGCGCATGCCCTCCATCTAAACCTGGAATAGGTAATAAATTCATAAAAGCAAGTCCTATTGAAAACAAAGCAGTAAAATTCCAAATAAACTCCCAGTTCCATGTGTCTGGTAATCTTCTAGCAATTCCTATAGGGCTTTGAACCTGTGTGTAAGCACCAGTTTTTGGTCTGGCAATCAATTTTAAACTTTGAACGTTATATTTAAATAAAGACCAAGATTGCTTAACGGCTTCTGGGAAAGCTTGTGAAAACCCAAGTTTTTCTACTACAGTATATTTTTCTTCTTCCTTATCGTCTAAACCAATTCCTAGCTTACCCGTTTTGTCTAATTTTATTTTTAGAAGCTCTTCTTTTCCTTTTCTTAAAACAGTTAAACTAATTTCTTTATCTTTATTATGAGATAAAATATTATTTAATTCTTTATTGGTTTCAATTTTGGTGTTATTAATGCTAACAATTATATCTTTAAATTCTAAGCCTTGTTTTTCACCTATGGAATTTTCTGCAAAACCACTGATAAAGCTATTTTTTAAAAGATAATTATAAGCTAAGCCGTAATTTTTTAAATTAATTAAACTACTATCTACTTTTGTTTTTATGCTAATTTCTTCGTTGTTTCTTTTTAGAATAAAATTTATAGAATCTTTTTTTAGATTTTTCAGGGTATCAATAAATTCATCTACATAGGTGAATTTGTAATCATCGATTCCAATAATTTCATCATATTTTTCAAAGAAATTGTGTTGCCCTTTAAAAGAATCTATAAAATATTGATTCATATTTGATCTTGCATGGACAAATCCTCTACCTTCTTTTTTTATAATTTCTCCTTTTTGTTCATCAGTTAGTAATAATTCAACCTTTTCTCCTTGACGATCAATTTCTACTTTGTCTCCAAAAAGAACTCCCATGGTCATGAATTTAAAATCATCATAAAATTCACCGTCAATTCCTATAATTTTATCTCCATTTTTAAAACCAACATTCTGACCTACTTCACCGAAAGATAATCCGTTTTTTTGAAGCTCGTTAGTAGAAATTACTTTTTTACCAACGGTTGTATACATAATAGTAAAAATGAACCACGCTAATAAAATATTAACTATAATTCCACCTAGCATAATGATTAATCGTTGCCAAGCTGGTTTTGAACGAAATTCCCAAGGTTGTGCTTCTTGTTTCATTTGTTCAGTATCCATACTTTCATCTATCATACCAGCTAATTTAACATAGCCTCCTAAAGGCAACCAACCAATTCCCCATTCGGTTTCTCCAATTTTTTTCTTAATTAATGAAAATCCAGCATCCATAAATAAATAAAATTTTTCTACTCTTACTTTAAATATTTTAGCTGTTATATAATGACCAAATTCATGAAGAATGACTAATACTGAAAGTATAAATAGAATTTGAGCTAATTGAATCATGTGTTTTATTTTATAATTTTGAAAAGCAAAAGTAAGGTTTTCACCTTACTTTTTACTATTATTTTTAGAAGAGCCTATTTTTTTATAAATTTTTTATGAATTACACCTTCTGAAGTACTTATTTTAGCAAAATGAATCCCATTAGTTAATGTTTCAATTGAAAAATCTTTAGCATGATTTGTTAAAACTAACTGACCTAAAGCATTGTAACATTCTATTTTTTCAATAGTGATAGTGCTTGGAAGTTGAATGTGTAAGTTTTTATTAGATGGATTCGGATATAATGTAACTATTTCTGCTAATTCAAAATTTTCATTACCTAAAGTAGTGATATTATTTCTTGAAATAATATGGCTATTTGGGTCAAATTCAACACCAGTTATAGGAAACGGGACAGAAACAATAAACTCTTGTCCATCAAATTGATGATTCACAATTACATCATAAGTCTGACCAGTACTGTTTATTAATCTTATTTCTAGAGGCATTTCGAAATAGGAAACACTAGCATCAGATTGTGTTTGTGAAATGGTAATTTTGGCTTGACCATTTCCCCAATTTTGAGCTGTAACAGTATAGCTAGGATAGCCTTCTCCATACAACCAATCATTAAAATACTCGTCTAAATTACTTCCAAATACAGCTTCTAAATGCGATTTTAAGTCATCAGTAACAGCATATTTATAAGCGAGATTGGAATCTGCTAAATAATTTTTGATTGCTTGAAAAAAGGCAGCATCTCCCATTTTCCATCGAAGCATATGAATGACCATAGCTCCTTTATTATAACTTAATCTACTGCTGAAAATTCTATTTACGTTTAAAGCTTCTGTGTCAGTAAGGTAAACAGCACCTGTGGTTTGAGAAGTTATATTGTTTATTTTTCCATTTTTCCAAGAAACAAAAGAGGATGCACCATCTAAATTTTCTACTACTAAACCAGATAAATATTCAGCAAAACCTTCGTTTAACCAAATGTCTTTCCATGAGCCGCAAGTAACTTTGTCACCAAACCATTGATGAGCCAATTCGTGAGCAATTAAATTTCTTCCAAAACTATTCATGAATGAAACAGTGGTATGTTCCATTCCTCCACCCCAACCAAATTGTGCATGACCATATTTTTCATTATGAAAAGGATAAGGCTCAAATAAGGTTTCGTAAACATTCATTATAGGTAATGTTTGAGCCAATTGGGTTTGAGCGCTTGAAAAATTTTCTGGATAAATGTAATTTACAATAGGGAAATCGTTTGGAATAGTTCCTGCTGTTTGAGTAAAAACTTGATAATTAGTTACTGCTATTGCAACTAAATAGGCAGGTATGGCATAACCATGATGAAAGTGAGTGGTTTTTGTCCCATTTCCATTATCAATAGCGGATTGTTCTAAGCCATTAGAAACACTAACATAAGCTATTGGAGCTGTGATATAGACGTCAATGCTTTCTATTTTGTCACTTAAGTCTTGTTTACATGGCCACCAATCTCTTGCGCCAAATGGTTCAGAAAGAGTATAAATTATTGGGGTTCCGTTATGAGTTGACGTAGTAAAAGCGGCTTCACCTGATGCTGGAGCACCAGAATAAGTAATAACAACGGTTCCATTATTTCCAGTTGAAATTGTAGTAGGTAAAGTAATTACCAGTTCGTTATTTGCGTTCTGTATAAATGATAACGAATTGCTATTCATAGTAACAGAACTAACAGTTAATTGATTTGTTAAATCAAATGTGACCATATTCATATCTGACAAAGCAGTAAATGTGGTAGTTACTTGTCCTGAAATGTTATAAACTGCCGGATCAACTTCAAAACGTAATTCTTGGTAGGTTACGTCATAATTTTGAGTATTAGGATTTACCTGAATATTTTGTAAAGAAGAAGCTGATTTCATTTCTGCTTCAACCATTCTATTAAATTCTTCGCTTTCAATTTGAGAATAACTTGCGATTGAAAGTAATATTAAAAGAGGTAAAAGATATTTTTTCATTTATGTGTTTTTTGAATTTTAATAAAATACTTTTTTGCTAAAGTATTAATTTTTTTAAGAAAAAATATAAATAAAAAAAGACTGCAATAAGCAGTCCTTTAAATAACTAAACAAATTTGAGACCCAAGAAATACTTACCAGCCTGGGTTTTGTTGGGTTGCTAAAGTTGGATTTGAATTTAATTCAACTTGTGGTATTGGCCATAAAAATTTAAAATTATTTCCAGGAATAGCATCTACACCTAAAGGACCAGTGTAAGGTGTTCCTAATGTAAAAGTTGCTGCTGCTGGGTTACCATTAGCTATTTTAGCAGGAATTCCATCAATTGGGAACAAGTTGTCTCCTTGAAGTCTGTGTATGTCTCCCCATCTTTTTCCTTCCATTAAAAATTCAATTCTTCTTTCTTTTAAAATGGCACCAACAAGTTCAGTAGCGTCTGCAAAAGTAGATGCTGTGTATGCTTGTGTTGTAGGATTTGCTAATGAACGATTTCTCACTGTATTTAGTCTATTTAGAGATTCAGTTAAATCAGGAGAAGTTTTTCTGGCATAAGCTTCTGCCATATTTAATAAGACTTCTGCGTATCTAATTACTGGAGCTGCATCAGTATAATTTACTCCATCTCTATATTTAGCTGTGTATTTTCTTCCTGAAAATGTAAACACCATTCCATCAGGATTATTATCTGAATCATAAGTTTCATTTCTTCTTTTGTCATCAACTAACCAGCTTGGATCTCTCCAGATAATAGGACTGATACAAACAAGTCTTCTTCTGTTGTATTGAGAGGCTAATGCAGCATTTACACCAGGATTATTAGTTGAAGCATGGAGAATTGAAAAAATCGATTCAGTATTTGCATAATTATTGTCAAAAACTCCGTCTGGCTCAGCAGTCAAAGTATAAGCGGTTAATTTATTACCTTCTAGGATTACATTATTCCAATCCCTCTTATGTAAGTATACTCTAGTTTTAAATGCAATAGCTGCATCTTTTGAAGCTTTTGTTAATTGGGTATTTGATATTTTAGCTTCAGCATCATCTAAATCCGCAAGAATTTTCGCATAACATTCAGCTACTGTATTTCTTGGTTTTAATAATTCTGAGTCAATTTCATTTTGAGTATTAATTCCTACTTCTCTATATGGTATGCCTAGGTGTGTTGCTCCTGAAGTTGTACTATAAGTTCTAGCAAAATGATTTAATAATTCAAAGTGAGTGATGGCTCTTAAAAATTTGGATTGACCAATGTAGTTGTCTGCATCACTTTGAGAGATAATTCCATTTGCTGCTGCAGTTGTAACTCCTTCAATCATTAAATTACATCTATTGATTAGTCGATAACCGTCTATCCAATAATAAACATTATTAGCTGTTGTAGCATCATATGTTGCAGTGTAAGTTAATTGATAAAAAGTTGCAGTATTAACAACGTCTTCTCCTCTACAATCGTCTTGCTCAACAAAAGCTGCTCCCCAAATATATCCTCTACCTCCATTTGGATTTGTAGAATTATATTGACCAATTGCAGCGGCATTATAAACACCATTCATTGAGCTCTCAATTAAAGATGGTGATGAAAAAGCATCTTCAATAGAAATGTTGTTTACTGGGCTTAAATCTAGTATAGCTTCTTCAGAACAAGAGCATAGACTAAATATAAAAACAGAGATTCCTAAAATTTTAATTATATTTTTCATATTCTTTTTTTTATAATTTTACGTTTACTCCAAATGAAACAATTTTAGCTCGAGGTGTTCCATTTAAGTCAACTCCTGAAGTTTCCATTTCTGGATTTAAACCTTTGTATTTAGTAATCATTAACATGTTTTGAGCTTGAACAAAGAATCTAAAAGAATCAACTCTTACTAAATCAGTTATTGTCTTAGGGAAACTATATCCTAAAGAAATATTGTCTAAACTTATAAAATCTGCATCCTCAACAAAGCGTGTAGAGGCATTACCTGTTAGGTTTACAAATGTGTTGCCACTTGCATATAACATTGGTGTAACTCCGTCTCCTGGCTCATCAATACTTTGCCATCTTCCAAGTATTTCAGTACTGTTGTTGTTTAAATTTTGAGTAACTAAATCTCTTCTTGTTGAATTGAAAATTTTATTTCCTCCACTGAATCTAAATAAGAAACTTAAATCTAAATTTTTATAAAAAAAGGTTGAGTTAAAACCACCATAATAGGTAGGTAGTGTATTGCCAAGTATTTTTTTGTCTACGGCAGCTAATGATGATGCTGTGCTTAAATCAGTAGGATTGTTCGGATCAAACACAAAATAGGTACTTGTAGGGATATTTCCTTGTACTAAAGTTCCATCTGCTTTATAATAAACTGGGTTGCCATTAGCTGGATTGACACCCCAATATTCATAACCATAAAGTGAATTTATTGATTCCCCTTGTCTTATAATAATATTTTGACTTATATTGGCATCTGTACTTGAACCTCCTATTATGTCTGCACTATTATTAGGTAGCGATGTTATTTCGTTTTTGGTCAAAGTTAGATTTGCAGCTAAATTCCATCTAAAGTTATCTTTGTTTATTACATTGTAGTCAACAGAGAATTCGAGCCCTTTATTTAGCGATGCTCCAATGTTTTTAGAAATAAAATTGCTTGGAACTCCTAAGGATTGAGCTACAGGAACTTGTAGAATTAAACCATCAATGTCATTTTTAAAATAATCAACAGTTATTTTTAATTTATTCTTGAATAGGGCTATATCTACACCAAAATCTGTCTTTTTGCTAGATTCCCATTTTAATTGATCGTTTCCAAATTGAGAAAAAGCAATACCGTTATTTGTCCCATATTGAGAAGCAGTAGTTAAACCTAAATAAGGATAGCTACCTATATCAATGTTACCTACTTGAGAATAGGAACCTCTAATTTTAAATTCAGAAACATATTCATTAATACTTTGCATAAATTCTTCATTAGCAACATTCCATCCAGCTGAGTACCCTGTGAATGTATTCCATCTATTTTGATCGCTTAAATTTGAAATACCATCACGTCTATATGAACCTTGTATGAAATATTTCTGATTATAATTATAAGAAAGTCTGCCTATGTAGGATATAATTCCACTTTCAAATACACTACCACCAGATTCTTGAGTTCCGTATGAACCTGTAACTAGGTTTTGGTTGTAGAATTCATCTAATAAATCTGTTCCATTGCCAAAGAAATATTGGCTTTTTTGCTTTTGATATTCAGTAACTAAAGTTGCAGAAACATTGTGCTTATTTAAAAATGTTTTATTGTAAGTTAAATTGTTTTGCCAGTTCCATCTCAATAGTTCAGTGTTGTCATTTTGTAACCTTCCATTAGATCCTCTTCCGTCTCCGTGTACAGGATTCCAATATAAAAAGCCACCTGTGATAGGATTATCTACACTTGCTTGTACTCTGAAGTTTAAATCTTTAGTAAGTTTAGCAGAAGCAAATACGTTTGCTAAAGTTCTATTGACTTTTGAGTAATATCTATTATGGTCTAAGACATAAACTATATTCGTGATATTGTCTCCTACTGGGTCTGTGTTGTCCCATTGTCCAACTACTGAATTATCACTAGATAAATTATAACCAGTTGGGTGTGAAGGGTCGTAAATAGGAGTGTTTGGTAGTTGTTTAGTGGCGTTATAAATATTTCCAGACAATGAGCTTCCACCAATATTTAATCCATCATACTCCGTTCTTGTAAGGGAGACACCAGTTCCAATTGTTAGCCATTTATTTAAATCATGTTCAATGTTGGTTCTAATATTGTAACGAGCCATTGAATTAGAGATAGCTATTCCATCTTGTTGTGTGTAACCAATAGATAAGAAGTATTTAGTTTTATCTGAGCCACCATTAAAAGATAAGTTATGACTCATTTGTAAAGCGCTTTTGTTTAGTACTGCTGCTTGCCAGTCTGTGTTATAGTCACTTCCAATAGCCCAAGGATTTTGTCCTCTATTTGTTCTCTTTTCATTTGCAATTGTTAAAAAATCACTTGTTTTTAACAAGTCAAATGTTTCAACAGCAGAAGCAAACCCTATAACATTGTCGTAGTTTACTTGCATTGTGCCTTTTTTACCTTTTTTAGTTGTAATTAAAATTACACCATTTGCTCCTCTAGAGCCATAAATTGCGGTAGCTGCACCGTCTTTTAAAATGTCATATGTTTCAATATCATTTGGATTTAAATCGGCCAATGCATTTGTGTTAGCATAACCTCCAATGTCTCCTGTATAAACAGGTAAGCCATCTATTACAACTAAAGGATAAGTTCCAGAATTAATAGAAGAAACACCTCTAATTCTAATTCTAGGAACTGAACCGATAATTCCATTTGAAGTTGTAATTTGAACACCCGCAGATCTACCTGCTAGTTGACTTTCAAAACTAGGGGTAACTAAGTTCTGTATAGCGCTTCCTTTTACTTGAGATACTGATCCAGTAACATCACTTTTCTTTTGTGTTCCATAACCAATGACAACAATCGTCTCAAGCTCTGCAACATCTTCTTCCAATGTAACATTTACAATAGAGCCAGTTACAATAACTTCTTTGTTTTTAAAACTTACATAAGAGAAAATTAAAACATCTCCTTGATTAGCATTAATTGAATAACCACCATCAAAATTAGTAGTTGTTCCTTTTTTGGTGCCTTTTACAGTTACATTTGCCCCAGATAGAGGGCCAATGGCATCAGAAACGACTCCTGTTATAGTTTTTTCCTGTGCGAAGGAAAACTGTAATAAAAACGCAATTATAAGCGTCAGAATCCATTTAAAATTAAATTTCATATTTCATATTTTGAATTGGTTATCGCAAAGATTATGAAATTTTTTTCACATTTAACTTTTTTTTAATAAAATTCTTTTGTTTTTTCTAAAAAAAAAACAGGTATGAGGTTTTTGTAAGTTTTTGGTGATTAATATATGTTTTTTTGTGTCACAATAAAATCTAATTTAACATCATTTTTAAAAATATTATCAATTTTATCTTCATATTCAAAAAAAGATAGTCCAATTTTAACAATATCTTTTCGACATTCTAAAATAAACTTATCATAGAAACCTTTACCATAGCCTACGCGATTCCCTTGTTTGTCATAAGCTAAAAGTGGAACAAAAACAACATCAATCATTTCTGGAGGAACTTTTAAGCCATTAATAGGTTCTGGAATATTGTACTCATTTTTCTTTATTTTGGTATTGTCGGTTAATAAGAAGTGAGTCATTGAAGTAGTTTTAAAATCAGATTTTGAAACCACAACTTCTTTGTCTTTTCCAGCTAGAATTTGTAAAATGTATTCGGTATTTACTTCCTTTTGCTCTTCAATGGGTAAAAAAATATGATAATAAGTCTTATTCCAAATATCCATTTTTAGTAATTGATTGGCTATAGCTAAACTTTTATCTTCAATTTCTTTTTGTGAAAGTTGCTGTCTTAATCTTTTGTATTTCTGTCTTAGTTCTTTTTTATTCATGAATAGAAATTTTCAGTTCGTTTATAAAAGTAGTCAAATGTTCAATTTCTACATGATCCATTAAAACAATTTTGTACCATTTATTATGTTTGTTATGTTGTTGAGGGACTAGGTCATATTTTTCTGCAATAGTTTCAGGTATGTTTTGAGAATGAATAGTAACAATATTCATGTATGGTTCTCTAAAATATTTTATTCCCAATTTATCCAATTCACTACATAAGAAATGAGTCCTCATCTGGAGAATGCTAATTTTTTCATACCAACCATGAGGACCATAAGTAAATAAAATCATCCATACAGCAACTGCATTTGCGCCTGAACGGCTCCCACAAAGTGTTAAATCCATTCCTTCTACATATTCTGCTTCTTTAGTCAATACATTTTCAATTAACCCTTTTCTACAAATAAAAATACCTGTTCCATAAGGAGCTTGAAGCATTTTATGTGCATCAATTGTAATTGAACTTATTTTTGAATTGTTAAAATTAATTTCAGAAAGTTTGTTGCTAAATGGATACACAAAGCCTCCATAAGCACCATCTATATGCAGCTTATAATTTGCATTATGTTTTTCTAATATATTTGTGTAAATAGAAGGATCATCAACAGATCCAAACATCGTTGTTCCCATATTGGCAACAGCTATAAAATATTTTTTACCAGTTAAAATTGCTTTAGCAATAATTTGATCTAATTTATCTTTTTGAATTTCTCTCGAGTCAAACGCTACAGGAATTTTTAACCAATCAATTTGTAATAAGTTTGAGCCTTTAGGAATAGAGTAATGAGTGTCTTCTGAAGTTAAAATAGCAATCTCACTTAACTTAGCGTTAAAATGGTGCATAAAGTAATTTCTATAAACCCAGAGAGCTTGTATGTTGGCTTCGGTTCCTCCAGGAGCAATATATCCATCAAATTCTTTTTCCTTAGCATTAAAGATGTCTACGGCAAGAACATTTAAGACTTCTCTTTCAATTTCTTGTGTCCCATTAAAAGCTTTTTCTGAAGTTCCGAAAGTATGGCAACCAATGTTATTAGGATTGGCAACATAAGTTTGTAAGGTAGGTGCATCTCTTAAAAAAGGAGCATCATCATAAAAAACTTTTCCATCTAATTTTGATGCGGGGTAACCTAGAGAAGTGTCTTTAGAAAAATTTACATTTTCTTTTAGTGCTTCTTGTATTCTATTCTTTAACTGATCTTGTTTTAATTTTTTCCAGAATTGCATGTCTTTTTTTTACAAATTTACAATTTTGAAAATCTAGAAACATGATAAATGTTAGCTTTCTAAATGTGTTGTGATATGAAAAACAGCATCTCCTTGATAAACAATAGGGGCATCATTTACATTTATGATATAGCCATCATTTGGAGCTTTTAGTTTGTGTTCTACTTTTCCATAAGGATCTGAAATTATAGCTAAAACGTCTCCTTTATTAACAAAGCTCCCTACTTTTATTAATCCGTGAAACATTCCAGAAAAATTAGCTCTAACCCAATTTGATTTTTCAATGTAAATAGTTTTCTCTGTGGCTGTTGTTGTTTCTTTTTTAGGATTCAACATATCTAAATGATATAAAAAACGTTTTACCCCATTAATTCCCTCAATTGTTATTGAATCATTTAAATCTAATGATTTTCCTCCTTCAAATAGTAACATTTTTACACCTAATTTTGTACAAGCATTTCTAAATGAGCCTGGAATATTTTTTGAGAATAAAGTAAAAGGAGCATTGAAAACGCTGGCTAATTTTTTTAATTCAGGATTATTAGGTACTATTCTGATTTGAGAAGCATTGAATCGACTAGCACCACCTGCATGAAAATCAACGGCATAATCTATATTTGGAATTATTTCACTAACTAAAAAATGAGCAAATCTGCTCGCTAATGATCCTGTTTTACTTCCTGGAAAGACACGATTTAAATCTCGTTTGTCTGGAAATTCTCTAGTTTGATTGATAAATCCAAAAATATTAATAATTGGAATACAAATTATAGTTCCTCGTTTAGGCTTGTTAATTTTTCTTCTAATAAGTTGTCTTATAATTTCTGTACCATTAATTTCATCACCATGTAAACAAGCACTAAACAAAACAGTTGGCCCATCAATCTTTGAGCGCTCAATAAAGATGGGAACTTTAAGTTTGTTCATCGTGTGTAGTTTTGCAATTTCTACTTCTATAGTTTTGCTTTCTCCAGGTAAAATACGTTCCCCTAATAAATAAATAGCCCTATCTTTCATTATTGTCTTAATAATTTGATAAAAGTAGTAATTTATGTGTGTAATTAATATTCCTATTTTGTAATTTTGTTTAATGCAAGCCTCACTCGAACTTCAAATACAATCCTTACCTGATAATCCAGGAGTCTATCAATATTTTGATAAAGACGATAAGATTTTATATGTTGGTAAAGCCAAAAACTTAAAAAAAAGGGTTTCGAGTTATTTTACCAAAAGTCACGATAATTATAAAACAAGTGTTTTAGTAAAAAAAATTGTTTCTATTAAGCATATTGTGGTAGCTTCAGAATCGGATGCTTTGTTGCTTGAGAATAATCTAATTAAGAAATTGCAACCTCGTTATAATATTCTTTTAAAGGATGATAAGAGTTATCCTTGGATTTGTATTAAAAATGAACCTTTTTCAAGAATTTTTCCTACTAGAAGAATGATAAAAGACGGTTCAGAATATTATGGACCGTATACAAATTTTAAGATTGTTAATACTATTTTAGAAATGATTAAGGAATTATATCCTTTACGAACTTGTAATTATGATTTATCACAAAGCAATATAAGATCAGAGAAATATAAAGTGTGTTTGGAATACCATATAGGGAATTGTAAAGGACCTTGTGAAGGATTGGAATCTTTAGCGGATTATCAAAAACAGGTAGAAGCTATTCGTCAAATTTTGAAAGGAAACTTTAAAGAGAGTTTAAAAGATTTCAAAAAGCAAATGTTAGAACTTGCTGAAGATATGCAATTTGAAGCGGCTCAAAAAGTCAAAGAAAAAATTGAAGTTTTAGAGAGTTATCAAGCAAAATCAACCGTTTTAAATCCAAAATTATCTAATATAGATGTGTTTTCAATAGTTTCAGACGAATCCATGGCTTATGTTAACTTTTTGCAAATTTCCCATGGTGCAATTGTTCGTTCGCATACTATGGAAATCAAAAAGAAATTAGAAGAAGCTGATGAAGAATTGTTAGAATTAGCAGTAGTAGAGTTAAGAGAACGATTTAAATTAAATTCTCGAGAAATTATTTTGCCTTTTCCATTAGCATTAGGTGAAAACCTTAAAATAACGGTTCCGCAATTAGGTGATAAAAGACAAATTTTAGATTTATCTATTCGTAACGCTAAGTACTATCGAATGGATCAATTAAAACAAATTAAAATTGTTGATCCAGATAGGCATACAAATAGAATTATGATTCAAATGAAGAAAGATTTACGACTTTCTGTTGAACCAAGACATATTGAATGTTTTGATAACTCGAATATTCAAGGAACAAATCCTGTAGCTGCTTGTGTGGTTTTTAAAGATGGCAAACCAAGTAAAAAGGATTACCGTAATTTTAATATTAAAACAGTTGAAGGTCCAGATGATTTTGCTTCGATGGAAGAAGTGGTATACAGAAGGTATAAGCGTTTACTAGATGAAAGCGAACCTTTACCGCAACTCATAATTATAGATGGAGGAAAAGGACAATTGTCTTCTGCTTTGAAGAGTTTAGATGCATTAGAATTAAGAGGTAAAATTGCTATAATTGGTATTGCAAAACGGTTAGAAGAACTTTATTATCCTGGAGATTCTGTACCTCTGTATTTAGATAAAAAATCAGAAACTTTAAAGATAATTCAGTTTTTAAGGAATGAAGCTCATCGTTTTGGCATTACGCATCATCGTGATAAAAGAAGTAAATCGGCTTTAACCAATAGTTTAGAATCAATTCCTGGAATTGGTGAGAAAACAATGATTAGTTTATTAAAACATTTCAAAAGTGTTAAAAGATTGCAAAATGCATCCGAAAAAGATATTTCAGAGGTAGTTGGTCTTTCAAAAGCCAAAAAAATTACCGACTTTTACAAGACTATTCAAGAATAGTTATATTATGAATAAAATACTACTTATATTAACTTTTTTCTTTCTTTCTTTCTTTAGTTTTGGACAGGATTCTATTATTCAAAAAAAGCCCAAAATAGGATTGGTTCTTAGCGGTGGTGGTGCAAAAGGATTAGCTCACATAGGCGTGCTTAAGATTATAGATTCATTAGGTATAAAAATTGATTATATTGGAGGAACTAGTATGGGAGCAATAATTGGTGGTTTGTATGCTTCTGGTTATTCTGGAAAAGAATTAGACTCTTTGTTTAAAGAAATTGATACTGACGCTCTTTTACAAGATTATACTCCTAGAAATTCCAAAACTTTTTATGAAAAACGAAATGATGAAATTTATGCTTTTTCACTTCCGTTTAATAATTTTAAAATAGAGTTACCAAAAGCACTTTCGAAAGGTCTTTATAATTATCATTTAATGTCAAAATTGACAAAGCACGTTTCCGATGTAAATGATTTTGATCAACTACCAATTCCTTTTTTGTGTATTGCTACTAATGTTGAGACAGGTGAAGAAGTGGTTTTGAATAAAGGAACATTGCCAAAATCATTATTAGCAAGTGGTGCTTTACCTACTTTGTATAATCCGGTAGAAATTGATGGTAAAATGTTAATTGATGGTGGTGTAGTGAATAATTATCCTGTAGAAGAGTTGCTAAAAAAAGGTGCTGATATTATTATTGGTGTTGATGTGCAAGACGGATTAAAAAAGCTATCTGAGATTAAAGGAGCAACAGGTATTTTATCTCAAGTAACTAATTATTCCATGATTGAAAAAATGGAAAAGAAAAGAGCTTTGACTACAATCTATATTAAGCCAAACATTAAGGGTTACACGGTAGTTTCTTTTGAAAAAGGTTCAGAAATTGTTATGAAAGGTGAAGAAGAGGCTAGAAAGCATTTAAGTGAGTTAATTCCATTAAAAAGCGATTATAAAAGACCTTTTGTTGAAAAACAGTTACTCAATGATATATATGTAAATGAATTAGAAATCAATAATTTAGATAAGTTTACTAGAGCGTATGTCGTTGGTAAATTAAAATTTAACAGTAATTCTAGAATCGAATACAGTGAAGTTGAGAAGGGTATAAATAATTTAAATGCTACACAAAATTTTGAATCTATTTTTTATTATTTTCAAAAAAATCGTGGAGGAGAAAGATTGGTTGTAGATGTAAGGGAAAGTAAAAAGAATACTTTTTTAAAATTAGGATTACATTATGATGGACTTTTAAAAAGTGCTCTGCTTTTAAACGTTACCAGAAAAAATTTATTTACAAAGAATGATGTTTTTTCATTAGATGTAGGTTTAGGAGATAATTTTAGATATAATTTGAATTATTATGTAGATAATGGTTTCTACGTGAGTTATGGTTTTAATTCAAAGTTTATTGGTTTAAACCGAAATTTACAAAATGATTTTTCAGGTAATTTATTACTAAATACTACTGGGTTATCATCTTTAAATATCGATTTTTCAGATTTTTCGAACCAAGCCTATATTCAAACTATTTTTGCTCAAAAATTTTCAATTGGAGCAGGGATTGAATTAAAACATTTAAAAATTGAATCAAAAACAGTAATCCAAAATATAGATCCTATAATAGATAATAGTGATTATTTTTCGCTTTTTGGGTTCCTAAAATACGATTCTTTTGATAATAAATATTTTCCTAAAAAAGGATGGTATTTTATAGGAGATTTAAAGCCAATATTATATTCTTCTGATAAAATGAATAATTTTGAAAGGTTTACTATTGCAAAAGCAGATGGAGCAATTGCATTTACAATAAATAAAAAATTTACTTTTAAAATACAATCTGAAGGAGGTTTTTCAATAGGTGAGAATAGAGTACCTTACTTAGATTTCGCATTAGGGGGCTTTGGTTATACTCAAATAAATAATTTAAGACCATTTTTAGGGTATGACTTTGTTTCTTTAAGTGGTAATAGTTATGTTAAAGGTAGTTTGGTTCTAGATTATGAGGTTTTCAAGAAAAACCATCTGAATTTCACTGCCAATTATGCTAATATAGGTGATAATATTTTTGATGATGGTACATGGATAAAGAAACCAGCGTATAGTGGTTATGGTTTAGGTTATGGTATAGAGTCTTTAATTGGACCTATAGAAATAAAACATTCTTGGTCACCAGAAACTAGAGATCACCATACTTGGTTTAGTATAGGTTTTATATTTTAATTTTTTTCACGATATTTGTATAAATGAAATCGCTATGATAAAATGTTTTTTATTAGAAAAACGCCTATCAGATAAAGTGATACCATGTGACTTATAAAAAACAATAATAAATTTCTTCACATGAAAAGCTGGGAAAATTTGCCTATTCTTTTAAAATTCCTCATCAAGAGAAATCCTGAGTGAGTTGCTTTGTTATGGTTATATATAAAGTGTGAAAACAACTTTAAATTTTTAAATGTTCAACTTTAAACTAAAAACAAATGCCAATATATCATAAACTTGGAAATGTTCCCCCTAAAAGACATACTCAATTTCGTAAAGAAAATGGGGATTTGTACTACGAGCAATTGTTTGGTACTATAGGATTTGATGGTATGTCTACTAATATGTATCATGAGCATCGTCCTACACAGGTAAAGGAAATAAAAAAACAATATAGTGTAGCTCCAAAAATAGCTAAAGCTAATAATATTCAATCTTACAGATTAAGAGGGTTTCAAGTAACTCCTCAAGAGGATTACTTGGAGAGTAGAAAAATCGTTTTAACAAATTCAGATTGTCACATTGTTTTAGCTGCTCCTAGAAAATCAACTTCTGATTATTTTTATAAAAATACGGATTCAGATGAAGTCTTGTTCATTCATAAAGGAACTGGTAAGTTAAGAACCATGCTAGGAAATTTAGATTTCAAGTATGGGGATTATTTAGTTATTCCAAGAGGAATGATTTATAAAATTGATTTTGATACAGAAGATAATCGTTTATTTATAGTAGAATCAAGAAGACCAATTTATACTCCAAAGCGCTATAGAAATTGGTTTGGACAACTTTTAGAACATGCTCCATTTTGTGAAAGAGATATTCGCAGACCTTTAGAGCTAGAAACACATGATGAAAAAGGAGATTTTGTTATCAAAGTAAAGAAGAAAGATGAAATCTTTGATATGGTATACGCAACACATCCGTTTGATGTAGTAGGATATGACGGTTATAATTATCCATATGCATTTTCAATTCACGATTTTGAGCCTATTACAGGTAGAATTCATCAACCACCACCAGTACATCAAACATTTGAAACAGATGCATTTGTAATTTGTTCATTTGTGCCAAGATTATACGATTATCACCCTTTAGCTGTTCCAGCTCCATATAACCATAGTAATATTGATAGTGATGAAGTTTTGTATTATGTTGATGGAGATTTTATGAGTCGAAATGATATAGAAGCAGGTCATATATCATTGCATCCAGCAGGAATTCCTCATGGGCCACATCCAGGTGCTGTTGAGAGAAGTATTGGAAAAACAGAAACAGAAGAATTAGCAGTAATGGTAGATACTTTTAAACCTTTGATGGTTACAGAAGAAGCTATGAAAATTGCTGATGAATCTTATTATCAATCTTGGTTAGAAAAATAGTTAAATGAATTATAATAAATTACCGGCAGATCCTAATGCTTTAATATTAGGTATTGTTTCATTAGTAGTTGGATTTGTTGGTTGTTGTTGTTATGGTCTTTTTGCTTTTATTCCTATAGCATTGAGTATTGTAGGTTTGGTAATGGCAAATAAAAGTTTAAAAGAATTTGACCAAAATCAACCGGCATATTCTCCACAAAGTAGAAACAATGTGGTGATAGCAAAAGCATTGAATATAATTTCAATAGTTATAAATAGTATTATTTTTATATTCGTTGTAATAGTTTTTATTGTTTATAGAACATTAATTTCTCAGGATGTTTTTAAAAAATATAAGAATATACAAGAAATAGAGCAATATGAATTTGAGGCAGATAGTATTTACAACGATTTTGAATCATTTGAAGAAATTGATTCTAACGAAATAGACACAACTCGTATTAAATAAATAATTAAAATCATGTCAAAAGAAATAAAATCAGTAAACTACGGTTTAGAAAAAATATTTGAAGGAGCTCAAGATTTCCTTCCATTGTTAGGAACAGATTATGTAGAATTTTATGTAGGAAATGCAAAACAAGCTGCTCATTTTTATAAAACAGCCTTTGGATTTCAATCATTAGCTTATAGAGGTTTGGAAACAGGATCAAAAGACTCTGTAAGTTATGTACTAAAACAAGATAAAATTAGATTAGTATTAACAACACCATTAAACAGCAAGTCACCTATTAATGATCATATAGTTAAACATGGCGATGGCGTTAAAGTAGTTGCTCTTTGGGTTGAAGATGCGAGAAGCGCTTATGAAGAAACTACAAAACGTGGGGCGAAATCTTATATGGAACCAGTTGTTGAAAAAGATGAGTTTGGTGAAGTGGTTCGATCAGGAATTTATACTTATGGAGAGACAGTTCATATGTTTGTAGAACGAAAAAATTATTCAGGTACCTTTATGCCAGGATTTAGAGAATGGAAATCAGATTATAACCCAGAACCAACAGGGCTTAAATATATTGACCATATGGTTGGAAATGTAGGTTGGGGACAAATGAATACATGGGTAAAATGGTATGAAGATGTAATGGGATTTGAAAATTTCCTTTCGTTCGACGACAAACAAATTCATACAGAATATTCTGCTTTAATGAGTAAAGTTATGAGTAATGGAAATGGAAGAGTAAAATTTCCTATTAACGAACCTGCAAAAGGAAATAAACGCTCACAAATTGAAGAATATCTGGATTTTTACGAAGATGCAGGTGTGCAACATATTGCTGTAGCAACAGACGATATTATAAAAACGGTTTCTGCTTTAAAGGCAAGAGGTGTTGAATTTTTACCACCACCACCACAAGCTTATTATGATGATATTCCAAATAGACTTGGAGTTCATAGAGATATGATGAAAGAAGATATAGCTGAGCTTCAAAAACTTTCAATTATGGTTGATGCTGATGAAGAGGGGTATTTGTTGCAAATTTTCACTAAGCCAGTTGAAGATAGACCTACACTTTTCTTTGAGATTATTCAACGAATGGGAGCAAAAGGCTTCGGTGCGGGTAATTTTAAAGCCCTTTTTGAGTCCATTGAAAGAGAGCAAGCATTGCGAGGTACGTTATAAATTGATAAAAAAATTAAATATTCTTAAAATTCAGTATTAAATATTAAAAAATATTCTGTTAAAAGAGTTAAATTTGATATTTTGATGAATAATCCTCAAAAAACTATATACATTTGCACTCGCAAAAAAGGAAATGATTTTTATCTCCGATTTTGCTAGTAAGTTTTCATAATTTATAGTTTTTGGTTGGTTAATAGCATAAAAACTCAGTCATTAATTTTGACTGGGTTTTTTTGTTTCTTATTTTTGGAACAGAAATTGCATTCTTTTATAAAAAAGATATAAATTATGAAAAAATATATAATATTACTTTTAGTTTTTATAGCAACGAATTCTTTCGTTCAAAAAGAAGATGCATACACTACAGGAGAATGGTTCAAACTTCGAATACACTATGGTTTAGTAAATGCAGGATATGCAACTCTTGAAATAAAGGAGGCAACCAGAAATAATCAGAAAGTACATCATGTTCAAGGGAAAGGCTGGACTACAGGTATGACAAAATTATTTTTTGAAGTTAAAGATGATTACCAAAGTTTTTTTGATAAAAATACAGGTAAACCATATCAATTTTTAAGGAAAATAGATGAAGGTGGTTATACCAAATACCAAGAAGGTTTTTTTGATCAAAATAATAATACTGTTAGGGTAAAAGACTATAAAGGAAACACAGAAAATACTTATTCTGTTCCAGAAAATGTTCAAGATATTGTTTCTTCATTTTATTATTTAAGAAATCACCCTAAGATAGACACCTTGAATGAAGGAGAGTCAATAGCTATTGATATGTTTTTTGATAATGAAACTACAAAGTTTAAGTTAAAATATATTGGTAAAGAAGATATAAAAACTAAATTTGGAAAAATTTCTTGTAAAGTTTTCAGACCTTACGTTCAAGCAGGTAGAGTTTTTAAAGAAGAAGAAAGTTTAACTGTTTGGATTTCAGATGATGACAATAAAATTCCAATAAGAATTAAAGCGAGTTTAGCTGTTGGATCACTAAAGGCTGATTTAGATGCTTTTAAAGGATTAAAGCACTCTTTTAAAGTAAAAATTGACTAATGGAAGTAACACCAGAATTACAACATCAATTAAAAAAAATTGATGAAAAGTATAAAAGCATTAACCAAAACACAGAAACACATCTTGAAGGACTATTGTGGTCTAAACCCATTACTTATTGGGATTATATTCAAACAGATGCCTTGTTAAATTTACAAATTCAAAGAACAACATTACCAGATGAAATGGTTTTTATTATGTATCATCAGGTTAATGAATTATTGTTCAAAATGATACTTTGGGAAATAGAGCAATTGGCACATACTGAAAAGCCTACAACTGATTATTTTACAGATAAATTAGGTAGAATTAGTCGTTATTTTGATATGTTGACCACATCTTTTACCATCATGACTGATGGAATGGAACCAGAGCAATACTTAAAATTTAGAAATACGCTTACACCAGCCAGTGGGTTCCAAAGCGCTCAATATCGATTAATAGAATTTGCTACTACAGATTTAATTAACCTAATAGATTATAGGTTTAGAGCAACGATAGATAGAAATACACCTTATGGGCATGCTTTTGATCATTTGTATTGGCAAGCGGCAGGCAAAGATTATAAAACAGGTGAGAAAACATTTCTATTACAAGAGTTTGAGAGAAAGTATAAAAAAGTATTTTTAGATTTTATGGAAGAATACAACACTATAAATCTTTGGAGAAAATACAAACAATTACCACAAGAAGATCAAAATAATGAAGTATTAGTTCAAGCTATGCGACATTTAGACAAAACAATAAATATTACATGGGTAATGGGGCATTTCAATGCAGCAAAAAAATATATTGAAAGCGTACCAGGTAATCATGAAGCTACTGGTGGAAGTGATTGGAAAAAATACATGTTGCCTAAATACCAAAAAAGAATCTTCTTCCCTGAGTTATGGACAAAAGAAGAAATAGAGAATTGGGGAGAAAATATTTAAAATTTTTAAAAACTAAAATCTTGAGATACTTATCATTATTACTACTATTATTTACCATTGTTATTTCTTGTGATAAAAAAGAAGAAAAAAAAGGAGTGCCCCAAAAAAATGAAAAGAAAGAACCAATTATAAAAGAATTTGGGTTTATTTTTAATGACTATGAAGTAATTAGAGATACAATAAAGTCAGGTGATAATTTAGGTTTGATATTTGATAAATATAAATTACCAGATAGTTTAAGAACCTATGATGTTGTAGAAAAAGTAAAAGATTCTTTCAATCCTAGAATGATAAAAATAGGGAAACCATATCTACTTTTTTTAGATAAAAAAGACCCTAAAGAGCTAAAGGCTTTGGTTTATGTAAAAAACAAAATAGATTATGCGGTTATCGATTTTAGAGACTCTATACAGGTTATAAATAAGAAAAAAGCAACGTCTTTAAAAAGAAGAACTATTGCTGCTGAAATTGAAGGTTCTTTTTCAGAAACTCTAGCGAATGAAGGTGCAAGTCCAGCTTTGGCCTCAAGGTTAGCAAAAGTATATGAATATTCTATCGATTTTTTTAAAATTCAAAAGGGAGATAAGTTCTGTGCTACTATTTACGAACGTTATATAGAAGACACTATTTATGCTGGTGTGGAAAGAGTAGAAGCTACTTATTTCAAACATAGAGGTAAGGATTTTTATGCTTTTCCATACAAGCTAAAAGCAGAACAAGCTATTCCAGATTACTATGATGAGGATGGGAATGGATTGAAAACGATGTTTTTGAAAGCACCATTAGATTATTTTAGAATTTCTTCTAGATTCTCAGGAAGACGTTTTCACCCAGTTCAAAAAAGATGGAAAGCGCATAGTGGTACAGATTACGCTGCAGCTACTGGAACACCTATAAAAGCTACGGCAGCTGGTGTTGTGGAAAGAGCTGGTTATACCTCTGGAAATGGAAATTATGTTAAAATAAGACATAACGGAACATACTCTACACAATACCTTCACATGTCTAAAATCTTAGTTAAAAAAGGACAATATGTCTCCCAAGGACAAGTAATAGGTAAAGTAGGAAGTACAGGTTTAGCAACAGGACCACATGTATGCTATCGTTTTTGGAAAAATGGAGTACAAGTAGATCCACTTCGTTTAATACTTCCAAGCGCTGAACCAATGAAAGAAAAAGATAAAGGACAATATTTAAAACATATCGAACCTTTAAAAAGAGAATTAGATAGTGTAATGACTAATAAATTTAAAGAATAATGACTTTAGATACAACAAATCCATCTGGAACAGTAGCTTGGCAAAAATTGAGAACTCATTTTGAAAAAATGGAAAATGTTTCTATTAAAGAAATGTTTTCAAATGATGCAAGTAGAGTTGAAAAATTCAATATTGAATGGCAGGATTTTATTTTAGATTATTCTAAAAATAAAGTTTCTGAAGAAACTGTCGCATTATTACTTGAACTGGCAGAAGAAGTTGAATTAAAAGGAGCTATTGATGCTTATTTTTCTGGACAAGCTATTAATCAAACAGAGGACAGAGCTGTTTTACATACGGCTCTAAGAGCAAAAGAGAATGATGTTGTTCTAGTGGAAGGGGTAAATGTTGTTCCAGAAATTTATAAAGTTAAAAAAGATATTCAGTCTTTTACTAATGAAATAGTTAATGGTGTTAGAAAAGGATTTACCAATAAAGCCTTTACAGATGTAGTTAATATTGGTATAGGTGGCTCCGATTTAGGCCCAGCAATGGTTGTAGAAGCTTTACAATACTACAAAAACCATTTGAATGTTCATTTTGTGTCCAATGTAGATGGAGATCATGTGAATGAAGTAATAAAAAAACTCAATCCAGAAACAACTCTTTTCGTAATTGTTTCTAAAACATTCACTACTCAAGAAACACTATCTAATGCAGAAACAATTCGTGAGTGGTTTTTACAATCGGCAAAAAAAGAAGATGTAGCCAAGCATTTTGTAGCAGTTTCTACTAATATTAAAAAGGTAACTGAATTTGGAATAGCAGAAGTTAATATTTTTCCTATGTGGGATTGGGTTGGAGGACGTTTTTCTTTATGGAGTGCAGTTGGTTTAAGCATTAGTTTGGTAGTCGGATTTGATAATTTCAATAAATTATTAAAAGGAGCCAATGAAATGGATGTGCATTTTAAAGAAACAGCCTTCAATAAAAATATTCCAGTAATTTTAGCTTTGTTAAGTATTTGGTATAATAACTTTTATGGAGCAGAAACGGAAGCTTTAATTCCTTATACCCAATATTTACAAAAATTAGCTCCTTATTTGCAGCAAGGAATTATGGAAAGCAATGGTAAAAGCGTAGGTAGAGATGGAAATACGGTAAATTACCAAACAGGGACTATTATTTGGGGAGAACCAGGAACTAATTCTCAACATGCTTTTTTTCAATTAATCCATCAAGGAACCAAATTAATTCCAACTGATTTTATTGGATTTAAAAAATCGCTTTATGGAAATAAAGATCATCATGATAAATTGATGTCTAATTTTTTTGCACAAACAGAAGCTTTGCTAATGGGTAAAAATGAAAGCCAAGTGAAATCCGAATTTGAAAAAGCAGGATTAACTTCAGAAAAGGCAGATTTTTTATTGCCTTTCAAAGTATTTGAAGGAAATAAACCAACAAATACCTTATTAATTGAAAAGTTAACTCCAGAAACTTTAGGGGCTTTAGTAGCAATTTACGAGCATAAAATATTCGTGCAAGGAGTAATTTGGAATATCTTTAGTTATGATCAATGGGGTGTAGAATTAGGAAAGCAATTGGCTAATTCTATTTTAACAGAGATAAATTCAGGTGAAGTTAAAGATCATGATAGTTCTACTAGTTTTCTGTTAAGAGAATATTTAAAATAGAAAGTACTAGTTGAAAATTTATTTCAGCTTTAAATGGGTGTTTTAAAGAGTATTTTATATTTAATAAGCTTTAAAAATGACTTTTTGTTTGCTATTTGTATTAAAAAAAACATAAATCATTAAATAATTTTCTTTTTTAAGTTTTATTTATGTGGTTATTCGTAAATAAAATAATAAAAAATAAAACTTCTCCAATAAAGTCAATTAAAGTCAATGAATTTGCAATGTTAACATTCACTTAACATTTAACTTAAAAGGTTGTGCGAATTTTGCAAAAAAATTAACAACAAATGAGAGTTTTTAAACAATTAATGATTTTAGGGTTATTTTTAATAACAACCCAAGCCATTTTTTCTCAATCTAAAATAACTGGAATGGTTATAGATGGAGACTTTAACGATCCGTTACCTGGCGCAAATGTATTTGTAAAAGGGACAAAAGATGGAGCAACAACTGGTTTCGATGGTAAATTTGAATTTACTACAAGTCTAGCTTCTGGTGAAATAGTAGTTTCTTATTTAGGTTTTAAATCGGTTGTAATTCCTTTTACAGGATCTACTAATTTAGGGAATGTTAGTTTGAAATCTGATGAAAATCAATTAGAAGGTGTAGTTGTAGTTGGTTCTGGAATCATTGACTTAGCTAGTGATAGAAAAACACCTATTGCAGTTTCAACAATCAAAGCTATTGAGATCCAAGAAAAAGTAGGTACATCAGATATTACACAGGCTATGGTGAATACTCCATCTGTATATGTTGCTGATCAATCTAGAGGATATGGGGACTCTAACATTAGAGTACGTGGATTTGAACAAGATAATACTGCTGTTTTAATAAATGGACAACCAGTTAATGGAATGGAAGACGGATTAGTGTATTGGTCAAACTGGTCAGGATTGACTGATATTGCTAATGGAATACAAATTCAAAGAGGTTTAGGTTCATCAAAATTAGCAATTTCTTCTGTAGGAGGAACAATTAATATTGTTACCAAAGCTACTGACAAAAAAGAAGGTGGTTTTGCTTCATTAGGAGTAGCTAATAATAGTTATTTTAAAACATTAGCAGGTTACAATACAGGAATGAATGAAAAAGGTTGGGGAATGAGTATTATGATGTCTCACTGGCAAGGTGAAGGATATACTATGGGTACTCAAGGTCGTGGTCAAAATTATTTTATTTCGGTAGGATATAAGCCTAGTGATAAACATAATTTTAATTTCTTATTGACTGGTGCTCCGCAATACCACAATCAAAGTTATTCGCAAAGAATTAGTACATATTTAGATAAGGGAAGAAAATATAATAACAACTGGGGTACTTTAGACGGTAAGTTTAAAAGTGAAGTAGGTAACTATTACCACAAACCAGTTGCAAATTTAAACTGGGATTATACAATTTCTGATAATTCAAATTTATCAACAGTACTTTATGCTTCTTGGGGAAGAGGTGGAAGTGTTGGAAGTGTTGGTTCTAGAGTAAGAAGACCTGATGGTCAAATTGATTTTGATCAAATTTATGCAAATAATGTAGCTAGTGCTACAGGAAGATCAACTTATGCTTTAAGAAATTCAGTAAACAGTCATGAATGGTATGGTTTAATTACAAACTTTGAAACTAAATTTACTGATGAACTTACTTTTAATGCTGGTTTTGATCTTAGAACATACAAAGGAACACACTTTAGACAAATAACTGATTTGTTAGGAGCAGATTATTTTTTAGATAATGGTAATGTTAATATTCCTAATAACCAAATATCTGCAACTTATGATTCAAATCCATGGAGTGCATTATTTAATTATGCTGATGAAGGAGAAAGATATGCATGGGATTATGATGAGAGAATTACTTACGGAGGTGTTTTTTCTCAAATAGAATATTCAAATGATAAATTTTCAGCTTTCTTCCAAGGAGCGTTGTCAAATCAATCTCATGTAAGATGGGATAGATACCAATACTTGCCAGAAAATGAAAAATCTAAAGGTGTAGACAATATTGGTTATAATGCTAAAGGAGGAATGTCTTATAATGTTAATGAAAATAATTCGGTTTATGGAAATGCAGGTTATTATTCTCGTCAACCTTATCATGATAATATTTATTTAAATTTTGGAAATGATGTAAATCCTTTAACTGAAAACGAAAAGATTTTAGGTCTTGAATTAGGGTATAGTTTTAATTCTTCTTACTTTTCTGCTAATTTAAATGCTTATAGAACATCTTGGAAAGATAGAGTTACTTCAAGCTCTACAACTGCTACAGCTGGTCAAGTTGTTGGTACTACTGTATTGAATGATGGTGATATTATTTACACAACAAATCAAGGTGTTGAACAATTACATTCAGGTGTTGAGTTAGACTTCACAGCTAGACCAATTAAAAAACTTAATTTAAGAGGTTTTGCATCTATTGGTGATTGGCAATATAAAGGAGATGTAGTAACAGTAAAAAGAGATCAAGACAGAAATGTACTTGAGGAAACTAAAGAAGATGTAGATGGAGGTGAAGTAGGTGGAGCAGCTCAAACTTCTTGGGGATTAGGAGTTAAATATGAAATTTTTACTCGTTTTAATATCGATGCAGATTGGAGAAATTATAATAAATTATATTCAGATGTTGGTGCTGTTAAAGAAAATTTAGAATTACCAGAATATGATTTAGTTGATGCAGGTATTTCTTATAAAATGTTGGTTGGTAAAGATGATGTAAATTCAGTTTCTTTCAGATTGAATGTAAATAACGTTTTTGGTCAAGTTTATTTAGCAAGTCTTTCTACTACTAATCAAGCAGTAGATGGAGACGAAACATTTAAAGGAATCAACGTTACTAATACTGGATATTTCGGTTTAGGTAGAACATGGAATTTTTCAATTAGATATAATTTCTAATATAAAATAGATTAAATTTTAAACCGCTTAACATTTTTGTTAAGCGGTTTTTTTTATTTAGTATCTTTGTTTGGTAACATTTAAATAAACAACTATGTATTCAGCATTACAATCAGCACATTCTATTTTTGCTTATATCGTATTAGCAGTTTTATTTTTAGCATCAGTAAATGCCATTATGGGTATAGTTTCAAAAAAGATATTTACAGATAAAGATTTACGGATTTCTTTATTTGCTTTGATCTTGTCGCATATGCAACTGCTTCTTGGTTTAATCTTGTATTTTGTTTCTCCCTTAGGTTCTGCATCACTAGGAAATATGAATAAAGTTTTTAGATTAACTTCGTTAGAACATCCGTTAATTAATATTATTGCCTTAGCTTTAATTACAATCGGATGGTCTAAACATAAAAAAGAAGAAAGTAATAATGGAAAATTTAAAAAAATAGCCTTGTTTTACTCGATTGGATTGTTGTTAATTTTATCAAGAATACCTTGGTCTAGTTGGATGAGTTAAAAAAATTAATACAGAAGAATATAAAAATTTATAGCATAACAATATTATTTCTATTTCTTCTTATATGCATAAGTAGTTTTACTTGTAAACAAGAGAAACCGTTTTCAAGTAAAACTATTTTTTTAGATAGTATTCTTACTAAAGACACTGTTTTATTGGATTCTGTCATTATGGATTCGGTTTTTTTAGAAGTGTCTTCTAAAACCCTTCCTATTTATAAAGAAAAAGCTCATGCTTCCTATTATCATGATAGATTTAATGGAAAAAGAACAGCTAGTGGAGTTACTTTTGATAATGATGAATTTACTGCAGCTCACAAAAAGATACCATTTGGAACCAAGGTAAAAGTTACCAATATTGCCAATAATAAATGGGTGGTAGTTACAATAACGGATAGAGGTCCTTATTCTAAAGGAAGAGAAATTGACTTGTCAAAAGCCGCTTTTAAAAGTATTGCCCGAAATAAAGATGTTGGTGTCATGATAGTAAACCTTCAAATTATTAAAGAATAGAAATCAGCAAATGCTGATTTTTTTTGCTTTAAACTTTTAACAAAAAATTAAGTTCGTTTAGTTCGGTAATTAGCGAACCTGAATTATCTTTGCCAAAATTATTTTACAATGCAGGAAGAAAAACAGGAAATAATAGAATTGTTTGGAATTCATTTTGAACAATTATATAATATCCCTCCATTAGCCTCAAGGATTTTAGGAACATTAATCATAGATGGTTGTAAATCTGGATTGACCTTTGAAGATTTAGTTGAAAAAATGCAAGCGAGTAAAAGTTCCATTTCAACGAATTTAAATTTGTTGCTAAAAATGGAAAAAATTAATTATTTCACTATTGTAGGTGATAGAAAAAAATATTTTAAAGCAGCTCCTTTAAGTCAAAGATTGAATAATTATTTAACATTGGTGCATCATGAAAAAATACTAATCGATAAAATAATTGATTATAGAGAGAAATACGTTTCTTGTTCACAAGAGCAAATAAACTTACAAAATAGTTATGCTTACAAAGAACACATGGAAAAAGCGGAACAACTTTTAATGAGCACTATAGAGAAATTCAAACAAATAGAAATCACAAATCAATCCAATAAATAAAACTTTCCTTCCAATGAATAAAAAATATTTCACAACCCTTTTTACTATATCACTACTCATTTTGTCATGTAAAAATAAGGATGATTCTAAAGTAGCTCCACCTGTTTCATCATATAAAGTGGTTCAAGTTTCTAAAGATAATACAACATTAATTGCAGAATATCCAACTAAGTTAGAAGGAATCACAGATATTGACATTCGTCCAAAAGTAGATGGATATATTGAAAAAATTTATGTGGATGAAGGCCAAGAAGTAAAAAAAGGACAAATTCTTTTTAAATTAGAAACACAAACAGCTACTCAAGATGCAGCTGCTGCAAAAGCAAAAGTGGATGCCGCACAAGTTGAAGTTAATCGTTTAAAACCTCTTGTAGATCGAAAAATAATAAGTGATGTACAATTAGAAACTGCTAAAGCTAATTTAGCCAATGCAAAAAGTACTTATCAAGGAATAATTGCTAGAATAAATTATGCTACAATTAAAAGTCCGGTAAATGGAATTGTGGGAACTTTACCTTTAAGAATTGGAAGCTATGTAAGTAGTCAAACCGTACAGCCCTTAACTAGAATTTCTGACATTAGCAAAGTTTACGCTTATTTTTCAATTAATGAAAAAGAACAATTAGACATCATGATGAATGCTGAAGGAGAAACATTTCAAGATAAAATTGGTAACATGCCTCCAGTGAATTTAGTTTTAAGTAATGGTGTTGTCTATCAGGAAACAGGAAAAATAGAAACTTTTAGCGGTCAGGCCAATACACAAACAGGTTCGTTCAATGTGAGAGCTAGTTTCCCAAATCCAAATCGATTACTACGATCTGGTGCAAGTGGAACAATTCAAATTCCTACTAATTTAAAAGAGGTCATTTTAATTCCACAAAATGCAACAGTAGAATTACAAGACAAACGAATTGCTCTAATTGTAGACAAGGAAAACAAGGTGAAATTTGTTCCTATTGAAGTTCGTGCTGTTTCTGGTGGAAAATACTTCGTAGTAGATAAAGGATTAACTATAAATGACAAATTCTTAGTGGAAGGTGTTGGAATTGTAACAGAAGGTACACCAATTAAGCCAGAAGTTATCAATTTAAAAGAACTAGATAATCCTAAAAAATAATAGACAAACTTTAAAAACTATGTTTTCAAAATTTATTGACAGACCCGTATTGTCAACGGTGATTTCTATTATCATCGTTATCTTGGGAGTTTTAGGATTAGCCTCGCTTCCAGTGTCACAATATCCAGAAATAGCTCCACCAACGGTATCAGTATCTGCAAATTACCAAGGCGCAAGTGCGGAAGTGGTTATGAATTCTGTGGTAATTCCATTAGAAGAGCAAATCAACGGTGTGGAAGATATGACTTACATGACTTCTACTTCAAATAATGATGGTTCTGCGTCCATCAATATTTATTTTAAATTAGGGACCAATCCTGATTTAGCTGCCGTAAATGTTCAAAATAGGGTTTCCCGTGCCACACCTTTATTGCCTCAAGAAGTTACAAGATCTGGAGTCACAACTTCTAAAAGACAAAGTGATAATATCTTGATTTTATCCTTGTACAGCGAAAATGAAGAGTATGATGATACTTTTCTTCAAAATTATGCAAATATCAACATTTTACCGAAAATCAAACGTGTTGCTGGTGTTGGTGATGCCATAATATTTGGACAAAGAGATTACTCGATGCGTATTTGGTTGAAACCTGATGTAATGGCTTCTTATGGATTAGTTCCTTCTGATGTAACCGCTTTATTAGCGGAACAAAATATTGAAGCTGCTCCAGGTCAATTGGGAGAAAGTGGGGATCAATCATTCCAGTATGCTTTAAAATACAAAGGGCGTTTAAAAAGTACAGAAGAGTTTGAACAAATCGTTGTTCGTTCTACTCCAAACGGTGAAATACTTCGTTTAAAAGATGTAGCAAGAATAGAATTAGGCGCTGTTAGTTATGCAGGTAGTGCTCAAACAAATGGTAACAAATCGATTGCAATTGCCATTGCTCAAACAGCTGGTTCAAACGCTCAGGAAGTTATTGAAGGCTCATTAAAAGTTTTAGATAAAGCAAAAATAAGTTTTCCAAAAGGAGTAAATTATGCCACTTTAATTAACGCAAATGACTTCTTAGATGAATCCATAACGAAAGTAATTCATACTTTAATTGAAGCTTTTTTATTGGTGTTTTTAGTGGTTTTTGTTTTCTTACAAGATTGGAGATCCACATTAATTCCTGCCATATCAGTTCCAGTAGCCATTGTAGGAACGTTCTTTTTCTTAAGTCTATTTGGCTTTACCATTAATTTATTAACGCTATTTGCATTGGTACTTGCCGTCGGAATTGTAGTGGACGATGCTATAGTAGTTGTAGAAGCTGTACACGCTAAAATGGAAGCAGGAGAACATGATCCCAAAAAAGCAGCTCATAGTGCTATGAATGATATAAGTAGTGCGATTATTTCAATAACACTAGTAATGTCAGCCGTTTTCATACCTGTATCATTTATTAGTGGTTCTGCTGGAGTTTTCTACAAACAATTCGGATTAACATTAGCCGTTGCCATTGTATTATCTGCTATTAATGCATTGACACTTTCACCTGCTTTATGTGCCATTTTCTTAAAACCACATAGTGAAGAAGAAAAGAAAAAAGGTCTTTTACAACGTTTTTACTCATCATTCAATATCGCTTTTGAAGCTACAACTATAAAATATAGAAAATCAGTAGAGTTTTTTATAAAAAGAAAATGGTTAGCTTTTTTAGGAATTGCAATTTTTGCTGGACTATTTGTTTTATTATTAAATGTTACACCTAAAGCATTCGTGCCAGGTGAAGATACTGGTGCTATTTTGTCTGATGTATCGCTTCCTCCAGGAACTTCTTTAGAAAGAACGGAAGAAGTATTATTACAAATTGAAAATAAAGTTAAAGATCTACCAGAAATAAAAGAAGTACTTCGTATTTCTGGTCGAAGTTTAATTAGTGGTACAGGAAGTAACTACGGGATGGTAATTGTAAAATTAAAACCATGGGCTGATAGACCTGATGCTAATCAAGAAATTTCAGTTGTTGTAGGTGAATTATTTAAACGCGCTGCTGCTGTTAAAGATGCTAAAGTATTGTTTTTTGCTCGTCCAACTTTAGTAGGGTTTGGATTCACAAACGGATTTGAATTCCAATTGCAAGATCAAAAAGGAGGAACAATTAAAGAATTAAGTGAAGTTAATAACAAATTTTTAGCGGCCTTAAATAGCCGTCCCGAAATTAAATATGCAGCAACTTCTTTTTCTCCAAATTATCCGCAATATCGTATTGATCTTAATGTTGCAGCGATTAAAAATTCAGGATTAACTGTTACCGATGTTTTAGGAACCATGCAAGGTTATTATGGTGGAGTTTATGCTTCTAACTTTAATAAATTTGGAAAACAATATCGCGTAGTCTATCAAGCTGAACCAAAATTCAGAACGGATCCAGAATCCTTAAATAATATAATGGTTAGAAATAATGAAGGTACAATGGCTCCAATTTCTCAATTTGTAACCTTAAAAAAAGTTTTTGGACCACAAGCAATTGATCGTTTCAACTTATTTACGTCTGTTAAAATTACAGGGGCACCAAATGATGGATTCAGTACTGGTGATGCTATTCAGGCTATTGAAGAAGTGGCCAGTCAAAGTTTGCCAATTGGATATGGATATGAGTATTCAGGAATGACACGTGAAGAAATTAGTGCAGGTGGACAAACACTTTTTATTTTTCTTCTTTGTTTAGTTTTTGTTTATTTCTTGTTAGCTGCTCAATATGAAAGTTATTTACTGCCATTTGCAGTTTTATTATCCTTACCTGTTGGTTTAGCTGGAGCTTATATTTTTGCTTATTTCTTTAATGTAAGTGATAATATTTATCTTCAAATTACACTGATTATGCTTATTGGTTTATTAGCTAAAAATGCTATTCTAATTGTAGAGTTTGCTGCAGATGCCAGAAGAAAAGGTTGGAGTATTGCTCAAGCAGCTATTCAAGGGGCAACAGCACGTTTACGTCCTATTTTGATGACCTCTTTTGCCTTTATCCTTGGATTAATGCCATTAATGTTGGCTAAAGGAGCTGGAGCAGTTGGAAATAATGCTATTGGAACAGGAGCTATTGGAGGAATGTTGATTGGAACAATTTTAGGGGTTTTTGTAATTCCAGTTCTATTTATCATTTTCCAAGGGCTGCAAGAAAGAGTAAGCAGCAAAACTATTGAAACAACTAAGGGAGATGCTGAAACTGTATAAGATTAAAAAAATGAGAAAACAAAATATAATTAAAGGAAGTCTTTTAATAGTTACTATGTTGTTAGTGCAATCGTGTTTTGTAGCCAAAAACTATGAAACTCCAAAAGTAACAACTGATAATTTATACCGTACAGAACAAACTATTGATAGTACATCATTAGCTATGATTTCTTGGAACCAATTATTTACTGATGCCTTATTACAAGGATATATCAATGAAGGGTTGCAAAATAATTTAGATATGCAAATTGCTTTACAAAGTATGGCTGCTGCAGAAGCTACTATGAAACAAGGTAAAGCGGGTTATTTTCCAACACTAAACGGAAATGCAACTTGGACACACCAAGAGATTTCTAAAAATAGTCAGTTTGGTAGTCTTTTTAGTAGTATAGACCAATACGAAATGTCTGCCAAATTATCATGGGAAGCTGATATTTGGGGAAAAATTAGGAGTAATAAAAGAGCTTCTGTAGCACAATATTTACAAACACAAGCTGCAAAACAAGCCATACAAACAGAATTAGTGGCTAACATTGCATCTTTATACTACCAATTATTAGCTATAGATGCTCAAATAGAAGTTGTTACTAAAACTATGGATAACAGAGACAAAAGTGTGGAAGTTATCACAGCATTAAAAGAATCAGGAAGTGTTAATGAAGTAGCAGTACAGCAAACAGAAGCACAAAAATATGCTACTGAAATTATTTTGAAAGATCTGGAATATAATCGTAAAGTATTAGAAAATTCATTTAATCAACTTTTAGGTAAAGCTCCCAATACAGTTACACGTTCAATTTTTGAAAATCAGAAAATTGATGCTAATGTGAAAGTAGGTTTGCCTGCATATTTATTGAGTAAAAGACCAGATGTTGTGGCAGCTGAATTAAATTTCAGAAACACATTTGAATTAACAAATGTGGCTAGAAGTTCTTTTTATCCTTCTTTAACAGTAAATGCAACAGGTGGTTTACAAGCTTTAGAACTAAAAGATTGGTTTAATACTAAATCAATTTTTGCAAATATTATAACAGGTTTAACTCAACCTATTTTTAATCAACGTCAAAATAAAACGCGCTTAGAAGTAGCTAAAGCCAATCAAAAGAAAGCATATTTGCAATTTGAAAAAGCGTTATTGGTAGCTGGAAAAGAAGTTTCAGATGCATTAGCTAGCTATGAAAATGAAACTGATAAATTATCGATTCGCAAAAAGCAATTAGAAGCACTTACAAAAGCAGCCGATTATTCAGATGAATTATTACAATACGGATTGGTAAATTACCTTGAAGTATTGACGGCAAAAGATAATGCTTTGAATACAGAAATAAATTATATCGATAATAAATTTAATCAACTTAATGCAGTTATAAACTTGTATAAAGCTTTAGGAGGTGGTAATTAATTCAATAAAAATCCTGTTTTTACAGGATTTTTTTATTTTTTTATGGATAGAAAAGATGAAATATTGGAAAAAGCTTTAGACCATTTTCTCAAGAATGGAAGTAAAGTAATTACTATGGATGATATTGCCCATGAATTTGGATTGTCCAAAAAAACACTTTACTCGCTTTTTGAAAATAAAGAAGCACTTCTAAAAGAAGCAGTAGATTTGCTTTGGAATAATTTTTTACAGGATGTGAATATCATAAAAAACAATGAAGATAATCCTCTTAGTAAAATCATTAGTATTTATACAATTGCTATTCAAAATATAAGCACAATTAATCCTATTTTTTTATTCAGTTTAAAAAAATACCATCATGACGCTATGGGTGTTTATGAAAACTATAAGGTTTTTATGTTTGAAAAAGTAGTGAATCCTTTGCTAGAGGAAGCAAGAGATCAAAAACTAATTAGAGCAAATATTGATATTGATTTTTTTCATAAGATTAACTTCGAAGATATTGATGAAAAGCTATGGAAATACAAAATTTTTGAAAAGTATTCCATTCAAGAAGCGATTGATTATTTCATCATTTTAAAATTGAAAGGAATTATAACTAAAGATAATTTCGATTTTATTTAATAGGTATTTTACCAACTCCTAAAAGGGTGCTTACTTAAATAAGAATTATAATAGCGTTTATCTGTAGTAACTTCTTCACCCAACCAATCTGGAATTTCAAAAGTTTCCTCTTCACTAGAAAGTTCAATTTCCGCCATGACCAATCCTTCGTTTTCTCCTGTAAAAACATCTACTTCATAGACATGAATACCTACTATAACTTCATAACGCGTTTTATCAATAATCACTTTTTCGCACAAAGCTAATAATTGTTCGGCTTCTTCAATAGGAATTTCCTTTTCCCATTCCATTCTACTCATTCCTGTTGCATTACTTTGTCCTTTAATTGTAAGATAGCCATTATCACCTTTTATGCGCACACGCACCGTTCTTTCAGGAGCACTTGACAAATACCCTTGAACAATTCGATTATGTTTCACTGCTTCTTTCATAAAAGCAGTCGATTTTACCAAAAATTTGCGTTCAATTTCAATCATAAAGCACTATTTTTTATTTTTAAGGAGCTATTTCCTGCTATTCGCTACAATCTTTTATTGCCAGAAAAAAAATATTCTACTACTAATTGGGTTAAGCAATAAAAGGATTTTCACTACTATCAGGGCTAGGGAAACCAAATATACCATAAATTTGTAATATGGAAGAGGCAATTCAATATCGAAAAATTATTCATATAGATATGGATGCTTTTTACGCGTCTGTAGAACAACTCGATAATCCTGATTTAAAAGGAAAACCATTAGCCGTTGGAGGTAGTGAAGTTCGTGGAGTAGTTAGTGCAGCTAGTTATGAAGCCAGGAAATTTGGAGTGCGAAGTGCTATGAGTGGTATTCAAGCGAAAAGAAATTGTCCCCAACTCATTTTTGTTCCTCCGCGTTTTGATCGTTACAAAGAAATTTCAAGAAAAATAAGAAAAATATTTTTTGAATACACCGACTTGGTCGAACCACTTTCTCTAGATGAGGCTTATTTAGATGTTACCGTAAATAAAAAAAACAACCCAAGTGCTTCCTTAATTGCACAAGAAATAAGAAAACGCATTTTTGACGAATTAGGACTAACCGCTTCTGCTGGAATTTCAGTAAATAAATTTGTAGCCAAAGTTGCCTCTGATTTCAACAAACCAAACGGACAAAAAACAGTCAATCCAGAGGAAGTAGAACCTTTTTTAGAAAAATTAGACATCAAAAAATTCTATGGTATTGGCAAAGTAACTGCTGAAAAAATGTACCAATTAGGTATTTTCACAGGCTTCGATTTAAAACAAAAAAGCCTAGAATTCTTAGAAAAACACTTTAGCAATAGTGGTCAGTATTATTATAAAATTTGTAGAGGTATTCATAACAGTCAAGTAAAACCTAATCGTACTATAAAATCTGTAGGAGCCGAACGCACTTTCTTTGAAAATCTCTCTTCAGAGGTGTTTTTAGAAGAAAAGATTATCAGTATCGCTAACGAATTAGAAAAGCGCTTACAGAAGAGCAAAATAGCAGGAAAGACCATAACATTGAAGCTCAAGTACTCCGATTTTACTTTGCAAACTAGAAGCAAAACCTTACCTTATTATATTTCTGATAAAAACTTATTGATTGATGTGGCAAAAGAATTATTATATCAAGAACGATTAAAAAATTCGGTACGTTTATTAGGGATATCCATGCACAATTTAAACAATCAAGAAAAAAAAATAACAAGCGAACCCATTCAAAAAAGTATTTCCATACAATTGCAGTTTGAATTTAAGGAATAATAAAAAACACGCTGAATAGCGTGTTTTTTTACTATATTTTGAATAAAATTATTCTATTTCAGATACACGTAAGGTATTTACCATACCTTTTTCAACAATTGGCATAGCTGCTAAATTAATCACCATATCACCAGTTTTTACAAACCCTTTTTCATTACAAATTTGATTGATATCATCAATAGTATCATCTGTGCTTACAAACTTGTCATAATAATAAGCTCTCACACCCCAAAGTAAATTCAATTGTGTAAGAATTCTTCGGTTAGAAGTAAATACTAAAATATGTGATTTTGGTCTCCAAGCCGAAATTTGAAAAGCAGTATAACCACTATTTGTTAAGGTTGTAATCGCTTTAGCGCTAATATCATCAGCCATAATAGCTGCATGATAACAAATAGATTTAGTTACAAAGCGTTTTGTTCTTACGTGAGGAGGGTTTAAAGGTACTTTTATAAGTGGAGAATCTTCTACACTTTTAATAATACGTGTCATCGTTTCAATAACTTGTACAGGATAATTTCCTACAGAAGTCTCACCAGAGAGCATTACGGCATCAGCACCATCCATAACCGAGTTGGCCACATCATTTACTTCTGCTCTTGTAGGTGTTAAGCTTGTAATCATGGTTTCCATCATTTGTGTAGCTACAATTACAGGGATACGAGCAGTTTTAGCTCTGTGAATTAGTTTCTTTTGAATTAAAGGCACTTGCTCTGCTGGAATTTCAACACCAAGGTCTCCACGAGCTACCATCAAGGCATCGCAAAAAGCCACAATTTTATCAATGTTTTCAACAGCTTCTGGTTTTTCAATCTTAGCAATAATTGGAATTTTATGATCAGAATGTTTGGCAATTAAATCTTGTAATTCTTCTAAATCTTTAGGTGTTCTAACAAAAGATAGAGCAATCCAATCTACTTTGTTTTCAATAGCAAAAAGGGCATCTTTAATATCTTTTTTAGTTAAAGCAGGTAACGAAACTTTAGTATTAGGTAAATTAACTCCTTTTTTAGATTTCAAAGGACCTCCTTGAATTACTACTGCTTCAACTTCTGTTTTTTTATCCGTTTTAACTACTTCAAAAATAAGTTTTCCATCATCTAATAAAATACGTTCACCTGTATTTACATCTCTTGGAAACTCTTTATAGTTCATATACACTCTTGAAGCAGTTCCTAAGATATCTTCTGCTGTAGTAAAAGTGATTTTATCTCCTTTTGCAACGACTACATCTTCTTTCATTACGCCAACTCTCAATTTAGGACCTTGTAAATCTCCTAAAATCGAAGTGGTATAGCCAAACTCTTCGTTTAGCTCTCTAATCATTGCTATTCGTTCTTTTACATCGTCATAATCAGCATGTGAAAAGTTAACTCTAAACACGTTAACTCCAGCGTCAATCATGTCTTTTAATACTTCTTTTGAACTAGTTGCAGGCCCTAATGTAGCTACAATTTTCGTCTTTTTTGTTGTTGGCATTTTAATTAAAAAATTAAATTATTTTTTGATTTAAGTTTGTTCTGGTCAATGATGTAAGCCATAGAAATTTGGTCTATTGTTGAAAGGTTTTGAAGTATCGTTTCCAAAGGAAAAAAGGGACTTTCAATATTTTCAATTTTTAAAATGTAATCTGCTCTCTTATGTTCGGGCAGCATGTACATAGTAACATCTATAGAATCAAAAATTCCATTAGCATTTTTTTCAGAGGGTATAGCAGTAGCCTTATTTTCAAATACATTCCATATAATATCATGAACATCATCATCAAAAATAAAGTGACTAAAAGAGCTTTTACCATCTTTAGTTTCTATTTCGATATTTGCATCGTTTTTGCTTAATTGAATAGACAATGCTTTATTTATAAAATAAGCTAAACGATAATCTTCAATGCTAGAATGTATGGCGATAAGCTCATAATCTATCGAAATAAAATCATTTATTTGAATTTTATGAATAGCCATATGTCTGAAAAATAAGTTGTAAATATACTATTTAAAATATATAAAAAGTATTGTTTTTAAAGAAGTTAAGTATTGTTTACTAACGAAAACGTTTTAGTTTGCCATTTAAATCGTTATTTTTTGTCAATTTTTTCTTGAAGGGCAAAATAAGCTCTCTTCGATGCTTTTTCTTCTGCTTTTTTCTTTGAGGTTGCTCTTCCTTTTGCAATTATTTTTTGATCAATAGTTAGCTTTACACCAAAATATTTTTGGTCCTCTATTCCTGTATCATCAAAAACTTCAAATGCAAAATGTTTTTTTTCTTTTTGACACCATTCGATGACTAAACTTTTATAACTAATTACTTTTCCTTCTAATTTAGGAATATCCACATAAGGTTCAATAACTTTATCATAAATGAATTTTTCGCAATAATTAAAACCTTTATCAAGATAAATTGCGCCTATAAATGCTTCGAAAATATTACCATGAATGTTTTCTCCAAAATGTTGCGGATTTACTTTACTTTCTACAAATTGGATTAAATTAAAATCTCTTCCTAATTCGTTTAAATGTTCTCGGCTGACAATTTTAGAACGCATTTTTGTTAAATAACCTTCATCACCAGTAGGAACTTCATTGTATAAATGAGCAGCAATAACACTTCCTAACATGGCATCCCCTAAAAACTCTAAACGTTCATAATTAAAAGGATTTCCAGTTTCATCTAATTTATTTGTTGAGCGATGAGTAAAGGCTTTTTTGTAATATCTAATTGTTACTGGTTTAAAACCAAGAATTTTGGTGATTTTATCAAAAAAAATCCCGTCTTCATGAGAACGGGAATTTTTTATTATTTTTTTAAAGAATTTACGCATGTAGTTATTATGCTTCAAGTTTTTTAAATAATACACAGGCATTGTGTCCTCCAAAACCAAAAGTGTTACTCATAGCTACTTTGATGTCTCTTTTTTGAGCTGTATTCAAAGTTAAATTCAATTCTGAATTTATATTTTCATCCACAGTAGTATGATTAATGGTTGGAGGAATAATCCCATTGTTAATTGCTAAAATAGAAGCAATGGCTTCTATTCCACCTGCAGCACCTAATAAGTGACCAGTCATAGATTTTGTAGAATTGATATTGATGTTTTTTGCATGATCTCCAAAAACAGCACTGATGGCTTTCAATTCTGCAACATCTCCTAGTGGAGTAGAAGTTCCATGTGTGTTAATATGATCAACTTCTTCAGGATTCATGCCTGCATCACGCAAACAATTTTCCATTACAGCAATAACACCTAAACCTTCTGGATGAGGAGCAGTTAAGTGATAAGCATCTGAGGACATTCCACCACCACCTATTTCACAATATATTTTAGCACCACGAGCTTTTGCATGTTCATATTCTTCTAAAACTAATGCACCAGCACCTTCCCCTAAGACAAATCCATCACGAGTAGCGTCAAAAGGTCTTGAAGCTGTTTCCGGACTATCATTCCTTGTTGATAAGGCATGCATTGAGTTAAAACCTCCCATTCCGGCAATAGTAACAGCCGCCTCAGAACCACCTGATATAATGACATCACACATTCCTAAGCGAATGTAGTTAAAGGCATCAATCATGGCGTTTGCAGATGAAGCACAAGCAGAAACTGTAGTGTAATTAGGCCCCATAAAGCCATTACGCATAGAAATATGTGCAGGGGCAATATCAGCAATCATTTTAGGTATGAAGAAAGGATTGAATCTTGGTGTTCCATCTCCAGCAGCGTAACTTAATACTTCTTCTTGGAAAGTTTCTAAACCACCTATACCAGCTCCCCAGATAACTCCAACACGGTGTTTATTAATGTTGCCCGGTGTTATACCAGCATCTTTTATAGCTTCATCACTTGCAATAATTGCATACTGTGAGAATTTGTCTAAACGCCTTGCTTCTTTTCTATCGATGTAATCTTCGATTTTAAAGTTCTTTATTTCGCAGGCAAATTTAGTTTTATGTTTTTCTGTATCATAATAGGTAATGGGTGCAGCACCACTTTTTCCGCTGATTAATGCATCCCAATATTCTTTAATGTTATTCCCTATTGGAGTTAGCGCTCCTAGACCAGTTACAACAACACGCTTTAATTGCATATAGATATGTTTTGATTATATAAAAAAACCCAAAGTGCTTTTAATAATAACTAAAAGAAACAATGGGTATTACATAGTTTATTTTTATGATTGTAATACAATCAATGTTTTCTACTAAATAAAATAAATTTCTCGTTATAAATATATAAAAATATAATTAAAAACTTATTCAACTTAACCTTTGATAATATTTTAAATTAAAATCAAAGGAAATCTAATTCAAGATTTTAAAAGTAAAAGCGAAACAACAACACCCGTTTGAAAATAATTCAAATGGGTGTTTTTGATATTATTTCTTAGCTTCTTCGATGTAAGAAATAGCTTGACCTACAGTAGCAATGTTTTCAGCTTGATCATCTGGAATTTGAATATCAAATTCTTTTTCGAATTCCATAATTAGCTCAACAGTGTCTAATGAATCAGCTCCTAAATCGTTAGTGAAGCTAGCTTCAGCTACAACTTCATTTTCGTCAACACCTAATTTGTCTACGATAATCGCTTTTACTCTTGATGCAATGTCTGACATAATCTTTTAATTTTAATTTAATTTGTTGGCAAAAATAAAAAACTTTATTTTAAAACAACCTTTTTGTTACTAAATAAGACTACGAAATTAAAAAAAATAATTCATAAAGACTTCATTTTTCTATTTTTTACCAATTATTATTCTTTTTTTTGTGTAATAAAAATTACAGGGTAATGAAAAAAATAGTCATATTTGCTTCTGGTACTGGTTCAAATGCCGAGAAAATAATATTACATTTCAAAAAATCAAGTCTAGGAAACGTAGTCGGTATCTTTTCAAACAATCCTCATGCCAAAGTTTTGGAATTGACTAAATTGTATGATATTCAGTCGATTGTGTTTGATAAAAGAGATATGGTTGATGGTTATGTTTTGCAAGAGATAAATAAGATACAACCTGATTTAATTGTTTTAGCTGGATTTTTATGGAAGTTTCCTGCATCAATAATTACTAGTTATCCTAATAAAGTAATAAATATTCATCCAGCACTTTTACCTAATTATGGAGGAAAAGGAATGTATGGAATGCATGTTCACAAGGCAGTTCTTGAAAATAAGGAAAAAGAAACTGGAATTACTATTCATTATGTAAATGAAAATTATGATGAAGGAGCATTTATTTTCCAAAAAGCTATAAATATTGAAGATTGTACAGTTCCTGAAGAAATTGCTGAAAAAGTACATCAATTAGAACATGAGTTTTTTCCTGATGTAATAGAAACACTAATCACTAATTACTAATCACTACTCACTTGATACACGAAGTTCATATATATACTGATGGTGCTGCCAAAGGAAACCCTGGTCCAGCAGGTTATGGTGTGGTTATGGAATTAGTAGGCACTCCCTATAAGAAAGAATTTTATGAAGGATTTAGATTATCCACTAATAATAGGATGGAATTATTGGCTGTAATTGTTGGTTTAGAAAAACTAAAAAATCCAAAAACAAAAGTTTTAGTCGTTTCAGATTCTAAGTATGTAGTAGATGCAGTTGAAAAACGATGGGTTTTTCAATGGGAAAAAATAAACTTTAAAAACAAGAAGAATCCTGATTTATGGTTACGTTTTTTAAAAATTTATCGCAAACATCAAGTAGAGTTTAAATGGGTAAAAGGGCATAATAATCATCCGCAAAATGAGCGTTGTGATGAGCTGGCTGTTATGGCTTCCCAACAACAAAATTTATCTATTGATTCTTTCTATGAGGGAGAAGAGGGGAAGTTGCTATATTAAGAGTGATCAAATATTATTTAAAAACCAAATTACGCATAACTAGAAAAGGACTTATTAGATTGTGTAATTATTTTAGGAGGGTCAGCTTTCTCTTCCAAGTTTTAAACATATTTTCAGAAAACTAAACTCAAATTCCTTAAATTTGCCTCTTAAATTTTAAAAATCATGTTACAGGTAGCATTTATTAGAGAAAACAAGGAAGAAGTAATCAAGCGTTTAGCAAAAAGAAATATTGATGTTAAAGATTTGGTTGAAACAGTAGTTGTATTAGATGAAAAAAGAAGATCAACTCAAGTAGAATTAGATACTATTCTTGCCGAATCCAATAAACTATCCAAAGATATAGGTGCTTTAATGAAGAGTGGTGAGAAAGCAAAAGCCGAAATTTTAAAAGAAAAAACAACAAAGTTCAAAGAGCAAACGAAAGAACTTACAGAAACATTAAATACTGTTACTGAAGAGTTGCAAGTAGAGCTTTATAAGTTGCCTAATCTTCCAGCTGAGTCTGTTCCTTTTGGTAAAACACCAGAAGAGAATGAAAATATATTTGAAGAAGGTGAAGTTCCTGTATTGTTTGAAGGAGCTATGGCACATTGGGACTTAATTAAAAAATATGATATTGTAGATTTTGAATTAGGGACAAAAATTACGGCTCCAGGATTTCCAGTTTATAAAGGAAAAGGAGCAAAATTACAACGTGCTTTAATATCTTATTTTTTAGATAAAAATATTGATGCTGGATATCAAGAATTCCAAGTGCCTTACTTAGTAAATGAAGCTTCAGCCTATGGAACAGGTCAATTGCCGGATAAAGATGGACAAATGTATCATGATGCAAAAGATAATTTGTATCTAATCCCAACAGCAGAAGTTCCAGTGACTAATTTATTTCGTGATGTGTTAGTTAATGAAAGTGAACTGCCTATACTTTGTACAGGTTATACACCGTGTTTTAGAAGAGAAGCAGGTTCTTGGGGAGCACATGTTCGTGGATTAAACCGTTTGCATCAGTTTGACAAAGTAGAAATTGTAAGAATAGAACATCCTGATAAATCTTATGAAGCATTAGAAGGAATGGTAGAACATGTAAAAGAAATTTTAAAAGAGCTAAAATTACCATATAGAGTGTTACGTCTTTGTGGTGGAGATATGGGGTTTGCTTCTGCTTTAACTTATGATTTTGAAGTATTTTCAACTGCTCAAGATCGTTGGTTGGAAATTTCTTCTGTTTCAAATTTTGAAACGTTTCAATCGAATCGATTAAAGTTGCGTTTTAAAGATAAAGAAGGTAAAAACCAATTAGCACATACTTTGAACGGAAGCTCTCTAGCTTTACCAAGAGTGTTAGCAGGAATTTTAGAAAATTATCAAACACCAGAAGGAATTGTAATTCCAGAAGTTTTAAGAAAATATACGGGTTTCGATATCATTAACTAAATAGTTAATCTTAATGTAATAATGTACTATTTTGACACAAAAGTGTTACTTTAGTACATTATTTGTTTTTAAAAATTGCAATGAAAAAGTTTACGCTGTTTATCTTATTAATTTTTACGCTATTCGTTCAATCACAAAATGAACAATTAGCATTAGATTATTATGAAAAAGGTGAATTTGAAAAAGCACTTACTTTACTTGAACAAATTGCATTAAAACAAACTTCAAATTATTATTTTTTTGAAAGAATAATTGATTGTTATCAACAATTAGAACAATTTGAAAAAGCTGAAAATGCAATTTTAGAAAGGAAAAAAAGATACAATCAGCCTATATTGTATATCGATTTAGGATATAATTTTCAATTACAAAAACAGGAGGATAAAGCAAAAAAGCAATATGAGTTGGCGTTAAAAGAAATTGAAAAACAACCTGCTTACGCTTATCAATTAGGGAATGGTTTTGAAAAAAAAGTACTAGTAGATTGGGCATTAAAAGCTTATGAAAAAGGGCAACAAGTAAATCCTGAATTAAATTTTGATTACCAAATAGCTTTGCTACAAGGTCAATTAGGAAATATAGAGTTAATGACCGATAAGTTATTGGATTTTGCTTATGAAAAACAAGAAAATACAACTGTTGTTCAAAATTATTTAACGCGTTTTATTGCTGATGAAGCACAGAGTACTTTCTTAAATTACCTCAAAAAGGCTTTGTTAATTAGAACACAAAAAAAACCAGATGTTTATTGGAATCAATTCTTGAGTTGGTTATATGTACAACAAAAGGAATATGCTAAAGCTTTTATTCAAGAGAAAGCCATTTATAAAAGAAATCCAGAAAGTTTTAATAGTATTGTTTCATTAGCCTATATGGCTTTTGATGATAAACAAAATGAGGAGGCCATTTCAATATTAAATTTTGTTTTAGAAAACACAAATGATAAGCTGCTTCAGGTTTCTGCTCATACTTTTTTAATGAAGATAAGAATTGAAGAAGCTAATCCTAATGACTATGTAAAAATAAATACTGAATTAAATGAATTGTTAGAAAAGTATGGGTTTTCTTCATTTTCTCTTGAATTAATAAAGTTAACCGCTCATTTTCAAGCTTTCAATTTAAATAATCCGAAAGAAGGTATTATCCTGTTGAATAAAGCATTAGAACTACGTTTAAATAGTAGAGATATATCAGAAGTTAAGATGGAATTAGCGGATATTTTGATATATGATGAAAAATTCAATCAAGCTATTTTATATTATGCTCAAGTAGAAGAAAATATGAAAAATGATGTCATTGCTCATGAAGCTAGTATGAAAATGGCTAAAGCTAATTACTACAAAAACGATTTTGACTGGGCATTACAACAAGTGAAAGTCTTAAAACAATCTTCTAGTTTGCTAATTGCGAATGATGCTGTTGAATTATTTTTACTAATAAAGGACAATTCCTATGAAGATAGTACTAGAGTAGCTCTAACATCTTTTGCGAGAGCAGACCTACTCTTATATCAAAACAAAGAAGATCAAGCTTTAAATGGTTTTATTAGTATTTTGGAGAAATATAAAGGCGATAGTGTTGAAGACGAAACTTTATTTAAAATAGCAATTATTTACACTAGAAAAAAGGAATATCAAAAAGCGCTTTCTTATTATAAACAAATACTTGATAATCATTCAGAGGGTATATATGTAGATGAAGCTTTGTTTTTTTCTGCTGAAATATATCGTAAAGAATTACTAGATGTGGAAAGTGCTAAGCCTTTGTATGAAAAAATGATTTTTGAACACTCTGATAGTATTTATTTTACTGAGGCAAGAAAACAATTTAGAATTTTAAGAGGAGATGCAAATCTATAACTTCAAAAAAATATAAAAGATTAAAAAAAGAATAATGATTATATATAATGTAACAGTAAATGTTGATAAAAGCATACACGATAATTGGTTGCAATGGATGCGAAATAAACACATAGACGATGTGTTAGCAACTGGTCTTTTCATCAGCGCTAGAATGGTAAAAGTATTAGTAGAAGAAGAAATGGGAGGAACTACTTATTCTGTTCAGTATTTTACAGATTCTAGGGCAAAATTAGAAGATTACTATAAAAATCATGCGCCTCGTTTACGTCAAGAAGGGTTTTCACTTTTTGCAGATAAAATGCTAGCTTTTAGAACAGAACTAGAAGTAATGAGTGAACATTACGGTAAGGAAAATTAATTCATTATTTGTCTTTTCCGTGAAAACGGAAAACTTTTAAAAGAAAGGTTATCTGTGAAAACTCATATCTACTATGCTTACATAATGGCAAGTAAAAATAATAAAGTGCTCTATGTAGGTTTTACTAACAATATTATTAGAAGAACAAAAGAACATAAAGATAGAATTAATAAAGGATTTACTTACAGATATAATGTAGACAAACTGGTTTATTATGAAGTTTTTGGATATGTAGAAGATGCTATTTTAAGAGAGAAAAGACTTAAAAAATGGAATAGAGAGTGGAAAATTCAATTAATTGAAGAAAATAATCCTATTTGGGATGATTTATCATTAGATTGGTAGAAAAGTCAAAAATAAATTATAAAAGATTTCCGTTTTCACGGAAATGAAAACAAAGGTAAATGTCAGTAAAAGCAAAAAAACATCTAGGTCAACATTTTCTAACAGATGAAAGTGTAGCCCAAAATATAGCCAATACATTATCTTTTACAGGATACAAGAAAGTATTAGAAATAGGGCCTGGAATGGGCGTACTTACCAAATATCTTTTAGAGAAACCAATAGAAACAAACGTTATTGAAATTGATACAGAATCGGTAACCTATTTGGAAGAAAATTATCCTAAATTACATGGACATATTATTTCAAAAGACTTTTTAAGATATGATTTAAACGAAGTTTTTAACAACGAACAGTTTGCCATTATTGGAAATTTTCCTTACAATATTTCTACTCAAATTGTTTTCAAGACATTGGAAATGAGAAATCAAATTCCAGAGTTTTCAGGTATGTTCCAAAAAGAAGTAGCTCAACGTATTTGTGAAAAAAAAGGGAGTAAAGTATATGGTATTTTATCAGTATTAACCCAGGCTTTTTATGATGCTGAGTATCTTTTTACAGTAGATGAACATGTTTTCGATCCACCTCCAAAAGTAAAATCTGGTGTTTTAAGATTAACGCGTAAGAAAAATTACGAATTACCTTGCGACGAAAAGCTGTTTTTTTCTGTGGTAAAACAAGCGTTTAATCAGCGAAGAAAAACTATGAGAAATAGTCTTAAAAGCATGATAAATTCTGATAATTTAAAAGAAGATAGTATCTTTGACCTGCGTCCGGAACAACTTTCGTACGAACAATTCATTGAACTAACTCAAAAAATAGCTGCCGATGGAGTTTAAAATCAGTAAAGGTCTTTTAGATGAATTAGAACTTCTTATTCAAGAAAATAAGGAGAAAGAAGTATTAGAACTACTTCAAGACATTCACTTTGCTGATATTGCTGAAATCATGGGAGAATTGCAATCTCATGAAGCTATTTATGTTTTTAATGTTTTAGATTCCGAAAAAACAGCAGAAATTCTTCTAGAACTAGATGAAGAAGTTCGTGAAAAAATCCTTCGTAGTTTATCGGCAAAAGAAATTGCAGAAGAAATTGACGAATTAAGTACGGATGATGCAGCCGATATTATTGCTGAATTGCCGCAATCTAGAAAAGAAGAAGTAATCTCTGAACTAGAAGATGTAGAACATGCAAAAGACATCGTTGACTTGTTGCGTTATGACGAAGATTCTGCTGGTGGTTTAATGGCAAAAGAGTTGGTAAAAGTAAATGAAAACTGGAATGTGCTAACTTGTGTGAAAGAAATGCGATCTCAAGCTGAAAATGTATCACGCGTACATTCTATATATGTAGTGGACGATGAAAATCGATTAAAAGGAAGATTATCATTAAAGGACCTTTTAACGACTTCTACAAAAACACCTATTAGCGATGTTTATATCCCAAAAGTAGATTACGTAAAAGTAAATACTGAAAATGTTGAGGTGGCCAGAATCATGCAAAAGTATGACTTGGAAGCTATTCCAGTAGTAGATGAATTAGGAAGATTAGTGGGTAGAATTACCATTGATGATATTGTCGATGTGATAAAGGAAGAAGCAGACAAAGATTACCAATTAGCTGCGGGTATTTCACAAGATGTAGAAGCTGATGATAGTATTTTAGAATTAACCAAAGCGCGTTTGCCATGGTTGGTTTTAGCTTTGTTTGGTGGCTTTATTTCGGTTCGTGTTTTAGGTATTTATGAACCAGCAATGGAAGAACACAGAACTTTGTTTTTCTTTACACCTTTAATTGCTGCAATGGCCGGAAATGTTGGTGTGCAATCTTCTGCAATTATCGTACAAGGTTTGGCAAACAATGCTTTGTCAGGGTCATTGTTAAACAGATTATTAAAAGAACTTTCTTTGAGTTTATTAAATGGGTCTATACTAGCCATCATACTAATGGTAGGAAGTCATTTTTTTCTTGGAATTGATATTAAAACTGGTATTACAGTATCTTTGGCCTTACTTTCTGTTATTATTATGGCTTCCTTAATAGGTACTTTTATTCCTATTGTTCTAGATAAATATGGAGTCGATCCAGCACTTGCTACAGGACCTTTTATTACAACAAGTAACGATATTATGGGAATTATAATATTTTTTACAATTGCAAAAGCGATTTTAGGGTTTTAATTTTTTTTCTCTAAAAGTAAATGATAAAATAAAACACTCCAACATATTAAAAATGGAGATGAACTGATGTAGAAAAGTCTCATGTCAAAAATTGAAGTATTATTTGCTATTAATGCAATTGATAACCAGTAGATAACGAAAAGCAAAGTATTTAACTGAATCAGTTTAATTTTGTATACAACGGTTAAAATAACTGTTGCAATAAACAAAAATAGTGATGGAAGCAATATAAGGGAAACAGTATAGTCTAATTGTGATTTGTTATTATTAATAATAAAATAATAGACATTACTTATTGATAAATAGCCTAAAGATTCTGAACCACCTTTATAACCTGAAAATCTAATACTTAAAAACGAGCATACTGTCAAAAGATTCAGAATTAATACTCTTTTTTTTATGTTCATATTTTTAAAAATTCATCAAATATAACCTTTATTATATTTTTAAATAATAAATAAATTTGCGAATTCGCGGTTTTATATTAAGTTATGCTTTGAATATTTGGAAACTTAATTTCTAAATATTTCGAATCAAAAATATAATTATCTTTATCTTTTTATATTAATATGAAGTCAAACACAATCAAAATTCTACACATCGATTCGAATCATCCTTTACTTTGGAACCAATTAGAAGCTACTGGTTTTCAAAATGAGGCCGATTATTCGTCTTCTAAAGAAGAAATAGAAGCCAAAATTCAAAACTATAATGGAATTGTAATTCGCAGTCGGTTCAAAATAGATAAAAATTTTCTAGATAAAGCTACTAATCTTCAATTCATAGCAAGAGTAGGTGCTGGTTTGGAAAGTATTGACTGTGATTATGCACAAAGCAAAGGTATTCATTTAATTGCTGCTCCAGAAGGTAACAGAAATGCGGTAGCCGAACATGCCTTAGGAATGATTTTGTCTTTATTTAATAACTTGAATAAAGCCAATACAGAAGTAAAATCTGGAAAATGGAATCGTGAAGCAAATCGTGGTCATGAATTGGATGGAAAGACTGTTGGGATTATTGGTTATGGTAATATGGGGAAAGCTTTCGCAAAAAAACTAAGAGGTTTTGATGTACAAGTCTTATGCTATGATATTTTACCCAATGTAGCTGATGCCAACGCGAAACAAGTCACTTTAGAAGAACTCCAACAAAAATCGGATGTCCTAAGTTTACATACTCCTTGGACAACAGTAACAGATAAAATGATAAATACAGCATTCATCAACTCTTTTGCTAAGCCATTTTGGTTGGTTAATACAGCTAGAGGAAAAAGTGTGGTGACTTCGGATGTAGTAGATGCTTTAAAAACGAAGAAAATTCTTGGAGCAGGTTTAGATGTTTTAGAATATGAAAAATTATCCTTTGAAAACCTATTTGAAGAAGAGAAACCGAAGGCCTTTGAGTACTTATTACAAGCAGAAAATGTTTTGTTGTCACCACATATTGCCGGTTGGACTTTTGAGAGTCACGAAAAGTTAGCACAAACAATTGTTGATAAAATAAAAGGAATTTACTTTGAAGAAAATGAAAAAAATGAAGATATTCGTGTCACAGGAATTGGGGGGATATTTTTTAAAACAAATAATCCAAAAGAGGTAAAAGAATGGTATCAAAAACATTTGGGTTTCAATACAGATGAATATGGTGCAACCTTTTGGTGGAAAGACAAAAATGGCAATGATTGTTCTACTCAATGGAGCCCTTTTGCAGAAGAAACGGATTACTTTGAACCTTCAAAAAAAGAGTTCATGCAAAACTTTAGAGTTCATGATCTGGAAGGGCTTTTGAAAAAAATATCAGAAGAAGGTGTAACAATTGTAGGTGATATGCAGACATATGAATATGGAAAGTTTGCTTGGATAATGGATATTGAAGGAAATAAAATTGAACTTTGGGAACCAATAGATAGTGCTTTTAAATAATTAACTAACAAATAAATTAATCAAAAATGGAAACAACTAGACCAACTGAAGACTGGAACCAACCAATACAATCGCAGCCAGAAAACAAAAAAATTGCAGCTGGTGTCTGTGCATTACTAATTGGAGGCTTTGGAGTTCATAAATTTATCTTAGGGTATACAAATGAGGGAATTATTCAAATAATTCTGTCAGTAGTTAGCTGTGGAATTTTAGGAATTATTCCTTTTATTGAAGGAATAATTTATCTAACAAAAAGTGATGAGGAGTTTTATCAAACTTATCAAGTAAATAAAAGAGGGTGGTTTTAAAATCCAAAAAAAGGCTCAATTTTGAGCCTTTTTTTATTTCTTCTTTTCTTCTTTTCGTTCCAGTTCTGCCTGAAATTCTTCCATTACAGGTTTAACTGTGCTTTCTGGTAAATCAGCAATTTTAATATACATTAAACCGTCTACAGCATTATTAAATAAAGGATCAACGTTAAAAGCGACTACTCTTGCATTTTGTTTGATGTATTTTTTAATTAAAACAGGTAAACGCAAATTTCCTGGTTCTACTTCGTCAATAATTTTGTCAAATTTATTTAAATCAGCTTCCGTTTCATTGAAAACGAAATCTTTATCCGCGTCTTTTAATTTTACTTTGTAATCTTTCTTAGGATGAATGTATTGCGCTATATAAGGATCATAATAGTGTGATTTCATAAACTCAATCATCAACGATTTTGAGAATTCTGAGAATTGATTACTAATACTTACACCACCTATTAAAAACTTGTGTTCAGGATGACGTAACGTAGTGTGTACAATACCTTTCCAAAGTAAAAATAAAGGCATTGGTTTTTGTTGGTATTCACTGATAATAAAAGCACGACCCATTTCTATGGATTTACTCATCATATCATATAATTCAGGTTCAAAACGAAATAAATCATGTAGATAAAAACCATCAATACCATACTTTTCATAAATTTCCGAACCTAATCCCATGCGATAAGCACCTGCAATCATTTGGGCATCTTCATCCCATAGAAACATATGGTGGTAATATTTATCATATTTATCTAGATCAATAGACTCATTGGTTCCTTCTCCAACTTCTCTAAAAGTAATCTCTCTTAAACGGCCTATTTCATGAAGTATATTAGGTATTTTATCTGCTGTGATAAGAAATACTTCGTAGTTTTTACTTTGTAATAAACGGCAATCTTGATCTCTTAAAAAAGTAATTTCCTCTAAAATTTGATCATGATTGGCTGGTTTTACAATCTGTTTTGGACTTCTTGGTAACTTTAATGAAGAAGTATTTATTAATTTGCTCTCTTTTTCAAAAGCATTTGAAAGCATGTATGTTTTCTTACGTAAAAATTCTCCATATTCTACGGTAGAAGTAAATTCATTCTGTTCCGCAACAGAAATAGGTTTCCCGATACGTACTTTTATAACCCTCTTTTTTTGAGTTAAAAGTTCGCTAGGTAGTTTAGCTGTTCTTAATGTGTCATTTAATTTAGAAAGAAAGTAAAAAAGCTTACTGTTCTTAGCATGAAAATAGATAGGTACTACAGGGACATTTGCTTTTTTAATTATTTTTATAGCACCTTCTTCCCACGGTTTGTCTACTACTATTTTACCATCTCTATAAGTGGACACTTCACCAGCTGGAAAAATTCCTAGAGGTTTTCCATCTGCTAAATGTTTTAATGTTTCTTTTAGGCCTAATAAACTAGATTTTGCATCCTTATGATTTTCAAAAGGATTAACAGGCATAATATAGGGCTTCATAGGTTCAATTCTATGTAAAAGAAAATTAGCTATAATTTTAAAATTAGGCTCTTTTTCTAGCATTAATTTTAGCAATAAAATGCCATCTATACCACCTAGTGGGTGATTAGAAATAGTTATGTAAGAACCATCTTTAGGTAAACGTTTAAAATCCTCTTCAGGAATTTCAAACTTAATTTGGAATTCGTCTAATATACCGTTTAGAAATACTACATCACTTAAGTGTTTGTTTCTGTCGTATATTTTATTGAGAGTAGAAATCTTGAGTACTTTCATCAGTAACCAGCCTGAAAAAGTTCCTAGAAAACCATACTTATCAGTATTTATAGCCTTGGCTACTTCTTTAGCAGTAACTAATCCCATTTATATTTTGTTTTTGAGCGAAAAACAAAGATAACAATTCTAGGCAATATTGAATAAAAAATTGTTCATTTCGTTAAAAAATCTAAAGTAAAAGAGCTATTTTTTTGAATGTTAATCTCTTATAAATTATTTTTGAAATTAGATAGCTTTTAGTACATTTGATCCATATCTAAAAACACAAAATGAAGATAATTTCCTATAATGTAAATGGTATTAGAGCAGCAATAGCAAAAGGATTTTTAGATTGGTTAGAGCAAGCCAATCCAGATGTTATTTGTCTGCAAGAAATTAAAGCAAACGAAGATCAAATTCCAGTTGAAGAAATCGTAAAAGCGGGTTATTCATATCAATATTATTTTTCAGCACAGAAAAAAGGATATAGTGGTGTGGCTATTTTATCAAAAAAAGAACCTAAAAACGTTGTTTTTGGCACAGGAATTGACCATATGGACTATGAAGGTAGAAATGTAAGAGTAGATTTTGATACTTTATCAGTGATGAGTTTGTATTTGCCGTCTGGTACAAATATTGACCGATTGGATTATAAGTTCAAATATATGGATGATTTTCAAGTATACGTTAATAATTTGAAACAAGAAATTCCAAATCTTGTAATTTGTGGCGATTATAATATTTGTCACGAAGCTATTGACATTCACGATCCTATTAGAAATGCAAAAATATCTGGTTTTTTACCTGAAGAAAGAGCTTGGATTGACAGTTTTATGAAAAATGGTTTTATCGATACGTTTCGACTTTTAAATAAAGAACCACATAATTACAGTTGGTGGAGTTACAGGGCTAATGCTAGAAATAACAATAAAGGATGGAGAATTGACTATTGTTTAGTAGCTGAACCTTTACGAGATAAAATAGAAAGAGCTTTGATTTTGCCAGAAGCGAAACACTCAGATCATTGTCCAGTTTTAGTAGAAATTAATTAGTATTCTCTTTTTTTGGAGCTATTTCCTGCTGTACACTATATCTTTTTTTGCGAGGAACAAAGCAATCTAAAAAGAATCGCTTCGTTCCTCGCAAAAAAAGGATGCCGTTCCCATCAGGGCTAGAAAATGAACCTAATAATAAAAATAAAATAAAAACAAAAATCAATTATGATTAAGAAAATGGCCCTTGCACTTGTAGTTTTAGGAATAACTACTTCATGTGTGTCTAAAAAGATCTATCAAGACTTAGAAAGCAAATATGCAGATCTTAAAAAAGAAAGAAATGCATTAGCTGATGAAAAAGAAGGACTTAAAACACAAAAAAACCAACTAGAGTTAGATAAAAATAACTTGCAAACCGAATTAGATAAAGTAAAATCAGAAAGAGATAAATTAGTTGCAGATTATGCAGCAACTAAGAAAAATTTAGATAATTTAAGAGCGTCTTATGATGCTTTAGAGAAGAATAGTAGTGATGCTTTGGAAAACAACATGAAGAAAAATCGTGAATTGTTGGCAGAATTAGAAGCCAAACAAAAAACGCTTAATGCAGAACAAGATCGCTTAAATAAATTAAAATCAGATTTAGAAGCATCATCAAATCGTTTGGCTGAACTAGAAAAAATGATGTCAGATAAAGATGCAGCGATGAAAAAATTAAAAGAATCTTTATCAAAAGCATTGAATGCCTTTGAAGGAAAAGGGTTAACAGTAGAGCATCGTAATGGGAAAGTATATGTTTCTATGGAAAATAAATTATTGTTTGAATCAGGAAGTTGGACAGTAGGTACCGAAGGTAAAAAAGCGGTTAAAGCAGTAGGTGATGTCTTAGGGCAAAATCCTGAAATTTCAGTTTTAATTGAAGGACACACAGATAACGATAAAATTACTGGAACTATTGGTGGAGGAGTTGAAAACAATTGGGATTTATCTACAAAAAGAGCGACAGCAATCGTAAATATTTTATCAGAAAATAAAGCGATTGATAAAAAGAATTTAACTGCAGCTGGTCGTGGAGAATATGCACCATTGAAATCAAATGATACAGCAGAAGGAAAAGCAAAAAACAGAAGAATTGAAATCATCTTAACTCCAAAATTAGATGAAATTTCTAAATTAATGAACGAGTTATAATAGAACAAAAGTTAAATCAATTATAAATTTCAGAAAACCTGCTTGTAGTATTACCAAGCAGGTTTTTTCTTTTATAGAAAGTCCTTAACTTTACAACTTCGTTAAAATGCATGTTGCATTACCTCAATATATTTTACACACTGAATAAATGAAATACACTACTTTATCTACAACCGATATAAAAATCAGCAAAGTATGTCTAGGAACCATGACTTTTGGAAACCAAAATACAGAAGCTGAAGCACATTCACAATTAGATTATGCAGTTGAAAGAGGAATTAATTTTTTAGATACAGCAGAAATGTATCCTATAGGAGGAAATGAGCACATTTTTGGAAGTACAGAACGTTATATTGGAACTTGGCTGCATAAAATTGGGCAAACCAAAAGAGAAAAATTAGTAGTAGCTACAAAAATTGCTGGTCCAAATAGAGGTATGGAATACATTAGAAAACCACTAGATTTTTCCAAAAAGAGTATCACAGAAGCGGTAGAATTAAGTTTGAAAAACTTACAAACAGATTATATTGATTTGTACCAAATGCACTGGCCAGAACGTATTATGAATATGTTCCAAAAGAGAGGGTTACAAGAATTAGATGCAAACTGGCAGTATTCCATTTTAGAGATTTTACAGATTTTTGATGGATTAATCAAAGAGGGAAAAATAAAAACAATTGGGGTTTCTAATGAAAATCCTTATGGAGTAATGCGTTATTTGGTGGAAAGTGAGAAACATAATTTACCAAAAATTGTTTCCATTCAAAATCCATACTCTTTACTAAATAGATTGTATGAAGTTGGGTTAAGTGAAATGTGTATGAGAGAAAAAGTAGGATTATTAGCTTATTCTCCTTTAGCATTTGGTTTTCTATCAGGAAAGTATTTAGGTGGAATGAAACCTGAATTTCGTATGGCGTTGTTCCCAAATTTTAAAAGATATACTAATGAGAACTGTTATAAAGCAACTCAATTGTACAAAAACCTGGCTGAAGCAAATGGTTTAAAGATTTCCGAAATGGCTTTGGCTTTTGTAAACCAACAAGATTGTGTGACTTCTACTATTATTGGTGCAACCAATTTAAATCAGTTAAAAGAAAATATAGACGCTTTTGAAATTTCATTATCGAAAGATATATTGGCTGAATTAGAAAAAATTCAAGAACAGATTCCTAATCCAGCACCCTAATTTTAACAGTAATTATATTTTTAATGTAAAAAATTTAACATAAACAATTGAAAAGCAGGTATTTATACCTGCTTTTCGTGTTAAAAAAAGGTTAACTTTGAATAACTTTAAATTTATAATTTATGAAAAAAACATTGACTTTATTTATTTTGAACCTTGCGGCCATTAGTTATGGTCAGCAAAATTTTGTGCTTGCTGGAGGACAAGCCACAGGATTGGGAGGATCGGTTAGTTACTCTTATGGGCAAATGTTTTATGAAACCATTAGTGGCTCTAACGGAGAATTGACTCAAGGAGTACAACAAGCAATTGAAATTTATCCTTTATCGATACCGAGTAATACTATTGCTATAAATGTTACTTTGTATCCTAATCCAGCTGTTGCTCAAGTTATGTTGGATTTGAACTTCTCTTATTTTCAAGAAGATATGAAATATGAGATATTTAGTTTAGATGGAAAATTAATTAAAACGGGTTCAATATTATCAAATCAAACAAACATTGATGTTGATATTTTACCAGCAGCAACTTATTTTCTAAATGTTATATCTTCAAATAAAATAATTAAAGCATTTAGACTTATTAAAAATAACTAAACAACTACTCAATATGAAAAATAGAATTTTACTTTTTACATTTTTATTAGTAGGTATGATTGCCTATTCACAATCCCCAGATGGATTTACTTATCAAGGTGTCGTTAGAGATGCAAGTGATGCTTTAGTGACGAACTCTTCAATAGGAATGAGAATTAGTATTTTACAAACTAGTTCATCAGGTACAGCTGTATATGTCGAAACACAAACACCAACATCAAATATCAATGGTTTAGTGACTTTAGAAGTTGGTTCTGGAACTGTAGTTACAGGATCAATAGCGACAATAGATTGGTCTGCAGGTCCATATTTTATAAAAACTGAAGCTGATCCAACTGGAGGAACGAGTTATACAGTTTCTGGTACAAGTCAAATGATGAGTGTTCCTTATGCAATGTATGCAGCTAATTCAGCAGCAGGTCCACAAGGCCCGCAAGGTCCACAAGGTCCAGCCGGTTTAGACGGAGCAACAGGTCCAATGGGTCCACAAGGTCCAGCAGGATTAGACGGAGCAGATGGATTAGACGGAGCAACAGGTCCTATGGGTCCACAAGGTCCAGCAGGATTAGACGGAGCAGATGGATTAGACGGAGCAACAGGTCCTATGGGTCCACAAGGTCCAGCAGGATTAGACGGAGCAGATGGATTAGACGGAGCAACAGGTCCTATGGGTCCACAAGGTCCAGCTGGATTAGACGGAGCAGATGGTTTAGACGGAGCAACAGGTCCAATGGGTCCACAAGGTCCAGCAGGATTAGACGGAGCAGATGGATTAGACGGAGCAACAGGTCCAATGGGTCCACAAGGTCCAGCTGGATTAGACGGAGCAGATGGATTAGACGGAGCAACAGGTCCTATGGGCCCACAAGGTCCAGCTGGATTAGATGGAGCAGATGGTTTAGACGGAGCAACAGGTCCAATGGGTCCACAAGGTCCAGCTGGATTAGACGGTGCAGATGGATTAGATGGAGCAACAGGTCCAGCAGGTCCACAAGGTCCAGCCGGATTAGATGGAGCAGATGGTTTAGACGGAGCAACAGGTCCGCAAGGTCCACAAGGTCCAGCAGGTTTAGACGGAGCAGATGGTTTAGATGGAGCAACAGGTCCACAAGGACCAGCAGGTGTAACAGGACCACAAGGACCAGCTGGAACATATACAGCCGGTACAGGTATTGACATTACAGGTAGTGTAATAAGTGCTACAGGTTCGGGAGCAATGCCAGAATATGCATACGCAAACATCGGAAACGCAAGTGTTTTGGGGGCGCAAACATTAACAGCAGTGGCTCCAGCAGGAACTTATGTAAATGGTGTTGTAATGAATGGCTCATCCATCACATTACATGCAAATAAAATGTACGAAGTATCCGTTGCCTTTTATATATACAATGCAATAGGAGGACATACTTTCAGATTGAAAGACGCAACAAACAATCAATATCTTGCAACTGAACTTTATTTTGGACAAGGTGGCTCTGATGTTTCATACAATATTTCAACAACAAGCTGCTTGATTAAGCCTACAACGGACATCAATTTGGAACTTGAAAAAACACAAGGTACAGATGTCAATTTGATAGGTAAAATGATTGTTAAGGAAATTAAATAATTTTTTAACTTAATTACAAAGAAAGCTGTCCAAAAAGTCAGAAACTTGTTTATTTTGAATTCATTTCAGATTCTAAAACAAATTCATATTGATAAAAAATTTACTTTCTGGGCAGCTTTTTTCGAACTCTTTTTTTTGTCAAATGCATGAAAATTAGATAATTAATTTGTTATATTTAACTCTAGTTTATTTTAATTTGAGTTACAATATTAGAACAATTAAAATAGAATATAGATATTTTTGAAATTTCATTATCTAAAGAAATAGTATTTGAAACAGAAAATATTCAAGAACAAATTCTTAATTGTTTATTAAAAAAATAAAGAACGGATAAGTTTTTTAAAAAATTTATCCGTTTTTTTTTAAGTTATTGAACTACCAACTTGGTTTGATAATTCATATCATTAGTATCTATAATTGAGACATTGTAAATACCTTTGGCAAGAGTAGAGATGTTAATAATATTTGTCTCTCTTACTTTTTTTGTAAGTACTTTTTTTCCTGAAATATCATATATTAAAATACTCTTTGCTGGAATATTATTCGTATTTGATAGTGTAATGGTTTCTTTTGCAGGATTTGGATATATAGAAAAACCACTTTTGTCAAAATCTTCAGTTCTTAATGTTGAATCTGTAATTTTGTAAATAGTGCCATTATTAATTGCAGCAATGTATAATTCTTTGTTCATGTCTTCTCCAAATGAAACAAAATTATTGCCTGGAAAGTTAGAAGAATAAGTCAAACTACCAGTGAAAGTTACCATACCTATTCTAGAATCACAATAATCAGTGAATAGATATTTGCCTAGTAAATTAGGATACATAGTTCCATGATACACATAACCACCTGTAATCGAACAGGCACTTGTATTATGATTGACATCTACTAATGGAAAAGTCAAAGCAGAAGATGCAGGACAACCTGAAGTATTATATGTTGCATTTCCTTCATAACAACGCCATCCATAGTTTAGACCAGCAGGTAATGGAGCATTAGTTTTATTAATTTCTTCATGAACATTTTGTCCTACATCAGCAATCCATAAATTACCAGTAGCACTGTCAAATGAAAATTTCCAAGGATTTCGTAAACCAATCGCCCAAATTTCCTCTTTCCCAGTTTGACCGACATAAGGATTTGTTGCTGGTATAGAATAGAATGGTGCTGTTGTAGTATTTACATCAATACGTAGCATTTTTCCAAGAAAAACTCTAGTAGGGTTACTTCCATCAATAGTTGTGTTTTGAGCGTATCCTTGTGGATCACCACCGCTTCCACCATCACCCATACCAATGTATAAATAACCATCTGGTCCGAATTTTATAGAACCTCCATTATGATTGTCATATGGTTGATTAATTGTCATTAAAATAGTAGCAGAAGAAGGATTGGCAGCATTTGGATTGGCAGCAAATACACTATATCTAGCTATAACAGTGTTTCCTGAATTGTTAGAATAATTGACAAAGAAATAGCCATTGGTAGCATAATCAGGATGAAAAGCAAGGCCTAATAATCCTCTTTCACTGTTAGTGTTTACTAATGAAGTAATGTCTAAAAACGGTGTTGTATTTACCGTTCCATTATCATTTAAGATTTTAATTAAGCCTCCTTTTTCTACAACAAATAGTCGAGAATCTCCAGCATTTGTAATTTCTAAAGGACTTGAAAAACCAGTAGCGAATGATTGTAAACTGATTGTTTGTGCAATTGCAAAAGTGCCATAAAAAAGGAATAAAATGAAGCTCGATAAACCCCATAGTTTTAGATTGCGCCTTTTTGGCGTGTTTTTTTTGTTCGTTTTCATAGTTTGTTTGTTTTTTATTGTTTGTATGTAAAAATAGCGAAAAGATATATAAAACACTAATAATCAAAAGTAAAAACCCTATCTGTGATGATAGGGTTTTTATTGAAATTAAAGATTATCAATTATTTTATCTTTTGGATACCTGACTTTATAGCTTATTCTAAATTTTCTAGTCTCATTAGGTTTTAAATCAATTTTCCATGTTAAAACACCAGTTTCTTCATTGGCTGAAGCCTTATCTTTTTCTAAAAGTTCAATAGTAATCTCTTTATCCGTACTTATAGGATATTGATCTTTTAATAACATAGCAATACTTTCTTTTTTATTATTTCTTACAATAAGATCATACGTGAAAATTTGCTCTTTATAAGAAGATAAAAACTTGGTTCCCGATTTGTCTACTACTTTTTCTCTTTTAATAGAAATCTTTTTATCACGACCCATGCTTAAGTTCAAAGTATCGGAAGTTGCATTTGCATTAATGAATGTTTTACCTACATAAGTACCTTCAAAAATAATATTCGCTTCACCTGGTAATAAATTAAACTTAGAATAATCATTTATTTCAGCTAGTAAGAAAGCTTCTTTTTCTACTTTTGGCACAGCATAATATTTATATGAAGCGGGTAATTTAATTTCTTTTAAGGCTACACTATGTGCTTTTCCATTAGATAAAATGTCATAAGGAATGTCAATGTCAAAGGTTACATTTAACTGGTTTTCAGAAATCGTAGTATAATTTGAAATGCTAGATTCTTGTAATTCCATTACAGGTGCATCTGATCTAATACCAGAAACTTTACTTTGGATAGAGTTTAATGCTAAATTTTCTCTTTTACCATAACCGACAACTGGATAGCCAAAACGCAAAAACCAAGCTTGTAAAATAGGAGCCACATTACTTTGGTTTGGGTTACCACTAGATAAGGTTAATTTTACTTTCTTCCAATCGATTCCTGTATTTTGAGTCACTTGTCCTTTATAAAGCATATCAATTGGACTACTAATATTTTCTGCTCTTAAATCGTAAAAGGGTTGCCAAGAAGCGCCTTGCGTTAAATAATTGATGTCTAAATCTACTGTTCCTGCCAATTCATTCATCACTTGAATAATTAATTTTCCTCTGGAAGTTTTTTCTTCTTTTTGGGTATTGATTTCTAATTTTGAATTCAACTTAGCTAATTGTTCTTTCAACTTGCTTTCTTTTTCGTAAAAAGTATTGACTAGATTACTCAATTCAGTACGCTTTGCATTGTAATAGTCTACTAATTTCATTAATTCGGTCACACTTAAAGCTGCATTTCCACCTGAAATTTGTTGGTTTTTGTCCAATAATTCAATAGTTTTAGAATAGGAAGTACGTTGATTGACCACTTTACTCATTTCTTTGGTCACCCAATCGATGCTATCTCTTACTTTTTTAATCGCTGGATTGCTTTCATCAATTTCATATTCAGAAATATAATTTTTGGTAAACTGAAAAGATAAAACTGTAATGTTCTTTGGTGCATTAATTTGTACCGTACTTTCATTTAAATAATCGGCTACATTTTTAATAACAATTTCGCTCGTTCCTTTTGGCAAAGTAACTGATGTGGATTGCGATAATTCGGCACTGTTGACATAAACTGTTGCTGCATTTACTTTTGCAGTAGTAAAAATGGGTTTCTGCGCAAAAAGTGAAACGGAAATCAGTAAAGTAAATCCTAAAAGTGTTTTTTTCATAATATGCAATTTATATATAGAGTATGAATTTTGTATAAAGGATGGAAATTAAAGTTTAAAATTACCGATTATTTTTCAACCTTGTACCCTTTTGCTTTTCCTAATTCAATTATAGAAGTACTTATCGCATTTCCTAAATCGTCTTGTGTTTTCTCTTTTTTCATTTCCGCTTCTATATACGCTTGACGTTTTTTAGCCAAAACACTTATTTCTTTCTGAATTTTTTCTCTTTCCGCTGCTTTTTTGGCTACATACGCTTTAATTTCTGCTTTATCTTTATTTTGTAATTCTGCGGGTAATTCTTCTTTTCTAATATTGTCGATTGCTTTTTCATCTTCACTTACTTTATCCACTAAATCCCAACTTTCATTTTTATAAACGGCTTTCGATTTACTAACGGAACGCTCTACATAATTGGCTTTTGAAACACTACCAGCATTAGCATCTTGAACTTCTTGATTCATTTTTTTCTCAGCACCTTTTTTTCCATAGCTCACATAGGTTTCATTGATTTTTTGATTTTGTAAGGTAATTTGGTCATCATATGGTGTGTTAATGTATTGCACACGTTCGTTAGAATCGATATTGAAATATTTTCCATTTCCTGTAATGGCTCCATCTTGCCAAAAGGTTCTAATGCCTTCTTCATGATTTCCACAAAAAATAGTGTTTATGTAGATATCTTGTTTTAAAGCATTTTTTACTACTTCTTTGTAATTAATAGGCCCTTGATTGAAGGGTTCATTTCCAGCAATATACACTAGTTTCATGTTTTTGTTTCCGTCTTTCCAACTTAATTTGGTCACGGCATCTTGAATAACAGCTCCACAATATTCTTGACCACCATTGGTGCGAAGTGAGAATAATTTTTCAGAAATCAAATCTAAATCGGTTGTTAACGGTGCTACTTGTCTTATATAATTAGAGGCTGATGATAAACCATCATTCCCATATTCGTACAAGCCTATTTCAATTTCAGGCGTTTTACCTTCATATTTTAAAGTTGTTAACGTATTTACGATATTCCATAAGCGTGATTTCGCTTGTTCGATCAAACCGTCCATACTATTTGAAGTATCTAAAAGAATAGCTACTTGGATTTTATTTTCTGATGTTGGTCTTTCAACAACTTTTTCAATTGGAGTTTCATTTTCTGCAAGCGTTTCTGCTTTGGAATGATTGCAACTTCCAAAAGTCAATGTAGTTGCTAATAATGTGCTGATGTATAGGATTCTAGTTTTCATAATAGTTGTTTTTTTAAATTATTTTTGTAAAGATTGAATGTCGTTTTCGATGCTTAAGATTAATAGACTTGTTGCTGTACAAAATACTGGACTAGTGATACAGTGATGACCGTTCCAACTTCCATCTTGATTTTGAATTTTAATTAGTTTTCCAGCAACATTATCGTACCATTTTTTCCAATCGTCATCTTTTTTAACAACCATTGATTCGCCCGTTTGTAAGAAACTTAAAAATTCTTCTCCACCATTGTTTCCAAAACCATTCATCACGTCTTCTTGTATCGCTTTTACTTTTGCTGATTTATAGACTTTATCTGCAACAGTATAAGAAGCTGCTTTTTCTCTAGCTACACCCAATTTTTCTAAGTTTTCAGTAGTTAATTTGGCATCTTTCTCAATTTTTCCGGTCTTTTTCCCTTCTTCTAAGATTTCTTGTGCTTCTTTTGCTTCTGTAGCACTTCCACGAACAGAACTACTTACAGCATATAAAACAACTCCAGCTCCATCTTCTGCTTTTACTTCTTCCGTTTCAGTATTATAATTGCTTTTTTGATAATTTCTAGAGGCATCTAATTTTTCTTTGTCCACTTTAATGTTTTTGTTTTTTGAAGCTTGCTCTAAGCTCGAACTTGCAAAAGACGATTGTAGTACACCTGCCCAACCAGCTCCTTTTACTTTCCCACTAGAGTCGGAAGATTTCTCAATTTTATCCACACAACTTTGAATTCCTTTTTCTACTCTAGTTTGTAGTTCTTTATCATTTATAGTTTCCGCGACTTGATTTAAAAATTGTAAGGTTAAGACAGTGTCAATATTTTCACCTAATTTCCTTTGAATTTGAGTACCTCTTATCTGTGTAATAAAGGGTTGATCTTTATTGTTTTCAATTTCTTTTAAAAGGAATTCAAGTGCATTTTTTAAATTGGCACTGTGTTTTCCACTTTGAATAGTATAGCCACAACGATATAAAGACATTGCTGCCATTGCTGTTGTAGCAGGATCTGAACTTACTGCATGTGGGTTCATTTCTCTTTGGTTGTTATGAGAACCTGCTCCCCAACCGCCATCTTTATTTTGTGCGCTAATAATCCAATTTTCTCCTGCAGTAATTTTTTCAGAATACGTATTTTCAATTTTATAATTGGAATACCCTTCAACGGATTGTTCACCCATAACAGACATGAATACACATGGCTTTTCTTCTGTTGGGTTAACCGCCAAAAAAGATTCTTTTTCAGTACTATTTTTGCCTTCTAAAACACGGTTTGAAAGCCAAGCTAATGAAGTTAAAGCTACAATTGCTGTAACTGTTAAGATTTTTGATTTTTGATTTTTCATAATGTTATGTTTTTAAATTGTTATGCTTAATTAGATTGCTGTACCTTCAAAGGTGATTTTTCGGTCCAAGGATGAAATTAATTCTGATAATTCATAGACATTCTTATAACCATATCCGTAAAGAGTAATGAAAGTTGGAATGTTTAATGCCAATGAGATTGGTTTGGGTTGTGTCTCTTTTTTTGGTAAAGAAATTTTTGATGCAAAGAAAATAGGTTCATTATCTATGTTGTTATTGCAATAGATTAATACTCTAGTATGGAATGAAGGAATTATTTGAGCCAAATTATCTTGAGTGAAATCAGAAAAGTTCAAATGAATGGCTCCTTTTATGTGCTTTTTATCGTACATTTCTTTGGAGCGTGTATCTAAAATAATTGTATTTGCATTTTTAGAGAATTTTTCAAAGGTTGACCAATTAATCAATCTGTCTTTTCTGTAGTTTTTTACTTCAATTGTTAGTTTTTCAAAAGCATAGTAATCCACTATTGAAGGAGTAAAATTGCTTGATGAATCTTGTGCTGTATTAAAAGTAAAAAAAGGTAAAGTGATCATTAGTAGTACTGTTATTAAATTAGTTTTCATGTTTTCGTTGTTATTTGATTCAAATTTAGTGAGATAGTAAAAGCGATTTTTGGAGACTTGGTGAAACCCAACTTTGACTTGGTAAACACTTTTAAATATGAATGCTAAAAGATTTATCTTTACATTAGTATAATTGAGAACTAAAATGACACATAGAAACACACTATATATAATTGTTATCCTTAGCCTGATGTCTTTACAGATGCATGCACAAGACTCTATTAAAAAGAAAGCAAGCAAGGTGTCTTTGTCCAATTCTGTGAAGAAATTAGAAAGATCTATTGATACAAATGACGATTACAAAACAGCAAAGAATTATGAAGAATTGGCTTTGGTATACCAAAAAAAAGGAGATTTAGGCAAAGCAGAAGAATATTATAAAAAGGCAGAAGCGATTTATGCCAAATTAAAAAAAGCAGAAGAAAAAACAAGAGTAACTCGTGCTATTGCACAAACTCAAGAAAAGCAAAACAAGACTATTCCTGCCATTCAAAGTTATGAAAGTGCTGGAAGCATTGCAGATGATGAAATTTCCCAACAATTGAATTATAATGATGCCAACCGATTGCGAAATCAAAGCAATCCAAAAGCACAATCGGATTATATCAATTCGAACATTCAATTGCTAGAGGAAAAGTCGAAAGACAAAAGTGTGACTTCCGCAAAAAAAGAAAATATAAAGGAAGAAGTTGCAAAAGCATACGTTCAAAAAGCAGAAGCGGATTTGTCTAATGCCGAATCTGAAGAGGCAATTGAAAGCTATAAAAGTGCTTTAGATTATGTAGACAACAAACCAGAAGAAATAGCCATCAAAAATAAAATTGCTGAAGTTTATAAGGAAGAAAATCAGTTAGGTAAGGCTTTAACCATCAATTTAACCCTTTTAGAAGAAGCAAAAAAGAGCAACGATTTTGAAACGGAAATAAAGCAATTACAAGAAGTTGCTACTATCTATTTTCAAGTCAATCAACCAGAAAATGCGATTCAATCTTTAAAAGAATCGTATGCTTTAGCTAGTAAAAACGGAAATACAAAAGAGGTTAAAAACAGTTTAAATCAATTGGTTGCCTACTATAAATCGAAAGGAAATGATGCAGAAAGCATGCTTTTGTATGATGATTTTATAACCAATTTTGATAAGATTGTTGCAGCTGATAGTTCGTTAATTGATGATAAGGTTTTCCAAATTTCCGAAAAGAAAATTCTACAATTGGAAAAAGAAAAAGCGTTGAAAGATGAATTAATAACCAAGAAAAATAAGTTCAATTATTTCTTGATTGGTTCGCTTATCTTACTTTTTATCTTTTTTGCCTTGATTGTAAAAGCCTTGTATTCGATTAAAACAAAAAATAAGAAAATAGCTTTGCAATCCTTGCGAAGAGAAATGAATCCGCATTTTATTTTTAATAGTTTGAATAGTGTGAACCAATTCATCTCGGAAAATAAAGAATTGGAAGCCAATAAATATTTGAGTTCGTACTCTAATTTGATGCGTAACATGATGGAAAATTCCAATAAAGATTTTATCAGTTTAAGTAACGAAATAGAACAATTGAAAAAGTATTTGGATTTAGAGCATTTGCGTTTTCAAGACAAATTTGACTATCAAATTACAGTGGATGAAAATATCGATAGCGAAGTTACTTTTATTCCCAACATGATTTTGCAACCTCATTTAGAAAATGCGATTTGGCATGGTTTGCGTTATAAAGAAGAAAAAGGGAATTTATTATTGAAATTTGAGTTGTTTCAGAAGAATGTACAAATTAGTATTGATGATGATGGTATTGGGTTAACCCAAAGTAAAGCCTTAAAAACGATTAATCAAAAAGTGCATCAATCTAGAGGAACTACAAATACATTGGAACGTATAAAATTACTGAACGATTTGTACAAAATGAATATTACGTTTTCTATAACCGAAAAACAAGCACCAGAAACCGGAACTATTGTTGTAATTTCGGTTCCATTACTAGATAAAATATGACAGGATTACAAAAAATAAGAAGTGTTATTGTAGAAGATGAAACGGCTGCGAGAGAAGTCTTAAAAAACTATCTTAAAAAGTATTGTCCGCAAGTGGAAGTAATAGGTGAAGCAGCTAATATTAAAGAAGCCGTTCCTTTATTGCATGAAGTGGAGCCACAATTGGTTTTTTTAGATGTTGAAATGCCTTTTGGAAATGCTTTTGACGTTTTAGAAGCTTGTAAAGATTTGCAATTTGAAACTATTTTCGTAACTGCTTTTTCTGAATATTCTTTAAAGGCTTTGAACCAAAGTGCAGCTTATTATTTACTAAAACCCATTAGTATAGAAGAATTGATTTTGGCCGTGAATAAAGTCCAACAGCAAATAACCAATCACGATTTACTCAATCGAAATAAAATCATAGTAGAAAATTTCAGAGAACCCAAACCTGAAAAACAACAAGTTATTTTACCCACATTAGAAGGTTTTGAAGTAGTATTAATGAAAAACATTGTAAGACTAAAAGGAAATGGCAACTTCACGGATTTGTTTTTAGTAGATGGTTCCAAAAAAATGGTTTGTCGTTTTTTAAAACACTTTTCAGAAATTTTGCCTTTTCCTTTTATGAGAGTGCATAAATCGCATATCATCAACATCAATTTTGTAAAATCGTATAACAAAGGAGGTTTTATTACGTTACAAGACGAAGCAGAAATTGAGGTTTCTAGTACTTATAAAGAGGAGTTTTTGAGTAGGTTTAAGTGATCTAAATATGAAAAAGCTATTATTACTAATTTTTGTCTTTTGTTTTCAAACTATTTTTAGCCAAAAAGTGGTTGTAAGAACTTTTTTTGATTATGGTGTTTTATATTATGGAGTTCAAAATCCTGTTGATATTATAGTTGAAGGAGAAAAATGTAAAGACTTGAAAATTATAGTTGATGATAAAATAATTAGTGGAAATAACTGTAATTATACTATTTTACCAAAGAAAATAGGAGAGATAGAAATTGCTATTTATAAGAAAAGTAAATTAGTAGGAAAACAAAAATTACAAGTAATAGATATAATTCCTGTTGCTACTTTAACTGCTCCAGAAAATGAAAATGGAGAAAAAATCATACAAAATGCTCATAATCTCACTTTTTTATTTAAGGGGTTAACCTGTTCTGATATCAATATTCCTAAGTTAGAATATAAAGTGACAATAATTAGAAAAGATAAAGTTGTATTTTCTAATGTATTTCACAAAAGAGTATTTACTGAAGAATTAAGAAAAGAACTACAAACGCTTCAAAAAGAAGATTTGATTTTATTTACAGATATAAAAGTAACACTTATAAATGATTTACAGCTTACTTCTGAAAGTCTTGTTTTTAGGATAACATATGACAACTTTTAATTTTATTAAGGGAAAACAAACACAGTCATCATTTTTATGAATAAATACATCACATCAGAACAATTCAACCAATTTAAAGAAGAAGGTTTTGTTAAGATAACCGACTGTTTATCTACTGAGTTATTAAAGAAACTACAATTGTTTATTGATGAGGTAGTTGCTGATGAAAATGATACTCAGAAAGTGACACTTCAAGTTGACGACAAAAAATTTGTTACCAATATTCAATTATTGGGATACAAAAACAATTTAACTTGCTTGGAGTTATTGGCTTCTCCTTTTTTATTAGAAGTGGCTCAAACTATTTGTGGAGCAGATTTTTTTTGTTTACAAGAATTTGCAGTGATTAAAAATTTAGGAGATAATTTACCAGTTTTATGGCATCAAGACATGATTCATCAAAGAACGGGATATTGTTTCATGGTAGGTGTTTATTTAGATGATGCTAATACGAATGATGGAGCACTTAAGGTAATTCCAAAAAGCCACATAAGTAATAAAAACATTTGTGATGTAATAAAAGAAGAATATGTCGAAATTCCTATGCAAGCTGGTGACATTCTTGTGCATGACATGATGTTGGTCCACAGTTCTGAACCTTTGCAAGTTAATCAAAAAAGAAGAGTCGTTTATTTTGAGTTTTTATCAGCTACTCAAGTTGAAAAAGAAGGAATTTATTCCAATGAATTAGTTGCGAATAGAACTAATTTACTGAACGTTGCTTTAAGTTATTATAAACAACAAAACCCTTTATTGCAACAGTTTCATTGGAAATCAGCCAACCGACAACATTTTGAAACCGTAGAAGCAATGAGGGTTGCTCTTGATGAAATATATGCCATTCCTATTCAAGGAAAACCTTCTAATTATTGTTTTGAGATGTAATTTTACCCAAACAATACACTAACTACATCTTCAATCTTAGCTACTAAAACGACTTTTATACTAGTGTTTTTTAGTGAAATTTTATTGTGTTTGGAAACTAAAATAGTTGTAAACCCTAATTTTTCCGCTTCTTGAATGCGTTGGTCTATTCTATTTACAGGTCTTATTTCTCCAGAAAGACCAACTTCTCCTGCAAAACAAAAACCTTCTTCTATACCAATGTCTTCATTGGAAGATAAAATAGCTGCTACAACTGCTAAATCAATTGCAGTGTCATCCACAGAAATGCCTCCGGTCACATTTAAGAAAACATCTTTGGTTCCTAATCGAAAACCCGCTCGTTTTTCTAAAACGGCTAAAATCATATTCAATCTTTTAGCATTGTAGCCAGTGGTACTGCGTTGAGGTGTTCCATAAACAGCCGAACTAACTAGTGACTGAATTTCTATCATTAAAGGACGCATGCCTTCTAAAGTACAAGCTATAGCTGTTCCAGAAAGCGCTTCGTCTTTGTGTGAAATTAATATTTCAGAAGGATTCTCAACTTCTCGTAAACCGTTGCCTAACATTTCATAGATACCTAGTTCAGCTGTGGAACCAAATCTATTTTTTAAAGAACGAAGTATTCTGTAGACATGATTTCTGTCTCCTTCAAATTGGAGAACGGTATCAACCATGTGTTCCAATATTTTCGGTCCAGCAATGGTGCCATCTTTTGTGATATGACCAATTAAGATTACAGGAACGTTGGATTCTTTGGCAAACTTAATCAACTCAGCTGTGCATTCTCTAATTTGTGAAATACTTCCTGCAGTAGATTCAATATAATCGGTATGAAGGGTTTGAATGGAATCAATAATTACAATTTCAGGTTGCATTTCTGCAATTTGTCTGAAAATGTTTTGAGTTTTGGTTTCTGTAAGGATGTAACAGTTGTCGCTATTGGGAACAATACGTTCCGCACGCATTTTTATTTGTTTCTGACTTTCTTCACCAGAAACATAAAGCGTTTTATAAGGTAATTTCAAAGAAATTTGAAGTAAAAGCGTACTTTTTCCAATGCCAGGTTCACCTCCTAAAAGTGTTAGTGATCCAGGAACTAATCCACCACCTAAAACTCGATTTAATTCACCATCAGTTGTGTTTAATCGAATTTCTTGAGAAGAATCTATTTCTTTAATTAATAAAGGTTTGGCCGTTTTTGAAGTGGTTTTAGATTCATTTTTCCAAGTAACTTTTTCTTCTTTCTGAATCACTTCTTCAACAATGGTGTTCCATTCTTTACAGGCATGACATTGGCCTTGCCATTTTGAAAAAGAAGTACCACAATTTTGACAGAAAAAAGCTGTTTTTACTTTTGCCATATTTAATTATTCACCTTCTTTTTTTTCTTCACCATTTTCTTCTGGTAAAGGTTCTGCATATTCCTCAACAGTAGATTTGTCTTCTTTATCTTTCAAACTTTCTGATTTATCAAGCATAAAAGATCTAGTTATTTCTCTAATTTCAGTTAAAGCATATCCTTTTTTGTACTCTTTAGACGCTTTTTTAAACTCACCAGATTTTTCATAGTATAACGCTTGGTGGTACGTTCCTAAGGTTGTTTTTGGGTATTGCTTTTCTGCATATTTACTTAAGTCTTGTAATTCTAAATAAGCTTTGTTTTTAAGAATAGCAGCTTCAATGGCTTTAAAATCGGTTAAACGAGGTTTTAATTTTAATCCGAATTTTTCTTCAAGTTTAGTATACTTGTCAATAAGATATTGGGTGTAGCCTTTGTCTAGAGTAGCTATCTTTTCTTTGTATTCCATCATAGAAATAGGTTGGTAACCTTGGAAAATAAAATATAAAGCTTGAGGAATGGCTTGTGCGACTAATGAATAATGAGTGGCTCCTTTAAATTGATCAAATTGATAACTAAAAGTTTTATTAGGAATGGCCGAAATGTTTTTATCTAATGATTTCGCTCCTTGAATAATATCGGTTAAGTCTCCTTGACCAATAGCAAGGTAATAGAAAATAGGCTTTTTAATTATTGCCAAGCGCTCAGCTACTCTTTTGTCCATTTGAGGAGCTAGTTCAGGAGCCAATGAAATATATCCGTTAAAAACAGGATCATCTTTATATAAGTAAAAATTTAAAAAACTAGCAGTAGTGTCATGTCCAGCAATTATTCTGAAAGGTTGCGTTCTGTATTTTCCTTCGATATAAGGTAATAATTCAAAACCTATAAATTCAAAAAATTTAGCCCCTTTTCCAGAAGGTAAACCCGTTCCATCATAATCACTATCATCAAAACGCTTTTCATCATAATTTTGATTAATAGCTACTATTATCATTTCTGGTAAATCGTCCCAATAATTTCCATATTTTAAAATTCCATCAAATGGATTTAATAAATATTCTCCGTCAAGTAAAACTAGAACTGGAAATTTTTTTTCCACATCAAATTCATAATTTGGTGGAAGTGAAACAGTGAATGTTCTTTCTTCTTCTAATTTTTTAGACTGTATAGATTCTGTAATTCTTTGGGAGAATGTGAAAGAAGTTGTTAAAATAAATAGTAAAAGAAATTTTGTTTTCATTTTTATATGTTTTATTTTTTGTACCAATTTTAGCTATTGAAAACAGCTTTTAATAAGTGGCAATATACTAATTAATTTTTATTGAAAATATTCAAAAGTAAATAAGAAGTTAACCCTAAAACAATAGTAAGTAAGGTTTGTGAAGTCCAGATAATCCAACCCAATGCTGTTCCAGCACCTTCAGCTATTCCATATAGCACTAATACTTTTGCTATAGATATTGGGAAAGCTCCAACTCCACCATTTGTAAACCCAACAGCTAGTGTTCCAAAAATGAATCCCATAATTACAACGTCAAATGTAATATTTGCAGTTTCTGGTATAGAAAAAACACAAACATAAAACATCATTAAATAGGAAAACCAAATGAAGAAAGAATGTGCTAAGTACTTCCATTTTGTTTTCATCTTTAAGATGCTAGTCATTCCTTCTACTAATCCATTGAATTTGCTTTTTATTTTAAGAATTATTGGCCATTTTGCCCATCTCCATATAAATAAAAAAAAAATCAAACCAATACAACCAACAGCTAAGAGTAATATTATTTTATTGGGCGAAACATGTGAAAATATGAATGCGCTAATTTTTTCAAACTGTAGTAGAAAAGCGGTAATTACAAACAGTAGAAAAATAAGTAAATCAACCACTCTTTCAGCCACAATGGTTCCAAAACCTTTATCAAATGGGACGCCTTCATATTTTTTTAAAATCATGGCTCTGCTAATTTCACCAGAACGGGGAATCGTTAAGTTTAATAAATAGGAAATGCTAACTGCAAAAAAAGAATTATGAAACTTGGGCTGAAACCCTAAATGATTTAATGAGTATTTCCATCTATATGCTCTTGACCAATAGCCAAATAGAGAAATTAGTATGGATAAAAAGACATAAAAGTAATTGGCGTTTCTAAAGTAACTTTTAATTCGCTCCAACTCCGTTTCATTAAATGAAGAGAATTGATAATAAATCAAACCTATCCCAATTAATAATGGAATACATGTTTGTAGCATTTTTTTTAATGAAAAAGTCAAAATTAAGTCAATGAGTTATCTTTTTCATTGGGAAAAACTAAAGAAGGTTTGAATTTTTTAGCTTCTTCAAAATCCATAGAGGCGTAAGAAATAATAATGATAATATCTCCTCTATGAACTTTTCTTGCAGCAGGTCCATTTAGTGTAATTTCACCTGTATTTCTTGGTCCTTTGATAGCGTAAGTTTCTAAACGTTCTCCATTATTAATGTTAACGATTTGTACTTTTTCACCTTCAATAATGTTTGAAGCTTCCATTAACGTTTCATCAATGGTAATACTTCCTATATAATTCAAATCGGCTCCTGTAACGGTAACGCGATGAATTTTCGATTTTACTACTTGAATATGCATGGTGCAAAGTTAATTATTTTGTATAAATTAATTATTTTTTTTTAGTAAATGTGTTATTTCTTCTTTAGTTCATAACAATAGTATCGATTAATCTAATGTTATCAATAAAAACAGCTATAAAGCCTCTGTATTTTTTCTTTTTATTTTTTCTTTTGCAGATAGTTAATGTTTCTTCCTCTGCAATTTCAAAATATTCTAAAGTGAATTCATTTTCTTTTTTAAAAGTTTCTTCAACTATTTTTGTAACTTCTTGAGCTGATTTAGTAGTAAAAAGGTTTTTTGCTTTTTGTAGTGTTTTAAAAATTAAAGCTGCTTTTTCTCTTGATTCAGAAGACAAACGTTCGTTTCTGGAACTCATGGCCAAACCATTGTTTTCTCTAAAGATTGGACAGCCTATTATTTGTACTGGGAGTTTGTATTTTTTTACTAATGTTCTTACAATTTGCAATTGTTGGAAGTCTTTTTCTCCGAAATAAGCCTTTGTAGGTCTTACAATTTCGAAAAGTCTTTTTATAATTGTTCCTACACCATCAAAATGCCCTACTCTGTGTTTGCCTTCCATCTTTAATTCCAAACCGTTAAAATTAAATTTTTCGGATGCTATGTTTTCTTCATAAATATCTTTAACGGAAGGAGCGTATATGATAACAGGTTTGTTTAAAGTTTGTATTTTTTGAGTATCAGAATCTAAAGTTCTTGGATATTTATCTAAATCTTCTTTGTTATTAAATTGGGTTGGATTTACAAAAATACTCACTACAGTAATGTCGTTTTCTTTTGTAGATAGTTCTATTAAAGATAGATGGCCTTGGTGAAGTGCTCCCATCGTTGGAACAAATCCAATGGTTTTATTTTCTTTTATTAATGAACTTAAATGTGATGATAAAACGTTCTTTTCGGTAAAAACGACCATAAGGTTTTATATTAATTAGGATGCAAACTTACTATTTTACTAGATAAATCCATAAATTTTTGTAATTTTGCATGTTTTTTAAAAACAAATGTTAAACAAAATAAATTATGGAAGAAAAGAGGATATTGTATGTATCATCTGAAGTGGTGCCTTATTTAGCAGAGAACGAAGTTTCGTTGCAATCATATGAATTTCCAAAAATGATCAATGACATTGGTGGGCAAATAAGAATATTTATGCCTAGATATGGAAATATAAATGAAAGAAGACATCAATTACATGAAGTCATTCGTTTGTCAGGAATGAATCTAGTGGTTAATGATATGGATATGCCTCTTATTATAAAGGTTGCTTCAATTCCTAAAGAAAGAATTCAGGTTTATTTTATTGATAATGATGAGTATTTTAAAAGAAAAGCTACTTTTACAGATGAAGAAGGTGTTTTGTATCCAGATAATGATGAAAGAGCCATCTTTTTCGCAAAAGGAGTAGTTGAAACAGTTAAAAAGTTAAACTGGGTTCCAGATGTAATTCATGTTCATGGCTGGATGGCGTCATTATTGCCTGTTTATTTAAAACATTATTACAAAAACGAAGGTATTTTTGCAGATACAAAAATTATTACTTCGGTTTATAATTTAGGTTTTGAGGGAGAATTAAATAAAGAATTAGTTGGGAAAATGAGTTTTGATAATATTTCAAAAGATATTACAAAAGAAATTCAAAGTCCTAATTATGAGAATTTAATGAAGCTTACAATAGATCATTCAGATGGTGTAGTTGTGGGGTCTGATGGCTTAAATCCAACTTTAACAAAATATATAGAAACTTCAGGAAAACCTTTTTTACCTTTCGCCACTAAAGATAAAGTGAGTGAGTTATATACTGAGTTTATCAAGAAACATATTTTATAAATTACCTTTTTTAATTACATGAAAAAAATTGTTTTAAATAGTGCTCTGGTATTGAGTGTGATGTTTTTGATTTCTTGTGACAAAGATTTTAATACTTTGGGCTCTGATGTTATTGGTGATGATCATTTTGGGTTAGAAAGAAGAGATGATTTTAATGTGATAGCTTATACTAAAAGAACAGGTGCTGTGCAATCTAATAATTTACCTACGAATATGTTGGGTTTTTATAAAGATGATTATTTTGGCACTACAAAAGCTACTTTTGTAACACAACTGTCTTTAGTTGCGACAAATCCAGATTTTGGAATTGAAAGATCGATTCAAACAAATGATTCAATATATTTATATGTGCCATATATAAGTACTAAAACAGAGACCGCTACTGGGATAGAGGCTAATACTTATGAGTTAGGATCGGTTTTTGGAGATATGGATACCTCGTTTGATTTGAAGATTTTTGAAAACGGTTATTTTTTGAGAGATTTTGATGCTGTTGATCCAACAGTTCGTCAGAAATATTATTCAAATGAAAATACCACTTTAATTGAACCTAATTTAGTGGGTTCTCAATTGAATAATTCAACTGAGGTTTCTGAAAACTCAAGTTTTAAATTTAGTAATGAAGAAATTATTATTTATAAAACAGATGGTAATGGTCAATATCTAAATAGTTCTGGAGTAGTAACCACTGTGGATTCTGAGAGAGTAGTTAAAGAAAGATTAGCACCAGGAATGTGGATTAATTTAGATAAGACTTTTTTTGAAACAAAAATTATTAATGCTTCACGGTCTGATTTGTTGAATAATAATATTTTTAAAGAATATTTTAAAGGGTTGTATTTTCAAGTTGATGCTAATTCTAATACAAATGCTTTGGCTTTGTTAGATTTTTCAAAAGGATATGTTACAGTTCAATATCATTCTAAAGCTGCAGAAACAACTGATGAATTAAAGAAAAAGTCATTAAAATTAAATTTATCTGGTAATACAGTTAACTTTTTTGAAAATGATTTTTCTACTGAATATGATAATAAGCTAGGCGCTTCAAATAGTACTACAGGAGATGAGTTGTTGTATCCAAAAGGAAGTGATGGTTCGGTTGTTTTTATCGATTTATTTGGTCCAGATACCAATAGTAATAACATTCCTGATGAGTTAGAGGAATTAAGAGCAGAAAATATTTTACTAAATGATGCTTTTTTAACTTTCTATGTTAAAAACAATGGACAAAAAAATGCAACTAGAGTTTATTTGTATGATGCTACTAATAACACTGCTTTGTTAGATTATATATTTGATAGTTCTACTACAGCTAATCCGAAAAATAATAAATTCCTTTTCGGGGGAATCTTAGAAGTGGATGAAAATAATGCCGATTTAGGTATAAAATTTAAAATCAGATTGACAAGTCACATTAATAATGTTATTAATGGCGAAAATGAAAATACTAATAAAAATGTTCGACTAGGCTTATCTGTGACAGAAAATATTGCTAATTCAGCTAGTTATAATGTTTTAAATCCAATTAGTTTTGGAAATGAAAAACTTCCAGTGGGGTCAATTATAAATCCACTTGGAACAGTTGTTTACGGTAATAATACGACAGATGAGGCTAAAAAATTGAAGTTGGAAATTTATTATACAAAACCTAATTAATTAATTTTATGTGTGGAATTGTAGGTTATATAGGTCATAGAGATGCTTATCCAGTTTTAATCAAGGGTTTAAAAAGATTAGAATATAGAGGGTATGATAGTGCAGGTGTTGTATTGTATGATGGGACAGAAATAAAGTTGTCTAAAACAAAAGGTAAGGTTTCTGATTTAGAAGCTAAAGCTGAAAAGGAAAATACTAAGGTTGGTAAAATAGGAATGGGACATACACGTTGGGCAACTCATGGTGTGCCAAATGATGTTAATTCTCATCCACATTATTCTAATTCTGGGAATTTAGTAATTATTCATAATGGAATTATTGAAAATTATGAACCTATAAAGAAAGAATTAATTAAAAGAGGTTATTCTTTTCAATCTGATACCGATACAGAAGTTTTAGTGAACTTGATTGAAGATGTAAAGAAAAAAGAGAAGGTGGGTTTAGGAAAGGCAGTTCAGATTGCTTTGAACCAAGTTGTAGGAGCTTATGCTATTGCCGTTTTTGATAAAGAAAAACCAAATGAAATAGTAGTTGCTCGATTAGGAAGTCCTTTAGCGATTGGTATAGGTGAAGATGAATTTTTCATCGCTTCTGATGCTACACCTTTCATTGAGTATACTTCAAATGCTATTTATTTAGAGGATGAAGAAATGGCTATTGTGCGTTTGCATAAGCCAATGAAAGTTCGTAAAATTAAAGACGATTCTTTAGTGGATCCTTATGTTCAAGAGTTGCAAATGAATTTGGAACAAATTGAAAAAGGAGGATATGAGCACTTTATGTTGAAAGAGATATACGAACAACCAAGTGTTATTAAAGATACTTATAGAGGAAGGCTTTTGGCTAACAAAGGTATAATTCAAATGGCTGGTGTTGAAGATAATCTTGAAAAGTTTCTTAATGCAGAAAGAATAATTATAGTTGCTTGTGGAACTTCTTGGCATGCTGGCTTAGTTGCTGAATATATCATTGAAGAATTTGCAAGAATACCAGTTGAAGTAGAATATGCGTCTGAATTCAGATATAGAAATCCTATTATTAATAAAGAGGATGTAGTAATTGCAATTTCTCAATCTGGAGAAACGGCTGATACATTAGCTGCTATAAAATTAGCTAAAGAAAACGGAGCATTTGTATTTGGTGTTTGTAATGTAGTGGGATCTTCTATTTCTAGAGAGACACATGCAGGAGCTTATACACATGCAGGTCCTGAAATTGGAGTTGCATCTACAAAGGCATTTACAACTCAGATAACAATTTTAACCCTTTTGGCTTTGCGTTTGGCTAAAGCTAACGGTAAAATGACGAATTCAGATTACCAACGTTATTTGTTAGAATTAGAATTAATTCCAGAAAAAGTAGCAGAAGCATTAAAAACAAATGATGTAGCTAAAGAGATTGCAAAAATTTATAAAGATGCTCCTAATTGTTTGTATTTAGGAAGAGGGTATAATTTTCCAGTGGCCTTAGAAGGAGCTTTAAAATTAAAAGAGATATCATACATACATGCAGAAGGGTATCCAGCTGCAGAAATGAAACACGGACCAATTGCTTTAATTGATGAATCAATGCCAGTGGTTATTATTGCGCCTAATAAAGGTCATTATGATAAGGTCGTAAGTAATATTCAAGAAATTAAATCTAGAAGTGGTAAAATTATTGCGGTTGTTACCAAAGGAGATACACAAGTGAAAGCTTTAGCAGATCATGTAATTGAAATTCCAGAAACAACAGAAGCGTTAACTCCATTATTGACTACAATTCCTTTACAACTATTGTCTTATCACATTGCTGTAATGAGAGGTTGTAATGTGGATCAACCTAGGAATTTAGCAAAATCGGTTACCGTAGAATAGCATTTTTAGAGCGAAAAAGTATTTTTTCGCTTTTTTATTGCAAAAAATTCAAAAAATAAATTGCAAAATTGTTTACAAAAAAACTATCTTTGCACTCTGAAAAATAGAAGTGTTTTTCAATACTAAATAGCTATTTAATAAATACATAAGCAATGTCTAAAGTTACAGGAAAAGTTGCAAAAATTATCGGACCAGTTGTTGACGTGGTATTTAACACGGAAAATGCTGAGCTTCCTAAAATTTATGATTCATTAGAAATCACTAAAGCAGACGGAACAAAATTAGTATTAGAAGTACAATCTCACATTGGTGAAGATACTGTTCGTACAATCTCTATGGATTCTACAGATGGTTTATCTAGAGGGCAAGAAGTTGTTTCTTTAGGAACACCAATTCAGATGCCTATTGGTTCTGAAGTGTTTGGTCGTTTATTTAATGTAATTGGTGATGCAATTGACGGTTTAGGAGATTTACCTAAAGAAGGTTCAAATGGTTTACCAATACATAGACCAGCACCAAAATTTGAAGATTTATCAACTTCTACAGAAGTTTTATTTACAGGTATCAAAGTAATTGACCTTATTGAACCTTATGCTAAAGGAGGTAAAATTGGTCTTTTTGGTGGAGCTGGAGTAGGTAAGACAGTATTAATTCAAGAGTTGATTAATAATATTGCAAAAGGTCACGGAGGTCTTTCTGTATTCGCAGGAGTAGGAGAAAGAACTCGTGAAGGAAATGATCTTTTAAGAGAGATGTTAGAATCAGGAATTATCAAATATGGTGATGATTTCATGCATTCTATGGAAGAAGGTGGATGGGATTTGTCTAAAGTGGATAAAAACATCATGAAAGACTCTAAAGCTACTTTCGTATTCGGTCAAATGAATGAACCACCTGGAGCACGTGCTCGTGTTGCTTTATCTGGTTTGACTATTGCTGAATATTTCCGTGATGGAGCTGGAGATGGTCAAGGAAAGGATGTACTTTTCTTTGTTGACAATATCTTCCGTTTTACACAAGCTGGTTCTGAAGTTTCTGCCTTATTAGGGCGTATGCCATCTGCAGTAGGTTACCAACCTACATTGGCAACTGAAATGGGAGCAATGCAAGAACGTATTACTTCAACTAAAACAGGATCTATTACATCAGTACAAGCTGTATACGTACCTGCTGATGATTTAACTGACCCTGCACCAGCAACAACATTTGCTCACTTAGATGCCACAACAGTATTATCTCGTAAAATTGCTGAGTTAGGTATATATCCAGCGGTAGATCCATTAGATTCTACTTCTCGTATTTTAACTCCAGAAATTTTAGGTAAAGAGCATTATGGTTGTGCACAACGGGTAAAAGAAATTTTACAACGTTACAAAGAATTACAAGATATTATTGCGATTCTTGGTATGGAAGAATTATCAGAAGATGATAAGTTGGTTGTATCAAGAGCACGTCGTGTACAACGTTTCTTGTCTCAACCATTCCACGTTGCAGAACAGTTTACGGGAATTCCTGGTGTATTAGTAGATATCAAAGAGACTATCAAAGGATTTAATATGATTATGGATGGTGAATTAGATCACTTACCTGAGGCAGCATTTAACCTTAAAGGTTCTATTGAAGAAGCTATTGAAGCTGGAGAGAAAATGTTGGCAGAAGCATAAACCATTTAGGAATTGGCAGTATTCTGAGATGATGCCAAGCACTAATCACTAATCACTAGAAAAATGATTTTAGAAATAGTATCACCTGAAGCTACATTATTTAAAGGAGAAGTTACATCAGTAGCAGTTCCAGGAGTAAATGGTGAGTTCCAAATGTTAAATAATCACGCACCTATTGTGTCGTTATTAGTTAAAGGGAATATTAAAATAAATGCTCAAAACTTGAAAATTCAAAAAGAATTTCTTTCTAAATTCAATAAAGTAAATGAGCAAACATTTTGGTTACCAATACAATCTGGAACAATCGAAATGAAAGATAATAAAGTTATTGTTTTAGCTGACTAAAATAATGATAAAAGATAACTATAAGCCTTACAATTTGTAAGGCTTATTTTTTTTTATAATATTTGCCTTTTTACAAATAGACATACAGAGAATGAAAAAACTACTATTATTAACCATGTTTTTTTATTATTGTTTTTCTTTTTCCCAAAATAATTGGCAAGAATGGATGCATAATAAGAATGTTAGCTTTCATGTAATTCAAAATGATTTTGATTTATACTATAATCAAAACATAAGAGATTCAAAAAAGATTCCTAAAGGGAAAGGAATTAAACAATTTAAAAGATGGGAGTATTATTGGGAAAAAAGAGTTGATGAAAATGGCAATTTTCCTAGAGAGGGTAGTGTTTTAGAAGAAATTCAAAAATATAGAAATTCAAGATCTAATTTTACTAATAGATATGTTGCAGGATCAGGGAATTGGTCAATTACAGGCCCTGTTGCTTCACCAAGCAATGGTACTGGTCAGTTAAATGGAAATGGAAGGGTGAGTAGTATTGCTTTTCATCCAAGTGATCCAAATACAATATATGTAGGAGCTCCCTCGGGTGGATTTTGGAAATCAACAGATAATGGTACAACTTGGACTGAATTCTCAAATGGATTAACTCGTTTAGGTGTCTCATCAATAGTAATTAATCCATCAAACCCTGATATTATTTATATAGGAACAGGAGATAGAGATAGTGGTGATGCTCCAGGATATGGTGTTTGGATTAGTACTGATGGAGGTGTTACTTGGAATCCTCGTAATTCGGGTATGGGAAATAGAACTATTAATGAACTATTGATGGATCCTTCTAATCCTAATATTATGTTAGCAGCGAGTTCAAATCAGGTAATTTACAGGACAGTTAATGGAGGTGTAAGTTGGACTGCTTCCGCATCGTTAGGGAATAATCCTAAGGATATAGCTTTCCATCCAACAAATTCAAATATTGTATATGTTTCTGGAACTAGATTTCATAAATCTACAGATGGAGGAGTAACTTTTACTCAGATAACAAATGGTGTACCAACGGGTTCTCAAAGAATCGCTTTAGCTGTATCGGTAAATCAACCTAACTGGGTTTATTTATTAGCTGGTGGTGGGAATGGATTAATTGAAATTAGTCGATCAATTGATAGTGGTGATAATTTTGCAACAAGAACAACATCGCCTAATATTTTAGGATATGCAACAAATGGATTAGATACTGCTAGTCAGGCTTGGTATGATTTAGTTATTGCAGCTGACCCTGCTGATGCCAATATTATTTATACAGGTGGTGTAAATCTTTGGAAATCTACAGATGGAGGTGCAACAATGACATGCGCTTCTTACTGGGTAGGACCTAGTGGATCAATTGATGGTGTTCATGCAGATCAACATGCTTTGGAATTTTCTCCTCATACAAATGATTTGTATAATGGAAATGATGGAGGAATATACTTTACTACAGATAGTGGCTCTAATTGGAATGATATCAGTAGTGGTCTAGCAATAGCTCAAGTTTACAAAATAGGAGTTTCACAAACGGTTGGAAATACAGTTATAAATGGGTATCAAGACAATGGAACCTCTGTCAATAGAACTGGTGTGTTTACTACTGAAATAGGTGGAGATGGTATGGAATGCATTATAGATCCTACAGATGAGAGTTACATGTATGGGGCTTTGTATTATGGAGATATTAGAAGATCTACTAATGGAGGAGCTACTTTTTCAACAATTGCGGATAATGGTACAAATGGAATTACAGAAACAGGAGGTTGGGTTACACCATATAAACTGGATCCTAATAATTCTTCAAGAATGTTTGTAGGGTATGATAATATTTGGAGATCAAATGATGTTAAAACACCTGCTTCAAATGCTATAACTTGGGATCAAATATCTAGCTTTGGTGGCACATCAAATATAGTAGATTTAGCAATAGCACCTTCTAATAGTAGTGTAATGTATGTTTCTAGAAATGCTTCAGATAGGTTTTATTCAACAACTAATGCTTTAGCTGGCTCTCCTTCATGGACAAACTTAACAGCTAATTTACCAGTAAGCTCTACTCCTAAAGATATTGAAATTGATCCAGTAGACTCTAATCATTTATTTATAGCATTAGGGAATGATATCTATGAGTCTATAGATGCAGGTATGAATTGGACAAATATTTCAGGAACTTTACCTAATATTTCTTTAAATACTATAGTAATTGATCCGTCAAGTACTGTGGAAGCTATGTATGTAGGAATGGATGTAGGTGTTTATTATAAAGATTCCAATTTATCAGATTGGGTATCCTATTCAGACGGTTTAGCTAATTTAGAGATTACGGAATTAGAAATTTATAATAATACAGCAGAATGCAAAAGTAGTTTGTTTGCAGCTACTTATGGTCAAGGTTTGTGGGTTAGTGATTTGAAAGATCCTGGGAATGTAGCTCCAACAGCTTGTTTTGAAGCAAATACAACTAATGGTTGTACAGGAACAGATTTTATTTTAACTGATAATTCTGATTTTTTACCCACTTCATGGACTTGGGCAATATCACCTGCAACTGTTACATATGTAAATGGAACATCAGCAACTTCACAAAACCCAGAAGTTAGATTTACAAATGCTGGATTTTATACTGTTGAATTAACTGCTACAAATTCGAATGGATCTAATACTAATACAAAGATTTCCTACATAGAAGTTACTGCTGGAACTGTAGCAATTGCTTTTAATGAAGATTTTGAAGGAGAAACTTTGTGTCCTACAACTAGTGATTGTGGAACAACAATATGTGGGTTATCAGGATTTTGGACTAATTTAGTAAATGGGACAGATGATAATATAGACTGGAGAGTAGACGAAGGAGGAACTCCATCTACTGGTACAGGACCAAGTATAGATTTTAATCCTGGAACAGCTACTGGAAATTACGTTTATCTAGAAGCATCTTCTTGTAGTACTCAGACTGGTATTTTGGAAAGTCAATGTATGATCATCGATCAAGGTTATGATTTTAAATTTGCTTATCATATGTATGGAACTAATGTAGGTAGTTTACATCTTGATATCTTTGAAGATGGTTTATGGCAAGAGGATATAGTTACAGCTTTTTCAGGTGATTTGGGTAATATTTGGAATATTGCGAGTGTAGATTTAGTACCTTATATTGGGAAGACAATAAAAATAAGATTAAGAGGAATTACAGGAAATGGTTTCGCTTCTGATATAGCCATAGATGATATTCAGTTAACACCTAAATGCTCAAACACGACAACATGGAATGGTTTGGTTTGGTCAGATGGAACACCAACTATTACAACACCAGTAGTTATTAATGGAGATTATAATACAAATTTAAATTCTAGTTTTTCATGTTGTAATTTATTAGTTAATTCAGGTTTTGTATTAAATATTGATGATTCAGACTATATAGTAGTTAATAATGAGGTTGTTAACAATGGAACCTTAAATGTTAAAAATAATGGTTCTCTAATACAAATTAATGATATAGACGCAAATGTTGGGTCTATTTCTTACGAAAGAGTTGCAAATATACGCTTACAAGATTATGTCTTTTGGTCATCACCAATTAAGAATTTTAATGTAGATGCTATTTCTCCTTTAACACCTGCTGGGAAAATATTTAAATGGGATCCTGTTTTTGCTAATCCAAATGGAGCTCAAGGATATTGGATAAATACTCCATCAGAAATTATGACTCCTGGATTAGGTTATATTGTAAGAGGACCAAGTACTTTTACAAATACTGCTCAAGATTTTACAGTAGTATTCGAGAACGGAGCACCTAATAACGGAATTATTTCAATTCCAATCTCAAGAGGAAATTATACAGGAACTGATTATACAGGGGCAAACACGGTTACCATTACTAGATTTGATGATAATTGGAACTTAATTGGAAATCCATATCCTTCTTCAATAAATGCTCTGGATTTTTTAAACTTAAATAGTACAAAAATTGAAGGTGCAGTTAGAATTTGGACTCACGGAACATTGCCAACTGGAGCTAATTCAAATCCATTTTATGGGAATTATGCTTCTAATTATTCCGTTACAGATTTTATTGTTTATAATGGAACAGGTACAGTAAGCGGTCCATCTGGCTTTAATGGATATATAGCAGGTGGTCAAGGTTTCATGGTTCTTATGAATGATGGGGCAACAACTACAGACAATATTGAATTTAATAACTCATTAAGAAGTGAAACTTATTTAAATAGTCAGTTTTATAGAGCGAATACTAGTTCAGATGAAAAAAGTAGAATATGGTTAGATTTATCAAATGATGCTGCTATTTCAGACCGAACCTTAATAGGCTATGTGGAAGGAGCTACTAATTCAAAAGATAGGCTATATGATGCTTTTACCAAAGTAGATTTTAATCAACAAAGGATATATTCGTTTATTGGTAATGATAAAATGTTAATTCAAGGATTCGGATTACCATTTTCAGAAGAAGACATTATTCCTTTAGGGATAAATATCCCAATAGCTGGCAATTATAGTATTTCAATTCATGCTGTTGATGGTCTTTTTAGTGACAAACAAGTTTTTGTAGAAGATTTACAGTTGCATACAATTACAGATATTTCTAACCAACCGTACACTTTTTATTCAGAAGTAAATCAAATTAATGATAGATTTTTATTAAAATTTACAAATTCAATACTCTCTAATACAAATTTTGATATAAGTTCTAATGCCATAATAGTCAGTGGAATAGATCAATTAGATATTGAATCAAAGAATGAAAAAATAAAAGATATTGTAATTTATGACGTTTTAGGAAGAGAACTTACAGAGAAAAGAAATGTTAATTCGCAAAAATGTGAAGTAAATACTTTAGTTAAGTCAAATACTACTTTATTTATTAGAATTACTCTTGAAAACAATCAAGTCATTTATAAAAAATATTTATTTTAAATTTTTGAAAATTATATAAATAAGAAAGTCTTGCAATTTGTAAGACTTTCTTATTTTTGAGTTATGAAATTCCCAAAATCATTACAAGAAAAATTAAATACTCGTAAAGAAGATAATGCTTTACGAATATTAAAAAAACAGCACAGTTTAATAGATTTTGCTTCCAATGATTATTTAGGTTTTTCAAGAAATGAGATTATTTTTAAAAGCGTTCACCAATTTTTAGTTGATCGAAAACTATTTCAAAACGGTGCTACTGGTTCTCGATTGCTTTCAGGAAATCATGAGCTATATTTTGAAACCGAAACGTATATTTCACAATTTCATCAATCGGAAAGTGCATTGATTTTTAATTCTGGTTATGATGCCAATGTAGGTTTTTTTAGTTCGGTTCCCCAACGGAATGATGTTATTTTGTATGACGAATTGAGTCATGCTTCAATTCGTGATGGTATCCAAATGAGTCTGGCTAAAGCTTATAAATTCAAACACAATGATTTAGAAGATTTAGAGAAAGTAGTGCAACGCATTCAAACTGATTTTACTCAAATTTACATTGTTACTGAATCTGTCTTTTCAATGGATGGAGATTCACCAGATTTAGAAAAATTGGTGCAACTTTCAGAAAATTATAAGGCGTATTTGGTTATTGATGAAGCTCATGCTTTAGGAGTTTTTGGAACTAATGGAGAAGGAGTTGTTCAAAGTTTACAATTACATGATAAAATTTTTGCAAGAATCATGACTTTTGGGAAAGGATTAGGGTGTCATGGAGCTGCTATTTTGGGAAGTGAAGATTTGAAATCCTATTTGGTGAATTTTTCTAGAAGTTTAATTTATACAACAGCACTCTCACCTCATTCGGTTGCAACTATTTTAGTAGCTTATCAAGAATTGGCTAAAAGCCAAAATTTAATTCAAAAACTAAAAGACAATTCCAATTTTTTCAATGACTTAACTGCCAATTTGGAGCTTTCATTATTTAATTCCTCTGCTATAAAATCAATTGTTATTTCAGGAAATGAAAAAGTAAAACAAGTTTCTTCTCTTCTTTACGAAAAAGGATTTGATGTAAAACCCATTCTTTCTCCAACGGTTTTAGTGGGTCAAGAACGTCTTCGTTTTTGTTTGCATTCATACAATTCTAAAGACGAAATCAAAAAGAGCTTAGAACTTTTAGGAGACATTCTCAAATAAACTTCATAAAACCTTAATGCTCTTTGCCGATTCTTTGCGACCTTTGTATTTAAAACGAAAAGAGTATGAAACTATTTATAACCGGAATAGGAACTGATGTTGGTAAAACCATTGCATCAGCTATTATTACAGAAGCTTTAGAAGCAGATTATTGGAAACCCATTCAAGCAGGAGATTTACAAAACTCGGATACACATAAAGTTCAAAAATACATTTCAAACACTAAAACTATTTTTCATGAAAATAGTTATGCTTTAAACACACCTGCGAGTCCTCATTTGGCTGCGGAATTAGATAATCTAACAATTGATTTAAAAAAAATAAAAGAACCAAAAACTAAAAACCACTTAGTAATTGAAGGAGCTGGAGGTTTATTGGTTCCCTTAAATGAAAAAGATACCATTATCGATTTAATCCAACCCGATTATAAAGTTATTGTAATTTCAAGACACTATTTAGGAAGTATCAACCATACTTTACTAACAATTGAAGCCTTGCAAAACAAGAAAATTACTATTGCGGGTATTATTTTCAATGGAGACGAAAACAAAGCTACAGAAGAAATCATTCTTTCCAAAACAGGTTTGTTATTTTTAGGAAGAATAGAAAACGAACCTTATTTCGATAAAAATGTAATTTGTTATTATGCTGATCGATTCAGAGAAAATCTTTTAAAAATTAAATAAAAGAAGAAAGAGTAAAGGGAAAATAAAATAGACCTTTATCTTTGTATTTCACACAATTTTAACTGCTGATTTCTAAATTCTAACTTCAAAATGACACTTTCAGAAAAAGACACACTATACAATTGGCATCCTTATACACAACATAAAACGGCTTTCCCTCATCCAGTAATCATAAAAGGTCAAGGAGCTTTGCTTTGGGACGAACACGGTAAAGAGTATGTAGACGCTATTGCGAGTTGGTGGGTAAATCCTTTTGGACACTCAAACACCTTTATAGCAAAGGCTATTTATGCTCAACTGACACAATTGGAGCATGTACTCTTTGGAGGTTTTACGCATGAACCAGTAATTCAATTATCAGAGAAATTAAGCCAAATTCTGCCATCAAGTCAAAAAAAGTTTTTTTATTCTGATAATGGTTCAACAGCTGTTGAAGTAGCTCTAAAATGTGCCTTACAATATTTCTATAACAAAGGAGAAAAACGAACCAAAATTATTGCTTTTGAAAATGCCTTCCATGGAGATACTTTCGGTGCTATGGCTGCTAGTGGGATTTCTTTTTTTACCGATGCATTTCAAGGTTCTTTATTAGAAGTCGTTCGTATTCCTGTTCCAACTGTTGGGAACGAAGAAAAAGCAATCAAGGCATTAGAAGATTTGGTTAAAACCGAAGAATATGTAGCTTTTATATTTGAACCTTTAGTGCAAGGAGCAGCAGGAATGGTCATGTATTCAGCAACTGTTTTAGATCAATTAATTGCCATTGCAAAAAAACACCAAGTATTTACTATTGCAGACGAAGTAATGACAGGTTTTGGTAAAACAGGAAAAAACTTTGCTTGTGATTACTTAGAACAACAACCCGATATGATGTGCTTGTCAAAAGCACTTACAGGAGGAACTATTCCTATGGCTATCACTAGTTTTACAAAAGAGATTTATGATGGTTTTTATGATGATGACACTAATAAAGCTTTGTTTCACGGACATACTTTTACAGCAAACCCAACAGGTTGTGCAGCAGCTTTAGCTGCAATCCAACTTTTGGAAACCGAAGAAATGCAAGAGAATATCAATCAAGTGCATCAACAACATCTTGCTTTTGCAGAACGTATTAAGACGCATCATAAAGTGGCTTCTACAAGAGTTTTAGGAGTTATTTTTGCTTTAGAAATAAAATTGGAAGGCGAACACGATTATTATGGACCATTACGAAACAAATTATATAGCTTTTTCATTGAAAATGGTGTAATCATGAGACCTGTTGGTAACATTATCTATATTTTGCCACCTTATATTATTACTGATGTGCAACTCGAAAAAATCTATACAACCATAGAAAAAGCATTAGCTAGTATTTAATTTTGTTGGGAGCGAATGTCTCGGTATATTTGTAGTCCATTTTCCTGCTGTTCACTTTATCTTTTAAAACCTTACAGGTTATAAAAGGATGCCGTTACCATCAGGGCTATTTGAAAAACCATATACCTTTTGAAACAAAAAATTGCCATAACTGCCATAGCTTCAATTTCTGCTTTAGGAAATACTATAGAAGAAATTTGGAAAAGTTATCTAAATAACAAAACAGCAATTGCTAAAAGAAGCATTGGTCAACATGAAATCTGGACAGCAAGTTTGCCAAGTGAAATAACTTTAGAAATTCAAAAATTACAAACTTCTGATGCTAAATATCGTAATTTAGATAAATCGGTTTTGTATGCGATGTATGTGTCACGACAAGTAGCTCAAAAAGCAGGCTGGACAAACCAAGATACTTTTGGAATTAACATAGGCTCATCTAGAGGTGCTACTGAATTATTTGAAAAATACCACTCTGAATTTATAAATACTAATACAGTAAGTACTTTAGCCTCGCCCACAACAACATTAGGAAATATTTCGAGTTGGGTAGCCAATGATTTACAAAGCACAGGTCCAGAAATTTCGCATTCGATAACTTGCTCAACTTCTTTACATGCTTTATTAAATGGAGTGGCTTGGATGCATGCAGGAATGGTTGATAAATTTCTAGTTGGAGGTTCTGAAGCACCTTTAACTCCTTTTACGATTGCTCAAATGCAAGCTTTGAATATATATTCCAAACAACAAGATAATTATCCTTGTAAAGCCTTTGATTTGGATAAAAAACAGAATACTATGGTGTTGGGTGAAGGTGCTAGTGTTATTGCTTTAGAAATAGGTAAAAACGAAAATGCTTTAGCCTATATTGAAGGAATGGGTTATGCTACAGAAATTTTAAAACACAATATTTCTATTTCAACAGAAGCCGATTGTTTTCAAAAATCGATGAGGATGGCTTTGCAAAATACAACTTTAGAAGAAGTTGATGCTATTGTAATGCATGCACCGGGAACCATAAAAGGAGATTTATCAGAATTGAATGCTATCAAAAAAGTATTTGGTAGTAAGCTTCCTTTTCTAACTACAAATAAATGGAAAATAGGACATACTTTTGGTGCTTCTGGAATATTAAGTTTAGAACTAGGACTTTTAATGATTCAAAATCATGAAGCTATTTCAATTCCTTTTTATCAACAAGAAAAACCAAAAAAAATTAATAAAGTAGTAATTAATGCTGTTGGTTTTGGAGGAAATGCGGTAAGTATCTTAATTTCAAAGTAAAATATGGATTCAATAATTAGTTATAAAAAGAGTATTTCTTTTGTTAAGCGTTTTTTTGGTGTAGTATTAGCTGTTTTAGGTATTATTACGTTTTTAATAACAGGAAGTTTAATGTCTTTGATATTTATTATAATTGGTTTAGGACTTAATGTAGCTGAAGGATCGGAAATTAATTTATCAGCAAAAACATTTAGGACTTTTAATTCATTGTTTGGAGTTAAAATAGGAAGTTGGAAACCCATTCCAAATTTTGAATATATATCTGTATTTAAGACAAAAGAAAATCAAACGGTTAGAGTAGTAACAGCAGAAACCACTCAGAAATATGATGTTATTTTGGTCAACTTATTTTATAATAGGAATAAACATATGACTTTTTATAAAACGAATGATAAGAAAAAAGCGTTTGAGGTAGCAGATCATTTTAAATTGGCTTTAGAGATAGGTGTTTTAGATGCTACAGATAAAGAAAAGAAATGGTTATAAAAAAAGTCCTGCAATTGCAGGACTTTTAATCTTTCTAGGTAATCAAAAAATAATTATATATTAGTCTTCGATAACTACTACTTGAGCAGCTACTTTACCTTTTCTTCCTTCTTCTTCTTCGTAATTTACTCTCTCTCCTTGAGTTAAGGACTCAACTCTCATTCCACTTGCGTGTACGAAAATGTCTTTTCCTGTTTCTTCATCAGTGATGAAACCGTAACCTTTTTCTTCATTGAAGAATTTAACTGTGCCTGTTCGCATGTTGTAATATAAAATAATTAATAATAGTCAAAGATATACTTATTTGTGAAACAAACACGGTTTTGACTAAAAAAATTATTGATTTTCAGACTTTTCCTCTTCTTTCGGTAGGTTTTTTAATACAAAATCTTTAATATTCTTTTTTCTATATCTATGAAAAATAAATAAGGGCATTAAAACTAAAGAAAGTAAAAGAACACCTAATCCAATCCATTTATCACCTTCGGCATTTTCAGAATTCTTAAGTAAATAACCATAACCTACCAAACCAAAAAATGCTATAAGTAAGAATCTAAGTATGTATTTCATTTCAGTTTATAGTTTAAATTCATAACCTAAAATTAGACTGAAAGAATTGGTTTTTACGGTTCCATTTCCTTCAACAGGAACATCACTTATATTTAGTAAGCCTAAATTGTCCCTCAATTCAATACTAAGGTTATTTTTTTCAGTTATTTTGAATTTTTTACCAATTCCTAGTGACCAACCGAAGTCTACTTTTTTAAATACATCATTGCTATCTTCTTTTATTTTATCTCCATCCACTCTAGTAGTAGTATTTAGAAAAAAACCTACATAAGGACCAGAATTAATATAAAATAGTTTTTCTTTATCAAGATAGTAACGAAACAAAACTGGTAATGTAAGGTATTGTAAAGTTAGTTTTACTTTTAATTTACCTTGATTAAAAACAAAAGGATCCATGGAGTTTGAAAAAAAGGCAGCGTCAATTTTATTTTTGAAGCTTTTATTGTCATAATGTAAACCTGTAACAAATGAAAAATTTGTATTAATAGGTTTTTCAATGTCAATTCCTCCTACATAATTAAAATCATAATTATTTTGTTCTGCAATAGTATTCCCTCTTAAATTAGAAAATGTCGCACCAGAAGTAATACTTACAATAATATCGTTTTGCGCATTTAAAAATAAACTTGCGATTAATAACACAAATAAAAGCGATTTTTTCATCAGCATTATTTCAATTTAATATGTAACTCATCTAATTGCTTCTCATCAATTTTTGCAGGAGCATCAATCATAACATCTCTTCCAGAATTATTTTTAGGGAAAGCAATAAAGTCACGAATCGTTTCTTGGCCACCTAAAATAGAAACCAATCTGTCTAAACCAAAAGCTAATCCACCATGAGGAGGAGCTCCAAATTCGAAAGCATTCATTAAGAAACCAAATTGTGCTTGTGCTTCTTCTTTGCTAAAACCTAATAAATCAAACATTCTAGATTGTAATTCTCTATCGTGTATACGAATAGAGCCACCGCCTATTTCATTACCATTTAAAACCATATCATACGCATTGGCTCTTACTTTTCCGGGTTCTGTTTCGATTAATTTAATGTCTTCTGGTTTTGGAGAAGTAAAAGGATGGTGCATCGCGTGATAACGGCCACTTTCTTCATCCCATTCTAATAAAGGAAAGTCAATTACCCATAATGGAGCAAATTCATTCGATTTTCTTAATCCTAAACGAGTTGCTACTTCCATACGTAATGCAGAAAGCTGGGTTCTTGTTTTGTCTGCATTTCCAGAAAGTACTAATATTAAATCACCCGCTTTAGCATTAGTAGCTTCAGCCCATTTTTTTAAATCGTCTTGATCATAAAATTTATCTACTGAAGATTTGAAAGTTCCATCAGCTTCACATTTTACATAAACCATTCCAGAAGCTCCAACTTGAGGTCTTTTTACCCAATCAATTAAAGCATCAATTTCTTTTCTTGTATAAGAAGCACAACCAGGAGCGGCAATTCCAACCACTAATTCAGCGGTATTGAAAACTCCAAAGTCTTTATGTTTGGCAACAGTATTTAATTCACCAAATTTCATTTCAAAACGAATGTCTGGTTTGTCGTTTCCATAAGTTTTCATAGCATAATCATAAGTAATTCTAGGAAATTTTGCTACTTCAACTCCTTTTATTTCTTTTAGTAAATGACGTGTTAAACCTTCAAACATATCTAAAATATCTTCTTGTTCGACAAATGCCATTTCACAGTCAATTTGAGTAAATTCTGGTTGACGGTCAGCACGTAAATCTTCATCGCGGAAACATTTCACAATTTGGAAATACTTATCCATTCCGCCTACCATCAATAATTGCTTGAAAGTTTGAGGTGATTGTGGTAAAGCGTAAAATTGACCTTCATTCATTCTACTTGGAACCACAAAATCACGAGCACCTTCTGGAGTAGATTTGATTAAGTAAGGTGTTTCTATGTCGCAAAAACCTTTATCTGAAAGATATTTACGAACTTCCATGCTTACTTTATGACGAAATAGTAAATTATTTTTTACTGGATTTCTACGAATATCTAAATATCGATATTTCATTCTTAAATCTTCACCACCATCCGTTTCATCTTCGATAGTGAAAGGAGGAACCATAGCTTCATTTAAGATAGTTAACTCTGAAACTAAAATTTCAATTTCACCTGTTGGCATGTTTGGATTTTTAGACTCTCTTTCAATAACCTTACCTTTAATTTGAATAACAAATTCTCTACCTAAAGATTTTGCTTGTTCAAATACAGTTTTGTCTGTTCTTTTTTCATCGAAAATTAATTGAGTTAAACCATATCGATCTCTAAGATCGACCCAAATCATGAATCCTTTATCTCTTGATTTTTGTACCCAACCTGCTAATGTTACTTCTGTATTTATATGTGAAGCATTTAATTCTCCACAAGTATGACTTCTATACATTTTCTTAAAATTTATGCAAAAGTAATAACAAATATTAATTTTATCGCTTAAATTTATTAGATTTGAAGTTTATTTTTAATTCAATTTAAGTCTTATGAAAAAATTGGTGATATTATTCTTATTTGCAGTTTTATCTGTTAATGCTCAGGAAACTTCTCAAATGGTGTCTTTTGAGGGTAAAATAGCAAATCGTAATTCAGATTCAATAGTTCTAGCTACAAAAGGTTTTCAAAAAACTATACGTCTTTCTAAAAGAGGGCAATTTAAAGATGCTTTTGAAATTCCAACTGAGGGATTGTTTCAATTATTTGACGGATCTGAGACAACTTTACTATTTTTGAAAAATGGTTATAATTTAAAATTAACTATGGATGCAAAAAAGTTTGACGAATCTATTAAATATGAAGGAAATGGATCAAATGAGAATAATTACTTAGCTCAAAAAGCACTTACTGATGAGGTTTTTGAAAAAGATTTAGATTTGTTGTTTTTAGAAGATGAAGTTACTTTTAAGTCTGTTTTAGATAAAAAGAAAACAACCGATTTATCTCAATTACAAAGAGCAGCAGTTGATGCTTCTTTATCACAAATGTTAACTTCTATGATTCAACAAGAATCGATGATGTTAAGTCAGGTTTATACTCAGAAAAAAGTGGTACAAAAAATGAATGGATTAGTAAGTCCATCATTTAATTATGAAAATCATAAAGGAGGGAAAACCAAATTAGAAGATTTTAAAGGAAAGTATGTATATATAGATGTTTGGGCAACATGGTGTGGTCCTTGTAGAGCAGAAATTCCATTTTTAAAAAAGGTAGAAGAGAAGTTTCATGGAAAAGAAATCGTTTTTGTTAGTATTTCAGTAGATACACAAAAAGATCATGAAAAGTGGAAAAAATTTGTTAATGATAAACAATTAGGAGGTGTTCAATTATTTGCTGATAATAATTGGAATTCAGACTTCATAAAAGCATTTGGAATAAATTCTATACCTAGATTTATTTTAATAGGTCCAGATGGGAAAGTAATTTCTGCTGATGCGCATAGACCATCTTCGAAAGCTTTAGATTCTACATTAGGAGAGTTTTTCAATATGTAATATAAAATATTATAACATAAAGATAAAAAAATACCAATGTATAAGCATTGGTATTTTTTTATCCGTCATTTCAATGTTATCAAATTGTTAAGTAAAAGTTTGTTTTATGTAAAATATTTTATATATTTGTTATCTAATCATTAACCTATTAATTTAAAAGATATGAAAAAGATAGTAATTGCAGCAGTTTTATTGGTTTCTGGAATGATGACAGCTCAAGAAGTAAAGCCAAAATATGAAGTGGTAGATCAAATGGTTAAAGCTACTTATTTCTATGATAATGGTCAGGTTAAGCAAGAAGGATTTTATTTAGATGGTAAATTACATGGAAAATGGGTTTCATATAATCAGGATGGTTCTAAACAAGCTATGGGTGAATATGTAAAAGGAGATAAAACAGGAAAATGGTTTTTTTGGAATGATGCAGCCTTAAATGAAGTTGACTTTGCTAATAGTAGAATTGCAGAGGTTAAGAAATGGTCTAAAGAGGCTTTGGTAAAAAATTAAACAGGTATTTTATACTAACAAAAATTTACAAAATAAAAAAGTCCCATGAAATTGGGACTTTTTCAGTTTCACCTTTTTAATAAAAGAATGAAACACCTAACTAAAATTTAAGCTTAACCAAAAAAGTTAAAATTTAAAGCTTACTCCAGAATATAAACCAATTATATAGGGTTTAAAGTTTCCTGAATTAGAATTAAAAGTGTTGATTTGATATTTGAATACAGGTTGGACATTTAATTGAAATGATTTCCAAAAATTGTAGTTAAAACCCAAACCGATATTACTACTAAAATGTATATTGTTTAAATTATTTGCTTCACCAATTGACATTTCTGATCCTCTTGAAACTAAAGAAATGTTATTTTTGTTTAAAAGTAAAGTACTCATTCCTCCAATGAATTCGATGCCAATTTTTTTATCTAAAATTTTATAGCTTAACTCTAAAGGAATTTCTATATATCCCATTTCTTGATTTAGACTTGCTGTGTTAGAGGATTCACTTAAGTTTTCTACATCTGTTGATAGAATAGTTGCAGTTGATTCAGGTGTGCCTCTTAAAATAAGGTTTTGAGCATTACTGTTTTGAGCAATATTTAAGGAAGAAGCATTAACTTGTCCTAGTGAACTAGAGTAATAAACATCATTAGTATTGTAATTTATGTTAATAGAATTAACTCCTGAACGAATACTAATTTTATTTGTTATAGCATATTGTAAGCCCAAGCCAAAACTTAATGTTTTAGCATAGCTTTTTTGATTACTTGTAAACTGCTCGTCGATAGGTGAACCATTAGAAATTGAATTGAAATAAACGGGTGCAGCATTGCTGCTAACCACCCATTTACTTCTTTTCTCTTTTTCTTTTTCATCAGCATTCTTTCCCTCTTCCTTTTCTTTTAGCAATTGTTCTAAAGCATTTACCTCTGTTTCAACTTCGGCAACTACAGTAGTACTATCTTTGATAAAACCATCGTTTGATTTAGTTATATTTAATATATTATTTGGTTTATTGTTTGTAGTTTCAATAGTCGTATTTTCTTTATTAAAACTATTTATATCAACTGACTTGTTTTCTGTTATACTATTGTCTAATTTATTTTCTTTAGTATTGTTTCTAGTAATGCTACTTTTGAGGTTTATCTCGTTATCTATATCAGGTTTATTATTTTTGCTTTTTTCTGAGATTGCATTTGTTTTATTTGTGTAAAAAGCATCAATTACTTTTTCTTTATTAATCAAATTAGCCTTTTCAGCTGTACTTTCGTTAATGTTTGTTTCAGATGAGTTTTGTTGATTTTTAGAAACAATAATGCTCTCATTTTTGTTGGTATCATTCCATTTTAATGATTTATTAGAATTGTTTTCTTTGTCATTTGAAACGAGTGTTGATTTGTTAATCAAATTCTGATTTTCTTTTTCAAGTATATTTTGATTAGTGCTTCTTTTTTTGTTTTTATATGTTTCTAAAGGTTTGTCTTCTTTAGTGCTAATAACTAGAGTTTCATTTTTAGAATTGGCATCCTTTTCTTGGTTTTTTATTAAGTTTATTTTTTCTAATTTATCCTCGTTACTTATAGTTTTGTTTTTAGAATCAATACTGTTATCACTTTCAACTACTTCATTTTTATTTTCTATACTTTTATTCGTTTCTAGTTGATTTAAGTTTTCAAATTCATTTTTTTCTTTACTATTATCGAATACTACTTTTTCTTCTGTTTTATTGCTAATGGTATTTGATTCATAATTTAGTATTAAAAATAAGCCTATAAATAGTGAAGCGGCAATGCCAGAAGCTTTAAACCAAAACGGAATGACTCTTCTTTTTTTCTTTTTTTCTTCAATTTTTGAAGCGATTGTTTTCCAAGAATCTTCAGGAGGAGCTACCTCAAAGTCTTTAAATTTCTCTTGAAACAAACGCTCTATGTTTTTGTTCTCTTTCATTTTGTCTTTGGAATTGAAGCATCATTATTTGCTTCAATTTTATTTTTTAAAATAGCTTTAGCTCTTGCTAAGTTAGATTTTGATGTTCCAATATTAATTTCTAGCATCTCTGCAATTTCTTTGTGAGAATATCCATCCATCACGTAAAGATTAAATACTAGTCTATATCTATCTGGCAACTCTTGAATTATTTTTGTTAAAAAATCAAGAGATATTTGTTCATCATCTACTTCTATTTCTGAGTTATCTGGTAAATTTTCCGAAATAATTTCAAAAACACCTTGATTCCTGTATTGTAGAAGAATATGATTTATAACCACTCTTTTTGCCCAACCTTCAAATGATCCTTTGAAGTGAAATTGATTAATTTTTTCATATAAAATAATAAAACCTTCTTGTAAATTGTCTTGAGCTTCCTCGTAGCTTCTCGAATACTTAAGACAAACTGCAAATATCTTTGGACTTAGTAGTCTGTATATTTGCTCAAAAGCCTTAGTATTTCCTTTCTTACAATCATTTATGAGTTGGTCAATTATCAAAATTTTTATCTGTTTTTTATCAAATAACAGGAACTTCTACTTCATAATAAACATCTTCACCATTAGCATCTGTACCTTGCCAAAATTTAAATATATAAGAACCATTATTGGTAACATGAAAATCAAAAGAAACTTCTGCTAGTTCAGCATCAATTGGATTACAATTGTCTCTTTCAAAAACCACATTTCTAACAGCAATCGTTCTTGTGTTTAAATATTTGTCATAATATAAACCATCATAGGAATGACAATTAGAAGGTCTGTAATATTTTAGTTTTATTTCATAAACCCCATCCAGTTCAAAACTATCTGGCACAATTGCTTCTTCTACAGCTAATAATTCAAAATGGTATTTTTCTCCTTCATCAATACTGCATGAGTTTAATACTAAAAATATACTTAGTAAAAAAAGTATCTTTTTCATATGTCTAAATTTTATTTTTATTAGGGTATTGTTTTTATTTTATTATCTGAATAGTTTATTTTCCTATTTAATGAATTTTCATTTGTTTGGGTAAAAAAAGTTAGTAATGGCGATTTTGTATATTTTACCCTTTTTAAGTCATTATATTTTATCATCTTGAAAAAAAGATTATTTGTGTCTTTAGTCTTACTTTAAAGATGCAAATTTTTAAAGATGGTTGCGTATAAAAATAAAAAATCACGAATATTTCGTGATTTTTTATTTTTAAGCGTTATTGGCTTTTATGGTTTCTTTTATTTTTAGTTCTAGTTCATCCATTAGTTCTGGATTGTCTTTTATTAATGCTTTTACTGAATCTCTACCTTGTCCTAATTTTGTCTCGCCATAGCTAAACCAAGAGCCACTTTTTTTAACAATTTCAAACTCTACTGCTAAGTCTAATACTTCTCCTACTTTAGAGACACCTTCACCATACATGATGTCAAATTCAGCTGTTCTAAAAGGAGGTGCTACTTTGTTTTTTACAATTTTTACTTTCGTTCTATTTCCTATTACATTTTCGCCATCTTTAATTTGAGAAGATCTTCTAATATCTACTCTAATTGAAGCGTAAAATTTTAAAGCGTTTCCTCCTGTTGTAGTTTCTGGGCTTCCAAACATAACTCCAATTTTATCACGAAGCTGATTGATAAAGAAAACGGTACATTTGGTTTTGTGAATAGTTCCTGTTAATTTACGAAGTGCTTGTGACATTAAACGAGCATGTAATCCCATTTTGGAATCACCCATATCTCCTTCAATTTCGCTTTTTGGTGTTAAAGCAGCCACTGAGTCAATAACAACAATATCAACTGCACCTGAACGGATTAAACTTTCTGCAATTTCTAAGGCTTGTTCTCCGTTATCAGGTTGTGAAATAATTAAGTTGTCTATGTCAATCCCTAATTTTTCAGCATAAAAACGATCAAAAGCATGTTCAGCATCAATGAATGCAGCAATTCCACCTGCTTTTTGAGTTTCTGCAATTGCATGTAATGTTAAAGTGGTTTTACCAGAAGATTCAGGACCGTATATTTCAATAATTCTTCCTTTTGGATACCCATTTACACCAAGAGCTAAATCCAGACCCAAAGAACCCGAAGAAATGGTTTCTACTTCTTCTACAGCGGCATCACCCATTTTCATCACTGTTCCTTTTCCGTAGGTTTTATCTAATTTATCTAATGTTAATTGTAAGGCTTTTAATTTTGCGTCTTTATCTGTGCTCATAATCTATGAATTTTCCGTAAAAATACCTAATTTTTCTCTTTTTGCAATGAAAATTTATTAACAAGTTAAAATTAAGATTACGATTCTATTTTCATACTATTAGCATACACTATCCATGCCTTTAATATGCTTTTGATATGCCTTTATTATGGAGTAAGGATAAAGTAAGACCGGTCCTAAAATAGCTATACAGGTTATTAAACTAATCCTGCTTTAGCTATACAAATATAATTATTGAATAAGCTTTGTTCGAGTTTGGTTATGGTTTTGTTTGGAGGTTGTGGTACAACTTGTTTAAGGTTTGTTTTTGATTTTTTTTAAAAGAAGACTTTTTTTGAACGATGCTTAAATAAAAATCTTAACACAAACTACAGTTTTTATATAAATATAGTTAAAGTTGAAAAAAATATAAATCTAAAAGAACTTGGTTCTATTTTTGTTGCAGAAAAAAATAAAAGCCTTTTAACCAACCTTTTAGTGTTTTTTATACTTTTTATTATAAAAAAAGAACGGTTTATATGTAACAAAAAGACA